>CAWHTZ010000008.1:0-31267 GCA_963832415.1 uncultured Actinomycetota bacterium | reverse complement strand
GAAGAAACACGTGTGACAACCCCACACCACAAATCAAAACCAACGAACACGACGCGCGTCCACTTGCAGCTCCCGAACCACAAACCCGCACCGCTGGGAACACACAACAGCACAACGGGTCTGGTTCACCAGACGTCACGGCGGCCACAGCGAGAGGGAAACGCCCGGTCCCATACCGAACCCGGAAGTTAAGCCTCTCAGCGCCGATGGTACTGCAACCCCGCGGTTGTGGGAGAGTAGGACGCCGCCGGACAACACCTTGAAAAACGTCAGGGCCACCGATTCCTCGGTGGCCCTGACGTCATTTCGGGCGTTATCTTGGGGCGTCCTCAGGTCTCGCGCAGCGAGCGCATCAGCACGCCGACCGTGGGCTTGGGCTGGAAGGAGGTCGCCTTCTCGGGCAGCAGCCGTCGCTGGGCGACCGTGGCGTGGACCTGGTCGAAGTCGGGGGCGGGCATGAGGACGGCGACGTCGCGGCCGGCGGTGACGCCGGTGAGGAGGTCCTGCACCGAGTGGTGGTAGGACACCGTCGGCGGCGGGCCCGGCAGGCGCGGGACGAGGTCGGCGTGCAGCACCTCCACGGGCGCCCGGGGCCCCGGGGGGAGGCGGGCCACGGCCCACGCCTGCCCGTCGGTGAGCACGATCGTGTCGGCTGCCAGCGCGGAGATCGCGGCGGTCTCGGCGGCCGGTTCCCACGTGGCGCCGGGGCTGCTCTCGACCGCCGCCTGCACATCGGCGAGCGAGGTGCGGCGCAGGATGCGATGGATGGCCCCGAGGAAGATCGGGGTGTCGTCGTGGTCGACGAGCATCGCCAGGCCGCGGTCCCACGGGGTCCCCGGGCGCTCCTCCTGGAGCGAGAGGTAGGCGGCGTAGCGGTGGTGCCCGTCGGCCAGGAGCACCTCGGCATCCGCGAGCGCCGCGTCGACGCGGGCGATCTGATCGGGGTCGCGCAGCGCCCAGATCCGCTGCGACTGGTCGTGCCGGTCGCGGTAGACGCGCACCGGCTCCGCGCTCGCGGCCCGGCGGACGATGTCGCGGACGGCCGCCGGCCCGCGGTGGACGAGCAGCACCGGGGCGGGGTTGAGCTGCATCTCGCGCATCCGGTCGGCGAGCTCGCGAGCCTGACGGGGGTGGATGGCCTCGTGCGGCAGGACGGCAGCCGGGTCGCCCGGGCCGGCGCGGTGCGAGAGCTCGAGCGCCCCGACGAGCCCGCGGACCGTGATCCCGTTGACGGTGTACTCGTGCAGGTAGAGCGCGGGCTCGGGGTCGTGCGCGAGGCGGCCCGACTTCTCCCAGCGAGACAGTCGCCGAGCCACGTCGCGATAGGGACGGGCGAAGGCCCGGAACGAGGCGGCGTCGCCCACGCGCGAGCCGGTGAGCATCATCCCGCGGAAGGGGTGGAGCCGGAAGGGAGCGGCGACGAGCGGGGGCGCCACATCGGTTCCGTCGGCCTCCGAGGTGTCCACCCACAGATCGTAGGCTGTCCGGCCAACGGTCCCGCCGGGGCCACGAGCGTGGAGGTGAGCGTGTCCCCAACCAGCCTGTCGGTCAGTCGGGAGCCGCTGCAACGGGCGCACGACCTGTTGCTGCTCGACCTCGACGGCGTCGTGTACGTCGGCGGCGAGGCGGTCCCGGGCGCGGCCGAGGCGCTGGAGGCCGCCCGCGCCGCCGGGTCGCGCGTCGCGTTCGTCACCAACAACGCCTCCCGGTCGGCGGCGATGGTCGCCGAGCACCTCACGTCCCTGGGTGTGGAGGCCGCCGCCCCCGACGTCGTCACTTCGGCGCAGGCGGCGGCGCGGCTGCTGGTCGACCAGCTCGGGGCGGGTGGACGCGTGCTCGCGCTCGGGGGCGACGGTCTCGCCGACGCGGTCCGGGAGGCGGGCCTGGTCACGGTCGGTCCCGACGACGACCCCGCGGCGGTGGTGACCGGCTACGGGCCCGACGTGCGCTGGTCCGAGCTGATGCGGGTGGCCATGCTGGTGCGCGACGGGGTCCCGTGGGTCGCCAGCAACACCGACCTCACGTTCCCGACCCCGCACGGTCGCGCCCCCGGCCACGGCGTCCAGGTCCGGATGCTCGCGGAGTTCGCCGGCGTCGAGCCCCGGGTCGCGGGCAAGCCGAGCCGGCCGCTGCTCGAGGAGACCCTGCGCCGGACCGGTGCGGCACGCCCGCTCATGGTCGGCGACCGTCTCGACACCGACATCGAGGGTGCGGACGCCGTCAGCGTGCCCTCGCTGCTGGTGCTCACCGGCGTCACGGGCCTGCCCGAGCTGGTGGCGGCGCGCCCGGCCGAGCGGCCGTCGTACGTCGCCCCCGACCTGGCCGGCCTCGGAGAGCCCCACGACGCGCCGACGCGGCACGGTGACGGCTGGCTGCTGGGCGGGTGGACCGGCGCCACCGACGCCGGCCGACTGTCCGTGACCGGCGACGGCGCCACCGCGGACTGGTGGCGGGTGGCCGCCTGCGCGGCCTGGCAGCACCTCGACGAGACGGGGGCCGCGGTCGACCGGGACGCCCTGCCGACCCCGCCGAACCCTCCGCGCGGGAGCCGGGCCGACCGGTAGCCTGCTACCCATGACCCCCGCGGACCCGCCCGTCGAGGGCGCCGACGGCGACCCCGAGCTCGTGACAGCGCCCGCCCCCGAGCCGGACCCGGGGTCCGAGGCCCCACCGGCGGAGGAGGTCCAGGTGCTCGAGGTCGACGCGCCGCACACGGGCGTCTCCGTCGTGGACGACGTCCTGGCCAGCCTGGACGGCGTGGAGGGACGCCCCGTCGAGGAACGGGTGCCGGCCTTCGAGCGGACCCAGGAGGGCCTCCGGGAGGCGCTGACCGATCCCGACGAGGCGGGCGACCCCGGCGACCCGGCCGGGGCCTGACCCGGTCCTTCGTGCCGCCCCGACGGCAGCGGCTGGACGCGGAGCTGGTGCGCCGCGGCCTGGCCCGGTCGCGTGAGCACGCCGCGGAGCTGGTCGGCGCGGGCCGCGTGCGCCTCGGCGGCGCCTCCGGCACGCGCGCGACCAAGCCGGCGACCGGCGTCACGACCGACGCGGCGCTGCACGTGACCGACGACCCGGACCGCCCGGACTACGTCTCCCGGGGTGGCCACAAGCTGGCCGGCGCCCTGGACGCCTTCGCGCCCCTGGGGCTCGACGTGAGCGGGCGCCGGTGCCTGGATGCCGGGGCCTCGACGGGCGGCTTCACCGACGTCCTCCTGCGCCGCGGGGCGGCCTCCGTCGTGGCCGTGGACGTCGGCTACGGGCAGCTGGCCTGGTCGCTGCGGCAGGACGACCGGGTCACCGTGCACGACCGCACGAACGTGCGGGACCTCGCCCCCGATCTCGTCGGGGACCCGGTCGACCTGGTCGTGGGTGACCTCTCCTTCATCTCGCTGACGCTCGTGCTCGACGCCCTGCTGGCGGTGGTCCGCCCCGACGGCGACCTCGCGCTCATGGTCAAGCCCCAGTTCGAGGTCGGCCGGGATCGGGTCGGCCGGGGCGGGGTCGTGCGCGACCCCGCGCTGCGTGCCGAGGCCGTGACCGCCGTCGCCCGCGCCGCGGCGGCCCGCGGCTGGGGCGCCCGGGCCGTGACCCGGAGCCCGCTGCCGGGGCCCTCCGGCAACGTGGAGTTCTTCCTCTGGCTGCGCCGGGGCGACGCGACGCTCGCGGAGAGGGACGTGACCGACGCCGTCGGAACCGGGTGAGAAGGTGAACCCGTGAGCGAGATCCCAGCCACCGGAGACGGGTCGACCCGGCGGATCCTGCTGCTGGCGCACACGGGCCGCGAAGAGGCGCGCGAGGTCGCCCGCGCCTTCGCGAAGGGGCTCGCGGCGCACGGGCTGGTCGTGCGGATGCTCCCGGGGGAGGCCCGCGACCTCGGGGTCGCCACCGGCGAGCCGGGCATCGAGGTCGTGCCCGAGGAGGAGGCGCCCACGCAGGCCGGCGCCGGCTGCGAGCTGGCGCTGGTGATCGGCGGTGACGGCACCATCCTGCGGGCCGCCGAGACGACGCACCCGACGGGCACGCCGCTGCTGGGCGTCAACCTCGGGCACATCGGGTTCCTCGCCGAGGCCGAGTCAGACGACCTCCCCGCCACGATCGACGCGGTCGTGCACCGGCGCTACGTCGCGGAGGAGCGGTCCACGCTCGACGTCGTCGTCTATCACGGCAAGGAGCAGATCGCCGCCACGTGGGCGCTCAACGAGGCGAGCGTGGAGAAGGCGTCGCGGGAGCGGATGCTCGAGGTGGTCGTGGAGATCGACGGTCGGCCGCTGTCGCGGTGGGGCTGCGACGGGGTCGTCTGCGCGACCCCGACGGGCTCGACGGCGTACAACTTCAGTGCCGGGGGCCCGGTGGTCTGGCCGGGGGTGCAGGCCCTGCTGATGGTCCCGATCAGCGCGCACGCGCTCTTCGCGCGGCCGATGGTCGTGGGGCCGACCTCGGTGCTCGCCGTCGAGCTCGTCGGCCCGACCGAGGGGCAGGGCCCGGCGCAGGGCGTGCTGTGGGTCGACGGGAGGCGCACCGTCGACCTGCCGCCGGGAGCGCGCGTCGAGGTGCGGCACGGCAGCGCCCCGGTCCGGTTGGTGCGGCTGCACGAGGCGCCCTTCACCGACCGGCTGGTGGCGAAGTTCGGCCTGTCCGTCGAGGGCTGGCGCGGGAGCGCGGAGCGACGGCGCCGTGGCTGAGCGGGGCGGGTCCGAGGAGACGCATGCTTGAGGAGATCCGGATCAGCGGGCTCGGCGTGATCGACACCTCGACGATCGACCTCGGCCCGGGGCTCACCGTCGTGACCGGCGAGACGGGTGCCGGCAAGACGATGCTCGTGACCGCGCTCGGCCTGCTGCTCGGCGGGCGCGCGGACAGCGGCGCCGTGCGCCGCGGCGCGCGCGGCGCGCGCGTCGAGGGCGTGCTCCTCGCCGATGGCCTCGTGGGCCTGGGCGACGCCGTCGAGGAGGCCGGCGGCGAGGTCGAGGAGGGGCGCGTCGTGCTGGCGCGCAACGTCTCGGCGGAGGGTCGCTCCCGGGCCTTCGTCGGCGGGGCCTCCGTCCCCGCCTCGGTGCTGGCCGGCGTCGCCGAGCCGCTGGTCGCCGTGCACGGACAGTCCGACCAGCACCGCCTCCTGCACTCCCGGGCTCAGCGCGAGGCCCTGGACCGCTTCGGCGGCTCCGAGCTGGCCGGGCTGCTGCACCGGTGGGCCGGTCTGCACGCCGACCTGACCTCCGCCGAGGCCGAGCTGGCCGCCGTCGTCGCGAGCGCCCGGGAGCGGGCGCGCGAGGCAGACCTGCTGCGCCACGGGCTCGAACAGGTCGAGGCCCTCGCCCCGGAGCCGGGGGAGGACGTGGCGCTGGCCGCCGAGGAGACGCGCCTCGGCTTCGCCGACACCCTGCGCGCCGCCGCCGAGCAGGCGCACCGGGCGCTGTCCAGCGACGAGGGCGCCCCCGATGCGCTGGGCACGAGCGCGGAGGCCCGCCGGCTGCTGGAGTCGGTGCGCGAGCACGATCCCGAGGCCGCCGACCTGGCCGACCGCCTGGCCGAGGTCAGCTACCTCCTCTCGGACCTCGCCGCCGACGTCGCCTCCTACGCGACGTCGGTGGAGACCGACCCGGCCCGCCTCGCCGCGGTCTCGGAGCGCCGGGCGGCCCTGACGGGGCTGACCCGCAAATACGGCGAGAGCGTCGAGGAGGTGCTCGGGTGGGCCGAGCGGGCCGCGCGCCGGCTGCTCGACCTGGACGGCACGGACGAGACCATCGAAGAGCTGCGCGGACGCCGCGTCCGCCTGCGCGAGGAGATGGCCGGCCTGGCCGCCGGGCTGACCGAGGCCCGGGTCGCGGCGGCGGAGCGGCTGGCCGCCGAGGTGACGCACGAGCTGACCAGCCTCGCGATGCCGCACGCCCGCCTGACGGTGCAGGTGCGTCAGCAGGAGGTGCCCCCGCCGGACGCCGAGGGGGAGGCCGACCGGGCCGGGCTGTGCGTGGGCGGCCGGTGGCTGCGCATGGGCCGCGCGGGCACCGACGAGGTCGAGCTGTTGCTCGCCGCCAACACCGGCGCCGAGCCCCGGCCGCTGGCCAAGGGTGCCTCCGGCGGCGAGCTCTCCCGGGTGATGCTCGCCCTCGAGGTCGCGCTGGCCGGCACGTCGCCCGTGCCCGTCTTCGTCTTCGACGAGGTCGACGCCGGGGTCGGCGGCCGGGCCGCCGTGGAGGTCGGGCGACGCCTGGCCCGCCTGGCGCGCGGCGCGCAGGTGCTGGTGGTCACGCACCTGCCGCAGGTCGCGGCGTACGCCGACCGGCACGTGGTCGTCGCGAAGTCCTCGGACGGCTCCGTGACCACCTCCGGGCTCAGCGTGCTCGACGAGTCGGGCCGGGAGCGCGAGCTCTCGAGGATGCTCGCCGGCCTCGAGGACTCCGACACTGCGCTGGCCCACGCCCGCGAGCTGCTCGACACGGCCCGGGAGGTCCGCGCGGTCGGCTGACCGCGACCACCTCGACGCGCCCGGGCGGCGCTGATGCCTCACGCGGCCGCCCGCGGCTGCGAAACTCGTGACGCCATGCGAGTACTCACGCGTTCCCGCGCCCGCGCCGCCCTGCCGGGTCCCACCGGGACCCTGCGGGTGGGGCGCCAGGCCCGAGGGTTGGTGCGCCGCCTCCAGCCCGGCGACGTCGCCGTGATCGACGAGTCGGACCTCGACCGGGCCACCGCCCAGGCGCTGGTGGACGCCGGCGTGGTCGCCGTCGTCGACGCGTCGCCGCTGCTCTCCGGGCGCTACCCGGCCCTCGGGCCCGAGGTGCTGGCCGCGCAGGGCGTCACGCTGGTGGAGAGCGTCGGGGCGACGGGCCTCGCCGCGCTGCGCGACGGCGCCCGGGTGCGCGTGCACGGCGACGCGGTGTGGATCGCCGACCGGGTGCTCGCCGCCGGCCGCGCCCGCGACCTCGACGACGTGCACGGCGACATGGAGGCCGCGCGCTCCGGCCTGGCCCGGCAGCTCGAGGTCTTCACCCACGGCAGCGTCGAGTTCCTCCGGCGCGAGCAGGACCTCCTTCTGCACGGCGAGGGGCTGCCCGCGCTCGCGACCCGCATCGCGGGCCGGCCCGTCGTGGTCGTCGCGGACGGACCGGACCGGGCGACCCAGCTGGCCGCGCTCCGCCCCTTCGTGCGGGAGCAGGATCCCGTGCTGATCGGCGTCGAGGGCGGCGCCGACGCGCTGGCCGCGGCCGGGCTGCGACCGCACGTCCTCGTGGTGGGCCCGTCCGAGGAGGACATCCCGGGGGCATCGCTGGTGCGCTCGGCCGGCGACGTGGTGCTGCGCACCGAGGCGGGGCGCGGACGGGTCGGTGCCGAGCTGCTGGAGCGGCTCAAGGTGCGCCCCCACCGCGTCGACACCGCGGCGGCGGCCGAGGACCTCGCGCTGCTGCTCGCCCACCACCACGAGGCCTCCGTGATCGTCGGCGTCGGCCTGCACGTCGGGCTCGACGACGTCCTGGACCGCCGCCGGGCCGGCTCGGCCGGCGCGTTCCTGACCCGCCTGCGCGTCGGCTCGCGCCTGGTCGACGCCGCCGCCGTCCCCACGCTCTACTCCGGCCGGGTCCGACCGCGACACCTGTGGGGCGTGGCCGTCGCCGGGCTGCTGGCGCTTGGCGTCGCCGTGGCGACGACGCCCGTCGGCCAGGAGTGGGGCGCGGAGCTCGGTGAGGCCGCCGGCCAGGTCCTGGGCCCGCCCTACCGCGCCGTCGACGACCGCGTGGGTTTCCTGCCGTGATCCCGTTTCGTCACCACGTCGTCTCCCTCTTCGCCGTCTTCCTCGCGCTGGCCGTGGGGGTCGTGCTGGGCGGCGGCCCGCTCTCCGACGTGGGGGCCCGCTCCGGCATCGCCTCGGCGCCCGTCGACGCCTCGGACCCGGACGGCGCCGAGGCCTTCGCCCAGGCCTTCGCCGGCTCCGTCGCCCCGGCCGTGCTCTGGAAGCGGCTGAAGGACCGCGACGTGGCGCTGGTCGCGCTCCCCGGCGCCGAGGAGGGGGTCCTCGACGAGCTCGAGGGCCGCATCGAGGACGCCCGGGGGAGGGTCGCGGGCCGGTACTCGCTGAACCCCACGCTCCTGGCCCCCGCCGAGAAGCAGCTGATCGACACGCTCGGCAGCCAGCTGGCCTCGCAGTACGGCAAGCGCGACGTCGACGGATCGGTGCCGACGTACGAGCGTCTGGGCCAGCTGCTCGCGCTTGCCCTGGCGAGCACCGACGCGGCCGGGGAGGACGTGGGTGCCCGGTCCTCCTCGGTGCTCGCGAGTCTCACCGGCGCCGACGTGGCGGCCGCGGAGGGGGAGCCGAGACGTCGGGCGCCCCTGGTGCTCTTCGTGCTGGGCGACGAGCCCGTCGACGTGGTGCTGTCGCCGGACGACGCGGGCGCCGGTCCCGACGCGGAGAGTGACGTCGAGGAGGTGGAGTCCGCGACGGACGTGATCCTGGCGGGCCTCCTCACGGGGGTGCGCGAGGGGTCCGCCGGCGTCATGCTGGCCGGCAGCACCGCCAGCGGCGTCAACGGTGCCCTCGCGCGGCTGCGCGAGGACGACCGGTTGGCGCGCGTCTCGACGCTGGACGGCGTCGAGACGCAGGCGGGCCAGGTGAGCGTGCCGCTGGCGCTCGAGCGCGCGCTGGCGGGAACATCGGGTGCCTACGGTGCGTCGGGCGCCGACGGCGCCGTGCCCCTCGGGTAGGATGAAACCCCGTGAGGGCGTCGACCACGAAGCACGTGTTCGTGACCGGAGGTGTCGCCTCCTCTCTGGGGAAGGGCCTCACGGCCTCGAGCCTCGGCAGCCTGCTGAAGTCCCGCGGGCTCAACGTCACGATGCAGAAGCTCGATCCGTATCTCAACGTCGATCCCGGCACGATGAACCCGTTCCAGCACGGCGAGGTCTTCGTGACCAACGACGGGGCCGAGACGGACCTCGACGTCGGCCACTACGAGCGGTTCCTTGACACGGACCTCAACGAGTTCGCCAACGTGACGACCGGGCAGATCTACTCCTCGGTGATCGCCAAGGAGCGCCGCGGCGACTACCTCGGCGACACCGTCCAGGTGATCCCGCACATCACCAACGAGATCAAGGAGCGGATCCGGGCGATGGGCCGGCCGGGGCCGGGCGAGCCGCCGGTCGACGTCGTGATCACCGAGGTGGGCGGGACGATCGGCGACATCGAGTCCCTGCCGTTCGTGGAGGCCGCCCGGCAGGTGCGCCACGACGTCGGGCGCGAGAACTGCTTCTTCATCCACGTCTCCCTCGTGCCGTTCATCGGCCCGTCCGGTGAGCTGAAGACCAAGCCGACGCAGCACTCGGTCGCCGCGCTGCGCTCGATCGGCATCCAGCCCGACGCGGTGGTCCTCCGCTCCGACCGCGAGCTGCCGACGTCCATCAAGTCCAAGATCTCGCTGATGTGCGACGTCGACGAGGACGCCGTGGTGTGCGCGGCCGACGCCCCCTCGATCTATGACATCCCCAAGGTGCTGCACCGCGAGGGGTTGGACGCCTATCTCGTGCGCCGCCTGGACCTGCCGTTCCGCGACGTCGACTGGACCGTGTGGGACGACCTGCTGCGCCGGGTGCACCACCCCGCCGAGGAGGTGACGGTCGGCCTGGTCGGCAAGTACGTCGACCTGCCCGACGCCTACCTCTCGGTCGCCGAGGCGCTGCGGGCCGGCGGCTTCGCCCACGAGGCGAAGGTGCACCTGCGCTGGATCCCGTCCGACGAGTGCGGGGACCCCACCAGTGCCGCGCGCTGCCTGCAGGACCTCGACGCGATCTGCGTGCCCGGCGGCTTCGGCATCCGGGGCATCGAGGGCAAGCTCGGCGCCCTGACCCACGCGCGCACCCACGGGATCCCGACCCTCGGGCTGTGCCTGGGCCTGCAGTGCATGGTGATCGAGTACGCCCGCGAGGTGGCGGGCCTCGAGAAGGCGGCGTCGACCGAGTTCGACCCCGACTGCCCCGAGCCCGTGATCGCCACGATGGAGGAGCAGAAGAGCTTCGTCCAGGGCGCCGGCGACCTGGGCGGCACGATGCGGCTGGGGCTCTACCCCGCGCACCTCAAGCCGGGCACGACCGTGCGGGCCACCTACGGCGAGGAGCTGGTGCAGGAGCGGCACCGGCACCGCTACGAGGTCAACAACGTCTACCGCCCCCAGCTCGAGGAGGCCGGCCTGGTCTTCTCGGGGGTCTCGCCCGACGACACCCTCGTGGAGTTCGTCGAGCTGCCGCGCGAGGTGCACCCCTACTACGTGGCGACCCAGGCCCACCCCGAGCTGCGCTCGCGGCCGACGCGGCCGCACCCGCTGTTCGCGGGTCTGATCGGCGCGGCCATCGCGCGACAGCGCGAGCTTCGCTTCCCGATCGACGAGACGACACTGCGCCGCCCGCCCCCGCCGGAGGGGGAGGGGCCCTGACCCAGTGGGGTGTGGGTGGGTTGGGCTTGCCAGTCACTCGCGGCGGAATGATGCGGCTGGTCGACGTCCGAGTTTGCGGTATTCCGTCCTCGTCGATGCGCTACTGCTCCGAGCCAGTCATTGGCGTGACCGGGCCACACCGCACCTCGAATCGTTTGGCGATGGTGTCCAGGGTGCGCGTGTTCCAGCGGGCGATCGCGCGGCGGTTCCGCAGGAACTGGAGCGCGCCGAACAGGCGCCTTGGTGCTGGGTACCAGCGGTCGTAGTCGAGTCCGCAGTTCATCATCACTCGCATCGGCACAACGCGGGAGATCTGGCCCAGGTTGTACAACGAGAGGGCGAAAGAGGCGTAGATCATCACCGCGCGGTTCTTGTTCGCAAGATCCTCGATGTCCAGTTCGTACAGGGCAGCGGCGTGGAGCTTCTCGCGGAACATCAGGTGAGCCAGGTAGTAGCCGGCGAACGCTGTGAACGGTCCGGTGACGCTGGATCGCATCTGGATCGAAACGACCCGGCCGCTGCTGCTGATGGCCGCCTCGGGCGGGTGCTCATCGCGGAGAAGCAGCCCGGTGCAGTTGATTACCCACGAGCCCGTGGGCACCGATGCTCGATTGCCGCTGCGGAACACGAGCTCTGCCCCGCCCGGGGAGTCAATGGCATCGGCGAGGTATTCGTGGGTGACCGAGCGCAGGCCCTCCCGGATCACTGAGCTCTCCGCGTCGGACAGGTACGCGCTGAAGAAGTCGGTTGCGCCGTCGACAGGCGAGATCGAGTAAGTGCTGCGGTACCAGTCGGCGACCTCGGTCTCGTTGGTCCCGTCGAATCGCTCGGAGACCTCGCGCAGGACCGTGTTGATCGGCTTGCCCCGCCACCAACGGGCCAGTCCGGTTGGAAAGAACTCATCGCGACGGGCGAAGAAGGTTCCCGGGCCAGCAACCAGGTTGACCTCACGGTCGGTCATCGCTGTCAGCAGCAGATGAGCGGTGTCCATCGCAGTCTTACCGCCTCCGATGATCCATATCGGTTCGGTCCCCGTGCTGATCGGACCGGACAGGTCGAGGGATTCGGGCGTGATCGAGTGGACGCGATCACTCGTCAAGGCGAGCGAAGTTGTCGGCGTGACGCGGTGACCGAACGCCTTGATCAGTCGTTTGGTCCGGAGCACGTCCGTGGTGCCGTCCGGTCTGCGAAGTGTGACCTCGACCAGCTGACCGACCTCGCGGTGTGAGACGTAGTCCCAGCCCATGCGCTCGTCGAGTTGCACCCGGCTCGCCGCGACGTCTCTGCAGCGTGCCAGTTGGTCCAGGACCTCGGTCTTCGAGGCGAGGTGGGGAGCCGGGCGCCGCGGCAGCCAGGGAATCGAGCCCGCGGTGAAGATTCGATGCGGTTGGTGGAGGCGCACGTAGTCATAGGTGTCTACCCACATGCCGCCGACACGGGGTCGACTGTCCACCAGGGCGACGGAGTCGTCCCCCCGCAGGTAGTCGCTGGCCACGACCAAGGCGTTCAGGCCGGCAATGCCCGCACCAACGATGCACACCTCGGCGGTCTCGGCCATCGGGTCTCCGGAGCGGAACGCGTTCACCCGGGCACCTGCCGGGTGGACCAACGCTAAGCCCTGGAAATTGAAGTTACAACAGGCCTGGTACACTGCCCCCTCTCGCTGCTACGGGGACACCGACCATGGGCCTCAGTTCAAGGGACGTCTATCACTTCTCCGCGCTGCCAGCCACGGGCAGGCTCGGGGTTGAAGGGGATGACCTGTCATGACTCTCGACCCGGCTCGCCTGCTCTCGTCCACGCCACCCACGCCCGAACACCTCCACCGCAGAGGAGGTCCGCTGGTCTGGCTCGCGACATCGGCTCTGCTGTTCTTCTTGGTGCCGTGGATCGGCGCCGACACGCTCGGCCTGCAACCCGACCTCTACTACCTGGGCTACTTCACCATCGCGGTGCTGTTCTTCGCCGCGTTCGCGGTCCACTATCGCCACGAGCTGTCCGCCCTGTGGCGCAGCAGGCTCTTGACCAGCCTGCTCGTCGGCGCCGCGGTCGGCGCAGTGGTGCTCGTGCCCATCTTCCGGGCGGCCGCCACCCCGCATCCGGGCGGATGGGAGTTCAGCCTGGCCATCGCCTGGCGTGGGGCCGTCTACGGTGCGGTCGACGCGCTGACCCTGTTCGTCCTCCCGGCCGCGGTGGCCTACCTGCTGATGCGGGGCAACCGGCAGGGGCTGGCCCGCAAGGCGGGCTTCGCCGGGCTCGCGCTGGCGTTGTCGATGCTGGTCACCGCCACCTACCACCTCGGCTATTCCGAGTACCGCGACGACACCATGCGCTACCCCCAGCTCGGTGCCGTGGTCGCGAACGTGCCGACCGCGCTCACCGGCAACCCGGCGGGTGCCGTGGCAACGCATGTGGTCATGCACGTCGGCGCGGTCGTGCACCAGTACGAAGGCGGGGAGGCGCACATGCTGCCGCCCAAGGTGACCGACGACTACCCCAACCACGGCTCCAATGACCTCGGCGCCGGCCTGGCGGCCGGATGGCTGATCGCCGCAGCAGCGGCGTCCGCAGCATTGGTGCGCCGGCAGCGCTGCCACTGAGCCGGCCACGCTTGTCCGCGCACCGACGGAGAGGCAAGAGAAACGCACACACAAGGAGGTGGAGTCGATGACGACTCCGAACATCACCCTGTCCGCCTACCAGCAGGCGGAACGAGACCTCGCCCACGAGGGAGCACGCACCGGGATGGTCGTGCACGCGACCATCACCGTGCTGGTGTCCATCCTGCTCGTGGTCATCAACCTCACGGTGGCCACAGGGTTCCCGTGGTCGGCATTCGCCGTCGGCGGCATGGCCATCGGCCTGGCCGTGCACTGGTGGTTCGGCTACCACCGTCTTGACGAGGAGCTGACCCACCAGCAACTGGCCACCGAGACCAAGGCGGCCAGCACCACCGGATAGCGCCGTGGCGGTGACCACTGGGTGACCACCGCCACGCAGAAGGGGGTCCCGCGGCGCCCGCCTTGATAGGAAGCTACCCCCGACACATCCTCGGGACCGGGTGGAGCCGCTGCGATGTCCGAACTTGCGGACTCTTGGGGCCGAATCCGGACATCGACCCGGCGCCCGGCCTCATGCGTCGCTCCGGAGGAATTGGCGGGAGGCGCGGCTGTTGGCCCAGCACGGCGCATCCCGGGCGAGATCTCGCGCGAGAACGCGACGGCGCCGACGTGGCAAGCGAGCTAACGCCAACGCCCTCACTGGCACGGCACAAGTTCACCAGATCGGTGAGGAGCCCGGCGGCGTACCCACGGCCGCGTGCATCGGGCGCCGTCCACATGCCCCAGAGGTAGGCGACGGCGCTGTCCGGGGGAGTGAAGACGCCACCCATCGCGACTCCGCGGCCGTCTTCCAGCACCACCAGGATCGGTGCTGACCCCTCGGCCGGCTGCCGCCAGAAGTCATCCGTGAGCGCCTGGACCTCGGCGAGCGTCCTGCGGAAGGCGTCGGGAGAGTCGGCCAGCGCCCGCAAGCTGGCGTCGCGGAGGAGAGGCCAGTCATCAGTGGTGATGGTGCGTACCTCGACGTTCATGGCTCCGACTCGCCTGACGCCTGACCAGTGAGCCCCGGCATGGATCGCGAACAGCCCGAGGAATGACCGCACGCACATCGGCATTATGCCGGTGATCCGTGCTGGTCCTGCTCATGATGCTTCGCCTTCCGATCACCGGCATAACAAGCAGATCCGGTCGTCTCGAAGGGTCGCTAGCCCCGTGTCTATCTGCGGTGTGAAGCACCTTGGACACACGGTCGCGTCGACGTGCCGGACGGCGCCTCCCGGTAGTCGATCGGCGCGCTGACACGGGGCCTTGCAACTCCGGGATCGTCGTCGCGAACCCGGACGCTCAGCTCAGGTGTCCTGCCGGCTCGCGAGGGTCTCCTCGATCCTGCGCAGCGCGTCGTCCAGCGTGACGTCGCCAACCAGCTCGGCGGCCTCGTGCTCGGTGAGGTCGTGCGTGCCGGTCGGTCCGACGTGCCGGTGGAGACCGTGCGGGGTGCGCCAGACGTACTCCGCGGGGCCGATCTGTTCGAGTCTGTAGCCGAGGAACGTCTTGGCGCGGTGCCCGGTGCGGGAGAGCGGGGCGGCCTGGTGGTCGCCGGTCTGGCCGGGCGGCCCGTGCGGCTCGTAGGGCGTGGGGTGGTCGAGGTCGAGCGCACCCAGGGAGCTGCCGTGCGGGAACACGTCGCCCGGGCTCCGAAGACGGACGCGGCGGCGGACCGGGGTCGGGTGCTCGTAGGCGTTGACCGAGACCGACTCCTCGAGGTCGACGACAGGGGCCAGGGTGACCTGGCTGTGGGCCAGGAAGCGGCGGAGCTGGTCGCGCAGCATCGGGCCGACGCCCTCGACGCGGGCCACGGCGTCGGCACCGCCGCCGACTGCTGCGTCGAGCGAGGCGCGGTCGAGGTGCACGTGGACCACCGCCCGCGTCGTGCGGCTGTGCCGGGACGGCCTCGGTCCCGGGGCCTCGGGGTCCTCGGGGTCGTCGGCGTCCTCGGGGGCGTCGGGGGTGGCCTGGCTGGCCAGCAGGTCGGCGAGCTCGGCGGGGTGGGCGAGCCAGCCGAAGGCGACGCCGCGCAGCTCGTCCCCGCTGGGCCTCTCGGGCAGGTCGGGGTGCCAGGTTGCGCGCAGGTCGGGCCGCCGCCGCAGCAGGTCTGCGACGCGGGCCACCACGGCGTCGACCCAGGCGGCGTCGCCGGCGTCCACCCTGGCGATGACCGAGCGGATGCCGGAGTCGTCGCTGCGGCTGAGCCACACACCCCGGCGGCGCAGCTGCTCCTCGACCCGGGCGGCATGGGCGGCCGGGTCGGCCTCGATCACCTTCGCCTCGGCGATCGCCAGCACACGAGACGGCTGCTCTCCTGCGAGGGCGCGCGCCACGGCCCGGTCGACCACCCCGACCCGGTCGACAGACAGACGCCGCGAGAGCGAGGCGACCCGGCGCGCGAGCCAGGATTCGCAGTCGCCCTCCAGCACGACCCGCCAGGTCAGCGGGAGCCGGTGCCGCAGGTCGAGGGCGTCGGCGACGACCGCCCGCGTGGAGAGCACGTGCGTGCGCCGCGCGATCGCCAGCTCGGGCAGGCAGAGGTCCTGCACCCACGGCGTCCCCTCGCCGCCCACCTCCACGAGCGTGTTCGGCCCCGAGCCCCCCGGGTGCCGCGGTTCGGGCGCCCGACGAGGATCCCAGGCGTGCAGGTCGGCCCAGCGCAGCGCCAGCAGCAGGTCCTGGACCTCGGCCGAACGCCGCGCCCGCACGGCGCCCTCGCTCGCGGCCAGCACCTGCCGCGCATCGAGGTCGTCGTGGGTGCCGTCGTCCATGCTTCATCCTATTCGAACAGGTGTTCGATCACGCAAGCCCCCGGCCACTGCCTCGTGACCGACCGGCCCCCGTGCTCGACCCCGGGTGGGCGCCGCCCGCGCGGCTGCCGTCGACTCGCCGACTGGCAGCGGTAGCGTCGCAGGCATGCTGAGCGACGGCGCACTGTCCGACCGCGTGGAGGAGTGGCCCGTCGTCGGGCGCCGCGACCTGCACCGCGGCGACTTCGTGATGGCGCTGCGCGAGGACCGGGTGACCCGCCCCGGCTCCGACGAGGAGGTCTTCGGCCGCTGGGTGCTGGAGCACCCGGGCGCGGCCGTGGTCCTCGCCGTGGACGCCGAGGCCAGGGTGCTCTGCCTGTGGCAGTACCGCCACCCGGTCGGGCACCGGTGCGTCGAGCTCCCCGCCGGGCTCCTCGACGCCGCGGGGGAGGACCCCCTGGACGTCGCGCGCCGCGAGCTGCGCGAGGAGGCCGGGCTCGAGGCGGAGGAGTGGACCCACCTCACCTCCGTGTGGCCCTCCCCGGGCATCAGCGCCGAGGTGCAGCACCACTACCTGGCCACCGGTCTCACCGAGGTCGGCCGCGGGGACTTCGAGCCCGTCCACGAGGAGGCCGACATGCACGCGGCCTGGGTGCCCTTCGCCGACCTGCGCGAGGCGGTGCTCGCGGGACGGGTCGCCGACGGCCCGGCCGTGGTCGGCGTCCTGGCGGCGGATGCCCGGGGCCTCGTGCCCGGGCGGGTGAGCCGTGCCGGGGAGTAGGTTGGTCCGGTCCTGACGACGGCCGCGCCCCAGGCGGCGGGCGGCCCGCGACGAGGAGGTCATCAGGCGTGCTGCTCGGAGTCCCCAAGGAAGTCAAGAACCACGAGTACCGGGTGGCGATCACCCCCATCGGCGTCCACGAGCTGACGTCCCACGGCCACGAGGTGGTGGTCGAGCAGGGCGCCGGGCTGGGCTCCTCGATCTCGGACGAGGAGTTCGAGGCGGCCGGGGCCCGGATCCTGCCGGACGCGGACGCCGTGTGGGGCGAGGCCGAGACGGTGCTCAAGGTCAAGGAGCCGATCGCCGAGGAGTACGGCCGGATGCGGGAGGGCCAGCTGCTCTTCACCTACCTGCACCTCGCCGCCGACCGGACGCTGACCGAGGAGCTGGTGAGCTCACGGGTCACCTCGATCGCCTACGAGACCGTCCAGCTGCCCTCCGGGGGGCTGCCGCTGCTCTACCCGATGTCCGAGGTGGCGGGTTGCCTCGCCCCGCAGGTCGGCGCCCACGCGCTGCTGCGCGCGGAGGGCGGTCGGGGGGTGCTGATGGGCGGTGTCGGCGGTGTCGACCAGGCGAAGGTCGTCGTCATCGGCGCCGGGGTCGCCGGCCAGAACGCCGCCAACGTCGCGCTCGGGATGGGCGCCGACGTGACCCTGCTGGACACCGATCTCGACAAGCTGCGGATGTCGTTCTGGCGCTACAACAACCGGGTGCACGGCCTCGCGTCGTCCAAGCTCACGATCGACCAGCAGGTCACCCGGGCCGACCTGGTGATCGGCGCGGTGCTGATCCCCGGCGCGAAGGCGCCGAAGCTCGTCACCAACGAGCTCGTCTCGAGGATGAAGCCCGGCTCCGTGCTGGTGGACATCGCGGTCGACCAGGGGGGCTGCTTCGAGGACTCGCGGCCGACCACGCACGACGACCCGACCTTCCCCGTCCACGAGTCCACCATGTATTGCGTGGCGAACATGCCCGGCGCGGTGCCGACCACCTCGACGTACGCCCTGACGAACGCCACGCTTCCCTACACGGTGGCGATCGCGGACCGGGGCTGGGCCGACGCCTGCCGCGCTGACCGGAGCCTGGCGCTCGGGCTCAACACCCACGCCGGGCAGCTGACCAACCCGCCGGTGGGCGAGGCGCACGGCATGGAGGCGGTGTCGGTGGAGCACGTGCTGGGCTGACGGGCCCCGTCGAGCTGCCGCCCGATCCCCCCAGCCATCGGAGACCACCCTGAACAGCCTCGAGCGCGCCGTGCGGACCTACGTCGACCACCTCGGTGTCGAGCGGGGCCTGGCCGCGAACACCCTCTCGTCCTACCGCCGCGACCTGCGGCGGTATCTCGAGCACCTCGCCGCGGCGGAGCATCACCGCGCTCGACGAGGTCACCGAGGCCACGGTGGTGGGGTTCCTCGTGCGCCTGCGCGAGGGGGACGACGAGCACCCGCCGCTCTCGGCCACCTCGGCCGCGCGCACGGTCGTGGCGATCCGGGGCTTCCACAAGTTCGCCGTGCGCGACGGCCTCGCCGACCACGACCCCGCGGCGGCCGTGCGCCCGCCCACCCCCACCAAGCGCCTGCCCAAGGCGCTCCCCCTCGCCGACGTGGAGGCGATCCTGGCGGCCGCCGGGGCGGCGGACACGCCCCTGGCCCTGCGGGACCGCGCGCTGCTCGAGGTGCTCTACGGCACGGGGGCGCGGATCAGCGAGGCGACCGGCCTCGACGTCGACGACGTGGACGCCGTCGACGGCGTGGTGCGCCTGCGCGGCAAGGGCGGCAAGGAGCGGCTGGTGCCGGTCGGGCGCTACGCGCTGGAGGCGCTCGACGCCTGGCTGGTGCGCGGTCGTCCCGCCGTGGCCGACCAGGCGGCCGGGGCCGCCCGCGGCGCGGTGTTCCTGAACTCGCGCGGCGGCCGGCTCTCGCGCCAGAGCGCCTGGGCCGCGCTCGTGAAGGCCGCGGAGCGGGCGGGGGTCACCGCCGACGTCTCCCCGCACACGCTCCGCCACTCCTTCGCCACCCACCTGCTCGACGGCGGTGCGGACGTTCGCGTCGTGCAGGAGCTGCTCGGGCACGCCTCGGTGACGACCACGCAGATCTACACGCTGGTCACCGTCGACAACCTGCGCGAGGTCTTCGCCGCGACGCATCCCCGGGCGCACGGGTGAGCCCCGAGACGGGGACGCTGGCCGACCTGGCGCCCCCACCGGCCGAGGCGGACGCCGACCGCCTCTACGACGTCTTCAGCGCCTGGGCGACGGAGCGGGGGCTGCCTCCGTACGACCACCAGGACGAGGCGCTGATCGAGCTGCTCAGCGGGCGGCACGTGGTGCTGGCCACCCCCACCGGCTCGGGCAAGTCGCTGGTGGCCACCGGCGCGCAGTTCGCGGCGCTGGCGCAGGACCGGGTGAGCTTCTACACCGCCCCGATCAAGGCGCTGGTGAGCGAGAAGTTCTTCGACCTCTGCGGGGTGTTCGGCGCCGACAACGTCGGCATGCTCACGGGCGACGCGTCGGTCAACGCCGACGCGCCGATCATCTGCTGCACGGCGGAGATCCTGGCCCACGTGGCGCTGCGCGAGGGCCGGTCGGCCGACGTGGGCCTCGTCGTGATGGACGAGTTCCACTACTACGGGGACCCGCAGCGCGGCTGGGCCTGGCAGGTGCCGCTGCTCGAGCTGCCGCAGGCGCAGTTCCTGCTGATGTCCGCGACGCTGGGGGACACCTCGGCGATCGCGGGAGACCTGACCGCGCGCACCGGGCGCGAGGTCGCGGTGGTCGACGACGCCGAGCGGCCGGTGCCGCTCTCCTTCGACTACGTGATCGACACGCCGCTCGGCGAGACGCTGGAGACCCTCGTCCAGACGCACCAGGCCCCCGTCTACGTCGTGCACTTCACCCAGGCCGCCGCGGTCGAGCACGCGACCGGGCTCCGGTCGGGGATGCGGGCCGACAAGGAGCAGCGGGCCGCGATCGGCGAGCGGCTGCGCGACGTCCGCTTCGCCGCCGGGTTCGGCAAGACCCTGCAGGGGCTGCTGCGCCAGGGGATCGGGGTGCACCACGCCGGGATGCTGCCGCGCTACCGCCGCCTCGTGGAGCAGCTCGCGCAGGCGGGGCTGCTCACGGTCATCTGCGGCACCGACACGCTCGGGGTGGGGATCAACGTGCCGATCCGGACGGTGCTGTTCTCCGGCCTGGCGAAGTTCGACGGTCGCCGGCAGCGGGTGCTCACGGCGCGGGAGTTCCACCAGATCGCCGGCCGCGCCGGGCGGGCCGGCTACGACACCCGCGGCTACGTCGTCGTGCAGGCGCCCGAGCACGTCATCGAGAACGAGAAGGCGAAGGCGAAGGCGGCCGAGCGGCAGGCGGCCGGGAGGAAGAAGAGCAAGGCCCAGCTGCGCAAGCCGCCCGAGGGGACGGTGGTGTGGACGGAGCAGACCTTCGACAAGCTGGTGGCCGGCGCCCCCGAGACGCTCAAGCCGCGGATGAAGGTCGACCACGCGATGCTGTTGCACGTCGCGGCGCGCGACGAGGACGGCGTCGCGGTCCTGCGGCGGCTCCTGATGGACAACCACGAGGACCGGCGCCAGCAGCTGCGGCTGGCCCGGCGGGCGGCCCAGCTGGCGCGGAGCCTGGTGGCGTCCGGGGTGCTGGTGCGGCTGGACGAGCCCGACGCGCAGGGGCGGCGCTACGACCTCGGCGTCGACGTGCCGGACGACTTCGCGCTGAACCAGCCGCTGGCGCACTTCGCGCTCGAGGCGCTCGAGCTCCTCGACCCCAAGGAGCCGACCTATCCCCTCGACGTGGTCTCGGTGGTCGAGGCGGTGCTGGAGGCGCCGCGGCCGGTGCTGCTGGCCCAGCAGCACGCCGCGCGCGGCGAGGCGATCGCGGAGATGAAGGCCGACGGCGTGGACTACGAGGAACGCATGGAGCGGCTGGAGGACGTCACCTGGCCCGAGCCGCTCGCCGAGCTGCTCGAGACCGCCTTCGAGCACTACCGGGTCTCGCACCCATGGCTGCCCGACGCCGCGCTGGTGCCCAAGTCGGTGGTGCGCGAGATGTACGAGGGAGGGCTCGGCTTCTCGGACTTCGTCAGCACCTACAAGCTCGCCCGCTCGGAGGGGCTCCTCCTGCGCTACCTGACCGACGCCTACCGGACGCTGCGCCAGACCGTGCCGGAGCGGCATCGCACCGAGGAGCTGGAGGGCCTGCAGGAGTGGCTGGGGGAGACGGTGCGCCAGACGGACTCCTCGCTGCTCGACGAGTGGGAGGCGCTGACCGACCCCGAGGCCGTGCGCCGGGCCGCCGAGGAGCGGGCCGCGCGGGCGGAGCCGCGCCCGCCGACCTCGCCGCGACCGCTGTCGCTGCAGGAGCGCGCCTTCCGGGTGATGGTGCGCAACGCGGTCTGGCGTCGCGTGGAGCTGGCCGCGCGCGACGACCTCGACGGCCTGGAGCGCACGGAGCAGGAGGCCGCCGCCCGGCCGGAGCCCCCGCGGGCGGCCCTGCTGGGCCGGGGCGACTGGGACACGGCG
The DNA here is from genome assembly GCA_963832415.1 of uncultured Actinomycetota bacterium. Taxonomy (GTDB): domain Bacteria; phylum Actinomycetota; class Actinomycetes; order Propionibacteriales; family Nocardioidaceae; genus Nocardioides. The sequence continues at coordinate 10,179 of CAWHTZ010000008.1, read as the reverse complement.
CTGGAGGCGTACTACGCCGAGCACGACCGCATCGCCACCGGTGCGGACGCGCGCGGGCCGGCGCTGTTCCACGTCGAGCCGCAGACCGGCCCCCCGCCGGGCCTCCGCTCGGGCCCCGGACCGGAGGCGAGCGAGGTCCGGCTGTGGCGGGTGCGCCAGACCCTCGACGACCCGGCGGGGCACCACGACTGGGTGCTGGAGTGCACGGTCGACCTCGACGCCTCCGACGAGGCGGGGGAGGCCGTCGTCCTGGCCTCGGCGCTGCGCCGCCTCGACGGGGTGGCCGGGGCCGCGGGTTAGGCTCGCGGCATGGGTGTGGGGGCATGACCGAGAAGGCGGCGGTCGAGGTGACCGAGAACGAGTCGGAGGACCGGTTCGAGGCACACGTCGAGGGTGAGCTGGCGGGCTACGCCGAGTACGCGGTCGAGGGCCACACGATCGTCTTCCACCACACCGTCGTGGAGCCGCACCTGCGGCACCGGGGGATCGCCGGCCAGCTGATCCGCTCGGCGCTGGACACGATCTCCGAGCGCGGGGGCCTGCGGGTGATCCCGCGCTGCTCCTACGTGAAGTCCTGGATCGACGACCACCCCGACTACGCCGAGGTGCTCAGACCGCCGGTGTGACGCCCCGGCACGGGCGCGGGCGGGAGACATGTCGACATTCGCGGCGCGCCTCCCCGGCGGTGGCTCCCGGTCGCCCTAGCGTCGCCCGTGACGCGGCTTCTTCCCCCGTCGCCGTCGCGTCGGCGCCGCAGCGTCGGCGCCTCCCCGGTCGACCCAGCGAGGAGTCCCCATGAACGGAAGCGGCCACGGCCCCTTCGGCAGCAACGTCGGCTCGATGCCGCCCCTGGTGCGGCCGCCGCAGCCGCGGACGCCGACCGAGGAGCAGGTGGGCGGCGGCGACCCCGTCCCGTTCCGGCGTCCCGAGGCCGCCGCGGCAGCGCCGGCCGTCGACGCCCCGTCCCCGGTGGCCCCACCGGCGACGCCCCCGGTCGAGGCCGCCCCCGCGGCACCCGAGGTGGTCCTGGGACCCACCGGCCGACCGATGCCGCACCTCCCCGAGCCGCGGCCGCTGGCCTCGCACGGCAACGCGCGGGTCATCTCGATGTGCAACCAGAAGGGCGGCGTCGGCAAGACGACGACGACGATCAACCTGGGCGCCTCCCTCGCCGAGCACGGGCGCCGGGTGCTGCTGGTCGACTTCGACCCGCAGGGCTCCCTCTCGGTGGGCCTCGGGATGAACCCGCACGACCTCGAGCTCACGGTCTACAACCTGCTCATGCAGCGGGACGTCACGCTCGAGGAGGTCGTCGTGCCCTCCGGGGTCGACGGCATGGACCTGCTGCCCTCCAACATCGACCTCTCCGCGGCCGAGGTGCAGCTGGTGCACGAGGTCGGGCGCGAGCAGACCCTGGCCCGGGTGCTGGCGCCGGCGCTTGCTCAGTACGACGTCGTCCTGATCGACTGCCAGCCCTCGCTCGGGCTGCTCACGGTCAACGCGCTGACCGCCTCCCACGGCGTCATCATCCCGCTGGAGTGCGAGTACTTCGCGCTGCGCGGGGTGGCCCTGCTCAAGACCACGATCGACAAGGTGACCGAGCGCCTGAACCCGTCGCTGCAGATCGACGGGGTGCTCGGCACGATGTACGACGGGCGGACCCTGCACGGCCGCGAGGTGATGCAGCGGCTCGTCGAGGCGTGGGGCGACCGCGTCTTCCACACGGTCATCCGTCGGACGGTGAAGTTCTCCGACTCCACGGTGGCCGGGGAGCCGATCACGGCGTACGCCACGGCCTCCAACGGCGCCGATGCCTACCGCCAGCTGGCCAGGGAGGTGCTCGCCGGGTGTCTCGACGCGTGAACATGCCCACGGCCGAGGACCTCTTCCGGCCGACCGCCGTCCCGGACCCGCCGCCCGAGGACCAGGCCGCGGTCGCGGCCGCCGAGCCCGCCGCCGCCGACGAGGCCGCGCCGGAGGAGGCCCCGGCTCCGCGCGGCGCGAGCGGGCGCGTGCGCCACGACCAGAAGATGACGGTCTACGTGACCGAGGACGAGCTGCTCGACCTCGAGCACGCGCGCCTGCAGCTGCGCCGGCGCCACGGGGTCGCCGTCGACCGTGGCCGGATGGTGCGCGAGGCCCTGGCGCTCGTGCTGGCCGACCTGGAGGAGCGCGGCGAGGAGAGCCCGCTGGTCCGGCGGCTGGGCGGGGAGTGAGCCCCGCAGCGACGACCGCCGAGCCGGTCCCCTCCGTCCGGCAGGCGGGCGGGGAGCCGCCGCCGGCGTTCGCGGTGCGCCTGGACAACTTCGAGGGCCCGTTCGACCTCTTGCTGAGCCTGATCGCCAAGCACAAGCTCGACATCACCGAGGTCGCCCTGTCGCGGGTCACCGACGAGTTCATCGCGCACGTGAAGGCCGGCGGGCCGCACTGGGACCTCGAGCAGACCACCTCGTTCCTGCTCGTCGCCTCCACGCTGCTCGACCTCAAGGCGTCGCGGCTGCTGCCGCAGGCCGAGGTCGAGGACGAGGAGGACCTGGCACTGCTCGAGGCGCGCGACCTGCTCTTCGCCCGCCTGCTGCAGTACCGCGCGTTCAAGCAGGTCGCCGGGGTGCTCAGCGACCGGCTCGCCGACGAGGCGCGGCGACACCCCCGAGCGGTCGGCCTCGACGAGCGGTTCGCCACCCTCCTGCCGGAGGTGCTGATCGGCATCGGGCTGCAGGAGTTCGCGGCGCTCGCCGGCCGCGCCATGGCGCCCAAGCCGCAGCCGGAGCTGACCCTGGCCCACCTGCACGCCCCCGCCGTGAGCGTGCGCGAGCAGGGGGCGCTCGTGGCCGAGCGCCTGCGCCGCAGCGGCACCAGCAGCTTCCGCGCGCTGTGCCGCGACTCGCCCGACACCCTGACGACGGTCGCGCGGTTCCTCTCGCTGCTCGAGCTGTTCCGCGAGGGGGCGGTCACCTTCGACCAGCTGTCCCCGCTGGGGGAGCTGACCGTCCGCTGGACGGGCGGCGCGGAGGACGTCGAGATCAGCGACGAGTTCGACGGAGCCCCGGCGGCCGCCGGGGTGCCCGACGCAGCCGAGGAGGAGCACGGGTGACGGAGCAGACACTGATCGACGACCCGCAGGCCCGAGGCGGCGCGGCCGGCGAGCCGGAGCCCCTCGGCGTCGCGCTGGCCGAGCTGCGGCCCGCGCTGGAGGCGATCCTGATGGTGGCCGACCAGCCGCTGGACGCGGCCACGCTGGCCTCGGCGGCGGGCTGCCCGGTGGCGGAGGTGGAGGACGCCCTGCGCGCCCTGGCGGCCGAGTACGACGACCAAGGGCGCGGCTTCGAGCTCCGCCCGGTGGCCGGTGGCTGGCGGTTCTACACGCGCGAGGCCTACGCGCCGGTCGTCGAGTCCTTCGTGCTCGAGGGCCAGCAGGCGCGGCTGACCCAGGCAGCCCTGGAGACGCTCGCGGTGGTCGCCTACAAGCAGCCCGTCTCGCGGGCGCGGGTCTCCGCGGTGCGCGGCGTCAACGTGGACGGCGTGATGCGGACCCTGCTGACCCGGGGCCTGGTGGAAGAGGCGGGCCAGGACGAGACGAGCGGCGCGCACCTCTACCGCACCAGCGGATACTTCCTCGAGCGCATCGGCATCGCCTCGCTGGACGAGCTGCCCGAGCTGGCGCCGTACCTGCCGGAGATGGACGACATCGCCGACGAGCTGGCCGCCGAGGAGGGCAGACAGCCGGAGCCCGTCGCGCCGGTGCCCGGGCCCGGGGCGCAGGGCGGCTGACCCCTCGGTCGGGCCGGGCGCGGCGGCGCGGGATGATGCTGGCGTGCTCCCGACCGACGACGACGGCCTGGTGCGGCTGCAGAAGCTGCTCGCCGCCTCCGGCGTCGCGTCGCGCCGCAAGTGCGAGGAGATCATGCTCGCGGGCCTGGTCGAGGTCGACGGCGAGGTGGTCACCCGCCTCGGCACGAAGGTCGACCCCCGCGTGGCGAAGATCCGGGTCGACGGGCGCCGGCTGCCCCCGGTCTCCGAGCACGTCTACCTCGTGCTGAACAAGCCGACCGGCGTCGTCTCCACGATGTCGGACCCGGAGGGTCGGCGCAGCCTGGCCGACGTGGTCGCCGACCGGCCCGAGCGGCTCTTCCACGTGGGCCGGCTCGACACCGACACCGCCGGCCTGCTGCTGCTGACCAACGACGGCGACTTCGCGAACCGGATGGCCCACCCCTCCTACGAGGTCGACAAGACCTATGTCGCCGAGGTCGAGGGGCACGTGCACATCCGCACGATGCGGGGGCTGACGGACGGCGTCACGCTCGACGACGGACCCGTCACCGTCTCGGCGGCGAAGGTGATCGGCGGCGACCCGCGGCGGGAGAACCAGGGCCGCTCCATCGTGGAGCTCACCCTGCACGAGGGGCGCAACCGGATCGTGCGCCGCCTGCTCGAGCACGTCGGCCACCCGGTGCGGAAGCTGACCCGCACCGCGATCGGCCCGGTGCGGCTCCGGGGGCTGCCGTCCGGCGAGCTGCGCGAGCTGACCGCCGACGAGCTCGGCGCCCTGCTCGACGCCGCCTCGCTCTGACCGCCGCGCGGCGGGGCGGTCTAGGTTGGGCGCCATGACCACGGGACGGGGCGACCTGGAGCGGCTGGAGCGGCGTGGGTGGGACTCGCTGTGCGACGGCACGGGCGCCGAGTTCTACGGCGCGCTCATGACCGACGACGCGGTGATGGTGCTGGCCGACGGCTCGGTGCTGGACCGCGCCGCCGTCGTGGCGGCGCTGCGGGACGCGCCCGTGTGGCGGTCGTACGAGATCGACCAGGCGCGGCTGATCGATGCCGGCAGCGGGAGCGCCGCGCTGGTGTATCGCGCGGTGGCCCACCGCGGGGACGACGAGCCACCCTTCACGGCCTGGATGTCGAGCCTCTACGTGGACGACGGGGAGGGGTGGCGCCTGGCGCTCTACCAGCAGACGCCGGCGCCGCCCGGCGACGCGTCCGGGTAGCGGCCCCCCGAACCCGCCGCGTCGCCCGGACGGGGGGCCGCGCGCGCCGCTCGCTAGCCTGTGCCGGAGCGAGCGAGGAGGTGCGACGTGGCGGTGCGGGCGGTCCGGGGGGCCACGCAGCTGGAGGCGGACGACCGCGAGCACATGCTGGAGCGGGTCGCCGAGATGGTGCTCGACGCGATGTCGGCCAACGGCCTCGAGGTCGACGACTTCATCTCCGTGCTCTTCACGGCGACCTCCGACCTGGTCTCGGAGTTCCCGGCGTACGCCGCCCGGCAGCTCGGCTTCGGGGACGTGCCGCTGATGTGCGCCCGGGAGCTCGAGGTCGCCGGCTCGATGCCTCGGGTGGTGCGGATGATGGCCCACGTCGAGACGGACCTGCCGCGCTCCGAGGTGACGCACGTGTACCTGCACGGCGCGGCGCGGCTGCGCACCGACCTGACGCGGGTGCGCTCGGTGCCCGACGAGGACGCGTCGGGCCCCGTCGATGCCTGAGCCGGAGCCTGAGCCGGAGCCCGGCCCGGGGAGCGCTCTCGTCCCGGGCCCCGTCGAGGTCGTCGGCGCCGGACTGGTCGGCACGAGCATCGCCCTCGCCTGCCGCCGCGCCGGCGTCGACGTCCTGCTCAGCGACGTCTCCGAGGAGCACCTGCGCACGGCGACGGGGCTCGGCGCGGGCCGCCGGCGCACGGACGGCGACCGCCCCGCCCTGGTGGTGGTGGCGGTGCCGCCCGACCACGTCGCCAGTGAGGTGGCGGCGGCGCTCGCCGCCGGTGACGCGTTCGTCACCGACGTGGGCAGCGTCAAGGCGGGCGTGCTCGCCGCCCTCGACGGCGGGGCGGCGGTCTCGCGCTACGTCGGCGGACACCCGATGGCCGGCAGCGAGCGGTCTGGCCCCTTGGCGGCGACGGCGGCGCTCTTCGACGGGCGGCCGTGGGCCGTCACGCCGCACGCCGACGCGGACCCGGCGGCCCTGGCGGCCGTGCAGGGGCTGGCCGTGGCCTGCGGCGCCGTGCCGGTGCTGCTCACGCCCGACGACCACGACCGGGCGGTCGCCCGGACCTCGCACCTGCCGCACCTGCTGGCCGCGCTGGTCGCGGGCCGGCTGCTCGACGCCCCCGGGGAGCACCTGGCCCTCTCGGGCCAGGGCGTGCGCGACGTCACCCGGGTGGCCGCCGGCGACCCGCGCCTCTACGGCCAGATCGTGGCGGGCAACGCCGACGCCGTCCTCGCGCTGCTCGGGGAGGTGCGCGCCGAGCTGGAGGACATGATCGCCGCCGTCGCGGAGGGGGACCGCGACCGCTTGGTCGCACTGCTCGACCGGGGGGCGGCCGGCACCGCCGCCATCCCGGGCAAGCACGGTGGCCCCGCCGAGGCGGTGCGGGCGGTGTTCGTCTCCGTGCCGGACCACCCCGGCGAGCTGGCGCGGCTCTTCGCCGACGCGGGCGACATCGGTGTCAACGTCGAGGACGTGCGGATCGACCACGATCCCGGGCGGCCCGTGGGGCTGGTGGAGCTCACGGTGGCCGAGGGGAGCGCCGAGCACCTGCTGGGCGCGCTGGAGGCACGGGGCTGGACGACGCACCGGTAGGCTGCAGCCGTCGCCGGGTGCCTCGCAGGGGGTCCGGTGGCCCTGCCCCTGGCCCCCGACGCGTCGAAGGAACCCGCCGTGAGCACCCCGCCCGCCGCAGGAAGCCCGCTCGGATCGAGCGCCGGCCCCCGCGCCGGCCTCGTCATCGCCATCGACGGGCCGTCGGGGTCCGGCAAGTCGAGCACGTCCCGGGGCGTGGCCGACCGGCTCGGCCTGCGCTACCTCGACACGGGCGCGATGTTCCGGGCGATGACGTGGTGGATGCTGCACGAGGGCGTCGACGTGCACGACGCGGCGGCGGTGGCCGAGCGTTGCGGCGAGCCCGAGATCATCTCCGGGACCGACCCGATGGCCCCGACCATCGCGGTGGAGGGCACCGACGTCGCCGCGGCGATCCGCTCCGAGGAGGTCACCCGTGCGGTCAGCCCGGTCAGCGCCGTGCCCGCCGTCCGCGCCCGGCTGCTCGAGCTGCAGCGCGCCGAGATCGCCGCCGCGGAGCGGAACCCCGGGATCGTGGTGGAGGGGCGCGACATCGGCTCGGTGGTGGCGCCCGACGCGCCGGTCAAGGTCTTCCTGACCGCCGACACCGATGCCCGCGCCACGCGACGCGCGGCTGAGGAGGGTGGCAGCGACCTGGCCTCGACCCGGGAGATCCTCGCGACCCGCGACCGCATCGACTCAGGTCGGGCCGCGGCGCCGCTGGTGCAGGCCGACGGTGCCGCGCACGTCGACACCACGGCGTACTCGCTCGACGAGGTCGTCGACCAGGTCGTCGCGCTCGTCCGGGCGGTGGGGGCCGGCTCGTGACGGGGGGCGCGGCCGACGGGGACGACCCGCACGCGACGGCCCCGCGCACGGACGGCACGCCGCACCCCACGCGCTGGCTGCTGCGCGGCGGCCGGCCGCCCGCCCGGTGGATCATCCGGCGCCGGTTCAGGGTGCGACTGCTGCACGCGGACCGCGTCCCGGAGGGTCCCGTGATCCTGGCCTCGAACCACATCGGGATCGCGGACGGCCCGCTGCTGGCGATCTTCAGCCCGCGCCCGGTCCACGCGCTGACCAAGCAGGAGATGTTCGCCGGACGCCTCGGTCGCTTCCTGCGGACGGCCGGGCAGTTCCCCATCGACCGGTTCCAGGTCGACCCGGCGGGGGTGCGCAGCTGCCTCCGGGTGCTGCGCGATGGTGGCGTGATCGGCATCTTTCCCGAGGGACGCCGGGGGGCCGGCGACCTGTCACGCTTCCACCGTGGCGCTGCCTACCTCGCGATGGTCACCGGCGCGCCGGTCGTCCCCGTGATCGTCCTGGGCAGCCGGAAGGCCGGGGAGGGCAAGAACGCCATCCCGCCGCGCGGGGGGAGCGTCGACATCACCTACGGCGAACCCGTGCGGGTCGACGCGCGCGGCTGGCCCCGCACGCGGGAACAGGTGACCGAGGTGTCGTTGTTCCTGCGGAAGCGGATGTTGGAGACTCTGCAGGAAGCGCTCGACGAGACCGGTCGCGAGCTGCCCGGCCCGCTTCCCCCCGGACAGACCGAGGCCGACCCCAGCGGCGGCGTCGTCGAGCAAGGAGCCTGATGAGCGAGCACCCGCCCGAGCCCACTCCCGTCGCGGGAGATCCGGTGGGCGGCCCCGAGGAAGCGCCCTCCGCCGGGCTCCTGCCCGTGCTGGCCGTGGTCGGCCGACCCAACGTCGGCAAGTCCACGTTGGTCAACCGCATCATCGGCCGCCGCGCCGCCGTGGTCGAGGACAAGCCGGGCGTCACCCGCGACCGGATCTCCTACGACGCGGAGTGGAGCGGCCGCGCCTTCACCGTCGTCGACACCGGGGGCTGGGACCCCGGCGCCAAGGGGCTGGCCGAGCGGATCGCCGGTCAGGTCGAGATCGCCGTCGGGCTGGCCGACGCGGTGCTCTTCGTCGTGGACGCCACCGTGGGCACCACCGACATTGACGAGGCCGTGGTGCGGATCCTGCGGCGCTCCCGCAAGCCGGTGGTGCTGGCGGCGAACAAGGTCGACGACCAGCGCGGCGAGGCCGAGGCCGCCGCGCTGTGGAACCTCGGGCTGGGGGAGCCGCAGCCCGTCTCCGCCATGCACGGGCGCGGGTCCGGCGACCTCCTCGACGCGGTGCTCGAGGCCCTGCCCGAGCCGCCGCCGGTGGTCGACGCGGCGGAGCGGGGGCCGCGGCGCGTCGCGATCGTCGGCAAGCCCAACGTCGGCAAGTCCTCGCTGCTGAACAAGCTGGCGCACGCCGAGCGGGCGGTGGTCGACGAGGTCGCCGGCACGACGGTGGACCCGGTCGACGAGCTGGTCGAGCTCGGCGGGCGGCCGTGGCGCTTCATCGACACCGCGGGGATCCGCAAGCGGGTCAAGGAGGCCTCGGGCCAGGAGTACTACGCGTCGCTGCGCACCTCGACCGCGATCGACCGCGCCGAGGTGGCCGTGCTGGTGCTGGATGCCGGCCAGCCGGTCTCCGAGCAGGACGTGCGCATCCTCCAGTCGGTGCGCGACGCCGGCCGGGCGCTGGTGATCGCCTTCAACAAGTGGGACCTCGTCGACGAGGAGCGTCGCTACTACCTCGAGCGCGAGGTCGAGCGCGACCTCGTGCAGGTGCGCTGGGCGCCCCGGGTCAACGTCACCGCGCGCACGGGCTGGCACGTCGACAAGCTCGTGCCCGCGCTGGACCGGGCCCTGGAGGGCTGGGAGACCCGCGTCGGCACCGGCGCGCTCAACTCGTTCCTCGGCCGTCTCGTGGCCGAGCACCCGCACCCGGTGCGGGGCGGCAAGCAGGCGCGGATCCTCTTCGGGACGCAGTCGTCGGTCGCCCCGCCGCAGTTCATCCTCTTCACCACCGGCAAGCTCGAGGCGTCCTACGAGCGGTTCATCGAGCGCCGGCTGCGCGAGGAGTTCGGCTTCGAGGGGACGCCGATCCTGCTCCAGCAGCGGGTGCGGGAGCGGCGCAAGCGGCGCTGACGGCCGACGCTCCGAGACACCTCGGTCGTGATCAGGGCAGCCCGACCACCGAGGTGTCTCGGAGTCTCCCACCGTCACTCGATGAAGACGCCGTCCTCCGTGCGTGTGACCCTGGCGACCTTCAGCGGCACGATCTTGGTCAGCCCCATGAACATGGCGCCGAGCCCCGGGATCTTGGCGAAGATGCCCTGCGGGCCGCGGACCATGCGGCCGGAGCTGACGTCGTACTTGGCCTGATGCCACGGGCAGACCAGGCAACCGTCCTCGATCTTGCCCTCGTCGAGCTTCGCGCCGAGGTGGCGACAGGTGCGCGAGACCGCGAAGTCCTGGTCGCCGGTGCGGCCGAGAGCCCACTTGTCGGCACGCGTGACGGTGCCCTCGGTTGGCTTCTCGTACGGTCCGTTGGCCATGGTGCGCTCCTTCGCGACGGGGTCCTGCTCGGTTGGGGAGGAGCATGGCACGAGGGCGCGGCCGAGGGGACGAGGCAGGTGCGGGGCGAGCCGGCCGCTGCGGTAGGGTGCGTGGCGCCCGGCCGGCCGACGCCGACCGGGCTTCGGGCTGTGGCGCAGCTTGGTAGCGCACTTGACTGGGGGTCAAGGGGTCGCAGGTTCAAATCCTGTCAGCCCGAC
>CAWHTZ010000007.1:0-20708 GCA_963832415.1 uncultured Actinomycetota bacterium | reverse complement strand
GGGGAGAACAGGTCGAAGAAGAAACACGTGTGACAACCCCACACCACAAATCAAAACCAACGAACACGACGCGCGTCCACTGTGCAGCTCCCGAACCACAAACCCGCACCGCTGGGAACACACAACAGCACAACGGGTCTGGTTCACCAGACGTCACGGCGGCCACAGCGAGAGGGAAACACCCGGTCCCATACCGAACCCGGAAGTTAAGCCTCTCAGCGCCGATGGTACTGCAACCCCGCGGTTGTGGGAGAGTAGGACGCCGCCGGACAACACCTTGAAAAACGTCAGGGCCACCGATTCCTCGGTGGCCCTGACGTCATTTCGGGCGTTATCTTGGGGCGTCCTCAGGTCTCGCGCAGCGAGCGCATCAGCACGCCGACCGTGGGCTTGGGCTGGAAGGAGGTCGCCTTCTCGGGCAGCAGCCGTCGCTGGGCGACCGTGGCGTGGACCTGGTCGAAGTCGGGGGCGGGCATGAGGACGGCGACGTCGCGGCCGGCGGTGACGCCGGTGAGGAGGTCCTGCACCGAGTGGTGGTAGGACACCGTCGGCGGCGGGCCCGGCAGGCGCGGGACGAGGTCGGCGTGCAGCACCTCCACGGGCGCCCGGGGCCCCGGGGGGAGGCGGGCCACGGCCCACGCCTGCCCGTCGGTGAGCACGATCGTGTCGGCTGCCAGCGCGGAGATCGCGGCGGTCTCGGCGGCCGGTTCCCACGTGGCGCCGGGGCTGCTCTCGACCGCCGCCTGCACATCGGCGAGCGAGGTGCGGCGCAGGATGCGATGGATGGCCCCGAGGAAGATCGGGGTGTCGTCGTGGTCGACGAGCATCGCCAGGCCGCGGTCCCACGGGGTCCCCGGGCGCTCCTCCTGGAGCGAGAGGTAGGCGGCGTAGCGGTGGTGCCCGTCGGCCAGGAGCACCTCGGCATCCGCGAGCGCCGCGTCGACGCGGGCGATCTGATCGGGGTCGCGCAGCGCCCAGATCCGCTGCGACTGGTCGTGCCGGTCGCGGTAGACGCGCACCGGCTCCGCGCTCGCGGCCCGGCGGACGATGTCGCGGACGGCCGCCGGCCCGCGGTGGACGAGCAGCACCGGGGCGGGGTTGAGCTGCATCTCGCGCATCCGGTCGGCGAGCTCGCGAGCCTGACGGGGATGGATGGCCTCGTGCGGCAGGACGGCAGCCGGGTCGCCCGGGCCGGCGCGGTGCGAGAGCTCGAGCGCCCCGACGAGCCCGCGGACCGTGATCCCGTTGACGGTGTACTCGTGCAGGTAGAGCGCGGGCTCGGGGTCGTGCGCGAGGCGGCCCGACTTCTCCCAGCGAGACAGTCGCCGAGCCACGTCGCGATAGGGACGGGCGAAGGCCCGGAACGAGGCGGCGTCGCCCACGCGCGAGCCGGTGAGCATCATCCCGCGGAAGGGGTGGAGCCGGAAGGGAGCGGCGACGAGCGGGGGCGCCACATCGGTTCCGTCGGCCTCCGAGGTGTCCACCCACAGATCGTAGGCTGTCCGGCCAACGGTCCCGCCGGGGCCACGAGCGTGGAGGTGAGCGTGTCCCCAACCAGCCTGTCGGTCAGTCGGGAGCCGCTGCAACGGGCGCACGACCTGTTGCTGCTCGACCTCGACGGCGTCGTGTACGTCGGCGGCGAGGCGGTCCCGGGCGCGGCCGAGGCGCTGGAGGCCGCCCGCGCCGCCGGGTCGCGCGTCGCGTTCGTCACCAACAACGCCTCCCGGTCGGCGGCGATGGTCGCCGAGCACCTCACGTCCCTGGGTGTGGAGGCCGCCGCCCCCGACGTCGTCACTTCGGCGCAGGCGGCGGCGCGGCTGCTGGTCGACCAGCTCGGGGCGGGTGGACGCGTGCTCGCGCTCGGGGGCGACGGTCTCGCCGACGCGGTCCGGGAGGCGGGCCTGGTCACGGTCGGTCCCGACGACGACCCCGCGGCGGTGGTGACCGGCTACGGGCCCGACGTGCGCTGGTCCGAGCTGATGCGGGTGGCCATGCTGGTGCGCGACGGGGTCCCGTGGGTCGCCAGCAACACCGACCTCACGTTCCCGACCCCGCACGGTCGCGCCCCCGGCCACGGCGTCCAGGTCCGGATGCTCGCGGAGTTCGCCGGCGTCGAGCCCCGGGTCGCGGGCAAGCCGAGCCGGCCGCTGCTCGAGGAGACCCTGCGCCGGACCGGTGCGGCACGCCCGCTCATGGTCGGCGACCGTCTCGACACCGACATCGAGGGTGCGGGCGCCGTCAGCGTGCCCTCGCTGCTGGTGCTCACCGGCGTCACGGGCCTGCCCGAGCTGGTGGCGGCGCGCCCGGCCGAGCGGCCGTCGTACGTCGCCCCCGACCTGGCCGGCCTCGGAGAGCCCCACGACGCGCCGACGCGGCACGGTGACGGCTGGCTGCTGGGCGGGTGGACCGGCGCCACCGACGCCGGCCGACTGTCCGTGACCGGCGACGGCGCCACCGCGGACTGGTGGCGGGTGGCCGCCTGCGCGGCCTGGCAGCACCTCGACGAGACGGGGGCCGCGGTCGACCGGGACGCCCTGCCGACCCCGCCGAACCCTCCGCGCGGGAGCCGGGCCGACCGGTAGCCTGCTACCCATGACCCCCGCGGACCCGCCCGTCGAGGGCGCCGACGGCGACCCCGAGCTCGTGACAGCGCCCGCCCCCGAGCCGGACCCGGGGTCCGAGGCCCCACCGGCGGAGGAGGTCCAGGTGCTCGAGGTCGACGCGCCGCACACGGGCGTCTCCGTCGTGGACGACGTCCTGGCCAGCCTGGACGGCGTGGAGGGACGCCCCGTCGAGGAACGGGTGCCGGCCTTCGAGCGGACCCAGGAGGGCCTCCGGGAGGCGCTGACCGATCCCGACGAGGCGGGCGACCCCGGCGACCCGGCCGGGGCCTGACCCGGTCCTTCGTGCCGCCCCGACGGCAGCGGCTGGACGCGGAGCTGGTGCGCCGCGGCCTGGCCCGGTCGCGTGAGCACGCCGCGGAGCTGGTCGGCGCGGGCCGCGTGCGCCTCGGCGGCGCCTCCGGCACGCGCGCGACCAAGCCGGCGACCGGCGTCACGACCGACGCGGCGCTGCACGTGACCGACGACCCGGACCGCCCGGACTACGTCTCCCGGGGTGGCCACAAGCTGGCCGGCGCCCTGGACGCCTTCGCGCCCCTGGGGCTCGACGTGAGCGGGCGCCGGTGCCTGGATGCCGGGGCCTCGACGGGCGGCTTCACCGACGTCCTCCTGCGCCGCGGGGCGGCCTCCGTCGTGGCCGTGGACGTCGGCTACGGGCAGCTGGCCTGGTCGCTGCGGCAGGACGACCGGGTCACCGTGCACGACCGCACGAACGTGCGGGACCTCGCCCCCGATCTCGTCGGGGACCCGGTCGACCTGGTCGTGGGTGACCTCTCCTTCATCTCGCTGACGCTCGTGCTCGACGCCCTGCTGGCGGTGGTCCGCCCCGACGGCGACCTCGCGCTCATGGTCAAGCCCCAGTTCGAGGTCGGCCGGGATCGGGTCGGCCGGGGCGGGGTCGTGCGCGACCCCGCGCTGCGTGCCGAGGCCGTGACCGCCGTCGCCCGCGCCGCGGCGGCCCGCGGCTGGGGCGCCCGGGCCGTGACCCGGAGCCCGCTGCCGGGGCCCTCCGGCAACGTGGAGTTCTTCCTCTGGCTGCGCCGGGGCGACGCGACGCTCGCGGAGAGGGACGTGACCGACGCCGTCGGAACCGGGTGAGAAGGTGAACCCGTGAGCGAGATCCCAGCCACCGGAGACGGGTCGACCCGGCGGATCCTGCTGCTGGCGCACACGGGCCGCGAAGAGGCGCGCGAGGTCGCCCGCGCCTTCGCGAAGGGGCTCGCGGCGCACGGGCTGGTCGTGCGGATGCTCCCGGGGGAGGCCCGCGACCTCGGGGTCGCCACCGGCGAGCCGGGCATCGAGGTCGTGCCCGAGGAGGAGGCGCCCACGCAGGCCGGCGCCGGCTGCGAGCTGGCGCTGGTGATCGGCGGTGACGGCACCATCCTGCGGGCCGCCGAGACGACGCACCCGACGGGCACGCCGCTGCTGGGCGTCAACCTCGGGCACATCGGGTTCCTCGCCGAGGCCGAGTCAGACGACCTCCCCGCCACGATCGACGCGGTCGTGCACCGGCGCTACGTCGCGGAGGAGCGGTCCACGCTCGACGTCGTCGTCTATCACGGCAAGGAGCAGATCGCCGCCACGTGGGCGCTCAACGAGGCGAGCGTGGAGAAGGCGTCGCGGGAGCGGATGCTCGAGGTGGTCGTGGAGATCGACGGTCGGCCGCTGTCGCGGTGGGGCTGCGACGGGGTCGTCTGCGCGACCCCGACGGGCTCGACGGCGTACAACTTCAGTGCCGGGGGCCCGGTGGTCTGGCCGGGGGTGCAGGCCCTGCTGATGGTCCCGATCAGCGCGCACGCGCTCTTCGCGCGGCCGATGGTCGTGGGGCCGACCTCGGTGCTCGCCGTCGAGCTCGTCGGCCCGACCGAGGGGCAGGGCCCGGCGCAGGGCGTGCTGTGGGTCGACGGGAGGCGCACCGTCGACCTGCCGCCGGGAGCGCGCGTCGAGGTGCGGCACGGCAGCGCCCCGGTCCGGTTGGTGCGGCTGCACGAGGCGCCCTTCACCGACCGGCTGGTGGCGAAGTTCGGCCTGTCCGTCGAGGGCTGGCGCGGGAGCGCGGAGCGACGGCGCCGTGGCTGAGCGGGGCGGGTCCGAGGAGACGCATGCTTGAGGAGATCCGGATCAGCGGGCTCGGCGTGATCGACACCTCGACGATCGACCTCGGCCCGGGGCTCACCGTCGTGACCGGCGAGACGGGTGCCGGCAAGACGATGCTCGTGACCGCGCTCGGCCTGCTGCTCGGCGGGCGCGCGGACAGCGGCGCCGTGCGCCGCGGCGCGCGCGGCGCGCGCGTCGAGGGCGTGCTCCTCGCCGATGGCCTCGTGGGCCTGGGCGACGCCGTCGAGGAGGCCGGCGGCGAGGTCGAGGAGGGGCGCGTCGTGCTGGCGCGCAACGTCTCGGCGGAGGGTCGCTCCCGGGCCTTCGTCGGCGGGGCCTCCGTCCCCGCCTCGGTGCTGGCCGGCGTCGCCGAGCCGCTGGTCGCCGTGCACGGACAGTCCGACCAGCACCGCCTCCTGCACTCCCGGGCTCAGCGCGAGGCCCTGGACCGCTTCGGCGGCTCCGAGCTGGCCGGGCTGCTGCACCGGTGGGCCGGTCTGCACGCCGACCTGACCTCCGCCGAGGCCGAGCTGGCCGCCGTCGTCGCGAGCGCCCGGGAGCGGGCGCGCGAGGCAGACCTGCTGCGCCACGGGCTCGAACAGGTCGAGGCCCTCGCCCCGGAGCCGGGGGAGGACGTGGCGCTGGCCGCCGAGGAGACGCGCCTCGGCTTCGCCGACACCCTGCGCGCCGCCGCCGAGCAGGCGCACCGGGCGCTGTCCAGCGACGAGGGCGCCCCCGATGCGCTGGGCACGAGCGCGGAGGCCCGCCGGCTGCTGGAGTCGGTGCGCGAGCACGATCCCGAGGCCGCCGACCTGGCCGACCGCCTGGCCGAGGTCAGCTACCTCCTCTCGGACCTCGCCGCCGACGTCGCCTCCTACGCGACGTCGGTGGAGACCGACCCGGCCCGCCTCGCCGCGGTCTCGGAGCGCCGGGCGGCCCTGACGGGGCTGACCCGCAAATACGGCGAGAGCGTCGAGGAGGTGCTCGGGTGGGCCGAGCGGGCCGCGCGCCGGCTGCTCGACCTGGACGGCACGGACGAGACCATCGAAGAGCTGCGCGGACGCCGCGTCCGCCTGCGCGAGGAGATGGCCGGCCTGGCCGCCGGGCTGACCGAGGCCCGGGTCGCGGCGGCGGAGCGGCTGGCCGCCGAGGTGACGCACGAGCTGACCAGCCTCGCGATGCCGCACGCCCGCCTGACGGTGCAGGTGCGTCAGCAGGAGGTGCCCCCGCCGGACGCCGAGGGGGAGGCCGACCGGGCCGGGCTGTGCGTGGGCGGCCGGTGGCTGCGCATGGGCCGCGCGGGCACCGACGAGGTCGAGCTGTTGCTCGCCGCCAACACCGGCGCCGAGCCCCGGCCGCTGGCCAAGGGTGCCTCCGGCGGCGAGCTCTCCCGGGTGATGCTCGCCCTCGAGGTCGCGCTGGCCGGCACGTCGCCCGTGCCCGTCTTCGTCTTCGACGAGGTCGACGCCGGGGTCGGCGGCCGGGCCGCCGTGGAGGTCGGGCGACGCCTGGCCCGCCTGGCGCGCGGCGCGCAGGTGCTGGTGGTCACGCACCTGCCGCAGGTCGCGGCGTACGCCGACCGGCACGTGGTCGTCGCGAAGTCCTCGGACGGCTCCGTGACCACCTCCGGGCTCAGCGTGCTCGACGAGTCGGGCCGGGAGCGCGAGCTCTCGAGGATGCTGGCCGGCCTCGAGGACTCCGACACTGCGCTGGCCCACGCCCGCGAGCTGCTCGACACGGCCCGGGAGGTCCGCGCGGTCGGCTGACCGCGACCACCTCGACGCGCCCGGGCGGCGCTGATGCCTCACGCGGCCGCCCGCGGCTGCGAAACTCGTGACGCCATGCGAGTACTCACGCGTTCCCGCACCCGCGCCGCCCTGCCGGGCCCGACCGGGACCCTGCGGGTGGGGCGCCAGGCCCGAGGGTTGGTGCGCCGCCTCCAGCCCGGCGACGTCGCCGTGATCGACGAGTCGGACCTCGACCGGGCCACCGCCCAGGCGCTGGTGGACGCCGGCGTGGTCGCCGTCGTCGACGCGTCGCCGCTGCTCTCCGGACGCTACCCGGCCCTCGGGCCCGAGGTGCTGGCCGCGCAGGGCGTCACGCTGGTGGAGAGCGTCGGGGCCACGGGCCTCGCCGCGCTGCGCGACGGCGCCCGGGTGCGCGTGCACGGCGACGCGGTCTGGATCGCAGACCGGGTGCTCGCCGCCGGCCGCGCCCGCGACCTCGACGACGTGCACGGCGACATGGAGGCCGCGCGCTCCGGCCTGGCCCGGCAGCTCGAGGTCTTCACCCACGGCAGCGTCGAGTTCCTCCGGCGCGAGCAGGACCTCCTCCTGCACGGCGAGGGGCTGCCCGCGCTCGCGACCCGCATTGCGGGCCGGCCCGTCGTCGTCGTCGCGGACGGGCCGGACCGGGCGACCCAGCTGGCCGCGCTCCGCCCCTTCGTGCGGGAGCAGGATCCCGTGCTGATCGGCGTCGAGCGCGGCGCCGACGCGCTGGCCGCGGCCGGGCTGCGACCGCACGTCCTCGTGGTGGGCCCGTCCGAGGAGGACATCCCGGGGGCATCGCTGGTGCGCTCGGCCGGCGACGTGGTGCTGCGCACCGAGGCGGGGCGCGGACGGGTCGGCGCCGAGCTGCTGGAGCGGCTCAAGGTGCGCCCCCACCGCGTCGACACCGCGGCGGCGGCCGAGGACCTGGCGCTGCTGCTCGCCCACCACCACGAGGCCTCCGTGATCGTCGGCGTCGGCCTGCACCTCGGGCTCGACGACGTCCTGGACCGTCGCCGGGCCGGCTCGGCCGGCGCGTTCCTGACCCGCCTGCGCGTCGGCTCGCGCCTGGTCGACGCCGCCGCCGTCCCCACGCTCTACTCCGGTCGGGTCCGACCGCGACACCTCTGGGGCGTGGCCGTCGCCGGGCTGCTGGCGCTTGGCGTCGCCGTGGCGACGACGCCCGTCGGCCAGGAGTGGGGCGCGGAGCTCGGTGAGGCCGCCGGCCAGGTCCTGGGCCCGCCCTACCGCGCCGTCGACGACCGCGTGGGGCTCCTGCCGTGATCCCGTTTCGTCACCACGTCGTCTCCCTGCTCGCCGTCTTCCTCGCGCTGGCCGTGGGGGTCGTGCTGGGCGGCGGCCCGCTCTCTGACGTGGGGGCCCGCTCCGGCATCGCCTCGGCGCCCGTCGACGCCTCGGACCCGGGCGGCGCCGAGGCCTTCGCCCAGGCCTTCGCCGGCTCCGTCGCCCCGGCCGTGCTCTGGAAGCGGCTGAAGGACCGCGACGTGGCGCTGGTCGCGCTCCCCGGCGCCGAGGTGGGGGTCCTCGACGAGCTCGAGGGCCGCATCGAGGACGCCCGGGGGAGGGTCGCGGGCCGGTACTCGCTGAACCCCACGCTCCTGGCCCCCGCCGAGAAGCAGCTGATCGACACGCTCGGCAGCCAGCTGGCCTCGCAGTACGGCAAGCGCGACGTCGACGGATCGGTGCCGACGTACGAGCGTCTGGGCCAGCTGCTCGCGTTGGCCCTGGCGAGCACCGACGCGGCCGGGGAGGACGTGGGCGCCCGGTCCTCCTCGGTGCTCGCGAGCCTCACCGGCGCCGACGTGGCGGCCGCGGAGGGCGAGCCGAGACGTCGGGCGCCCCTGGTGCTCTTCGTGCTGGGCGACGAGCCCGTCGACGTGGTGCTGTCGCCGGACGACGCGGGCGCCGGTCCCGACGCGGAGAGCGACGTCGAGGAGGTGGAGTCCGCGACGGACGTGATCCTGGCGGGCCTCCTCACGGGGGTGCGCGAGGGGTCGGCCGGTGTGCTGCTGGCCGGCAGCACGGCCAGCGGCGCCAACGGTGCCCTCGCGCGGCTGCGCGAGGACGACCAGTTGGCGCGCGTCTCGACGCTGGACGGCGTCGAGACGCAGGCGGGCCAGGTGAGCGTGCCGCTGGCGCTCGAGCGCGCGCTGGCGGGAACATCGGGCGCCTACGGTGCGTCGGGCGCCGACGGCGCCGTGCCCCTCGGGTAGGATGAAACCCCGTGAGGGCGTCGACCACGAAGCACGTGTTCGTGACCGGAGGTGTCGCCTCCTCTCTGGGGAAGGGCCTCACGGCCTCGAGCCTCGGCAGCCTGCTGAAGTCCCGCGGGCTCAACGTCACGATGCAGAAGCTCGATCCGTATCTCAACGTCGATCCGGGCACGATGAACCCGTTCCAGCACGGCGAGGTCTTCGTGACCAACGACGGGGCCGAGACGGACCTCGACGTCGGCCACTACGAGCGGTTCCTGGACACGGACCTCAACGAGTTCGCCAACGTGACGACCGGGCAGATCTACTCCTCGGTGATCGCCAAGGAGCGCCGCGGCGACTACCTCGGCGACACCGTCCAGGTGATCCCGCACATCACCAACGAGATCAAGGAGCGGATCCGGGCGATGGGCCGGCCGGGGCCGGGCGAGCCGCCGGTCGACGTCGTGATCACCGAGGTGGGCGGGACGATCGGCGACATCGAGTCCCTGCCGTTCGTGGAGGCCGCCCGGCAGGTGCGCCACGACGTCGGGCGCGAGAACTGCTTCTTCATCCACGTCTCCCTCGTGCCGTTCATCGGCCCGTCCGGCGAGCTGAAGACCAAGCCGACGCAGCACTCGGTCGCCGCGCTGCGCTCGATCGGCATCCAGCCCGACGCGGTCGTCCTCCGCTCCGACCGCGAGCTGCCGACCTCCATCAAGTCCAAGATCTCGCTGATGTGCGACGTCGACGAGGACGCCGTGGTGTGCGCGGCCGACGCCCCCTCGATCTATGACATCCCCAAGGTGCTGCACCGCGAGGGGCTGGACGCCTATCTCGTGCGCCGCCTGGACCTGCCGTTCCGCGACGTCGACTGGACCGTGTGGGACGACCTGCTGCGCCGGGTGCACCACCCGGCCGAGGAGGTGACGATCGGCCTGGTCGGCAAGTACGTCGACCTGCCCGACGCCTACCTCTCGGTCGCCGAGGCGCTGCGCGCCGGCGGCTTCGCCCACGAGGCGAAGGTGCACCTGCGCTGGATCCCCTCCGACGAGTGCGGGGACCCCACCAGTGCCGCGCGCTGCCTGCAGGACCTGGACGCGATCTGCGTGCCCGGCGGTTTCGGCATCCGCGGCATCGAGGGCAAGCTCGGCGCCCTGACCCACGCGCGCACCCACGGGATCCCGACCCTCGGGCTGTGCCTGGGCCTGCAGTGCATGGTGATCGAGTACGCCCGCGAGGTGGCGGGCCTCGAGAAGGCGGCGTCGACCGAGTTCGACCCCGACTGCCCCGAGCCCGTGATCGCCACGATGGAGGAGCAGAAGAGCTTCGTCGAGGGCGCCGGCGACCTCGGCGGCACGATGCGGCTGGGGCTCTACCCCGCGCACCTCAAGCCGGGCACGACCGTGCGGGCCACCTACGGCGAGGATCTGGTGCAGGAGCGGCACCGGCACCGCTACGAGGTCAACAACGCCTACCGCCCCCAGCTCGAGGCGGCCGGCCTGGTCTTCTCGGGGGTCTCGCCCGACGACACCCTCGTGGAGTTCGTCGAGCTGCCGCGCGAGGTGCACCCCTACTACGTGGCGACCCAGGCCCACCCCGAGCTGCGCTCGCGGCCTACGCGGCCGCACCCGCTGTTCGCGGGTCTGATCGGCGCGGCCATCGCGCGACAGCGCGAGCTTCGCTTCCCGATCGACGAGACGACACTGCGCCGCCCGCCCCCGCCGGAGGGGGAGGGGGAGGTGGCCTGACCCGGTGGGGTGTCGGTGGGTTTGGGCTTGCCAGTCACTCGCGGTGGATAGACGCAACTCTGGACCCAGCGGATCGCGGCATGGTCGGGCTTCGCCCCGACAGCGGCATGAGCGCGCGCTTCTGCTCGAAGCAGGTACTGAAGGGTGGCCCTCCGACAGGCGTGCGCCGTCGCTCTAATGGTGCCCCTCCGCGAAGGTGCCGGGGCGCCGAACGGCACTACGGTGAGGATCTGCGCCGACGACGCCGTACTAGAACAGGACTGTGCCGCTAGTCCTTCCCAGGGTGGAGTGGCGTGGCCTGCGGGTCCCTACCGAGTGCAACGACCCGGTCCTGCCGCACGATGCGGGCCTGGAAGTCGCGGGCGTGGAAGTCACCCGGATCCGGCTTCTTCGCGTACAGCAGGTAGTAGTAGTCGTTCGCTGCAACCTCTTCGCGATCTGCAACTTCGACGACGTCCCAGTGCGCGACTGCCCACTGCTCGGCCTCAGGAAGGCTGCCGGCTACTCGCAACAGGTTCGCGTGCCGGTCGTAGACGTACCACGGCAGCACCGCGCCCGGGGAAACGCTTGGTTCGGTCATCGCGCGCGGCCTCCTTGCGTCGAAAGAGTCTGGGCGGGACTCCGACTCCATACTTGCATCTCCGTGCCGTTCGGCCAGGCCTTCGACGAACCAACTGCGCGTGCCCAGCCCGCCCAAGGTGTGGAGAACTAGCCGGGCACCTTCGCCGGGCCTGCCCCGATCTGCTGCACCTTCACCTCTTCGCGGGTACGACGACCGCTACCCCTGGCGGGTTGCTGAACTTCGGACGTAAGGGGGTGTCCCCGACCGGCCTGTCATCGGCATGAGCGTGCGTCCTGCGCGCCGGGGTGACGCATCCTGGAGACACGGCCGCGTCGACGTGCCGGACGGCGCCTCCCGGTAGTCGATCGTCCTCGCGAACCCGGGACGCTCAGATCAGGTGTCCTGCCGGCTCGCGAGGGTCTCCTCGATCCTGCGCAGCGCGTCGTCCAGCGTGGCGTCGCCGACCAGCTCGGCGGCCTCGTGCTCGGTGAGGTCGTGCGTGCCGGTCGGTCCGACGTGCCGGTGGAGACCGTGCGGGGTGCGCCAGACGTACTCGGAGGGACCGATCTGTTCGAGTCTGTAGCCCAGGAAGGTCTTGGCGCGGTGGCCGGTGCGGGAGAGCGGGGCGGCCTGGTGGTCGCCGGTCTGGCCGGGTGGCCCGTGCGGGTCGTAGGGCGTGGGGTGGTCGAGGTCGAGCGCACCCAGGGAGCTGCCGTGCGGGAACACGTCGCCCGGGCTCCGAAGCCGGACGCGGCGGCGGACCGGGGTCGGGTGCTCGTAGGCGTTGACCGAGACCGACTCCTCGAGGTCGATGACCGGGGCCAGGGTGACCTGGCTGTGGGCCAGGAAGCGGCGGAGCTGGTCGCGCAGCATCGGGCCGACGCCCTCGACGCGGGCCACGGCGTCGGCGCCGCCGTCGACTGCTGCGTCGAGCGAGGCACGGTCGAGGTGCACGTGGACCACCGCCCGCGTCGTGCGGCTACGCCGGGACGGCCTCGGTCCAGGGTCCTCGGGGTCACCCGGGGCGTCGGGGGTGGCCTGGCTGGCCAGCAGGTCGGCGAGCTCGGCGGGGTGGGCGAGCCAGCCGAAGGCGACGCCGCGCAGCTCGTCCCCGGTGGGCCTCTCGGGCAGGTCGGGGTGCCAGGTTGCGCGCAGGTCGGGCCGCCGCCGCAGCAGGTCCGCGACGCGGGCCACCACGGCGTCGACCCAGGCGGCGTCGCCGGCGTCCACCCTGGCGATGACCGAGCGGATGCCGGAGTCGTCGCTGCGGCTGAGCCACACACCCCGGCGGCGCAGCTGCTCCTCGACCCGGGCGGCATGGGCGGCCGGGTCGGCCTCGATCACCTTCGCCTCGGCGATCGCCAGCACACGAGACGGCTGCTCTCCTGCGAGGGCGCGCGCCACGGCCCGGTCGACCACCCCGACCCGGTCGACAGACAGACGCCGCGAGAGCGAGGCGACCCGGCGCGCGAGCCAGGATTCGCAGTCGCCCTCCAGCACGACCCGCCAGGTCAGCGGGAGCCGGTGCCGCAGGTCGAGGGCGTCGGCGACGACCGCCCGCGTGGAGAGCACGTGCGTGCGCCGCGCGATCGCCAGCTCGGGCAGGCAGAGGTCCTGCACCCACGGCGTCCCCTCGCCGCCCACCTCCACGAGCGTGTTCGGCCCCGAGCCCCCCGGGTGCCGCGGTTCGGGCGCCCGACGAGGATCCCAGGCGTGCAGGTCGGCCCAGCGCAGCGCCAGCAGCAGGTCCTGGATTTCGGCCGAACGCCGCGCCCGCACGGCGCCCTCGCTCGCGGCCAGCACCTGCCGCGCATCGAGGTCGTCGTGGGTGCCGTCGTCCATGGTTCATTCTATTCGAACAGGTGTTCGACACGCAAGCCACCGGCCGCTGCCTGTGACCGACCGGCCCCCGTGCTCGACCCCGGGTGGGCGCCGCCCGCGCGGCTGCCGTCGACTCGCCGACTGGCAGCGGTAGCGTCGCAGGCATGCTGAGCGACGGCCCACTGTCCGACCGCGTGGAGGAGTGGCCCGTCGTCGGGCGCCGCGACCTGCACCGCGGCGACTTCGTGATGGCGCTGCGCGAGGACCGGGTGACCCGCCCCGGCTCCGACGAGGAGGTCTTCGGCCGCTGGGTGCTGGAGCACCCGGGCGCGGCCGTGGTCCTCGCCGTGGACGCCGAGGCCAGGGTGCTCTGCCTGTGGCAGTACCGCCACCCGGTCGGGCACCGGTGCGTCGAGCTCCCCGCCGGGCTGCTCGACGCCGCGGGGGAGGACCCCCTGGACGTCGCCCGCCGCGAGCTGCGCGAGGAGGCGGGGCTCGAGGCGGAGGAGTGGACCCACCTCACCTCCGTGTGGCCCTCCCCGGGCATCAGCGCCGAGGTGCAGCACCACTACCTGGCCACCGGTCTCACCGAGGTCGGCCGCGGGGACTTCGAGCCCGTCCACGAGGAGGCCGACATGCACGCGGCCTGGGTGCCCTTCGCCGACCTGCGCGAGGCGGTGCTCGCGGGACGGGTGGCCGACGGCCCGGCCGTGGTCGGCGTCCTGGCGGCGGATGCCCGGGGCCTCGTGCCCGGGCGGGTGAGCCGTGCCGGGGAGTAGGTTGGTCCGGTCCTGACGACGGCCGCGCCCCAGGCGGGCGGCCCGCGACGAGGAGGTCATCAGGCGTGCTGCTCGGAGTCCCCAAGGAAGTCAAGAACCACGAGTACCGGGTGGCGATCACCCCCATCGGCGTCCACGAGCTGACGTCCCACGGCCACGAGGTGGTGATCGAGCAGGGCGCCGGGCTGGGCTCCTCGATCTCGGACGAGGAGTTCGAGGCGGCCGGGGCCCGGATCCTGCCGGACGCGGACGCCGTGTGGGGCGAGGCCGAGACGGTGCTCAAGGTCAAGGAGCCGATCGCCGAGGAGTACGGCCGGATGCGGGAGGGCCAGCTGCTCTTCACCTACCTGCACCTCGCCGCCGACCGGACGCTGACCGAGGAGCTGGTGAGCTCACAGGTCACCTCGATCGCCTACGAGACCGTCCAGCTGCCCTCCGGGGGGCTGCCGCTGCTCTACCCGATGTCCGAGGTGGCGGGTTGCCTCGCCCCGCAGGTCGGCGCCCACGCGCTGCTGCGCGCGGAGGGCGGCCGCGGGGTGCTGATGGGCGGTGTCGGCGGTGTCGACCAGGCGAAGGTCGTCGTCATCGGCGCCGGGGTCGCCGGCCAGAACGCCGCCAACGTCGCGCTCGGGATGGGCGCCGACGTGACCCTGCTGGACACCGATCTCGACAAGCTGCGGATGTCGTTCTGGCGCTACAACAACCGGGTGCACGGCCTCGCGTCGTCCAAGCTCACGATCGACCAGCAGGTCACCCGGGCCGACCTGGTGATCGGCGCGGTGCTGATCCCCGGCGCGAAGGCGCCGAAGCTCGTCACCAACGAGCTCGTCTCGAGGATGAAGCCCGGCTCCGTGCTGGTGGACATCGCGGTCGACCAGGGGGGCTGCTTCGAGGACTCGCGGCCGACCACGCACGACGACCCGACCTTCCCCGTCCACGAGTCCACCATGTATTGCGTGGCGAACATGCCCGGCGCGGTGCCGACCACCTCGACGTACGCCCTGACGAACGCCACGCTTCCCTACACGGTGGCGATCGCGGACCGGGGCTGGGCCGACGCCTGCCGCGCTGACCGGAGCCTGGCGCTCGGGCTCAACACCCACGCCGGGCAGCTGACCAACCCGCCGGTGGGCGAGGCGCACGGCATGGAGGCGGTGTCGGTGGAGCACGTGCTGGGCTGACGGGCCCCGTCGAGCTGCCGCCCGATCCCCCCAGCCATCGGAGACCACCCTGAACAGCCTCGAGCGCGCCGTGCGGACCTACGTCGACCACCTCGGTGTCGAGCGGGGCCTGGCCGCGAACACCCTCTCGTCCTACCGCCGCGACCTGCGGCGGTATCTCGAGCACCTCGCCGCGGCGGGCATCACCGCGCTCGACGAGGTCACCGAGGCCACGGTGGTGGGGTTCCTCGTGCGCCTGCGCGAGGGGGACGACGAGCACCCGCCGCTCTCGGCCACCTCGGCCGCGCGCACGGTCGTGGCGATCCGGGGCTTCCACAAGTTCGCCGTGCGCGACGGCCTCGCCGACCACGACCCCGCGGCGGCCGTGCGCCCGCCCACCCCCACCAAGCGCCTGCCCAAGGCGCTCCCCCTCGCCGACGTGGAGGCGATCCTGGCGGCCGCCGGGGCGGCGGACACGCCCCTGGCCCTGCGGGACCGCGCGCTGCTCGAGGTGCTCTACGGCACGGGGGCGCGGATCAGCGAGGCGACCGGCCTCGACGTCGACGACGTGGACGCCGTCGACGGCGTGGTGCGCCTGCGCGGCAAGGGCGGCAAGGAGCGGCTGGTGCCGGTCGGGCGCTACGCGCTGGAGGCGCTCGACGCCTGGCTGGTGCGCGGTCGTCCCGCCGTGGCCGACCAGGCGGCCGGGGCCGCCCGCGGCGCGGTGTTCCTGAACTCGCGCGGCGGCCGGCTCTCGCGACAGAGCGCCTGGGCCGCGCTCGTGAAGGCCGCGGAGCGGGCGGGGGTCACCGCCGACGTCTCCCCGCACACGCTCCGCCACTCCTTCGCCACCCACCTGCTCGACGGCGGTGCGGACGTTCGCGTCGTGCAGGAGCTGCTCGGGCACGCCTCGGTGACGACCACGCAGATCTACACGCTGGTCACCGTCGACAACCTGCGCGAGGTCTTCGCCGCGACGCATCCCCGGGCGCACGGGTGAGCCCCGAGACGGGGACGCTGGCCGACCTGGCGCCCCCACCGGCCGAGGCGGACGCCGACCGCCTCTACGACGTCTTCAGCGCCTGGGCGACCGAGCGGGGGCTGCCTCCGTACGACCACCAGGACGAGGCGCTGATCGAGCTGCTCAGCGGGCGGCACGTGGTGCTGGCCACCCCCACCGGCTCGGGCAAGTCGCTGGTGGCCACCGGCGCGCAGTTCGCGGCGCTGGCGCAGGACCGGGTGAGCTTCTACACCGCCCCGATCAAGGCGCTGGTGAGCGAGAAGTTCTTCGACCTCTGCGGGGTGTTCGGCGCCGACAACGTCGGCATGCTCACGGGCGACGCGTCGGTCAACGCCGACGCGCCGATCATCTGCTGCACGGCGGAGATCCTGGCCCACGTGGCGCTGCGCGAGGGCCGGTCGGCCGACGTGGGCCTCGTCGTGATGGACGAGTTCCACTACTACGGGGACCCGCAGCGCGGCTGGGCCTGGCAGGTGCCGCTGCTCGAGCTGCCGCAGGCGCAGTTCCTGCTGATGTCCGCGACGCTGGGGGACACCTCGGCGATCGCGGGAGACCTGACCGCGCGCACCGGGCGCGAGGTCGCGGTGGTCGACGACGCCGAGCGGCCGGTGCCGCTCTCCTTCGACTACGTGATCGACACGCCGCTCGGCGAGACGCTGGAGACCCTCGTCCAGACGCACCAGGCCCCCGTCTACGTCGTGCACTTCACCCAGGCCGCCGCGGTCGAGCACGCGACCGGGCTCCGGTCGGGGATGCGGGCCGACAAGGAGCAGCGGGCCGCGATCGGCGAGCGGTTGCGCGACGTCCGCTTCGCCGCCGGGTTCGGCAAGACCCTGCAGGGGTTGCTGCGCCAGGGGATCGGGGTGCACCACGCCGGGATGCTGCCGCGCTACCGCCGCCTCGTGGAGCAGCTCGCGCAGGCGGGGCTGCTCACGGTCATCTGCGGCACCGACACGCTCGGGGTGGGGATCAACGTGCCGATCCGGACGGTGCTGTTCTCCGGCCTGGCGAAGTTCGACGGTCGCCGGCAGCGGGTGCTCACGGCGCGGGAGTTCCACCAGATCGCCGGCCGCGCCGGGCGGGCCGGCTACGACACCCGCGGCTACGTCGTCGTGCAGGCGCCCGAGCACGTCATCGAGAACGAGAAGGCGAAGGCGAAGGCGGCCGAGCGGCAGGCGGCCGGGAGGAAGAAGAGCAAGGCCCAGCTGCGCAAGCCGCCCGAGGGGACGGTGGTGTGGACGGAGCAGACCTTCGACAAGCTGGTGGCCGGCGCCCCCGAGACGCTCAAGCCGCGGATGAAGGTCGACCACGCGATGCTGTTGCACGTCGCGGCACGCGACGAGGACGGCGTCGCGGTCCTGCGGCGGCTCCTGATGGACAACCACGAGGACCGGCGCCAGCAGCTGCGGCTGGCCCGGCGGGCGGCCCAGCTGGCGCGGAGCCTGGTGGCGTCCGGGGTGCTGGTGCGGCTGGACGAGCCCGACGCGCAGGGGCGGCGCTACGACCTCGGCGTCGACGTGCCGGACGACTTCGCGCTGAACCAGCCGCTGGCGCACTTCGCGCTCGAGGCGCTCGAGCTCCTCGACCCCAAGGAGCCGACCTATCCCCTCGACGTGGTCTCGGTGGTCGAGGCGGTGCTGGAGGCGCCGCGGCCGGTGCTGCTGGCCCAGCAGCACGCCGCGCGCGGCGAGGCGATCGCGGAGATGAAGGCCGACGGCGTGGACTACGAGGAACGCATGGAGCGGCTGGAGGACGTCACCTGGCCCGAGCCGCTCGCCGAGCTGCTCGAGACCGCCTTCGAGCACTACCGGGTCTCGCACCCATGGCTGCCCGACGCCGCGCTGGTGCCCAAGTCGGTGGTGCGCGAGATGTACGAGGGAGGGCTCGGCTTCTCGGACTTCGTCAGCACCTACAAGCTCGCCCGCTCGGAGGGGCTCCTCCTGCGCTACCTGACCGACGCCTACCGGACGCTGCGCCAGACCGTGCCGGAGCGGCATCGCACCGAGGAGCTGGAGGGCCTGCAGGAGTGGCTGGGGGAGACGGTGCGCCAGACGGACTCCTCGCTGCTCGACGAGTGGGAGGCGCTGACCGACCCCGAGGCCGTGCGCCGGGCCGCCGAGGAGCGGGCCGCGCGGGCGGAGCCGCGCCCGCCGACCTCGCCGCGACCGCTGTCGCTGCAGGAGCGCGCCTTCCGGGTGATGGTGCGCAACGCGGTCTGGCGTCGCGTGGAGCTGGCCGCGCGCGACGACCTCGACGGCCTGGAGCGCACGGAGCAGGAGGCCGCCGCCCGGCCGGAGCCCCCGCGGGCGGCCCTGCTGGGCCGGGGCGACTGGGACACGGCGCTGGAGGCGTACTACGCCGAGCACGACCGCATCGCCACCGGTGCGGACGCGCGCGGGCCGGCGCTGTTCCACGTCGAGCCGCAGACCGGCCCCCCGCCGGGCCTCCGCTCGGGCCCCGGACCGGAGGCGAGCGAGGTCCGGCTGTGGCGGGTGCGCCAGACCCTCGACGACCCGGCGGGGCACCACGACTGGGTGCTGGAGTGCACGGTCGACCTCGACGCCTCCGACGAGGCGGGGGAGGCCGTCGTCCTGGCCTCGGCGCTGCGCCGCCTCGACGGGGTGGCCGGGGCCGCGGGTTAGGCTCGCGGCATGGGTGTGGGGGCATGACCGAGAAGGCGGCGGTCGAGGTGACCGAGAACGAGTCGGAGGACCGGTTCGAGGCACACGTCGAGGGTGAGCTGGCGGGCTACGCCGAGTACGCGGTCGAGGGCCACACGATCGTCTTCCACCACACCGTCGTGGAGCCGCACCTGCGGCACCGGGGGATCGCCGGCCAGCTGATCCGCTCGGCGCTGGACACGATCTCCGAGCGCGGGGGCCTGCGGGTGATCCCGCGCTGCTCCTACGTGAAGTCCTGGATCGACGACCACCCCGACTACGCCGAGGTGCTCAGACCGCCGGTGTGACGCCCCGGCACGGGCGCGGGCGGGAGACATGTCGACATTCGCGGCGCGCCTCCCCGGCGGTGGCTCCCGGTCGCCCTAGCGTCGCCCGTGACGCGGCTTCTTCCCCCGTCGCCGTCGCGTCGGCGCCGCAGCGTCGGCGCCTCCCCGGTCGACCCAGCGAGGAGTCCCCATGAACGGAAGCGGCCACGGCCCCTTCGGCAGCAACGTCGGCTCGATGCCGCCCCTGGTGCGGCCGCCGCAGCCGCGGACGCCGACCGAGGAGCAGGTGGGCGGCGGCGACCCCGTCCCGTTCCGGCGTCCCGAGGCCGCCGCGGCAGCGCCGGCCGTCGACGCCCCGTCCCCGGTGGCCCCACCGGCGACGCCCCCGGTCGAGGCCGCCCCCGCGGCACCCGAGGTGGTCCTGGGACCCACCGGCCGACCGATGCCGCACCTCCCCGAGCCGCGGCCGCTGGCCTCGCACGGCAACGCGCGGGTCATCTCGATGTGCAACCAGAAGGGCGGCGTCGGCAAGACGACGACGACGATCAACCTGGGCGCCTCCCTCGCCGAGCACGGGCGCCGGGTGCTGCTGGTCGACTTCGACCCGCAGGGCTCCCTCTCGGTGGGCCTCGGGATGAACCCGCACGACCTCGAGCTCACGGTCTACAACCTGCTCATGCAGCGGGACGTCACGCTCGAGGAGGTCGTCGTGCCCTCCGGGGTCGACGGCATGGACCTGCTGCCCTCCAACATCGACCTCTCCGCGGCCGAGGTGCAGCTGGTGCACGAGGTCGGGCGCGAGCAGACCCTGGCCCGGGTGCTGGCGCCGGCGCTTGCTCAGTACGACGTCGTCCTGATCGACTGCCAGCCCTCGCTCGGGCTGCTCACGGTCAACGCGCTGACCGCCTCCCACGGCGTCATCATCCCGCTGGAGTGCGAGTACTTCGCGCTGCGCGGGGTGGCCCTGCTCAAGACCACGATCGACAAGGTGACCGAGCGCCTGAACCCGTCGCTGCAGATCGACGGGGTGCTCGGCACGATGTACGACGGGCGGACCCTGCACGGCCGCGAGGTGATGCAGCGGCTCGTCGAGGCGTGGGGCGACCGCGTCTTCCACACGGTCATCCGTCGGACGGTGAAGTTCTCCGACTCCACGGTGGCCGGGGAGCCGATCACGGCGTACGCCACGGCCTCCAACGGCGCCGATGCCTACCGCCAGCTGGCCAGGGAGGTGCTCGCCGGGTGTCTCGACGCGTGAACATGCCCACGGCCGAGGACCTCTTCCGGCCGACCGCCGTCCCGGACCCGCCGCCCGAGGACCAGGCCGCGGTCGCGGCCGCCGAGCCCGCCGCCGACGAGGCCGCGCCGGAGGAGGCCCCGGCTCCGCGCGGCGCGAGCGGGCGCGTGCGCCACGACCAGAAGATGACGGTCTACGTGACCGAGGACGAGCTGCTCGACCTCGAGCACGCGCGCCTGCAGCTGCGCCGGCGCCACGGGGTCGCCGTCGACCGTGGCCGGATGGTGCGCGAGGCCCTGGCGCTCGTGCTGGCCGACCTGGAGGAGCGCGGCGAGGAGAGCCCGCTGGTCCGGCGGCTGGGCGGGGAGTGAGCCCCGCAGCGACGACCGCCGAGCCGGTCCCCTCCGTCCGGCAGGCGGGCGGGGAGCCGCCGCCGGCGTTCGCGGTGCGCCTGGACAACTTCGAGGGCCCGTTCGACCTCTTGCTGAGCCTGATCGCCAAGCACAAGCTCGACATCACCGAGGTCGCCCTGTCGCGGGTCACCGACGAGTTCATCGCGCACGTGAAGGCCGGCGGGCCGCACTGGGACCTCGAGCAGACCACCTCGTTCCTGCTCGTCGCCTCCACGCTGCTCGACCTCAAGGCGTCGCGGCTGCTGCCGCAGGCCGAGGTCGAGGACGAGGAGGACCTGGCACTGCTCGAGGCGCGCGACCTGCTCTTCGCCCGCCTGCTG
>CAWHTZ010000006.1:0-252621 GCA_963832415.1 uncultured Actinomycetota bacterium | reverse complement strand
CCCGGGCGGGGGTGCGCCTCGCCCGACGACGCTCAGGCGGCCGGTGGAGCGCCGGCCGGTGTTTCGCCGTGCTTGTTCTCGTACCAGCGGATGTACTCCAGCACCGCTGTAGGCAGCGTCATGAAGACGCGAGCCCTGCCCACCCGGTCGACGAACCCCGATGGGCGGAGATCGTCGAGCAGGTCCTGCTTGACCCTGGCCATCGCGAAGACGATGCCGCGACGGTCCAGCTCCTGGCGGAGCTCTTCGAGGGCGTCGATCGCGGTGATGTCCACCTGGACGTTGGCCTCCGCGTTGAGCAGAAACCACTCGGTGGGGGCGTCGGCCCGGTCGAGGGACGCCAGCGCCCGCCGCTTGAAGTCCTCGACGTTGGCGAAGAAGAGCGGGGAGTCGTAGCGGTACACGACAAGCCCCTGGACCGCCCTCGCGTCGGGGTAGTCGTCGATGTCGTGCATGCCGGCTATCCCCGGGGCGAACCCGAGGATTCCGTCATGGGGACGTGCCACCCGGCGCAGCAGATCCAGGACGGACAGCGCGATCGCGACGAGGACGCCGTTCAGGACGCCGAGCGCCAGCACGGCGCCCGTCGTCGTCAGCGCGAGGAACAGCTCACTGCGGCGGAACCGTGCGATCCGCCGGAACTCGACGATGTCGACCAAGCGGATGGCCGCGTAGACCACGATCGCGCCCAGCGCAGCCGCAGGGAAGGCGGCGAGGACGGGTCGCAGGAAAACCACCGTCAGCAGGACGGTCGTTAGCGCGACGAGCGAGTACAGCTGGCTCCGGCTCCCGAGGGAGTCCCCGATCACCGTGCGGCTGCCGCTGCTGCTCACCGGGAACCCCTGCATCACGCCGGACGCCAGGTTCGCGGCACCGAGGGCGAGGAACTCCTGGTTGCCGTCGATGGCGTATCCGTTGCGGGCTGCGAAGGTACGCGCAGTCAGCACGTTGTCGCTGTACGCCACGATCGCCACCCCGACAGCAGGCAGCAGCAGGGACCCCACGTCGCCCGCAGTGACCGACGGAAGGGATGGAGCCGGCAGTCCCGAGGGGATATCTCCGACGACGGCGATTCCACGGCTTTCGAGGTCGAAGACCGCGACGGTGGCTGCGGCCAGGAGCATCCCCACCAAGGGAATTGGCGAACGGGGCAGCAGGTGGTCGCCGACGAGGAGCAGCGCCAGCACCGACGCGGCAAGAACAAGCGTCGGCCCGTGAATCTCGTCAAGGTGGCCGGCGACGTACGCGATCTCGCTGGTGAACGAGTCGGCGTCGACGTCGATGCCGGTCAGCTTGCCGAGCTGGCTGGCGACCATGATCGCGGCGATCCCCGCCATGTACCCGACGAGCACGGGCTTCGACAGCAGGTCCGCGAGGAACCCGAGTCGGCCGACCCAGCCGAGGATGCACCACGCACCGACCACCAGCGCCAACGCTGCCGCGAAGGCGGCATAGCGTGTCGGGTCGTCGGCGGCGATCGAACCCACCGCAGCCGCCGTCATCAGCGCGGTCGTGGACTCGGGCCCGACCGACAGCTGTCGTGAGGAGCCCAACACGGCATAGACGAGTAGAGGGCCCACGATCGCCCACAGCCCGACGACAGGAGGTAGCCCGGCGACCTCGGCGTACGCCATCACCTGCGGAATCAGGTACGCCGCAACTGTGACGCCGGCCAGGACGTCGTACCGAAGCCAGGACCGGCGGTAGCGGCGTAACCGAGCATAGCCGGGCAGCCGCCGACTGACGTCCCATCCCAACACCCTCCAACGCTACCGATGGCACCCGGTGGCGTGGCGCCGACGACAACAATCCCCCAGGCCGGTGGACATGATCGAGAAGCCGGCTGGTCCGGCCGACGTCGAGGCTGTTGCGTGTCAAGGGCCAGTGGGAACTGCCCAGGGGCGGTCATGAAACCTGCCCGGTGACGGTCACGAGATTTGCCCGGTGGTGGCCATGGGATCTGCCCAGGGGGCTGCGGCCACCACCGACCAGGTCGGTCAGCTCAACGGGCTCACCCCCTGGCCGGCGAGTGCTTGGGTCAGGCGTACGGAGTCGCCGCTGGTCTGGCAGACGTGGGCGTGGTGCAGCAGCCGGTCGACGGTGGCGGTGGCCAGCGTCTTAGGCATCAGCTCGTCGAACCCGGAGGGGTGCAGGTTCGAGCTGATCGCGACCGATCGTTTCTCGTAGGCGGCATCAACGAGCCGGTAGAGCCCTTCGGCGGCGTCGGTGGCCACCGGCAACAGGCCGATGTCATCGATGACGACGACGTCTGCTCGCAGGATGCGGGCGATGGCCTTGGACACGGTGTCGTCGGCGCGGTGGCGGCGCAGCAGCACCCCGAGGTCTTCCAGGGTGAACCAGGCGACCTTCAGCCCGGCCTCGACGGCTTGCTGGCCGAGCGCCTCGAGCAGGAACGTCTTCCCGGTCCCTGATGGGCCGCACAGCACGAGGTTCTCGCGGCGGTGGACCCATTCCAGGGTGCGGAGCGCCTGCTGGGTCGGTGCGGGGATCGAGGAGATCTCGGGCTGCCAGGCATCGAACGTCTTCCCGGTCGGGAACCCCGCCGCAGCGCGCCGGGTGGCCAGGGCGGAGCGTTCCCGGCCCGCGACCTCCTCGGCGCACAGCGCTTTCAGCACCTCGACCGGTTCCCAGCGCTGGGCCTTCGCGGTCGCCACCACCTCGGGGGCCTGGCGGCGGACGTGGGGCAGCCGCAGCTTGCGTAACAGCTCCTCCAGGTCGGCGGGCAGCGGCGGTGCCGACTGGGTTGTGGTCGTCATGCGATCACCTCGTCGTCGGTGCTGCTGGCCGTCTGCTGGCCGTGCTGTCGACCCAGGCGTGCCCACGCGCTGGTGCCCTGGGTCAGCGACGAGTTCTCGCTGGCTCGGTGCTCACCGGCCTTGGGCGCTTGGGCGTGGTGGTCGAGGATCGAGGACAGGTCGGCCTCGGCGAACCGGCCGTGCACGGCGGCGTGGCCCAGGGCCCAGTCGACCTCGACGGGGTCGAACAGCTTGGCCAGCGCGAGCGCTTCGGCCATCTTGACCCGCATCTTGGTGGTGCCGGCGGCGGCGGCCTCGACCAGCCACAACCGGGCACCCTCGCCCAGGTCGAGGAACTCCGACTCCGCAGCGTTCTTCGCGCGCGGCCGCCGATCCAGCGGTCCTTCAGGCCGGGCCGGGAAGTGGGCGTCGATCAGGCGCGGGCTGCCGGGCGTGGCCCGGTGGTGGCGCGCCACCTCGACCGGGCCGTCATCGCTGAGGTGGACGATGACGACCTGCTCGCCGTCCCCGACACCCTGGGCGCGCACCCACACTGTCGCGCCCAGCAGGGTGTGCGGGACCGAGTACTGACCGGACTCGAAAGTCACCATCGGCGTGTTGCCCGGGACCACCCGGGTGGTGCCGAACGCGACCGTGTGCGGTGTCGCAGGGACCGGGTGCAGCCGGGCCCGCTCCTCGGCGAGCATCTCGACCGGCGCTCGCTTGGTGATCCGGTGCGGCCGGGTGTTGACCTTCTCGCAGAACTCCTCGCACGCCTGCTCGAGCTCAGCGAACGATCCGTAGGCCTCGCACAGGTTGGTGTCCTTGGGCACGATGTCGGCTTTGCTGATCTTCACCGACGACTCGGTGCCGCCCTTGGATGCCGGGTCCGCGGGCACGCAGGTGTGCACGGTGACCGAGTAGTGCTCGGCGAAGGCGACCAGCTGCGGGTTGCGGACCGCGATCCCGGCGATGTGCTCGACCGTCACGGTCTTCTCGTTGTCGGTCAGCACGTAGGTCGGCACCCCACCCAACCGGCGGAACGTGACGTCCAGGGCGGCGAACACGCTGGGCATGGTCTTGTCACGCAGTGGGAGCACGACACGGAACCGTGACCAGGCCAGCCAGGCCACGAACAGCACCGTCCTCACGCCATCGACGACCGGCCCGTCGCCGTAGTCGTACTGCAGCCACATCCCCGGCTCGGTGACCCAGGGCCGGTGCACCCGCACGTGCCCGGCTCGATAGGACTTCTTCACCGTCGCGACCGCACGGCGGGTGGTGCGCCCGGAGCCGGTGTACCCGAGCGCGGTCAGCTTCTCGTGAGCCACGTCGGCGCGGACCTTGCCCAGCGACCGCTCAACCCACTCCTCGACCTTGGGCAGGTACTCATCGATCAGCTGCGGGCGCGCCGCGGCCTTATCGAGCACACCGGCCGCGGCACGGCGCTCGACGTAGTGCTTCACGGTGTGGTGCGAGCAGCCGGCCAGCTCGCCGGCATCACGCAACGACCCGGTCAGGTCGTAGGCATCCAAGATTTTCATGATCTCCTCGGCAGACTTCACGGTGTCCCTTCCTCGGGGCGATAGCGACTTCAAGCACCGCTCATCGCACCCGAGGAAGGGGCCTCAACCGCGCAAGGCGGTCAGGCAGACGACGTCGTGTCGGGCAGATCCCATGACCGTCAGCGGGCAGTTCTCATGTCCGCCAGCGGGCAGCTTCGTGGCCGTCTCCGGGCAGTTTCTCGTGGCCGCCGACAGTTGCGACGCTTGGTTGGTTTGACGAAGCAGTGGCGGGAGGCCGCAAGCAGCGGTGAAGGGACGTCGCATTCCGGTCGGTCGGCGCGTGGGTGGAACCGCCGATTCGACGTCGGCCCTCGTCGGCGCCGTCGTCGAGGCGCATCGCGGGAGCAGGAGGTGCTGACCATGCGGGCACGGGTCGGCGACCGCCGTACCTCGTCAGGTGGAGCGACGGCCACGAGGGGCTGACCTACCCTGGGCCGGACGCGCACATCGCCACCGCCTGAGGCGGGCCCGAGGGCATCGTGGCCTCGGCAGGCCGGAGTGGTGGCATGCAGGCGCTGCGCACTCGCGAGGACCGGTTCCGCGACCTTCGCGACGCCCCGTGAGCCCCGCACTGGACCGAGCTGGCCGATGGGTTGCGCGTGCACCACGTCGACGAGGGGCCGCCCGCCACCGAACCGGTGCTGACGGCGAACGTAGGTTGCCCTGAGCAGCATTGCTCCGGTCGCTAGGGCATCGTGTTGGGCGGTGAGGTCTTGGTGATCAGTGGAGCCGCCGGGGCGGTGCCCCTTGAATGCGAGCCGACGACATGGTCATACTTATGACTATGACTTTCCTGTCGCTGGCAGAGGTGAAGTCGCACCTCTCTGAACTCGTGGGGCGCGTGAATTCCCATCACGAGCGCGTCACGGTCACCGTGCACGGCAAGCCTTCGGCCGTCCTCATCGCCACCGAGGACCTGGAATCCCTCGAGGAGACCATCGCGATCCTCTCCGATTCCGAGACGCTCGGCCGGCTCGCCGCATCCGAGGCAGAGCTGGCGCGCGGCGAGGGCGAGTCCGAGGAGGAGCTCGCCCAGGTCATGCACGCACGCCGTGAGCAGCGTGCGTGACCCACGCCCCAGCCCGCTACACGCTGTACATCGCGCCCACAGCACGACGGCAGCTGGCGCAACATCTGCCCGAGGCCGTTGCCTTCGCCGCCCACGAGTTCATCGTGGGCGCCTTGCTCGACAACCCGCACCGATTGGGAAAGCGGCTCCAGCCCTCTCTCGATGATCGGCACAGCGCGCGACGAGGCACCTACCGCGTCATCTACCGCATCAACGACGAAGAGCGAACCGTGACAGTCCTCGACGTCGCACACCGCCGCGACGCCTACCGCTGACCATCAGCAAGCAAGCGCTGGGGCGCTGTAGTCGTCGCTCACCGATGGGCACGCGGAGCGTGTCGGAAGCCCATCCCTGGTGGGCACCCCGGCGGCCGCCGTTATCCGTCCTGGCTCCCGAATCAGCGCAACCGGGTAGAAACCGGGTCCAGCAGGAAGAGCCCCGTGCGCGCCTCGAACTCGACGACCTCCGCGACGATGCGGAGTTCGTCGCCGGTCCCAACGCTGTTCCCAGGACCCTCCACTTGCAGGTCGTAGAAGCTGACGTCGCGGAACTGGAACGAGGGCCCAGGAGGGGCGTCGGTCTCGCTGAAGTCACCAACGTAGATGAGGAACTGGAAGCGGGTGTCGTAGTCCTCGTAGGGCTGGGTGTTGAACACAGCGCCGTCGAACTTGATCCTGCGACCCGCGTAGTTCCTGGCGAACTCTGCGCTGATCGCAGGGTCCTCTCCCGCGGACAGCAATCTCTCAAAGTCTCTGCTGTTCTCGACCGTCAGGACCTCATCAGTCTCCGGCGCCGGCTCCTCGCTCGCCACCCCCGCATCAGTCGAATCCTCGGACGGGGCTTCGGTGGGCGACGCCTCGTCCGTGCTCGACGTGTCGGAAACCCTCTCGGTGGAGGCCTCGTCCCCACCCGCCACCACGGCTACCACGCTCATGATCGCGACGACGACAACGACCACCGCCGAGCCGGCAGCGATCAGACGCCACGGCACCGGCTTGCGCATGCGGCGGAACGTCATGTCAGTCCGCAACCGACCCTGGGTCTGGGTGTGCAGTTCCCAGCCCTCCGCCTGCATCTTCGCGATCGTTCTGGCTTCGCGACCTCGGATGACTTTCAACGACTGGTACTGGTAGTGCACGGCGCCGTCGTCAGGCATCCCGAATTCTCCCTCTGTGAGCGTCTGTTGTTCTGCGCGGACCGCGCCTAGGCTCGGTCGCCCTGGCGTCTCCGACATGCCTAGGAGGCACCGTTGTCACTCACGTTCGAGGCGATCATGGCCAGTGCGGGGATCGATCCTGCCGAAACTCTCGTCATCCGCCACGCCTACGTACCGATCCACGACGACGGCACCCCCGGGATCCACGCTGATACCTCCGACGAGGACCTACTGGCTTACACGCGAGTGCAGTCAACCAAGACTCGCACGTTCCCGGCAGCACCGCCCCGGGTATGGGTAGTGTTCCTCCCTGAGGGCGGCGTCCGCGCAAGGCTGTGGCGAGTCGTCGTCAACCACGGCGAGACCGAGCGAGACGAAGTCAGGCGCACCTTTGACCTCGAAGTCACCGACACCCTGAGCGACCTGTGGAACCGGTTGGTCATCCAGTGGCGCTCGCCGCGCACCTGGAAGGTCAACGCAAGCACCGCTGCGAACTATCAGGTGATGGAGATCGCCGACGCCGAACCGATCCGGTTCCCCGGCTTCGACACACTCGTCCTCGAGCACCCTCAAC
The DNA here is from genome assembly GCA_963832415.1 of uncultured Actinomycetota bacterium. Classification (GTDB taxonomy): domain Bacteria; phylum Actinomycetota; class Actinomycetes; order Propionibacteriales; family Nocardioidaceae; genus Nocardioides. The sequence continues at coordinate 245,501 of CAWHTZ010000006.1, read as the reverse complement.
TACAGGCCGTCGTTCGGGAACACCGCTACGCAACCTGGCGCACAGCACTCTCATCGGTCATCGGTATCTACCTCATCACTGACACCCGCGACGGCCGCCACTACGTCGGCAAGGCCGACGGCGCAGACAACATCCTGCAACGCTGGAACTCGTACGCGACCAACGGGCACGGCAACAACGTGGAGCTGAAGAACCTCAACCCGAGCACCTTCAGGTTCTCGATACTTCGAGTCTTCGATCCCTCAACTCCCGAGCCGATCGTCAATGCCGCGGAGAGCCACTTCAAGACCGCGCTTGACTCCCGCAGACACGGACTCAACCGCGGCTAGTCCGCCGAGCCGTTTCCGTTGCCGCAGCGCGCTCGAAGGCCCTTTCAGGGTCCCGCACGGGTCGCTCCGCGAGCCCATGGGCTCGCGGCACCCTGGTTCATCCTGCGCGACCATCCCGCGGCAGACCGTCCGGGCGATCCGGGTCATGTTCGTTGGCGGCTGTCCCGTTCGACTCGCCGACGGTGGCGAAGAACTGCTCGACCTCCCGGCGAGTCCGCAGGCGATAGAACCTGAGGTGACGCCACCTGTTGTCCGCCATCGCGCTGGCGTAGCGCTCCTGGGTGCGGCCGTAGGAGGTCCATGCCCACCAAAGAATCGACTCCTCGCCGCGCCAGAACATCAGGCCGGTCCAGCTCTCGCGGTTGCCAGCCCACAGCTCTCGCCTAGTCGCTAGTCGCCCAATAGTGCGGGCGACGGACTGCCACATCGCGCGCCAGCGCGGCGGGCTCACCCAGACAACCGTGTCAGCCCTAGTCCAGACCTGGGGCCCGACCTTGCTCCAGTAGTTGCCGTCCACGACCCAAGCGGCGTGCTCGGTCGCCGCCTCGATCTTCTGCGAGAGCTCTGGGCCGGTCGCACCGGTCCAGTTCGGTCCCCAGTGAAGCTCATCGAGCTCGACGTACGGGACAGCGAGCGCAGTCGCCAACCGGCGAGCCACGGTCGACTTGCCCGAACCCGAACTCCCCACGACGGAGATGCGCTTCATGTGGCTCGACGGTGCCACATCGAGTCGAGGACGCGCGACGCGAGTCCGCCCGATCCCGCTGGCCGTTCCTCATGTGGTTCGATGCGCAGCGGCACAGGGCAACGTGATCAGCATCGAGGACCTCCTACCCGCGATGGGTCCCGAAGCGACCTACGCCGGCGGCCCGACACCACCAATCCAGGAGCGACGTGCGGACGATCATCGTGACCGAGCTCATCACCCTCGACGGCGTCGTGGACTCCCCCGGCGGCGGCGAGCACCCTCACGCGGGGTGGTCCTTCAAGGACGTCGACTTCGTCGAGGCGGCGTACGAGATCAAGGGGCGAGAGCAGGAGGACGCGGGAGCGATGCTGCTCGGCCGCCGCAGCTACGAGGAGTTCGCGCCTGTGTGGCCCTCGATGACAGACGAGTTCCCGCTCTACAACGCCATGCCGAAGTACGTCGTCTCGACCACGCTCAGCGAGACCGACCCGGGCTGGCAGCCCACGACCATCCTCCGCTCGCTCGAGGACGTCGCCGAGCTGAAGCAGGGCGACGGGGAGTCGATCCTCGTCCACGCCAGCGCCCAGCTCGCGCAGTCGCTCGCGAGGGCCGACTTGGTCGACCGCTACCACCTCCTGGTCTTCCCGCTGCTGCTCGGCAGCGGCAAGCGCCTGTGGGCCGACGACGCCCACAAGCAGTCGCTTCGCCTCGTCGAGCACTCGACCTACGACAACGGCGTGCAGCTGCAGGTGCTCGACGTGGTGCACGGCTGACCCGACGACGGCGACCACCGCGCACGACTGCGGCGATCACCCATGGCCGATGGGCTCGCGGAGCGACCCGGTCGCCCCGGTGACCGATGGTCGCGCGGGACGCGCTCCGGTCAGGATGGTCGCGCGGGACGCGCACCGGTCAGGATCGTCACGCGGAGCGTGACCGGCCGGGATTGGGCACGCGGAGCGTGCCGGTGACCGGTCGGTCACCCGGCAACTACACACGCCCATCGCCGTGACGACCGCTGCAGGGGGAATCGCATCCTGCTCTGCCGGGGTGGAAACGGAAGTGGTTGGAGAACTGCTGCGGGGCACGGGTCTCTCTGTGCAGCGCGTCGACGACCGGTAGCGTTCTTGCCGCGGCGCGACACCTGGGGACGCGGCGCCAATGCGCAGGAGGTAACGATGCCAGAGCAGCGGAAGGGTTTCTGGGCGTCGCTCACGCCCGACCCCGATGAGTTGGCGCGGGGGCTCGTCGACAACACGACAACTGTCAAGATCTACAAGGACGGAACGCTCACGACTCAGGGCGCCTTCGGTAAGGAGTCCGCTCGTGAGCGCCTTATCGCGTTCGAGCATGATGCCGACTCAATGCGCCGCAAGTCCGTCACTGGCCGGGGAGCCGCTGCCATGATGACGGGCGGTGCCTCACTACTCGCGTCGAACAACCGGGGAGTCGTATACGTGACCGTGACCGGCGAGCACTCCAACGTCCGCACCTACACGACTCGCAATCCCAGCGGGACCCAGTTGACCGGCATCCGCTCCTTGAAGTCTGCTGCCGACACGGTGCTCGCCGAGGCAGCGAGGCCCATGGCCGAGGGTGGGGGAGCCAACGAGGTCGCCCAGCTACAGCAGCTGGCCGAGTTGCACAAGTCAGGGGCTCTTTCGGAGGCCGAGTTCGTGGCGGCCAAGAAGCGCCTGCTCAGCTAGTTCGCGCCAACCGTGGTCGCTCCGCGATCAACCGGTGAGGGACCGTCACGCGGAGCGTGACCGGAACGGGATGGGCACGCGGAGCCTGCCGGTGACCGATGGCCGCGCGGGATGGCGAGGCACTCAGCCCGTCTGGTGGCGCGGCGACGATTCGGATCGGGCACCTGTGCCTGCCCGGGGCCGCCGGGGGCCGCGCTCGGCCCCTCCGGGCAACCGGTGGCCCTGCATGCCCGCGGCCGCTCACGCAGCCCAGGCGCGCAGGCGGTGCGGCAGCACCAGTGCGAGGACCACGAGGAACGCCACGAAGACCAGCGGGATCGGGCCGATGCCGCCGAAGGAGCCGACCACCCCCAGCGGGGGCCAGACGCCGAGCATCCACCGGGGCAGCAGGCCGACCTTCCAGGAGCCCGCGGCGAGCAGCGCGAGGCCGATCATCAGGCCAAACGCGCACAACGGGTAGAGCGGTCCCCAGATGAGCTCAGAGCCCGCGGCCACGGAGGCCATGCACTGGATGATCAGCTCGGTCATGCACAGGCCGTAGAGCCAGACGCCGGCGGTGCCGAGCCGGCCGTCGCGACCGCGCTGCAGCCGGTGGAAGCCGAGCGTGACGAGGAACAGCCCCACGCCCTGAGGGAGCGCGGCCGACGTGAGGACGTAGTCCCAGGAGTGCTGGAAGTCGCCCTCGTACGTGGTGGGCGCCACGAGCATGGTCAGCCCCATCATCAGCAGGCCGACGATGGCGAGGCCGACGCCGATGAGGGTCACGCGCAGCCAGGGGGTGCCGGTGCGGGCTTCGGCCGGCACGGTCGTGGTGGTCATGGGATGGTCCTTTCTGGTGGTGTGCCGAGGACGCTAGAGGCGGGCGGCCGCGCGGTCGTCGGCCCGCGGGCGGAGCTCGGTCCTCCCGCGGACGTCCTCCTCTGGAAGGACCCGGCAGGGGCTCCGACTCCCTACGCTGTGGTGGGTGCCGGTACGTGCAGGGCTGACCAGGGCGGATGCGGCGGTCGCCGCGGGGTTCGTCCTTGCAGCGCTGGGCGAGGCTGTCGTGGTGCGGTCCGGCACGCTCGGGTTGCTCGTGTTTCAGGCTTGCGGCGCGCCCATGCTGGCCGTCGTCGCCCTCCGCCGGACCCGGCCCGTCATCCCGCTTGCCGTCATCGCGGCCGTCGCCGCGCTGGGCACGGCGGTCCAGACGCGGATCTGGCCGGACGCGGGCGACGGCGGCGGGGTGTGGTTGTTCGCGCTCATGTTCGCTTCGTACTCCCTCGGCGCCCACGGCCGCGGTCGCCTCGTGCTCCTGGGAGGGCTGGTGCCGCTGCTGGCTGGGCTGCTGATCAACCTGCCGACGATGACCGGCTGGGCCCTGGTCAACGGTGTCCTCTTCCTCACCACCTTCGTCGGGGTGCTGCCCACCGCGGTGGGCCGGTTGGTGCGCGTGCGCCGGGCCCGGCTGGCGGACCTTGAGGAGCAGGCCGACCGGATTGTGCGTGAGCAGCGGTCGCAACGCGAGGCCGCGGTGCTCCTCGAGCGGCTGAGGATCACCGAACGGCTCCAGCCCGCCCTGATGGACGGCCTGCGCGCCCTCGCCGAACGCGCGGACGCCGGCTCCGACCCCAGCGAGATCGAGGAGTCCGCGCGGCGGCTCCTGGGCCGCACCCGGGTGGAGGTGGTGGCCCTGACGGCACCCGTCGACGTGCCGGACCCGATCGAGCCGCCCCGGGCCGACCACCTGCACGCCCTGCGGGCCGCCGCGCAGCGCTGGGCGGTGCTCGGCGCCGGCGTGATCGGGGCGGGCCTGGCGCTGGAGTCGACGGGCACGCTCCCGCTCTCGGCCCCGGCGTGGGTGGCGTTCCTGGCGAGCGCGGCGGTGAGCCTGCCCCTCGCGTTCGTCTGGTGGCGCCCCCTCGCCGCCGTCGCGGTGGCCTGGTGTGCGGCCGTCGTGTTCTCGCGGCTGGTCGCACCGCTCGACGGCTCGCTCAGCGGCGCTGCCCTGGCCCTGTCGCTCGCCTTCGCCGTCGGGGCGCTGTGCACCCGGCGCCAGGCGGTCGTCGGTCTGGCACTGTGCTGGGTCGGCCAGCTGCTCGGCGTTGTGGACGAGGATCGATTCGGGGTCGCGGTGATCCTCGTCGTCTGCTGGCTCGGCGGGCTGGCCGTGAACGAGGCCAGCAGACTCGTGGAGCAGGGCCGGGCCAACAACCGGGCGCTCGCCCACGAGGAGTCCGCGGCACAGCGCGCCGCCATGGCCGAGGAGCGGCTGCGCTTGGCGCGTGAGATCCACGACCAGATCGGCCACAGTCTCACCGTGGTCGCACTGCAGGCGGCCGGCGCCCGGCGACTGGCCGCCACAGACCCCGAGCGGGCCCAGGAGGCGATGGCCACGATCGCCGGAGCGGCGCGCGACGGCCTGGCGGCGATGTCGGGCCAGGGCGCCGTGGATCTCGCGGCGGTGCTGCACCGCACCCGCGCCGCAGGGTTGAGCGTCACTGCCGACGTGGCCGGGCTGGATGCCCCCGGACTCCTCGACCCCGAGTCGCGGGCGGTCGTCTGCCGGATCGTGCAGGAGGCGCTGACAAACGTGTTGCGGCACGCCCCCGGGGCACCCACCACGGTGGTTGCGGGTGCGGAGGGTGCCGGCGTGGGCGTCACCATCCGCAACGGCCCGCCGCCCGGGCACGGCGGCGCCGGGGGAAGTGGCCGGGGTCTGGTCGGGCTGCAGCAGCGGGTCGCCGCCCGCGGCGGGGAGATGGGTTGGGGGCGCCTGGACGACGGCGGTTTCGAGGTGCGGGCCCTGCTGCCGGCTCACCGCATGGAGGCGGCGAGCCGGTGATCACCGTGGCCATCGCCGATGACCAGCCCCTGGTGCGCAGCGGGCTGCGCATGATCCTCGACGGCGAGCCTGACGTTGCCGTCGCCGGGGAGGCGGACAGCGGGGCCGAGGCGGTCGCCCTCGTGGCGTCGGAGCGGCCCGACGTCCTCCTGCTCGACGTGCAGATGCCCGGGCTCGACGGTCTGGAGGCGATGACGCAGCTGGCCGCGGCCGGGACGGCGACCAGGGTCCTCATGCTGACGACCTTCGACCTCGACGAGTACGTCTACCGCGCGATGCGTGCCGGGGCGTCGGGGTTTCTCCTCAAGGACATGGCCGGGGAGGACATCGTCGCCGCCGTCCGCCAGGCCGCTCGTGGCGCCGACGCGCTGCTCGCGCCGGCCCTCACCCGGCGGCTGGTGGACCGCTTCACCAGCGACCGGCCACGCGCCGGCACCGCCCGGCTCGACCGCCTCACCGCCCGCGAGCTCGAGGTGCTGCGGCTGGTCGCTCGCGGCCTGTCCAACGCGGAGATCGCGACCGAGCTGGTGATCGGCCAGACCACCGTCAAGACCCACGTCGCGCGGCTCCTCATGAAGCTCGACCTGCGCGACCGGGTCCAGGCCGTCGTCATCGCCTACGAGTCGGGCCTCGCGGAAGGTGGCACCCCGTCCCCCTGACTCGACCGGGGACGCCGCCGGCCATCCGTCGCGCTCGGCGAACGGCCGCCGGGGCGACGCAGGCGACAGCAGAGCCTTGGTCGGCGCCATCCCGTTGGACCCGTCCGGAGGACGTTCCCGGGAGGGGGCCGCTGTGCGGCACCCGATGAGCCGGTGGCCGCGGCGCCAAGAGCAGTCCCCCCTCGGACGCAGCAACAGCGAGGCCCCCGCCCGGGGGCGGGGGCCTCGTCAGGCGCGAGCCGTTCCGCTCAGCCGAGCACCTTCAGGAGCTCCTCGGCCAGCGGACCCGAGGATGCCGGGTTCTGGCCGGTGTGCAGGTTGCGGTCGGAGACCACGTGCGGGGCCCAGGCCTCGCCCTCCTGGAAATCGGCGCCGAGCGCCACCAGGCGGTCCTGGAGCAGCCACGGTGCGCCGTCGGCCAGGCCGGCCTGGGTCTCCTCGGTGTTGGTGAAGCCGGTCAGGCGGTAGCCCGCGAACGGGGACCCGCCCTCGGCGCCCTCGGTGGCCAGCAGCGCGGCGGGCGCGTGGCAGACGATGCCCAGCGGCTTGCCCGAGGCCAGCGTGCGGGTGAGCAGGCGGGCCGAGGTCTCGTCGACGCTGAGATCCTCCATCGGACCGTGCCCGCCGGGGTAGAACACGGCGTCGTAGTCGTCCGGGTCCACGTCCTCGAGCCGGAGCGGCGCCGCGAGCTGCTCGATGCGTCCGATCTCGGCCTCGAGCTCGTCGGCGCGCTCCTGGCCACCGTTCACCTCGGCGGCGAGGCTGCCGGCGTCGACCACGGGCGACACACCGCCGGGGGTCGCGATGGTCACGTCGTGTCCCTCACCGGTGAAGGTGCGGAACGGGACGACCAGCTCCTCGGCCCAGTAGCCCGTGGGGTGCTTCGTGCCGTCCTCGAGCGTCCAGTGGTCCGATCCGGTCACCACGAACAGGATGTTGCTCACGTGTCTCTCCTTCGTCGTCGTACGCCGGGGATCGCCCGGCCCGGAGAGAACACCGCCCGGCGGCCCGACATTCCACGGAGGGGAGCCCCCTCACCCGAGGTCGGCGGTGATCCAGGCCTTGGCCTCGGAGACGTCGGCGAGGCGGAAGACCCGCGCCTGCCCCGGCATCAGGAAGCCGAGGGCCCCCATCAGGAGCCGGTAGGACTCGTGGTCGGTGACGAGCCCGATCCGCTCGAACTCGTACCAGTGGTGCAGGCCCAGCCGGGCGTCCTCCAGGGCGGCGTGCAGGTCGTAGCTCTCGAAGTCCTCGGCGAGGACGTAGAGCAGACGCACCGCCTTGCCGGTCGCCCATGCGGCCGAGACGGCCGGGAGCAGGACGTGCTCGTAGTCGTCGGTGCCCACCCGCCCGTGGGCCGTCGCGATCACGACGTTGTCGGGGAGGTCCTCGGCCAGCTCGATCATGGTGCCTCCTGGAGTGAGTCGGGCGGCTGCATTGAGTGGGCCGGCCGGGTCGAGGGGGTCGACACGGGTCTCCGGCCGGCAGCCCGACCGATCATGTCAACGGCGCGCGGCGGCGGGAAGGCCGGCCCGGCTCGGTCCGTGAAAGGACGAACTTCCAAGGTCGGGGAGGACCGAGGACCCTCCAGCCGCGTGCCGCCCGGCACGAGGATGAGGAGCCGAGGATGAGGAGCAAGGGCGGGATGAGTGCGGCTCGTGGAGGATGACGTGACAACGACCTACCCGGTGCACGTGACGGCGCGGCTGGACAGCCCGGTCAGCCGATGGCTGTGGCTGGTGAAGTGGGTGCTGGCCCTGCCGCACGTCATCGCCCTGGTCTTCCTCTGGCTCGCGTTCGTGGTGCTGAGCGTGGTGGCCTTCGTCGCCATCGCCCTCACCGGGCGCTACCCGCGCAGCATCTTCGACTTCAACGTCGGCGTGCTCCGGTGGCACTGGCGGGTCGCCTACTACGCCTACTCGGCCCTGGGCACCGACCGGTACCCGCCGTTCACCCTGCAGGACGTGCCCGACTACCCCGCCCGCTTCGACGTCGAGTACCCCGAGCACCTCTCGCGCGGTCTGGTCTGGGTCAAGTGGTGGCTCCTGGCCATCCCCCACTACCTCGTGGTCGGGGTGCTCCTCGGCAGTGGCTACGTCGTCGCCGAGACCGGCGAGCCGACCGGTTCCGTGGGCCTCATCCCGGTGCTCGTGCTGATCGCGGCCGTGGCGCTGCTGTTCACCGGCCGCTACCCGCAACCGCTGTTCGACCTCGTCCTCGGCCTGAACCGCTGGGTGCTCCGGGTCGGGGCGTACGCCGCGCTGATGACCGACCGGTACCCACCGTTCCGGCTCGACCAGGGGGGCGGGGCCGACGGCCCGGTCCCCGCGACCCCGGGACTGGTCGATCCGGCTCCGGGCCGGGGGTCCCCCGGGGCCCCGGCCGGGCCGACCAGGGGGTGGACCACCGGGCGGATCGCGTCGGTCGTGGTCGGCGCAGTGCTCGCGGGCGTCGCCGCAGCCCTGGCGCTGCCGGGCCTGGGCGTGCTGGCCGCCGACCACGTGGGGCGTGACTCCGCCGGGTTCTTCACGACCCCGGACGCGAAGCTCAGCAGCGACACCTACGCGATCACCTCCGCCGAGCTGGGCCTGCACATGGGCGCCCCGCCTGCACTCACCCCGGACGCCATCGTGGGCGACGTCCGCGTGACCGCCACCGGCGGCGACGACACCCCGATGTTCGTGGGGATCGGGCCCGCCGCGCAGGTGCGCCGCTACCTCGACGGAGTGGCGCGGGCGACCCTCACCGGGGTCGAGGACGACGAGGTCACCTATCGCACCGTGCCCGGCGAGGCGCCCGGGTCGACGCCCGCCGAGGCCGACTTCTGGGTCGCCACCTCGAGCGGCACCGGCGTGCAGCGGGTGACCTGGTCGCCGGAGGGCGGCGACTGGACGGTCGTGGTCATGAACGCCGACGGCAGCCGCGGCGTGGACGCGGTTGCCTCCGCGGGTGCGGAGATGCCGTCGCTGGTGTGGCTGGTGGGCGTGCTGCTGGGGCTGGCCGCCGCCTGCCTGGCCGCCGCGGCGGTGCTGATCGCCTTCCCCCTCGTGGCGGTCGGTCGCGAGCAGCGCGGGTCGCGCGGCGAGCGGCGGGGCCCCGCGCCGGGGTCCGGCTGAGCTCCACCCGGGCCTGCCCCCCGCGGCGTCCCGGGACGCAGGTCCCGGAGCGTCGGGACGATGGGACTGGCGCGCCGTGGCCCGGTTCCCTGTCGCCGGCCGGCCCGGGGCGGGATGCTCGAGGTCAGGGCCGCCGTGCCGTCCTCACCAGCAGGGAGAAGATCGATGATGTCCATGGAGAACCCCGTGGCCGAGATGGGCCTGCAGGAGTGCTGGCAGCTGCTGGGCGAGAACGAGTTCGGGCGCCTGGCCTACCGCCTCGTCGACGAGGTGCACATCGTGCCGATCAACTACATCGCCGACGGGCGCAGCATCCTGATGCGCACCGCGGCCGGCAACAAGCTGCTCGCCGCTGCCCTCGACTCCGATGTCGCGCTGGAGATCGACTGGCGCGACGAGGCCTCGGCCTGGTCGGTGGTGGCGCGCGGGCGTCTCCGGCGACTCGACGAGGCGGAGCAGCACCGGCTCGACCGGGAGTCCCGTCACTCCTGGGTGCCCACCCCGAAGAGCGACGTCATCGAGCTGGACCCCCAGGTCGTCACGGGCCGTCGCTTCCAGCTCGCTCGCGACGGGGACGATCTCCCCGCCTGGTGACGCGGGGGTGGTGACGCGGGGGTGGTGACGCGGGGGTGGTGACGCGGGGGTGCCGCGCCTACCACCGGGTTCCGATCCCTCCCAGCGCCCGCCCCGTCACCTGCTCCGCCGGCAGCCGGACGACGACGTCGCGCTGGCCCTCCGCCCAGGGGCGGAGCCGCCGGAGGTCACCGAGCGGCTCCCCCGCGTCCTGCTCGTCGCCCAACACCTCCGCGGCGCCGCGCACGACCACGCTCCAGCCCTCCCAGCGCTCCCGGTCGATCGAGTCGATCTCGAAGGCGGCTCGGGCCCCGTGCGCGCAGCGGGCCACCTCGGTGTCCGGCCCCGTGCGCATCAGGATCGCGTCGTCGCGCCAGAGGTAGTTCACCGGGAGAAGCAGCACGTCGCCGGCCGCGGCCACCGCGAGCCGGCCGACGGCGCCCTGCGAGAGGAGCCGGACGCAGTCGTGGTGGGAGAGGGGACGGAGGGCGACCACGGATGCCATCGTCGTCGCGGCGCGAGGTCGGCCACACGGGCTCGGGTCAGCCCCCCGCGGGACCTACGTCCTCGGGGAGCGCGCGACTGCCCCGACCGTGAGATCAGCCGATCGCGATGACCTGACGCAGGGCCGTGCCGTCGGCGAGGGCGTCCATGCCGGCGTTGATCTCCTCGAGCCGGATCCGGTCCGAGATGAGTCTCTCCACCGGCATGCGGCCGTCACGCCAGAGGTCCAGGAAGACGGGCACGTCGCGCGCCGGCACCGCGGAGCCGAGGTAGCTGCCCACGATCGTGCGCGCCTCGGCCACGAGCTGGAGGGGCGAGAGCGACGCACGGTCGTCCGGGTGCGGCAACCCGACGGTGACGGTGCGTCCGCCGGGGCCGGTCAGCGCCAGGGCCGTCTCGAACGCGCGAGCGCTGCCGGCCGCCTCGACGACGGCGTCCGCGCGGATGCCCTCCTCGGCCGCCTGGTCGGGCGTCATCGCGCGATGGGCGCCCAGCGCCCGGGCAGCCTCCACCTTGGTGGGCAGCGGGTCCACCCCCACGACCTCGACGCCCTCGCTGGCCAGCCCCGTCAGCACGGCCGCCAGCCCGACTCCGCCCAGCCCGACGACGCCGAGCGTCTGCCCCGGCCGCAGGTGGCAGTCGTGCAGCACCGCTCCCCCGCCGGTCAGCACGGCGCAGCCCATCAGGGAAGCGACCTCGGGCGGCACGTCCTCGCCGACCGGCACCAGGGAGTGCGTGTCGACGACCGCGTGCGTGGCGAAGCCCGAGACGCCCAGGTGGTGGTGGATCTCCTGGCCGTCGCGCGTCAGCCGCCGGGCGCCGGAGAGCAGCGTGCCGGCGTTGTTCGCCGCGGATCCCGGCACGCAGGGCCGCCGGCCCTCGGTGGCGCAGCCGTCGCAGTCACCGCACCGCGGAAGGAACGTCATCACCACGCGCTGCCCGCGCTCGAGGTCGTTCACGCCCGGCCCCAGGGCCTCGATGCGGCCGGCGGCCTCGTGGCCCAGCAGCATCGGCACGGGGCGCACCCGGTTGCCGTCCACGACCGAGAGGTCGGAGTGGCAGAGGCCGGCGGCCTCGATCGCGACCAGCACCTCGCCCGGCCCCGGGTCGGCGAGGTCGAGGTCGGTGATGCTCAGGGGACGCGTCCCGGCATAGGGCCGGTCCCGCCCGATCTCCTCCAGGACGGCTCCCGTGATGCGCACGGGCCCGAGCCTAACCACCATGCGCGCCGCCTAGTCTGCGGGGCATGGGCGCACTCCGGCTGGGCTTCGTCCCGGGCACGACCCCGGACCGGTGGGCCCGGCGCTGGCGCGAGGGCCGGCGACCGCCCCTGGAGCTCGTTTCCCTGGAGCTCGACGAGGTCGCGGACGCGCTCGATGCCGGACGCATCGACGTCGCGCTCACGAGGCTCGACGGCGGCTACGGCGGCATCGAGCCCGACCGCGACCGCTGCCACGTCGTGCGCCTCTACGCGGAGGTCCCGGTGGTCGTCGTGCCGGCCGACCACGTGGTCACGGCGGCGGACGAGGTGGTGCTCGCGGACCTCGCCGACGAGACGCTGCTCGTGGTCCCCGGGGTGCCGGCGCGCCGCGCGATCGAAGCGGTCGCCGCGGGCGACGGCGTGGTGGTGGTGCCGATGTCGCTCGCCCGGCTGCACCACCGGCGCGACGTGGCCCACCGACCCGTGGTCGACGGTGTCTCCTCCCCCGTCGGACTGGTCTGGCTGCGCTCCCGCGACGCCGACGACGTGCAGGACCTCGTCGGCGTGGCGCGGGGCCGGACGCCGCGCAGCTCGCGCTGAGCCCGGCCGGGGAGGAATCCGCTACCAGCTGGCCGCCAACGGCCGACCCTCGGTGAAGCCGGCCGCCGACTGGACGCCCAGCACGGCCCGCTCGTGCAGCTGGGCGAGCGAGCTCGCGCCGGCGTACGTGCACGCCGAGCGCACCCCCGAGCAGACCTGGTCGACGAGGTCCTCGACGCCGGGGCGCTCCGGGTCGAGGTACATCTTCGACGAGGAGATGCCCTCCTCGTAGAGCCCCTTGCGCGCCCGGTCGAAGGCGGACTCGCCCGCCGTGCGCGTGGCGACCGCGCGGGCCGAGGCCATGCCGAACGAGATCTTGTAGGCCCGCCCGTCCGCGTCGTGCTCGAGGTCCCCCGGTGACTCGTGCGTGCCGGCGAACCACGACCCGACCATGACCGACGAGGCGCCGGCGGCCAGCGCCAGGGCGACGTCGCGCGGGTGGCGGACGCCGCCGTCGGCCCACACGTGCTTGCCGAGCCGGCGCGCGGCGGCGGCGCACTGGATCACCGCAGAGAGCTGTGGCCGTCCGACTCCGGTCATCATCCGCGTGGTGCACATGGCGCCGGGCCCGACCCCCACCTTGACGATGTCGGCCCCGGCCGCGATCAGCTCCTCGGTGGCCTCGGCGGAGACGACGTTGCCGGCGACCACCGGCACGGCCGGCTCCAGCGCCCGCACGGCGCGCAGCGCCTCGAGCATCCGGTCCTGGTGGCCGTGGGCCGTGTCCACGACCAGCACGTCGACACCCGCCTCCAGCAGCGCGGTCGCCTTCGCGGCGACGTCGCCGTTCACCCCCACGGCCGCGGCCACGCGCAGTCCCCCGCGGGCGTCCACGGCGGGCTCGTAGAGCGTCGCCCGCAACGCCCCGGTGCGCGTGAGCAGCCCCACCAGCCGGCCGTCGCCATCCACCGCGGGCGCCAGCGGGAGCCGGGCGGCGTCCAGGCGGTCGAACGCCTCGCGCGGGTCGACGTCGGCGGACAGCAGCAACGGGCACGGCCCCATCACGTCGCGGACCTGGGCGAACCGGTCGACACCCGAGCACTCCTCCAGGGAGACGACGCCGACGGGGCGGTCGTCCTCGACCACCACAGCGGCGCGGTGCGCCCGCTTGGGGATCAGCGCGAGGGCCTCGGCGACCGTCTGGTGACCCGTCAGCTCGATGGCCGTGTCGATCACGTGGTGGCGGGCCTTCACCCAGGCCACCACGTCGCGCACGACCGGGATCGGGATGTCCTGCGGGATCACGGCGAGCCCGCCGCGCCGGGCCATCGTCTCCGCCATCCGCTTGCCGGCGATGGCCGTCATGTTGGCCACCACGATCGGGAGGGTGGCGCCGGTGCCGTCGGTGGTGGTCAGGTCGACGTCGTATCGGCTGGTGACCGCGGAGGAGCGCGGCACCATGAAGGCGTCGTCGTAGGTCAGGTCGTACGGCGGGGGCCGGTCGTCGAGGAAGCGCACGACGGGCGACTCTAGCCCTCAGGCCTCGGGCAGGCCCCGGCCGAAGAACTCCGCGGTCTCGCGCGCGCTCGGCGACCCGGCCTCGAGGTCGGCGCCCAGCTGTCGCAGGGTGGAGGCCACCTCGTCCTCGGCCTTGAAGACCGCGCCCGCCAGGGGCGACTGGCGGCGGTCGTTGAGCCGGTTCACCTCGGCGCCCCGCTCGGCGAGCGCGGCCACGGTGTCGGGGTGGCCGTGGTAGGCCGCCAGCATCAGCAGCGTGTTGCCGGCGGCGTCGGTGAGGTCGACGGGCACGCCGGCGTCGACGTAGGCAGCCAGCCGCTCGGTGCGCCCCTCCCGGGCGAGGTCGAACATCTGGTGGGCGAGCTCGACCGCGTCGTCGCTCACCCCCGGGTTCTCGCTCATGGGGCCGAGTGTGGCACCCCGGAGAAGTGCGGAGGTCCGGATCCCGGGGCCGGATCCGGACCTCCGCCCCGGTGAGCGGGGCGTCAGCCCAGCGCCGCCACCGCCGCGACCACGTCGACCAGCCCGGCCCCCTTGTCGAAGGACGTGGCGTGGCCGCCGGCCTGCTCGTAGGGCGCCCCGTCGGAGTACTGGTACGCCGTGGACTTCAGCGCGTCCTCGATCTGCGCCGGCGTGGCGCCGGGGTCGGCCTCGAAGAGCTGCGCGACGATGCCCGCGATGTGCGGGGCCGCCATCGACGTGCCGCTGATGGTGTTGAACGTGCCGATGTCGGTCGCGCCCGGGCCGTTGCGCGGGTCGAGGCCGGTGGAGCAGATCGGCAGGTACAGCCGGCAGGACGAGGTGATCGACTCGCCGGGCGCCGAGATGTCCGGGTAGGTCGACGGGCGCCCCTGCTCGCCGCGCGAGGAGAAGTCGCTCACGACGCCGTCGCGGGTCCCGGTGTTCTGGTCGAAGTACGACGCGACGCCGAGCACGCCCGGGGTCGGGTCCTGGGCGGGCGGGTTGGAGAGGTTCTCGCTGCCGTCGCCCCCGTCGTTGCCGTTCGCCCAGACCGTGAGCACGCCCTCGGCAGCCAGCTCCTGCTGCAGCTTCACCGTGGCAGACTGGGGGTCGTACTCCCCGCCGCCGGTCGGGCCGTAGGAGTTGTTCGTGACCTTGATCGGCGGGCACTGCGCCGCGGGGACGCCCGCACCACAGGGCGCCTCGTGGTTCTCCAGCACCCAGTTCAGCGCCGCGTCGGCGCCGACGATCACCAGGCCGGCGCCCGTGGAGATCGAGACCAGGCTCGCCCCCGGCGCCGCGCCCTGCAGCGAGGCGCCGTCGGAGAGCGTGGTGGGGCGGCCGGCGACGATGCCGTTGACGTGCGTGCCGTGCCCCCCGGCGGAGAGGGTGTCGGTGTCGACCAGCGGGCCGACCTCCTGCACGGTGCACGCGACCTCGAACGGGTCGCACAGCACCTTGTTGTTGCTCACGACGGCCGAGGAACCGTCCGCGTCCTGCAGGAAGGGATGGGTGGGGTCGACCCCCGAGTCGATCACGCCGACGCTGACGCCGGACCCGTCCAGCGCGCTGCCGTCCGGGCCGGTGAGCGTGCTGGCCGCCTGCGCGCCGCGAGTCGCCGTGTTGGAGGTCTCGTCCAGCATCTCGATGGGCTGGTTGCCCTCGACGTAGGTGACGCCGGGCTCCCCGCGCACGGCCTCGATCTCGTCGGCGGTGCCGCGGGCGACCACGACGCCGATCCGGTCGAAGCTGGTGCCGCGCTCGAGGCCCGCGGCCTCGACGGCGGCGTCCGCGGCGGCGAGGTCCGTCCCGTGCACCAGCACGGTCAGCCTTCCGTCGCCGAGCCCGGCCAGCCTGTCGGCCAGCCAGTCCTGCACGCGGGCGCCGTCCGCGTCGGCGTTCATGCTGGTCACGGGCGCGGCGGTGGCGGCGGGGGCGGCGAGCCCGGCGGCGAGACCGGGGGCGAGCAGCGCGGCGGTGGCCACGGCGCCCGCGGCAGCCCGGGGGGTGAGACGAGGGGTCAGGCGCATCGAGGGGTCCTCCTGGTAGCGGTTGGCTACCCCGTGCAACGCCCCGGGCGCGCAAAGGTCACGCTTCCGGGTGGCCCGTGGTCTCGGCCGTCGGCCCCGCGCGTCTCAGGTGGCGGACACGCCGATCCGCCCCGAGCGGAAGGCGTCGACGAAGAGCGCGTGGTCGCGGCGCACCTGCTCGGCGTAGGAGACGGCGAAGTCCGTCAGCCACGTCACGAACTCCTCGCGGCGGCCCTGCACGGCGGCGACGATGGCGTCCTCGACCTGGAAGTCGACCAGGGTCTGGTCGCTGTCCTCGTCGGAGGCGCAGTGGATCTTGGCCGTCGCCCGCCCGAGCTCGTCCACGACCCGCTCGATCTCCTCGGGCTCGGTGATCCCGTCCCACTCGAGGTCGATCTCGAAGGGCGACATCTCGGAGACGACGAACCCGACCCCGTCGAGCTCGGTGTGCCCGAGCAGCGGGTCCGTGTGGCGCTGCAGCGCGCGCTGCGAGACGACCGTCCGCTCGCCCTCGTGCGCGAAGTACGCCTCGATCGCGCTGCGGTCGACGAAGCGGCTCACGGCTGGCACGTTGGCCTGCTTCATCGAGAGCACCACGTCGTCGTCCAGCGCCTCGCTCCACCCCTCGAGCAGCAGGTTGTAGGCGGGCAGCCCGGCGCTGCCGATGCCGAACCCGGAGGCGCCGACGACGTCGCGCACGGTGTAGAACAGCCCGCGCTCGGCCCGGCGGCTCGCCGGCACGGAGCCCAGGTAGCCCTCGAACGCCGCGAGGACCCGCTGCTTCTCGTCGTCCTCGATCCGGAAGATCGTGCCGCCCTCCCGGAAGCGGCGCCGGTCGCCCTCCAGCTCGGTCATGGGGCCGAGCACGTCGGCGCGCCGGCTCTGCCGCGCCTCCCGGAGGGCCTCGAGGATCGGCCCGTGGCTGTTGTCGAGACGCAGCGCGAAGTCGCCGTCGTCGTCGGTCGCGGCGTAGACGTCCACCTGGTCGAGGTAGGAGGACAGGAAGACGCTGATCAGGCGGCGGATCTCGTCCTCCGGCAGCGCCTTCTGCCAGCCGGTCAGGGCGAGCGAGGCGAGGAAGCGCTGGAGATCCCAGGTGAAGTGCCCGAGGTAGGCCTCGTCGAAGTCGTTGACGTCGAAGACGAGGCGGCCGTCGGAGGAGAGGTAGGTGCCGACGTTCTCGACGTGCAGGTCGCCGTGCACCCAGATCCGCTCCGCTCCCCCCGTCGCCCACGGGTCGTCCTGACCGGTGACGTCGGCGAAGAACAGGCAGGCCGTTCCGCGGTAGAAGGCGTGCGGGTCCTTGGCCATCTTGCGGTACTTCGTGCGGAAGGCGCCCGGGTCCCGCTCCATCAGGCCTGCGAAGGCGTCGTCCAGCACCTCCACGATCCGCCCGGTGCGCCGCTCGTCGTCGGTCTGCCTGCTCCAGTGCTCCGCTCCCATTCCGTCGAGCCTGCCCGGGCGGCGGTCATCCCTCCCACCCGGGCTGGCTCGACGGGCTGGGTCAGCGCAGCTGGGCGCTGCTCAGCCCGAGCAGCCGGCGGGCCACGATGAGCTGCTGGATCTGCTGGGTGCCCTCGAAGATGTCCAGGATCTTCGAGTCGCGCGACCACTTCTCGAGCAGCTCGTTCTCCGAGTAGCCCACCGAGCCGGCCAGCTCGACGCAGGAGAGCGTCACGTCGGAGCCGACGCGGCCCGCCTTCGCCTTGGCCATCGAGGCCTCCAGCGAGTTGGGCTTCCCGTTGTCGGCCATCCACGCCGCCTGCATCATCAGCAGCTTGGCGCCCTCCCAGTCGGCCTCCATCTGCAGGAGCTTCGCCGCCGCCGCGTGCTGGGTGTAGGCCGGCCGGTCGTAGTCGAGCTCCACGCCGGCCTGCTCGAGCAGCTCGCGCGTCAGGTCCAGGGACGCGCGGGCGCAGCCCACCGCCATGGCGGCGACCAGCGGACGCGTGTTGTCGAAGGTCGCCATCGCGCCGGCGAACCCCTGCTTGGCGTCGACCTCCTCGGTGCCGAGGAGGTTCTCCACCGGGACCCGGCAGTCCTCGAACATGATCACCGCCGTGTCGGAGGCGCGGATGCCGAGCTTGTGCTCTAGCCGCTCCACGCGCATGCCGGGCGTGCCCTTCTCGACCACGAAAGACTTGATCGCGGCGCGGCCCATCGACCGGTCCAGGCTCGCCCAGACGACCACGCTGTCGGCGCGCTCGCCCGAGGTGACGTAGATCTTCTCGCCGTTGATGACGTAGTGGTCGCCGTCCTTGACGGCGGTGGTCTGGATGTTGGCGGAGTCCGACCCGGTGCCCGGCTCGGTGATCGCCATCGCGGCCCAGGTGCCCCGGAACCGCTCCAGCTGCTCGTCGGTGGCGACCGAGGCGATGGCCGAGTTGCCCAGGCCCTGCCGCGGCATCGACAGCAGCAGGCCGACGTCGCCCCAGCACATCTCGGTGATCGACATGACCGAGGCGAGGTTCGTCCCGTTCTTCGTGCGCGGCTGGGTGCCCGCCTTGGCGTCGTCGGACTCCTCGCGCCGCACGCCCGACGCGCCCGCCCCCGAGGAGGCGCCCGACTCGCTCAGCCCGTCGATCATCGCGGCGAGCATGTCGAGCTCCTTGGGATACTCGTGCTCGGCGCGGTCGTAGGTGCGGGAGATCGGTCGCAGCATGTTCATCGCGACCTGGTGGGCCTGGTCGACCAGCGCCCGGTGCTTCTTCGGCGTCTCGAGGTTGATCATCAGACCAGCACCCCGCCTTCCATGATCGAGATGGCCCGGAGGTCGCGGTACCACCGCTCCACCGGGTGCTCCTTGACGAACCCGTGCCCGCCCAGCAGCTGGACGCCGTCGTTGCCGATCTGCATGCCCCGGTCGGCGCACGCCTTGCGGGCGAGCGCGACGTCGCGGGCGAAGTCCTTGCCCTGCGCGGCGCGCGAGGCGGCGCGGTAGGTCAGCAGCCGCATCGCCTGCAGCTCGATGCCGATGTTGGCGACCATGAACGCGACCGACTGCCGGTGGGCGATGGGCTCGCCGAAGGCCTCGCGCTCCTTGACGTAGGGCGTCACGTAGTCGAGCACCGCCTGTCCCACGCCGAGCGCCAGCGCGCACCAGGCGAGGCGCGAGAGCCGCACGCACTCGCGGTACGTCGACCCGTCGGCCTCCCCGAGCAGCGCGCCCTCGTCGACGCGGACGCCGTCGAGGTGCAGCGTGGTCAGGCCGGCCGCGCGGAGGCCCATGCTCGGGTCGCCCTCGACCCTCAGCCCCTCGCTCGCGGACTCGACGAGGAACAGTGCGGGCGCGCCGTCCAGCATGGCGCCGACGACGAAGAGCTCGGCGTCCGCCCCGCGGGGGACCCCCGACTTGACGCCCGCGAGGACGAAGCCGTCGCCCTCGCGGCGCGCGGTCGTCTGCGGCTCCATCACGTCGAGCAGCACCCGCGGCTCGGTGAGCGCCAGCGCCGCCGCGGGCACGTCGTCCCCCGCGAAGGCCGGCAGGTAGGTCTGCTGCTGCTGGTCGGTGCCCCACAGCGACAGCGCCGTCGCGACCGCGCCGGGCGCGAGCGTGGCCACGGCGAGGCCCATGTCGCCCTTCGCGAGCGCCTCGGCGACGAGCGTGCCGGCGACGGCCGAGCGCTCCTCGGAGATGCCGCCGAGCGACTCCGGCACCCCGAGGATCGGGAGCCCGATCTCGTTGGTGGCCTTGACCACGTCGTCGGGCACCTGACAGCTGGCGTCTGCCTCCTCGGCGGCCGGCCGCAGCACCTCCTCGGCGAGCTCGCCGACCACGTCGACCAGCATCTGCTCGTCCTCGCCCGGAGTGAGGTCGAAGACACCGGACGGCTGGGCGGCCGGGACGCGGACGCCGCGCTGGCCGGCCTTGCCGGCGCGGGCGAAGGTGCGCCCGGCGACCCCGGCGGCCTTGAAGCCGCTCCGGGTCACGGAGAACACGGTCTGCTCGGCCTGCTTGCGCAGGCCCAGCCGGTCGAGCAAGGGGCTCTGGGCGAGCATGTTCAGGCCGGCGACGGCGAGGCCGATGGGGTCGCGTGCCTCCGTCGACGCGAGCCCGTTCCTGCCCCCGGGCCTGAGGTTCCTGATCAACGACATGCGCCTACTGTAACTCCGAGTTACACACCGAGCCACACCCCCCGGCGTGCCGCCGGTCACGGGCTAGAGTCCGGCGCATGCCCGCCCCGCCGCCGTCCCCCGCGGACGCCGCGACACCCCTCGCCCCGCACGGTCCGCTGCCCTCCGGCGGCGTCCCCCGCGCCATCACGCGCTGGGGCGCCCCGGTGATGCATCGCCGCCAGCGTCCGGTCGAGACCTTCGACGACGGCCTCCGCGCCCTCGCCGCCGACATGGTCGCGACGATGTACGCGGCGGAGGGGGTCGGTCTGGCCGCCTGCCAGGTCGGCGTCGACCTCGCGCTCTTCGTCTTCGACTGCCCGGACCACACCGGACGTCGGGTGGTCGGGGTCGTGGCCAACCCGGTCGTGACGCTGCCCGAGGGCCGCGAGCGCAGGCTGGACGCCGAGGAGGAGGGCTGCCTGTCCTTCCCGGGCGCCTTCGTGGAGTGCGCGCGTCCCGACTGGGCGCGCGTGGAAGGGCAGGGCCTGGACGGCGCCCCGGTCTCCTTCGAGGGCGAGGGCCTGCTCGCCCGCTGCCTGCAGCACGAGACCGACCACACCGTGGGCACCGTCTTCGGCGACCGGCTGCCGACCAAGCTGCGCAAGCGGCTGGAGAAGCAGCGACTCGAGGCTGCCGACGACTTCCCCGAGCACTGGCCGGCGCCCGCGCCGGACGAGGACCCGGGGGACTGAGGATGGCCGCCCGCCCTCCCGGCTCTGGGGTGATGGTGCCGGGCGGGCGGGCGGCCGCACCCCGACAACGAGGCGCCGGGCCGGGGGTCATCCGGTGGGCGTCGTCGGTCCAGACCGGCCCCGGTCAGCGCCGGGACGCGACCCAGCAGGCGACGGCGCTGGCGGCGGCGACGTTGAGGGAGTCGACGCCCGGCGCCATGGGGATCACGGCGCGGCGCGCGGCGGCGGCCTGCCAGCGGGTCGAGAGGCCGGGCCCCTCGGAGCCGAGCACGAGCGCCAGCCGGTCGATGCCGGCGACGGCCTCGTCCACCGGGACGGCGTCGGGGGCGAGGGTCAGCGCGACCGTGGTGAAGCCGGCTTCGGCGAGCATCGGCAGCGCCTCCTGCCAGTCGGGGAGCCGGGTCCAGGGCACCGCGAAGACGGCCCCCATGGCGACCTTGACCGCACGCCGGTAGAGCGGGTCGGCGCAGCGCGGGGAGAGCAGCACGGCGTCGAAGCCGAGGGCCGCCGCGTTGCGGAAGGCGGCGCCGACGTTGGTGTGGTCCACGATGTCCTCCAGGACCAGGATCGAGCGCGCGCCGGCCAGGACGTCCTCGACGGCCGGCAGCGGCCGCCGGTGCAGCGACGCGAGCGCGCCCCGGTGCACGTGGAAGCCCGTGACCTCCTCCGCGAGGCGCTCGTCGAGCACGTAGCAGGGCGCGTCCGAGCGGTCGAGCACGTCGGCGAGCCCGTCGAGCCAGCGCGGCGCCATCAGGAAGGACCGCGGCGCGAAGCCGCCCTCCACCGCCCGGCGCACCACTTTCTCTCCCTCCGCGAGGAAGAGCCCGTGCTCGGCCTCGAGGTGCCTGCGCAGCGAGACGTCCCGCAGGTCCCGGTAGTCGGCCAGGCGCGGGTCGGCCGGATCGGCCACCGGGACGAGCACGGCCACGCTCAGTCCCCGGTGGCGGCGGGTCGCGGGTACCGCCCCGGGCGCGCGACGGCGACGACCTCCCCCACGACGATGATCGCCGGCGGCCGCACCCCCTGCTCCTCGAGGTCGCGGGCCAGCTCGCCCAGCGTCGAGAGCACCGTGCGCTCGGCCGGCATGCTTCCCTCGATCACGACGGCCACCGGTGTGCCGCGGTCGCGGCCCCCCGCGACGAGCGCCTCCGCGATGGCCGCGGCGTTCTGCACCGCCATCATCAGCACGACCGTGCCGCGCAGCCGGCCCAGCGCCTGCCAGTCCACGAGGGAGTCGGGGTGGCCGGGCTCCAGGTGGCCGGAGACCACCGTGAACTCGTGGGCGACGCCGCGGTGGGTGACCGGGATGCCGGCGAGCCCCGGCACCGAGACGGCCGAGGTCAGGCCCGGCACCACCGTCACGGGGACCCCGGCCTCGCGGCAGGCGAGGACCTCCTCATAGCCGCGGCCGAAGACGAAGCTGTCACCGCCCTTGAACCGGACCACGCGCTTGCCCTCGCGGGCCCGCTCGACGACGACCCGGTTGATCTCCTCCTGGGTCGCGGAGCGGCCGCGGGGCAGCTTGGCGACGTCGACGAGCTCGACGTGCGCGCCGAGCTCGTCCAGCAGCTCGCGCGGGGCGAGGCGGTCGGCCACGACCACGTCCGCGGAGGCGAGCGCGTGCCGCGCGGCCACCGTGGCCTGCTCCGGGTCCCCGGGCCCGCCACCGACGAGGACGACCCCCGCGGTGCGGTCGAGCGCGTCCCGCGCCGTCACGCGCCCGTCGGCGAGCGCCCCCATCAGCTCGTCGCGGAGGGCGGCCGAGCGCCGCGGCTCCCGGTTGCCGAGCACGGCGACCGTGACGCCGCCGTGCCGCCCGACCGCCGGGGTCCAGGCGCTGGCTCCGCGCGCGTCGTCGGCGCGTACGCAGAAGATCCGCCGTTCCTCGGCCGCCGCCAGCACCGCGGCGTTGACCACCGGGTCGTCGGTGGCCGCGATGGCGTACCAGGCGCCGTCGAGGTCGCTCTCGGTGAACCGCCGCAGCTCGATGGTCACCTCGCCACCGAGCCCCTCCAGCGCGGGCGTCACCGCCGGCGCCACCACCGTGACCTCGGCCCCGGCGCCGATCAGCACGGGCACGCGGCGCTGGGCCACGTGGCCCCCGCCGACGACGACCACGCGGCGGCCGGCGAGGCGCAGCCCGACCGGGTACGGCGGGTGGTCGCTGGGCGCGGTGCCGTCGCCGTCCATCAGGCGTCCTTCCGCGCGACGCCGGCGGCGTCGAAGGTGGCCATCTCGGCCAGGAGCAGGGCCGCGGCGCGCACGGTCGGCACGGCGAGGGCAGCACCGCTCCCCTCGCCCAGGCGCAGGTCGAGGTCCAGCAGCGGGCGTAGCCCGAGCGCGGCGAGGACGAGGGCGTGGGCCGGCTCGACCGAGCGGTGCCCGGCGACGAGGTGGCCGGCCACCTCGGGCGCGAGCTCCGCCGCGACCAGCGCGGCGGACCCCGCGATCACGCCGTCGAGGAGGACCGGGACTCCGGCGCCGGCGGCGCCGAGCACGAATCCCGCCAGGGCGGCGTGCTCGAGCCCGCCCACCGCGGCCAGGAGGCGCAGGGGGTCGCGGCGTTCCTCCGGAGCGAGGCGGCCGACCGCCGCGGCCACGACCGCGGTCTTGCGCGCGAGCGTGGCGTCGTCGGCGCCGGCGCCGCGTCCGGTCACCTCCTCCGCGGGGTGGCCGGTCAGCGCGGCGACCAGGCAGGCGGACGGCGTGGTGTTGCCGATCCCCATGTCGCCGGTGAGCAGCAGGTCGTGGCCGTCGGCGACCAGCGCAGCGGCGACGTCCGCCCCGACCAGCACGGCCGTGCGCGCGTCGTCGAGGGTCATGGCCGGCCCGCGGGACAGGTCCGCGGTGCCGGGCCGCACGCGGCGCGAGAGCACGTCGCCCGAGGGCTCCACCGGCGTGGCGACGCCGACGTCGACGACCACGACCCGGGCGTCGCAGGCGCGGGCGAGCACGCTGAGGGCCGCGCCCCCGGCCCGGAGGTTCTCCACCATCGAGGCCGTGACCTCCTGGGGCCACGGGGTCACGTCCGCGGCGTGCACGCCGTGGTCCCCGGCAAAGACCGCGACGGCCGGGCGCTCGGGAACCGGCGGCGGGCACCGGCCGGCCATCGCCGCCAGGCGCACGGAGAGATCCTCCAGAGCGCCCAGGGCTCCCGGCGGCTTCGTCAGCTGCGCCTGGCGCTCCCGCGCGGCGCGCCCGGCGGCCTCGTCGGGGCGGCGCACCGCCGCGAGGAGCGCGGACATCCGCTGCTCTGGACTCGTCTCCGGCGCGGTCATGAGGCGCATTCTCCCTGTGCGGTCCGCCGGCCTGGGGCCGGTCCCGAGGGGTGACCCCGCCCGGCCCCACCCGGGGGGAGAGGGTTGCTTGATCTGTTCCAGATCACGTGGTTGGTTCGACGTGATGCCGACGACCGGCGACGCGCCCGCGAGGGGGCCGCGCACCGGCGGCCGGGCAGACGACCAACCGAGGAGACGACGCATGAACCAGAACCAGGGCTCGACCACCGGGACCGGCGCCCCGGCCCCGAGCGACCGCAACAGCCTCACCGTCGGTGCCGACGGGCCGATCCTGCTGCACGACCACCACATGATCGAGCAGATGGCCCACTTCAACCGCGAGCGCGTCCCGGAGCGGAACGTGCACGCGAAGGGCTCAGGCGCCTTCGGCACGTTCGAGTGCACCGCGGACATGTCGGCCTACACCAAGGCCGCCGTGTTCCGCCAGGGCGCCACCACGGACATGCTGGCGCGCTTCTCCACCGTCGCCGGCGAGCAGGGCTCGCCGGACACCTGGCGAGACCCCCGCGGCTTCGCGCTGAAGTTCTACACCGACGAGGGCAACTGGGACCTCGTCGCCAACAACACCCCGGTCTTCTTCGTCCGCGACACCATGAAGTTCCCCCACTTCATCCGCTCCCAGAAGCGCCGGGGTGGCAACGGGCTGCGCGACAACGACATGCAGTGGGACTTCTGGACGCTCAACCCGGAGTCCGCCCACCAGGTCACCTGGCTGATGGGCGACCGCGGCATCCCGGCGAGCTGGCGCCACATGAACGGCTACGGCAGCCACACCTACATGTGGTACAACGACGCCGGCGAGAAGTTCTGGGTGAAGTTCCACTTCGTCTCCGACCAGGGCGTCGAGTGCCTGACGCAGGACGACGCCAACCGCATCGCGGGCGAGGACTCGGACTTCCACCGCCGGGATCTCTACAACGCGATCGACGCGGGCGACTACCCGAGCTGGACGCTGAAGGTCCAGATCATGCCGTACGAGGACGCGAAGACCTACCGGATCAACCCCTTCGACCTGACCAAGGTGTGGCCGCACGGCGACTACCCCCTGCAGGAGGTCGGGAAGATGACGCTGAACCGGAACCCGGAGAACTTCTTCGCGCAGATCGAGCAGGCCGCCTTCGAGCCGAGCGCCGTCGTCCCCGGCATCGGCTTCTCGCCGGACAAGATGCTGCTCGGCCGGGTGTTCGCCTACGCCGACACCCACCGCTACCGGATCGGCCCGAACTACCAGCAGCTGCCGGTCAACCAGCACCGGGTGCAGGACGCGTACACCTACCAGTTCGACGGCCCGATGGCCTACCAGCACACGGGCGACCGGCCGAAGTACGCCCCGAACTCCTACGACGCGCCGTACTCCGACCTGACCGGCCCCGCCGGCGACAGCTGGGAGGCCGACGGCGAGTTCGTGCGCGCGGCGTACACGCCCCGCGAGGAGGACGACGACTTCTCGCAGGCTGGCGCCATGGTGCGCGAGGTCTTCGACGACGCCGCGCGCGCACGCTTCGTCGACAACGTCGCCGGGCACCTCGCCGGCGGCGTCAGCGAGCCGGTCCTGGAGAGGGCGTTCGACTACTGGAAGAACGTGGACGCCGAGATCGGCAAGAGGATCGAGGCGGCGGTGCGCTCCGGTGACCACGGCGCCCCGGCGCCGCACCCGACCGAGGCGCTCGAGACGGTCTGATCCGCCCGTCGGGGACGATGGGCGGGTGACCGCGACCCGTCCCGGGGCACGGCCCGCCACCGCGCGCGACCATGGCGCGTGGTGGTGGGCGCCGCCCCTCGTCCTGCTCGCCACCCTCGCGCAGCTCGCGGTCGCCCAGTGGGCGCCCGGGATCGAGCGGTTCGCCGACAAGGCCTTCGGCGCGCGGCTGGTGCTCTACCCGCTGCTCATGCTGGTCGTGCCGGCCGCGTGGTGGCTGCTCGTCGGCCGCCGCCGCCCCGGTGCGGCCGTCCCGCACGGGGCGTTCGCGCTCGTGATGCTCGGCTTCCTCGTGGACGTCACCGGCAACAGCCTCGACCTCTACGACCGCGTGGCGTGGTGGGACGACCTCAACCATCTCGCCAACTGGTTCCTCCTGCTGACGGGGCTCGGCCTGCTGGTGGCGCGCCGGGTCGAGCCGCGCTGGGCCGTCGTCGCGCTGGTCGCGGGGCTGGGGGCCGCCCTCGCCATCGGCTGGGAGATCGGCGAGTGGTTCACCTTCATCCGGCAGGGCACGGAGATCGACACCGCCTACGAGGACACCCTCGGCGACGAGGTGCTCGGCACGCTGGGCGCCCTGGCAGCCGGGTTCGTGGTGGCCGCGAGGGTGCGCCGATGAGCGCCGCCGGGCGGCGATCGGGCGCGGCCCTCTTCGTGGGCGGCTGGCTCGCGCTCGTGGCGATGCTCGTCGTGCAGACGGCGACGCCCGGGCAGCTCGGCGACCCCGCGGCGGTTTACCGCCTGGCCCTCTACCCGCTGCTCGCCCTGGTCGGCCCCGCGGCCTGGTTCGCGGCGCGACAGGCGGGCCGGGCCCCGCGTCCGACGCCGTGGGCGGGGTTCACGTTGCTCGCGCTCCCGTTCCTGATCGACACCGTCGGCAACATCGCGGGTCTCTACGCCTCGATCGCCTGGTGGGACGACCTCAACCACCTCACCAGCTGGGCCTGGCTCGGCGCGGGCCTGTGGCTGCTCCTCGGCCCGGCCGTGCGGCCGCGGGGCGCCGCCCTGGCGATGGTCGCCGGGCTCGGCGCGGCGCTCGCGGTCGGGTGGGAGGTCTTCGAGCGGCTCGCCTTCTACGGTGCCGACGCCGCGGCGTCGGTCTACGGGGACACCCTGGCCGACCAGGCGCTCGGCACGACGGGGGGCTTCCTCGGCGCCCTCGTCGCCCTCCTCGTGACGGCCGGGCGCGACACCGCCGCGCCGGCTGGCAGGATGCGCGCGTGAGACACCCGCCCGACGCCGATCCGCACGCGGCGCGCGACGCCGTCCCCGACGTGCTGGGCAAGCCCTGGGTCGCCGAGACCCTGCCCCTGCCCGCGGACGACGAGGGCGAGTGCGTCGCCACGCTGGTGCACCGGCCGCCCGCGCACGACGCGGCCGTGCTGCAGGTGCACGGCTTCGCCGACTACTTCTTCCACGTCGAGCACGCCGACTGGTGGGCCGATCGCGGCTACGACACCTACGGGCTCGACCTCCGCAAGTACGGCCGCTCCCTGCGCGGCCACCAGACCCCCACCTTCGTCACCGACCTCGACGACTACGCCCGCGAGCTGGACGAGGCCTGGCGCCGGATCACCGAGCGTGACGGCCACGAGCGGGTGGTCGTCTCGGCGCACTCCACGGGAGGGCTGGTCGTCGCGCTGTGGGCCGACCGCCGGCGGCGCGAGGGCCGCCCCCCGCCGGGCCTCGCGGGGATGGTGCTGAACTCGCCCTGGCTGGACATGCCCGGCGCCTGGTGGATGCGCACCCTGGGCACCCAGGCCCTCCACCAGCTCGGGGCGCGGCTGCCCTACCGGGTCATCCCCCGCCACGTGACGGGGTTCTACACGCGCAGCCTGCACCTCGACCACGAGGGAGACCACGACTTCGACCTGCGCTGGAAGCCCGTGGACTCCTTCCCGGTGCGCGCCGGCTGGCTCCGGGCCGTGCGGCTCGGTCACGCGCGGCTGCACCGCGGGATCGAGGTCGGCTGCCCCGTGCTGGTGCTCTCCTCGGCGCGCTCCGCGCGCCCGGCGGCGATGACCGAGGAGGTCCACGGCGCCGACATCGTCCTCGACGTCGAGCAGATCCGCCGCTGGGCGCCGGCCCTGGGAGCACACGTCACGAGCATCGCCGTGGACGGCGCGCGCCACGACGTCCTGCTCTCCCGGCCGGAGGCTCGCGCGCACGTCTACGACGTCCTGGACCGCTGGCGCCGTGCCTGGCTCTGACGCCGCTAGGGTGCCCAGCATGGATCCCCTGATCGGACTGTCCCTGGCCCGCGTCGCCTTCGGCTCGGCAGCCGTCGCCGACCCCCGACTGGTCCTGCGGTACGCCGGGCTCGACGCCGAGGCCAACCCGCAGCTGCCGTACATGACCCGGCTCTTCGGTGCGCGCGACGCCGCCATCGGGGCGACCGCCCTGCTGCTGCGCGGGCGCGCCCGGAAGACCGTGGTGCTCGGCGGCATCGCCGTGGACGCGAGCGACGCCGCCGCGGGAGTGCTCGCGATGGGCGACAAATCCCTCTCCACCCGCGCGGGGGCCGGCGTGGTCACCCCCGCTGCTCTGGCCGTCGTGGCCGGCGTCGCCTCCCTGCGCTGGGCGCGACGCGCCCGCCACGCTGGCTGAAGGGCCGCGCGTTCACCCTTTCGGGCCCTAGGCTGTGCCCTGTCGGCCTCGACCGGAGGTCCCCGAGCCCGGAGGGAAGCATGAGCGAACAGCCGCCTGGAGGCTACGAACAGACCTACCATCCCCCCACGGCAGCTCGCCCGGGCGAGCTGGGTGACCGCTTCGTCGCGCGCCTGCTCGACTCGCTCCTGCTGCTCGCGGTGAACATCATCGTGGTCGGCCTCGTGATCACCGGACTGATCTTCGGCACGTCGACGAGCGCGTTCTCGGCGGGCGGCGGGTCGTTCGTCGCCAACGTCGTCGGCACGGTCCTCGGCGTCGCGATCAACCTCGGGTACTTCGTCTACATGGAGACCACGCGGGGCGAGACCCTGGGCAAGATGGTGATGAAGCTGAAGGTGATCGGACCGAACGGCCAGAACCCGACGCCCGAGGAGTCGGTCAAGCGCAACATCTACCTCGCCTTCGGCCTGGCCGGGATCATCCCGTTCCTCGGCATCATCGCCGGGCTCGCCTCGCTGGCCGCGGTGATCATGATCGCCGTCGGGATCAACCAGGACACCGAGAGGCGGCAGGCGTGGCACGACCGCTTCGCCGGCGGCACCCAGGTGCTGAAGGTCGGCTGACCCCCCGCGTCACAGCGTGCCGCACGAGCGCGGCGGGAGACCGGGACGGAGCCGGCGCCGCGCTCAGGACGATGTGAGGAAGACGCCGAGCGCCACCACCCCGACGGTGACGATCACCGCGCGCAGGGCGGGTGCGGGCAGCCGTCGGCCGTAGCGGGCCCCGAGCTGGCCGCCGACGACCGACCCGGCGGCCAGCAGCCCGACGACCGCCCAGTCGACGTCGGCGACCACGACGAACACCGCCCCCGAGACGGCGTTCACCAGCGCGGCCAGCACGTTCTTGACGGCGTTGAGCCGCTGCAGGGAGTCGTCGATGCCGATGCCCATCACGGCCATCAGCAGGATCCCCTGGGCGGCGCCGAAGTAGCCGCCGTAGACCCCGGTGGCCAGCACGGCGGGGCGGACCCAGCGCGCCCCCTGGGCGGGCAGGCCGCCGCTGGCCTCGTGCCGGCGCGCGACCCACGCCGAGATCCGCGGCTGCCCGACGACCAGCACGAGCCCGAGCACGATCAGGACGGGCACGGCCGTGCGAAAGGCCGAGGCGGGCAGCGCCAGGAGCAGGCCGGCCCCGACCGCCCCACCGAGCCCGGAGGCGACCGCCAGACGCAGGACCCGGGGGCGCTGCCCGCGCAGCTCGCGGCGGTAGCCGACCGCCCCCGACACGGAGCCCGGCACCAGCCCGATCGAGTTGGACACGTTGGCGGTCACGGGCGGGACGCCGACCGCGAGCAGCGTCGGGAAGGTGATCAGCGTCCCGCTTCCCACCACCGTGTTGATCGTGCCCGCCGCGACTCCGGCGACCAGGACCGCCGCCAGCTCGGCCCAGCTCACCGGCCCGGACTCATGCCGTGCTGTCTGGCTCCCCGCCGGCCTCGCCGGCGTCTCCGAGCCCCTCGATCTCGCCGGTGTCGGTGAAGTCGGGGAGGTCGTCCGCCCTCGCGCGTCGCGGCGAGGCGGCCCGGCGCGCCTCCTCGATCGCCTGCTGCACGCTCGCCCGCGCCTCGGCGGCCGCGTCGTCGGCCTCCTCGTCGATGGCCGCCTGCGGGTCCGTGGACACGCGGGTGCGGGGCCCCGGCACGTCGTCCGGGATCCCGCGCAGGCTGTTCATCGTCGAGCCGAGCCCCTCGAGCGCGCTGCCGATCTCGCTGGGCACGATCCACACCTTGTTGGCGCTGCCCTCGGCGATCTTCGGCATCATCTGCAGGTACTGGTAGGCCAGCAGGGACTGGTCCGGGCGCCCGTCGTGGATCGCCTGGAACACCGTCTGGATGGCCTGCCCCTCGCCCTGCGCCATCAGGATCGAGGACTCCCGCTGGGCCTGCGCGCGCAGGATCGCGGCCTCCCGGTCGCCCTCGGCGTTGAGGATGGCGGACTGCTTGTTGCCCTCGGCCGTGAGGATGGCGGACTGGCGCTCGCCCTCGGCGGTGAGGATCGTGGCGCGCTTGTCGCGGTCGGCGCGCATCTGCTTCTCCATCGAGTCCTTGATCGAGGGCGGCGGGTCGATGCCCTTGATCTCGACGCGCTTGACCTTGATGCCCCAGCGACCCGTCGCCTCGTCGAGGACGCCGGAGAGCCCGCGGTTGATGTTCTCGCGGCTGGTGAGCGTCTCCTCGAGCTCCATCCCCCCGACGATGTTGCGCAGCGTGGTCATCGTGAGCTGCTCGACGGCGGAGATGTAGTTGGAGATCTCGTAGGTCGCCGCGACGGGGTCGTTGACCTGGAAATAGATGACGGTGTCGATCGAGACCGTCAGGTTGTCCTCGGTGATCACCGGCTGCGGGGGGAAGCTCACGACCTGCTCACGCATGTCGATCTGGTAGCGGACGTTGTCGATGAACGGCACGACCACGTTCAGACCCGGCTGGAGCGTCTCCTTGTACTTGCCGAACCGCTCCACGACGCCCGCCCGGGCCTGCGGGATGATCTGCACGGCCTTCGCCAGCGTGGTCACGACCACGAGCGCGACCAGCGCCAGCAGCACCAGCACGACGATCTCCATGGTTCCCCTTCTCTCAGCTCTCCAGGCGGGGCACCGGGTGGACGTAGGCGGTGGCGCCCTTGATCTGCAGCACCTGCACCGTCGCCCCCGCCTCGATGCGCACGCTCTCGTCGTAGGGCTGCGCGGTCCAGCGCTCCCCGTCGATCTTGATGGCCCCCGGGTGATGCGTGTCGAAGGCCTCCTCGGCCACCGTCTGCATGCCGATCAGCTTGCGGGGTCCGAGCAACAGCTCCGGACCGCCGTGCATGCGCTGCGCCAGCTTCGGGCGGACGACGGCGAGCATGGCCACGGCGCCGCCGGCGGCCAGGAGCGCCTGGAGGATGATCGGGGCGCCCAGCAGCGCGGCGACCATGCCCACCGTGGCGCCCACCGCGAGCATGATCAGCACGAGATCGAGGCTCAGCATCTCGAGCACCCCGAGGCCGAGCGCCGTGGCGAGCCAGACGGCCCAGCCGTAGTCGCCCCACCAGTCCATGTGCTTCACCCTATCCGGCGACGCCGCCGGACCCACGGGTTCAGGTGGCGAGCCGCCGTCCGGGTCGGCGACGGGCGGTCCAGCGGCCGTCCTCGTGGGTCACGGTCAGCGGCAGGCCGAACGTCTCCGACAAGGCGGCGTCGGTGATCACGTGCTCGATGAAGCCCGCCGCGACGGCGCGCCCCTCCCGCAGCAGCAGCGCGTGCGTGAACCCCGGCGGGATCTCCTCCACGTGGTGGGAGACGAGCACCGTCGCCGGCGAGTCGGGGTCGAGGGCCAGCACCGCCAGGGTCGCGACCAGGTCCTCGCGTCCGCCGAGGTCGAGCCCCGCGCCGGGCTCGTCGAGGAGCAGCAGCTCGGGATCCGTCATCAGCGCCCGGGCGATCTGCACCCGCTTGCGCTCCCCCTCGCTGAGCGTGCCGAAGGTCCGCCGGCTCAGCTTCCCGGCGCCCAGCTCGCGCAGCAGGTCGCGGGCGCGGCCGTGGTCGAGGTCGTCGTAGCTCTCGCGCCAGCGGCCGAGGACGCCGTACGACGCGCTCACCACCACGTCGTGGACGGTCTCGTGGCGCGGGATGCGCTCCGCGAGCGCGGCGCTGGTCAGGCCGATGCGGGGGCGCAGGTCGAAGACGTCGACCGCGCCGAGGACCTCGTCGAGGACGCCGGCGACACCGGCCGTCGGGTGCATCTGCGCCGAGGCCAGCTGCAGCAGCGTGGTCTTGCCCGCGCCGTTGGGCCCGAGCACGACCCACCGCTCGTCCTCCTCGACCGACCAGGAGAGCTCGTCCAGCAGCACGGCGTCCCCGCGGCGGACGGTCACCCCGGCGAAGTCGAGGACCACGGACATGGCCGCCACCCTAGACGGCGTACGATCCGCCGCCGTGGACCCCTCCACGCACGCCCGGCCCGTCCTCGACGCGGGCGACACCATGCCCGCCTCCGCCCGGTTGGCCTGGTGGCTCACCGCGTGGCTGCGGGGCCACGAGGTGACCGACCACGTGCTCGACGGCGTGCTCGGCGGCGACGCGGCGCACCACGTCGCGGGGCTCGCGGGCGCCGGGCTCCCGGGCGCCGCGCGGGCGGCGGGCGACCCGGAGAACGCCGAGCCGCTGGTCACCGCGCTGGCCGTCCTGCGTCGCGGCGGCGCTCACGCCGCCGGGCTGGCGCTGCCGGCCGAGGGCGACCCCCTCGGTCTCGGCGGGCCGGCCGAGTTCAACGCCGCCGCCCTGGAGGCGGGCGAGGCGGTCGTGGTCGAGACGGGCGCCGGCCCCGTCGGCCTGGTGCCCCACCGCGCGGGTGCCGGCGTGGTCTGGGTCGCGCGCCGCGCCGCCCGGCGGCAGCTGCCCGACGTCGGCGAGGCCGACCGGGGGCTCCGGCAGGCGCTGCTCGAGAGCACCGACGCGCTGGTGCGGCTCGACGTCGCCCGGTGGCGCCCCGAGGTGGCGGACCGCCTGATGGACCTGAGGCACCGACCGGCGCCGGGGTCCCCCGCCGGCGTCCCGCCGCGGTGCGTGGCCCTGGCCGGACGGGGGCTCCAGGCGCTCGACATCGCCGCGGTCGGCCTGGAGGACGACGGCGGCGCGGTGACGGCCCTGGAGGCGGCCCGCCGCGCGGAGGCGCTGCGCCCGCTGGAGCGGGCCGGGCGCCGCGCGCTGGTGGCCGCGTGCTCTCCCGAGGTGTGGCCGCCGGAGTGAGCCGGCTGCTCGCGGCGACCCGCGCGGCCGCTAGCCTCTCGGAACCATGCCGTCGACCAACCAGACCAACGAGACCCCGCCGAACACCCTGCTCGTCACCCTGACCGGCGAGGACCGCCCCGGCGTGACGTCCGAGGTCCTGGCCGTGATCGCGCGGGCGGGGGTGGAGGTCCTCGACGTCGAGCAGATCGTGCTGCGGGGCCGGCTCGTGCTCGGCATCCTCGTCACCGCGCCGCGGGACTGGAAGCGGCTGCGCGACGAGGTGCTCGCCATCGCCCAGCAGCTGGGGATCCTGGCCGAGGTCGAGCGCGGCGCCGGTGACAACCCGGGGCGGCCCGAGGGCCGGTCGCACGTCACGGTGATCGGCTCGCCGCTGACGGCCCGCGCGATGTCCGCCATCGTGGGCCGGATCGCCGATCTCGGCGCGAACATCGACCGGATCGAGCGGATGGCCCGCTACCCGGTGACGGCGATCGACCTGCACGTCTCGGGCGGGGACCCCGACCGGCTGCGCGCCGACATCGCGGCCGAGGGGGCCCGCCAGGGCATCGACGTGGCCGTGCAGCCGGCGAACCTCCTGCGGCACGGCATGCGGCTGATCGTGATGGACGTGGACTCGACGCTGATCCAGGGCGAGGTCATCGAGATGCTCGCCGCCCGGGCGGGGTGCGAGGACGAGGTCGCCCGGGTCACCGAGGAGGCGATGCGGGGGGACGTGGACTTCGAGCAGTCGCTGCGCCGCCGCGTGGCCCTGCTCGAGGGGCTCGACGCCGCGCAGCTCGACGGCGTCTACGACGACATCGTGCTCGCGCCCGGTGCGCGGACCCTGGTGCGCACGCTGACCCGTCTCGGCTACCGCTTCGCGATCGTCTCCGGCGGGTTCTCGCAGGTCACCGACCGGCTGGCCGAGGACCTCGGCATCCACTTCGCGCGGGCCAACGAGCTCGAGGTCGTCGGCGGGCGGCTGACGGGCCGGATCCTCGGCGACGTCGTCGACCGCGCGGGCAAGGCCACGGCGCTGCGCCAGTTCGCCGCGGACGCGGGGGTCCCGGTGGCGTCCACGGTCGCCATCGGGGACGGCGCCAACGACCTCGACATGCTCGCGGCCGCGGGGCTCGGCATCGCCTACAACGCGAAGCCGGTGGTCCGGGAGGCCGCGGACACCGCGGTGAACGTGCCCTACCTCGACGCGATCATCTACCTGCTCGGGATCTCCCGCGAGGAGGTCGAGGCCGCCGACGCCGAGGCCGGCTTCGTCACGCCCTGCCCGCCGCTGGAGCAGGCGTAGCGCCTCACTCCGCGGGCCGGGCGTGGAAGCCGCGCAGCACCGCGCTCCCCTCGGCGAGGGCCTCCCAGCCGTCGGTCACCTCGAAGACCGCCGCGGCCGAGGTGGGAAAGCCCCGCACGAGCAGCTGTGACACGGCTTCGGCGTCGCCCTGCCCGTCGTCGAGCAGCTGCGCGAGGTAGCCCACCGTGGGGTTGTGGCCCAGCAACACCGCCGTGCTGACCCTCCCGTCCAGCGCCCGGAGCAGGTCGAGCGCGGTGTCGCTGCCGGCCGAGTACACCCCCGGGTCGTAGTCGGGCTCGAGGGTCCAACCGGCCGCCCCGGCCATCTCGGCCCAGGTCTCCCGGGTGCGGGTCGCGTCGCTGACCAGCGCGGCGTCCGGCTCGAGGCCGCGCTCGGCCAGCCAGCCCCCGGTGACGGCGGCGTCGCGGCGTCCGCGCCCGGTCAGCGCACGCTGGTGGTCGGTGGTCGCCCAGGCCTCGGCCTTCGCATGGCGCACGATCACCAGTGTCCGGGCCGTCGACTCCCCACCGCCGGTCATGGGCCCCACCCTTGCACCGCGTAGCCTGCCTGTCATGCCGCAGGGACAGCTGATGATCATCGGCGGGGCGGAGGACAAGCTCCGCAAGGCGACGATCCTCTCGGACTTCGTGCGGCGCGCCGGAGGCCCCGCCGCGCGGATCGCCGTCGTCGCGACCGCCTCCTCGCTGGGCGAGGAGATCGTGGAGGTCTACGACGCGCTCTTCCGCCGGCTGGGCGCGCAGGACGTGGTCTCCGTGCGGCCCGAGAGCCGCGAGGACGCGGCGGACCCGGCGTACGTCGACCGGCTCCGGCCCGAGTCCGGCGTGACGGGTGTGTTCATGACCGGTGGCAACCAGCTCAAGCTCTCGGGCGTGATCTGCGGGACACCCTTCGGCGAGGCGATGCTCGACGCGCACGCGCGCGGCGTGGTGATCGCGGGAACCTCGGCCGGCGCCTCGATCCAGTCCTCGCACATGGTGGCCTTCGGCACCGGCGGGTCCACGCCGCGCCAGCGGATGACGCAGGTGGCCGCCGGTCTCGGCATGGTCGAGTCCACCGTGATCGACCAGCACTTCGCCCAGCGCAACCGCTACGGCCGGCTGCTGATGATCTGCTCCCAGTCGCCGCAGCTGCTCGGCATCGGGGTCGACGAGGACACCGCGGCGATCGTGGAGCGGTCCGAGGAGGGCCACGAGATGATGAGCGTCCTCGGCCGCGGGGCGGTCACCGTCTTCGACCCGGCCCGCGTCGTCTCCAACGCCCACGAGGCCCGGCGCGGGACGCCGCTCCTCGCCAGCGGACTGACCCTGCACGTGCTGCCGGCGGGATCCCGCTTCGACCTCACGAGCCGGACGCTGGTGCCCCGGGTCGCCGAGGTCGACCCCGACGAGGCCGCCGAGCTCGACACCGCGAACCGCGACCTGCGGCAGCTGGCCAAGGACATCGCGGCCGGGGACGCCGGCCCGGCCGTGCTGCGTCGCCGCATCGCGCGCCGCCGCCGGGCCAGCGCGCGGAGCGCACAGAAGCCGGTGGCCGCGGCCACGGAGGCGGCCCACGACGTCGAGGGGGCCCTCGCCGACCCGGACCTCGCCGATCCGGACCTCGCCGACCCCGATCCCCCCGAACCCCACCCCGACCAGCTCGCGGCGGACCCGGTAGACACGGTGACAGACCCCGCGCGACGACCCGTGCCCGAGCACGGGCCCCCCACGAACGGAGCCCCCTCGTGACCGACCGACCGCTGCCCGACCTGAGGATCCTCGAGACCCGCGTCTACCGCGGCGCGAACGTCTGGTCCTACGACCCGGCGATCCACCTCGTGGTCGACCTGGGGTCGCTCGAGCACTTCCCCAGCAACACCATCCCGGGGTTCACCGACCACCTGTTGACGATGCTGCCCGGGCTGCGCGAGCACACCTGCTCGCGCGGGCACCGCGGCGGATTCGTGGAGCGCCTGCACGAGGGGACCTGGCTGGGGCACGTCGCCGAGCACTGCGCGCTCGCGCTGCAGCAGGTCGTCGGGCACGACGTCCGGCGCGGCAAGACCCGCATGGTCAAGGGCCGCCCCGGCGTCTACAACATGATCTTCGCCCACTACGACGAGGGCGTCGGGCTGGCCGCCGGCACGCTCGCGGTCCGGCTGGTCAACCACCTGGTGGAGGCCGACCCGGGCTTCGACTGGGAGACCGAGCTCGAGACCTTCATCAAGCAGGCGCAGCGCTCGGCCTTCGGCCCCTCGACCCAGGCGATCCTCGACGAGGCCGTGTCGCGCGACATCCCCTACATCCGGCTCAACAAGGCCTCGCTCGTGCAGCTGGGCCAGGGGGTCCACGCCAAGCGGATCCGCGCCACGATGACCTCGGAGACCGCGTCGATCGCGGTGGACATCGCCTCCGACAAGGACCTGACGACCAGGCTCCTCGCCGCCGCCGGTCTGCCGGTGCCGCACCAGGAGACGGTGCGGACCGTGGAGCAGGCCGTGAGGGCGGCCGAGCGGATCGGCTTCCCCGTCGTGGTCAAGCCGCTGGACGGCAACCACGGCCGCGGCGTCTGCCTGGACCTCCAGGACGAGAAGGAGGTCCGGGAGGCCTGGGACGCGGCCGCCGGGCAGTCGCGGCGCGGCTACATCGTCGTGGAGTCCTACGTCACCGGCAAGGACTACCGCTGCCTGATCGTCGACGGGCGGGTCGCCGCCATCGCCGAGCGCGAGCCGGCGTCCGTGCGGGGTGACGGCACCAGCACGGTGGAGGAGCTCGTCGACCTGACCAACGCCGACCCCCGCCGCGGCGTCGGCCACGAGAAGGTGCTGACCCGCATCACGGTGAACAACGCGGCCCTCGAGCTCGTGCGGGAGCAGGGCTTCGAGATGACCGACGTCCCGCCCGCTGGGACCGTGGTGAAGCTCGCGATGACCGGCAACATGTCGACCGGCGGCATCTCCATCGACCGCACGCTCGAGGCGCACCCCGACAACGTCGACATCGCCGAGGAGGCGGCGCAGATGGTCGGCCTCGACATCGCGGGCATCGACTTCATCTGCCCCGACATCACCGAGCCGGTGCGCGAGACCGGCGGCGCCATCTGCGAGGTCAACGCCGCGCCGGGCTTCCGGATGCACACCCACCCCACCATCGGCGAGTCGCAGTTCATCGCCAAGCCGGTCGTGGACATGCTCTTCCCGCCGGGCGCCGCCTCGCGCATCCCGATCGTCTCGGTCACGGGGACCAACGGGAAGACGACGACCGCGCGCATGATCTCCCACGTCTTCAAGGGGATGGGCCGCAAGGTGGGGATGACCTCCACCGACGGCGTCGTGATCGACGAGCGGCTGGTGATCCGCAAGGACGCCTCCGGCCCGAAGTCCGCCAGGATGGTGCTCCAGAACCCCCGGGTCGACTTCGCGGTCTTCGAGGTCGCCCGGGGCGGCATCCTGCGTGAGGGTCTCGGCTACGAGCGCAACGACGTGGCCGTGGTGCTCAACGTGGCGCCCGACCACCTGGGGCTGCGCGGCATCGACACCGTGGAGAAGCTCGCCGACGTGAAGTCGGTGCTGGTCAGCGCGGTCCCCCGGGACGGGCACGCGGTGCTGAACGCCGACGACCCGCTGGTGCGCCAGATGCGCAAGAAGTGCGCCGGCCAGGTCGTCTGGATCTCGATGGAGGAGCCCGGCTCCGAGACCCGCGAGATGATCGAGCTGCACTGCCGGCGCGGCGGCAAGGCCCTGGTGCTCGAGCCCTCGGAGCGAGGCGAGATGATCGTGGTCAAGCACGGCCGCCGCGAGATGCAGCTGGCGTGGACGCACCTGCTGCCCGCCACCTTCGGCGGCCGCGCCCGGATGAACGTGCAGAACGCCATGGCGGCGGCCGCGGCGGCCTTCGCCGCCGGCGCGCCGCTGCACGACATCCGGCAGGGGCTGCGGACGTTCTCGACGAACTACTACCTCTCCCCCGGCCGCCTCAACGAGGTCGACGTGAACGGGGTCAACGTGATCGTCGACTACTGCCACAACGCGCCCGGCATGCGCGCGCTGGGCGACTTCGTCGACCGGGTCGGCGAGTCCTCGTCGGCCGTCGGCGAGGAGGCGAGGCGGATCGGCATCATCGCCACCGCGGGCGACCGCCGCGACGACGACATGCGCGAGCTCGGCGAGGTCGCCGCCCAGCACTTCGACGTCCTGCTCGTGCGCGAGGACGAGGGGTTGCGGGGCCGCAAGCGCGGGGAGACGGCCGCGCTGGTCGCCGAGGGCGTCAGGCTCGGCATGGCCGACGGCGCCCGCTGCCAGGAGGTCTCCGAGGTCTACGAGGAGATCGAGGCCGTCCGGTCCGGGATGGGCCGAGCGGCGCGCGGCGACCTCGTGGTGGTCTGCGTCGACCAGCACGCCGCGGTGATGCAGGAGCTGGAGAGCTGGACGCACCAGGCCCAGGCGGGGTCCGGCTACAGCGCCGAGCTGCCGGGCGCCGACCCGGACTGGACGCCGCCCCCCGAGACCGCGGACGCGCCCGCGGGCTGAGGCCGGTCGGCTCAGCCGCGGACGTCGAGCTCGCCGTCGGCGTACTGCTGCCGCAACCTCAACTTGTCGAACTTGCCGACGCTGGTGCGGGGCACCTGGGCGACGAACGCGAACGCGTCCGGGAGCTGCCAGCGGGCGAAGCTGTCGGCGAGGAACTCGCGCAGCTCCTCGGGCGTCGCGGTGCCCCCGTCGCTGAGCACCACGGCGGCCAGCGGTCGCTCCTGCCACTTCTCGTCGGGGATGGCGACGACGGCCGCCTCGGCGACGGCCTCGTGGGCCATGAGGGTGTTCTCGAGGTCGACCGAGGAGATCCACTCGCCGCCCGACTTGATGACGTCCTTGGCGCGGTCGGAGAGCAGGACGTAGCCGAGCGGGTCGATGCTGCCGACGTCGCCGGTGCGCAGCCACCCGTCGTCGAACTTCTCCGCGGCCTCCGCCGGGTCGTCGGGCGCGTAGTAGGCCGCCGTGATCCAGGGGCCGCGCACCTCGAGCTCGCCGACGGCCTTGCCGTCGTGGGGCAGCACGTCACCGGTCTCGCCCACGATCCGGCCCTCGACCCCGCACACCAGCCGGCCCTGGAGGGCGCGGTAGTGCCACTCCTCCTCGGCGGGGACGCCGGCGGGTGGCAGGCC
The DNA here is from genome assembly GCA_963832415.1 of uncultured Actinomycetota bacterium. Classification (GTDB taxonomy): domain Bacteria; phylum Actinomycetota; class Actinomycetes; order Propionibacteriales; family Nocardioidaceae; genus Nocardioides. The sequence continues at coordinate 206,200 of CAWHTZ010000006.1, read as the reverse complement.
CGACGTGGCGACCGGCGAGGTCTCGGTCATCCCCCACGCCTGCCGCACGGTGATGCCGTGACGCTCCTGGAGGGCCTGCTGCAGCGGCAGCGGGACCGCCGAGCCGCCGCACAGGACCAGGCGCAGCGAGTCGAGCGAGACCTCCTCGTGGGCGTCGAGCCAGGCGAGCACGTCGTTCCACACCGTGGGCACGGCGCCCGAGACGGTCGGCCGCGTCTCGGCGATGAAGCGGACCAGCGGCTCCGCCTGCAGCCAGCGGTCGGGCAGGCACAGGGCGGCGCCACTCATGAGGGCGGAGTAGGCCATCCCCCAGGCGTTCGCGTGGAACATGGGCACGATCGGGAGCACCCGGTCGTGGGAGCAGAGCCCGGCGACGTTGCCGGTGTTGACCGAGAGGGAGTGGAGCCACGCCGAGCGGTGGCTGTAGACCACGCCCTTCGGGTGGCCCGTGGTGCCGGAGGTGTAGCACATGGCGGCGGCGGCGCGCTCGTCCACGTCTGGCCACTCGGACATGGGGACGGCCTCGTCGAGGACGTCCTCGTAGAGGTGCACCTCGGCTGGGCCGTGGCGCAGGGAGTCGAGGTCGGCGGCCGCGGCCTCGGGCCCCGCGACCAGCACGTGCCGCACCGTGGTCATCCGCTCCAGGTGCGGCGCCAGCTGGGGCACGAGCGAGTCGTCGACGATGAGCACGCGGTCCTCGGCGTGGTTCGCCACGTAGACCAGCTGGTCGGGGAAGAGCCGGATGTTCAGCGTGTGGAGCACCGCCCCCATCGAGGGCACGGCCAGATACGCCTCGAGGTGCTCGGCGTTGTTCCACTGGAAGGTCGCCACCCGCTGGTCGCCCTCGACGCCCAAGGCCCGCAGTCCTCCGGCGAGCCGGGCCACGCGCTCGACCACCTCGGCGTAGGAGCGGCGCCGGGTGCCCTCCGCGGTGGCCGTGACGACCTCCCCGTCCGCGTGCACGGCCGCCACGTGGCGCCGCAGGGCGCCGATGGTGAGCTCCTCCTCCTGCATCGTGCTCCGCATGGTGCTCCTCCCCGTCGGTGTCGTCCTCAGTCCGGTGCGCGGGCCGCGCGCACCTTGGCCACGAGCGTCTCGGTGGAGTCGGGCGTGCCGCCGTGCGAGGCGATCCAGGAGTAGGCCTCCTGGCGCTCAGCGTGGCACATGAGCCCCACGACGTCGCCGGGCTCGGCCTGCTCGACCAGGGCGGCGAGCGAGTCGACCTCGGTGTCGTAGGAGACGACGTCGGTCATCCCCACGCGCTCCAGCCCAGCGCGCATCCAGGAGTCGAGCTCCTCGCGCGTGCGACTGCGGAAGTACTTCTCCTTGTGGCCGATCGCCACCACGTCCGCGTCCTTGCCGGCGATCTCGCCGAGCGTCTCGATCAGCTCCTGGGTGCGGTCCCCCACGACGCCCAGGCCCAGCATCACGCGACCGCCGGGGGCCCGCACGCCGTTCATGATCTCGAACATCGCCTCGAGCCCGACCTCGTTGTGCGCCAGGTCCATCACCACCGAGACCTCGCCACGCGGCGTGGGGACGGTGAAGAAGTTCATCCGGCCCGGGTTGTGCTCGGCGTCGGGGAGGAAGGTCCGCAGACCGGCCACCACGTCCTCGCGCTGGATGCCCGCGGCGAGGGAGGCGGAGGCCGCGGCGAGCGTGTTCTCCACGTTGAAGCGGGAGAGCCCGGCCAGCGTCATCGGCACGTCGATGAGATCCACGAGCGGGTCGGGGTCCTCGCCGGCCTCGAGGACGGTCACCCAGCCGTCGATGACCGTCGTGACGCGGCCGCCACCCGAGCCGAGCACCTCGCGCACCGATGGCGAGTCGGGGTCACGCGAGAAGATCCACGGGCGGGCCTTGATCACGCCGCGCATCGCGAACACCCGCGGGTCGTCGCCGTTGAGGACGCACCAGCCGCTCTTGCGCGTGATCTGGGGGACGACGGACTTGACCTCGGCGAGCTGGTCGACGGTGTCGATGCCGTGCAGCCCGAGGTGGTCGGCGGTCACGTTGGTGACGACCGAGACGTCGTTGCGGGTCAGGCCGATGCCCTTGAGCAGGATCCCGCCCCGGGCCGTCTCGGTCACGGCGAAGCGCACCTCCTCGTGGGCCAGCACCCGGCCCGCGCCACTGGGGCCGGAGTAGTCACCCGGCTGCACGAGCTCGCCGTCGATGTAGATGCCATCCGTGTTGGACCAACCGACGATGTGCCCGTGCGTGCGCGCGATGTGGGCGATCATCCGCGAGGTGGTCGTCTTGCCGTTGGTTCCCGTCACCGCCACGACGGGAACGGTCGGCGTGAGCGTCCTCGGGCTCTCCCCGAGCTCACTGGCCGCGACCTTCTCGGCCGCGGAGCTGACGACGGCGCCGATGTCGACGCGGTCGAGGTCGGCGTCCGGCAGGGTGTCCAGCACCTCGCCCACGGCGGTGCCGAGGGCGCGTGCCCGCGTGCGGTGCTTCCACGGGTAGGCGACGACGAGCTGCTCGGGGTCCGCAGTGGGGCGCACGCGCACGGCCAGCCGGGCCGTCCCGGCCTCGCGGGCGACGGCTCGCACGAGGCGCTCGACGGCCCGGGCCGCGAACCGCTGCCGGAAGCCCGTGCCGGGCGCACCGGGGCGCGAACGCGAGAGCCCGATCCGCCGCCCGAAGGTGGTGGCGGTCGCGGCCGACGCGTTCGCCAGGGTGCTCACGTCGAGCGTCAGCTTGATGGCCGCCCTCGGGAAGTAGAGGTTCGGCCCTTCGAGGACCCTGAGCTCGACGAGTGAGGAGGCGGTCATTCCCCGACCGTACCCATCCTCCTGCCCGGCGAGGTCGCCCCCTCGGAGGGCCTCAGGCACCCATCGCGTGGAAGCCACCGTCGACGTGCACGATCTCGCCCGTGGTCGCCGGGAAGAAGTCCGAGAGCAGCGCGCACACGGCGCGCGCGGTCGGTTCCTGGTCGGTGTTGTCCCAGCCGAGCGGCGCGCGCGAGGACCACATCTCCTCCAGCTCCTCGAAGCCGGGGATCGCCTTGGCCGCCAGGGTCTTGAGCGGGCCCGCGGCCACCAGGTTGCACCGGATTCCCTCCGGCCCCAGGTCCCGCGCCAGGTAGCGCGACGTGGACTCCAGGCCCGCCTTCGCGACGCCCATCCAGTCGTAGGCCGGCCACGCCACCGTGGCGTCGAAGGTCATCCCCACCACCGAGCCCCCGCCCTGAAGCAGCGGGCGGCAGGCCGTGGCGAGCGACTTCAGGGAGAAGGCCGAGACGTGGACGGCCTGCGCCACGTCCTCCCACGGCCCGGTCAGGAAGTTGCCGCCGAGCAGGGTCTCCGGGTTGCCGTAGGCGATCGAGTGCACCACGCCGTCCAGCCCGTCGACGTGCTCGCGAACCGCGTCGGGGAGCCGCTCGAGGTGCTCCTGATCCGTCACGTCGAGCTCGAGCACCGGCGCCTCGTGGGGCAGCCGCCCCGCGATCCGCCGGGTGATCCCGAGCGCCTTGCCGAAGTTGCTGATCAGGACCGTGGCACCCTCCTGCTGGGCGAGCCTGGCGGTCGCGAAGCCGATCGAGCTGTCCATGGTCACGCCTGCGACCAGGATGCGCTTGCCGTCGAGGAGTCCCATCCCCTGCCTCTCTGTCGTGCCTGTGTGGTGGCGTGCCTGCGTGGTGGCGTGGCTGCTGGTCGGGCCCGCTCAGTGGCCCATGCCGAGGCCGCCGTCGACCGGGATCACGGCGCCGGTGACGTACGCCGCCCGGTCGGACGCGAGCCACGTGACCGCGCCCGCGACCTCGTCCGGGGCGGCGTACCGGCCGAGCGGGACCTGGCCCCTGATCGCCGCGCGCTGCTCGTCGGTGAGGGCCTCGGTCATGTCGGTCTCGACGAATCCGGGGGCGACCACGTTGGCGGTGATGCTGCGCGAGCCGAGCTCCCGCGCCAACGACCGGGCCATGCCGATCAGCCCCGCCTTCGAGGCGGCGTAGTTGACCTGGCCCGCCGAGCCGAGCATGCCGACGACCGAGGAGACGAAGATCAATCGTCCGCGGCGCAGCCGCAGCATCCCCTTGGAGGCCCGCTTGGCCAGGTGGAAGGAGCCGGTGAGGTTGGTGTCGACCACCGAGGACCAGTCCTCGCTGGACATCCGCAGCAGCAGCTGGTCGGCGGTGACGCCCGCGTTGGCGACCAGCACCTCCACCGGCCCGTGCTCCTCCTCGACCCGCGTGAAGGCCGCGTCGACGGCGGCGGGGTCGGTCACGTCGCAACGCACGTCGAGGCAGCCCTCGGGGGCGCCCCCGCTGCGGGTGGTGACGGCGACGAGGTCACCCTCGGCGCGGAACGCCTCGGCGATCGCGCGGCCGATACCGCGGTTTCCTCCGGTCACGAGTACTGATCTGCTCATTCCAGACGACGCTAGTGATTACCGCGGGGTACGCGAAACGCGCCGGAGCCGGACCGGGAGGCTCGGGCCCCTCAGTCGTCCTCGAGGCGGAAGCCGACCTTCATGCCGACCTGGAAGTGCTCGACCTGGCCGTCCTTGACCTGGCCGCGCACCTCGGTCACCTCGAACCAGTCGAGGTGGCGCAGCGTGCGGGACGCGCGCTCGACCCCGTTGCGGATCGCGTGGTCGATGCCGTCGGACGAGGTCCCGACGATCTCGGAGACGCGGTACGTGCGATTCGTCATGTGCCCTCCCGGGCTGGTGGGGTTGCTGTGCGTGGGTCTGGTGATGGTAGCGACGTAAACTGGGCCACGATGGCACGACGAAGCGGCACGGGCGCGCGCGGCGGGGCTCGCGACGAACCGATCCGGATCACGGAGGCCGCGACGAGTCCCGGCGAGGACCAGCGCGTCCGGCAGCGCCGCTACCTCTGGTCGATGGGGCTGCGCACGGTGTGCGTGGTCGGCGCGGTGCTGACCGCTCCCGGGTGGGGGATGTGGCTCTTCCTGGTCGGGGCGGTGTTCCTGCCCTACGTCGCGGTCGTCATGGCCAACGCGGCGAGTCCCCGCGACGACGGCTTCCGGCTCATGGAGATGCCCGACGACAGTCGCGCGCTCCCGCCGGGCGACGACCCGCCCCGACCGTGACCTCCTCGTCCATTTGGGTGAGTCCAGTGGTCGCTGGCCCTCGGCAGGCGTGCGAGGATCGGCCCACACGCCCGGCACCCGTGCCCGGCGTGCGTCGGGCGGGTGCCGGAGGGCCTCCCCCGTGGCCGTCCGGCACCCGCACCCCGACGCCTCGCACCGACGGCGGGAGCGCTCCGTGCCCGACCTGATCTGCTCCGCCCGCGACTGCCGCTCCGAGGCGCGCTGGGGACTGCGCTGGAACAACCCGCGGCTGCACACGGCGGAGCGCCGCAAGGTGTGGCTCGCGTGCGAGGAGCACCGCGAGCGGCTGGGGCAGTTCCTCGAGGCACGCGACTTCCTGCGGGACACGGTGCCGGTGGAGGACCTCCCCGCGGACGACTGAGGCCCGCCGAGCCGGCGCGGGTTTCCACCCCGCCGAGTCGGCGTGGGTTTCCACCCCGCCGAGCCGGCGTGGGTTTCCGGTGCGCCGAGCTCGGCGGTCAGCCGCCGATGGCGGACATGGGACGGTCCGGCTGGAGGAAGCTCTCGTCGTCGATGCCGTGCCCGGGCCGCTTGCCACGCATGGCGACGACCCAGCGATCGGCCAGCTCGGCGTCGCCGGCTCCGTCGCGCAGAGCGGTGCGCAGGTCGGACTCCTCGCGGGCGAAGAGGCAGTTGCGCACCTGGCCGTCGGCCGTGAGCCGGACCCGGTTGCAGTCGCCGCAGAAGGGCCGCGTGACCGAGGCGATGACGCCCACCGTCGCCGGGCGGCCCTCGACCTCGTGGCCCTCGACCTCGAACAGCTCGGCGGGGGCGCTGCCCCGCGGCTCGGAGGCCGGGCGGAGCGCGAACTCGGCCGAGAGCCTCTCGAGAATCTCAGCGGCGGTGATCATCTGGGCGCGCGACCAGTCGTGCTGGGCGTCGAGCGGCATCTGCTCGATGAAGCGCAGGTGGTACCCGTGCCCGATCGACCAGCGCAGGAGCTCCGCCGCCTGGTCCTCGTTGTGCCCGCGCAGCAGCACGGCGTTGATCTTCACCGGGCCCAGCCCGGCCTCCTTGGCGGCGCTCAGCCCGGCGAGGACGTCGTCGAGGCGGTCGCGCCGCGTGATGGTGGCGAAGGTGTCCGCGCGGACCGTGTCGAGGCTCGCGTTGATCCGGTCGAGCCCCGCCTGGGCGAGCGCGCCGGCGTTGCGCGCGAGGCCGAGCGCGTTGGTGGTCAGCGAGATCTCCAGCTCGGGCCCGGCCTCGCGGGTCCGGCGCACGATGTCGACCAGACCGCGACGCACCAGCGGCTCACCGCCGGTGAAACGGACCTCCTGGATGCCGAGCCGCTCGACGCCGATCCGGATCAGGCGCACGACCTCGTCGTCGGTGAGCACGTCGTCGTGGGGCAGCCAGTCGAGCCCCTCGGCCGGCATGCAGTAGGAGCAGCGCAGGTTGCACCGGTCGGTGAGCGAGACACGCAGGTCGGTGGCCACGCGGCCGTAGCCGTCGGCCAGCGGCAGCAGGGCGGGACCGGCGGAGGACTGGGTCGTCTGGGTGCTCGACATCACGCGCCAGTCTACGGCCTGACGCCACCGGCACGAGGGACCCGGCGTGCTCGCGGGCTAGCCTCGGCGGTGTGGGCTCGCTGCGCTTCCTCCTCTCCCGCCGCTGGGTGCTCCTCGCCCTCACGGTGGTGCTGCTGGGCGCGCTGACGTGGCAGCTGGGGAACTGGCAGTTCGACCGGCTGGGCGACCGCCGGGACCGCAACGACCTCGTGCGCACGAACGAGGCGGCCACGCCCGCCCGAGCCGCCGCCGTCCTCTCCCCCGACGACCCGCCGTCGGCGACCGACGAGTGGCGGCGGGTGACGGCCACCGGCAGGTACGCCGCCGAGGACACCGTGATCGTCCGCTACCGCACCCGGGACGGCCAGCCGGGCGTCGAGGTGGTGACGCCGCTGGTCCGCGCCGGCGGACCGGCGGTGCTGGTCGACCGCGGATGGGTGGCCACGGAGAACGGCGCGGCCCCCGCCGACGCGCCGGCACCGCCGGCCGGGGAGGTCACCGTGACCGGCTACGTGCGACGCGACGCCGAGGGCGACAGCACCCGGGTCACCGACGGGTCGACCCGGGCCATCGACAGCGCCGAGATCGGGGCGGCCCTCGACCGGGAGGTCTACCGAGGCTTCGTGCAGCTCGCCGAGGAGGAGCCCCCGGCCGAGCAGCCGCTGGCCACCGCCGAGCTGCCCGAGCTCAACGACGGCCCACACTTCTTCTACGGACTGCAGTGGTGGTTCTTCGGCCTGCTCGCCCTCGGTGGATTCGGCTATCTCGCCCTCGACGAGTGGCGGCGGGTCACCGGCCGTCGCCCCGTGGGGGCCCGCCGGCCGGGGCCGGGTCAGCGTGAGCCGGTCGGGGCCGGCTCCCCCGCACCGGAGTCCGCCCCGGAGTCCGCCCCGGAGTCCGCCTCGGAGTCCGCGCCCGAGACGTCGTCGAGGAACTGGGTGCGGTAGAGGTCCGCGTACAGCCCGCCGGCCGCGAGCAGCTCGGCGTGGGTGCCCTGCTGCACCACCCGCCCCTCGTCGAGGACGAGGATGCGCGTGGCGTGCCGCACCGTCGAGAGGCGGTGCGCGATCACCAGCGAGGTGCGGCCGGTCAGCGCGGCGTCGAGCGCGCGCTGCACGGCGGTCTCGGACTCGGAGTCGAGGTGGGCCGTGGCCTCGTCGAGGACGACGATGGGAGGGGCCTTGAGCAGCAGCCGGGCGATGGCCAGCCGCTGGCGCTCGCCGCCCGAGAGGCGGTATCCGCGGTCCCCCACGACGGTGTCGAGCCCGTCGGGCAGACCCCGGACGAGCGCCCCGATCCGGGCGGCGTCCAGGGCCGACCAGATCTCCTGGTCGGCGGCCCCGGGGCGGGCGTAGACGAGGTTGGCGCGGACGGTGTCGTGGAACATGTGGGCGTCCTGGGTGACGTAGCCGACGGCGTCCTCCAGGGACGGCAACCGAAGGTCGCGGACGTCCTCTCCGCCCACGCGCACGGTCCCTCCGGTGACGTCGTAGAGGCGGGCGACGAGGTGGGTCACGGTCGTCTTGCCGGCGCCCGATGGCCCGACGAGGGCGACCATCTCCCCCGGCGCCGCGTCGAAGGAGACCTCGTGCAGCACCTCGCCGGAGTCCCGGCTCTCGGTGCGTGCCACGGTCTCCAGGGAGGCCAGCGAGATCTGGTCGGCCCGCGGGTAGGCGAAGCGGACCCCCTCGAAGGACAGGCTGGCGGCGCCCGGCGGGAGGTCCCGGGCGTCCTCGCGCTCGGTGATCAGCGAGGGCAGGTCGAGCACCTCGAAGACGCGCTCGAAGCTGACCAGCGCCGTCATCACGTCCACCCGCACGTTGGAGAGCCCCTGGAGCGGACCGAGCAGTCGCAGCAGCAACGTCGCCAGCGCGGTGAGCGTCCCGATCGTGAGCGCGTCCTCGACGACGAGCTGGCCCCCGACGCCGTAGACCAGCGCCGTCGCAATCGCGGGCACCGTCATCATCGCGGTCGTGAAGATCCGCGTGATCAGCGCGATCCGGACGCCGAGGTCGCGGACGTTCGCCGCCTTGCCGGCGAAGAGCTCGTCCTCGGTCTCGCGGTGGCCGAAGAGCTTGAGCAGCGTCGCCCCGCCCACGTTGAAGCGCTCGGTCATCGCGTTGCCCATGTCGGCGTTGCCGTCCATCTGGTCGCGGGTGAGACCGGCGAGCTTGCTGGAGACGAACCTCGAGACGAGGAAGAGGAACGGGAACGTGGCCAGGCAGAGCAGGGTCACGCGCCAGGAGAGCGCGAGCATCGTCACGCCTACGACGACGACGGCGATCGAGTTCGACACCGTCTGCGAGAGCGTCGAGGTGAAGGCCCGCTGCGCGCCGATCACGTCGTTGTTGAGCCGGGAGACCAGGGCGCCGGTCTGGGTGCGGGTGAAGAAGGCCAGCGACTGCCGCTGCACGTGCCCGAAGACGCGGGTGCGCAGGTCGAAGATGAGGCTCTCCCCGATCCGGGAGGAGAACCAGCCCATCACGATCGTCAGCAGCGCGCTGACCAGCGAGACGCCGACCATGGCCAGCGCCAGCAGCGTGATCAGGCGGGTGTCCTTGGCGATGATGCCGTCGTCGATGATCCGCTGGATCAGCAGCGGGTTCGCTACCACCAGCGCGGCGTCGGCGACGACCAGGACCAGGAAGATGCCGATCAGGCCCCGGTGCGGCGTGGCGAAGCCGAGCACCCGCTTGACGGTGCCGCGGTCGACGCGGGAGTCAGCGGCGCTGCGGTCGGTGCGGATGTGCCGGAAGGCCGGCCCCATCCCGGTCATTCCCGACACGGCGTCCCTCCCGGTCGCTCGACGCTGGTGATGGGCTTCTCCTGGCGGTCTGCCCGGCGGGGTCAACGCCGGGCGGGGGCGGCTTGTTCCCCCGGAGGGTCCCATGGGGCGCCGGGCCGGCGGCGCGGAGTCCCGGCGTTGGCGCCGTCGGTCGGTCGCGCGAGCGGTAGGGTGCCCTCACGTGAGCAAACCCAGCGCGACGCCCTTCGGGTCCTGGCTGCTGGGACCGGCGGACCAGTCCCGCGGCCAGCTGCGGGTGCGCGTCCAGCTGCTGCTCACCGCGCTCCTGCTCGCGACCAACGTGATCGGCGCCGGGGCCGTCGTCGGGATCTTCCTCCTCGTCCGTCCCGCCGTCCCGATGAGCACCTCCGACATCGTGACCGCGTTCATCGCCGTGCCCGTCTACGTGGTCCTGGCGGTCGTGATCGGGCTGATCTGGGGCACGGCGGAGTCGTTGGCGGCCCTGCGCTGGGTGGAGGAGCAGCGCGCGCCCAGCGCCGCGGAGGCGAGGACGGCCCTGCGGGTGCCGATGCGGCTGACGCGGATGCAGGCGATCCTGTGGGCCGGCTCGCTCGCCACGTTCACCGGCCTCGCGCTGTGGCAGCAGCAGGGGCTGGCGCTCACCGTGGCGATGTCGGTGACGATCGCCGGCGTCCTGGTCTCGGCCATCTCCTACCTCCTCTCGGAGTTCGCGCTCCGCCCGGTCTCGGCGCGGGCGCTCGCCGACGACTCCTCGCTGCTCGAGGCCCCGGCGCGCGGGTCCGGCGTACGCCGCCGGATGCTGCTCTTCTGGGCGCTGGGGACGGGGGTGCCGGTCTCCGGGCTCCTGGTGACCGCTGTGCTGGCGCTGGTCAGCGACGAGCTGACCGAGACCCGCCTGGCCGTGGTGGTCCTGGTCGTGGGCGGCACGGTCTGGGTCGTGGGCATGCTCATCGCGGCGCTGGACGCCCGCGCCGTGGTCTCGCCCCTCCTGGCGGTGCGTGACGGCCTCGCCCGGGTGGAGCGTGGCGAGTTCGACCACCGGGTCCAGGTCTATGACGGCACCGAGCTGGGGGCCCTGCAGGCGGGGTTCAACCGGATGGCCGCCGGGCTCGGCGAGCGGGAGCGCATGCGGGACCTCTTCGGCCGCCACGTCGGGCGCGACGTGGCCGAGGCCGCGATGGGCGGCGAGGTCGAGCTCGGCGGCGAGGTTCGGGTCGTCAGCGTCCTGTTCGTGGACCTGGTCGGTTCGACGACCTACGCCGCCGAGCGCGATCCGGGCGAGGTGGTCGAGGTGCTGAACCGGTTCTGCGCGGTCGTCGTCGACGAGGTCGACCGCCGCCATGGGCTGGTGAACAAGTTCATGGGCGACGCCGTCCTGGCGATCTTCGGCGCCCCGGTCGACGTCGGCGACCACGCGACGGCCGCGCTCCAGGCTGCCCGCGCGATCGTCCGGCGCCTGGCCGCCGAGGTCACCGAGGTCACCGCCGGCGTGGGCGTCGCCACGGGTGAGGCGGTGGCGGGCAACGTGGGCGACGAGCGCCGGTTCGAGTACACGGTGATCGGGGACGCCGTGAACGAGGCGGCGCGGCTCACCGAGCTGGCCAAGGACCGCCAGGAACGGGTGGCCTGCTCGGCGGCGACCCTGCGGGCCGCCGAGGCCGCGGAGCAGGAGCGCTGGCGCGACGACGAGCCGGTCGTGCTGCGCGGGCGCTCCGACCCGACGGAGGTGGCGGTGCCGCGGGCCCCGCACGACCGGGCCGACCGGGACGACCGGGACGACCGGGACGACCCTGACGACCAGGGTCAGGCCAGCGCGACGAGCTCGGCGTAGTCCTCGTTCCAGAGGTCCTCGTCGCCGTCGGGAAGCAGCAGGACCCGGTCGGGCTCCAGCGCGCGCACGGCGCCCTCGTCGTGCGTGACGAGCACGATGGCGCCGGTGTAGCTGCGGATGGCGGCGAGCACCTCCTCGCGGGAGGCGGGATCGAGGTTGTTCGTGGGCTCGTCGAGGAGCAGCACGTTGGCGCTGGAGACGACGAGGATGGCCAGCGCGAGGCGCGTCTTCTCGCCACCGGAGAGCACCGAGGCGGACTTGTGGGCGTCGTCCCCGGAGAAGAGGAAGGAGCCCAGCACCGAGCGGGCCTCGGTGTCGGTGAGCTGCGGGGCGGCGGAGGCGAGGTTCTCCAGGACGGTGCGCGAGGTGTCCAGGGTCTCGTGCTCCTGGGCGTAGTAGCCGACCTTGGCCCCGTGACCGGGCTGCACCTCGCCCGTGTCGGCGCCGTCGACACCGGCAAGGATCCGCAGCATCGTGGTCTTGCCCGCGCCGTTCAGCCCGAGCACGACCACGCGGGACCCGCGGTCCACCGCGAGGTCGACGTCGGTGAACACCTCCTGCGACCCGTAGGACTTGGAGAGCCCGGACGCCGTCAGCGGGGTGCGCCCGCAGGAGGCCGGCTCGGGAAAGGCGATCCGGGCGACCTTGTCGGCCCTGCGCTCGTCCTCCAGGCCGGCGACCATCTTCTCGGCCCGCTTGAGCATCGACTGCGCGGCCTGCGCCTTCGTGGCCTTGGCCCGCATCCGGTTGGCCTGGTCGGTCAGCTGCTTGGCCTTGGTCTCGGCGTTCGTCCGCTCCCGCTTGCGCCGGCGCTCGTCGGTCTCGCGCTGGTCGAGGTAGCGGCGCCAGCCCATGTTGTAGACGTCGATGGTGGCGCGCTGGGCGTCGAGGTGGAGCACCTTGGTGACCGTCCTCTCGAGCAGCGCGGTGTCGTGGCTGATCATCACCACGCCGCCGGCGTAGGAGCGGAGGAAGTCGCGCAGCCACACGACGGAGTCGGCGTCGAGGTGGTTGGTCGGCTCGTCGAGCAGCATCGTCTCCGCGTCGGAGAAGAGGATCCGGGCGAGCTCGACGCGCCGCCGCTGGCCGCCCGAGAGGGTGCGCAGCTCCTGGCCGAGCAGGCGGTCCTCGATGCCCAGGCTGTGCGCGATCGTGGCGGCTTCGGCCTCGGCGGCGTACCCGCCGCTCGCGTGCAGGTCGGCGTCGGCGCGCGTGTAGCGGTGCATCGCGCGCTCCGCGACGGCCGGGTCGCCGTCGGCCATCTGGGTCTCGGCCTCGCGCAGGCGGAGCACGACCTCGTCCAGCCCGCGCGCCGAGAGGATCCGGTCGCGGGCGAGCTGGTCGGGGTCGCCCGAGCGCGGGTCCTGCGGCAGGTAGCCGACGGAGCCCGTGCGCGTGACGTTCCCGCCGGCGGGCAGGGCGTCGCCCGCCAGGATCTGGGTGAGCGTGGTCTTCCCGGCGCCGTTGCGGCCGACGAGGCCCACCTTGTCGCCGGCGGCGACCCGGAAGCTGACGTCCTCCATCAGGAGTCGGGCGCCCGCGCGGACTTCCAGGTGGTGGGCGCTGATCATCAGGCCCACCATTCTAGGGACTCGCCCTCACGCCGTGAGGAGGGCCTCCAGGTGGGCCAGCTGCCGCTGGAGCGCCCGCAGGTGCGGCGCCACGCCGGGGTGCCGGAACTTGCCGGCCAGCGCGCCCTCGCCCCGCGCGACCCGTGCGAGGGCCCAGTCGGCGCGCGTGAGCACGGTGAAGACCGCGGTCACCCGGGCGGCCAGGGCCACGGCCTCCGCGTCGGCGGCCGCGCGGAGGGCCCCGGGCGGCAGCGCCCCGAGGTACGCAGCCAGGAGGGGCTCGAGCTCCTCGCGGGCGCTCAGCGACCAGTAGCCGAGGTCCGCCCCCACCGGCCCGCGGCCCAGGGTCGCCCAGTCCACGGCCAGCACCGTCTGGCCGTCCTCGTGCCGCCCGCAGAGGTTGCCGGGCACGGGGTCCCCGTGCTGGGGGACGCTCGGCAGCGCGTCGAGGCGCGAGAGCAGGACCTCGCGGCGGCGCCACAGGTGATCGCTGAGGTCGGCCACAGGGGTGCGGGCCAGCAGCGTCCAACCGCCCCGGCGCTCGATGCGATCGACCCGGTCGCGCAGCTGCCGCCGCGCGAGCCCGGGCGTGCCCTCCGGCAGGTCGGCGCCGGCGAAGCGCGCCAGGGCGGCCGCCCCGAGGAGCCCGCCCACGTGCGCCTCGGCGATCCGTTCCTCCCGGACGGTGACCCCCTCGTCGTCCTCCTCCACGCGGAGCGGCTCCGGCCCGCGGAGGCCCGGGGTGTCCCGGACCAGGCCGGCGGCCGCCACGTCGGCGGCGCGCCGCCAGTAGGCCGCGGACGCGGGGTCGGAGAGCTCGGCGGGGTCGCCGCGCACCGGCCGGACCAGCCGCTTGACCACGACGGCGCGGCCCTGCTCCTCGGCCGTCCACACGCCCGCGGTCGAGCTGGCGGCACCGGCGCCCAGGGGCTGCCACCCCGGCTCCGGCTGCCACCGGACGCCTCCCGGGGGGTCAGGCATCGGCGTTGACCACGCGGATCCCGACGGCGGCGGCGTCGGCGACGGCGGCCTCCAGCACGTCGCGGCGCGGGTCCGGCACGGCGAGGAATCGGTCCAGGGGCGCCAGCGCGGCGAGCCGCGGGTCGGCGAGCACCTCCTCCACGGCGCCGTGGTCCCCCCCGGTGACCACGGGGAGCGGCATGCGGCCCGGCTCGAGCACCCGAGCCGCATGGTCGGCGGCGGCCTCGTACGCCTGCCGTGCCTGCTGCTGGCGACGGCGTGCGAAGCGCTGCTGGCTCTGGCCGCCCGCCTTGCTGCGCCCCTGCACGTGGCGGCGGCCCGTCTTGGACGCCGTGACCCGGTCCCCCGCCAGCCGCGCGACGGCAAAGCCGCCCTTGCGCACGAGCAGCACCCCCCAGGCGTCGGGCCGCTGGGCGGCCAGCGCGAAGGTGCCGGGGTCGGGGAGGCCGTCGTAGTCCCGGCCGAACGGGAGGCGCGCGGTGAACGACGAGCCGTCGCTGGCCGCGCCGGTCAGCGCACCGCCGACGACCTGCAGCCCGGTGTGCCCGTGCCGGCCGTTGAAGTTCAGCACCCACCGGTCGAGGCGCTCGGCGGGGACCAGCACCTCGTGCTCACGGTGGGCGTCGGCCATGCGGGACACGCTAGTCGGGCACGGGCGGCGTGGTCGGTATGCTGCGCATCATGAGCCGGTGGAGTGCGAGCCTGGGTGCCGTCACGGCCCTGTTCCTGGTCTTCGCGCTGGCCGGCTGCGGCGATGATGACTCCCCGCCCGGCAGCAGCTCGAGCGAGATGCGTGACGAGATGTCCGACATGCCGATGCACGAGCCCGACGCCACGCCCGCCGACGAGATGGACGGGGACGTCACCCGGGGCGACTTCCAGGTGCTCGACACCGCCCCGCCCGGCAGCGAGGGGGTCACGGGCCAGGCCTGGCTGGGTCAGAACGACGCCGGCACGACGGTGACCATCCGGCTCGAGGGCCTCGAGCCCGACACGGAGTACGTCGCGCACCTGCACGCCCAGCCCTGCGCGGAGGACGCCGGCGGCCCGCACTTCCAGTTCGACCCGGGAGGCGAGGAGGTGCCGCCCAACGAGGTGCACCTCAGCTTCGACTCGGACGGCGACGGGTCCGGCTGGGCCACGGTCACGAACGAGCGCCGCGTGGAGGACCGGGCCCCGGCCGTCGTGGTCCACCCCGCCGAGGCGACCGACAACCGTCTGGCATGCGCCGACTTCTCCTGAGCCTCGCCTGGGTCGCGACCCTCCTCGTCGTGTCCGCGCCGCCAGCGGCGGCGCACTCGAGCGTCGTCGGCGGCTCGCCGGGCCCCGGCGCGGCGCTGGCGCCGGGCGCCGCCCTGCTCCGCGTCGACTTCGGGGGCCTCGACGAGGAGGCCCCCGGGTATCTCGCGCTCTACGACGACCAGGGCCGCCCGATGCGCGTCGGGGACGCGAGCGTGGCCGGCGACAGCGTCTGCGCGCGTTCCGAGGAGCTCGGGCCAGGCGTCCACGCGATCGCCTACGTCGTCACCGACGCCGACGGGCACCGGCTCGAGGGCCGCTACGAGTTCGAGGTCGCCGCAGGCGGCGAGGCGTCCGACCCCGCCGGGTGCGACGTCGACGCGCTGGGCGCCCCGGAGGACGCGCGCACCATCGAGGAGGCCACGACCGGGGGGCTGCCCGACTGGGCACCGTGGGCGATCGGCCTCGTGGCGCTGGCCGCCGGAGGGGCCGCGGCGTGGCGCGTGGTCCACGACCGGGGCGCCCAGGCCGACGCGGGCCCGGGGTCCGGCGGCTGAGAAGCCGCGGTCGCCGGAGGGGCCGGTCGGTCGCTCAGACGTTGAAGCCCAGAGCCCGGAGCTGCTCGCGGCCGTCGTCGGTGATCTTGTCCGGGCCCCACGGGGGCATCCAGACCCAGTTGATCACCGAGTCGTTGACCAGGCCCTCGAGCGCGGCCGCCGTCTGGTCCTGGATGACGTCGGTCAGCGGGCAGGCCGCCGAGGTCAGGGTCATGTCGATGACGGCGTTGGACTGCTCGTCGACGTGGACGTCGTAGACCAGGCCCAGGTCGACGACGTTGATCCCCAGCTCGGGGTCCACCACGTCCTTCATGGCCTCGGTGACCTCCTCGGAGGTCACCGTGCTGCCGCCGGCACCGTTCGCCGCGGCGGTGTCCACCTCGGGCAGGTCGCTGTGGTCGGGCTTGCTGTCGATCTGGGACTCGCTCATGGGTGCTCCTCGCTCGGGTCCGGTGTTCAGTCTGCCGCAGGGCCGGTGGCGCCGGTCCCCGCCAGCGCGGTCGACGTGGCGTCCTTCCAGGCCATCCAGCCCAGCAGGGCGCACTTGACGCGGTTCGGGAACTTGGCGACGCCGGCGAACGCGACGCCGTCCTCGAGGACCTCCTCGTCGGGCTCCGCCTCCCCCTTGCTCTGCATCAGGGCCACGAACTCCTCGTGCACGGTCATCGCCTCGGTGACGGGCCGGCCGATCACCAGGTCGGCCATCACGGAGGTGGCCGCCTGGGAGATCGAGCACCCGACCGCGTCGTACGAGACGTCGCCGACCTGCTCGGCCCCCGTCTCGCCCTCGAGGTGCACGCGCAGCGTGACCTCGTCGCCGCAGGTGGGGTTCACGTGGTGCACCTCCGCCTCGAACGGGTCCCGCAGGCCCGCGTGGTGGGGGTTCTTGTAGTGGTCCAGGATGATCTCCTGGTACAGCGCGTCGAGGTCCATCACTCAGTCCAACTTGAAGTACGAGCGGGTGTATTCCAGGCCCTCCACGAGGGAGTCGACCTCCGCCGGGGTCGTGTAGAGGAAGCCCGACGCCCGCGTCGAGGACTGCACGCCGTAGCGCGCGTGCGCCGGGCGGGCGCAGTGGTGCCCCGCCCGGACGGCGACGCCGCGGGCGTCGAGGACCTGCGCGACGTCGTGCGGGTGCAGGTCGGCGATCTCGAAGGAGATCGCGCCGCCGCGGTCCTCCCCCTCCCGCAGGTCGGTCGGGCCGAGCACGGTCAGACCCGGCACCGACGCCAGGCCCTCGAGGGCGTACGCCGTGATGGCGTGCTCGTGGGCGTGCACGGCGTCCATGCCGAGGGCGTCGAGGTACTCCAGCGCCGCGCCCAGGCCGACCGCCTCGACGATCGGCGGTGTGCCGGCCTCGAACTTGTGCGGGATCCCGGCGTAGGTCGAACCCTCCATGCGCACGACCTCGATCATCTCACCGCCCCCGAGGAAGGGCGGGAGGGCCTCCAGCACGGCCCGGCTCCCCCACAGCACGCCGATGCCGGTGGGCCCGACCACCTTGTGCCCGGTGAAGGCCAGCAGGTCGGGGCGCTCGGCCTCGTCCATGGAGGCCAGGTCGATGGGCAGCTGCGGGGCCGCCTGCGAGGCGTCCAGCAGGACCAGCGCACCGACCTCGTGCGCCCGGCGGGCGATGTCGGCCACGGGGTTCACCGTGCCCAGCATGTTGGAGACCCAGGTCAGCGAGACGATCGCCGTGCGCTCGGTGATCAGGTCGTCGATCGTGGAGAGGTCGAGCCGGTAGTCATCGGTGAGGCCGAACCAGCGCAGCGTGGCGCCGGTGCGCTCGCACAGCTGTTGCCACGGGACGATGTTGGAGTGGTGCTCCATCTCGGAGATCAGCACCTCGTCGCCCTCGCCGACCTGGTGCTCGCCGCGGTCCCCCAGGGTGCGCGCCACCAGGTTGAGGGCCTCGGAGGCGTTCTTGGTGAAGACCACCTCGTCGCGCTCCGGCGCGCCGATGAAGCGCGCCACCGTGTCGCGTGCGTGCTCGAACGCCTCGCTGGCCTCCGCACCCAGCTGGTGCATGGCGCGGGCGACGTTCGCGTTGTGCCGCTCGAGGTGGTCGACCATGGCGTCGACCACGACCTGCGGCTTCTGCGAGGTGTTCGCGCTGTCGAGGTAGACCAGCCGCCGGTCGTCGGCGAGCGTGCGCTCGAGGATGGGGAAGTCCTTGCGGACCACCTCGAGGCCGGGCAGCAGACCCTCCATGGCCGGGCTCCTCACACCTTGGCGGTCAGGTACTTGTCGTAGCCCTCGGCCTCGAGCTGGTCGGCCAGCTCCGGCCCGCCCTCGTCGGCGATCTTGCCGTCGACGAAGACGTGCACCCGGTCGGGCGTGATGTAGCGCAGGATCCGCGTGTAGTGCGTGATCAGCAGGACGCCCTTGCCCTCCTGCTCGCGGAAGCGGTTCACGCCGTCGGCGACGATCTTCAGCGCGTCGATGTCGAGGCCCGAGTCGGTCTCGTCGAGGATCGCGACCCGCGGGTCGAGGAGCTCGAGCTGGGCGATCTCGTGGCGCTTCTTCTCGCCGCCGGAGAAGCCCTCGTTGACCGAGCGCTGGGAGAAGGTGGCGTCGAGGTTGAGGCGCTCCATGGCGCCGTTGACGTCCTTGACCCAGTGCCGCAGCTTCGGCGCCTCCCCGTCGACCGCCGTCTTGGCCGTGCGCAGGAAGTTCGCGACCGAGACGCCGGGCACCTCGACGGGGTACTGCATCGCCAGGAACAGGCCGGCCCGGGCCCGCTCGTCGACCGTCATCGCGAGGACGTCCTCGCCGTCGAGGGTCACGGTCCCGCCGGTGATCCGGTACTTCGGGTGGCCGGCGATCGAGTAGGCCAGGGTGGACTTGCCGGACCCGTTCGGGCCCATGATCGCGTGCGTCTCGTTGGCGTCGATGTCCAGCGTGACGCCCTTGAGGATCGGCTTCGCGCCGTCGTCGGTGTCGACGGAGACCTGCAGGTCCTTGATCTCGAGGGTGCTCATCAGGTGCGTTCCTTAGCTCTGCGGGTTCTGGTTCGGGGCGGCGTTCAGGAGGGCGGGACGCCGTTGGAGGTGGTCCCGGTGTCGACGTACACGTCGTCGCCGCGCACCTCGGCCGGGAAGACGGCGACCGGCTCGGTGGCGGGCAGGCCCGTGGGCTTGCCGCTGCGCAGGTCGAAGCACGACCCGTGCAGCCAGCACTCGATCTGCCCGCCCTCGACGTCACCGTCGCTCAGCTCCACGGAGGCGTGGCTGCACACGTCCTGGACCGCGTGCACCTCGTCGCCGTCGCGGGCCACGGCGACGTCGTAGGCGCCGATGGTCACCGCGAGGGCGTGGTCGGTCGGGACCTCCGACAGGGCGCAGGCGCGCTCGAAGCTCACGAGGCACCTCCCGTGCTGACCGGCTCGTAGCCCTGCAGCACGTTCTTCGCCAGCTCGTCCTCGACCGTGGCCGTCAGGCGCTCCTCCAGGGCGGGGACGCCGACGCGGCGGATCAGGTCGTTGAAGAAGCCGTGCAGCACCAGGCGGCGGGCCTCCTCGTCGGAGATGCCGCGCGAGCGCAGGTAGAACAGCTGCTCGTCGTCGAAGCGGGCGGTCGCCGAGGCGTGACCCGCCCCCTCGATGTCGCCGGTCTCGATCTCGAGGTTCGGCACCGAGTCGGCGTGGCAGCCGTCGGTGAGCACGAGGTTGCGGTTCTCCTCGAAGGTCTCGATGCCCTCGGCCTCCTTGCGGATCAGCACGTTGCCGATCCACACGGTGCGCGCCCCCTGCCCCTGCAGCGCGCCCTTGTAGAGCACGTTGCTCTTGGTGCGCGGCGCGGTGTGGTCGGCGAAGAGCCGGTGCTCGAAGTGCTGCCCCTCGTCGGCGAAGTACAGGCCGAGCAGCTCGGCCTCGCCCCCGGGGGCGTCGTACTGGACGTTGGCGTGCATCCGCACGACGTCCCCGCCGAAGGTGATCGAGGTGTGCCGCACCGCGGCGTCGCGCCCGACGCGGATCGCGTCGCGGCCGAGGTGGACGGCGTCGTCGGCCCAGTCCTGCAGCGAGACGACGTTCGCCTGGGCGCTGTCGCCCACGAGCACCGAGGTGGTGGCGCTGTAGCGGGCGGACCCGGTGTGCACCAGCACCACGGTGGCCTTCGAGAAGGCGCCGAAGCGGAGCACCACGTGGCCCCAGACCAGGTCGTCGGCGTCGTTGCCGGTCAGCCGGATGATCACCGGCTCGTCGACCTCCGTCTCGGCCGGCACGTCGATCAGCACGGCCCCGTCGGCGTTCGCCACCGCCAGGGCGGAGGGCCGGTCGTTCGGGGGCAGCTCGCCGAGGTCGCGGGCCTTCTCGGCCGTGATCTCGGTGAGGCTCACGCCCTCGGGCACGTCGGTCTGCCAGGTCAGGCGGGCATCGGAGGCGTCGCCGTCGAGCACGCCCCGGAGCCGCTTGAGCGGCGTGAAGCGCCACACCTCCTCCCGACCGGTCGGGATCGGGTGGTCCTCGAGGTCGTAGGAGGGTGGCGGGTTGAGGTGGGACTCCACCCGGTCCAGCTCCAGTGCGGAGGCCACGCTGTCGCGGGCAGCATCAGTCACGGTCACGTCGTGGGGTTCTTCCTGGGTCGCTCGTGTCGATCGGAGGTCACTGGGGGCCGGTCACCCGACCGCGCCCTCCATCTGCATCTCGATCAGGCGGTTCAGCTCGAGCGCGTACTCCATGGGCAGCTCCTTCGCGATGGGCTCGACGAAGCCGCGGACGATCATCGCCATGGCCTCGTCCTCCTCCATGCCGCGCGACATCAGGTAGAACAGCTGGTCCTCGGAGACCTTCGAGACGCTCGCCTCGTGGCCCATGGACACGTCGTCCTCGCGGATGTCGACGTAGGGGTAGGTGTCGGAACGGCTGACCTGGTCGACGAGCAGGGCGTCGCAGAGCACGTTCGACTTCGACCCGTGCGCGCCCTCGTTGACCTGGATCAGCCCGCGGTACGACGTCCGGCCGCCGCCGCGCGCGACCGACTTGCTCAGGATCGAGCTCGAGGTGTGCGGCGCCGCGTGCACCATCTTGGCGCCCGCGTCCTGGTGCTGCCCCTCGCCCGCGAAGGCGATGGACAGGGTCTCGCCCTTCGCGTGCTCGCCCATCAGGTAGATCGCCGGGTACTTCATCGTCACCTTCGAGCCGATGTTGCCGTCGACCCACTCCATGGTGGCGCCCTCCTCGCAGGTGGCGCGCTTGGTGACGAGGTTGTAGACGTTGTTCGACCAGTTCTGGATGGTCGTGTAGCGGCAGCGGCCGCCCTTCTTGACCACGATCTCCACGACCGCCGAGTGCAGCGAGTCGGTGGAGTAGATCGGCGCGGTGCAGCCCTCGACGTAGTGCACGTAGGCGTCCTCGTCGACGATGATCAGCGTCCGCTCGAACTGGCCCATGTTCTCCGTGTTGATGCGGAAGTAGGCCTGCAGGGGGATGTCGACGTGCACGCCCGGCGGCACGTAGATGAAGGAGCCGCCGGACCACACCGAGGTGTTCAGCGCCGCGAACTTGTTGTCCCCGACGGGGATCACCGTGCCGAAGTACTCCTCGAACAGCTCGGGGCACTCCCGCAGCGCCGTGTCCGTGTCGAGGAAGAGCACGCCCTGTGCCTCGAGGTCCTCGCGGATGGAGTGGTAGACGACCTCCGACTCGTACTGCGCGGCCACGCCCGAGACGAGGCGCTGCTTCTCCGCCTCCGGGATGCCGAGCTTGTCGTAGGTGTTCTTGATGTCCTCGGGCAGGTCGTCCCAGGTGGTGGCCTGCTTCTCCGAGGAGCGCACGAAGTACTTGATGTTGTCGAAGTCGATCCCCGACAGGTCGGAGCCCCAGGTGGGCATCGGCTTGCGGCCGAAGAGCTTGAGCCCCTTGAGGCGCATGTCGAGCATCCACTGCGGCTCGGACTTCTTGGCGGAGATGTCTCGCACGACCTCCTCGTTGAGGCCGCGCTGGGCGGTGGCGCCCGCGGTGTCGGGGTCGGACCAGCCGAACTCGTAGCGGCCGATGCCCTGCAGCTCGGGGTTGAGCTGCTCGACCTTGGTCGAGCCATCAGGCTGAGTGATCGAGGTCATCTGCTGACCGGCTCCTTCGTGTTGGGGGTCTGCTGGTGGGGCGTGCTGGCGCCGCGGCGGCCCGGGGTGTCGGGACCGCCCGGCGGGTCGGGGATGCAGGTGGTGCAGACGCCGTCGCCGTGGGCGATCGTCGCCAGTCGCTGGACGTGCCGCCCGAGGACCCGGCCGATCACGGCCGTCTCCGCCTCGCACAGCTGCGGGAACTCCTCGGCCACGTGGGCCACGGGGCAGTGCTGCTGGCACAGCTGCTCCCCCACGGGCCCGTCCTGCACCGAGGCGGCGTACCCGCCACGGGAGAGGACCTTCGCGAGCGCCTCCGGCGGCGAGAGCGATGGGTCCTCCGCGCTCACCCGCTCGTAGTCGCGCTCGATGAACGCGACCCGGCGCCGCGCGAACGCCGCGACGGCCTCCTCGCCGCCGGTCTCCGCGAGGAATCGCAGGGCCTCACTGGCGAGGTCGTCGTACTGCTGGTCGAGCTGCCCGCGACCGGCGTCGGTGAGCCGGAACGAGCGCGCCGGCCGCCCGCGGCCGCGCGGGCCCAGGGGACGGCGCTGGGAGTCCTCCAGGACACCGGCGTGCACGAGGTGGTCGAGGTGGCGCCGGACGGCGGCCGGGGTGAGCGCGAGCCGGTCGGCCAGCTGGGCGGCGGTCGAGGGGCCGTGCTCGCCGATGCTCCGGACCACGCGGGCTCGCGTGGACGCGTCCCCGACAGGGACCTCCGGAGGCTCCGCGATGAATTCCACAACACAAGTGTGTCGTTATTGCCCCCCACCCTTCAAGCAAGGGTGACCTAACCGGGCGGTGGTGGCTCGCTGCGGGCGTGACCCAGGTCACGCCGGCCGTCTTCCTACACTGGCATCGTGCCATCCCAGCCCGACGCCGATCGCGGCGACGCGGTCGTCGTCGACGGCCTGGTGATGCGCTACGGGGAGAAGACAGCGGTCGACGGGCTCTCGCTCCGGGTGCCGCGCGGCTCGATCACCGCCGTGCTCGGCCCCAACGGGGCGGGCAAGACCACGACGCTGGAGACCTGCGAGGGCTACCGGCGACCCCACGGGGGATCGGTGCGGGTCCTGGGGCTCGACCCGGTGCGCGACCGGCGCGCGCTGCTCCCCCGGCTCGGCGTGATGCTGCAGGCCGGCGGCGCGTGGTCGGGGGTGCGGGCCGAGGAGATGCTGCGGCACCTCGCCGCGCTGCACGCGAACCCGGTCCCGGTGGGGCTCCTGGTCGAGCGCCTGGGGCTGGCCGACTGCGGTCGCACGCCCTACCGCCGTCTCTCCGGGGGCCAGCAGCAGCGGCTCGGGCTCGCCATGGCCGTGGTGGGGCGCCCCGAGCTGCTGGTGGTCGACGAGCCGACGGTCGGGATGGACCCGGCGGCGCGGCGCGCCACCTGGGAGCTGCTGCGCGAGATGCGCCGGGCGGGGGTGACCATCGTGCTCACCACGCACCACATGGACGAGGCGGAGCAGCTGGCTGACCTGGTGCACGTGATCGACCGCGGGCGGGTGATCGCGTCGGGCTCCCCGCTCGAGCTGACCCGCACGGGCGGGGACGCCACGATCCGCCTCGTCGTCACCGAGCCCTTCCCCGACGCCGCGCCCGCGTCGCTGCGCGACGAGCTCGGGGGCGACGTCGAGGTGACCGCGCTGACGGCGCAGAGCCTCCTGATCAGCGGCACTGCCGACGCGACGACGCTGGCCACGGTCTCGGCCTGGTGCCAGCGGCACGGCGTCCTGCCGGAGTCGCTGACGCTGGGGCGGCGCAACCTGGAGGACGTCTTCCTCGAGCTCACGGGGCGCGAGCTGCGGGGAGGGCGCCCGACGGCACCCGAGGTCCGGGCCGGGGGCGACGCCGGCTCGGCCGCCGGGGGCGGCGACGAGCGAGCCGAGGCCCCGGCATGAGCGCCTTCGCGCCGGCGCCGGGCGCGGCGCCGTTCCACCGGATGGTGCGCGCCCAGGCCCTGATGGAGGCGCGGCTGATGCTGCGCAACGGCGAGCAGGTCCTCCTCGCCGTGGTGATCCCCGTGATCGCCCTGATCGGCGGCGTCGAGGGCGCCCGCCGGCTCGGTCTCGACCTCCCGGACAGCGCCGTCGACGTGCTCACCCCGGGCGTGCTCGCCCTGGCGGTCATGTCGACCTCCTTCACCTCGCTCGCGATCGCGACCGGCTTCGAGAGGCGCTACGGGCTGCTCAAGCGGCTCGGCGCCAGCCCCCTGCCGCGCAGCGGGCTGCTGCTCGGCAAGATCATGGCCCTGCTCGGCGTCCAGGTGCTCCAGGCGGGGGTGATCTGCGCGGTCGGCCTCGCGCTCGGCTGGGACCCGGCCGGCGGTGTGGGCGTCCTCGGCGCTGTGCTCGCCGCGGCGCTCGGCACGGCGGCCTTCGCCGGGCTCGGGCTCGCGCTTGCCGGCGCGCTGCGCGCCGAGGCCACCCTGGCGGCCGCCAACCTCGTCTACCTGCTGCTCCTCTCCGGCGGTGCCGTGGTGCTGCCGCGGTCGTCGTACGGCGCGGCCGGGGACTTCCTGGCCCTCCTGCCCTCGGCGGCCCTGGGGGACGCCATGCGCGCCGCGCTCATGGACGGGACCCTCGCGGCCCTCCCCCTGCTCGTGCTCGCCGCCTGGGGCGCGATCGGCGCCGTCCTCGCCTCGACCTTCTTCCGCTGGGAGTGACCTTGCCTGCCCCGCCCGCCCCGCCTGCCCCGCCTGGACCCCCGCGCCGCGACCTCCTGCCGCGCGACCGCGCGCGGCGCTGGCTGTGGCCGGTGGCCGTGGCGGACCTGGTCGCGAACGTCGGGATCGTGCTCACCGGCGGCGCCGTGCGGCTCACCGGCTCGGGGCTGGGCTGCCCCACGTGGCCGCGCTGCACGCCGGAGTCCTACCGCCCGCACGGCGAGCTCGGTCTGCACGGCGTCATCGAGTTCGGCAACCGGATGCTGACCTGGCTCCTCGTCGTGATCGCCCTCGCCGCGCTCGTCGTCGCCTGGCGTGCCGGGCACCGCCGGGCGACCCGGCTGGCGGGCCTGGTCGCGCTGGGCATCCCGGCGCAGGCGGTGATCGGTGGGGTCACCGTCCTGACCGACCTGAACCCCTGGGTGGTGGGCCTGCACTTCCTGGTCTCGATGGCGCTGGTGGCGACGTGCGTGGTGCTGCTCGACGCGTTGCGCGGCCCCGCTCGGCCGGCGGCGCCGGTGCGGATCCGGCGGCTGGCGGTCGCGACGCTGGCCGCTGGCTGGGTCGTCCTCTGGCTGGGCACGGTCGTCACGGGGAGCGGGCCGCACTCCGGCGACCTCGACTCGCGGCGTACCGGCCTCGACCCGCAGACCATCTCGCACGTGCACGCCTGGGCGGTCTACGGGCTCCTCGCCCTGACCATCGCGGTGCTGTGGGCCGCGCGCCGGGCCGACGCGACGCCGGTGGTGCGCGCGGCGGCGGCCCTGCTGGCCGTCGAGGTCGCGCAGGGCGTGGTGGGCTTCGTGCAGTACTTCACCGACCTGCCCGAGGCGCTGGTGGCGGTGCACATGCTCGGCGCCGCGCTGCTCTCGGCGGGGCTGGCGGCGCTGGTCCTGGCCGCCCTCCCCTCGCCCGGCCCGGACCGGGCACGCGACCCCGTCGCTCGGCACCCGTGGCACCACGCGCCGGGTGCCGGGGGTCAGAAGGGGAGCAGCGGGTCCAGGGCGACGGCCACGAAGAGCAGCGAGAGATAGAGGTTGCTGTGGTGGAAGAGCCGCATCGGCTTGATCGCCGACAGGTTCTCGGTGCCGCGTGAGCGAGCCAGCATCCGGTGCGCCTCGGTGAGGAACACCGCGCCCAGCACGAGCGCCGCGGCCGGGTAGGTCCAGCCGGTGTCGGCCAGCGGCCACAGCACCAGGCTCGTGGCCACCATGGCGTAGGCGTAGAGCAGCACCTGCCGCGCGACCACCTGGGCCGAGGCGACCACCGGCAGCATCGGCACGTCGACCTGCGCGTAGTCCTCGCGGTAGCGCAGCGCCAGCGCCCACGTGTGCGGTGGCGTCCAGAGGAAGACGACCGCGAAGAGGACCACGGGCTCCCAGGCGAGTGAGCCCGTCACCGCGGTCCAGCCGATCAGGGCGGGGAAGCACCCGGCCAGGCCGCCCCACACGATGTTCTGCGTGGTCCGTCGCTTGAGCACCATCGTGTAGACGAGCACGTAGAAGGCGTTGGCCAGCACGGCGAGCGCGGCCGACAGCGCGTTCACCCAGACGGCGAGGACGACCGTCGAGACCGCCCCGAGCGCCAGCCCGAAGACCAGCGCGGCCCGCGGCGTCACGATGTGCCGCGGCAGGGCCCGCCGCCGCGTGCGGCGCATCTGCTCGTCGATGTCGCGGTCGTAGACGCAGTTCAGGGCGGATGCCGAGCCGGCCGACAGCGTGCCCCCGACGACGGTCGCCACCACGAGCCCCAGCGGCGGCACGCCGCGCGCGGCGAAGAACATCACGGGGACGGTGGTGAGCAGCAGCAGCTCGATCACGCGCGGCTTGGTGAGCCCGACGTATGCCGCGACGGCGTCTCGCACGCCGGATCGTTCCGCGGGTCCCCCGGTGGCCCCGGGCGCGGCCTGGGAGGCCGGGTGGCCGACGTGCGTCACGGGTGTCCTCGAAGGGGTGGGGATGCGCCGGAGTGCGGGGCCCAGTCTATCGCCCGGGATGGGTAGGGTCGGAATCGCCCGTCGCCACCAGAGAGGGAGCCCGTTGACCGCAGGCATGACCGGCAGCACCGAGAGCACCGAGCTGGACTGGACGGATCTGGACGACCGCGCCGTCGACACCGTCCGGGTGCTCGCCATGGACGCCGTCCAGAGGGTCGGGAACGGCCACCCCGGGACGGCCATGAGCCTCGCCCCGGCGGCATACCTGCTGTTCCAGAAGGCCATGCGCCACGACCCGGCCGACCCGGGCTGGATCGCCCGGGACCGGTTCGTCCTCTCCTGCGGCCACTCGTCCTTGACCCTCTACCTCCAGCTCTACCTCGGCGGCTTCGGGCTCGAGCTCGACGACCTCAAGGCCCTGCGCACCTGGGGCAGCAAGACCCCCGGCCACCCCGAGCTCGGACACACGGCCGGCGTCGAGACGACGACCGGGCCGCTCGGCCAGGGGGTGGGCAACGCCGTCGGGATGGCGATGGCTGCCCGGCGGCTGCGCGGCATGCTCGACCCCGAGGCGGGGGACGGCGACTCGCCGTTCGACCACCACGTCTACTGCCTCGCGAGCGACGGCGACATCCAGGAGGGCGTCAGCGGCGAGGCGTCGTCCCTGGCCGGCACGCAGCAGCTCGGCAACCTCGTGCTGATCTACGACGCCAACAAGATCTCCATCGAGGACCACACCGACATCGCCCTCTCGGAGGACGTGCCGCGGCGCTACGAGGCCTACGGCTGGCACGTGCAGGTCGTCGACTGGGCCCACGGCGGCGAGCGCTACGAGGAGGACGTGCAGGCCCTCTGGGACGCGATCCAGGCCGCCAAGGCGGAGACCGGTCGGCCCAGCTTCATCGAGCTGCGCACGGTCATCGCCTGGCCGGCCCCGAACGCGCAGAACACCGGCAGCGCCCACGGCTCGGCCCTGGGCGAGGAGGAGGTCGCCGAGACCAAGAAGATCCTCGGCTTCGACCCGGAGCAGACCTTCGAGGTCCCCGACGGCGTCCTCGAGCACACCCGGGCCCTCCGCGAGCGCGGGGCCGCCGCGGGCGAGGCGTGGGACCAGCAGTTCGGCCCGTGGCGCGAGCAGCACCCGGAGGCCTTCGCCACGCTGCAGCGGTTGCGCGCCCGCCGCCTGCCGGAGGGCTGGGCCGACGACCTGCCCACCTTCGAGGCGGACGAGAAGGGCACCGCGACGCGCAAGGCGTCGGGCGCGGTCATCAACGCGGTCGCGGCCTCGGTCCCGGAGTTCTGGGGCGGCTCGGCCGACCTTGCCGGCTCGAACAACACGGAGATCGAGGGCGCGACCTCGTTCATCCCGCGGGACCGCTCGACCGACAAGTTCACCGGCGACCCGGTGCGCGGCCGCGTGCTGCACTTCGGCATCCGCGAGCACGCGATGGGCTCGATCATGAACGGCATCGCGCTGCACAGCGGCACCCGGGTCTTCGGCGGCACCTTCCTCACCTTCTCCGACTACATGCGGCCCGCAGTGCGGCTGGCCTCGCTGATGGGGCTGCCGGTGACCTACGTGTGGACCCACGACTCGATCGGCCTCGGCGAGGACGGCCCGACCCACCAGCCCATCGAGCACCTGGCGGCGCTGCGGGCCATCCCCGGCCTCGACGTGGTCCGGCCGGCCGACGCAAACGAGACCACCGCGGCCTGGCGGACGATCCTCGAGCACACCGACCGCCCCGCCGGGCTGGCCCTGAGCCGGCAGAACGTGCCGACCTTCCCCCGCGGCGAGGTCGACGGCGTCCGCTGGGCCGGCACCGAGGACGTCAGCAGGGGCGCCTACGTGCTGCTGGACGCCGAGGACGGCCAGCCCGACGTCGTCCTGATCGGCACCGGCTCCGAGGTCCAGCTCGCCGTCGAGGCGCGGCGCCTGCTGGCCGAGGAGGGCGTGCGCGCCCGCGTCGTGTCGATGCCGTGCCGCGAGTGGTTCGACGCGCAGGACGCCGCCTATCGCGACGCCGTCCTGCCCCCGACCGTGCGGGCCCGCGTCTCCGTCGAGGCCGGCGTCGCCCAGGGGTGGCGCGACCTGGTCGGCGACCACGGCCGGTCGGTCTCCATCGAGGGATACGGCGCCAGTGCCGACTACGCCCGCATCTACGAGGAGTACGGCATCACCGCGGGAGCCGTGGCCGACGCGGCCCGTGACAGCCTCGCATCCGCTCACTGAGCACAGGAGGAACGACCCATGTCCGACCGACTCAAGGCCCTTTCCGACGCCGGCGTCTCCGTCTGGCTCGACGACCTGTCCCGGGAGCGCCTCGACAGCGGCAACCTGGCCGAGCTCATCAAGGAGAAGTCGGTGGTCGGCGTGACCACCAACCCCACGATCTTCGCCGGGGCCCTCGCCGACGGTGCGGCCTACGACGACCAGGTCCGGGCGCTCGCCGCCGCCGGTGCCGACGTCGAGCGGGCCATCCGGGAGATCACCACCGACGACGTGCGGCGGGCGTGCGACGTGCTCGCCCCGGTCGCCGAGGCGACGCGCGCCGACGGACGCGTCTCGATCGAGGTGGAGCCGCGCCTGGCCCACGACACCGAGGGGACCCTCGCCCAGGCCCGCGATCTCTGGCGGGTCCTGGATCGGCGCAACGCCTTCATCAAGATCCCGGCCACCGATGCCGGCCTGCCCGCGATCACGGCGGCCGTCGCCGAGGGGATCAGCGTCAACGTCACCCTGATCTTCGGCATCGAGCGCTACCGCGCCGTGATGGACGCCTACCTGAGCGGGCTCGAGCAGGCGCGCGACGCGGGTCTCGACCTGGGCTCCATCGCCTCCGTCGCCTCCTTCTTCGTCTCCCGCGTGGACGGCGAGGTCGACAAGCGCCTCGAGAAGATCGGCGGCGACGAGGCGGCGGCGCTGCAGGGCACGGCCGCGGTCGCCAACGCGCGGCTGGCGCACGCGGCGTTCCGCGAGGTGTGCTCCTCCGAGCGCTGGGCCGAGCTCGCCCGGGCCGGCGCGCAGCCCCAGCGCCCGCTGTGGGCCTCGACGGGGGTGAAGAACCCCGACTACTCCGACACCCTCTATGTCACCGAGCTGGTCGTGGCCGACACCGTGAACACGATGCCGGAGAAGACCCTGGATGCGTTCGCCGACCACGGCGAGGTCGCGGGCGACCGGGTCACGGGCTTCGAGGGCGAGGCGCAGCAGGTCCTGGACCGGATCGAGGCCGTCGGCGTCGACTTCGCCGACGTCCTCGTCGTGCTGGAGGAGGAGGGCGTGCAGAAGTTCGCCGACTCGTGGTCGGAGCTGGAGCAGACCGTGGCGGACCAGCTGGCCGCGGCCCGCGGGTCCGACGCGTGAGCGCCGGCCGGACCTCCTCGTTCGGCGGCGGCACGCTCGGCCTGACCGTTCCCGACCAGGCCGGCTACGAGGACGTCGTCGCCGGGCTGGTCGCGGACGGGGTCGCCTCGGGGATCGCGCGCCAGGACCCCACGCTGTGGGGCGGGGCCGCCGAGGAGGAGGCCGCCAAGCGGCTCTCCTGGGTGCAGCTGCCGACGGGCTCGCGCGAGCTGGTCGCCGAGATCGAGTCGCTGCGCGCCGAGCACGAGAGCCGGGGGCTCGACCGCGTCGTGCTCTGCGGCATGGGCGGGTCGTCCCTGGCCCCGGAGGTGATCTGCGGGGCCGCGGGCCTCGGGCTCGTCGTCGTGGACTCCACCGACCCTGACTTCGTGCGGGACGCCGTGGACGAGCGGCTGGCGCACACCGCGGTGGTGGTCTCCAGCAAGTCCGGCGGCACCGTCGAGACGGACAGCCAGCGCCGCGCCTTCGAGCACGCCTTCCGCGAGGCCGGCATCGACCCGGCCGAGCGCATCGTCGTCGTGACCGACCCCGGGTCGCCACTCGACGAGGAGGCCTCCGAGGCCGGCTACCGGGTCTTCCGCGCCGATCCCGAGGTGGGCGGCCGGTACTCCGCGCTCACGGCCTTCGGCCTGGTGCCCAGCGGACTGGCCGGGGCCGACATCGGGGCGCTGCTCTCGGAGGCCGAGGGCGTGCGACCCAGCCTGGAGGCCGACGACCAGCAGAACCCCGGCCTGCGGCTCGGCGCCCTGATCGCGACGGCGCACCGCCGCGGGGCCGACAAGCTGTGCCTGGCCGACGCGGGTTCCGCCTTCGTCGGGTTGGGGGACTGGGTCGAGCAGCTCGTCGCCGAGTCCACGGGCAAGGAGGGCACGGGTGTCCTGCCGGTGGTGGTCGAGAACCGCAAGGTGCCCGACTTCTCCCCCAGCCGGCCCGACGAGGTGCTCGCCACCTGGGGGCCGGAGGACGGGGGCGCCGACCCCGCCTCCGGGTTCGCCGTCTCCGTCGACGCCCCGCTCGGCGCCCAGATGCTGCTGTGGGAGCACGCCACGGCCGTCCTCGGCCGGCTGCTGGGCATCAACCCCTTCGACCAGCCCGACGTCGAGAGCGCCAAGGCCGCGGCGCGGGACCTGCTGGACGGCGGCGGGACCACGCCGTCCCCGGCCTTCGTCGACGGCGACGTCGTCGTCTTCGCCAGCGAGGGGTGGTTGCCCGAGGGCACCGCGACGCTCGCCGACGCCGTCGCGGCGCTGCTCGGCCTGATCGACGAGGAGCGCGGCTACCTCTCCGTCCAGGCCTACCGGCACCGGCTCCGCGACGCCCCGCTGACGGTGGCCCGGCCGGCCCTGGCCGAACGCACCGGGCGGCCGGTCACCTTCGGGTGGGGCCCCCGCTTCCTGCACTCGACCGGCCAGTACCACAAGGGGGGCCCGGCGACGGGCGTCTACCTGCAGATCACCGGGGAGCCGGCGGCGGACCTCGAGGTGCCGGGCCGGCCCTTCACGTTCCAGACGTTCGTCACCGCCCAGGCGGTGGGCGACGGCCGGGTCCTCGCCGAGCACGGCCGCCCGGTCCTGCGGCTGCACGCGCAGTCGCCGGAGGGGCTCGCCGCCGTGCAGGAGGCATTGACGTGAGCCACGGCGAGGCCGTCGTCCGCCCCGACCAGGGGCAGCTGGCGACGACCGTCGCCCGCGACCTCCTCGGCCGCCTGGCGGCGGCCCAGGAGCGGGGCGAGGTGCCCCGGCTCGGCCTGACCGGCGGTTCCGTCGCCGATGCCGTGCACCGCGAGGTCGCCCGCTTGAGCTCGACGGGGGGCGAGGCTCCCGCGGTCGACTGGGCGCGCGTCGACGTCTTCTGGGGCGACGAACGCTTCGTGGCGAAGGACGACCCCGAGCGCAACGAGAAGCAGGCCCGCGAGGCCCTGCTCGACCACGTCGGCGTCGACCCCGGCCGGGTGCACCCCATGCCCTCCACGGCCGACGCCGCGGACGTGCACGAGGCCGCCGAGCAGTACGCCGCGCGAGTGCGCGCGCACGGCTCGGGCGCCTTCGAGGTGCTGATGCTCGGCCTGGGGCCCGACGGACACATCGCCTCCCTGTTTCCCGGGCACCCCGAGGTCGGGGTCGGCGATGCCCTCGCGGTCGGGCTCACCGACTCCCCCAAGCCGCCTCCCGCCCGCGTCACGCTGACCCTGCCAGCGCTCGCCCACGCCCGGGCGCTGTGGTTCCTCGTCAGCGGGTCCGAGAAGGCGGAGGCGGTCGCCCGCACCCGGAACGCGGAGGTCGGCGCCGACGAGGCCCCGGGGGTGGCCCTGCGCAGCGTGCCCGAGGTGCGCTGGTACCTCGACGCCGCGGCGGCCGGCACGGCCTGAGCCGCCGCCCCACCCCGACCCGCCCCACCCCGGCCCCCTCCCGGATCCGCTGAGCCCGGGGGCGGGTCCCGCCCGCCTGCTCCGCCGGGCCGGCGCCGGTCTGGTCCGGAGCAGCGGTCTTTGCCGTGCGCCTGCCCGCTCGGTCGGAACGCCTAGCCCGGACGGGCCATCTGCGCCCGTTTCTCAAGAACACCGCAAGTTTCTCTCCCGACACTCAAGGTGCCCGCTCGCTCTGAGCCCGCGAGCGGCACCTGGGAGGGAGACCGATGCGCGCGATCCTGAGCGCCGTGGGGACTGCGGTCCTGACCTCCGTGGCGGTGACGGCCGGGACGGCGGTGGTCGCGGCCACCGTCAGCCCACCGCCGGTGCAGGACGCGACCGTCATCACCAGCCCGGCCACCCTGCCCGCGGCGGCCGGCGCGGGCACGACCTACTACGTCTCGCCGGACGGCAGCGACGCGCAGAGCGGCACGTCGCCGGGCCGCGCATTCCGGACCCTCGGCCGAGCGTCGAACCAGCAGCTCGCCCCCGGCGACCGCCTGCTGCTGCGGCGCGGGGGACGCTGGAGCGGAACCCTCAGGATCGACTCCCACGGGACGACGACCCGCCGCATCCAGGTCGGCAGCTACGGCCGCGGAAGGCTCCCCCGGATCACCTCCGGGGGCGAGTGCGTCCGCGTGAACGGCGACCACGTCGCCGTGACGGGGGTCCACGTCGCCGGCTGCGGCTGGGCCGGCGTGCGGGTCTCCGGCGACGGCGACCTCGTCTACGGCATCCGGGCCACCCACAGCTGGGCCGGCGTCTACGTCGGCGAGAACAGCACCGGGGCCCGGGTCCTGCGCAACCAGCTGGTCTCCAACGACAAGATGGCCCCGGACACGCCCGGCAGCGACGACGACTACGGTGCGCACGGCGTGCTGGTCCGGGGGGACCGCTCCGAGGTCGCGTGGAACTACATCTCCGACTCGCTGGCCGACTCCCCCGACTACGGCACCGACGGGGCGGCAGTCGAGGTCTACGGCGGCAAGCACACGCGGGTCCACCACAACATGGCCGAGAACAACCGGGCCTTCACCGAGCTCGGCCACTCGCGCACCGAGGACACCGTCTACTCCTACAACGTGTCGGTCTCGAACGTGCCCTTCGCCGAGTTCCTGGTGACCCGGGGCGCGGACCCGACCCACGGCGGCGTGCTGGGGACGGTGGCCCGCAACAACAGCGTCCGGCACGTGGGTCGCGGCAGCCAGGCCTTCTGGTGCGGTCACAACTGCAGCCCGGCGGTGCTGAAGATGGTCAACAACGTCTTCTACATCACGGGCCGGATCGGCTACGCGGACGGCAGTGTCGGGGGACACCACAACGTGTACGCCGGGTCCGAGCTCGAGACGCCCAAGCTGTGGGGCGACGTGGAGGCCGCGCCGCGATTCGTGGATCCCGCGGGCGGCAACCTCCGCCTCCGGGCCGACAGCCCGGCCGTCGACATGTCCCCCTCGACCGCCGGCGACGCCCGGGTCGACCTGGACGCGCGGAGCCTGCCGCGCGACGGCGACGGCGACGGCACGGCCCGTCAGGATGTCGGCGCCTTCGAGCGCTGAGGTGCGACCGCCGGCCGGCTCAGGGCCGACGGACGCGCAGGGGCCCCCGCGGGCCGGCTCAGGGTCCGCGGGGGCCGGGCCGCTCAGGCGATCTCGCCGGCCCTGCGGCGGCTGCGCAGCAGGCGCAGCGCCTCGTCGAGGATCTGCTCGGCCTCCTGGTCGGAGCGCCGCTCCTTCACGTACGCCAGGTGCGTCTTGTACGGCTCGATCCGCGGCGCCGGCGGCGGGTTCTCCTCGTCCAGGCTGGCGGGCAGGCCGCAGCGCGGGCAGTCCCACGTGCCGGGGGCCAGCGCCTCGACCGCGAACGTGACCACGGAGCGGTGCCCGTGCGCACAGAAGTAGGTCACCGCCTGACGCGGTGCGGACTCCCCCCGCTCCGCCTCGCCCATCGGGCCGGAGCCGACGCGGCTCCCCTTGATCGCGTTGCCTCCACCAGCGTTCGCCACGGCGCGCTCCTTGTCCTTCTCGCCTCAGACGTCGTAGGCCACGAGGAGGCCCAGCGCGACGATGCACGCGAACCAGATCAGGCCGATCCCGACCGTGAACCGGTCGAGGTTGCGCTCGGCCACGGATGAGCCGCCGAGCGAGCTGGACACGCCTCCACCGAACATGTCCGAGAGGCCGCCGCCGCGGCCCTTGTGCAGCAGCACCAGCAGGATCAGCAGCAGACTGGTGAGGATCAGCAGGCCGGTCAGGATGGTGGTGAAGACAGTCACGGCTGCACCTTACGTCACGCAGCGCTCGTTTCGGATGACCGGGAGCCACGACCGGCCGAAGCCGGGCGGGCGCCTCAGATCACCGGCATGTCGTAGTAGCGACAGATCCCGCCGAACTCGTCCACGTCGAGGCTGGCGCCCCCCACCAGGCAGCCGTCGACGTCGGCGCGGTCCATGATCCCGGCCACGTTCGCGGCCTTCACCGAGCCGCCGTAGAGCAGGCGCAGACCGTCGGCTGCGGCGTCCCCGTGCTGCTCGCGCACCGAGGAACGGATGGCCTCGCAGACCTCCTGCGCGTCGTCCGGCGTGGCCACCTCGCCGGTGCCGATGGCCCACACCGGCTCGTAGGCCACCACCAGCCCGGCCACCTGCGCCGCGGTGAAGCCGGCCAGCGAGCCCGTCACCTGGGCGACGGCGTGGTCCACGTGCTCGCCCGCCTGACGGACCTCGAGGCCCTCGCCGACGCAGACGATGGGGACCATGTCAGCGGCCAGCGCGCGGTGGGCCTTGGCGTTGACGACCTCGTCGGACTCCGCGTGGTGCTCGCGGCGCTCGGAGTGCCCGACGACGACGTAGGAGCAGCCGAGCTTGGCCAGCATGGCTGCGGACACCTCGCCGGTGTAGGCGCCCGACTCCTGGGTCGAGACGTCCTGGGCGCCGTAGCGGATCGAGAGCCGGTCGCCGTCGACGAGCGTCTGCACCGAGCGCAGGTCGGTGAAGGGAGGCACGACGACCACGTCGACCCGCGTGTGGTCGTGGTGCTTGTCCGAGAGGGTCCACGCCAGCTTCTGCACGAGGACCACGGCCTCGTGGTGGTCCAGGTTCATCTTCCAGTTGCCCGCCATCAGCGGGGTGCGCTGACCGGTCGTCTGTGCTGCCATCAGTCCTCCAGGACGGTGAGGCCGGGGAGGCGCTTGCCCTCGAGGTACTCCAGGGAGGCGCCACCACCGGTCGAGATGTGGCCGAACGCGGCCTCGTCGAAGCCCAGCCGGCGCACGGCGGCGGCCGAGTCGCCGCCGCCCACGACGGTCAGGCCGTCGACGCGGGTGAGGGCCTGGGCGACGGCGCGGGTGCCGCCCGCGAAGGCGTCGACCTCGAAGACGCCCATCGGGCCGTTCCAGAAGACGGTCCGCGCGTCGGCGAGCGCGGCCGCGAACGCCACCCCCGACTCGGGTCCGATGTCGAGGCCCAGACAGTCGTCCGGGATCGCGTCGGCCGCCACGACCCGCGGTTCCGGCTCGCGGTCGGCCGTGGGGAAGGCCGTGTCCACCACCACGTCGGTGGGCAGCACGATCCGGACGCCCAGCTCCTCCGCGCGGCGCAGGTAGGCGCGGCAGGTCTCGAGCTGGTCCTCCTCGAGGAGGCTGCTGCCGACCCCGTGCCCCTGGGCGGCCAGGAAGGTGAACACCATGCCGCCGCCGATCAGCAGGCGGTCGGCCGTGCCGAGCAGGTTGTCGATGACCCCCAGCTTGTCGGAGACCTTGGAGCCGCCGAGCACGACGGCGTAGGGCCGCACGGGCTTCTCGGTGAGGCGCTCGAGGACCGCGACCTCCTCGGCGACGAGCCCCCCCATCACGTGCGGGAGGCGCCGCGCGACGTCGTAGACCGACGCCTGCTTGCGGTGCACGACCCCGAAGCCGTCGGAGACGAACGCGTCGGCGAACCCCGCCAGCCGGTCGGCCAGCTCACCCCGCTCGGTCTCGTCCTTGCTGGTCTCGCCGGGCTCGAAGCGCACGTTCTCCAGCACCACGACCCCGCCGTCGCCCAGCGCCGAGACAGCCGCCGCAGCTTCCTCGCCGACGGTGTCGCCGGCGAAGACCACGTCGCGCCCGAGGAGCTCCCCGAGGCGGGCGGCCACCGGGGCGAGGGAGGAGGCGGGGTCGGGCGCGCCGCCCGGGCGGCCGAGGTGGGCCGTGACCAGCACGCGGGCGCCGGCGTCGCTCAGGGCCCGGATCGTCGGGATGCTCGCGCGAATCCGCCCGTCATCGGCGATCCTCCCACCGTCCAGGGGCACGTTGAGGTCGGAGCGCACGAGCACGCGCGCGCCGCGGAGCCCGCCCAGCTGCTCGCCGAGACGCTCGACCTGGCGCTCGGCGGTCGAAGCCGTGTCAGCCATCGTTGTGCCGCTGCCCGCTCAGAGCGAGGAGCCGACCATCACGGCCAGGTCCGCCAGGCGGTTGGAGTAGCCCCACTCGTTGTCGTACCAGCCCACGACCTTGACCTGGTCGCCCAGCACCTTGGTCAGCGGCGCGTCGAAGATGCAGCTGGCCGGGTCGGTGACGATGTCGCTGGAGACGATCGGGTCGGTGGAGTAGCGCAGGATGCGGCCGTCGGCCGCCTTCTGCACCGCCGCGTTGACCTCCTCGACCGAGGTCTCGCGCGAGGCCTCGAAGGTGAGGTCGGTGGCGGAGCCGGTCGGCACCGGGACGCGCAGCGCGTAGCCGTCCAGCTTGCCCTTCAGGTCGGGCATGACCAGGCCGATCGCCTTCGCGGCGCCGGTCGAGGTGGGGACCACGTTCAGGGCGGCGGCCCGGGCCCGTCGCAGGTCCTTGTGGATGTTGTCCTGCAGGTTCTGGTCCGCCGTGTAGGCGTGGACGGTGGTCATCAGGCCCTTCACGATGCCCAGCTCGTCGTGCAGCGCCTTCGCCATCGGAGCGAGGCAGTTGGTCGTGCACGAGGCGTTCGAGATCACCGTGTGGGCGCTGGGGTCGTACTGGTCGTCGTTGACGCCCAGGACGATCGTGACGTCCTCGTTCTTCGCAGGCGCCGAGATGATCACCTTCTTGGCGCCGGCGCCGTCCACGTGGGCCCGCGCCTGCGTGGCGTCGGTGAACAGGCCGGTCGACTCGACGACGACGTCGGCGCCGATCTCGCCCCACTTCAGGGACGCCGGGTCGCGCTCGGCGAAGGCGCGGATCCGCTGGTCGCCGACGACGATGGCGTCCTCGGTGGCCTCCGCCGGGACGTCGAGGCGCCCCAGGATGGTGTCGTAGGTCAGCAGGTGGGCGAGCGACGCGTTGTCGGTGAGGTCGTTGACGCCCACGATCTCGATGTCGGCTCCCGAGGCGCGGACAGCCCGGAAGAAGTTGCGGCCGATCCGGCCGAAGCCGTTGATTCCTACGCGAACCGTCACTGCTCTGCTCCTCGGATGGGGGTGTCGGGTGCTGCGCTCACGGGCGGGCGCTCACGGGCGCGCGCGCCGCGGAGGTGCGGTGGCGCGAGCCTATAACGCCGCGTCCGGCCGCGATCAGGCCTCCTCGGCCAGCATCTCCGGCGTGAGCGAGGACTCGGTGTCGGCAATGCCCAGCTCCTCGGCGCGCTTGTCCGCCATGGCCAGCAGGCGACGGATCCGGCCGGCGATCGCGTCCTTGGTCAGCACGGGGTCGTGCAGCTGCCCCAGCTCCTCGAGCGAGGCCTGCTTGTGCTCCAGCCGGAGGTGGCCCGCCAGCTGGAGGTGGTCGGGCACCTCGTCGCCCAGGATCTGCAGCGCGCGCTCGACGCGGGCGCCGGCCGCCACGGCCGCCCGGGCGGAGCGCCGGAGGTTGGCGTCGTCGAAGTTGGCCAGCCGGTTCGCCGTGGCCCGCACCTCGCGGCGCATCCGCCGCTCCTCCCAGGCCATCAGCGACTCGTGGGCGCCCAACCGGGTCAGCAGCGCGCCGATCGCGTCGCCGTCGCGCACCACCACGCGGTCGATGCCACGCACCTCGCGAGCCTTGGCGCTGATCCCGAGCCGACGGGCGACGCCGACCAGGGCGAGGGCGGCCTCGGGCCCGGGACAGGTGACCTCCATCGAGGACGACCGACCCGGCTCCGTGAGGGAGCCGTGGGCCAGGAACGCCCCGCGCCAGGCCGCGACCGCGTCGCAGCCGCCGCCGGAGACGACCTGCGGAGGGAGTCCGCGCACGGGGCGTCCGCGCTGGTCGAGCAGGCCCGTCTGGCGGGCGAGCGCCTCGCCCTCGCGCACGACGCGGACGAGGTAGCGGCTGCCCTTGCGGATCCCGTTGCCCTGCACCATCACCACGTCGGAGTGGTGGCCGTAGACCTCGGCGACGTCCTTGCGCAGCCGACGCGCGGCGGCCCCGGTGTCGAGCTCGGCCTCGACGACGATGCGGCCGTTGACGATGTGCAGGCCGCCGGCGAAGCGCAGCAACGAGGCGACCTCGGACTTGCGGCAGCAGGTCTTCGTGATCTGGGTGCTCGAGAGCTCCGACTTCACCTGCGCCGTCATTGCCATGCGGCGAATCCTGCCACGCGCGTCAATCACCGTCGCGGGGGTCCCGGGGTCACGAGCGGGGCTCGCCGAGCACCCGGCGCAGCGCCTCCGCGAGGCGGTCGGGGTCGTGCCGCGCCGCGTCGCCGGGCTCGGCCACGTCATCCAGCACCAGGCGGCCCCCGGTCCCCTCGACGAGGGCGCCCAGCGAGTCGTGCGAGGGCACGGCCGTGCGGTCGGCGAGGACGACGTCGAGGTGCAGGTCAGGCACCACCTCGCGGAGCACCCCGAGGTGGTCCTCGGGTCCGTAGCCCGAGGTCTCCCCGGGCTGCTCGGTCAGGTTGAGGAGGACGAGGCGGCGGGCGGCGGTCCCGGTGACGGCGTCGCGCAGCTCCGGCACCATCAGGTGCGGCAGCACCGAGGTCCACCACGAGCCGGGACCCAGCACCACCCAGTCGGCCTCCCGCACTGCGGCGACCGCCTCGGGACAGGGCCTCGGGTCGGCGGGGTCGAGCGCGACCGAGCGGATGCGCCCCCGCGTCGTCGCCACCTCGTACTGCCCGCGCACCTCCTGCACCGCGCCGGGGTCCGCGTCGTCCAGGCCCTGCACCTGCGCGACGATGTCGAGCGCCTCGAGGGCCATCGGCAGCACCCGGCCGCGCGCGCCCAGCAGGCGCGCCACCCACGCAAGCGCGTCGACCGGGTCGCCGAGCAGCTCCCACAGCCCCACGTAGAGGAGGTTGCCGACCGCGTGGCCGCGCATCTCCCCGTGGCCCCCGAGGCGGTGCTGGAGGACCCGCGACCAGGTCCGGCCCCACTCGTCGTCGCCGCAGAGCGCGGCGAGGGCCATCCGCAGGTCGCCGGGGGGCAGGACGCCGAAGCCCTCGCGCAGCCGCCCCGAGGAGCCGCCGTCGTCGGCGACGGTGACCACCGCCGTCAGCTCGTCGGTGACGCGGCGCAGGGCCGAGAGCGACGCGTGCAGCCCGTGCCCCCCGCCGAGCGCGACGACGCGTGGTCCGGTCACGTCACTCCCGCCCGAGGTCGCGGTGCACGGGTCGCACGTCCAGCCCCGCCTCCCGCAGGCGTCTGTCGATCTCCTCGGTCATGGCCACGCTGCGGTGCTTGCCGCCCGTGCAGCCGATCGCGATCGTCATGAACCGCTTGCCCTCGCGCAGGTAGCCCTCCGCGACCGTCTGCAGGACGGGGAGGTACTGGTCGAGGAACTGCTGCGCCCCGGGCCTCGAGGTGACGTACTCCGCCACGTCGGGCGACTGCCCGCTGTGGTGACGCAGGTCGGGAACCCAGTGCGGGTTCGGCAGGAAGCGCATGTCGGCGACCAGGTCCGCGTCGACCGGGATGCCGTACTTGAACCCGAAGCTGACCACCGTGACCTTGAGCCGCGTCGCGTCCCGCGTGCCGAAGGCGTCGGCGACCCGCTCGGTGAGCTGGTGGGGGTTGAGGTTGGTGCTGTCGATGACCACGTCCGCGGACGAGCGCAGCTCGGCCAGGGCGACGCGCTCGCGCGCGAGCCCGTCGAGGAGGCGGCCGTCGGCCTGCAGGGGGTGCGGGCGCCGGGCGGCCTCCTGGCGGCGCACGAGCACCTCGTCGGTCGCCTCGAGGAACAGCAGCGTCGTCCGGCGTCCGGTGGCGCCCCGGGCGAGGTGGGACTGCAACGTCTCGAAGAAGGACCCGGACCTGACGTCGACCACCACGGCGACCGGCTGCTCGGGACCGCGGCTGTCGTCGACCAGCTGGACCACGTCCTTGACGAGGCTGGGCGGGAGGTTGTCGACGACGAAGTAGCCCAGGTCCTCGAGCTCCTTCGCGGCCGTGCTGCGGCCCGCCCCGGTCATCCCGGTGACGACGACGAGCTCGCCCTTGTGGGACGGGTCTGCCTTGCGGAACGTGTCGTGCGACGGCTCCTCTGGCGGCATCAGTCCTCCTGGCTGGGTGAGGGACCGGGCTCGCGGTCGAGCTGCGGGTCCGGGTCCGGGTCCGGGTCCGGGTCCGGGGAGAGGATCTCACCCGTGGCGGTGTTGACCGCCAGCCCGCCCCCGGGGCGGCCGGGGCGCCCGGCCTGGTCGCGGCTGCCGGACGCCGCGACGGCGTCCTTGATGGCGGTGGCCGTGCGGGGCCCGATGCCGGGGACCTCGGCGATGTCGTCGACCTCCGCGGCGCGGAGCTTCCGCAGGGAGCCGAAGTGCTTGAGCAGGGTCTTGCGGCGCACCTCACCGAGCCCGGGGACGTCGTCGAGGAGGCTCTCGACCATCGACTTCGAGCGGCGACTGCGATGGTGGCCGATGGCGAAGCGGTGCGCCTCGTCGCGGATCCGCTGCAGCAGGTAGAGGCCCTCCGAGGACCGCGGCAGGATCACCGGCTGGTCGTCGTCGGGCAGCCACACCTCCTCCAGCCGCTTCGCCAGGCCCGCCACCGGCACGTCGTCGATGCCCAGCCCGTCGAGCGCCCGCTGGGCGGCGGCGACCTGCGGCGGGCCGCCGTCGACGACCACCAGGGCGGGGGTGTAGGCGAACTTGCGCGGCCGGCCCGTGTCGGGGTCGACCAGCATCGGGCCGTCCTCGGTGACGACCTGCTGGCTGCGGCTCTGCTCGTCGAGGAGCCGGCGGAAGCGGCGGGTGACCACCTCGTGCATGGAGGCGACGTCGTTCTGCCCGTCGACGTCGCGCACCACGAACCGGCGGTACTCCGACTTGCGCGCCAGGCCGTCCTCGAAGACGACCATGGCGGCGACGACCTCGCTGCCCTGCAGGTTCGAGACGTCGAAGCACTCGATGCGCAGGGGCACCTCGGGCAGCGCGAGCGCCTGCTGGATCTCCTCCAGGGCCCGGTTGCGCGTGGTCAGGTCGCTGGCCCGCTTGGTGCGGTGCAGCGCCAGCGCCTGCTCGGCGTTGCGAGCGACGGTCTCCTGCAGGGTGCGCTTGTCGCCCCGCTGGGGGACCCGGATCCGCACCCGGCTGCCGCGGCGCTCGGAGAGCAGCGCCTCGAGCGTCTCCGCCTCGGGCGGCAGCGCCGGGACAAGGATCTCGCGCGGGATGGTGTCGCGGTCCTCCCCGGCATAGAGCTGGAGCAGGAACCCCTCGACGAGGTCGCCCGACTCGCCCTCCGCGACCCGGTCGGCGACCCAGCCGCGCTGCCCGCGCACCCGGCCGCCGCGGACGTAGAAGATCTGCACGGCGACCTCGAGCGGGTCCTCGGCGAGGGCCACCACGTCGGCGTCGGCGCCGTCCCCGAGCACCACCGCCTGCTTCTCCAGCGCCCGCTCGATGGCGCCGAGGTCGTCGCGCAGGCGGGCCGCGCGCTCGTAGTCCTGCTCCTGCGAGGCGGCGTACATCTCCCGCTCGATCCGGCGCACGAAGGGCCGGGTCTGGCCCGCCATGAAGGAGCAGAAGTCGTCGACGATGCGGCGGTGCTCCTCGGCGGTCACGTGGCCGACGCACGGGGCGACGCACTTGTCGATGTAGCCGAGCAGGCAGGGCCGGCCCACCTGCTGGGAGCGCTTGAAGACGCCGTTGCTGCAGGAACGCATCGGGAAGACCCGCAGCAGCGTGTCCACCGTGTCGCGGATCGCCCAGGCGTGGCTGTAGGGCCCGAAGTAGCGCGTCCCCCGGCGCTTGCTCCCCCGCCCGACCATGACGCGGGGGAACTCGTCGCCGAGGGTCACGGCCAGCCACGGGTAGGACTTGTCGTCCCGGTACTTGACGTTGAACCGGGGGTCGAACTCCTTGATCCAGGAGTACTCCAGCTGGAGCGCCTCGACCTCGGTGCCGACGACGGTCCACTCCACCGAGGCCCCGGTGGTGACCATCGTGGCCGTGCGCGGGTGCAGGTGGCCCACGTCCTGGAAGTACGACGAGAGCCGGGCACGCAGGTTCTTCGCCTTGCCGACGTAGATCACGCGGCCCTGGGCGTCGCGGAACCGGTAGACCCCCGGCTGCGCCGGGATCGACCCGGGGGCCGGACGGTACGACGCTGGCGAGCCCACGGCCCAACCCTACGAGTCGTCCCCGACTCCCGGCGGGGCCGCCACCCTCGGTCGAGAGCCTCAGCCGAGGACGATCTGGTCGCCCTCCACCGTGATCGGGATCTCCTGCAGCGGGTCCTGGGCGGGGCCCTGGACAGCCGAGCCGTCCTCGATCGAGAACTGGCTGCCGTGGCACGGGCAGACGATGGTCTCGGCGACCTCGTTGACCGGGCAGCCCTGGTGGGTGCAGGTGGTCGAGAAGGCCATGAACTCCCCCGCGGCCGGCTGGGTCACCACCACGCCCGCGTCGTCGAAGATCGTGCCGCCGCCCTCGGGGATCTCCGAGGTGGCCGCGAGCGGGCCGGCCTGGCCGCCACCCGAGTCGCCCGAGCCGCCGGAGGCCGAGTCACCCGAGCCGCCGGAGGCCGAGCCGCCCGAGTCGCTGCCGCCGCAGGCCGCGAGCAGGGAGGCGCCGAGGCCGGTGGCGGCGACGCCGGCGAGGGCGTGCCGCCGCGACAGGCCGGCGACCGGTCGCTCGGTCGAGACGGTGCAGGCGCAGGTGGCGGGGCACGAGGGGCCGTGGGTCGACGTCATGGAAGTGCTCCTCCGCGGGAGTGGTGCGGTCGGGCGGCCGCAGCCGGACGGCGCGACGGTGGCGGTGAGCCTAGCGGGGGTTGCTGAACGACCGCTGTGAACCGAGCGGCGGGGGGTGGGCCGACCTGCTCACCCCGCCGGCGGTCGGGTCTTGCGCCCCGGACGCGGTGCCGGGGTCTTCCTGCTGCCGCCCGTCTTGGTCGCCGTCTTCGTCGCCGTCTTGGTCGCCGTCTTGGTCGGCGCCTTCTTCGCGGTCTTCTTGGCTGTCTTCCGCGCCGTCGCCGCCTGCCTCGTGCCCGCGGTCACCTTGGCGGCGACCGTCCGGCGGGCCGTGGGCTCCTCGGGGCCCGCGGACCCCTCGGTCACCTCGGTCGCGTCGGCGATGGCGGCGGTGGCGCGCTCGGCGGCCCGGCGGGCGGCCTCGGTGCCGTGCTCGGTGGCCACGGCCGCGCGGCGGCCCTCCAGCATGGGCGCCAGGAACCGGCCCGTGTGGCTCGCCTCGACCGCGACGACCTCCTCGGGCGTGCCCGTCGCGACCACGGTGCCCCCGCGGGAGCCACCCTCCGGCCCCATGTCGATCAGCCAGTCGGCGGTCTTGATGACGTCGAGGTTGTGCTCGATCACCAGCACCGTGTTGCCCTTGTCGACCAGCCCCGACAAGACGCCGAGGAGTCGGCGGATGTCGTCGAAGTGCAGGCCCGTCGTCGGCTCGTCGAGCACGTAGACGGTGCGTCCCGTCGAGCGCTTCTGCAGCTCGGAGGAGAGCTTGACGCGCTGCGCCTCGCCGCCGGAGAGCGTGGTGGCGGGCTGCCCGAGCCGCACGTAGCCGAGCCCCACCTCGCACAGGGTGGACATGTGCCGCGCGATGGCCGGCACGGCCGCGAAGAACTCCGCGGCCTCCTCGATGGGCATGTCGAGGACCTCGGCGATCGTCTTGCCCTTGTAGTGCACCTCCAGCGTCTCCCGGTTGTAGCGGGCGCCGTGACAGACCTCGCAGGGCACGTAGACATCGGGCAGGAAGTTCATCTCGATCTTCAGCGTCCCGTCGCCGGAGCACGCCTCGC
The DNA here is from genome assembly GCA_963832415.1 of uncultured Actinomycetota bacterium. Taxonomy (GTDB): domain Bacteria; phylum Actinomycetota; class Actinomycetes; order Propionibacteriales; family Nocardioidaceae; genus Nocardioides. The sequence continues at coordinate 162,105 of CAWHTZ010000006.1, read as the reverse complement.
ACCGGCCGCCCTTGACGTTGAACGAGAAGCGACCGGGCTGGTAGCCGCGCACCTTGGCCTCGGCGGTCGAGGCGAAGAGCTTGCGGACGTGGTCGAAGACGCCGGTGTAGGTCGCCGGGTTGCTCCGCGGCGTCCGGCCGATGGGCGACTGGTCGACGTGGATCACCTTGTCCACGTGCTCGAGGCCGCTGATCCGCCGGTGCCGCCCCGGGACGGCGCGGGCGTTGTAGAGGTGCCGGGCGAGCGCCGTGTAGAGGATGTCGTTGACCAGCGTGGACTTGCCCGACCCGGAGACCCCGGTGATCACGGTGAAGGTGCCCAGCGGGAAGTCGACGGTGACGTCGTGCAGGTTGTTCTGCCTGGCCCCGTGCACGGTCAGCCCCCGACCCGGCGTGAGCGGACGGCGCACGGCGGGGACGGGGATCTCCTCGCGCCGCGAGAGGTACCGCCCCGTCCGGGAGTCGGGGTGGTCGAGCAGGCCGGCGACGGTGCCGCTGTGCACGACCTGGCCCCCGTGCTCCCCGGCGCCGGGGCCGATGTCGACGGCCCAGTCCGCGGCGCGGATGGTGTCTTCGTCGTGCTCGACCACGATCAGGGTGTTGCCGAGGTCGCGCAGCCGCTCGAGGGTGTCGATCAACCGGCGGTTGTCGCGCTGGTGCAGGCCGATGGAGGGCTCGTCGAGCACGTACAGCACCCCGACGAGGCCGGCGCCGATCTGGGTGGCCAGCCTGATCCGCTGGGCCTCGCCCCCCGAGAGCGACCCGGCGGCCCGGTCCAGGGACAGGTAGTCGAGCCCCACGTCGAGCAGGAAGGCCAGGCGCTCCTGGATCTCGCGCAGCACCCGCTCGCCGATCTGGCGCTCGCGGGAGGACAGCTCCAGCCCACCCAGGTGGGCCGACGCCTCGCTGATCGGGAGCGCACACACCTCGGCGATGTTGAGGCCTCCGGACTCCTTCGGGCCCAGCGTGACCGCCATCGACACCGGCTTGAGCCGGCTGCCGCCGCAGGCGGGGCAGGGCACCTCGCGCATGTAGCCCTCGAACCGCTCGCGGCTGGTGTCGGTCTCCGCCTCCCGGTGCCGGCGCTCGATGTAGGACTGCACCCCCTCGAAGGAGGTGTAGTAGGACCGCTCGCGTCCGTAGCGGTTGCGGTGCCGCACGTGCACGCGTGCGGCGTGCCCGGTCAGGATGATGCGCCGCGCCCTGGCGGGCATCTCCTCCCACGGGGTGTCGAGGTCGAAGCCCACCTCGTCGCCGAGGGACCCGAGCAGGCGCAGGAAGTAGTCGGCGACGTGCGCGCCGTTCCAGGGCTGGATGGCGCCCTCCCCCAGCGTCGCGGTCGGATCGGGGACGACGAGCTCGGGGTCGACCTCCATCCGGGTGCCGAGCCCGTGGCACTCCTGGCACGCACCGAAGGGCGAGTTGAAGGAGAACGAGCGCGGCTCGAGCTCGTCCGTGTCGAGCTCGTGCTCGTTGGGGCACGACATCCGCTCGGAGAAGCGCAGCTCGCGGCTGGCGCCGCCGTCGTCCGACTCCGGCGGCGGGGTGTCGACGAAGTCCAGCAGCACCAGCCCGCTCGCGAGGCCCAGCGCGGTCTCGACGGAGTCGGTGAGCCGCTGCTTGGCCGTGGCCTTGACCGCCAGCCGGTCCACGACCACCTCGATGGTGTGCTTCTTCTGCTTGTCCAGCGCCGGCACGGCGTCGAGCGGGTGCGTGGTGCCGTCGACGCGGGCGCGGGAGAAGCCCTGCGTCTGCAGCTGGCGGAAGAGCTCGGCGTACTCGCCCTTGCGGGCGCGGACCACCGGCGCGAGGACCTGGAAGCGGCGGCCCTCCTCGAGCGCCAGCACCCGGTCGACGATCTGCTGCGGGGTCTGCTTCTCGATCGGCGCGCCGCAGGTCGGGCAGTGCGGCCGGCCGACCCGCGCGTAGAGCAGGCGGAGGTAGTCGTAGACCTCGGTGATCGTGCCGACCGTGGACCGCGGGTTGCGGGAGGTCGACTTCTGGTCGATGGACACGGCCGGCGAGAGGCCCTCGATGAAGTCCACGTCGGGCTTGTCCATCTGGCCGAGGAACTGCCGGGCGTAGGCGGAGAGAGACTCCACGTAGCGCCGCTGCCCCTCGGCGAAGATCGTGTCGAAGGCCAGGGAGGACTTGCCCGAGCCCGACAGCCCGGTGAAGACGATGAGCGAGTCGCGGGGCAGGTCCAGCGAGACGTCCTTGAGGTTGTGCTCGCGGGCACCCCGGATGATCAGCTGGTCCGACACGGTACTCCTGGTCTCCTGGGCGCGGGGTGCGTGGTTCGAACAAGTGTTCGTCGTCGGGGCGGCCGCCGCAAGTCGCCGCGCGGGGCGGCAGCCGTGACGCGCACCAGATTCTCACGGGGTCCCAACCCCCACCCCATTCGCGGGGCCGCTCCCCTCTCGGCCCCTCCCGCGCGGGGGCTCTGTGTTGTTGGATGGGCAGATGGCACCCCCCGAGGACGCGGCGCGGCACGAGGACCCCGCGGAGTGGACCGGCCTGCGCGAGGCGGACAACCGCCTCCTGCGGGACGTCGACGGCCTCACCGACGCCGACCTGCGGGAGCCCTCCCTGCTGCCGGGGTGGTCGCGGGCGCACGTGGTGGCCCACCTCGCGCTGCACGCCGAGGCGGTCGCGACCGTGCTCGAGGGCGTGCTCAGCGGCGACGCGGTCCCGATGTATCCGGCGCGGGAGGCACGGGACGCCGAGATCGAGGTGGTGGCGGCCGAGCCGGTGGACGTGCTGTGGGACCGCTTGCTGGAGGGGACCGGCCGGTTCCGGTCCCTGCTCGACCGGCTCGACCCCGGCCACTGGGACGCCACCTTCAGACGCCTCCCGGGGGAGCCGCCGGTGCCGGTGCTCCTGCTCCCCTCCACCCGGCGGCGCGAGGTCGAGGTGCACCACGCGGACCTCGACGTGGGCTACGGCCCCGGTGACTGGCCGCAGGAGTTCGCGATCGCGCTGCTCGAGCGGGCCCTGGCCGACCGGGCCGGTGGCGGGCCGCTGGGCCTGCGGGCCGACGACCTCGGGCGCACCTGGTGGCTCGACGAGCCGGTCGACGACGCGATGGTGGTCACCGGGCCGGTGGCCTCGCTCGCCTGGTGGCTCGTGGGTCGGGGCGACCGGGCGGGGCTGCACGCCTCGGCCGGCCGGCCCCCCTCGCTCGGCCGGTGGCGCTAGGCCGACCGCCACGACGCGGCGACGGTCAGGGTCGCCCCGGCCACCTAGGGTGGGCGGCATGCCGGACGACCGAGAAGCTGACTACACGGGCGCCGTGGCGCCGGGCGGACCGAGCGACGTCCGCGAGCTCGGCGCGCTCACCATCACCAAGGTGGCGGTCGACCCGCAGATGTCGAACAACTGCTACCTGCTCCGCTGCCGCGAGACCGGCGAGCAGCTGCTGATCGACGCGGCCGACGAGCCGGACCGCCTGCTCGAGCTCGTCGGCGACCGCGGGCTCGCCACCGTGGTGACCACCCACCAGCACTGGGACCACCACCGGGCCCTGGCCGCGGTCGTGCAGCGGACCGGTGCCGCGACCCTGGCCGGCGAGCCGGACGCGGCCGCGATCGAGGAGCAGACCGGGGTCGAGGTCGTCCGGCGCCTGGAGCACGGCGACGAGGTGGCCCTGGGGCGCCAGCACCTGTCCGTGATCGCACTCGCGGGCCACACGCCCGGCTCGGTGGCCCTGCGCTACGACGACCCGGGGGGCCGGCCGCACCTGTTCACCGGCGACTCGCTCTTTCCCGGTGGCGTGGGCGCCACCTTCGGCGACGTCGACGCCTTCCGGCTGCTGGTCGACCAGGTCGAGGCCCGCGTCTTCGGAACCCTGCCGGACGAGACCTGGTTCTACCCGGGTCACGGCGACGACGGGCGGCTGGGCGAGCAGCGCCCGCACCTGGCCGAGTGGCGCGCGCGTGGCTGGTGACCCCGCCGGCCCGGCTCGGCCTCAGCCGCGATCCCGCCAGCGCTCCTCGAACTGACGGCGGTAGGCGACCAGCGTCGGCTCCGAGCGGGAGACGACGGTCTGCGAGACCCGGTTCAGCCCCCGCTCGTCGAAGGTGTGCGTTCCCGCCCAGGTGACCTGCGCGTCGCGGTCGCGTCCGTAGTGGCCGTCCACCTGGAGCATCGCCTGGCTCACCGCGACGCGGCGCACGTCGGCTCCGCCGCGGCGCAGCACGTGCACGATCCAGCTGGTGACTCCGGGGCCGGCGAGCACCCGCACGTGGCAGCCCCAGCGGGCCTTGCCCCGCAGCTGGCGAGCCAGGGCGGTGCCGCGCGGCCCGCGCCAGCCGCGGACGGCGACGCGGACCTGGGTCTGCCCGTCCCGCGTGCGCCGGCTGGCGGCGTCGTGGCACCGGACCGGCGCGAGGGCCCGGGCGACGGGGTCCCGCTCGCCGTCGGCGACCGGACCGAAACGCACCGCCAGGTCGCCGGCGGCCCCACCGGTGCGGCCGGCGACGGACACGTCGGCCCCCGCGAGGGCCTCGAAGGTCTTCAGGAACGCGCCGTGCACGGCCGAGTCCGCGGTCTGGTAGGCGTCGGCGAGACCGCGGGTGGCCCGTCGGGTCACGGGGGTCGAGGTGCTGAGCGTGAGGTTCGTCGTGCCGCCGGCACGCTCCACGAGGAGGAAGCTGGCCTGGCTGTCCGCGCCGGCGGGCCGGAGCCACGAGCCCGACGCGCCGCCCAGCGCGTCGGCGAGCCGCCGCTCCTCGCCGGTCCGTGCCCCGCGGTTGACCAGGACCCGGACCTCCACCCCGCGGGCGGTGGCCGCCAGCAGCGCGTCGGTGACCGCGGCGTCCCGGATCCGACGCGTCGCGACGCGCACGGTCGTGCCCGGGTCCGCCTTCTCGATGGCGTTCGCCCAGTGGTCGAGCACGACCCGCGCCGCCTCGCTCCCCCCGCTCGGGGCGTTGGTCAGCGGGCCGGCGGTGAAGACGTCCGCGACGTCGTAGGTGATGACGACGGCCTGGTGGTCGGAGTTGAAGCCGCGCACGACCTGCCCGGCGGTGCGCTCGAGCGTCCCGCCCTGCACGCTCATGGTGTAGTCGAGCAGCGAGCGCAGACCCCGAGAGCCGATCAGCGGCATGTCGAAGTTGACGACGGGCCCCAGCACGCGGGTCGGGAGGCCCCAGACCCGGCGGCGCCGGTCGGCGAGGTAGTTCACGTTGAGGTCACCCATGGCGACGACCTGCTCGGTGTCCTCGTGCAGCGCCAGGATCTCGTCGCGGAGCATCCGGATGTGCTTGCGCAGCCGTGGGATCCGGTGCATGTTGCTCGCCTGCGCGTCGCGGGAGGCGCCGGAGATCGCGTGGGTGTTGATGACGCCGAAGATCTTGCCGGTGGAGAGCTCGCGCAGCTTCACCACGTTGATGAAGCGGCTGGGGGTCACGCCCGCCTCGGGGCCGTGGACCTTGACCGACGTGCCCTCGACCAGCCGGAAGCGTTCGCGGTCGAAGACGACGGGCGTGGCGACGCCGGCGTGGCGCGGCATGTACCAGCCCCAGTTGTTCGCGCGGAGCAGCCCGATGAGGCTCTCCCGGTCGACCCGCTGCGACATCTCCTGGAACCCACCCACGGAGGCGTCGAGGGTGGTCAGGGCCCGCTTCATGTCAGCACGGGCCCGCCACTTGCCCATCGGGAACGCGACGTTGAGCGTGAAGGTGCGCAGCGGGGCGCTGCTGGTGGAGGCCACGGGCCGCAGCGAGCCCGGGTCGGTGGCGGGCGCGGGCCCCGCCGGCGCGACGCCGGCGGCCAGGCCGGCGGCGAGCGCCGAGCCGGTCCCCAGGACCAGTCCGCGCCGGAGCCCGGCGGCCACCCGCGCCCGGAGGCTCGCCCGGGGTCGGGACGACGGGGCGGTGGCCACGCCAGGGGCGTTGGTCTCGCCGGATGCACACACGGTGTTCTCCCTCAACGAATCCGCAAGGACGTCAGAAGGACAGCAGGCGACGCGCGGCGCCGACGCCGCTTCGCGTCAAGAACGACCGACAGGTCCGGCGGGACGCACGAGGGGGTGGTGTCGCCCCCGGACCGTTCGGGCCTCCCCCGCACCCCCCGGACGGGTCACCGTGCGCGACCGTCACGGCGGGCTTCGGTCGAAACCGCCGGTCGGACGGGGCCGGCTCCCTAGCGTGACGATGGTGATCCCGCGCCACGCCCGCCTTCCTGTCGTCCTCGCCCTCGCGGCGGTGCTGCTCGCGAGCGTCGCCGTGCTCTTCGTGCACCACCGGCAGGCACCGCAGGAGCCGGTGCGGCTCGGCCTCTCCGGGGAGGAGGCACCCGGCGCGAGCTGGCCCGGCGCCGCTGACCCGACGCGACCGGAGGGTGCCCGCGGGGCGCCCGACAACCCGCTCGCCGGGCACCGCTGGGGCGTCTACCAGGGGAACGCCGAGATGGCGTGGCGGCCCTACACGCGGGCAAGCGGCTGGTACAAGCGGATGCTCGGCCGGATCGCCCTGCGCCCGAAGGCGAAGTGGTTCGGCGCCTGGATCCCCGACGACCAGATCGGCCGGAAGGTCCGCGACTACGTCGCCAACGCCACGGGCGGGGACCCGGACGTCCTGGTGCCCATGACCACGTTCCGCGTCACCCCCTGGGAGGGCGAGGCCTGCCGGCGGCTGCCGACGGCCTGGGAGAAGGCGAGCTATCGACGGTGGGTCGACGAGTTCGCCCGGGCGCTGGGCAACACGCGGGCCCAGGTGATCGTGCAGGCCGACGGCCCGTTCCAGATGTGCGCCCCGGGCGGCTCGAAGGTGCTCAAGAGGCTGGTGGCCTACCAGACCCGCACGCTCGCCGCCCTGCCCCGCACGACGGTCTACATCGACGCGGGATCGGCGGGCTGGCTGCACCTCGACACCCGCGATGCCCTGGACCTCCTGATCGGCTCGGGGATCGACGTGGCCCGGGGCTTCCACCTGAACAGCACGCACTACGAGGGCACCCCCCGCGAGGTGCGCTTCGGGGCGAAGGTGGTGGAGGCCCTGGCGGCGGCCGGCTACGCCGACAAGCACTTCACCGTCGACACCGCGCAGAACGGCCGGGGCTTCACCTGGCAGTACAACCGCCGGCACCACGGGGGCCGCTTCGACAACGCCCCCACCTGCCGCCGGCGGTGGCAGTGGCGCTGCGTCACCCTCGGCATCCCGCCGACCGCGGACGTGGCCAACCCCGGGTGGAAGATGCCGGCGGACGTGCGCGCGCTCGCGGCCGAGCACGTGGACGGCTACGTCTGGGCCGCGCGCCCGTGGCTCTACCGTCAGGCCAAGCCCTTCTCCTGGCGACGCGCGCTCGCGGTGGCCCGGACGACGCCCTACCGCCACTACCCGGGCTGAGGCACCGGGTCGGCTGATCTAGGCTCGGGACCATGATCGAGCTGCGCACCCCGACCCAGATCGAGCAGATGCGTCCGGCCGGACGGTTCGTCGCCGAGGTGCTCGCGACGCTGCGCGACAAGGTCGGGGTGGGCACGAACCTGCTCGAGATCGACGCGTGGGCGCACCAGATGATCGCCGACCGCGGAGCCGAGTCCTGCTACATCGACTACCACCCGTCCTTCGGCGCCTCGCCCTTCGGCAAGGTCATCTGCACCTCCGTCAACGACGCCGTGCTGCACGGGCTGCCGCACGACTACACGCTGGTCGACGGCGACCTGGTCAGCCTCGACTTCGCGGTCGCTGTCGACGGGTGGGTCTCCGACTCCGCCCTGTCCTTCGTGGTCGGGACGCCCCGCCAGGAGGACCTCGAGCTCATCGACGTGACCGACCGCGCCCTCGCCGCCGGCATCGAGGCGGCCCGGGCCGGGAACCGCATCGGCGACATCGGTCACGCCATCGGTGGGGTCGCCCGGCGCGCCGGGCTCAGCGTCAACACGCAGTTCGGCGGGCACGGCGTGGGGCGCACGATGCACGGCGACCCGCACGTGCCCAACGACGGCCATCCGGGGCGCGGCTTCAAGCTCAAGCCCGGCCTCGTCATCGCGATCGAGCCGTGGTTCCTGCACACCACCGACGAGATCTACACCGACCCCGACGGATGGACCCTGCGCTCGGCCGACGGGTGTCGCGGGGCGCACATGGAGCACACGATCGCCGTGACCGACGAGGGCCCGCTGGTCCTCACCGCACGGGACTGATCCCCCGGCGTTCCCCCGGCGGGTCGCCGCGTCCGCTCAGTCGGTGCCCCGGTAGCGGCCCTCGAGATAGACGAGCGGGTCCGCCTCCCCGCGGGAGCCGAGGTCGCGCACCCGACCGAGCACGACCAGGTGGTCGCCGCCGTCGTGGACGGCGTGCAGCGTGCAGTCCACCCAGGCGACCCCGCCGGCCAGCACCGGGGCCCCGGTGACGCCGGGGTGCCAGTCGACGCCGGCGAACTTGTCCGTGCCGCGCGAGGCGAACACCTCGGAGAGGTCGTCCTGGTCGCGGGCCAGCACGTTCACGCAGAACGCGCCGGCCTGTTCGATGCGGGGCCAGGCGCGCGACGTGCGCGCGGGCACGAACAGCACCAGCGGGGGCTCCAGCGAGACGCTCGTGAACGACTGGCAGGTCAGGCCCACCGGCTCGCCGCCGTGCATGCCCGTCACGACGGTCACGCCCGTGGCGAAGCGGCCGAGCACCTCGCGGAACCGGAGCGCGGCCTCGTGCGCAGCGCCCGTCGCGGGGACGTCGCTCTCCTCGCCGGGACGGTACTCGAAGCCGAGCCGGTTGCTCATGGCTTCATTGTGACGCCGGCCGGGAGGGGGCCCCGGCGGGGGCCGGTGCTGGCAGGATGCACGCCCATGGACAACCTGGCCAGCTGGACGCGCAGCGAGCACACCGCCCCGGTCGACGGAACCCCCACGACCCACCCGACCTACCGCCGGGGCAGCGGCCCCGGCGTCGTCGTGGTGCACGAGATCCCCGGGCTCACGCCCGCCGTCATCGGCTTCGGTGAGGAGCTGGTCGAGGCCGGCTACACCGTGGTGATGCCGCACCTCTTCGGCACCCCCGGTGCCGCCTTCGGCCCGGTCACCGTCGCGCGGTCGATGGCACAGGTCTGCATCTCCCGGGAGTTCACCAAGCTCGCCACGGGGGTCACCACGCCCGTCGCGGGCTGGCTGCGCAGCCTCGCGGCGGAGCTGCACGCCGAGCTCGGCGGCCCCGGGGTCGGCGCGCTCGGCATGTGCTTCACCGGGGGGTTCGCGCTGGCGATGATGGTGGACGAGACGGTGGCCGCGCCGATCCTCTGCCAGCCCTCGGTGCCCTTCGCCGTCGGGAGCAGGCGTGCCGCCGACCTCAACCTCTCCCCCGCCGACCGGGCGCGTGTGCAGGAGCGCGCGGCGTCAGGGTGCCCGGTGCTCGGCCTGCGCTACGCCTCCGACCCGGCCGTCGGCACCCGCTTCGACACGCTCACCGACCTCCTCGGCGACGCCTTCATCCGGGTGGACCTCGAGGGCCGTGGTCACTCCACGGTCACCGAGCAGCGTCAGCAGGTCGCCGTCGACCGGGTGCTCGCCTTCCTCGACGAGCGGCTGCGTCCCGCCGCCTGAGCGGCGTCCGGTCGCCCGCCATGGGACTGCTCCTGCGCCAGGCCGTCGCCGCCGCGCTCACCGCCAACGCGCTCCGGCCCGTGCCCGGCCAGCGCACCGCCATGGCCGTCTTCGTGGCCGGCTGGCTGACCGGGGAGCTCGCCCCGCAGCTGATGGCAGCCACGCTCGCCGACGCCGCGCGAGGCGCGTGGCGCGACGCCCCGGGGCCTCGCCGGACGGCCGGGCTGTCGCTCGCGGCGCTCAACGCGGCCGCCCTCGCGGCCGCCGTCGGGCAGGCCCAGGCCTCGCGCGCCCTGCTCGACCGGGAGCTGGCCGGCAGCCTCGGCGCGGACTGGGAGCGGGAGGGCGGCGACCCCGGGGACCCCGCCGAGCCGTTCCCGTGGCGCCACCTCCTGCGCCCGTTCCGCCTGTCCGAGCCGGGCGTCCGCGTCGAGCGAGACGTGCAGTACACGATCGGCGGCTCGCGCGCGCGCCTCGACATCTACCGACCCGAACGGCTCGTCCACGATGCCCCCGTGCTGGTGCAGGTCCACGGCGGCGCCTGGGTGGTCGGCTCCAAGGAGCACCAGGGGCTCGCGCTGATGAACCGGATGGCCCGCCGCGGCTGGGTCTGCGTCGCCCCGAACTACCGGCTGGCGCCGCGGCACCCGTGGCCGGCGCAGCTGGTCGACGTCAAGCGCGCGCTGGCCTGGGTCCGCGAGCACATCGCTGACTACGGCGGCGACCCGTCGCACGTCGCGGTGACGGGCGGCTCGGCCGGCGGCCATCTCGCCGCGATGACGGCCCTGACCCCGCAGGACCCGGCCTTCCAGCCCGGTTTCGAGGAGGCCGACACCTCGGTGCGCGCCTGCGTGCCGTTGTACGGGGTCTACGACCTCGCCGCCGCGTCGGGGCTGGCGTCGGCCCGCGTGATGCGCGACGCCTTCCTGCAGCCGCGCGTGTTCCCCCACCCCTTCCACGTGGATCCGGCGACCTACGAGCGGGCCTCGCCGCTGCTGCGCGTGACGGCGGACGCCCCCGACTTCCTGGTCCTGCACGGGCGCAGCGACAGCCTCGTGGAGGTCGAGCAGGCCCGCCGGTTCGTAGCCGAGCTCCGCCGGACGTCGGCGCACAGCGTCACCTACGCCGAGCTGCCCGGGACGCAGCACGCCTTCGACACCTTCTGGTCGGTGCGGAGCCTGCACGTCGTCGACGCCGTCGACCGCTGGCTGCGCTGGCAGCACGCCAGGGCCGGGCACCGCTAGCCTCCTGCACCGTGACCGACGAGCTGCCCGACGACCTGCTCCCCCACGCGCGCGCGGCGCGCGGCTTCATGCCCGAGCCCGAGGGGGCGCTGCTGCACCGGCTCGCGCGCCAGCGGTTGCCGCACGGCCCGGTGCTCGAGGTCGGCAGCTACTGCGGCAAGTCCGCCGTGTGGCTCGGCGGGGCCGCTCGCGCCGTGGGAGGCACCGTGGTCACCGTGGACCACCACCGCGGCTCCGAGGAGAACCAGGCCGGCTGGGAGCACCACGACCCCGAGGTGGTGGACCCCCGCACCGGACGCATGGACACGCTGCCCTTCCTGCGCCGCACCCTGGAGGGGGCGGGCCTGGAGGACCACGTGGTCGTCGTGGTGGCCGCCTCGGCCACGGCGGCCCGCCTGTGGCGGACCCCCCTGTCGATGTTGTTCGTCGACGGCGGCCACGGCGACGAGCCGGCGCACGCCGACTACGAGCTCTGGGCGCCCTGGGTTCGGCGGGGAGGGCTCCTCGTGCTGCACGACGTGTTCCCGGACCCGGCGGACGGTGGCCGACCGCCGTACGAGGTGTACCGGCGGGCTGTGGCGGAGGGCGTCTTCGTGGAGGTGGAGACGCTGGGGTCGGTGCGGGTGCTCTGCCGCGTGAGCGGCGACGCGGGCGATCCTGTCGCCGGCCGGGACGCGGCCGGGCCGGGGACCTAGCGGGAGAGCCGCGCCCCGTCGGACGGGCAGCCGCACTCCAGCGCCAGCCCGCGAAAGTGCGCCGCGAGCGAGGTTCCCCGCATGATCCCGGAGCCCGGTGTCGCATGGCCGTGGTGCTCCCCGAGCGCGTCGACCGCCAGGACCACCGCCGCCGCGGTGTAGGTCGTGTGCTCCTGGGGCCAGACCAGGTCGTCGCCGAAGACCCAGCCCGTCCAGTAGGCGCCCGACGGGTCGCGCAGGTGCTGCACGTCGGCGAGCAGGCGCATGGCACGGCGCCGGTCGCCGATCGCGTCCAGCGCCATCACGAGCTCCGAGGTCTCGGCGGCCGTGACCCACGGGTTGGTGGAGACGCAGCGGGAGCCCAGCCGCGGCACGACGAAGTCGTCCCAGCGCGAGGCGAGGAGGCTCGCCCCGCCGTCGCCCCGCACGGCCCCGCCGAGCACGGGGTAGTACCAGTCCATCGCGAAGGCCGACTTGTCCAGGAAGAGGTCGCGGTGGTGCCGCAGCGCGTGGCCGAGCCGGCCGCCGGCCAGCTCCCACTCGACCTGCGGGTCGCCGATCAGGTCGGCGAGGGCCACGCCGGCGCGGAGGGACTGGTAGATGCTGGCCGAGCCCGCGAGCAGCGCCTCGGTGTTGCTGGGCCCCGGCCTCCGCTCGCCCGGCTCGCCCACCCACTCCTGGGCCCAGGCGATGCCCCCGAAGGGCAGCTGCTGGCCGACGACGAAGTCGAGCGCGTCGTGCACGACGGGCCAGTACGCGCGGACGAACTCGATGTCGCGGCGGACCAGCCAGTGGTGCCACACGCCGACGGCGAGGTAGGCCGACATGTTGGCCTCGGCCCGGTCGTCGACGACGTCGTCGCCCACCACGGACATGGGGAAGGACCCGTCGGCGCGCTGCAGCGGGGGCACCCAGGCATAGGCGCGCTCCGCGGCCTCGACCTCGCCGCCCACGAGGAGGGCCATGGCCGCCTCGACGTGGTTCCACACGTCGGCGTGCGTCCCGGTGGACCAGGGGATGCTGCCGCCCGGCTCCTGCGCCGCCGCGATCGATGCGGCGGTGGCCGCCACCTCCTCGGCGTCGAGGATGCCGCTGACCCAGGGCACGCCCGTCGTGCGCTCCGTCCGGTCAGGCACGGGCCGTCTCGGGCTTGCGCAGATAGAGCACGAGGCTCTTGCCGATGGCGGGGTCGAGGACGCGCCCCGCCCAGCGCAGGACCCGGGGCTGGGCGACGATCTCCCAGACCAGCAGCCGGTGGTAGGCCCGCGGCAGCGGGTGGTCGTCGCGCGTCACGCCGACGGCGCACTTGAGCCACCAGTAGGGGGTGTGCAGGCCGTGCGCGAAGGCCGTGCCCTCGTGCACCAGGCCGGTGGCCGTCAGCTTCCCGAGCAGCTCCTCGGGGGTGTAGATCCGGACGTGCCCACCGGGCGTGCGGTGGTACTCCGTGCTGAGCTTCCAGCAGACGAGCTCGGGCAACCACCGGGGCACGCTCACCGCCATCGTGCCGCCGGGTCGCAGCACCCGGGCGAGCTCGCCGATCGCCTGGATGTCGGCGGGGACGTGCTCCAGCACCTCCGCCGCGACGACGTGGTCGAACTCGCCGTCGCCGAACGGCAGCGCGAGGGCGTCGCCCTCCTTCACGTCGGCCTCCGCGCCGGCGGGCACCTGCCCCTCCTCGCGCATCGCGGCGAAGAGCTCGCGCACGTCGGCCAGCTCGTCGGCGTCCTGGTCGAGGGCGATCACGTCGGCGCCGCGCCGATACATCTCGAAGGCGTGGCGGCCGGCGCCGCAGCCCATGTCCAGCACGCGCTCACCGGGCCGGAGGCCCAGGCGCTCGAAGTCGACGGTCAGCATCAGGCCGCTCCTTCCGGCGACCGGCGGCCTGCGCGGGCGCGCACCGCCTGGTCGTAGACACCGGCCGTGGCCTCGGCCACGGCCCGCCAGCTGAAGTGCTCGCGCGCCCGGGCGTGACCCGCCGCGCCCAGCCGCGCCCGACGCTCGGGATCGTCGAGCATGGCCCCGAGCGCCTGGACGAGCGCGTCGACGTCGCCGGGCGGGACCAGGTCGGCGCAGACGCCGTCCTCACCCACCACCTCCGGGATGGCGCCGGCGCGCGAGACGACCAGCGGGGTCCCGCAGGCCATCAGCTCCACCGTGGGCAGCGAGAACCCCTCGTGCAGCGACGGCACGCAGCCGACCTCGGCCGAGCCCATCAGCTCCACCAGCTCGGCGTCGCCGACGCCGTGCACGAAGCGCACCACGTCGCCGAGGTCGAGGTCGGCGACCAGCCGCTCGGTGCGCCCCCCCGGCTGGGGGCGAGCCACGAGCAGGAGCTCCACGTCGCGCTCGGTGCGCAGCTTGGCGACGGCCTCGAGGAGGGTGGGGATGCCCTTCAGGGCCGCGTCGGCGCTCGCCATGGCCACGATGCGGCCGGGCACGCGGGGCCCCGCCGGCGGCCGGAAGGCCTCGCTGACGCCGAGGGGCACCACGTCGACGCGGGCGGGGTCGACGCCGAACTCCTCGACGATGTCGCGGCGCGAGGACTCCGAGACCGTGAGCACCCGCTCGAGCCGACGGGCGACCCGAGCCTGGCTGCGGACGAACCCGTACCACCGGCGCAGGCTGAGCCGCCGCCGGCGGGTCGTGGCCTCGGCCAGGTCGATGCGCCGGTCGACCGTGATCGGGTGGTGGATCGTGGTGACGAGCGGCAGTCGCGCGGCGACGTCGAGCAGCGCGGGACCGAGCGTCTGGTTGTCGTGCACGACGTCGAAGTCGTCGGCGCGCCGGCGCAGGAGGCGCGCGGTGCGGCGGCTGAACGTGCGTGGCTCGGGGAAGCCGCCCGTGCACATGACGAGGAACTCCCACGCGTCCGTGAGGTCCCGCATCTCCCACGGCCAGACCATCCGGAACGGGTCCGGCTCGCGGTAGAGGTCGAGGCTCGGCACCCGGGTGAGGCGAACCCCCGGGTCGAGGTCGGGGTAGGGCGGGCCCGAGAAGACCTCGACCTCGTGACCCAGCGCGACGAGGGCGCGGCTGAGCTGCCGGACGTAGACCCCCTGGCCGCCGCAGTGCGGCTTGCTCCGGTAGGACAGCAGTGCCACGCGCACCCGGCGGTCTCCCCTCGCGATTCGTCCGGCGGGCTCGGTCACGGGGCGACCGCCGGTGGTCGCGGGACAGGCTACTGCGTGGGCCCCGGGGCGACGGCGCCGCCTCGGCGGCCGCTCACGGCCCCCGGTCCTTGCCGTGGTCCCACGTCGCGACGTGCTCCGGGTGCACCACCACCGCGACCCGCTTGCGGGCCTGCTGGGCCACGAGGCCGCGGCCCTCGTCCCCCAGCTCCTCCGCGCTGGCGACGCCCAGCATCCGGCACGCGACCGCGGTGCCGATGGCCAGGACCCGGTCCGGGTCGCGAACGATCTCGGCGCGACCGCGCACCGACACGCCCCGCAGCTCGTCGTAGGCCAGGCCGGCCTCCACGAGCACCGCGACCCGGTCGTCGCGCTCGAGGTTGCGCACCTTCTGACTGGTCGCGTACGTCCAGAAGCAGATCAGGTCGTCGCGGAGGACGAAGAACAGCGTCGTGAGGTGCGGGTGCCCGTCGGCGCCGACCGTGGCCACCTGGAGCTTCGCCAGCCGGTCTGCGGCGCCCTCGAGGAAGGCGCGGGTCTCGCGCTCGTCCATCCGCACCCGGTCGCGCCCCGACATCTCAGCCGGCCTCGCTGGAGTGGCCCGGGAAGACGTGGGCGCTCGGGTCGATGGCGACGGCGGCGTTGTTCACGGCTGTCGCCGCCTCCCCGAACCCCACGGCGATCAGCCGGACCTTGCCCGGGTAGTCCGTGATGTCACCGGCGGCGAAGACCCTCGGGACGTTCGTGTGCATCGCGGGATCGACGAGGATCTGTCGCTTCTGGACCTCGACCCCCCAGTCCTCCAGGGGCCCGAGGTCCGCGACGAAGCCGAGCGCCGCGATCACGGCCTGCGCGGGGAGCGTCGTGACCTCGTCGCCCCGGGTGACGTCGACCTCGCAGAGGGTCGGGTCCCCGCGCAGCGCCGTGACCTCGGCGGGGGTGATGATCCGGGCCGACGAGGCGCGCACCTCCTCGACGGTGCGCGCGTGCGCCCGGAAGCGGTCCCGGCGGTGCACGAGCGTCACGCTGCGGGCCACCGGCTCGAGGTGCTGCACCCAGTCGAAGGCGCTGTCGCCGCCGCCGACCACCACGACGTCCAGGTCGGCGTAGGGCTCGAAGCTCGGCACGAAGAACTCCATGCCGCGCCCGAGCCACCCCTCTCCCGCCGGGAGGGGGCGGGGGGTGAAGCGGCCGATGCCGGCGGTGATCAGCACGGCGCCGGCGCTGATGCGGCTGTCGTCGTCGAGCACGACGACGACGCCGTCCTCACGCTGCTCGAGCGCCGTGGCCGTGCGCTCGAGCAGGTAGGTCGGCTCCGCCGTGGCCGCCTGCTCCGCGAGGCCGGTGACGAGGTCGCGGCCCTTGACGGAGGGGAAGCCGGCGACGTCCAGGATGGCCTTCTCGGGATACATCGCCGTGACCTGCCCCCCGAGCTCGGGCAGGGAGTCCACGACGGCCACGCGCAGCCCCCGGAAGCCGGCGTAGTAGGTGGCGTAGAGCCCCGTCGGCCCCGCCCCGACCACGAGAAGGTCGGTCTCCAGCTCGGACGGCATGCGCCGATCCTGCCCCGCGACGCCTCGGAGGTCGAGCATCCCGCGCCCGGGTGTTCGACGTGCAGCACTCAGCCGACGAAGGCGTACGACGTCCCGTCGACGGTGTCGATCCATTCCCGTCCCGGTCTCGCCCGGCGCAGCTTGCGCTGGAGCGCCGCGACCTGGACGTCGATCAGCAGGTCCGTGGCCCCCACCTCGCCGGCGAAGACCGCACGCGCGAGGTCGCCGCGGGGCCAGGCCCGGCCCGGCTCGCCCGCGAGCACCCGCAGGAGCGCGTGCTCCTGCGGCGACAGCAGCACCTCGACGCCGTCGAGGACCACCGAGTCGTCCCGGTCCAGGGCCTCCGTCACGGCGGGCCCTCCTGTTCGTCCGGGACCGCGCCCCACGGTCATCGGGACCCACGCTAGCGTCTCGGGGTCGGAAGGGCGGCGCCTGACACCCGGTGCCTAGACCGGTCGTGCGCCCCGGAGCGGAGGCACGATGACTCCCGGCGAGACCGCCGCGCGGGCGCGCGGCTGGCTCGAGGTCGCGGCCGTCACCGCCGCCACGACGGTTGCGCTCGGGCTCGCCGGGCTGACGTCGCCCGTCCTCTTCGGGGCACTCGCCGGCGGCCTGCTGCATGCCCTGCGCTCCCCGGTGCGGCTCGCCCTGCCCCCCGGGGTCTTTCGCGCGGGGCAGGCTCTGATCGGCGTCACGATCGGTGCCCAGGTCACCGGTGCCGCGCTCCGCGGCATCGCGGGCGACGCCCTGCCGATCGTCCTGGTCACGCTCGGCACGCTGGGGCTCTCGCTGGGCGCGGGGCGGCTGCTGGCGCTGCGGCGGGACGTCTCCCCCGTCACCGGCGTCTTCGCCCTCGTCGCGGGCGGCGCCTCCGGCGTGGTCGCGGTCTCCCACGACCTCGGGGCCGACGACCGGGTGGTCACAGTGGTGCAGTACCTGCGCGTCCTGCTCGTGCTGATCGTGATGCCGGTGGTCGCGGCGGTGGTCTTCCGCCCCGAGCTCGGCCAGGGCTCGCTCACGGACCCGGGCACGTCGCTGGCGGCGGACCTGGCCTTCGTCGTCGTCTCGGTCGCCGCCGGGCTGCTGCTGGCGCGCCTGGTCCCGGTGCCGACGGCGGCGCTGCTGGGCGCCCTCCTGGTGGCGGGAGTGCTGGCCAGCACGGAGGTGCTCGGCCCGGTGGCCGTGCCGCGCGCGGCCCAGTGGCTCGGCTTCCTGATCATCGGCGTGCAGGTCGGGCTGCGCTTCACGCGCGACAGCGTGCGCTCGATCGCCCGGATGCTCCCCGCGGTCCTCGCGCTCGTCCTGCTGCTCGTGCTGCTCTGCGCCGGCCTGGGCGTGGTCCTCGCGGCGACCACGGAGGTGGACCCGCTGACCGCCTACCTGGCCACCACCCCAGGCGGGCTCTTCGCCGTGCTGGCCACGGCCGCGGACGCCGGCTCCGACGTCACCTACGTGCTGGCCGTGCAGCTCTTCCGGCTGCTGGTGATCCTCGCCCTGCTCCCGCTCGTCGCACGCCTCGCCCCGCGGCGCGGCCGGCCGCCGGCGCGCGCCTGAGAGCGCGGGGCTACTTGGTCGCCTCGAGCATCTGGCGCAGCTCCTTCTTCAGCTCCGAGATCTCGTCGCGCAGCCGCGCGGCGACCTCGAACTGCAGCTCCGCCGCCGCCTCGTGCATCTGCGCGGTGAGGTCCTGGACCAGCTGGGCGAGGTCGGCGTCGGGCAGGTCCGAGGCGTGCCGTCCGACGTCGTCCCCCTGGCGCAGGGCGGGCACGGGCGCCTTCGCCTTCACGCCGCCGGCGCGACCCTTGGCCTCGGTGCCGGCCCAGGTCTCCAGCAGCTGCTGCGTCGTCTCGTCCTCCCGCGCCAGCATCTCCGTGATGTCGGCGATCTTCTTGCGCAGGGGCGTCGGGTCGATCCCGTGCTCGCGGTTGAAGGCGACCTGCTTCTCGCGGCGCCGGTTCGTCTCGTCGATCGCCGCCTCCATCGACGGCGTGATCGCGTCGGCGTACATGTGCACCTGGCCCGAGACGTTGCGGGCTGCGCGGCCGATCGTCTGGATCAGCGACTTGTCCGAGCGCAGGAAGCCCTCCTTGTCGGCGTCCAGGATCGAGACCAGCGACACCTCCGGCAGGTCGAGGCCCTCGCGCAGGAGGTTGATCCCGACGAGCACGTCGTACTCCCCCAGCCGCAGGTCGCGCAGCAGCTCGATCCGCTTCAGCGTGTCGACCTCGGAGTGCAGGTAGCGAGTGCGGATGCCGGCGTCGAGGAGGTAGTCGGTGAGGTCCTCCGACATCTTCTTGGTCAGCGTGGTGACCAGGACCCGTTCGTTCTTCTCCGCCCGCTCGCGGATCTCGCCGATGAGGTCGTCGATCTGGCCCTTGGTCCGCTTGACCACCACCTCGGGGTCGATCAGGCCCGTCGGTCGGATGATCTGCTCCACGACGTGGGGCGGCGTCGAGCCGCCGACCTTGTCCAGCTCGTAGTCGCCGGGGGTGGCGGAGAGGTAGACCGTCTGGCCGATCCGGGTCTGGAACTCCTCCCACTTCAGCGGCCGGTTGTCCATCGCGCTGGGGAGGCGGAACCCGTGCTCGACGAGGTTGCGCTTGCGGGACATGTCGCCCTCGTACATGCCTCCGATCTGCGGCACCGCCACGTGCGACTCGTCGATGACGAGCAGGAAGTCCTCGGGGAAGTAGTCGAGCAGGCAGTTCGGGGCCGACCCGCGGTCGCGGCCGTCGATGTGCATCGAGTAGTTCTCGATGCCCGAGCAGGAGCCGACCTGGCGCATCATCTCCACGTCGTAGGTCGTGCGCATGCGCAGCCGCTGTGCCTCCAACATCTTGCCCTGCCTCTCGAAGGTCGCGAGCTGCTCCTCCAGCTCGGCCTCGATCCCGCCGATCGCCCGCTCCATGCGCTCCGGTCCGGCCACGTAGTGCGACGCGGGGAAGACGTAGAGCTCCTGGTCCTCGGTGATCACCTCGCCGGTCACCGCGTGCAGGGTCATCAGGCGCTCGACCTCGTCGCCGAAGAACTCGACGCGCACGGCGTGCTCCTCGTACATCGGGAAGATCTCGAGGGTGTCCCCGCGCACCCGGAAGGTGCCGCGGGTGAAGCTCATGTCGTTGCGGGTGTACTGGATCTCCACCAGCCGGCGCAGCAGGGAGTCGCGGTCGCGCTCCTCGCCCACCCTGAGGCGGACCATGCGGTCCACGTACTCCTGCGGGGTGCCCAGGCCATAGATGCAGGAGACGGTCGAGACCACGATGACGTCGCGGCGCGTGAGCAGCGAGTTGGTGGCGGAGTGCCGAAGCCGCTCCACCTCCTCGTTGATCGAGGAGTCCTTCTCGATGTAGGTGTCGGTCTGCGGGACGTACGCCTCCGGCTGGTAGTAGTCGTAGTAGGAGACGAAGTACTCCACCGCGTTGTGCGGGAAGAGCTGGCGCAGCTCGTTCGCGAACTGGGCGGCGAGCGTCTTGTTGGGCTGCATCACCAGCACCGGGCGCTGCAGCTGCTCGGCGGCCCAGGCCACCGTGGCCGTCTTGCCGGTGCCGGTGGCGCCGAGCAGGACGACGTCCTGCTCGCCCCCCTCGATCCGACGCCGGATCTCGGCGATGGCAGCCGGCTGGTCCCCGCTGGGGGAGTAGTCGGCCTCCACCTCGAAGGGGGCGACGCGACGCTCGAGGTCGGTGGTGGGTCGCATGCGAAGAGCCTACGTCCGGGCGCCGACATCGCCCCCGGCTGCGGCGGGTGACACCGGACAGGGCTCCAACGGGCCGCTAGGTTGGCCCCGTGCCACGCTCCCGAACCTCCGCTGGGCGCTGGGTCGGCCTCCTGCGCCGGGTGCTGCTCAGCATCTTCGGGGTGCAGCTCGCCCTGGCGCTGGGCCTCTCGCTGGTGGACTCCTACCGGCGCCGGGGCAAGCGCCCGAAGCCCTTTCCGACGACCCCTCCGCAGGAGGTCAGCATCGGCGAGGGGAGCATCACCACCTACACCTTCGGGCAGGACCTCTACGCCGACATGCTCGCCGCGATCGAGGGCGCGAAGCGCCAGATCCTGCTCGAGACCTACATCTGGAAGGCCGACGCGGTCGGCGAGCGGTTCAAGGCGGCGCTCGTGGCCGCCGCGGAGCGCGGCGTGGACGTGCACGTCATCTACGACGGCTTCGCCAACCTCGTGGTCTCGCCGCGGTTCAAGCACTTCCCGGCCTCGGTGACGGCGCTGCGCTACCCGGTCTACAACGGCGGCTGGCGGTTCTTCGACCTGCGGCGCTACGGGCGCGACCACCGCAAGATCCTGGTCGTCGACGACGAGGTCGGGTTCGTCGGCGGCTACAACATCGGGACGCCGTACGCGACCGAGTGGCGCGACACGCACGTGCGGATCACCGGTCCCGGCGTCTGGGACCTCAAGCGCGCCTTCGCGGACTTCTGGAACCTGCACCGGCGGCGCCTGATCCGGCACAGCGAGCAGCCGCTGCTGCTCGAGACGGCCTCGACCTGGGACCCCCGGATCCGGTTCCAGCGCAACGTGCCCCGGTTGTGGATGTTCCCCATCCGGTCGATGTACCTCGAGGCCATCCACCGGGCCAGCCGGAACATCTGGATGACGGTCGCCTACTTCATCCCGGACCAGGACTTCGTCGATGCCCTCGCCCAGGCAGCGGGGCGCGGCGTCGACGTCCGGCTGCTCCTGCCCCGCACCTCGAACCACGTGGTGGCGGACTGGATCTCGCGGGGGTACTACGCCCAGATGCTCGCCGCGGGCGTCCGGATCTTCGCCTTTCGCGACGCGATGGTGCACGCCAAGACGGCGACCGTCGACGGCAGCTGGTCGACCGTCGGGACGGCCAACGTCGACCGGCTGAGCCTGCAGGGCAACTACGAGATCAACGTCGAGGTCATCGACCCCGGCCTGGCCGCGACGATGGAGGCGATCTTCGAGACCGACGAGTCCAACTGCGACGAGCTCACGGCGTCCGGCTGGCACGCGCGGTCCTTCCACCGCAAGTTCACCGAGATGGTGCTGGGCCCCCTCCGCCCGCTGCTCTGAGTCTCAGCGCGCCGGGAGGTGGGTGCGCGGCGCCATCCGCGGCCCCCGGCGCGGGCGGTGCAGGCCCGCGGCGCCCAGCAGCATGACGACGCGGTTGCGGTGCGGGCGCCAGGGCTCGAGGTAGGCCCGCATCTCCTCGTCACCGAAGGGGGCGCCGGCGAGCGCCCAGCCCACGTCCTTCGCGACGTGGTAGTCGCCGAAGCTGACCGCATCCGGGTCACCGAGCGTCCGCTGTCGCACCTCCGCGCTGGTCCACTCGCCGAGGCCGGGCACGGTGCGCAGGCGCCGGTCCACCTCGGGTGGGGCGAGGTCGACCGCCCGCTCGAGGGACGTCGCGACGCGCGCCGCCCGGACCACCGTCCCCGAGCGCTGCGGGTCGACGTGCATCGCCAGCCACTCCCAGGAGGGCACCCGGAGCAGCGTCGCCGGGTCCGGCTGCAGCCACAGCCCCAACGCCGCCCCCGGGCCCGGGGCGCGCTCGCCGTACCGGTGCACGAGGCGCCGGAACCCGGCGAACGCCTCCTGGCCGGTGACCTTCTGCTCGATCACCGCGGGCACGAGCGCCTCCAGCACCAGTCCCGAGCGGCCCACGCGGAGGTGCGGGTGGTGCCGCGCCGCCTCGGCGAGGACCGGATGGCGGGGCTCGAACCCGCGCGGGTCGTCGGCCGCCCCGAGCAGGTCGGGCACGCGGTCGAGCATCCAGGCGGCCCCGGCGCCCCAGGCGCCGGCCCGCACCGCGCCCTCCGCCGGCCGGGCCTCGAGCACCAGCGTCGCGGGGCCCTCGGGGGTCCGCCTGCCGAGCCACCACCGCCCGCCGCCGTCCGTCCGGAAGGTCGGGTCGCCGCGACCGTGGCGATGCCCGGCGAGCGTGAGACCTATCTGGCAGGGCCAGTCCGGCCGCCACACCCGGACCGCGGGGCGGGCCGGCCGCGGCTGCCCCGCGGTCGGCGAGGGGCGGGTGAGGCTCACGGCGCCACCGTAGTCGCGGCGCCACCCCGCGCGCGCCACCACGCCTGCCAGCATGGGCCCGTGCTCCTCGCCGACATCGTCGACACCTCCGCCGCCGTGGCAGGCACCCGCAAGCGCACCGGGAAGGTGGCGGCCCTGGCGGCCCTGCTGGCCCGGGTCGACCCGGCGGACGCCGAGGAGGTCGACGTCGTCACCACCTGGCTCGGCGGCAGGCTGCGGCAGCGTCGCACCGGCGTCGGCTGGCGCGGCCTCCGCGACCTGCCGGAGGCGGCGGAGACGTCCACGCTCACGGTGCGCGAGGTGGACGAGGCGTTCACGCGCCTGGGCCGGCTGTCCGGCCCCGGCTCGCAGGCGGCCCGCGCCGACGCCGTCGCAGACCTGTTCGCGCGCGCCACGGGCGAAGAGCAGGCGTGGTTGCGGGGCCTGGTCACCGGCGAGGTCCGGCAGGGCGCCCTCGACGCCCTCGTCCAGGAGGCCGTGGCCAGGGCAGCCGGCGTGCCGCTCGCCGCCGTGCGTCGGGCCGCGATGCTGGCCGGCTCCACCAGCGACGCCGCCGCGGCGGCGCTCACGGGCGGCGACGAGGCCCTGTCGGCCTTTCGCCTCGAGGTGGGCCGGCCGGTGCGCCCCATGCTCGCGTCCTCGGCGGCCCGCGTGGTCGAGGCGGTGGCGAGGGTCGGCTCCGGTGGCGAGGTGGCGGTGGACACCAAGCTGGACGGCATCCGCGTCCAGGCCCACCGCGACGGCGACGACGTCCTCGTGGTGACGCGGAGCCTCGACGACATCACGGGTCGCCTGCCTGAGGTCGTCGCCGCCGTCCGGGCGCTGGCGGCCGACCGCGTCGTCCTCGACGGCGAGGCCCTCGCGCTGGGGCCCGGCGGGCGGCCGCGCCCCTTCCAGGAGACGTCCTCCCGGACCGCCGGGCACGAGGACCCGGCCGTGGCCCTCTCGCCGTTCTTCTTCGACCTGCTGCACCTCGACGGCCGCGACCTGCTCGAGGCCCCCGCGCGCGAGCGCGCCGAGCTGCTCGCCGGCCTGGTGCCCGAGCAGCACCGGGTGCCGCGGCTGGTGACGGCGGACGCCGCCGCGGCGGAGAAGTTCGCGCGGGCCGCCGTGGCCGACGGGCACGAGGGCGTGGTCGTGAAGTCCTTGGAGGCGCCCTACGAGGCCGGGCGTCGCGGAGCGGGCTGGGTCAAGGTCAAGCCGGTGCACACCCTGGACCTCGTGGTCGTGGCCGTGGAGCGCGGCAGCGGGCGCCGACGGGGGTGGCTCTCCAACATCCACATGGCTGCCCGCGACGACGCCGGGCCCGACGGGCCCGACGGGCTCATGATGGTCGGCAAGACCTTCAAGGGGATGACCGACGCGACGCTGGCCTGGCAGACCGAGCGGTTCGGGGAGCTGGCCCTGCCGGCGCGCGAGGGCGACGACGGGCACGTCGTCCGCGTGCGGCCCGAGCAGGTCGTGGAGGTCGCGGTCGACGGGGTCCAGCGGTCCACCCGCTACCCCGGCGGCGTCGCGCTCCGCTTCGCCCGGGTCGTGCGCTACCGCGAGGACAAGTCACCCGCGGACGCCGACCCCATCAGCGCCGTCCGGGCCCTGCTGCCGGAAAGCGCCGACTGAGCGTGACCCCGCGGCCGCACACGCGTGCCACACCGCGTTGCACGGCCGTACGATCACTGCATGAGCGCCGACACGTCCGCCTCCGCCGCCCGCCGCGGCGGCGGCGAGGGACGCCGGACGGCGGCCGCGACGCGCCGCCGCGAGCGCGAGGCCGAGATCCTCGCGGCCACGCGCCGGCTCTTCGACGAGCGCGGCGTGCGCGAGGCCCAGATCGAGGACATCGCCCGCGCCGTGGGCATCAACCGCGCCATCGTCTACCGCCACTTCACCGGCAAGGAGGAGCTCTTCGCCCTCACGGTCGTGGGCTACCTCGACGAGCTGCGCGACCGCCTCGCCGAGGCGGCGGGGGACGGCAGCGCGCCGGCGCGGGAGCGGCTCACGGCGGTCACCAGCGCGTTCGTGGACTACGGGCTCGCCCACCCGGCGTTCGTGGACTGCGCGCAGACGCTGATGCGGCGCACCGGCCCCGAGCTGCTCGAGGAGATCAGCGAGGGCGCCCTGTTCCGGCTCGGTCGCGGCATCACCGGTTGCCTGTCGATCCTCAGCGCCGTGCTCGAGGCGGGCAACGCCTCCGGCGACTTCGAGGTCGAGGACCCGGTCCTGCTGGCCAACACCCTGTATGCCAGCGGGCTCGGGGCGCTGCAGCTCGCGCGCGTCGGCATCCTCGTCAAGGAGGCGGCACCGGGCATCCCCACGGTCGGTGAGGTCTCTGCGGAGCAGGTGCGCGACTACCTGGTCGCCACCGCTCTCGCGCTCGCCGCGCGCCGCGGCTGACCCGGGCTCCGGCTCACTCCGCGACGAGCAGGGTCACCGTGCCGCCGGCCGGGACGCGCTCTGCGGCCTCCACCTCGACCACGGTGCCGGGCTCGGCCCCGTCGGACGCGGCGTCCCCGGCGAGCTTGCGCGCGGCCTCGAGCCCGAGCCCCGCCAGGACCTCCTCGGCCCGCCCGTAGGAGCGACCGATCAGCCGCTCGCGCGGAACCCGCAGCAGGAACGACCCACCCTCGCCCGCCCCGGACCCCGGCGCGGCCTCGCCGGCGGAGGCCTCCGGGGTCGTCTCGCCGCCGGGTCCGCCCAGCTGCGTCCCGAGCGTGAGCGCCAGCAGGGCGCCGGCGAGACCGGCGAACGCCCAGCGATGGGGCCGCGCGTGCCTGACGCGACCGAGCACGCCGCGCACCCCGGCCGGCGCTCCGCGGGGCGGCGGCTCCGCCAGCGCGCCGGCCAGGCCGGCACCGGCTGCGGCGGTCGCCACGGAGGGCATGGCCTCGCGGGCGCACGCCGCGACCTCCGCGACCACGGCAGGGGCGTCCTGGGGCCGGCTCTCGGGATCCTTCGCCGCCAGGGCGTGCACCAGTCGGGCCAAGCGGGGCGGGACGTCGTCCGGCAGCGGGGGAAGCGGGTCGTGCACGTGGGCGAGCGCGGTGGCGACGATGCTGTCCCGGCGGAACGGCCGCAGACCGGTGAGGCACTGGTAGGCGACGACGCCCAGGGCGTAGAGGTCCGACCGCTCGCCGGCGGGCAGCCCCCGCGCCTGCTCGGGGCTGATGTAGTCCGCCGTGCCGACCACCGCACCCGACACCGTCAGGTTCCGGCCCTCGGCGGAGCGGGCGATGCCGAAGTCCACCAGCACGACGCGGCCCCGGTCGGTGAGCATGACGTTTCCCGGCTTGAGGTCGCGGTGGACGATCCCGGCGGCGTGGGCGACCTGGAGCGAGACGGCCACCTGGCCGATCACGTCGAGGGTCTGGGCCGCAGACAGCGTGCCGTGTCGCTCGAGGACCCCGGAGAGGGGTTCCCCCTCGACGAGCTCCATCACGAGGTAGGGCTGGCGCCCGTCCCCGCCGGTCTCGACGACGTCGAAGATGCGCGCGATCCCGGGGTGCTGCAGGGCGCCCGCAAGACGGGCCTCCTCGCGCAGCCGCCCCCGCTGCGAGCTGCTCGGCGCGCCGGGATGCAGCAGCTTCACGGCGACGTGGCGGTCCAGCACCCGGTCGTGCGCCCGCCGCACCGCGCCGGTGCCGCCGCGTCCCAGCCGTTCGCCGAGGAGGTAGCGCCCGTCGAGGCGCTCGCCCTCCTGCGGGGTCGACGGGTCGAGGGCGGAGGAGGACACCCTTCCCACGGTAGGTCGGCGCGGCAGGCCGGAGATCACCCGCGCGAACGGGCCGGACCCGCACAGCCGTGCGACGCGTCACGTGCGGGTGACGCCCCCGCCGGCCCGGCGCCCGCCGAGCCGGCGTGAGCCCCTCAGACCTCGGGGGTCACTTCTCGAGGATCGCGGTGACGCCCTGGCCGCCCGCGGCGCACACCGAGATCAGGCCCTTGCCGCTGCCGGCCTGGTCGAGCAGCTTGCCCAGGTTCGCGACGATGCGACCGCCGGTCGCGGCGAACGGGTGCCCCGCGGCCAGCGACGAGCCGTGCACGTTGAGCTTGGTGCGGTCGATCGAGCCGAGCGGGGCGTCCAGGCCGAGGCGCTCCTTGCAGAACACCGGGTCCTCCCACGCCTTCAGCGTGGAGAGCACCTGGGAGGCGAACGCCTCGTGGATCTCGTAGAAGTCGAAGTCCTGCAGCGAGTGGCCCTCGCGCGTCAGCATCCTCGCCATGGCGTAGGCGGGGGCCATCAGCAGACCCTCGCCACCGTGCACGTAGTCGACCGCGGCGGTCTCGTACGCCGTGAAGTAGGCGAGCACCGGCAGTCCCTTGGCCTTGGCGTACTCCTCCGAGGCGAGCAGCACCGTCGAGGCGCCGTCGGTCAGCGGCGTGGAGTTGCCGGCCGTCATCGTGGCGGCCTCGCCCTTGCCGAAGGCTGGCTTGAGCTTGCCGAGCTTCTCCGCGGTGGAGTCGGGGCGCAGGTTCTGGTCACGCTCGAGCCCGCGGAAGGGCGTGAGCAGGTCGTCCATGAAGCCCGCGTCGTACGCCGCCGCGAGGCGCTGGTGCGAGGTGGCGGCGAGCTCGTCCTGCTCCTCGCGGCCGACCTGCCACTCGAGGGCCGTCAGGGCCGCGTGCTCGCCCATCGACAGGCCGGTGCGCGGCTCCCCGTTCTGCGGGATCGACGGGATGAGGTCCTGGGGGCGGACCTTTGCCAACGCGGCCAGCCGGCCCTTGACGTCCTTGGCGCGGTTGGCCTCGAGCAGCTTCGTGCGCAGGCCCTCACCCACGGCGATCGGGGCGTCGGAGGTCGTGTCCACGCCGCCGGCGACGCCGGCCTCGATCTGGCCGAGCGCGATCTTGTTGGCGACCTGGATCGCGGCCTGCAGCCCCGTGCCGCAGGCCTGCTGGATGTCGGTCGCCGGGGTCTCGGCCGACAGGCGCGAGCCCAGGACGGACTCGCGGGTGAGGTTGAAGTCGCTGGAGTGCTTGAGCACGGCACCCGCGACCACCTCACCGAGGCGCTCGCCCTCCAGCCCGTAGCGCGCGACCAGCCCGTCCAGGGCGGCGGTCAGCATGTCCTGGTTGGAGGCCGTCGCGTAGACGGTGTTCGAGCGTGCGAAGGGGATGCGGTTGCCGCCGATCACGGCGACGCGGCGGGTCTGGGACTGCATGTCTCACTCCTGGTCTGGGTGGGGTGCTCCCCTATGATTACTCACGAGTAGCCTCGTGGGAAACCCGCTGAGGGGGACGTCACGAACAGTGGACACACGGTGACACACCTAGTTGCATCGGCGGGGTTGCAGGACGCTTCGAACGACCACAGCAGGAGGACCCGAGTCAGATGACCGACCGCTACCAGGCCTTCGTGCGCACCCCGATCGGCAAGCTGCTGGTGAAGAACCTCGGCCTGCCCAACCCGGTGCCGCTCGACCGCTACTCCCCCGGCGACCCGCTGGTCGCCGGCACCGTCGCCCTCGGCGGCAACGGACGCGTGGCCGCGGCGCTCCCCGCGCTGCTCAAGGGCCTCGACGTCACGTCGGTCAGCGACCCGGCGACCGGCGAGGGCGAGACCGCGAAGTTCAAGGCGCTCGTCTTCGACGCCACGGACATCACCGACGTCGAGGGTCTCGGCGCCCTGCGCGACTTCTTCACCCCGCTGATGCGTCGCCTGGAGACCTGCCCGCGCCTGGTCGTGCTGGGCACCGACCCGGCGCACCTCTCGGGCGAGCAGCGTGTCGCCCAGCGGGCGCTGGAGGGCTTCACCCGGTCCCTCGGCAAGGAGGTCGGCAAGGGCGGCACGTCGCAGCTGGTCTACCTGGCCCCCAAGGCCGAGGAGGCCTCGCTCACCTCGACGCTCGCCTTCCTGCTCTCCCCCAAGTCGGCCTACGTCTCCGGGCAGGTCGTCCGCGTCGGCTCCACCGGCGTCACCAAGGCGGCCGAGGTGCCGGACTGGGAGCAGCCGCTGGCCGGCAAGGTCGCGCTGGTCACCGGCGCGAGCCGCGGCATCGGCGAGCAGATCGCCCGGGTGCTCCACCGCGACGGGGCCACCGTCGTCGGCGTCGACGTGCCGCAGGCCGCCGACGACCTGATCCGCGTGACCAAGGAGCTCGGCGGCGACCACCTGGTCCTCGACATCACCGCCAAGGACGCCCCGAAGCGCATCGCCCAGCACCTGCGCGACAAGCACGGCGGTGTCGACGTCGTGGTGCACAACGCGGGCATCACCCGCGACAAGAAGCTCGCCAACATGAAGCCCGACCGCTTCGAGTCCGTGCTGGCGGTGAACCTCGGCGCCCCCGAGCGGATCACGAGCGAGCTGCTCGAGCAGGGCGTGGTGAACGCCAACGGTCGCATCGTCGGGGTGGCCTCGATCGCCGGCATCGCCGGCAACATGGGCCAGACCAACTACGCGACGTCCAAGGCCGGCGTCATCGGCATGGTCGACGCCTTCGCGGGCGACCTGAAGGACGGGATCACCATCAACGCCGTGGCCCCGGGCTTCATCATCACGGCGATGACCGCCGCCATTCCGCTCGCCACCCGCGAGGTCGGCTCCCGGCTGAACGCCATGTCGCAGGGCGGCCTGCCCGTGGACGTCGCCGAGGCGATCGCCTGGTATGCGAACCCCGGCTCCACCGCCGTCAACGGCAACGTGGTCCGGGTCTGCGGCCAGATGATGCTGGGGGCCTGACATGGCGGGCGAGACCCAGGAGCAGACCAGGACGCTCGAGGGCGAGCCGGGCGGCGTGGGCACGATCGCCCGCGCCGCGCTGCCGATGCTCCCCGTCGTCGGCTCGCTGCCCGGCGTGCGCAAGCACTCGGCGGACGGCTTCGCCGGGCTGCGCTACCACCGCTCCGGCGTGCGGGTCGAGCGGGAGTCGGTCGACGCCTATGCGCGCGTGTGCGGCTTCCCGATCAAGGACGTCGCGCCGCTGCCCTACGTGCACATGCTCGCCTTCCCGCTGCACATGGCGATCATGACCGACCGCGCCTTCCCCTACCCGGCGGTCGGCACGGTGCACGTGGAGAACTCGATCACCCAGCACCGGCCGATCGCGATCGGCGAGACGCTGGCGGTGACGACCGCGGTCGCCCCCGCACGGCCGCACGCCAAGGGCGTGGTGCTCGACTTCACCACCACGGCGGTGAGCACCGGGCCGGACGGCAGCGGCGACGAGGTCGTCTGGGAGAGCACGTCGACCTACCTGCGCCGCGGCAAGGGCGACAAGGATGCGCCGGCGGGGCTGGAGCTCGAGCAGGTGCCGGCATCCGGCATCCGCTGGAAGCTGCCTGCGGACCTCGGTCGGAAGTACGCCGCGGTCTCGGGCGACCACAACCCGATCCACCTCTACCCCTGGACGGCCAAGGCGCTCGGCTTCCCGCGACAGATCGCCCACGGCATGTGGAGCAAGGCCCGCTGCCTCGCGGCCCTGGAGAACCGGCTCCCGGACGCCGTCCACGTGGACGTGGCGTTCAAGAAGCCCATCGTCCTGCCCGGGTCGGTCGCCTTCGGCTCGCGACCCAGCGACGAGGGCTACCGCTTCTCGCTGAGCTCGCCGAAGTCGGGGGCCCCGCACCTGTTGGGCCGCACCGGACCCGCCTGACCCCGCCCGACCGGCTGGTGCCGTTCGGTCGCCGGCAGCGCCTCAGCGCTGGCGACCGAACGGCACCGCGGCCGTCCTGGCGTCGGAGAAGCGAGGGCCCGTGGAGACCCGCTTGTAGAACGTCGCCGTCGAGGGCCGCCACACGCCGAGGTCGGTCGCGCCGTCGCCGTCCCAGTCCCCCACGACCGGCAGGTCGCCGGGCTCGCCGTACCTCTTCCACCGGCGGATCTTCGTGCCGTCGCTGCTGACCGAGCGCAGGAGGAAGCGGCGCTTGTCGTCGTCGTAGACGCCGAGGTCGGTGCGGCCGTCGCCGTTCCAGTCGCCGGTGACAGCGACGTCGTTCGGGCCGCCGAGCCACACCGTGCTCACCCAGCCGTGACGGAACCGCCGGAAGATCTTGCGCTCCCCGGGCCGGTGCAGGCCGACCTCGTAGCGGCCGTCCCCGTCCCAGTCGCCCGCGAGCGGGCGGTCGTCGGCCGCTCCCCACGTCAACCGGCGCAGGCCCGCCGGGGTGCGCAGGCGGAACTGGCCGGACGGCGTGCGCACGCCGGGGTTCATCCGCCCGTCCCCGTCCCAGTCCCCGAGGAAGGGCCGGTCCTGCGCGCCACCGATGTGCCAGACGAACGGAGGCTTCTTCCAGCGCCTGATCCGGAGCTCCGAGCGAACCCCGGGACGGAAGATGACCAGCTCGGCCCGCGCGTTGTAGACCATGTTTCCGGCCAGCGGCACGTCCCCGGCCGTCGTCGCGGCGTCCTCGCAGTTCCGGGACGTGGTCGTGCCGTAGCCGTAGGGCGCGCCGTTGAACCACGGCGCCATGACGGTCGAGCCGCGGCGCTGCTCGTAGTGCAGGTGCGGACCGGTGGAGTTGCCCGACGTCCCGACGTACCCGATCACCTGGCCCTGCCGCACGGACTGGCCGACCGAGACCGCGGTGCGGTCCAGGTGCG
Source organism: uncultured Actinomycetota bacterium (assembly GCA_963832415.1). Lineage (GTDB taxonomy): Bacteria > Actinomycetota > Actinomycetes > Propionibacteriales > Nocardioidaceae > Nocardioides. Next base: position 131,391 of record CAWHTZ010000006.1, on the reverse strand, counting down.
CGTAGAGCGTGCTCTCGTTGTCACCGTGGTCGATGCGGATCCAGCGCCCGTAGCCGCCCGACGGGTAGGCGTACGCCGTGGTCACCTTGCCCGCGGCCGAGGCCACGACCGGATCACCGATGTCGTCGGGGCGGTTGAAGTCGACGGAGTAGCGGCTGGGGCTGTGGTAGGAGCGCGTGGTCCCGGTCCACAGCTGGCCGCAGGGAAAGGGCATCTGGTAGTCGGCCGCGGGTGCGCCCGCCGCCGGCTCCACGGCACCGACCACGGTGGCGGTCGTCGCCAGTCCGCTCACCAGGAGACCGCACAGCAGCGCGCGGGCGCGCCCGCCAAGCGGGCGTGGGGACGAGATCATGGGCCACCTCAGGGATCGGACGGAGGCGACCACATCCACCCCGGGAGTGGTCAGCCGTCACACGAATCCCTCAAGGCAAGCACGGCGCTCCGGACCCTGTCTGGAAACCACAAGCAAGTAGTTCCTACCTGAACGGGTGGGGCGCGAGGCCGCTCGTCAGCCCACCGGGCGGATCAGGCCCTCTTGTGCGACGGTCGCGACCAGCGTCCCGTCGCGGGTGAACACGCGGCCGAGCGCGAGACCGCGGGCCCCCTGGGCCGAGGGCGACCACTGGTCGTAGAGCCACCACTCGTCCGCCCGGAACGGGCGGTGGAACCAGATCGTGTGGTCGAGGGAGGCCATCATCACGGCGGGAGGGCGCAGGTCGTGGGCCGCGAGGCTGGCCCCGAGCAGGCTGATGTCGCTGGCGTAGGTGAAGGCCGCCTGGTGCACGACCGGGTCCGCCGGCAGGTCGTAGTTGATCCGGATCCACATCCGGCTGCGCGCGGGGTGGTCCGGGTCCTCCGGGAGCCCGCTCCGGGAGCTGCCGAGCCACCGGCCGTCGATGTCCGCCCACTCCTTCAGGAGCGCCTCGGCCTCGTCGGGATCCTCGTCGCGCCGCCGCCGCAGGAGCTCGGTGTAGTCGGTGCCCTCCTCGGGCCCCGGCACCTGCGGGGGCGCATCCTGGTGGTCGGGCCCCGGCTCGTCGACGTGGAAGCTCGCGGTGAGGAAGTAGATGGCCCGGCCGTGCTGCCTCGCCACCACCCGGCGCGTGTGGAAGCTGCGACCGTCGCGGATGCGCTCCACGTCGTAGATGATCGGGACGCCGTAGTCGCCCGCGAGCAGGAAGTAGGAGTGCATCGAGTGCACGGTGTAGCGGTCCTCGACCGTGCGCACGGCGGCGACGAGCGCCTGGGCGGCCACCTGCCCGCCGAAGACCCGCGCCCGGCCGCTGCGCGGCTGCCGGCCTCGGAAGAGGTCGACGTCGAGGACCTCCAGGTCCAGGAGCGACTCGAGTGCCGTGTGCCCGGTCTGGTCGGCCCCGGGGTTCTCCTGCCCGGTCACGTGCGCCCCTCGTCGTCATCGTCGTCGTCGAGCCGAGCCAGGAACTGCTCGAACTGCTGCCCGATCTCTTCGCCGGTGGGCAGCGGCCGCTCCTCGGCCAGCAGGCTGGTGCCGTCCTCCTCGGCCTCGCGGAAGGCGTCGTACTGGCGCTCGAGCGCCTCGACCACCTCCCGCACCTCCTCGTGGGAGGCCAGGTAGCGGCCGATCTCCCCCTCGCTGGCCTCGGCCGCGCTGCGCAGGGGGTCGAGGTCCACGGCGAGGCCGGTGACGGTCTCGACGTGCTCGAGCAGCGACAGCGAAGCCTGGGGGTAGTCGAGCTGGGCGAGGTAGTGCGGGACGTGCGCGACGAACCCCATCGCGTCGTGGCCCCACTCGCCGAGCCGCATCTCGAGCAGGGACTGGGCACTGGAGGGCACCCGCAGCTCTCCGCGCCACGGGCTCTCGGTGGCCAGCAGCGCAGGGTCGGTCGCGTGCGGGGTGATGGCCACGGGCCGGGTGTGGGGCACGGCCATCGGCACCGAGCCCATCGAGACGACGCGGTCCACGTCGAAGCGCCGCAGGACCGCCCGGACGGCGCGGGCGAAGCCCTCCCAGCGGGTGTCCGGCTCCGGCCCGCGCATCAGCAGGAACGGCGTCCCGTGGTCGTCCAGGCGGAGGCGGACGAGGAGCCGCGGGGCGTCGTAGTCGGCGTAGTGGTCGCGCACGAAGGAGACCGGGGGGCGGCGGGCCCGGTAGTCGTGGAAGACGTCGACGTCGAAGGTCGCCACGACGGGGCCCTCCGAGAGCCCCTCGAGGTGCGAGGCCGCCAGCACACCGGCGTTGCCCGCGTCGAGGAAGCCCTCCAGCGCGAGCACGAGCCGGAGCGGCGCGCGGCTCCCGTCGCCCCGCCCGGGCGGGTCGTCGAGCTCCGGGACGTCGTCCACGATGTGCACGAGCTCGGTCGGGTCGACCACGGTTCTTCCTCCTCGCGCGGATCGGCGCTGGGCGCGCCCGCTCGCCGGGCTGGCGCGGCCAGACTAGGGCCTCGGCGAGCGTCGCCACGGGGTGGGCCCGAGCCCCGCGTCGCGGCGCGCGGCCCAGGTCACCCGAAGGTGGACACGATGCGGCGCGCGGCCGCGTCGGCCAGCTCGTCCTCGCCGATGCCGAGGCGGTCCCGCAGCACCTCGTCGGCCTGGTCGCGATCGAGTCGCGCCGCGGCGGGGGGAGCCTCGGAAGCGGACTCGGTCCCTGCCTCCCGCATGGCGTCGAGCAGCCCCCACAGCGACTCCTCCCCGTACGCGTCCGCCACGTAGTCACACGCGAACCAGGCGAGGCCGTAGTTGGCACCCGAGGCCGGGCCGTTGAAGGTGTCGTCGCTCGGCATCCCGTCGACCCCGTCGACGGCGCTCTCGACCGCGGTCCCGGCGATGGTCCGCTCCTCCTCCGGCAGCCCGGCCGCGGAGACCCACTCGGCGAGCCCCTCCGAGAGCCAGACCGGCACCAGGTCGTCGCGCACGCCCAGAGCCACGTGCACCAGCTCGTGCCGGATCAGCCGGTCGCGGACGTCCTCGCTGCGGCGCAGCATCCGGGGCGCCAGCACGAAGCGCGTGGCCACGAGCGTGCCCGTGACCCCGTCGGCGCGGACCGGGAAGGTGACGGCGTCCAGCTCCTGCGGGTCGCCGCCGGGCACGTCTCCCAGGCCGCGCAGGAAGCGGCTGTCGGAGAGCGCGTAGACGACGACCGACTCCTCCCACGGGTAGGGCACCCGCGGGGCCACGTCGACCACGCCCGACTGGACGGCGTCCAGGAGCGCGGGGGCGTCCCCCAGGCTGTCGCGGTCCAGGATCAGCAGCACGCCGTCGGCCTCGCGGACCTCGATGCGCTCGAGATCCCAGGGCTGGAGCGGGATCTCCCGCTTCGACCGCCACTGCTCGTCGGTGCCCGAGCGCACCAGCCAGCCGCGGCGGCTGCCGGGGGCCTTCACGAAGCGGACCCGGTCGAGCGTGCGCACCGCCGCCTGGTCGTAGCCCTCGAGGCGGACCGACCGCCACACCCGTGCCGTCACGACGTCGCCCCGCCGGCGGATGCCGCGGGGGTCCACGCGGTAGCCGAAGCCGGCGAGCGGCAGCGTGGTGAAGTTGTGGAAGAGCCGTTCCTCGGTGACGAGCGCCCCCTCGTCGCCGCCGGCGAGCGTGCGCTCGAAGGCGCGCTGCCGGTCGCGCCGGATCGCGCGCGCCCGGTCGGCGAGCAGCCGTTGCAGCGCCGGGGCCAGCTGCGACCGCTCCCGCGGGGAGGGCGCGACCCCCTCGGGCTCGTCCTCGTCGACGAACGGGATGTCGCCCGCGGTGCAGGCGGTCAGCGAGAGGGCGCTCACCAGCATCGCGAGCAGGGCGAGGGCCACCCGGCGCCCTCCCGCGCCCGGCTCAGGGGTTGTGGTCGACATCGACGAGCGGACGCTCCCCGGCCCAGGCCGTCACGTCCTCCACGATCTCCAGGGCGATGGCCTGCGACGTCAGGCCGACGCGGTCCAGGATGGCGGCCCGCTTGGCGTGCGCGAGGAACTCCTGGGGGATGCCGTGCACCCGCACCGGGGTGCGCACGCCGGCGTCGACCAGGGCCTGCAGCAGGGTGCCCCCGACGCCGCCGACGCGCCCGTTGTCCTCGATCGTCACCACGAGCCGGTGCGAGCCGGCGAGCTCGAGGAGAGCGGGGTCGACGGGCTTGACCCAGCGCGGGTCGACGACGGTCGCGCCGATGCCCTGAGCGGCCAGGCGCTCGGCGACGTCGACGCCCGTGGCGACCATCGACCCGACCGCGACCACGAGCACGTCGCGCGCGCCGGAGCGGACCAGCACGTCGCAACCCCCGGCGGTGTCCACCGCCTCGACATCGGGGGGTGGCGGCCCCTTGGGGAACCGGACGACGGTGGGCGCGTCGTCCACGCCCACGGCCTCGTTCAGCAGCTCACGCAGCCGGGTCGCGTCGCGCGGCGCGGCGAGGCGGAGCCCCGGGACCAGCTGGAGCACGGACATGTCCCACATGCCGTTGTGGCTCGGGCCGTCGTCACCCGTGACCCCGGAGCGGTCGAGCACGAAGGTGACGCCGCACCGGTGCAGGGCGCAGTCCATCAGCACCTGGTCGAAGGCGCGGTTGAGGAAGGTGGCGTACACCGCCACCACGGGGTGCAGCCCCCCCATCGCCAGGCCGGCGGCCGAGGTGGCCGCGTGCTGCTCGGCGATCCCCACGTCGAAGGTGCGCTCGGGGAACCGGGCCTCGAAGTGGTCGAGGCCCACCGGATGCATCATCGCCGCGGTGATGCCGACGACGTCCGGACGCCGCTCGCCGATCCGGACGATCTCGTCGGAGAACGTGTCGGTCCAGATCGCGCCCTTGGGGGTCTCCTCCCCCGTGTCGACGTCGAACGGTCCGGGCGAGTGGAACTGGTCCGCCTCGTGCCGCTCGGCCGCGTCGTAGCCGAAGCCCTTGCGCGTCAGCGCATGCACGATCACCGGGCCGTTGAAGCGCTTGGCCTGGGCGAGCGCCTGCTCCATCGCCCGCACGTCGTGCCCGTCGACCGGGCCGACGTACTTCAGCCCGAGGTCCTCGAAGAGCCCCTGGGGCGCCAGCGCGTCCTTGAGCCCCTTCTTCACGGCGTGCAGCGCGTCGTACGCCGCGTGCCCGACGCCGGGGACGGCGTTGAGCCGCTTCTTCACGGTGTCGAGGACGTGCTCGTAGCGGGGGTCGGTGCGCAGCGAGCTGAGCGCGGTCGCCAGGCCGCCGATCGTCGGCGTGTAGGACCGGCCGTTGTCGTTGACGACGATCACCAGGCGGCTGCTGCGCGCGACCGCGATGTTGTTCAGCGCCTCCCAGGCCATGCCGCCGGTCAGCGCACCGTCGCCGATCACGGCCACCACGTGCCGGTCCTCGCCGCGGATGGCGTACGCCTTGGCCAGCCCGTCCGCGTAGGACAGCGAGGTGGAGGCGTGGGAGTTCTCGACGACGTCGTGCTCGGACTCCTCCTGACTGGGGTAGCCGGAGACGCCGCCCTCCTGGCGGAGCCGATCGAAACCCTCGCGGCGCCCGGTGAGCAGCTTGTGCACGTAGGCCTGGTGACCCGTGTCGAAGATGATCCGGTCCCGGGGGGACTCGAAGGTGCGGTGCACCGCCAGCGTCAGCTCGACGACGCCCAGGTTCGGCCCGAGGTGGCCGCCCGTGCGCGCGCACGTGCGCACGAGGAAGTCACGGATCTCGGTGGCCAGCAGGTCCAGCTCGTCCTCGTCGAGCGACCGCAGGTCGCGGGGGGTCGCGATGTCCTCCAGGTGTGCCATCGCCCGCCAGTCTATCGGCGGGAGTCACAGGTCGAGGCAGGCCACGGCGCTCTCGTGCAGGCTGCCCAGCCACAGGCGCCCCTCGTGCTCGCGCACGCCCGTCACCATGTGGAAGTCCGGGTGGTCGACGTCCACGTCGTGCACGAGCGAGCCGGCGTCGTCGTAGGCCTGCACGCGGATGGTGCGCTTCGGCCTCGGCTGGATCCTGGCGGGAATGCGCGTGGCTGCCCTGCGACCCCACATCGGCCCGCGCTGGAGCCGCTCGACCACGGGGTCGCGGGGGCTCGCGAGGGTGACCCAGACGAGGCCGTCGGTGCCCAGCGCGATGTTGTCGGGATAGCCGGGCAGGTCCTCGCACAACCGGTCGCGGGTGCCGGCGCGCGGGCCGGTGAGCCAGCGACGGACCACGGTGCGGCCGCCCGTCTCCGCGACGGCCACCCACGACTCGTCCGGGGCCAGCGCGACCCCGTTGGCGAAGGCGAGCCCCTCCTCGAGGACCGCGAGGTCGCCGTCGGGGGCACGGCGCAGCAGGCGGCCGCTGCGGGTGTTCCGCACGAAGTCGGCCTTCCAGTCCTCGATGCCGTGATGGGCCGAGGAGTCGCTGAAGTAGATCGTGCCGTCGGCGGCGACGGCCGCGTTGTTGCAGAACCGCATCGGCCGACCGTCCACCTCGGTGGCGAGCACCTGGATCGCCCCGTTCGACGCCGTGTCGGCCCCCCGAGACTGGTCGACCGCGAGGAGCCCGCGGTGCGCGTCGCACACCAGGAGGCGCCCGTCGGCCAGCATCTCGATCCCGAGCGGGCGCCCGCCGGTGCTCGCGACCCGGGAGACGCGGGAGCCGTCGTGCGAGATGCGCACGATGCCTCCGTCCTCGGTGCCCGTGAAGACGGCGCCCTCGTCGGGGCCAGACGTCGCGACGACGACGTCCTCCGCACCCCGGGAGTGCACGGGGAGCACCCGGAAGGAGGCGTGGGCCACGGCGGTCGGGGAGTCGGAGTACCGCGGCGTCGGCCCGGATGTCGGCTGCGAGGAGCTGCTCATGCCCGCATGCTGCCGTACACCGGGGAGTCGAGGAAGGCGGGCAGGATCACCCGGGTGGCGACCGTGAGCGGCAGGCCGCGGGCCACGCCGGGGTCGACGAAGACCATCTGCCGCCCCTCGTGGCACGCCACGTCGGCGTCGGCGAGGTCGACCGGCGCGGTGTAGAGGTGCACCTCGTCGGGCTCGGCGCCGGCGGCCGGGTCACCGTGCTCGATCGACCACGTCCCGACCCGCGCCAGCGCGCCCGGGAGGCGGACGCCGGTCTCCTCGGCCAGCTCCCGGTGGGCGGCGACGTGGGGAGCCTCCCCGGGCTCCACGTGGCCGCCGGGGAACCCCCAGCGCTCGGGGTCGATGCCCGCGTGCTCGTCGCGCTCCTGGAGCAAGAGGTAGCCCCGGCGGTCGACGAGCACTACGCTGCTGAATCGCCTCACCGTTCGTCGTCCTGGCTGGGAGGAACCACCCGATAAGCCTAGCGTCAGCCCGGCGTGGCAGCCCCGCGTCCGCGGACCCGGGGCGAGACACTGCTCCTCGGGCCGGAGCGGTCACCGCCGTCCCTTCCCCACGATGAGAGGTGTGACCGATGACGCCGCAAGAGGCTCGGGAGGCATCTGACGGTCTGGCGCCGCCGCACCAGCGCGACCACGATCACGACCTCCGTCTGGTGCAGGTGGTCTATGAGGAGGGTCAGCAGACCCGCGAGTTCGAGTGCAGTCAGTGCGGGCGCACCTGGTACGAGTAGGCCCCCGCAGCTCCCGGCAGCTGCGTGCGGGCCCGGCTCACAGCCGGGCGCGATACCGTCGCCCGCGCAGGGCCTCCTCCACCAGCCCGACCGCGCGACGCTGCCCCTGCAGCCGTGCCTCCTCGGCCAGCCAGGTCTGCACGCCGGCCTCGACCGCATCGGGATCGGCCACCTCGCGCAGCGCGCCCCGGGCCTCGCTGAGCCCCCGCCGGCAGGCGGCCTGCTGCGCCTCGACGCCGAGGACGGCGAAGCGTGCCAGGAGCACGACGTGCCGGCGCAGCGCCGGGTAGCCCCGGTACTCCGGCGGGCTGATGTCGAACAACCAGTTCACGGCGGTGCGCTCCCAGTCCGGCGCGTGCGGCGGGAGCACCGGGCCCGGCCAGCCGGGCGGGGCGACGTAGGTGACCACGGGCCCAGTGTAGCCGGTGATCGAACATGTGTTCGACCCTTGAGTCACCCGGCGAGGAACGAGTAGCGCACGGTCCGCTCGTCGTTGTCGACGTTGAGGTCGACGAGGCACACGCTCTGCCAGGTGCCGAGCGCGAGGCCGCCGTCGATCACGGGGACCGTGGCGTACGGCGGGATGACGGCCGGCATGACGTGCGAGCGGCCGTGCCCCGGGGTGCCGTGCTGGTGCTTCCAGCGGTCGTCCGCCGGCAGCAGGTCGCCCAGCGCGGAGAGCAGGTCGTCGTCGCTGCCGGCACCGGTCTCGATGATCGCGATCCCCGCGGTGGCGTGCGGGACGAACAGCTGCAGCAGGCCGTCGCCACGGCCGCGGACGTAGTCCTGGCAGTCGTTCGTCACGTCGAGCACGACGTCGCGGTCGCCGGTGCGGTAGGTCCGGGTCTCGGTGTCCATGACGCGATGCTGCCAGAGGGCCGGCCTACGTCCGTCGGTGGAAGGTGACGGATCCGTCGGGGTGGCGGGTGTGGGAGCCCCGGGCGGTGCACTGGCGCTGCTCGTGCTGGATGACCAGCCGCATGACAAGTCCGATCAAGCGTGGTGTGGAACTGCCGGTCCGCGCCGGCGTCGAGGACCTGGCTCTTCCCGCCGAGCACGAAGGGGATGATCCCGGCCTCACAGGCCAGCAGCCGGGCCCTGCCGGCGGAGATCGCCTCGCCGGTGTCGAGGGTGGCGGCCCTCTCCGCACCCAGCAGGGTCTCCAGGGTCATCGTCACCACCACGGTGGCGTTGGTGCCCCCCGACTGCGGAAGGTCCTCGGCTGAGTACCTGCTGACGTACTCGGCGAACGCCTCCCCCAACCGCAGCGGCCTCGCCTTCGGCTCCCCCGACGCCTCCCGGACCGACCCCCCTGTGGCCTGCTGGTGCTTGGGGGCGGCGATCGCCTCCAACGCCCGGCGCAGCATCGCCCCCGCCGCGGCCGGCAGGGTGAACCGGCCGTGGACGCAGCCCTGCCCGTCCGCGGACATGGTGAACCGGGTCCGCTGCGCCGCCCGGCGCTCCTCGGCCTCCAGCTTGCGGCGCAGCGCCTCCTCGGCCACCTCGGGGGCGACAGCCTCCAGGATCCGCGCACCGACCCGCCGCAGCTCCGCAGCGTTCAACGCATGCTCCCCGGTGGCATAGCCCAACAACACCCCGCGGGCCTCCTCCCGGACCTGCTGGTCGACCAGGTCCGCGGGGAGCGCGTCGACCGCGTCGACGATCACCACCGCCTGATCCACCCGCACCGACCCGGCGCCCAGCGCCTCGACCACCGGCGGATGCTGCTCGAGCTTCTTCGCCTGCCGCACCATCCGCGCCGTCTGGGTGGGGGTCTGCCCGGTGGCGTCGGCATGCCACGCCGCCGTCGACGTCGCCCCGGCCTGCGCGCCGGCGTCGTCGGCCTGCGCCTGCGCCACCACCGCCAACCGGAGCGCGGCGACCCGGGACTCGTGCCGGGCCAGCGCCACCAACGCCGCGCGCTCGTCCTCCGGGGTCATCGACCACGTCGCCCGCCCCACCACCTCCTCCAGCACAGCGTCCATCTCCGCCAGCACCCGGTTGATCGGGTGCCTCGAAGTGTCCGTGGATGCCGCCGGCATACAGCCATCCCACCATCGCCCGCCGACAGTGGTCGGAGGCTCAGGAACCCCTGTGGACACAGGGGATCCGGCGAACCTGTGGACGACGAACGGGCCTCGGGACGGGCGTCCCTCGACACGAGCGCCGCGCGCTCTGCTCAGGAACCGCTGCGCGAGCTACTCGGTCACGCGTCGTCCTGCAGCGCCGACTCGATGCGCTCGACCTTCGCCGTGAGCTGGCCCTCGTGGCCCGGGCGGATGTCGGCCTTGACGACGAGCGAGACGCGCGGGGCCGCGGCGCCGACGACCTCCACGCACCGCTTGAGGACGGCCATCACCTCGTCCCACTCCCCCTCGATGTTGGTGAACATCGCGTTGGTCTCGTTTGGCAGCCCGGACTCGCGGACCACCCGGACGGCGGCGGCGACCGCCTCCGAGACGCCCCCGGTGTCGTCTGCTCCCGAGGGGCTGATGCTGAAGGCGACGATCATGTGGCCCACGGTAGCCAGCGCGCGATCATCTGACCTCGAAGGAGTCGGCACCAAGCGACGCGACGTCCTCGACGTCGACGCGGTCGACGACCGCGGCCGGTGAGCCCTCCCGACACCAGGCGATCATCGCGTCGACGGCGTCGTCGTCGCCCTCCACGTGGGCGAGCACCGACCCGTCCGGCTCGTTGCTGACCCATCCGGTCACCCGCCGCTGGGTCGCCTCGTCGGCGGCGTACCGCCGGAAGAAGACGCCCTGCACGCGGCCCGCCACCCTCACCTGCACCGCTCGAGTCATGGACCCATCCTCCCGCACCGCCCCGGGGCTCACACCGCCGACCGGGCGAGCAGCGCCGCCGCCGAGAGCGCGCAGACGAGCAGCACGCCCGCGCGGAAGTGCCGCCCCTGGAGGCGCGGGCGCAGCCTCGTCCCGACGGCGATCCCGATCAGCACTCCCGGCATGCAGAGGGCGGCCAGCGCGTTCGCGTCGGCCGTGACCTCCCCGACCGCCCACAAGCCGCCGAGTCCGAGCAGCACGCCGACGAAGAAGAACACCGCGAGCGTGGAGCGGACGGTCGCCGCCTCCCGGCCGGCGAAGACGATGGCGATCGGGGGTCCGCCGATCGACGTCGCGGTGCCGGTGACGCCGGAGGCGAAGCCCGCCGCCGACAGCGTCGCCGGGTTGAACGGGACCACGAAGCCCCGCGCCGTGATCGCCACGGCCACGAGCACCATCAGCCCGACGCCCAGGGCGATGTCGGAGTCGGTGGCGGCCCCGACCAGCCAGGCGCCCAGGACGACCCCGGGGACGCGCGCGGGCATCGTCCACCAGAGCGCGCGCCAGTCCACGTGGGCGTGCTCCTGGAACATCATCGTGCCGGCCGTCCCGAGCCCGAGCCACAGCGGCATCACCGGGACGAGCGATGGCTCCACCAGGGCCACGACCGGCGTGGTGAGCAGCCCGAGGCCGATCCCGACCACGGACTGCACGAGCCCGCCCGCCGTCGCCGCCACGACGACGAGCAGCACCAGCGGCCAGTCGAGTCCTGCCACTCCGTCCGACCGGCCGGAGCCGGCTCAGCCGTTCCGCAGGTTGCGCAGCACGTACTGCATGATCCCGCCGTGGCGGAAGTAGTTCGCCTCGCCCGGGGTGTCGATGCGGACCTCGGCGTCGAACTCCACGCTCGGCCCGTCGGCGGGGGCGGCCTGCACGTGCATCGTCTCCGGGATTCCGCCGTCGTTGAGCTCGGTCACGCCGGTGACGGAGAACGTCTCCTCGCCGGTCAGCCCCAGCGACTCGATGTCCTCGCCCTCGGGGAACTGCAGCGGCAGGACGCCCATCCCGATCAGGTTCGAGCGGTGGATCCGCTCGTACGAGGTCGCGATCACGGCGCGCACGCCCAGCAGTGCGGTGCCCTTGGCCGCCCAGTCGCGCGAGGACCCGGAGCCGTACTCCGTGCCCGCGAGCACGACGAGCGGCGTGCCCTGCGCCTGGTAGTGCTGGGACGCCTCGTACACCGACGTGATCTCGCCGCCCTGGGTGAAGTCCTTCGTCACGCCGCCCTCGGTGCCGGGCGCGAGGTGGTTGCGCAGCCGGATGTTGGCGAACGTGCCCCGGATCATCACCTCGTGGTTGCCGCGGCGCGAGCCGTAGGAGTTGAAGTCCCGCTGCTCGACGCCGTGCTCGGCGAGGTACTGGCCGGCGGGACTGTCCTTCTTGATCGCGCCGGCGGGCGAGATGTGGTCGGTCGTCACCGAGTCGCCCAGCTTGAGCAGGACCCGCGCGCCCTCGATGTCCTCGACCGGCGCCGGCTCCATCGCCATCCCGTCGAAGTAGGGGGGCCGCCGCACGTAGGTGGAGTCCTCGTCCCACTCGAAGATGTCGCCCTCGGGGGTGGGCAGCGACTTCCAGCGCTCGTCGCCCGCGAACACGTCGGCGTAGTCCTTGGTGAACATGTCCGAGCTGATCGCCGAGTCGATCACCTCCTGGATCTCCTGCGGGGAGGGCCAGAGATCCCTCAGGTGCACCTCGTTGCCGTCGGAGTCGGTGCCCAGCGAGTCCTCGAAGAGGTCGACGTCCATCGAGCCGGCCAGCGCGTAGGCCACCACGAGCGGCGGCGAGGCGAGGTAGTTCATCTTCACGTCGGGGTTGATCCGGCCCTCGAAGTTGCGGTTGCCCGAGAGCACCGAGACCACGGCGAGGTCCTGCTCCTGCACGGCCTGCGACACCTCGGGGATCAGCGGCCCGGAGTTGCCGATGCAGGTGGTGCAGCCGTAGCCGACGAGGTTGAAGCCGAGCTTGTCGAGGTACGGCGTGAGCCCGGCGCGCTCGAAGTAGTCGCTGACGACCTGGGAGCCCGGGGCCAGGGTCGTCTTCACCCACGGCTTGCGGTTGAGGCCCCTGTCGACGGCGTTCTTGGCCAGGAGGGCCGCGCCGATCATCACCGACGGGTTCGAGGTGTTGGTGCACGAGGTGATCGCCGCGATCGTCACGGCCCCGTGGTCGAGCTCGAACTCGGTTCCGTCCTCGAGCGTGACCGAGACCGGGCTGCTCGGCCGGCCCGCGGACTTCGCGGCGGCCGAGTGGAAGTGGGCCGGCGGGGCCGAGCCGTTGCTCGACTGCGTGGGCGCATCCGAGGCGGGGAACGTCTCGTCGACGTTGTCGTCGTAGCCCTGGGCGTCCTGGTCGTGGTCCACGAACTCGGTCAGGGCGCCGCGGAAGGACTCCTTCGCATCCGTGACCGCGACGCGGTCCTGCGGGCGCTTCGGGCCCGCGAGGCTGGGCACGACGTCGCCGAGGTCGAGCTCGAGGTTCTCGGAGTAGCGCGGCTGGGCGTCCGGGTCGTGCCAGATGCCCTGCTCCTTGGCGTACTGCTCGACCAGCCGCAGCTGCTGGGGGGTGCGGCCCGTGAGCTCGAGGTACTTGATGGTCTCCTGGTCGATCGGGAAGACCGCGATGGTCGAGCCGAACTCCGGGCTCATGTTGCCGATCGTCGCCCGGTTCGCCAGCGGCAGCGCGGAGACGCCGGGGCCGTAGAACTCGACGAACTTGCCGACCGCGCCGTGGTCGCGCAGCATCTCCGTGATCGTGAGCACCAGGTCGGTGGCCGTCGAGCCCTCCGGCAGGTCCCCGTTGAGCTTGAAGCCGATCACGCGCGGGATGAGCATCGAGACCGGCTGGCCGAGCATCGCCGCCTCGGCCTCGATGCCGCCGACACCCCAGCCCACGACGCCGATGCCGTTGACCATCGTGGTGTGCGAGTCGGTGCCGACGAGCGTGTCGGGGTAGGCGTAGGTCTCGCCCTCGACCTCGCGCTCGAAGACGACGCGCGCCAGGTGCTCGATGTTGACCTGGTGCACGATGCCGGTGCCCGGCGGGACCACCTTGAAGTCGTCGAAGGCGCCCTGGCCCCAGCGCAGGAACTGGTAGCGCTCCCGGTTGCGCTCGTACTCGATCTCGACATTGCGCTCGAACGCGTCGGGCGTGCCGAAGACGTCGGCGATGACCGAGTGGTCGATCACCATCTCGGCCGGGGCGAGGGGATTGATCTTGGTGGGGTCCCCGCCGAGGTCGTTCATGGCCTCGCGCATGGTGGCGAGGTCGACGACGCAGGGCACCCCGGTGAAGTCCTGCATGATGACGCGCGCCGGCGTGTACTGGATCTCCTGGCTCGGCTCGGCGTCGGCGTCCCACCCGGCGACCGCCCGGATGTCGTCGGCGGTGATGTTCTCCCCGTCCTCGTGGCGGAGCAGGTTCTCCAGCAGGACCTTCAGCGAGAACGGGAGCGAGTCCACGTCGAGCCCGTCGCCGGTGACCTGGTCGAGCCGGAAGACCTGGTAGGCCTCCCCGTCGACGTCGAGAGTGCTCTTCGCACCGAAGCTGTCCTTGCTCGCCATCTGCCGCATCTCCTCGGTTGGGGTCGCTCGCGTGCCTCGGCCCATCCTGCCGCTGCCGCGATGAGCGCGGAACCCGGGTCACCCCTGCGGCGGAGGGCAGTGTCTCTTGACATCAAGATACCGCACCGGGGCGCGCTCAGGAAGCTCGGTCGTGGTCGCCGGCGCGCTCGAGCAGGGCGACGACCTCGATGTGGTGCGTCATCGGGAAGGCGTCGAAGGCGCGGAGCCGGGCCAACCGGTAGCCCTGGTCGACGAATCGGCGCAGGTCGCGGGCCAGCGCGGCGGGATCGCAGGCGACGTAGGCCACGGCGCGCGGGCCGCGGGCGACGACGAGGTCGACCACGTCTCGGCGGGCGCCCTCGCGCGGCGGGTCGAGGACCACGAGGTCGACGTCCACGCGCCCCGAGGCAGAACGGTCCGCCTCCGCCTCGAGGACGGCATCCACCCGGCCGGCGAGCACGCGGGCGGGCAGGCCGACCAGGTTGTCGGCCGCGTGGCTCGCCGCCACGGGGTCGCCCTCGACGGCCACCACCTCGCCGGTGGGCCCCACGGCATCGACGAGGAATCGGGCGAACAGCCCGACGCCGGCGTACAGGTCCAGGGCCCGCTCGCCGGGGCGCGGCGCCAGGACCGCCAGCACGGTCTCCACGAGCGCGGCGGGCGCGCCCGGGTGGACCTGCCAGAAGCCGTCCACGGCCACGTCGAAGCGGTGCTCCACCCCGGCGGCCGCGACCGCCTCCGGCACGGGGTCACCGGGCGCGCCGGCCGGCTCGGCGAGCACGGTCTCGGCGTCGGTCGAGCCGGTCGTGATCTCGACGCGGGCCCCGGGCGCGGCGATCCGGCAGTCCTCGGCCCCCTCCAGCGGGACCAGACGGTGCGACCGGTGCGCCCGCATGCCCACCCGCCCCTGGTCGTCGAGCGCCAGCCGGACCCGGGTGCGCCAGCGCAGCCCGTCCTGGTCGCCCGGCACCGGCTCCACCGCGAGGTCGAGGCCGAGCTCGTCGAGGTCGATGTGGCCGACGCGGCGCAGCTGCTCGCGCACCACCTCGGCCTTGAGCGCGCGCTGGCGGCCGAGCGCGACGTGCTGGAAGTCGCACCCGCCGCACAACCCGGGGCCGGCGTGGGGGCACGGGGGCCGGACGCGGTCGGGCGACGGCGCCACCACCTCCACGGCGTCCGCGCGCCAGAAGCGGTCCCGCTCGGCACCCTCGGTGACCTCGAGGACCACCGTCTCGCCGGGCAGGGCGTGCCGCACGAAGACGACCCGCGTCGCCCCGTCCGGCCCGGCGCCCGGCGCCGGGACCCGGGCGACGCAGTGACCGCCGTGCGCCACCGGGCCGACCTCGACGGTGTGCCGCTCGCCGACGTGCGAGGCGCCGCGGTCGACGGGGGCCCGGCCCCGCGCCCGACCCCCACGGCGGCCGTGCCGCCGGCTCACCGGCGGTGCACCTGGCCCGGCGACGAGGAACCGTCGTCCCGCACCCGCCCGCGCCGCAGGTCCCCCGCCTGCACGCGGTCGGTCCCGCGCTCCTCCCGCTCCAGCGCCGCCAGGGACGATCGCAGCTGGTAGGGCACCGAGATCACCATGACGCCGGGGGTGAAGAGCAGCCGGCCCTTCAGGCGCAGGGCCGTCTGGTTGTGCAGGAGCTGCTCCCACCAGCGACCCACGACGTACTCCGGGATGTAGACCGCGACCACGCCGCGCGGGTTCGCCCGGCGGATCTCGGCGGCATAGTCGACGATCGGGCGCACCAGCTCGCGGTAGGGCGAGTGGAGCACCTTGAGGGGGACGTCGATGTGCCGGCGGTCCCACTCGTCGACCAGCTTGTTGGTCTCGGCGGGCTCGACCCCGACGTAGATCGCCTCGAGCAGGTTGGGGCGGGTCGCCTTCGCGAAGGCCAGCGCCCGCAGGGTCGGCTTGTGCAGCTTGGAGACGAGGACGACGGCGTGCACCCGGGTCGGCAGGACCTTGTCGTGCTCGTCGCCCGCGAGCTCCTCGGAGACCGAGGTGTAGTGCCCGCTGATCTTGCGCATCAGCCAGAAGAAGATGCCCATCGCCAGCAGGGTGATCCAGGCGCCGGCGAGGAACTTGGTCACCAGCACCACCACCAGGACGACGGCGGTGAAGCACAGACCGACGGCGTTGATGGCCCGCGAACGGCGCATGGACCGGCGGACCGCCGGGTTGTTCTCCCCGGCGATCTCGCGGGTCCAGTGGCGGATCATCCCGAGCTGGCTCAGGTTGAAGGAGATGAAGACGCCGACGATGTAGAGCTGGATCAGGCGGGTGACCTCGGCGTCGAAGACCAGGATCAGCACGATCGCCATCACGCCCAGGGCCACGATGCCGTTGCTGTACGCCAGCCGGTCGCCGCGCGCGCCCAGCGCCCGCGGCGCCAGCCCGTCCTGCGCCAGGATCGAGCCCAGCACCGGGAAGCCGTTGAACGCCGTGTTGGCCGCCAGGATCAGGATGACGGCCGTCAGCGAGACCACGACGTAGTAGCCCGGGGGGAAGAAGTCGAAGACCCCGAACGCGATCTGCGCGATCACGGTGTCCTGGTCGAAGTCGTCCGGCACCGGCCCCCCGTTGACCGTGCGCAGGCGGTCGATGTCGGTGGGGTCGACGTAGCGCAGCCCCATCTCGCGCGCCAGCACGATGACGCTGACCATCATCGTGATGGCGATCATCCCGAGCAGCAGCAGCGTCGTCGCCGCGTTCCGGCTCTTCGGGCGGCGGAAGGCCGGCACGCCGTTGGAGATCGTCTCGACGCCCGTCAGGGCGACGCAGCCCGAGGAGAACGCGCGCGCCAGCAGGAAGATCAGCGCGAACTGCGTCATCGGGTCCTCGTAGCCGGGCGCCGCCCGGATCAGGAGGTCGGCGCTCTCCACCTGGGGCAGGTCGCCCGTGACCGCCCGCACCAGGCCGATCGCGCAGGTGCCCAGGATCGCGATCACGAACAGGTACGTCGGCCAGGAGAAGACGCCGCCCGACTCGCGGACGCCGCGCAGGTTCGCCGCCATCAGCAGCAGCACCAGCAGGGAGGCGACGATCGCCTCCCGCCCGGAGAGGAAGTCGAGCGCGGCCGCGGCGTACTGCGCGCCCGAGGAGATCGACACCGCGACGGTCAGCACGTAGTCCACGAGCAGCGCGCTGGCCACCGTGGTCCCCGCCGTGCGACCGAGGTTGCGGGTGGCGACCTCGTAGTCCCCGCCCCCGCTGGGGTAGGCGTGGACCGTCTGCCGGTAGGAGGCCACGACCGCCGCCAGCACCACGGCGACGGCGAGCCCGATCTTCCAGGACCAGACGTATGCCGACGCGCCGGCCAGCGACAGCATGATGAAGACCTCGTCGGGCGCGTAGGCCACGGACGAGAGCGCGTCGCTGGCGAAGACCGGCAGTGCGACGCGCTTGGGCAGCAGTCGCTCGCCCTGGCTGCTGCGCAGCTTGCGCCCGACCAGGATGCGCTTGGAGACGTCGCCGACACCCACGAGCAACGAGGCTAGAGCACGGTGCGGGGCTCGCGGGCCTGCTGGGATACCGTGACCGCGTGCATGTCGTGATCATGGGCTGCGGACGCGTGGGCTCGACGCTCGCGCGGGACCTCGAGGTCCGCAACCACACCGTCGCGATCATCGACTCCAACCCCGACGCCTTCCGGCGCCTCGGGCCCGAGTTCAACGGGGACAAGATCACCGGCGTCGGGTTCGACCAGGAGATGCTCGCCAAGGCCGGCATCCAGCGCGCCGACGCCTTCGCGGCCGTCTCCAGCGGCGACAACTCCAACATCATCGCGGCCCGCGTGGCGCGGGAGACCTTCGGCATCGAGTCGGTGGTCGCCCGGATCTACGACCCCGGTCGGGCCGAGGTCTACCAGCGCCTGGGCATCACGACCGTGGCCACGGTGAAGTGGACCTCCGACCAGGTGCTCCGGCGGCTCCTCCCGGCCGGCGCCGAGCCGGACTTCCGGGACCCCTCCGGCACCATCCGGGTCGACCAGGTGCCGGTCACCGAGGTCTGGGTCGGCCACCGCACCATCGACCTCCAGGAGCAGTCGCGCTCCCGGATCGCCTGGATCGACCGCCTGGGAGAGGGCATGCTGCCGACGCGCGAGTCCGTGATCCAGGAGAACGACATGCTGCACCTGGTGATGCGCGAGGAGAACGCGGCGCACGCCTACGCCGTCATCGAGAAGGGTCCGGAGGGCTGAGCCGTGCGGGTTGCCATCGCCGGAGCCGGGGCCGTCGGCCGCTCCATCGCCCGGGAGCTGATCGAGAACGGTCACCAGGTCCTGCTGCTCGACAAGAACCCCGACGCCATCAAGCCGGAGCGGGCCCCGCACGCCGAGTGGCTGCTCGCCGACTCGTGTGAGATGTCCTCGCTGGAGGAGGCGTCCCTCGACCGTTGCGACGTCGTGATCGCGGCGACCGGCGACGACAAGGTCAACCTGGTCACCTCGCTGCTCGCCAAGACCGAGTTCGGCGTGCCCCGCACGGTGGGGCGCGTCAACCACCCCAACAACGAGTGGCTCTTCACCGAGGCCTGGGGCGTCGACGTCAACGTCTCCACTCCGCGGATCATGTCCGCCCTCGTCGAGGAGGCCGTGGCCGTCGGTGACCTGGTGCGCCTGTTCACCTTCCGCCAGGGCAACGCGAACCTCGTCGAGATGACCCTGCCCGAGGACAGCCCGTACGTCGGCCAGCCGACCGGACTGATCCCGTTCCCCGAGAACTGCGCGCTCGTGACCATCCTGCGCGACGGCCAGGTCTACGTGCCGGCCAGCGAGCAGCCGGTCGAGGCCGGCGACGAGCTCCTGTTCGTGGCCCAGGCCGACGTGGAGAACGAGCTGGAGAAGCTCCTCGCGCCGTCGCTGCACGCCGGGGGCTGACCGCCCCGGCCGGGGCCCGGGGCCCCCCGACCGCGCGGGGTCAGGTCGCGACGGGACTCACCGGTGTCCGGTTCCGGGCGAGCAGCCAGACCATCCCCGCGAGCGCGGCGAGCTGGAGGGGCCACCCGAGGGCCACCTTGCTGATCCCGAGGACCGCGATCGCGGCGTCCGCCTCGAAGGACCCGGCCTTCGCCCCGAGCCAGACCGGAGCCTGGACAGCGACGCGCACCACGCAGGGCAGCACGAGCAGCCACGTCAGCCGCGAGCACAGCCGCACGATCTGTCGGTCCTGGTGCCAGGCCGTCGGGTCACCGGTGACCGAGCCGACCATGAAGCCCACCAACGGCCAGCCGATCAGGCAGGAGCCGGCGAGCAGCACGGCGTAGCCGGAGTTGTACAGGATGCCGGGCAGGAAGTAGGCGAGCGCCTGGTCGTCGGCGCTGCCGCCGGAACGGGCCGAGAGCGACACGAAGAGCCAGCCGATGCCGATGCCGACCAGCGCGTTGACCACGAACTGCACCGTGCTGCGCTGAAGGAGCCGCACCCCGAGCAGCAGGAGCGCGGCGGCCAGGCTGATCACCAGCGCCGGCGTCAGCTCGCGGCCGACCAGCCAGGTGATCGTGAAGAGGAGGGTGGGCACGGCCGCCTCGGCCATGCCCCGCCGGCCGCCGAGCGCCTTGGACAGCTGCGCCCTGACGACGGCCTCGACGGTGTCGGCGTCGGGGGGCTCGTGGTCGCGGCCCGCCGGGCCCTCCGTCCGGTGGTCTGGGGCCGTCACGGACGCAGCTCGTAGCGCGGGTTGAACATCACGCGGCGCCCGTCCTGGACGCCGATCCGGCCCTGGACCTCCATGCCGCGACCGGGGTCGATGCCCGCCATCCGGCGACGCCCGAGGAACACGAGCGTGATCCGCCCCGAGCCGTCGTCCAGCTCCGCCTCGAGAGCGGGGACGCCGCCCCGGGGGCGGAGGCTCACCGTGTGCAGGACTCCCCGCAGTCGCACGGGCTGGCGGTCGGGCGCCTCCCCGATCCGGGTGCACCCGGAGTCGGCGCTCTCGCGGCTCAGGTCCCGCACGTGCTGGTCGTGCGCGCTCGCCCACTTGCTCAGGTTTCGGCGCAGCCGCCCGCCGGTCTCGGTCACCCGCCCAGCCTAGGTCAGGACTGCTCGAGCGGACGGGCGTGCGGGGGCAGCACGATCGGCAGCCGCTCGCCCACGCCACGGGGCTCCGTGCCGCGCCGCACGACGACGTCGGCGAGGACCTGCTCCCAGGTCGCGGCCGACTCGGGGTCGAGGGCCGGTCGACCCAGCAGCGTCGCTCGCAGCATCCAGCGGGGGCCACTGATGCCGATGATCCGCGAGGGCTGGACGGCACCCGACCCGTCCTCGGTCTTCACGTGCAGGCGGCAGGCCAGCTCGGTGCCCCACGGCCCCTGGGCCTCGTCGACCGTCCCGCCGCGCTGCGACATGTCCGCGGCGAGCTCCGGGCGGACCTCGTCCCACAGCGCGTCGTCGCCGCGCGGGGCCGCGAAGGGCATCAGCTCGAGCGCGCCGTCAGCCCCGGCCAGCAGGACGGCCTGCACCTCCTGCGTGGAGTCGTCGACCTGCATCCGCAGCTGCAGGCCCTCCGGCGGCGCGATCAGGAGCGCACCCAGGTCGACCCGGCCCTCGAGCCGAGCCGGGTCGAGCGCGTCGGCGTCCAGCGGCCCGGCGGGGCCCGGGGCGTCGTCCTCCGGCGCCTGCTCCGCCCCCGAGCCGTCGCCCGTGCCCTCGACCGAGGCCTCCCCCGCCGGCTCGTCCGGCGCGGGATCGGACTTGCGGCGGAACCTCACGTCGTCGTCTCCTCGGGTGCAGCATCGGGGGCGGGACCGAAACCCCCCGTAGAACCGTAGCCGCCGGACCCGCGCCCCGACTCCGGGAGGGTCTCCACCGGCAGGAACCGCGCGCGCTCGACGCGCTGGACCACCAGCTGGGCGATCCGGTCGCCGCGGCGGAGCTCGACGGGCTCGCGCGGGTCGAGGTTGACCAGGAGCACCTGCACCTCGCCCCGGTAGCCCGCGTCCACGGTCCCGGGCGCGTTCACGATCGACAGGCCGTGCCGGGCCGCAAGTCCGGAGCGGGGGTGCACCAGCGCGACGTACCCCTCGGGCAGGGCGATCGCGACGCCGGTGGGCACCAGCGCGCGCTCCCCGGGGGCCAGGGTGACGTCGACGCTCGTGCGCAGGTCCGCCCCGGCATCGCCGGCGTGGGCGTAGCCCGGCAGCGGCAGGCCCGGGTCGAGCCGGCGCAGGGACACGTCCACCGTGTCGCCGGGAGGTGTCGGGTCGGTCTCGCTGGCCACGGGCCGGGAGGCTACTCCGCGACCCGGGGTGGGATGCTGGGGGCGTGCCCGAGCTCTTGTACGCCGAGCGTCTCAGCATCCCGCTGCGGTGGTGGGTGCAGGGCACCATGCTGCTGGCCTCGCTCTGGCTGGCGCTCGTCGTCGCCGTGCCCGGGCCGGTGGCCTGGGGCGTGACGACCGTCGCCGCCGTTGCGATCTGGGGGCTGCTGACGGGCTACGGCGGCGCCCGGATCGAGCTCGTGCGCGGGTCGGGGGGACCAGTGCTGCGCGCGGGTCGGGCGCGGATCGCCGTCGAGCACCTCGGCCCGGCCGTCGCGCTCGACGCCGGGGAGACCCGCCGCGCCGCGGGGGTCGAGGCCGACGCGCGGGCCTTCCTGCTGCTGCGTCCCTACCTGGCGCACAGCGTGCGGGTCGAGCTCCGGGACCCCCGTGACCCCACGCCCTACTGGCTGTTGAGCTCGCGCGACCCGGGGCGCCTCGTGGACGCGCTGCGAGGTGCTCGACAGGGGGACGCGGCCGGCGGGACGACGTGATCACCCGGCGGGCCCGCGTGGACGGCTAGGGTGGCGCCGACTCTCGAGATGGAGGACGCATGGCTTCGGGTTCCAAGACCTGGTCGGTCTTCTCGCTCGCCTCGACGCTGACCGCGGCGGCGATGGCGCGCAAGACCTTGAACACCTCGTGGAAGGCCGCGACGGGCAACGCCCCGCCGGCCAACCCGGCCGACCCGGACGTGGCGATGCGCGAGGCCGTCGCGTGGGCCGTCGCCAGCGGCGCCGTCATCCAGATGGCCCGGATGCTCGCGAGCCGGCGTGCGGCCAACTACTACACGAAGTCGACGGGCCACCTGCCGCCGGGACTCGAGAAGGACGCCGACTAGCTCCCGGACCCGGGCCGGCGCCAGCTCAGGCGCAGTCGCGGCAGATCATCTTCTTCTCGTCGGCCAGCTGGCTGCGGTGGTGTACGAGGAAGCAGCTGTGGCACGTGAACTCGTCGGACTGCTTGGGCTTCACCTCGACGGCCAGCTCCTCGTGGCTGAGGTCGGCGCCGGGCAGCTCGAAGGACTCGGCGGCCTCCGCCTCGTCCTCGTCGACCTTGCCGGAGTTCTTGTCGTGCCGACGAGCCTTGAGCTCCTCGATGCTCTCTTCGCTGTTCTCCTCTTCGGTCTTGCGCGGTGCGTCGTAGTCAGTTGCCATGGGTCCACTCCTGGGGGCGTGCAGGTTCGGCTGTGGGGCGCCGCGGGGTCTGGGAGAACGGGCGGTCGGCGCCAGATTGTGCACCATGCGGGGCCTTGACCGGACATCGGGCGCACTGTCCGGACCCGGACGCACAGACAACAGGACGGGGTCGGCCCCTATTCCCTTCTCTGTGGACCGCTCAGCCGGGCCCGGGGCGACCGGCGGGCCCGCTCCCGGCGACGGCCAGGAAGCCGGCGTCGGCGACGGCTTCGCTGAGCTCGGCGAACCCGTGCGCTGGCGCGCACAGCAACAGCTCGGTCCCGCCGGCACCGGTGGTCAGCCACGTCCGGGCCCCGGCCTCGCGCGCGACGAGACCCCCGGCGGCGTGGTCCCACAGGTGGACGCCCTCCTCGACGTACCCGTCGGCGGCGCCCTCCGCCACGTGGCACAGGTCGAGCGCGCACGACCCCAGCCGGCGGACGTCGCGGATCCGCGGCAGCAGCGCCACCCACGCCCTCGCCTGCAGCTCGCGGAGGCCCGCCTCGTAGCTGAAGCCCGTCAGCACGAGCCGCTGCGCCAGGGGGGTCGGCCCCCGGACGCCGATCGGCTCGCCGTCACGGCGTGCCCCGTGGCCCAGCGCTGCGTCGAAGGTGACACCGGTGGCGGCGTTCACCACCACGCCGGCGACGGCTTGACCGCCGACCTCGGCCGCCAGCGAGACGGCGTACTGCGGAAGGCCGTAGAGGAAGTTCACGGTGCCGTCGATGGGGTCGACCACCCAGCGGACCCCCGACCCGCCGGCGGACTCGGCCCCCTCCTCCCCGAGCACCCCGTCGTCCGGCCGGGCCTCGGCGAGCAGCGTGGTGACGAGGCGCTCGCTCGCCCGGTCGGCCTCGGTCACCACGTCGGTGGCACTGCTCTTCGTGGCCGCCACGTCGACCTCGCCCGCCCGCCGCTCGCGCACCAGGGCGGCCGCTCCCCGGGCGACGTCGAGCGCGACGTCGCGCAGCCCGAGGACGTCCGGGGTGCCCGCGGAGGCGGCCACCCCCTCAGCCACGAGGAGCCCCGGCGAACATCCCGCTCTCCGAGTCGGCGCCGCACAGCGCGGGGCGCTCGGCGCGCGGGTTGGGGCAGCAGCGCGCCGGGCAGCGGTCGTGCACCGGCCCCAGGGCGTCCACCGCGGGGCGCTCCGGGGCCCCTCCCCGCTCGGCGGCGGCGCGCTCGACCAGCAGGTCGCGGACGGCGGCGACGAAGCGGGGGTCCACCCCGGCCGTCGCCGCGCGCGTCATCGGCAGGCCGAGGCCCTCGGCGGTCTCCCGCGCCTCCGTGTCGAGGTCGTAGAGGACCTCCATGTGGTCGGAGACGAAGCCGATCGGCACCAGGACCACGCCGGGGACCCGCCGACGGTGCAGGGCCTCGAGGTGGTCGTTCACGTCCGGCTCGAGCCAGGGGACGTGCGGGGGGCCGCTGCGCGAGCAGAAGACGAGGTCGTGCTCGTGCCGGCGGCCGGTGCGCTCCTGGACGTCGAGCACGACCTGCTCCGCCACGGACCGGTGCTGCCGGGTGTAGGCGTGCCCGTCGGGGCCGCTCCCCTCCTCCATCGTCACCGGGATCGAGTGGGTGACGAAGACGATCCGGGCGCCCTCACGCGCCGGGGCCGGCAGCTCCGAGAGCGCGGAGAGGGTCGCGTCGGCGTTCGCCGCGACGAAGCCCGGGTGGTTGTAGGGCAACCGCAGGCGGTCCAGCGCGGGCGGCTCCAACCCCCGCGCGCGCACGCTCGCGTCAGCCTCGGCGAGGTCCTCGCGGTACTGCCGGCACCCCGAGTACGAGGAGTACACCGAGGTGAAGAAGCACGCCGCGCGGCGCACACCGTCCGCGGCCATCTGGCCCAGGGCGTCGCCGAGGTAGGGATCCCAGTTGCGGTTGCCCCAGTAGACGGGCACGTCGATGCCGGCGCCGACGAGCTCCTCGCGCAGCGCCGCGAGGAACGCGCGGTTCTGGTCGTTGATGGGCGAGCGGCCCCCGAAGCGGAAGTAGTGCTCCCCCACCTCCTCCAGCCGTTCCCGGGGGATCTGCCGGCCGCGGGTCACGTTCTCGAGGAAGGGGACGACGTCCTCGGGCCTCTCCGGGCCCCCGAAGGAGACCAGGAGCAGCGCGTCGTACGGCGACACGTCGGGCGGGCGCGGGTCGGGCGTGGCAGGCATGGCCTCCATCGTAGGCAGGGGAGCGCGGGGCGGGGCCGCCCTTCGACCGGGGGCCCCTAGGCTCGCCGTCGTGACCGGCTCGAGCACCGCGCGGCAGCGCGCCCGCGGGCGCCGCCCGGCGGCCGGGCTCGTCACGGCCTACCGCCGGGTGCTCGACGCCCCGCAGGCGCGCCCCTTCTTCGCGGCCGCGCTCGTCGGCCGGATGCCGCTGGCGATGGTCACGATCGGCGTCGTCCTGCTGGTGCAGCGGGCCACGGGTTCCTACGCGGCCGCCGGCACCGTCGCGGCGGTCTACACCGTGACGCAGGCGCTCTTCGCGCTGGTGCAGGCGCGGCTCGTCGACACCCACGGTCAGGGGCGGGTGCTCCGCGCGGCCGCCGTCGTCTTCGCGCTGGCGATGGCCGCCCTGGTCGTGCTCGTCGGTGCCGACGCGCCGGCGCCGGCGGCCTGGCTGGCCGCCGCGGTGGCCGGGGCGGCCCTCCCGCAGATCGGCTCCTGCGTGCGGGCCCGCTGGGCCCACGTGCTGGACAGCCCGGCGGACCGCCAGACGGCGTTCGCGCTCGAGGCGGTGGCCGACGAGGTCGTCTTCATCAGCGGCCCCGTGATCGTGACGCTGCTGGCCACGCTCGTCCACCCGGCCGCCGGCATCGCGGCGGCCGTGCTGGCCGGGACCGGAGGGGCGCTGGTCTACGCGGCGCAGCGCGACACGGAGCCCCCGCCCCGGCCGCGGGGCCCGGGCACCGCACACCGCGCGCCGCAGCCGTGGCGCGTGCTCGGGCCCCTGCTCGTCTCGTCGGCCGCGCTGGGCGTGCTCTTCGGCGCCGCCGAGGTCGTGACGGTCGCCTTCGGCGGGGAGCGCGGCTCCCAGGCGTGGGCCGCGCCCCTGCTGGCGCTCTGGGCGCTGGGCAGTCTCGTCTCGGGGCTGGTCACGGGCGCCGTGGCGTGGCGCGCCGGCCCGCGGACCCGCCTGCAGCTCGGCACCGCCGGCATGGCGCTGGCCATGGCCCCCCTGGCGCTCGTGGGGTCGCTGCCGCTGCTGGGCGGACTGCTGCTGCTCGGTGGTGCCGCCATCGCCCCCACGCTCGTCGCCCTGCTGGCGCTGACGGAGCAGACGGTGCCGCGGGAGCGCCTCACCGAGGGCCTGGGGCTGATCCACACCGGGCTCATCGGCGGGGTGGCCGCGGGCGCGGCGCTCGGCGGCGGGGCGGTCGACGCGGCCGGGGCCTCCCCGGCCTGGCTGGTCTGTCTCGCGGCCGGCGCCGTGTCGCTGCTCGGCGCGCTCGCCCTCCCGCGGGGCGCGCGTCGAGCCGAGGCCCGCTAGCGGCGGCCTCGCAGGCCGTCGGCGCGCCGCTCCGACCCGGCGGGGCGCGCCGGTGGCGGGCTGCGCGATCGCGCCGTCCGCAGGTCGTAGGCTCAGCGGGAGGAACAACCAGGACAGGGAGAAGACATGGACAGCGCCCTCCGTCCCCGCGACATCCAGGCCCGGATCCGGGCCGGGGAGACCCCCGAGTCCGTCGCGCAGGTGGCGGGGACCACGGTGGAGCGCGTCATGCCCTTCGCGGCCCCCGTCCTGGCCGAGCGGGAGCACGTGGCCCAGCGGGCGCAGCGCTCCTCGATCCGGCGCCGGCCCTCCGAGGGTGCCGCCACCCCCACGACCGCCCGCACGCTGGGTGACGCGGTCGGCAACCGGCTCCGCACCCTGGGTGTGGAGGACGGGGCCGTGAGCTGGGACGCCTGGCGTCGCGACGACGGCCGCTGGGAGCTCGCCGCCTCCTTCGAGA
Organism: uncultured Actinomycetota bacterium; assembly: GCA_963832415.1. Lineage (GTDB taxonomy): Bacteria > Actinomycetota > Actinomycetes > Propionibacteriales > Nocardioidaceae > Nocardioides. The sequence continues at coordinate 105,115 of CAWHTZ010000006.1, read as the reverse complement.
CGGGCGAGCGCGCCGGCTCGGCCACCTTCGTCTTCGACACTCCCGGCAACTACGTCCAGCTCGAGGACGACGACGCGCGCTGGCTGGTGGGCGACACGCTGCCACCGCCGACCGCCGCCCCGCGCGACGACCTGGAGGAGGCCCGGGCGCGGCGGGGCGTGGTGAGCCTCGTCGACGACGAGCTGCCCCTCGGAGACGACGCCATCAGCATGGTCCGGGACGACGCGGGTGAGGACGACGCGGACCGGGACGACACGGGCGGGGACCACACGGGCCGGGACGACGCCGAGCCGTCCGCTCCCGAGACCGAGCCGGGGGTCGCGGCGTTCGCCGACGAGTCGACCCAGGACCTGACCGAGACGGCCCGGCGCGTGCGCGGCGACACCCCGGAGGCGTCGGTCCCGGCCGCCACGTCCGTCCCGGCCGCCACGCCCGTCCCGGCCACCACCGGGGCCACGGCCGACCCCTCCGACGTGCTCTTCGAGAGCCCGGCCGCGGCGGCCGGCGGCGAGGACGAGGCGGAGGAGCCCGCGACCGCCCCCCGTCCCCGCCGGGCACGCAAGTCGCGGGGCCGCGCATCGGTCCCGAGCTGGGACGAGATCATGTTCGGGACCGCGCAGTCCGACTGAGGTCGCGGCCGGCGAGTGTGGCCGACTCGACCCCTTCCGGCTGTAGGGCCGCGGGCTCCTCGGGCACTAGAGTCCGCCCATGTCCTACTTCGTAACTGGCGCCACAGGTTTCATCGGCCGACGACTCGTCGACGAGCTCGTCGACCACCGCGACGGGGAGATCTTCGTCCTCTGCCGTGAGGGCTCGCTCCCCCGCATGGAGACGCTGGTGCGCCGCTGGGGCGCCGACCGCGTCACGCCGGTCGTGGGCGACCTGTCCGAGGAGAACCTCGGCGTCGACCGAGCCTGGATCGAGGAGCACGCCGGCTCGATCGAGCACTTCTTCCACATCGCGGCGATCTACGACATGACCGCCGACGACGCGACCAACGAGAAGATGAACGTCGGCGGCACCCGCCACGCCCTCGAGCTCGCCGACTCGCTGCGCGCCGGTTGCTTCCACCAGGTCTCCTCGGTCGCCGCCGCGGGGGAATACGTCGGTCGCTTCGACGAGTCGATGTTCGACGAGGGCCAGAAGCTGCCGTCCCCCTACCACCGCACCAAGTACGAGTCCGAGCGGATCGTCCGCGAGGAGTGCACGGTGCCGTGGCGGGTCTACCGGCCAGCCGTCGTGGTGGGTGACTCGGTGACCGGGGCGATGGACAAGATCGACGGCCCCTACTACTTCTTCCCGCTGATGAAGCGGATGCGCGACGGCCTGCCCAACTGGGTGCCGCTGGTCGGGATCGACCTCGGCGACACCAACGTGGTCCCGGTCGACTACGTCGCGAAGGCGATGGACCACATCGCGCACCTGCCCGATCACGACGGGGAGGCCTTCCACCTCGTCAATCCCGACCCGCAGCCCGTCGTCGAGGTGATCAACGCCTTCTGCACCGCCGCGGGCGCGCCGACCTTCGCCACCCCCGTCGACCGTCGTGCCACCGGCGGTGTCACCTCGCGGCTGCCGCACCGGGTGCGACCCCTGACCCTGCTGAACTCCGCCCTGCGCTCGCTGCCGGCGCGGATCGCCCTGGACCAGACCATCGGCCGGCTCGGCGTGCCCTCGGAGGTGCTCGCGCACACCTCCTTCACGGCGCGCTTCGACTCGCGGCGCACCGAGAAGGCGCTGGCCGGCTCCGGCATCGCCGTGCCGGACCTCGAGTCCTACGCCCGCACGCTGTGGGGGTACTGGGAGGCCCACCTCGACACCTCGACCGGCGACGACGCGTCCAACCGGGCCTCCCTGACCGGCAAGCACGTGGTGATCACGGGCGCCTCGTCGGGCATCGGCCAGGTCACCGCGCTCAAGGTCGCCCAGTCGGGCGGCATCCCCGTCCTGGTGGCCCGGGGCGCGGAGAAGCTCGAGGACCTCCGCAGCCAGATCGCGCTGCGCGGCGGCAAGGCGCTCGTCTACCCCTGCGACCTCTCCGACCTCGAGGCGATCGATGCGCTCTGCAAGCAGCTGAGCGAGGAGCTGCCGAGCGTCGACGGCGTGGTGAACAACGCCGGTCGCTCCATCCGGCGCTCGCTCAAGCTCTCGACGGATCGCTTCCACGACTTCGAGCGCACCATGCAGCTGAACTACTTCGGCGCCATCCGCCTGGTGATGGGCCTCGTGCCCGCCATGAAGGCGAGCGGGGCGGGCCACGTGGTGAACGTCAGCTCGATCGGCGTGCAGACGAGCCCGCCGCGCTTCTCGGCATACGTCGCCTCGAAGGCGGCGCTCGACGCCTGGAGCAACGTCGTCTCGAGCGAGCTGGTCGGCGACGGGATCACCTTCACCACGATCCACATGCCGCTCGTGCGGACGCCGATGATCGCGCCGACCAAGCTCTACGACAAGTTCCCCACCATCTCGCCGGCGCAGGCGGCCGACCTGGTGGTGAAGGCCCTGGTCGACAAGCCGCACGAGATCAACACCGCGCTCGGCAACGCCGGGGCGGTGATGCACACGCTCGCCCCGCACCTGGCCTTCCGGGTGCTCAACATGGCCTATCACGTGTTCCCCGACTCGGCGGCGGCGAAGGGGGGGACGCCGACCAAGGCCGACCCGGCCGCGACGAAGGCCGCGGAGCAGGAGCAGATCATGCTGGCCCGCGTGTTCCGCGGCGTGCACTGGTAGGTCGCCGACGACTCCTCGCGGCTGCGGCCCGGTCCCCTGGGGGCCGGGCGACCGACATTTCTTGTGCCTTCGTGGAACCAATCTTGAGGTTTCACTGCGCTCATCGTTGCTCCGACGGCGAGACCATCAGCGCGGGGGAAGGGCCGTGCCGTGCGGCCACCTGCAGACGGGAGCATGGGATGAAGGTCTACCGATTTCTCGCATACACGATCGCGGTGCTGATTGTGGTGCAGATCGTGGTGATCGCCTGGGGATTCTTCGGCCTTGCGGACTGGGTCGAGAACGACGCTGGCGTCGTGAACAAGGCCTACTTCGAGTCCGAGGGCGGCGACATGAACTTCACCGCCGAGTGGGCGTTCTTCATACACATGTTCATCAACGGGATGGTCCTGATTCCCCTGCTGTCGCTCGCACTCATCGTGACGTCCTTCTTCGCGAAGGTGCCCAAGGGCGTGCTCTGGGCGCTGGGGCTCTTCGGGTTGCTGGTCCTCCAGGTCATCCTGATCCCGATGCTCTCGCGTGAGGTGGATCCGATCTTCGGGGCGCTCCACGGCCTCAACGCCCTAGTGCTTCTCGGGGTCGCCGTCCAGGCGGGCCGCCGGGCCGTGCCGACGGCCGCGGCCGCCCGGGCCGCCGCCGGTGCCGGCACCGGCGACCGACCCGTCCCCGCCTGACCTGCCGGTGGCCACCCGACGCCGGGCGTGGGTGGCTGCCGCCGCGACGACGGCCCTGCTCGCGCCGCTCGCCTGGATGTGGTGGTCGAGCCTGCTGCCCGAGGCCTACGACATGGCCGAGATGGGCTACGCCGACTGGGGCGGCGGCCCGGCCCTGCCGCACGACCACGAGGCTCCCCCGGTCGCCACCCTGGTGGCCGACGACCGGCCGGCAGACGTCACGGCGACGCTGACCGCCCGCACCGAGGGCGACCGCTACACGTTCAACGGCACGACACCAGGCCCGGTCCTCGAGGCGCGCGTCGGCGACATGGTCGAGGTGACGCTCGTCAACGAGGACGTCGAGGACGGCGCCACGATCCACTGGCACGGCGTGGACGTGCCCAACGCCGCCGACGGCGTCGCCGGGGTCACCCAGGACGCCGTCCTGCCCGGGGAGGAGTTCGTCTACCGGTTCGTCCCGAACGTGGCGGGGACGTTCTGGTACCACTCGCACCAGATCTCGCACGAGCAGGTGCGCCGCGGCCTGCTCGGGGCGCTCGTCGTCAAGCCGCGGGCGCCGGAGCCGGACGTGCTCGACGAGGTGGTGGTGCTGCACGACTACGGCGAGGGACCGTCCGTCGCCGGGAGGACCGGCGCCACGACGATGGAGGCCGAGGCCGGGCAGCGCGTCCGCCTGCGGGTGGTGAACACGGACAACGCGGTCACGCCGCTGTGGGTCACCGGGGCGGCGTACCGGCTGGTCGCCATCGACGGCGGCGACGTCCACCGCCCCACCGAGGTGGAGGGGTTGCGGCTCGACCTGCCCGCGGGGGGTCGCGCCGATCTCGAGCTCACGGTGCCCGAGGGCGGCGCGCGCGTGGAGCTCGGCGGCACCTCGACCCTCGTCCTCGGCCGCGACCCCACGGGCAGCGGCCCGGGCGAGCCGCCGGAGGAGGCCCTGGACGCGCTCTCCTACGGCGAGCCCGAGCCCCTCGACTTCGACCCGGCGGAGGCCGACCGGCGGTTCGACTACGTGATCGACAAGCGGCCCGGCTTCCTCGACGGCAAGCCGGGGATGTGGTGGACGGTGAACGGGCACTTGTACCCCGACGTCCCCATGTACATGGTCTCCGAGGGTGACGTCGTGGTCTTCCGGATCATCAACGACAGCGACGAGACCCACCCGATGCACCTGCACGGCCACCACGCCGTGGTGCTCTCCCGCGACGGCGAGCCCGCCACCGGCAGCCCCTGGCTCGTGGACTCCCTCGAGGTCGGAATTGGCGAGACCTACGAGATCGCCTTCGTCGCCGACAACCCCGGCCTCTGGATGGACCACTGCCACAACCTGCCGCACGCCGTCGAGGGGCTGGTGGCGCACCTGATGTACGACGACGTGCACTCCTCGTTCCTGATCGGCGGCGACGGGGGCAACCGGCCGGAGTAGCCGCCTCGGGGCGTCAGCCCCGCTCCACGGGCCGGGAGGGATCGGTGATCCACCCGCTCCAGGAGCCGGGGTACAGGGCGGACCTGACGCCCGCGACCTCCATCGCCAGCACGTCGTGGGCAGCCGTGACCCCGGACCCGCAGTACGCCGCCACCCGGACGCCCGGCACCGCTCCGACGGCCGCGTACACCGCCGCGAGCTCGCGGGGGCGCCGGAAGCGACCGTCGGGCTCGAGGTTGGCGCTGGTCGGCACGTTCACCGCGCCGGGGATCCGGCCCGCCACGGGATCCACGGGTTCCGCCTCCCCCCGGTAGCGCTCGGGCGCGCGGGCGTCCACGAGCACGTCCACCGCGGTCACGGTGTCGGCGTCGACCACGGGCATCGTCCCCGGGCGGATGGTGAAGGTGCCCGGGCGCGGTCGGCACGCTCCCGTCTCGAGCCGGCCGCCGCCCTGCCGCCAGGCCGGCCAGGCCCCGTCGAGGACCCGGACGTCGGCGTGACCGTGGTGGCGCAGCAGCCACCAGCAGCGCGCCGCCGCATGACCGGACCAGTCGTCGTAGACCACGACCGTGCGGTCGTCGTCGACGCCGACCGCGCGCATCGCGGTCTCGAAGTCGGCCGGGTCGGGCAACGGGTGCCGCCCCTCGCCGGTGGCTCCGGCCAGCGCAGTGTCCAGGTCGACATACGCGGCCCCGGCCACGTGGCCCCGGACGAACTCCGCCTCGCCGAGCGGTCCCCCGAGCCGCCAGCGGACGTCGAGCACCGTGGGCCGGTCCTCGTCATCGCGCTCGAGCAGGCGCGCGAGCCCGGACGCCGAGACGAGCGGACCGGTCTCCACCTCAGCCCCCTCAGCTGAACCGTCGACCGGGCGTCTGCTCGGCGGTGCGCGCCGGGTCGCGCTCCACGACGTCACCGAGGGCGTCGTCGATGCGCCCCAGCACCTCCGCGGGCAGGAGGACCCCCGCGGCGGCGACGTTCTCGTGCACCTGTTCCGGCCGGGAGGCGCCGACCAGTGCCGAGGCCACGTTCTCGTTCTGGAGCACCCAGGCGACGGCGAGCTGGGACATCGTCAGGCCCAGGTCGTCGGCGACCGGCCTCAGCCGCTGGACCGCCGTCAGCGTCCGCTCGTTGAGGTAGCGCGCGATCATGTCCGCGCCGCCCGCGTCGTCGGTGGCGCGCGACCCCTCGGGGGGCGCCTGGCCGGGCTGGTACTTGCCGGTGAGCACGCCCTGGGCGACGGGCGACCAGACCACCTGCGAGAGACCCAGCTCGCGGCTGGCAGGGACGACCTCGTCCTCGATCACCCGCCAGAGCATCGAGTACTGCGGCTGGTTCGAGACGAGGCGGAAGCCCATCTCCCGCGCCAGCGCCTGTCCCGCGCGGATCTGGTCGGCGGTCCACTCGCTCACGCCGATGTAGTGGGCCTTGCCGCTGCGCACGATGTCGGCGAAGGCCTGCATCGTCTCCTCCAGCGGCGTGAAGCGGTCGTAGCGGTGCGCCTGATAGAGGTCCACGTGGTCGGTCCGCAGCCGCCGGAGCGACGCGTCGATCGACTCCATGACGTGCTTGCGCGACAGGCCGGTGTCGTTGTGCCCGCGCGGGCCGGTCGGGAAGTAGACCTTGGTGAAGATCTCCAGGCTCTCGCGGCGCTCACCGGCCAGCGCCTCGCCCAGCACCGTCTCGGCCGCCGTGTTCGCGTAGACGTCCGCCGTGTCGAACGTCGTGATCCCCGCGTCGAGCGCCGCGCGCACGCACTGCGTGGCGACGTCGTTCTCGACCTGGGACCCGTGCGTGAGCCAGTTGCCGTAGGTGATCTCCGAGATCTTCAGCCCGCTGGACCCGAGGTGCCTGAACTCCATGCGGCGACCCTAGGGGGCGCCGCCCGCCCCGCACAGGGGTGACCTCGGACATGGCAGACTGCCGCCCCGTGGCCGAGCTCCAGTTCTTCACCGGCACGATGGACTCCGGCAAGAGCACCCTGGCCCTCCAGGTCAACCACAACCACGCGGCCCGCGGCCGCGCCGGCCGGATCTTCACGGCCCACGACCGGGAGGGGACGGCGACCCTCTCGAGCCGCCTCGGGCTTGCCACGGCGGCGCTCGAGGTCGACCAGCGGTTCGACTTCTGGGCCCACGTCGTGCAGACGCTGACGGCGGGGGGCCGGATCGACTACCTCGTGTGCGACGAGGCGCAGTTCTACACTCCGGCGCAGGTCGAGCAGCTGGCCAAGGTGGTCGACGAGCTCCAGATCGATGTCTTCGCCTTCGGCATCCTCACCGACTTCCGGAGCATCCTCTTCCCCGGCTCGGCGCGCCTGGTGGAGCTGGCCGACCGGATGCAGGTCCTGCAGGTCGAGGCGCTCTGCTGGTGCGGCCAGCGGGCCACCCACAACGCGCGGACCGAGGACGGCGCGATGGTCACCGAGGGCGAGCAGGTGTTGGTGGGCGACACGAGCCCCGGGGCGGGTGGGACCGGGGAGGAGCGCCAGCCGCAGGTGGCCTACGAGGTCCTCTGCCGGCAGCACCACCGGCGCGGGCTCACGGCCGCGCGGGCACGGGCGGTGTCGCTCGCCCCCGACCCCCTGCCCTTCGGCTGAGCGCATGTCTAGCCTGAACCCGTGAGCGACCCCCAGCCCCTGACCCAGCCGGGTGAGGACGCCGGGTGGCCGGCGTTCCTGCGCTCCCGGGTCGACGACCAGCTCGACGCGGCGCGGGCGAGCCGCGGCGCGCTCCTCGACCGGCCGGACGGCGATCCCGGTGTGCTGGCGTCGTGGAACGACGTGCAGCTGCACCTGCGCAACGCCTTCGCCGCCTCGGCCCTGCTCGCCGAGGTGCACCCTGACGTGGCGGTCCGGGAGGCCGCCGAGGCGGGACTGCAGGCGGCCTACGCCCTCGCGACCGACCTGATGCTGGACGCGACGGTGCACGACCGGCTCGCCTCGCTGCAGGGGGCCGACCTGGGCGCGCTCCCCGCGGGCGCCGACCGGGTGCTGGAGCACGCGCTGCGGGACTTCCGCCGCTCCGGCGTCGACCGCGACGAGCCGACCCGCACCCGGTTGCGCCGGCTCCAGGAGCGGCAGACCGAGCTGGGACAGGCGTTCGCCCGCCACATCCGCGACGGCAAGCGGCGGACCGCGGTGCCTGCCTCGGCCCTCGCCGGGCTCCCCGACGACTGGGTGGCCGACCACCCCGCCGACGGCGACGGCCAGGTCTGGCTGACCAGCGACTACCCCGACACGATGCCGTTCCTGACGTTCAGCCGCGACGCCGAAGCCCGCCGGGCCGTGCTCCGCGGCCACTTCGACGTCGGCTGGCCCGACAACGACGCGGTCCTCGGCGAGCTCCTGGCCTCGCGGCGGGAGCAGGCCCAGCTGCTCGGCTACGCCGACTGGCCGAGCTTCGACGCCGAGCCGAAGATGATCGAGGGCGGCGACGCCGTGGCCGCCTTCATCGAACGGATCACCCGGGCGGCCGACGAGTCGGGTCGCCGCGACCTGCAGCGGTTGCGCGAGCGGGCCGCCCGCGACGGCGAGGACGGTCCGATCGACTCCTCCTCCTGGCGCTACTGGTCCGAGGTGCTCCGCCGCGAGGAGCACGACGTCGACGCGCAGCAGGTGCGGCGATACTTCGCCTTCGACCGGGTCCGCCGCGGCCTGCTCGACGTGACCGCCCGGCTCTTCGGGGTCGAGTGGGTCGACGTCCCCGACGCCGCGGCCTGGCACCAGGATGTCGCGACGCACGACGTGCTGCTCGGGGGCGAGCGGATCGGCCGGATCCACCTCGACCTGCACCCGCGGGAGGGGAAGTACAACCACGCGGCGATGTTCGACCTCGCGCCGGGGGTGCGGGACCGCCAGCTCGCCGAGGGCGCGCTGGTCTGCAACTTCCCTCGCGGACTCATGGAGCACAGCGACGTGGTGACGCTCTTCCACGAGTTCGGCCACCTCATGCACCACGTCCTGGCCGGGCGGCACCCGTGGGTCGGCTTCTCGGGCGTCGCGACGGAGTGGGACTTCGTGGAGGCGCCCAGCCAGATGCTGGAGGAGTGGGCGTGGGACCCCGCCGTGCTGGCCACCTTCGCGACCGACCAGGACGGCGAGCCCGTGCCGGCGGACCTCGTGCGCCGGATGAAGGCGGCCGAGGACTTCGGCCGGGGCTTCCTCGCCCGGCAGCAGATGTTCTACGCGGCCGTCTCCTACCGCTTCCACCTCGAGGTGCCCGACGACCTGACGTCCCGGTTGCACGAGCTGGCCGCCGAGTACAACCTGATCCGGCTTCCCGAGGGGGTGCACTTCCACTGCGGTTTCAGCCATCTCGAGGGCTACACCTCCAGCTACTACACCTACATGTGGTCGCTGGTGATCGCGAAGGACCTCTTCTCCGCCTTCGACCCCGACGACCTGCTCGCGACCGACGTGGCGCGCCGCTACCGCGACCGCCTCATCGCCCCCGGCGGCAGCCGCGACGCGGCGGACCTGGTCGAGGACTTCCTCGGCCGACCGTACGACGCCCATGCCTTCGAGGAGTGGCTCGCCGGCTGAGGGCTTCGGGTGCTGAGGGCTCCGGGGGCTGAGGGCCGGGCCGGGGCCGGCTACGCCAGCAGGAGCGGGACGACCATCTCGGCCTCGGTCAGCGACCCGTGCATGCCGACCATCTTCCGCTCGACGGGGAAGTCCTCGGTCGCGAGGAGCGCGAGGTCGCCGCGGGCGGCGACCAGCACGTCGCCCACGCGGGCGCGGACGCCGGCATCGAGCGGCCCGAACCAGCCGCGCTCCACGGCCTCGTCGCGCGTGACGACCTCGGCCCGCTCCCCCAGCACGCCGCGCCACCGGGCCAGGACGTCGGCCACGGCACCACCGCGGCAGTAGAGGTGCCGGAAGCGGGCCTCCCCACCGACGATCTGCACCCCGTCGCGCAGCCCCGCCTCCGCCCCGACGCCGCTGTCGACGTCGACACGGGCCAGGGCGTCGACCATGCCGTGGTCGGCGAGGACCAGCAACCGCGCCTCGGCGGGCAGCGCCTCGCGCAGCTGCTCCGCCTGGTCGTCCACCGCCCGCAGCTCCTGCCGCCAGGCGGCGGAGTCGACGCCGTGCCGGTGGCCCGTCCAGTCGAGGTCCGGCTCGTAGAGATAGGTCAGCGACGGGCCGGACCCCCGCCCGGCGATGGTCGCCGCCGCGGCGATCCGCTCGCCGACCTTGTCGGCCCCGAGGTACTCCGCCCCCCGGTGGGCGGCCACCGTCAGCCCGGAGGACGCGAACTCGCGGCGGTTCACGATGGTCACCTCGACCTCGCGACGGATCCGGTCGAAGACGGTCGGGTGGGGCTGCCACTGCCGCGGGTCGACGGCCTCGTCCCAGCGCAGCGCGTTGAGCAGCCGGTCGGTGCCGGGCACCCGGGAGGTGAACCCCACGACGCCGTGCGCACCCGGGGGGAGACCGGTCCCGATGCTCGTCAGGCTCGAGGCCGTCGTCGACGGGACCCCGCTGGTCGCGGTGGCCCCCGGGTCTGCGGCGAGCAGGCCGGCGAGGAAGGGCGCCACCCCGGCGTGCCGCTCGAGCTGACGGGCACCGAGCCCGTCGACGAGGAGGACGACGTAGGCCGGCGCCTCGGGCAGGGTCAGGCCGTCGGGGGGCGGGCCGACGGCGTCCCCGGAGCCGAGAGCGTGGGCCGCCGCGGGCAGGACGTCAGCGATCGAACGGTGGCCGTACGCCGGCACGAGGAAGCCGCCCGGATCGACCGGGTCGTCGGCGGGCCCCACGATCAGGCCCGGCGACCGGGGCCGTGACGGCCGTGTCCCGTCGATCCCGGCGCCTGGGCCGCCGCCCCCGCGCCGTCCGCGGCAGCCGTGCCGTAGGTCGAGGCCGAGAGCGAGTCGGCGAAGGTGAGCAGTCCGTCCACGGCGTCCTTGCCGTCGGCCGCGGCGGAGACGCGCAGGGAGAAGTCGTCAGGGGACATCACCCCGGTGTAGCCGTGGTCGGCGTCGCACTCGGGGTCGCTGCAACCGGCCGGCTCGAGGTCGATCCGGCCGGCACCGCCCCACCCGACCGTGAGGACGGCCTCGGCCGGCGGCTGCGCGCCGCGCGTGGGCTGGGCGGTCATCCGGGTCACCACCACGGAGCGGATCGCCGAGAGCGCGATGGCCTCGGTGGAGGTGGAGGTGTAGGGCTCGGGAAGCAGGTCGTCGCCCGCGTGCTCGTCGGTGTGCGCGAGGACGAGCCGCGTCGTCGTGAGCACCACGACGGTGATGTGGCGCCGCACCTCGTCGTTCTCGATCGTCGGCTCGTGGTGCACGAAGAAGGAGACGACCTCCTCGCCCCCGATCGCGCCGGTCACGCCGTCCTGGACCACCTCGGGGTAGTAGCCGGTGCGGTGGATGGCCTCCCGGAGCCTGGCGGCGGGATCGGTGCGGCTGCGCATGCGCGCAGTGTGCCACGAGGGCGCGGCCACCCCCGCCGCACCTCAGTCGGGGAGGGTGTCCCCCGGGATGCTGCTGAGCCGCCGCACGAACCAGTCCGAGCGCGGGTCGACGACCGGCTCCACGCGGGCCGTGGCGGTGAGCACGTTCGCGCCCTTCGGCCCGGCGAGCACGAGCGAGAGGTCGAGGCTCCGCACCTGGGGGATGTCGTTCTGCAGCCGGCCGACGCGTCGCACGAGCCGCTCCACCTCGGCGACCTCGGTGACCTCGCTGCCGCGGTAGCCGAAGAGCAGCGGCGAGGCGCGGATCTCGCGGACCATGTCGGCCGCGTCCGAGACCGTGAGCGGCGGGATGCGATAGGACTTGTCGCCGAGCAGCTCGGTGAAGGGTCCGGAGATCGAGAAGGAGACGACCGGCCCGAAGAGCGGGTCCTCGATGCTCCCGATGGCCACCGGCAGCCCCGGGGGCGCGTTGCGCTGCACCACCAGCTCCCCCGGCTCGGCTCCCCCCGCCAGCCCCGTGATGTGCCGCCAGGCGTCCGCCATCTCCTCCGGGGTGCCGATGGAGCGCCACACGTGCGACAGGTCGGGCCGCTGGCGGACCGACTCCGCGGTGGCCTTGAGCACGACGTCCCAGCCCAGCTCCTGGGCAGCGTTCGTCGCCTCCTCGAGGTCCGAGACCGCCGTGGCCGGCCACAGCGCCATCCCGTACGCCGCCAGGAGCGAGGTCAGCTCGTCCCGGTCGAGCTCCCGCCCCTCGGGCGAGCGCATCAGCACCTCGTTGACCAGGCGCTTGGCCGCCCCCTCGTCGGGCTCGTCGCCGGCGTCGTCGTCGGACCGCGGCTCGTCCCCGCTGCCCCGGAGCCACACGGCGTACTGCACGACCAGGGCGAGGGCCCGGACCGCCGCCTCGACCGCCGGGTAGGACGGCACGGAGCCGCGGCCGGCGGTGCTGCCGGCCACGTCGGGCACGCGCAACAGCTCGGGGATGCCCTCGGCGCCGAGGAAGGTGGTCACCAGCGGCTTGTCGGACTGCTCGCCGACGGCCGCGAGCACGTTCGCGACCTCCTCGCCCGAGACGTTGAGCGCCGGGATGTAGACGGCCAGGACCGAGTCGACCTCGGGGTCGTCGATCGCGGCGTCGAGCGCGTCCTCGAACTCCTCGGCCCCGGCCTCCGCGCCGAGCGCGACCGAGCTGTTCACCACCAGCCCCACCCCGGAGGCGGCGTCCGCGGCGAGCAGCCCCAGCGCGTCGGAGTTGCCGACGACCGCCACCCGTCGGCCGTGCGGCAGCGGCTGGTGGGCCAGCAGCTGGGCGACGTCGAACATCTCCTCCAGCGTGTCCACCTGGATCACCCCGGCCTGGCGGAACATCGCGTCGACCGCGTGCTGCGGCGCGGCGATGGAGCGCACGGCGTGGCCCATCGGGACCCCCTGGGTGGTCCTCCCGGAGCGCACGGCGATCACCGGCTTGCGCCGCGAGACCCGGCGGGCGATGCGCGAGAACTTGCGCGGGTTGCCGATCGACTCGAGATAGAGGAGGACGACCTCGGTGCTGTCGTCCTCCTCCCAGTACTGGAGCAGGTCGTTGCCGGACACGTCGGCGCGGTTGCCCGCGCTCACGAACGTGGACAGGCCCAGGCCCCGGTTGTTCACCTTCTCGAGGATCGCCGAGCCCAGGGCGCCGGACTGGCAGAAGAACGCTGCGCGGCCGCGTCGCGGCATCAGGCCGGAGAGCGAGGCGTTGAGCGAGACCTCGGGGTCGGTGTTGATGACCCCGAGGCAGTTCGGGCCGATCAGGCGCAGGCCGTAGGAGCGGGCCAGCCCGACCAGCCGCCGCTGCCGCTGGCGCCCCTCCTCCCCGGTCTCGGCGAAGCCGGAGGAGATCACGATCAGCCCGTGCACGCCCTTCGCCGCGCAGTCGAGGACGACGTCCTGCACGGATTCCGCGGGCACGGCCACCACGGCCACGTCGACCTCGTCGGGGATGTCGCCCACGGAGCCGTAGGCCGGCAGGCCCGAGACCGCGGTGGCCGCCTGGTTCACGGCGTAGACCCGGCCCTTGTAGTCGCCCAGGACGAGGTGGCGCACGAGTGCCCGACCGATCGTGTCGGAGCGGCGGCTCGCGCCGATCACGGCGACCGAGCGGGCGTTGAAGAACCGGTCGATCGAGGCGGCCTCGGCGCGGTGCTCGCGCTGCTGCATGACGCCGATGGCGGTCTCGGTGGGGTCGATCGGGAACTCGAGGAGCACGTAGCCGTCCTCGTACTCGCTCGCCACCCGATAGCCGGCCTCGCGAAAGGTGCGGATCATCCGCTGGTTCTCGGGGAGGACCTCGGCCATGAAGCGCTCGACCCCGCGCTCGCGACCGGCCTGGGCGAGGTGCTCGAGCAGGATCTGACCGATGCCGCGGCCCTGGTGGGCGTCCTCGACGAGGAAGGCGACCTCGGCCTGCACCGGGTCGATCCGGTCGAAGCGGCCCACGGCGATCATCCGCTCGCCCACCAGCAGCACCAGCGCTACCCGGTCGTGGTGGTCCACCTCGACGAACCGCTGCACCTCGCGCGGCGCGAGGTTCGGCATGGGCGCGAAGAAGCGGAAGTACTTCGACTGCTCCGAGACCCGGCTGTAGAAGTCCACCATCAGGTCGTCGTCGTCGGGTCGGATCGGGCGGATGTGCGCGGTGCGGCCGTCGCGCAGCAGCACGTCGGCCTCCCAGTGCCGCGGCGCGACGGCACGTTCGGCGGGCGCGGACTCGCCCTCGTCGCTCACGGGGACGAATCTAGCGGGTGCGGGGCGTGCCCTGTGCCGGGGCGGCGCCCCGGGCGGAGAGAATGGCCGCATGGCCCGCCGCACCCCCGCTCCCCCGCCCGAGGACTTCGAGGAGCACATCCTCGACATAGACGTCGGCGACGAGATGCGGTCGTCGTTCCTGGAGTACGCCTACTCGGTGATCTACTCCCGGGCGCTGCCCGACGCCCGGGACGGCCTCAAGCCGGTGCAGCGGCGGATCCTGCACACGATGTCGGAGATGAACCTGCGCCCCGACCGGGGGCACGTCAAGAGCGCCCGGGTCGTCGGCGAGGTGATGGGCCGCCTGCACCCGCACGGGGACGGCGCGATCTACGACGCGCTGGTCCGGATGGCGCAGTCGTGGTCGATGCGCCTGCCCATGGTCGACGGGCACGGGAACTTCGGCTCCCCCGACGACCCGCCGGCGGCGATGCGCTACACCGAGTGCCGCATGGCGCCCGCGGCCACGGCGATGACGGACTCGATCGACGAGGACACCGTCGACTTCCGGCCCAACTACGACAGCCGCGAGCTCGAGCCGGGCGTGCTGCCGGCCGCGATCCCGAACCTGGTGGTCAACGGCACCGCCGGCATCGCGGTCGGCATGGCGACCAACATCCCTCCCCACAACCTGGTGGAGGTGGTGCAGGCGCTCAAGCACCTGCTCAAGCACCCCGGCGCCTCGGTCGACACCCTGATGCGCTTCGTCCCCGGGCCTGACCTCCCCACGGGCGGCAAGATCGTCGGGCTCGACGGCATCCGTGAGGCGTACGAGGGCGGCAAGGGCAGCTTCCGGATGCGGGCGACCGCACGGGTGGAGAACGTCACCGCCCGCCGCAAGGGCATCGTGGTGACCGAGCTGCCCTACGGCGTCGGGACCGAGAAGGTCGTCGAGCGGATCAAGACGCTCGTGCAGGCCAAGAAGCTGCAGGGGATCTCGGACATCAAGGACCTCACGGACCGCGAGCACGGGCTGCGGCTGGTGATCGAGGTCAAGAACGGGTTCCACCCCGAGGCGCTGCTCGAGGAGCTCTACAAGAAGACGCCGATGGAGGACTCGTTCGGCATCAACACCGTCGCGCTGGTCGATGGCCAGCCGCACGTGCTCGGCCTGCGCGCGCTGCTCCAGGTCTTCCTCGACCACCGCTTCGACGTCGTGCGCCGCCGCTCCGTCTTCCGGCGCGGCAAGGCCGCGGACCGGCTGCACCTGGTCGACGGACTGCTCGTCGCGATCCTGGACATCGACGAGGTCATCGCGCTGATCCGCTCCAGCGACGACGCCGCGGCGGCCAGGGAACGTCTCATGGCGGTCTTCGACCTGACCGAGGTCCAGGCGACCTACATCCTCGACATGCCGCTGCGCCGCCTGACCAAGTACTCCCGGATCGAGCTCGAGAAGGAGAAGTCCGAGCTCGAGCGCACCATCGAGGAGCTGGACGCCGTCCTCGCCGACGACGACCTGCTCAAGGCGGTCGTCTCCGACGAGCTCGGCGAGGTCGCGAAGACCTACGGGAACCCGCGACGCACGGTCCTGCTCGAGTCGGCCGGCACCCCGGCCACCGCGGCGACCCCGCTCGAGGTGGCCGACGACCCGTGCTTCGCCTTCCTCTCCTCGACCGGGTTGCTGGCCCGCTCCGGGACCGACGAGGACCTGGGCTCCGGAGGCGGCCGCACGAACCACGACGTCGTGGTCTCGGCCGTGCGCACCACCGCACGCGGTGAGGTCGGGGTGGTCACCTCGCGCGGGCGGCTGCTGCGCCTCGGGGTCCTCGACCTGCCGGCGATCCCCGCCTCGGCCAACGACCCCAACCTCCAGGGCGGCCTGCCCGTGAGCGAGGTGCTCCCGCTGGCGGGCGGGGAGCGGCCGCTGTGCCTGGTCGGGCTGGTCGACGACGGGCCGGGGCTGGCGCTGGGCACGCGCGACGGGGTGGTGAAGCGGGTGAACCCGGAGGTCCTCGCCCGCGACGAGTGGGAGGTGATCGGGCTCAAGGGCGACGACGAGGTCGTGGGCGCCGTGGAGCTCGCCACCGGCGACGAGGAGCTCTGCTTCGTCACCAGCGACGCCCGCCTGCTGCACTTCGCGGCCTCGACCGTGCGCCCGCAGGGCCGGTCGGCGGGCGGCATGGCGGGGGTCAAGGCCGGCGACGGCAGCCGGGTCGTCTTCTTCGGCTCCGTCGACCCCGCCGCCTCGCCCGAGGGCGCGGTGCTCGTCACCTGCTCGGGCGCCGGCGCCGCGCTGCCCGGGACGCAGTCCGGCAGCGCGAAGGTCACGCCGTTCGGCGAGTACCCGGCCAAGGGGCGCGCCACCGGGGGCGTCCGATGCCACCGCTTCCTCAAGGGCGAGGACACCCTGCTGCTGGCGTGGGCCGGGCCCGCGCCGGCCAGGGCGGCCGCCAGCAGCGGGGCGCCCGTCGACCTGCCCGCGCCCGAGGGCCGGCGCGACGGGTCGGGGGAGCCGGTCGCCCAGCCGGTCGCCGCCGTGGCTGGCCCGGTGGCCCTGCGCTTCCCCGGCCCCGCGGACCCGGGTCGGTGAGCACGTGGCCGGCGGCAGCACGGTCGGGACCACAGCGACCCGTGTGCAAGGCTGACCGCATGCGCACCCGGACCTCCGCACGGCCCGTTCGGTCGCTGGTCCTCGCCGCAGGCCTCGCCGCGGCGCTCGCGCTCGCCGGCTGCTCCGGCGACGGCGAGCAGCCGGGGGACGGGGGCGGTGGCGCCGATTCCGCCGAGGTGCTCGCCGCGGCCTCGGAGGCCCTGGCTGGCACGAGCGGGGTGAGCCTCGCCCTGGAGACCGACGACCTGCCCGACGGCGTCGCCGGCCTGCTCAGCGCCGAGGGGGTCGCCACCACGGAGCCCGCGTTCGACGGCACGATCCGGGTGCCCGTCGCGGGCAACACCTTCGAGGTCCCGCTGATCTCCGTCGACGGGACGGTCCACGCGCAGATCCCGCTCACGCGGGGCTGGTCCGAGGTCGACCCGGCGGAGTACGGCGCCCCGGACCCCGCCATGTTCCTCGACGCCGACGAGGGCTTCCCGGCGCTGCTCGCGGCCACCGAGCAGGTCGAGGTCGGCGAGAGCGTGCGCGGCGGCGAGGGCAACCGCGAGGTCCTCACCGAGTACGCCGGGACGCTGCCGGGCGAGGCGGTGGCCGGTGTGATCCCCTCGGCCGAGGGCAGCTTCGAGGCGACCTACACGATCACCGACGAGGGCGAGCTGCGGCGGGCGACCCTGACCGGCGCCTTCTACCCCGACGTGGACTCCATGACCTACACCGTCGGCTTCGACGACTACGGGAGCGACCCGGAGATCACCGCGCCGTGACCGCACCCGTGCCGGGACGCGGGGCCCGGGGGCCGGACCCCGCCGCGCGGGCCCTGCTCGGTCTGGCGGCCGTGGCCGTGGCGTTCGCCGCGGCCGACACCTATGTGGTCGTCCTGGCGCTGCCCGAGATGATGGGCTCGGCCGGCGTCCCGCTCGACGAGCTCCAGCGGGCGGCCCCCATCATCTCGGGCTTCCTGCTCGGCTACGTCGCGATGCTCCCGCTGATCGGGCGCATCGCCGACCTCCGCGGGCGCTTGCCGGTGCTGGTCGCGGCCCTGGTCGTCTTCGCGGCCGGCTCGCTCGTCACGGTGCTCGCCTACGACATGCCGAGCATGGTCGTGGGCCGGTTCCTGCAGGGTGTCGGCGGGGGCGGCCTGGTCCCGGCAACCCTGGCGCTGGTCGCCGACCTCTACCCCGTCGAGCGCCGCTCGGTCCCGCTCGGCGTGGTGTCCGCGGTCCAGGAGATCGGCTCGGTGCTCGGGCCGCTGCTCGGGGCGCTGGTGCTGGCGGTCGCCGACTGGCGCGCCATCTTCGCCCTCAACTTCGCGGTCGGGCTGCTGCTCGCCGTCGGCGTGCGCGCCCTCGGCGCGCGAGCGGCCGCGATCACCGGGCCCGGTGCGCCCCCCGGCCGGCGCCGGCTCCCGGACCCGGTCGCGATCTCGTTGCTCGCCGTGCTGCTCGGCGCGTGGGCGCTGGTCGTCACGCAGCCCCCCGCCCTGCTGCGCGACCTCACCTGGGGCCGGCTCTTCATCCCCGTGACGGGCGACGGCCGCTGGCTGACCCCCGTCGGCCTCACGGCGATCGCGGCCCTGCTCCTGCTGCTGGCACGCTGCCTCACGGCGCGGCACCCCCTGGTCGACCTGCGGGACTGGGGCCGGGCCTCCCGCGAGGCGGACCTCACGGGCGCCCTGCTCCTGGGCGTGGCGCTGGCCGGGGTGATCCTGGCCTTCGCCACCGCCGACCCCGAGGTCCAGGTGTTCTCCCCCCAGGGCCCCTGGTTCCTCCTGGGCTCCGGGCTGGCGGTGGCGCTCTTCGTCGCACACCTGCGCCGCGCCCCGGCCCCGCTCGTGCCCCGCGGCGCGCTGCGGCGCCGGGCCGCGTGGGGGTCGCTGGTCGTCAGCTTCCTCGTCGGCTCGGCCCTGATCGCCGCGCTGATCGACATCCCCCTCTTCGCCCGGACCACGCTGTATCCCGACTCCCAGCTGCTCGCGGCCCTGGTCCTCCTGCGCTTCCTCGCCGCGCTGCCCGTCGGCGCCGTGGCCGGCGGCTACCTGATGCGCCGGATCCCCGCGGGGGTGGTCGCCGCCACCGGCATGGTCCTGGCCGCGGTGGCCTTCGCGCTGATGAGCCGCTGGGGCATCGAGAGCCTGGAGCGGCCGACGGCCACCGTGGTGCTCGTCGTCGGCGGGCTCGGCTTCGGGCTCGCGCTGGCGCCGGTGAACGCCGCCGTCCTGGCCAGCACCGACCGTGCCGTGCACGGGCTCGCGAGCGCCTTCGTGGTCGTCGCCCGGATGGTCGGCATGCTGGTCGGGATCTCCGCGCTCACCACGCTCGGGCTCCGCGCCTACTACGCCGAGCAGCGGGACCTGCGGCCGGTCCAGGAGGTCTGCGAGGGCCGCTCCCGGTGCGCCGAGTTCACCCGGCTCCTCACCGAGGCCGGCATCGCGCAGGAACAGGTGGTCTTCGCCGGCGCCGCCGGCTGCGCGCTGCTCGCCGCCGGGCTGGCGGTCGTGCTCTTCCGCGGGGTCAGCACCCGCGAGATGAGCACCGCGGACCTCCTGCGCTCGGCGTGAGACGGCCTTCGCTAGCCTTCACCGCGTGACTGGAGACTTCGACGACCTGCTGGAGGCCAACGCCGCCTTCGCCGAGACCTTTGCGCTGGCGGGCTTCGACGGCGTGGCCCATGCGGGCGTGGCGATCGTGACCTGCATGGACTCGCGGATCGACCCGCTGGGCATGCTGGGCCTCTCCCCCGGCGACGCGAAGATCTTCCGCAACCCCGGGGGCCGGGTGACCCCGCAGGCGCTCGAGGCCCTCGTGCTGGGCGTGCACCTGCTCCGGGTGGACCGCATCCTGGTCGTGCCGCACACGCGCTGCGCGGTCGCCTCCAGCACCGAGGAGGACCTCCGCGCGCGGATCAGCGCGTCGGCGGGCCTCGACGCGACGTGGCAGCACTTCCACGTGGTCGAGGACCAGCTCGACGCGCTCGCCGAGGACGTGCACCGGATCACCTCGCACCCGCTCGTCCCCGAGACCGTGCGGGTCGGCGGGTTCCTCTACGACGTCGACACGGGCCGGCTCGCCCACCACGTCTGAGCCCGTGCGTCGGCCCGAACGGCCCTCCCGGACCGGGCTGGTGTCGTAGGTTCACCCGCATGAGCCGAGCCGGGGTCGACCCCTCGTTCACCGCGCTCCCCCTGGCCGCGCTCGCGGATGCGGCGTTGCAGCGGGCGCGGGACCTCGGCGCCGGGCATGCCGAGCTGCGGGTGCACCGGCTGCGCCAGCAGTACCTCGGCGTGCGCGACGGGGTCCTCCAGACCGCCACCGACACCGAGGACCTCGGTTTCTCGGTCCGCGTCGTGCGCGGCGGCGCCTGGGGCTTCGCCTCGGGCGTGGTGCTCGATGTCGAGGAGGCCGTCGCGGTGGCCGGGACCGCGGTGCGGGTGGCCGAGGTCTCCGCCGCGATGACCACGCGCCCCGTCGTGCTGGCGCCCGAGCCGGTGCACGGGGACGTCACCTGGGTCTCGGCCTACCTCGCCGACCCCCTCGAGCTGCCCACGGCCCAGAAGGCCGACGTGCTGCGGGAGTGGACCGATCGGCTCCGCCGCGGGAGCGCCGTGCGGCACGCGACGTCGTTCCTCCTCCAGGTCCACGAGAACACCTACTACGCCGACCTCGCCGGCACCCGGGCGACGCAGCAGCGCGTGCGCATGCACCCCGGCTTCGAGGCCTCCGGCACCCATCCGCGCACCGGGGTCTTCGACTCCATGGCCTCGCTCGCACCGCCCGTCGGCCGCGGGTGGGAGTACGTCGCGGGTGGGGTGGAGCAGGGAGCCTGGGACTGGGACGCCGAGCTCGACGTCGTCCCCGAGCTCCTGGAGGAGAAGCTGGCCGCGCCCGGGGTGCAGGCGGGCACCTACGACCTCGTCGTGCACCCCTCCAACCTGTGGCTGACCATCCACGAGTCGGTCGGGCACGCGACCGAGCTCGACCGGGCGCTGGGCTACGAGGCGAGCTACGCCGGCACCTCCTTCGCGACCCCGGACCAGCTGGGCACCCTGCGCTACGGCTCGCCGGTCATGCAGGTGACCGGCGACCGGACCCAGGAGCACGGGCTCGCGACGGTCGGCTACGACGACGAGGGGGTCGCGGCGCAGTCCTGGGACATCGTCACCGACGGCGTCCTCGTCGGCTACCAGCTGGACCGGCCCACGGCGGGGATGCACCCCGAGCTCAACGGCGGACGCTCCAACGGGTGCGCGTACGCCGACTCCCCCGGCCACATCCCGATCCAGCGGATGGCCAACGTGTCGCTGGCCGCCGCCCCGGACGGACCCGACACGGCCGAGCTCATCGCCGGTGTCGAGCGCGGCATCTACGTCGTCGGCGACCGGTCCTGGTCGATCGACATGCAGCGCTACAACTTCCAGTTCACCGGGCAGCGTTTCTACCGGATCGAGAACGGCGAGCTGCGGGGGCAGCTGCGCGACGTCGCCTACCAGGCGACCACGCCCGACTTCTGGGGCTCGTTGGAGGCCGTGGGCGGGCCGCAGACCTGGGTCCTCGGCGGGGCGGTCAACTGCGGCAAGGCGCAGCCGGGGCAGGTGGCGGCGGTCAGCCACGGCTGCTCCGACCTCGCTGTTCCGCGGCGTGCGCATCCTCAACACGGGCGCCGAGGCGGCGCGCTGATGGCACGGCGCCTCCGCCCACAGGAGATCGCCGAGCGCGCGCTCGCGGCTTCGACCGCCGACGACTGCCTCGTCGCCGTGCGGGAGACCACGAGCGCCAACCTGCGCTGGGCCAACAACACGCTGACCACGAACGGCCAGATGCAGGGGACGACCACGACGGTGATCTCGTTCGCGAGCGGGGGCGGGAGCACCGCCTCTGTCTCCGGGATCGTGACGGACGAGGCGGCCGTGCGTGCGCTCGTGGAGGCGGCCGACGGTGCCGCCCGGGCGGCGACCCCGGCCGAGGACGCCGCCGCGCTCGTGGCCGGGGCCACGCCGTCGCCGGACTGGGCCGATCCGCCCGTGCGGACGGACATCCGCGTGTACGACCACGTCGCGCCGGCGCTGGGCGAGGCCTTCGGGCGGGCCGGCGACCGCGGCCGGGTGCTCTACGGGTTCGTGGAGCACGAGATGGAGACGACCTACCTCGCCTCCAGCACCGGCCTGCGCCTGCGCCATGCGCAGCCGACCGGGCACTGGGCGTGCACCGGCAAGAGCGCCGACCTGAGCCGCAGCGCCTGGGTGGGCGGCGCGACCCGGGACTTCGCCGGGGTCGACCCGCTCGCGATGGACGCCGAGCTCGCGCGCCGGCTCGGCTGGGCCGAGCGCCGGGTGGGGCTGGAGGCCGGTCGGTACGACACGATCCTGCCGCCGAGCGCCGTCGCCGACCTGATGATCGACGCCTACGGCGGTGCCGGGGCCCGGCTCGCCCACGAGGGCGAGTCGGTCTACAGCCGGCGCGGCGGCGGAACCCGGATCGGTGACCGGGTCGCCGCTCCCGGCGCGCACCTGCGCTCGGACCCGGCGTACCCCGGGCTGGCCTGCGCGCCCTTCGTCGTCGCCGGCGTCTCGACCAACGAGGCATCGGTCTTCGACAACGGGCTGCCCCTGGGTCCGACGCGCTGGATCGACGACGGCGTGCTCACCTCGCTGGTCCAGACCCGCCACTCGGCCGCGATGACCGGTCAGCCCGTGACGCCGTACGTCGACAACCTGGTGCTCGAGGTCGACGGCGGCACGGGCGGCGTCGACGAGCTCGTCGCCGGGACCGAGCGGGGGCTGCTGCTGACCTGCCTGTGGTACATCCGGGTGGTCGACCCGCAGACCATGCTGCTCACCGGCCTGACGCGGGACGGCGTCTATCTCGTCAAGGGCGGCGAGATCGTCGGCGCGGTGAACAACTTCCGCTTCAACGAGAGCCCCGTCGACCTGCTGGGCCGGTTCAGCCACGCGTCGGCGACGGTGCCGAGCTTCGGCCGCGAGTGGGGCGACGACTTCTCCCGCACCGCGACCCCCGCCCTGCGCGTGCCGGACTTCAACATGTCCAGCGTCTCCCGCGCCCTCTGACGGGCGGTGCCGGGTACGCCGGGTGCTCCCGGCCGCGCGCGTCAGGGGCGCAGCCAGCGGCGCAGCTTCTTGCGCCGCGCCGCCGGCCACGACCGCTCCCAGAACTCCCGCGCGCGCTCGTCGGACCGCGCCTGCTCGCGGCCGTGCAGGCGGCCCCAGACGAAGGTGCTCTCACCCGCCTCCTCGGCCTCGGCGGCCACCCCCAGCAGGCGTTCGCGGCTGACCGTCGTGTCCTGCCGCTCCCCCAGCACCCGCGTCACCTGCGTGGCCGCCTTGCGCAGCCGCTCGGCGTCGGGACCCCACACCGGCTCCAGCGCCTCGCAGGCATAGCGCAACCGCTTCGCCGCCTTGCGGGCCTCGTGCAGCGCCTCGTCGTACTCCGCGGGCTCGGCCTGCCACGCGGCGTCCACCCGGCGGCGCAGCCGCTTCATCTCCCTGCGGACCCGCGGCAGGAGCACGGCGGCCGCCGGCTCGTCGGCCCGCCCGGTCCACGGCGGTTCGGCCACCAGGCGCTCGAGGTCGTCCAGCACGCCCAGGTAGCGCGCGGACCCGAGCACCTCCGCCACCAACGCGCGGGCGCGCCGCTGCTCCTCGCCGAAGGCGCTCTCGAGCCGCGCGGGCGCCGGCCCGGGCACCAGGGAGGGCGGCTCCGCGTCCAGCAGGTCGTCGAGCAGCTCGCGGGCCACCTCGGCGTCGCGCGCCTCGCCGAGCGACCGAGCGAACCACCGCAGCTCCTCCCGCAGCGGGTCCGTCTCGCTGCGGTCGACCAGGGGCCGGTACGTCGCGAGGGCCGCGCGCAGCCGTCGGCACGCCACGCGGGCCTCGTGCAGGCTCCCCGCCCGACCGCAGCGCATGCCGGCGTCGTGCCGGAGCAGCGCGCAGGCCTGCGCCACCAAGCGGGCGCGGAGCACCTCGCCTGCCGGCCCGGCAGCCGAGAGCGGGCGCCCCTCGGCCTCGGCCGCGACCGCCAGGAGGGCCGCCCACCGCTCCCCGAGCGCCACGTCGGCCGCCGGGGCGACCATGCTCGGGGGCACGCCCGCGCGGTCGACGACGTCGGCGGCGGCCGCCAGCAGCCCCGGGTCCCCGTCGACGAGCCGCAGCTCCCAGGCCCGCCACCCGACGGGCTCCCGCTCGCCGCCGTCGTCCCCCGCCCGCAGCGCCCGCGCCGTCTCGCGGTCGTCGGTGAGCGTGGCGAGCACCCGGCCGCCCGGGGCGCGCAGGTCGTGCACGGCGCGTTGCGTGCAGACCTCGGCGACCGCCACGAGGGCGCCGGGGGCCCGGGCCTCGACCATCCGGCGCAGCTCCGTCGGCGGCTCGAGGCCGCCCGCCTCGTCGGCGCCGAGCGGGCGCCGCACCACCGCCCGCCCCGCGTCCCCGGGCGCCCCGGGCACGGTGAGGTGCCACCCCTCGTCGTCGCCACCCCGACGCCGGCACAGGGAGATCCCGGCGCGCACCAGCGCCAGGTCCGCGGTGTCGAGGTAGGTGGCTACCAGGTCCCGGGCCGGGGGCGTCCCGACGCCCACGACGCCCGGCAGCGCCGTCAGGTCCGGCAGCTCGGCGTCCTCGGCGGGCGACCAGGTGTGCCGCGCGGGCTCGGGGCCCCCCGCAGCGTTCATGCGGGGCGCGGCGACCCGCCCGGGATGGGCGCGTCGGGATCGTAGGGCGCCCGGGTGTAGACGAACGTGGCGCCCTCCAGGTGGCCGACGGTGCCGTCGGCCCGGCGCACGGCGCGCAGCGTCTCGCCGGTGAGGTAGCCGCTCGTGCCGAGCCACGTGTCCGGCTCGGCGGTCGGGACGAACCGCATCGAGCGGCCCGGACCCGTCGCCGGGTCGAGGGACAGCTCGCGGCCGTCCCAGCGCAGCACCGAGGGTGCGTGCCCCCAGTGCCAGGTGCCCACCACGTCACGCACGTCCTCGGGGACGGCGGTGACGGGTTGCCACTCCGGGGGCATCGGCGGCTCCCGGTCGAGCACGGTCTCGAGCACCTCGCGAGCGAGCGGGCCGAGCCCGTAGGCGCCGTTGCTCAGGACGATCGCGCCGGCCCGGCTGTCGACGTCGGCGAGCACGCCGCAGCAGTAGCCCGGCATCGAGCCGCCGTGCCCGAGCAGCTTGCGGCCGCCGGCGACCGTCAGCGAGACGCCCAGGCCCCAGGCCGTGCCGTCGCGGTCCTCCGGCGTCGAGACCTGCGGCGTCGCCATCGCGCGCAGCGAGCCCTCGGAGAGCACCGACGCCTCGGCGTCCACCAGTGCGGTGACCCAGGTGGCGAGATCGGA
This sequence comes from uncultured Actinomycetota bacterium, assembly GCA_963832415.1. Lineage (GTDB taxonomy): Bacteria > Actinomycetota > Actinomycetes > Propionibacteriales > Nocardioidaceae > Nocardioides. The sequence continues at coordinate 80,183 of CAWHTZ010000006.1, read as the reverse complement.
GACGGTGCTCCACAGCTGGCCCGCGGGGGCCATGGCGCCCGTGTCGGGCAGCGGCTCCAGGATCACCTCGCCGGTGAGCGCGTCGACGGAGAAGCCGTCGGCGTAGGGCTCCCGATGGTGATAGGTGGTCCGGCCCATCCGCAGGGGCCGCCACAGCTGCTCCTCACAGGCCTGCAGCCACGTCGTGCCGGTGACCCGCTCGAGCACGGTGCCGAGCACGCCGTACCCCAGGTTGGAGTAGTGCAGCTGGGCGCCCGGCTCGAGCAGCGGCTCGTCCCCGGCGTGCGCGGCAGCGAGGTCACCCACGTCGCCGCCGTCGACGCGCTCCCACCAGGGCCCGCGGGGCTCCGCGCTCAGGCCTGAGCCGTGGGAGAGCAGGCCGCGGAGGGTGGCGTCGCCGAAGGGGCCGTCGGGCAGGAAGCGGCGGACGCGGTCGTCGAGCGACAGCTCGCCGCGCTCCCGGGCCAGGAGCACCAGGGCGGCGGTCATCGTCTTCGTGACCGAGCCGATCTTGTACTGCGTGTCGTCGTCCGGGGGGCGGCTTGCGCCGGCCGTGTCGACCGCGCGCACCGTGGAGCCGCGAGCTCCGCTCCACACCAGCGCCCCGTCTCGGACCACCCCGGCCGCGAGCGACGGGATCCGCCGCTGCGACTGCACCCGCGCCAGGGACCCGGCCACGGCGCGCGCGGTGCCCTCGAGCAGGGGTGTCACGTCGCGGACGTCCCCCGGGTGTCGACCGGTGAGTCGGCCGGCACCTCCTCGGCGAACGCCGAGGGGTCCGGGCACGAGCAGACCAGGTTGCGGTCGCCGTACGCCTGGTCGATCCGGGCGACCGGCGGCCAGTACTTGTCCGGGTCGTGCCCGGACGGGAAGGCGCCGAGCTCGCGCGTGTAGGGCCGCTCCCAGTCGCCGGCGAGGGCGCGGGCCGTGTGCGGCGCCCGCCGCAGCGGCGACTCCTCCGGGGTCCACTCGCCCGCGCGCACCCGCTCGATCTCGCCGCGGATCTCGATCATCGCGTCGCAGAACCGGTCCAGCTCCGCGAGGTCCTCGGACTCCGTCGGCTCCACCATCAGGGTCCCGGCGACCGGGAAGGACATGGTCGGTGCGTGGAAGCCGTGGTCGACCAGGCGCTTCGCCACGTCCTCCACGGTCACGCCCGTCTCCTTCGTCAGCCCGCGGAGGTCGAGGATGCACTCGTGCGCGACGAGCCCGTTGTGCCCCCGGTAGAGCACGGGGAAGTGGTCGTCGAGGCGCTCGGCGACGTAGTTGGCAGCGAGCACCGCGGCGGCGGTCGCGCGGGTCAACCCGGCGCCCCCCATCAGCCGCACGTAGGCCCACGAGATCGGCAGGATGCCCGCGGACCCGTAGGGCGCCGCGCTGATCGGCCCGATGCCGGAGCGCTTCTCGGGCTCGGGGTGCGCCGCGTGGCTCGGCAGGTACGGCGCGAGGTGGGCGCGCACGCCCACCGGGCCCACGCCCGGGCCGCCGCCGCCGTGGGGGATGCAGAACGTCTTGTGCAGGTTCAGGTGCGACACGTCCCCGCCGAACTCGCCCGGTCGGGCGTAGCCGAGCAGGGCGTTCAGGTTCGCGCCGTCGACGTAGACCTGCCCGCCGTGGTCGTGCACGATCTTGCACAGGTCGCGCACGGAGTCCTCGTAGGCGCCGTGCGTCGACGGGTAGGTGATCATGATCGCGGCGAGCCGGTCGCCGTGCTGCTCGCACTTCGCGCGCAGGTCGTCCAGGTCGACGGCGCCGTCGCTCGCGGCGTCCACCACCACGACGCGCATGCCCGCCATGACGGCCGACGCGGCGTTGGTGCCGTGCGCCGACGACGGGATCAGGCAGACGTCGCGCTGCGTGTCGCCGCGACCGTGGTGGTACGCACGGATCGCCAGCAGCCCCGCCAGCTCACCCTGCGACCCCGCGTTGGGGTGGATCGAGACGTCGTCGTAGCCGGTGACCTCGGCCAGCCAGCCCTCGAGCTGGTCGACGAGCTCGCGGTAGCCCTCGGCATCGGCGGCGGGCGCGAACGGGTGCAGGTCCGCGAAGCCCGGCAGGCTGACCGGTTCCATCTCGGAGGTCGCGTTGAGCTTCATCGTGCAGGACCCGAGCGGGATCATGCCGCGGTCGAGCGCGAAGTCGCGCGCCGAGAGGCGGCGCAGGTAGCGCAGCATCCGGGTCTCGCTGTGGTGGCTGCGGAAGACCTCGTGCTCGAGCACCTCGCCGCTGCGCCGCAGGTCCCCCGGGATCGCCTCCCCCGCGGCCTGCTCGGCCTCGTCGATCAACGTGTCGGGCACGGCGTCGCCGTCCCCGTGGCCGAAGGCGGCGAGCACGCGGGCGAGCACCTCGCGGGTCGTCGTCTCCGAGGTGGAGATCCCGACCGTGTCGTCGTCGACCTGGCGCAGGTGCACGTCGCGCTGGCGCGCCGCCTCCACGACCTCGGCGGCTCGCCCGGGGACCGGCACCGCGAGCGTGTCGAAGAAGGGCTGCTCGACCGGCGGCGTGCCGGCGGCCCTGAGGGCGGCGGCGAGGGTCGCGGCGTACCGGTGCGTGCGCATCGCGATGTGCCGCAGCCCCTCGGGGCCGTGGTAGACGGCATACATCGAGGCGACGACGGCGAGCAGCACCTGGGCGGTGCAGATGTTGGAGGTCGCCTTGTCCCGGCGGATGTGCTGCTCGCGGGTCTGCAGGGCCAGCCGGTAGGACGGGCGGTCCTCGGCGTCCTTCGAGACGCCGACGAGGCGACCGGGCAGGTGCCGCTCGAGCCCCGACCCCACGGACATGAAGCCGGCGTGCGGGCCGCCGTAGAACAGCGGGACGCCGAAGCGCTGCGACGAGCCGACGACCACGTCGGCCCCCAGGTCACCCGGCGAGCTCATCAGGACCAGGGCCAGCAGGTCGGCGGCCACGACCGCGAGACCGCCCGCCTCGTGCACCTGCTCGATGACCGCCCGGGGGTCGAGGATCCGCCCCGAGGCGCCGGGGTACTGGACCAGGACGCCGCTGGGGGCGGCCTCCGTGGCGGGGAGCCCCGCGGTCAGGTCCGCGACGACCACCTCGATGCCGAGGGCGTCGGCACGGGTGCGGATCACGTCGATCGTCTGCGGCAGCGCATCCGCGTCGACGACGAACGGGCCGGTCGCCTTGCGGTTTGCGCGGCGGACCAGCGTCATCGCCTCCGCGGCGGCCGTGGCCTCGTCGAGCAGCGAGGCGTTCGCCGTCGGCAGGCCGGTGAGGTCGCCGACCATGGTCTGGAAGTTGAGCAGGGCCTCGAGCCGGCCCTGGGAGATCTCGGGCTGGTAGGGCGTGTACGCCGTGTACCAGCTCGGGTCCTCCAGCACGTTGCGCCGCACCACCGGCGGCGTGATCGTGCCGTGGTAGCCGAGACCGATCATCGCCTCGGCGGGGCGGTTGCGCCCGGCGAGGTCGCGCAGCTCGCGGGAGGCCGCGGACTCGGTGGCGGCCTGGGGCAGCGCCAGCTCGTCGAGCTGCCGGATGGCGCCGGGCACGGCCGCGGACATGAGCCCCTCGAGGCTGTCGTGGCCCAGCCGCTCGAGCATCGTCGCGACGGCGTCGGGGTCGAGCCCGATGTGCCGGTCGGCGAAGGGGACCGCGTGGTCCAGCTCGGCCAGGGTGCTCGGCCCCGGCGTGCTCGGGGCGGATCGGGACGGGTCAACCATGTGGGGGCTCCTGTGGACGGTGTCCGGGTGGCCTCCCCCTCTGTCACGGAGCGCCGGGGTGGGCGACCACTTCAGAGCTGCCTTCCCGCGATGGTCCTGGCGCCTGAGAGGTTCCGGGGAGGAATTGCCCCTTCGGCGCTCCGGTCCCGTCCAGCCGCACGGGGGCACGGCCCCCGCCGGCCGACCGGCCCGGAGTCTCTCCCGTCGCGGGTCGTCGGCACCCCCGAATCTAGCACCCCGGCGCGCGCAGGACCGCTTCCGCGACCCCCGCCGGGCCTCTGCGCCGGAGTCAGCCGGCCGTGCGGGTCGCGCGCCGGGCGGCCAGCTCGTCGGTGCCGTCGCCCCCCGCCTCGGGGGCCTCGGCCGCGCGCTCGCTGGGGAGCGCCGCGAGGGTGCCCTCGATCTCGCGCCAGACGCCGCCGATCGCGATCCCGAAGACGCCCTGCCCGCCCTGGAGCAGATCGATGACCTCGTCCTTGCTCGTGCACTCGTAGATCGAGGCGCCGTCGCTCATCAGCGTCACGCGGGTCAGGTCGTCCGTTCCGCGCTCGCGCAGATGTGACACGGCGCTGCGGATCTGCTGCAGCGAGATGCCGGCGTCCAGCAACCGCTTGATCACCTTGAGCAGCAGGATGTCCTGGAACGAGTAGAGCCGCTGCGTGCCGGAGCCCGTCGCGCCGCGCACGGTCGGCTCCACGAGACCGGTGCGGGCCCAGTAGTCCAGCTGGCGGTAGGTGATCCCGGCGGCGCTGCACGCGGTGGGTCCGCGGTAGCCGGTGCCGCTGGGCAGGGGCGAGACGTCGTCGGTGAAGAGCAGTCCCTGCTCGTCCGCGCTCGCCGCCGCGTCCTGCTGGGCGAGCTCGTCGGCCGAGTGCCCGTTGTCGCTGGTGGCCACCTGTGTTCCTCCGTCGCTGTCCCTCCGTTGCGCGTAACCCCCGGGGGGAGGCGGCGGCACCGGGTTGGTCACCACAGCCGTGGAGTTACAACGAAGACAGTTCACGGTAGGCCGCGTCCCCGGGGCGGTCAACGCACCCGGCGGCGTGTCGAACCCTCACCCTGAGGTTGAGGGTTGGTCCGCGCTCCGGCTCCTCAGGACCCGGTCGGACCCTCGAAGTCCTCCGGCGCCACCTGGTCGAGGAACTCGCGGAACTTCTCGACCTCGTCCTCCTGCTCGGCCGGAACCGAGAGACCGGCCTCGTCGAGCACCGCCTCGGCGCACACGATCTTCGAGCCCGTGCGCAGTGCGAGTGCGATCGAGTCCGACGGGCGGGCGCTCACCTCGGCGCCGGAGCCGAACACCAGCGTGGCGTAGAAGACACCCTCCTTCATGTCCGTGATCCGGACCTCGGAGAGAGGGTTGTCGGTCACCTCGAGCACGTCCTTGAGCAGGTCGTGCGTCAGCGGACGCGGCGGCACGACGCCCTGCTGGGCGAACGCGATCGCGGTCGCCTCGACCGCACCGATCCAGATCGGGAGGTAGCGCTCCCCCGAGACCTCGCGGAGCAGGACGATCGGCTGGTTGGAGGGCATCTCGACCCGTACTCCGATGACATCCACCTCGCGCATGCCGCCCACCCTACTCCCGCGTCGAGCGCCGAGGAGGACCCGTGGAGGGCCTCAAGCGCGGCCGAGACCCGACTTCACGAGGGTGGCGTGCAGCCGCACCGAGAGGGCGGCGATCTCGCTCACGGCCTCGGCCGCCCGGGCGTGGGCGGAGGAGTCCCGGCCCCGCCGCAGCGGCGCGACGACCTGCTCCACCAGCCCGACCTCCCGGTCGGCCGAGGTCTTGAACGCGCGCAGGTGGCGCGGTTCGAAGCCGAACTCGGCGAGCTCGCGGGCCGTGGTGGCGACCACGAGCGCGTCGGCGTCGTAGTGCCGCGTGCCCGGCCGGGGCCGCACCAGAGCGAACTGCTCCAGCTGGTCGAGCAGCGCCTCGTCGATCTCGGCGACCTTGACCAGCTCCTTGCGCGAGAGGCGCAGGTCGCTGCGGCGACGGAAGGAGTCGGGCGAGGGGAGCCCGTCGGCGGCGAGGGCGACCTGCGGGACCGTCGGCACCACCGGTTCGATCGGGGGCGGCTCGAGACCGCGGTCGATGGCGTCGAGGTGCTCGCCGATCACCTTGAGCGGGAGGTAGTGGTCGCGCTGCATCCGCAGCACGTACCGCAGCCGCTCGACGTCCCCGCCCGAGAACTTGCGGTAGCCGGCCGGGGTGCGCTCGGGCTTGATCAGCCCCTTGTCCTCGAGAAAGCGGATCTTCGGGATCGTCACCCCGGGGAAGTCCTCGCGCAGCTGGTCGAGCACCTGCCCGATGTTCATCCGCACCTGCGGTGCCCCAGCGGCACCGGCGCTGGAGGCCGTCACCGTCTCAGTTGCCTGCGTGGCCGGCGAAGAAGACGAGGCGATACTTTCCGATCTGCACCTCGTCACCGTCCTTGAGCTGCACCTCGTCGATGCGGTCCCGGTTCACGTAGGTCCCGTTCAGGCTGCCGGCGTCGGAGACCTTGAACCGGCCATCGGCCCGCCGGAACTCGGCGTGCCGGCGGGAGACGGTCACGTCGTCCAGGAAGATCGCGCTGTCGGGGTGGCGCCCGGCGGTCGTCAGGTCCTCGTCGAGCAGGAACCGGCTTCCTGCACCGGGACCGCGCTGCACGACGAGCAGGGCGTGGCCCTGCGGCAGCGCGTCCACCGCCGCGGCGTCGACCGGGTCGAGCTGCCGGTCGGCCGTGTCCGACTGCTCGGGCGCGCCGAACGTGATCGTCGCGGTCGCCTGCTCGGCGTCGCCCGAGCCCGCCGCGGGGGGCTCGTCGGAGGCGTCGGCGAGACGCGCGCCGCACTGCGAGCAGAAGCGCGCGTCATCGGGGTTCTGCCTCCCGCAGGCTGTGCAGAACGGCATTCTGTGGTCCTCCTGGATCCGCGGAACCCTCAGCCCACGCATGAGGCTGAACGTCACGGCGACGCTACCAGCCCAGCGCTCAGCCCTGCAGCGACTCCTCGTACGCCGCGGCGCTCATCAGCGAGTCGACGGCCGCCGGGTCGGCGGGGACCACCTCGAAGAGCCAACCACCCTCGTAGGGGTCGCTGTTCACCAGCTCCGGCGTGGCGTCCAGCGCGTCGTTGACCGCCACCACCTCGCCGGACAGCGGCGCGTAGACGTCACTGACCGACTTGGTCGACTCGAGCTCTCCGCACGTCGAGCCTCCCTCGACCTGCTCCCCCACCTCGGGCAGCGAGACGTAGACGATGTCACCGAGGGCATCCTGCGCGTAGTCGGTGATCCCGATGCGCACGGACCCCTCGGCCTCGCCGGGGCTGCGGACCCACTCGTGCTCGGGCGTGTACTTCAGGTCCTCGGGGTACACAGGGCCTCCTGGGTCGCTGGCTGGTGGGCGTGCGTGAGGCTACTGCCCGGCGCCGTCCCGGTCGACGCCGGTCCCCGCGGCACCCCTCCCGGAGCGGACGCTCGCGATGTCGACCCGGTCGAGCAGCTCCACCGTCACGCGCGCGCCCTCGTCCTCGAGGGTGTCGACGGGGCCGTCCGTGAAGGTCAGCCCCCCCTCCAGGGTCGCTGGCTCGCCGATCGCCTCGATCACGTACGGCGGGGTGAGCAGCTCGCCGTCCACCTCCACGCCGCCGGCCGCGTCGCCGATCGCGCTGCTGGCCACCAGGCGGACGCGGTCGTTCATCTCGATGGCCTCCGCGAGCGAGGTGCGCAGCTCCTGCACGGTGTCAAGGAGGGAGCCCACGGCGACGCCGCTCCCGGTCCCGGCGATCGTGACCCGGATGCCGGGGCCGGTGACCGGCACGGTCCCGGCCAGGACCGCCAGCGACTCGGCGCGCGACCGCGCCTCGGCGAGGGCGGTCTCCCGGCCCCGGTTGTCGTCGAGCAGCTCCGCGCGCGTGTCCTCGAGCCGGTCGATCTCGGCGTCCGCGCGCTCCGCGGTGCCGGTGAGCCGGGTCAGGGTGTCGACGAGGTCTTGCTCGCGAAAGCCCGCGTACTCGTCGCCCTCCGCCGTCTCGCGGACCTGCGTGACCAGCGCGAATCCGACGACGGCGAGCAGGACCGCGACGACCACCTGCGCCCGCGAGGCGCCGGTGAGCGAGGAGCGCAGGCGGGCGCGGGCCTTGCGCCGCTCGGGGGTCCGCCCGGGCGGCTGGTCGGGGGTCCGTTGGGATGGCTGGTCAGGCATGGAACCGCTCAGGCATGGAAGAGGTGGCGCCGGATGGCGGCCACGTTGGAGAAGATCCGGATCCCGAGGACGACGATCACGCCGGTGGAGAGCTGGGCGCCGACGCCCAGCTTGTCGCCGAGGTAGACGATGCCCGCCGCGATCAGGACGTTGCTGGTGAAGGAGACGACGAAGACCTTGTCGTCGAAGACCCCGTCGAGGTAGGCACGCAGGCCACCGAAGACGGCGTCGAGCGCCGCGACCACGGCGATGGGCAGATAGGGCTCCAGGCCGAGCGGCACGTCTGGCTGGAGAACCAGACCCAGCACGATCCCGGCCAGCAGGCCCAGGGCGGCGATCACGGGCTACCTCCGTCGTCGGGCGACCGGCTGGACGCGGGTTTGCGTCGGTCGGTGGTCGCGAGCAGGAGGCGCACCTGCCACGCGTAGAGAGCTCCGACCCACCAGTAGAGGGCGATGCCCCAGAAGGCGAAGGCCCAACCGAAGACCTCGGCCAGGGTGGCGAGCATCCCCTCGCCGTCGCCGAGGAGCAGGAGCGGGAAGGCGTAGAGCAGGTTGAACGTCGCGGCCTTCCCGAGGAAGTGCACCGGCAGGGCGCTGTAGCCGCGCGTGCGCAGCAGCGGCACCAGGCACCACAGGAACAGGTCCCGCGCCGGCAGCACGATCGCCACCCACCAGGGGATCACGTCGCGCAGGGCGAGCCCCACGATGACGGCGAGGATGTAGAGCCGGTCGGCGACGGGGTCGAGGATCTCGCCGAGGGCGGACTGCTGATTCCACCGGCGCGCGAGCGCACCGTCGAGCCAGTCGGTGATCCCGGAGAGCAGCAGGACCCCGAGGGCCAGTGCGTCCCGCTCGGGTCCGAGCACGAGCCAGAGGAAGACCGGGACCCCGGCCAGCCGGAGCGCGCTGAGCAGGTTCGGGACCGTCCACACGCGCGCGGGACGCGGAGCGTCGTCCCCGACGTTTGTCGTCACGGCAGTGTCCAGCCCATCCGGCCCAGCTCCTCCACCAGGTGCGTGGACCTCGTCCCTGACCTCGTCGTCTGCCCGGCGCCACGCGAGCCTCGGCCGGGACCCGGCGGCCACCCTAGCCGTCAGTGGGGTCCCGGACGCGGCAGGCACGTCACACCGGCTCGTCGTGGTGCGCGGCGTCGCGGATCTCCCCCACCAGCTCCTCGAGCACGTCCTCCAGGGTGGCGAGCCCGAGCACGTGGTCCTCCGCGTCGACGACGCGCGCGAGGTGGGCGCCCTTGCGCTGCAGCGTCTCGAGCGCGTCGTGCAGGTGCACGTCTTCTCGGACCGAGGCGAAGGGTCGCACCCACCGGGCGTCCACGACCTGCTCGCGGCGCGCCTCCTCGGTCTCGAGGACGTCCTTGACGTGCAGGTAGCCGGCCAGGGTGCCGTCCTCGGCCCGGACGGGGAAGCGGCTGTACCCGGTGGCCGCGCACTGCTCCTCGACCTCGGCGGCGGTGACGTCCGGGTCGAGCGTGGTCAGGGACTCGACCGGCAGCAGCACGGAGGCCACGGTCTTCTCGGTGAAGCCGAGGGCGCCGGCGAGCCGGTCGTACTCGTCCTCCCGGATCAGGCCCTCCCCGCGGGACTCCTCCATCAGCGCGGCCACCTCCTCGCGCGTGAAGGAAGAGGAGACCTCCTCCTTCGGCTCCACCCGCAGCAGCCGGAGGACGCCGTTGGCGATCGCGTTGAGGGCGACGATGACCGGGCGCAGGACGGTGATCAGCAGCACCATGGGCGGACCGAGCACCAGCGCGGCCCGCTCGGGACCGGCGATCGCGATGTTCTTGGGCACCATCTCGCCGAGCACGACGTGCAGGTAGACCACGACCGAGAGCGCCACGGCGAAGGCCACGGGATGCAGCAGCCCCTCGGGGAGGCCGGCCGCCCCGAAGGGGCCCTCGATCAGGTGCGCGACGGCGGGCTCGCCGACGGCTCCGAGACCGAGCGAGCAGATGGTGATGCCGAGCTGGGCGCCGGCCATCACCAGCGAGACGTTCTCCATCGCCCCCAGCGTGGTGCGCGCGACCCGGGAGCCCTCCTGGGCCCGGGGCTCGATCTGGCTGCGCCGGGCCGAGATCAGCGCGAACTCGGCGCCCACGAAGAAGGCGTTGAGCAGCAGCAGGATGAGCGCCACCACCAGCGCGGAGTAGTCACTCATCGCTCGCCCCCGTCCGGTCGTCCCCGACCGCGCCGGCGTCGGACGCGTCGGAGGGCGCCGGGGAGTCGAGGAGCCGCAGGGTGAGCCGGTCCACGCGCAGGCCGTCCATGCGCTCGACGGTCAGCACGGCGAGGTGCTCCTGCGCGTCCTCGGCGTCGCCGCGGTCGGCGCCGGGAACGGGCACCTCGGCCATGTCGCCGACGCCGGGCACGCGGCCGAGCTGCCGGACGACCAGGCCGGCGACGGTGTCGTAGTCGTCGTGCTCCGGGAGCTCGACGCCCGTGAGGTCCTCGACCTCGTCCGGCCGCAGCAGGCCGCTGAGCAGCCAGGTGCCGTCGCCTCGCTCGACGGCGCGGGAGCCGCGTCGGTCGTGCTCGTCCGCGATGTCGCCGACGATCTCCTCGACGACGTCCTCGAGCGTGACGATCCCGGCCTGGCCGCCGTACTCGTCGAGGACGACGGCCATCTGGAAGCCGTCCTCGCGCAGCAGCGCCAGCAGCGGGTCCAGCCGCAGGGAGTCCGGCACGACGATGGGCTTGACCATGATGTGCTTCACCCGCGTCGTGGAGCGCTCGCGCACGGGGAGCGCGACCGCGTGCTTGACGTGGACGGTGCCGATCACCATCTCCTCGTCGTCGAGCACCGGGAACCGCGAGAGGCCCGTCGTGCGGGTCGCCTCGATCACGGCGCTGGCCCGGTCCGAGGCCTCGAGACTGATGGTGCGCACGCGCGGTGTCATGATCTCGCCCGCGCTCCGCGTGCCGAACTCCACCGAGCGCTCCATCAGCTCGGCGGTGTCGGGGTCGAGCGTTCCCACGTCTGCCGAGCGCTGGATCAGCGAGGCGAGCTCGCGCGAGCTGCGCGCCGAGCGCAGCTCCTCCTGGGGCTCGATGCCGAGGCGGCGGACCAGGGCGTTGGCGGAACCGTTGAGCAGCCGGATCGGCAGCGCGTTGGCTGCCGTGAAATAGCGCTGGAAGCGCTGGGTGAACCGCGCCGTGGCCATGGGCGCCGCGATCGCGAGGTTCTTCGGCACCAGCTCGCCGAAGATCATCGTGGCGGCGGTGCTCAGCGCGAGCCCGAGGGCGAGCGCCACGGGCGTCACCGCTCCCTCGGGAAGGCCCAGCGCCGCCAGGGGGTCGCGCACGAGGGTGGCGATGGCCGGCTCGGCCAGGAAGCCGATCGCCAGGTTCGTGACGGTGATGCCGATCTGGGCGCCCGAGAGCTGGGTGGACAGGCTGCGCAGCGCGGCCTGCACGCCGGGCGCGCCCGGCTCACCGGCCTCGGCGGCTCGGTCGACGCCGGCCCGGTCCACCGTGACCAGGGAGAACTCGGCCGCCACGAACAGGCCGCACGCGAGCACCAGCAGCACCGAGGCGGCGAGCAGGAGCCACGCGATCACTGTCGCTCCCCCACGACCGGGCTGGGGCGGCCGGCGCGGGAGAGCCGGCTACTTCGGGAACCGTCCATGCGGAGGTGCGGGGTCCTTCGAGTCTGGGGGCCGGACGAGGGGAGTCTAACGGCGCACGGACGCGTGCCAGCGCTCGGTGAGCCGCTTCGTCGAGGCGCGATCCCGGGCGAGCGCCGGTGGGAGATCGATCTGACAGGCCCCACCACGGCAGCTCCGGGACCGCAGCCACACCTCGTGCAGCGCGGCCCGGACGTCGGCCAGGCCGGGCGCCTTGATGCGGTTGACCAGCTGGTTCGGGTCTCGCTTGAGGTCGTAGAGCTCCGCGGCGCCCGAGCGGTAGCGGATGTAGGACCAGCGGGCGGTCCGGATCCCGATAGCACCCCGCGCGTCCGGGAAGGCGGGGTCGCGGCGCGCCAACGAGGCCAGCCAGGCCTCATCCGGCAGCACGCGCGTCCAGCCGCGGTCCCGGCTCAGGTCCGGCAGGATGCTGCGCCCGTCCAGCGCCAGGGGGTGCCGGCGAGCGACCCCGGCCAGGCTCAGCACCGTGGCGGCCTGGTCGACCGTGGACACAGGGGCGTAGCGACGCTGACCGGCCGGGATGCCGGGCCCGCGGATCAGGAAGGGCACCCGCAGTGACGGCTCGTGCGCGAGGATCTTGCCGCCGCGCATCCGATGCTCGCCGAGGAAGAAGCCGTTGTCCGAGGTGAACATCAGCACCGTCCGTCTGAGCTCACCCCGCTTGCGCAGGCGGGCGGCAAGCCGCCCGACCTCGCGGTCGAGGACGAAGATCGACTCGGCGCGCTGCCGCGTCATCTCGCGCAGCGCGCGCCGGTCGTAGCCGTCGAGAGGCTTCCGGCGCAGGAAGAGCGGCAGGTCTCCGACCCGGGGGTCGGGGTCGCTGCCGTTCGCGGGGACGCCCGGAGCGCGCCGCACCACGCGGTCGAACCTGCCCCGGACGCCCCGCGGCACGGCGGGCGTCTTGTAGGTGAAGGTCCTGCCGCCGATGCGGTGCGGTCGGGGGTCGTCTGCCTCGCGAGGCCCCCCGTGATGCGGGGCGACGAAGGACAGGTAGAGGAAGAACGGGCGGGTTCCCGGGCTGAACCGATCCACGAGCTGCCGGCTGAACCGACCGAGGGTGTTGGTCTGGTACTCGCCGTGGAACCGGCGCCCGGACGGCCTGCCGTCGATGTTGTAGACCGTCCGGCGGTAGTCGTAGGTCCCGCCCCGAGCCAGTGACGGGCGCCCGGCGGGGCGCTGGACGGCCCCCAGCCAGCGCGTCCACCCGCGCGGCACGTAGCGGTAGGAGGGGCCGCCTGTCACCCGCGAGCGCTGGGCGCCGTAGCCGTTGAGGTACTTGCCGACGAACCCCGTGCGGTAGCCGGCGCGGCGCAGCGTCGTGGCCAGCGTCCGGGAGTCGTCGAACGAGCCGAAGCCGTAGGGCTTCAGGTGCGAGAGCACGCCGTGGTTGCGCGCCAGCTGGCCCGTGAGGAAGGAGGCACGCGCCGGGCAGCACAGGGGGTAGTTAGCGAAGGAGTTGCGGAACTCCACGCCCCCGGCCCGGAAGAGCCGGCGCACGTTCGGCGCGAAGCGCAGGTCGTCGTGGCGCATGTCGTCGGCCATCACGACGACCACGTTGGGCCGGCGCGGGATCGCTCGCGCCTGGGCCGCGGTCGCCGGCCCCGCGACGTTCCCGGTCGCCAGCCCCGCCGCGGGCGCCGCGCCGGGGAGACTCGGCCAGGCGGCGGCGCCCAGCGCTGTCAGCCCGCAGGCCAGCGCGATCACCGCACGCACCCGCAGTGGCGCGCCGCGTCGTCCGATCCGGTGCCGTGCGTGTGTGCGCGCCAGGCTCACCATGTCTCTTCTGCCCCCCCGTTGCCCCACGATGCCCTTCCGGCCACCAGTCTACGGCGGCGGTCCGCTGTCTGGACCGGGACCCGGAACATTCAAGGTCCACTCAAGGCCCGCGCAGGGAGGCCGAGGGGAGCGGGGACCAGGCCATCACCGCCGGAGCCCCCATGCCCATCACCGCGCGCCGAACCAACCGCTACACCCGCCACCTCGCGGACCGGTTCAGCTACGGCTGGACGACCTGGCAGCAGCGGGACATGGACCGGGCCGGCGGCGCCCTGAAGTGGTTCGAGCAGCAGCTGAACCCGGGGTCCGTGCCCGATCCCTTCTACTACGGCTCGCGCGGCTGGTGGGTGTCCAACCAGCTGTCGGGCCCGGAGGTCTGGCGCCGGCACGAGTCGGGCGTCGAGGAGTACTGGCGGGCCATCCACAACTACCAGCGGTGGGTGCTCGCCCGGCGGGTGCACTCGAAGCGGCAGCTGCTCGAGGTGATGACCGAGTTCTGGGAGAACCACCTGCACGTGCCCGCCATCGGCGGCACGGAGGCCATGTTCCGCGCCGACTACGGGCAGACCATTCGCGCGCACGCGCTCGGCAGCTTCACCCAGCTCCTGACGGCCGCGGTCACGCACCCCGCGATGAGCTGCTACCTCAACAACGCCGTCTCCACGGCGAAGGCTCCCAACGAGGACCTCGGCCGCGAGCTCCTGGAGATGCACACGGTCGGCCGGGGGCAGTACGGCGAGCAGGACGTGAAGAGCTCCGCGCGGATCCTCACCGGCTGGCGGGTGGACGTGTGGCGCACCTGGCAGCACTGGTACGACAAGCCGTCGCACGCCACCGGCCCGGTGCGCGTGATGGGCTTCGAGGACGCCAACGGCGACCCTGACGGCCGCGCCGTCACCGCGCGCTACCTCCGGTACCTCGCCGAGCACCCGGCCACCGCCCGCCGCATCGCCCGCAAGCTGGCGCTGCGCTTCGTCTCGGACGACCCCTCGGACGCGCTGGTCGAGCACCTCGCGGAGGTGTACCTGAGCCACGGCACCCGGATCAGGCCACTGCTGCGTGCGTTGCTCCAGACCAAGGAGTTCTGGCACAGCAACGGCGACAAGGTGCGCACCCCGGACGAGGACGTCGTCGCCACCTACCGCGCCCTGGGGGTGCGCCTGCGCGAGCCCCGCACCGAGGAGTCGGCGGCCAACGCGGTGCTCTGGCAGGCCGCGCGCGTCGGCCTCGCGCCGTACTCCTGGCCGCGACCCGACGGCCGGCCCGACCGGGCGGAGGCCTGGAGCTCCACCGCGCGCATCATGGCGTCCTTCGACATCCACTACGCCGTGGCGGGCGGCTGGTGGCCCGACAAGGACGTCCGCCACCTGCCTCGCCGGGCGTGGCTGCCGGGCCGCCGCGTGCGCTTCCGCAGGGTCGTCGACCACGCCTCGCGGGTGATCCTGGGGCGCCCCGCTGACCGGGGGCTCATCCGCGCCGCCTCCCGCGCCACCGGCTGTCGACCGTGGGAGTGGATCACGCGCCGCCACGGCCTGGTGCGCTGGAACATGCCACGGCTCCTGGCCACCGTCCTCGACACGCCCCAGCACATGAGCAGGTGATCCCGATGCCCGTCACCGACCCCGTCGTCGCCGCCGTCCCCGAGGCGGCCTGTGGCTGCGCCGAGTACGCCGGGTTGACGCGGCGAGGCCTCTTCCGCGCCGGCGCGGTCGCGGCCGGTACCGGCGCGGTCACCGCCACCTTCGGCAGCACCGTGACCGAGACGGCGTTCGCCGCCACGCGCAGCGCTCCCGCCACCGTGGTGGTCCTGTCGCTGCGGGGCGCCGCGGACGGGCTCTCGCTGGTCGTGCCGCACGCCGACGCCGCCTACTACGACGCGCGCCCGCGGCTCGCCGTGCCGCGGGCGTCGCTGCTGGCCACCGACGCCCAGTTCGGCCTGCACCCCTCGCTCGCCCCGCTGCTGGGTCTGTGGCAGCAGGGCCGGATGGCGGCCGTCCACGCCGTCGGCCTGCCCGCGCCGAACCGCTCGCACTTCGCGGCCATGGAGGAGATCGAGGACGCCGACCCCGGCTCCACCGCGCGCATCGGCTGGCTCAACCGCCTGATCGGTCGGGACTCCTACGACAGCCCGCTGCGCGGCATCCAGATGGGCCAGACGGTCCCGACGACGTCGCTGCAGGGGCCCAGCCCCTCCTTCGCCACGGCGGCGGTCGACGAGGTGCAGCTGGCCGGGGCCGACGGCTCCCGGCTGGGCCGCCGTCGTCCCTGGGCCCTGAAGACCGTGTGGAACCGGGCGCCGGGCCCGCTCGGCGACGGCGCCCGGGCGCTGCTCTCGGCGGTCGACGACTTCCAGCCGGTGCGCCGCACCGCCGAGCGGCCCCGCAACGGGGCGGCCTACCCCGGCGACGACCTGGGCCGCGCGCTGGCCGAGGCCGCGCGCACCATCCGGGCCGACGTCGGCGCCGAGGTGATCACGGTCGACCACGGCACCTGGGACATGCACTCCGACGCCGGCAACCTCGAGTGGGGGCAGATGGCGAGCAAGACCGAGTCGCTGGCGCGGGGCCTCGCCGCCTTCTTCACCGACCTCGGCGGCCTGTCGTCCAAGGTGACCGTCGTGACGGTCAGCGAGTTCGGGCGCCGCGTCCGGGAGAACGCGAACTGGGGCACCGACCACGGCCACGGCACCGTGATGTTCGCCCTGGGGGCGGGTGTCCGCGGGGGCTACCACGGGCGGTGGACCGGGCTGGAGACCGGCCCCGACGCCGACGTCCCGGTGACCACCGACTTCCGCAGCGTGCTCTCGGAGCTGGTCGTGAAGCGATTCGGCGCGTCCTCGGCGCAGGTGTTCCCGCGCTTCACCCCGGAGACCGTCGGGGTCTTCTGACCCCGACGGTCCGCGGCGTCAGCTGCCCGAGTCGCCCCCGGACCCGCTGCTGCTGTCGTCGGAGAGGTCGATGTCGCACTCCTCCTTGGCGTGCTTCTCGATCTCGTCCCCCGCCTTCGTCGTCGCCTCGTTGTTGACCTTCTGCAGGTCCTGGCCGAGGGTCTGCAGCTTCTTCGGGTCCACGCCCTCGGGGACCTGGCCCTGGGAGAGCTGGTCCATGTCGGAGAGCTCCAGGCCGGCGTCGTTCAGGGCCTTCTTGAACTGCCCGAGGGAGTCGTCGAGCGTCTTCCACTCCGCCGAGACCTCGTCGGGCGCCTCGTCGGCGAGCTCGCCGATCGTCTTGAAGACCTCGTCGAAGCTGGCGACGTCGCCCTCCTGCAGCTTGTCGATGTCGGCCTTGGCGGTCTCGAGATCGTCGCAGTAGGCCTGGGTCTGCCCCCCGGAACAGCCCGAGAGCAGGCCGGCCATCAGCGTGGCGGCGGCGGACAGGGCGATCGTTCGCTTCACGGGGACCTCCGGGGTGGTGGGCGGCACGCCATTGGGGGGCGAGCGGCCCCATCATGGCCCACCGCGCGCGGACGGCCAACCCGGCCCCGGACCCGGCCCGTCGCCCCTAGTGCTCCAGGTAGGTCGCCGCCATGTCCCGGCCGCCGTGCCCTGCGTCCACGGCGCGCGCCAGGTGGGCCCGGGCGCCCGGCACGAGCCCGAGCTCCAGGCCCGCCTCCTCGGCGGCCTCGAGGATGAGATCGGTGTCCTTGAGCGCGCCCGACAGCGCGAAGGAGACCTCGTCCACCGCTCCGGCGAGCATCGCGCCGCCCTTCAGCTGCACGTACGGCGCGTCGAGGGCGCCGCCCGCGACGGCGTCCAGGAACAGCTGTGGATCCAGGCCCAGGTCCCGGGTGAGCGCGAGCGACTCGGCGACCCCCTCCAGCACCGTGACCACCCACGCGTTCACCGCGAGCTTGAGCCGCGTCCCCCGGCCCGCCGCGCCGACCCACATCGTCCGTCCACCCACGGCGTCGAGCACGGGGGCCACCCGGGGGCGGAGGTCCTCCGGCCCCGACGCGAGCACGACGAGGGCGCCGTCCTCGGCGGGCTTGCGGGTGCCGAGGACCGGCGCGTCGACGTAGGCCACGCCCAGGGCCCCGGCGAGCTCGGCCGTGCGGCGCTCCCCCGCGACGCCCACCGTGCTCTGCTGGAGCCAGACGGCCTCCGCCCCGACCGCGCCCCGGGCGTCCTCCATCACCTCCAGCACGCTGTCGGCGTCGTAGAGCATCGTCACGACCACGTCGGCCCCGCGGACCGCCTCGGGCACGCTCTCGGCGACCGTGGCCACCTCGCGCAGCGGTTCCGCACGCTCGGGGTTGCGGTTCCACACCCTGAGCGGGAGGCCCGCGGCCGCGATGTTCCGAGCCATCCCGGCGCCCATCGTGCCGGTGCCGAGCAGGGCGACGGTGGGGCGGGCATCGGCGGGTGTCTGGCTCATCCGGTCTCCTCGATCGGCTGCATGCTGTCGGACTCGATCGCACCCGAACCTACGACGGCCCGGCTCGCGAGCCGGGTGGGTCCGAACGGGTGATGGTCGCCTACGTGGACCACGGCCTCGGGTCGAGCCCCGCGCGCCGCACCATCGTCCGCGCCGCTTCTCGCCCGGGAGCCGGCACGAGCAGCAGCAGGCCTCGCCCCGGCGGCAGCCGCATCGCCCGGTCCAGGTCGGCCAGGCGGACGGTCCGGCAGCCGGGCGGCAGCCCGGGCCGCCCGAGCGAGGGGTAGGAGTCGGCCAGGCCCACCCGCCGCGCGACCCCGGGCGGGTCGAGAGACCAGACGCAGACGAAGTGGCCGACGTCCCAGCCGTCCGCCGGGCCCCCGGCGACCACCGGGCCCGTCCGAAGGTGTGCGATGACGCCCACCTGCTCGCCGCCCACCAGCGCGGTGAGCAGGCGCCCCAGCGGCGCCGACCCCGCGGCCTCGGGGCCGGGCGCCGCCGGGACCACGGCGACCGCGCCCCCCGTGCTCTCCTCGACGCCGCGGCACAGACCCGGGGCGTCGGTGCCGGTCGCCCGGGTGCCGCAGGCGAGCGCCAGGTCGTCCAGCGTCGGGAGCGGTTCTGGCAGGACGGGGCCCAGGGCGTGCAGCGCGGCCCGGGCGGCGAAGGGGCCGCACATCGCGTCGGCCTGGGGCAGCGCCGCCGCCTGGGCGGCCAGCACCCGATCGGCCCCGGGGAGGAGGCGCGGCCCGGGGGGCGGGCCCGGCAGGGCGACGGAACCCGGCGCCGCCATCAGTACTGCCAGCGCAGCGACGCGATGGTCTCCTCGAGGGTGTGCTCGGCGGCCCAGGCGGCGTCGGCGTCGCGGCAGGCGGCGAAGGCCCCCAGCAGCTCCGGCCCGAGCGCGGCTCCCACCACGGCGCTGCCCAGGAGGTCGGCGCGCGCCTGCTCGTGGGTGGTGGCGAGCGGGACGATGCCGGCGGCGGCTCGGCGCTCGTCGTCCCAGTTGCCCACGTCCTCCTGCACCGGGTCCGGCAGCGAGGCGGCGTCCTCGATGCCGGCGAGGCCGGCCGCGAGCACGACGGCGAGCGAGAGGTAGGGGTTGCCCGAGGCGTCGGAGGGCTTCAGCTCCACGTTGGTGTGGCCGGGCCCCAGCAGCGCCGACGCCGGGACCAGCCGGAGGGCGGCCTCCCGGTTCTCCACGCCCCAGCAGGCGTAGGCGCCGGCCCAGTAGTGCGGTCGCCGGCGCAGCAGGGAGCCGGTGCTCGGCGCCGCGACCGCGGCGATCCCGGGCAGCTCGCGCAGCAGGCCGGCGAGATAGCGGGCACCCGTGGGCGAGAGGCCGTGCGCGCCGTCACCGGTGAGCACGTTCTCGCCGTCGCGCAGCAGCGACGTGTGCAGGTGCCAGCCGTTGCCGGCCCCCGCGGCCGTCGTGACCGGGGCGAAGCTGAGGCGCAGCCCGTGCGCGCGGGCCGCGGCGTGCAGGGTCTGCCGCGCGAGCACCTGGGCGTCCGCGGCCGCGAGCGGGTCCAGCGGCGACAGCGCGAGCTCGAGCTGCGACGCGCCGACCTCGGCGTGCAGCTGCCCGACGCCGAGCCCGTTCGCCTCGAGGTCCTCGAGGGCCTGCCGCACGAACGGACCGACCTCGCGCACGGCGTTCGGACCGTACGCCGGCCCGTGGTGCGCCTCGATCCAGGAGGTCGGGTCCCCGTCCTCCCGGCAGACCACCATCTCGAGCTCGAAGCCCGCCCGCGCCTCGAGACCGGCCTCGGCCAGGCGCTGCACCTGCCGCTCCAGCACCGCCCGCTGGTCGTAGGGCCAGTCGCCCCCGTCCGCGTCGCGCTGGGTGCCCGGGGCCCACGCGAACCCGGGCTCCCCGGCCAGCGGCGTCACCCGGTCGGCGACCGGCATCAGCCGGACATCGCCCGAGGGGGTCGACAACCCCTCGTGGGCGAAGGTGATCCCGTCGTGCGAGTCGAAGACGGCGAAGACGGTGGTGACGCCGATGCCGCGCCGCAGGGCGGCCGGCACCTCGGCCCGGGGGACCGTCCGCGAGCGGACGATGCCGTTGTTGTCGACCCACCCGGTCGTCAGCGCGGCGACCCCCGCCTCGGACAGGTGCTGCACCAGGGCGTCGGAACCGTGGTCGCCGGCCCCGCTGCCGTAGCCGGGCCGGTAGCCGCTGTGCTCCGAGGACGCCATGGGCGGAAACTACCCCGTCGCTGCGTCGTCAGTACGCCGCGGACTCCAGCGCCCGCGCCGCGTCGTCCGCCAGGGACCCCACGTCCTCGGGCACCGCGCGCTCGGCGGCGACACGCTGCTGCCACAGCTGCAGCGCGACCACGCGGGCGGCCGCCTCCTCGATGCGCTCCCGGGGGATCCGCTCGTCCTCGATGGCGCCGGTGACGATGCGGTGCGTCGCCCGGGTCTGTGCGGGCATCAGGAGCAGGTCGGCCCCGGCGTTCAGGGCGCTCAGGGCGGGGCGCGGGTCCACCGAGACGGCACCCATCCCGAGCGAGTCGGTGATCGCGACGCCGTCGAAGCCCAGGTCGTCCCGGAGGAACGCGTAGGTCTCGGGGGCCAGGCTGGTGGGCACGCCCGCGTCGGAGAGGCCCGGCACGTCGAGGTGCCCGACCATCACCGATGGGGCGCCACGCTCGACGGCGGCCTCGAAGGGCGGCAGCTCGCGTTCGCGCAGACCGGAGAGGTCAGTGTCGAGCCGGGGCAGGGTCAGGTGGCTGTCCTGCGTGACGGCGCCGTGCCCGGGGAAGTGCTTGGTCGTGGAGACGATGCCCGCGCGGTTGTAGCCCGCGACTGCGGAGGCCACGGCTCGCGCGGCGACGCCGGGATCGGTGGACGGCGAGCGGGACCCGATCGTCGGGTCGGCGGAGCCGATCGTCACGTCGGCCACGGGGGCGTAGACCCAGGTGAAGCCGAGATCGCGCAGCTCCAGCCCCGTCGTCCGGGCGGCCTCGCGCACCGCGGCGCGGCCCTCGGGCCCCTCCTCCTGCAGCGCTCGGCCAGCGGAGGAGAACGACGGGAACTCGGTGGCGATGCCCCGCAGGTGGGAGACCGTCCCCCCCTCCTGGTCCACACCCAGCACGGGCGGGAAGCCGCGGCCGTCGGCGCCGGCCGCCGCCGCGACCGCGTCGGTGGTCTCGCGGACCTGGGTCGCGTCGACCACGTTCTCGGCGGTCACGCAGACCCCGGCGAGGTGGAGGTCGCGCACGAGGTCGCCTGCCGCCTGGGCATCGGTTCCCTCGTAGCGGCCGACGATCACCTGGCCGGCCAGCCGGGGCGCGTCCCAGTCGGCCACCATCGCGCCCGCCCGGGCGACCTCGCCCCGGGTCGGGCCCCACCCGGTCGGCTCGTCACGGTCGTCGCGGGGCACGGCGGTCGGTGCCTGCTCCGAGCCGGGCACCGACGCCGACGCGGACCCCCGCGACGGGGCCTCCTCCAGCGCGCCGTCGCTGCCCGCGCCCGCGGAGGAGCAGGCCGAGGTGAGCAGGGCCGCCGCGGCCAGGGCACCCAGGAGCGCGCGGAGGCGTCGGCGCGTGCTGGCATGGCGCAAGGGGGTCGTCCGGGGCACGCCCCACACCGTAGCCAGCGGGCCTGATGCCCGGCCGTCCTCCCGCCCTGGACGGGCGAGGGCCACATCGTCGACGGGCGAGCCGGCCCCTAGGCTCGGGGCATGCTGGGAACCACGCGCGACGACGCTGTCTCCGTCCTCGAGCTGCAGCGACCCGAGCGCCGCAACGCACTCGACCTCGGGCTCTGTCGCGCCCTGGACGCGGCGGCGCGGGAGGAGGTCGACGCCGGAGCGCGCGTGCTGGTCGTGACGGGCCAGGGCACGTCGTTCTGCTCGGGGGCCGACCTCGGGGGCGTCTACTCCGACGAGTTCATCGACGCCCTGTACGGCATGCTGCACGGCCTCACCCGGCTCCCCGTGCCCGTCGTCGCCGCCGTGAACGGGCCTGCCATCGGTGCCGGGACGCAGCTCGCCATGGCGGCGGACCTGCGGGTCGCCGACGGTTCCGCCCGCTTCGCGGTGCCGACGGCGCGCAACGGGATGGCGGTGGACGCCTGGACGATCCGCACGCTCGCCGGCCTCGCGGGTCACGGCCCCGCGCGGCGGCTGATGCTCGCGGCCGAGACCCTGGACCGCGACGAGGCCCTGGGCTGCGGCCTCGCCGACCGACCCGGCGACCTGGGGGCCGCCGTGGCCTGGGCGCACGAGATCGCGGCCCTCGCGCCCCTCACCCTGGCGCACAACAAGGCCATCCTGAACGGAGCGGACGACGGGGCCTCCCGGCGCAGCTTCGCCGCCTGCTGGGCCAGCGACGACGTGCGCGAGGCGGCGGCGGCGCGGCAGGAACGGCGCGCCCCGGTTTTCACCGGTCGCTGACCCGTCGGTGAGCGGGTGCGTCGGCAGGTGTCGTCAGTCGGCCGCGGAGGACGAGGGCTCGTAGACCCTTTCGAGCGCGTTCGAGGTGCTCGTCCCGAACACCAGCAGCACGGCGGCGAGCACGACGGCGACGAGGACCCCCGCGCCGAGGCCGACCACCTGGTCGACGAGGCGCTGACCCGAGAGCCGGCGGAGGAACCGCGGAGAGAGCTCGCGCACGGTGCACCTTTCGGAGGGGTCCACGATCGGAGCCTCCTCCTACCCGGTGGCGAGCCCGGCCAACCCCGCCGGCTCGGCGCAGAGGGGTGAGGCCCCTCACGCGAGGGCCCGGAGCGAACGGCGGCGGGAGGCAGACGCGACCGCGGCCGGGACCTGCTCAGGTCCCGGCCGCGGTCGACGCGCCACCGCGAGGCGCTCAGAGGGTCGCGGTGAAGATCCCCCAGGCGAGGTTCCCGGCGTTGCCGCCCTCGACCCAGTGCCGCAGGCCCGCCTTCATCCGGGCGCGGTAGTCCTCGCTGACGGTGTCGCGGACCTCGTCCTCCCGGGCCTCCAGCTCCGCCAGGACGCGGCCGTAGTGCGTGGACAGCTGGTGGGTGTGGTCGTCGAAGGTGGCCTCCACGCCGAGCTTGGCCAGCTCGCGGCGGTAGAAGGAGGGCGAGCCCATCGACTCCAGGTGCAGCCGCTCGTAGATCGGCCGGAGCTGGGACCGGTCAGCCTTGTCCGCCTGCATCGGGTCGGTGAAGACGAGCCGACCACCCGGCTTGAGCACGCGGACCATCTCCTGGAGCACGCGCACGCGGTCGCCGCTGTGCAGCAGCGAGTCCTGGGACCACACCACGTCGAAGGAGTTGTCCTCGTAGGGCAGGTCCTCGAAGGACCCGTCCGCCACGTCGATCAGGTCGCGGAGACCCTGCTCCTCGCTCATCTGACGGTTGCGCTCGTTCTCCACCTCGCTGAGGTTGAGGCAGGAGACGTGGCAGCCGTAGGCCTTCGCGAGCTGACGCGCCGCCCCGCCGTAGCCGGCGCCGAGGTCGACCACCTTCGACTGCGCGTCGATCCCCACGCGGCGGGCCATCTCGGCGACGGTGCGGCGGCTGGCCGGGGCGATGTCCTCCTCGGGGGTCTCGTACAGGCCGACGTGGATGTCCTCGCCGCCCCAGATCGTGAAGTAGAACCGGTCGGCGTCGTCGGAGTTGTAGTACTCGCGCGCCGTGCTGACCGCGGTGGAGTAGCCGGCCCGCGGGTCGCCGGTCTCGAGGTAGCTCTTCTCGGCGACGTGCACCAGGAAGTCGGGCTCGAAGTCGCCGAAGGTCTCCTGGAAGTCGCCGTAGGTGTTGATGCGCTGGAACCCGACGTCCCGCAGCAGCTCGCGCGTGTAGTCCTTGCGCAGCGGGAACATGTTGAGGTGGTACTTCGAGCCGTCCGGGAAGGTGTAGGCGAACCGCGCCAGGCCCTCGTCGAGGTGCTCCGGCTCCGCGGTCACGTCCTCGCCGGCGTAGTAGTAGGTGTGCTTGCTCGAGAAGCCGGAGTCGAGCATCGCGTCGTAGTTGCGCTGGTCGAGGATGAGGATGCCGTCGTGCTTGAGCACGGAGTAGAACTCGGCCAGGGCCTTGCGCCGGTCACGCTCGGAGAAGATGTGCGTGAACGAGTTGCCCAGGCAGATGACCGCGTCGAAACGGCCCATCACGTCGCGGTTGAGCCAGCGCCAGTCGGCGCAGACCACCTGCAGCAGGTGGCCGTGCGCTCGGCCGTTCTCGAAGGCCTTGGCCAGCATCTCCGGGCTTCCGTCAGCGCTGACGGTGTGGAACCCCTCGCGCAGGAGGCGGACCGAGTGGAAGCCCGTGCCGGCGGCGACGTCGAGCACCGTCTTCACGCCGCGCGACTTCAGCAGGTCGATGAAGAAGGTCCCCTCGGACTCATAGCGCCGCTGCCAGTCGATCAGGTCGTCCCACTTCTCCACGAAGTCGGTGACGTACTCGTCGGTGTAGTGGTCCGTCTCGCGGACCGCGGTGGGGTCCTCGCCGAAGGACTGCTGGGGATTCGCACCGACGACCTCGTGGTCGGGCAGGGAAATGGACTCGGAGGGCGTGTGGGGCATCGGTTCCTCTCGGCGGCAGCATAGCCAGCGGGGTCGGGGTCGTCAGGCGGTCCGTCTCCGAGCAAGCGTTCCGCGGCACAGAGGCCACGCGGCGACGGGTCGCCGGGGCTTGTCACCATAGCGACGTTCCGTCGGTAGGTCAGCGGGGCCCCCGTGGGCGCGAGACGCACTTCACCCCTGAGGAGGGGGCCGATCGTCCCGCTGGTGCGCAGGACGCCACACAGAGCGCCATGCGCGTCAGGCAACGGCGATTCGGCCCCGCTGCGGGGTCTTCCGAGCCGTGCGACCCGAGCTCAGGCCGAGCGGGCCAGCCGGGCCCGTCGGCGCCGCCCGGCCAGGCCGCGCACCATCTCGCCCCCGACGAACGCGGAGGCGGCGCGGACCGGGTGCAGCCGGCGGCGCACGTCGCGGCCACCGCCGAGGCGCGCCAGCTGGGCCTCGTACCACTCCGACTCGCCCGCCATGCCCGCCACGGTGGGCAGGCGGTAGCTCGGCAGCGGCCCACCGTCGTCGCCCGCCAGCAGGCGCCGCGGCAGGTCGGGCTCCACCGCGATCGGCCGGGCCAGGCCGACCAGGTCGACCGCGCCCCCCTCGAGCAGCGCCTCCATCGCGGCGCGGGTGCGGATGCCGCCCGTCAGCATCACCGGGACGCCGGCTGCCGCCGCGCGCGCCCGCCTCGCGAAACCCGCGAAGTAGGCCTCCTTCGCGCCGGGCGGGACCTCCTCCGCGGCGCCCCCCTCGGCCGGCGGCCCGACGTCGATCCCGAACAGCGCGGGGTTCTCGTACGTGCCGCCCGAGACCTCGATCAGGTCGACGCCCTCGGCGACCAGCAGCCGCACGACCTGCTCGGCGTCGTCCTCGCTGAAGCCCCCGTGGCGGAAGTCCGAGGAGTTGAGCTTGACCGAGACGCTGAAGCCCTCGTGCGTCGCCGCACGCGCGGCGCGCACCGCCTCGAGCAGCGCCCGCGCCCGCGCGGGCACGTCGCCCCCCCAGCGGTCGGTGCGCCGGTTCACGTGCGGGGAGAGGAACTGGGCCAGCAGGTAGCCGTGCGCGGCGTGGACCTGGACGCCGTCGAGCCCGGCCTCCTCGCAGAGGGCGGCCGCCCGGCCGAAGGCCGCGACGATCTCCTCGATCTCGCCGTCGCTCAGCTCGCGCGGACGGCCGAAGAGCCCGAACATCGACACGGCCTCCGCCGCGCTGGGGGCCACCGGCGTGGCGGCCACGAAGCGGTTCGTCTGCCGCCCCGGGTGGCTGATCTGCGCGACCATCGGGGTGCTGCCGGCGGCCTGACGCACGGCGGCCAGCCGCGGCACCGACAGGTGCCGGTCGGCCACGATGTTGCGGCTGCGCTCGAGGTAGCGGCGGTCGACCATCAGGTTCCCGGTGATCAGCAGCCCGCTCCCCCCGGCTGCCCAGCGCCGGTAGAGCCGCTCGTGGCGGGCCGTCGGCTGGTTGTCGCGGTCGGCCAGGTTCTCCGTCATCGGTGCCTTGACGATGCGGTTGGGCAGCGTGAGGCCACTGGGGAGGGTGAGGGGGTCGGCGAGCCGGGGCACGGGTCCTCCTGGGACTCCTGCGGGAACGGTGGTCGCCGGCGAGCCTAGGCAGGAGCGCCCCGACCCCGAGGGGCCGGCCCGGGTCAGCTCAGGATGTCCTTGCGCGCGAAGACGACGAACGCCGCCGTGGTCAGCACCACCGCGTAGCCGAGCGACCACAGGGCGCCGGTGACGATCCCCTCCCAGGCGACCTGCTCCTGCAGCGCTCCCGCCCAGGCGTAGAGCTCGTGGGTGGGCAGCCCCTGGCGCAGGCTCCCCAGGGCGTCGATGCTGTCGAGGATGCTCGAGACGATGGTGACCATCACCGCGACACCCACCGCGCCCAGCGGCGCGTCGGTGAGCGTGCCGACCAGGAACGCCAGGGCCGCGACGAAGAGCAGCACCGCGAAGAGCGACGCGACCACCAGCAGCAACCGCGGGGCGAGCTCCCCCCAGCCGAGCTGGGCGCCCGTCGGGGACCGGTACCCCGCCGAGCCGTAGGCCACGAGGCCGACCAGGAGGGCCCAGGAGACCAGCAGCACCAGCGCGCCCAGGCACGAGAGCAGGGCGACCGCGAGCTTGACCCGCAGCAGCCGTGCCCGGGGGACGGGCGCGGCCAGCAGGTAGCGCAGCGAGGCCCAGCTCGCCTCGGCCGGCACGGCGTCGCCGGCGAACAGGGCAAAGAGCACCACGAGCAGGAAGCCCGTGGAGGCGAAGAGCGTGAAGACCGTGAAGTTGGCGGCGCCGACCTGCGCCAGGTCGACGAAGTCGGGCGCCGCCCCCGGCTCGTCGTCCGAACCGAGCGAGAAGGCGCCGACCAGCAGCAGCGGCAGGACCAGCAGGAATGCCGCCGAGACGCGCGTACGCCGCCGCCGCAGCTGGCGTCCCAGCTCGGCGCGCAGCGGCAGCGGCGAGCGAGCGCGGTCGACCGTGCTCACGGCGCCCCCGCCTCCACGCGGGCCAGCTGTGCCGCCGAGTCGTCGCCCACCAGGCTCATGAAGACCTCCTCCAGGTGGCGGCGGCCGTCCACCGCGAGGACCGGGATGCCGGCGTCCACCAGCGCGGCCACGAGGTCCGGCCGGGCCGCCTCGCCCTCGACGCGCAGCCGGTCCTCCTCGGGGATCACCGCGTCGACGCCGGGCACGCCGCTCAGCACGGGCACGGCCGCCTGCGCGTCGCCGCCCACCCACAGCACCGTCGAGGTCGCATCGGTCAGGAGGTCCCGAACGGCGCCGGCGAGGACCACGCGGCCGCGGTGCATCACCACCACGTGGCTGCAGGTCTGCTCCACCTCGGCCAGCAGGTGGCTGGAGACGACGACGGTGCGTCCCGTGGCCGCATACCGCGCCAGCACGCCGCGGAAGCCGCGGATCTGGGGCGGGTCGAGCCCGTTGGTGGGCTCGTCGAGCAGCAGCACCTCGGGCATCCCGAGCATCGCCTGGGCGATGCCGAGACGCTGGCGCATGCCGTGGCTGTAGGAGCGCACGGGCCGGTCCACGGCCGCTCCGAGGTCGGCGACCTCGAGCGCCTCCTCCATCCGGGCCTCGCCGGCCGGCCGGCCGGTGGCCGCCCACCAGGCGTCGAGGTTCTGCCGTCCCGTCAGGTGCGGCAGGAACCCCGGCCCCTCGATGAGCGCGCCGACGCGCCCCAGGACGGCGGCCCCGGGCGCGACCGGCTCCCCGTGCACGTGGACGGTCCCGGCGTCGGCGTGGATCAGGCCGACCAGCATGCGCATGGTGGTCGTCTTGCCGGCGCCGTTCGGGCCGAGCAGGCCGACGACCTGCCCGCGCTCCGCGCGCCAGCTGACGTCGTCCACGGCGCGGAAGCCGTCGGAGTACTCCTTGACCAGCCCGGCCACCTCCAGCGGCACCTCCGCCAGCTCGGGGTCGCAGTGCGCGGCGCGGGCGGCGGAACGGCGGCGGGCCGCCAGCGCCAGCGCGCCCGCCGCCAGCAGCAGGGTGCCGACCCCGACGACCAACGGCATCGGGGCCAGCGACTCCGCGTCGACCCGGGCGGCGTCGACCGTCGGCAGGACCACCTCCGGCGCGGCCAGCCCGACCCGGTAGAGCCGCTGCTCCTCCGGGACGGCGAAGGCCGCATCGGTGCTGGCCACGACGACGCGCAGCCGTTCGCCGGGCTCGAGCCGGTAGGCCGAGGACGGCAGCGTCACCTCGACCTCCACCGGTCTGCCCGGCGAGAGGTCGTCGAGCCGGACCGGCGAGACGAGCTGCCGCGGCAGGGCAGGGACGTCGTCCGCGGAGACGATCCACCCGGAGACGAAGAGGGTGGCCTCCGGGGCCGAGGACGCCAGGGAGAGACGCACCCGGGGCGCCCCGGCCACCGTGACGGTCTGGTCGACGGTCTCGCTCTCGAAGACCGCGCTCTGCCCGGGGAGCACCGCGAGGCCGAAGGCGGCGCCTCCGCCGAAGGCGGCCGCCGCCCCCAGCGCGGCGCCCGCGCCGGGCAGCCCGGTGATCGCCGCCGGCTCGCCCCCGGCCGGGGAGAGCACCGGCTGGGTGTCGCCCTCGAGCGTCAGGGCGGTCTCACCCCGCTCGCCGTAGGAGTCCGTCCGGAGCCGCGTGGGTCCGTCGTCACCGAGCCGGGGGGCCGGCAGCGCGAGGTCGAAGGCGACCCCGGGGTCCGGGCCGCCGCGCAGGTGGTGGTCGAACCACCCCAGGGCCGGCTCGGTCAGGTCGGTCTCCCCGAGCGAGGAACCGGCGGCGTCGTGGCCTCCGTCGATCCACCGGACGGCGACCTCGGTGCCGCCGGCGGCGATGCCGCGGGCGTTGGCGTCGGCCTGGTCGAGCCCGAAGAGCGAGTCCTGGGCGCCCTGCACCAGCAGGGTCGGCGCCTGGATCGCGTCGAGCACCGGGGCCGGTGAGGAGACGCGGAGCCGCTCCAGCGTCGCCGCGTCCGCCCGGCCGCTGGTGGCGGCCCGCGCGAAGAGGCGGCACACGTCGGGCGCGAACCGCCCGCAGACCACGGAGCCCGCCCCCGCGCCCGGGCTGGGCCCCCCGGCGGCGGTGTCGGCGTCGGCTTCGGTGTCGGTGTCGGCTTCGGCGTCGCCGGCGGCGAGCGCGCCCGAGACGAACAACGACGCCCAGCGCTGCTTGAACACGCCCGCGCCCGGATCTCCACCGCGGACGCCGCGCACGGCGTTCTGCGGAAAGAGGGCCTCGCCGAGGTCGTGCCAGGTGATCGCCGGGACGATCGCGTCGACGCGGTCGTCGTAGCCCGCCGCCATCAGCGCCACGGCGCCGCCGTAGGAGCCGCCCGCGATGCCCACCACCGGGTCGCCCTCGCCGTCGAGTCGCACGTCGTCGCGGGCGGCCAGCCGGTCCAGCAGCACCGAGACGTCGGCGACCTCGTAGTCGGGGCTGTCGAGATGGATCAGCCCACCGGAGTCACCGAACCCCCGGGCCGTCCAGGTGACGGCGACATAGCCGTCCGCCGCGAGGTCCCGCGCGAG
This sequence comes from uncultured Actinomycetota bacterium, assembly GCA_963832415.1. Taxonomy (GTDB): domain Bacteria; phylum Actinomycetota; class Actinomycetes; order Propionibacteriales; family Nocardioidaceae; genus Nocardioides. Next base: position 51,003 of record CAWHTZ010000006.1, on the reverse strand, counting down.
ATCCGCCGTGTCGTCCTTGCTCCCGCCGAAGCCGTGCGCCAGCAGCACGGCCGCGCGGCGACCCTCCCGGTCGGCCCCGGGGGTGCCCCCCTCGGGCGTGAACACCGAGACGTCCAGGTCGACGGGCTCACCCCCCTGCTCGGGACCCACCTCGAGCCTGAGCTCCTCCTGGGCCACCTCGGTCGCGGGGTCGTCGCCACCCGCGGCCAGTCCGGTCGCCAGGACGAGGCCCACCAGGAGGAGCGCCGCCAGCGCGCCGAGGACGATCCTCCGGCGCCCTGTCCGGCGCGGCAGGCGCGGGAGGCGCGGGAGGCGTGAGCGGGCCATGCGTGCAGTCTTCCCGACGGCCCAACCGCGGGGAGTGCTCAGCCGGCGACGCGGTCGAGCACGGCCCGCGCCACCGCCTCGGGCGCGGCGTCCGGGGTCCAGTGGGTCTGACCCGCCAGGCGGTCGAAGCGGTAGTCGGCCTCCACGAAGTCGCCGCAGGCCTGCGCGGCGGCCGGGGAGACGGCGAGGTCCTCCTCGCCCCAGACGTAGGTCGTCGGGACGCGGACCGGCGGCAGCGCGTTCAGCTCGCGCCCCATCGCGCGGTACCAGGCCAGGGCCGGCGTGAGCGCGCCCTCGCGCATCATCGCCACGTACGCGTCGACGTCCGCCTCGGGCACCTGGCCCTCGTACATCGCGCGGAGCCGCTGGGCATCGTCGGCGAGCAGCACCTCCTCGGCCTTCCCCGCCTCCCGGAACAGGCCGATGTAGGACGAGCGCCGCTGCTGCTCGGCGTCCTCCGCCAGCGCGTGACCGAACGCCGCCAGGTGCGGGATCGAGAGCGCGGTGAGGCTCCGGACCCGGTCGGGCTGGTGCGCGGCGACCCACCACGCGACCGACGCCCCCCAGTCGTGACCCACCAGGTGGAACGTCTCGTGGCCCAGCGCCGCGGCGATCCCGAGCGCGTCCCCGGCGAGGACCGGCACCGTGTATGCCGCGACGTCACCGGGCCGCGCGCCCGGGGAGTAGCCGCGCTGGTCGGGGGCCAGCAGGCGCAGGCCGGCCTCGGCCAGGGCCGGCGCGGCGGCGCTCCAGCAGAGCGAGCTCTGGGGGAACCCGTGCAGCAGCAGGACGGGGTCGCCGTCCACCGGGCCGGCGGCGCGCACGTCGAAGCGCAGGCCGTCGAGCTCGACGCTCGTGCGAGCCCAGGTCAGGCGGCCCCGGGTCATGCGCCGGCGCGGAGCAGGTCGGAGGCCTTCTCGCCGACCATCAGGGCGGCGGCGTGCGTGTTGCCCCGCGGGACGCGTGGGAACACGGACGCGTCCGCGACCCGGAGACCCGCGATCCCGTGCACCCGGAGCGCCGGGTCGACGACGCCCTCCCCCTCCGGCCCGATCCGCGCGGTGCACGTGGGGTGGTAGGTGTGCGAGACCTCCTGCCGGATCTTCGCCTCCAGCTCGTCGCGGCTCTTGGCCCGCTCGCCGGGGTGGATCTCGTCGCCGGTGCACGGCTTCAGCGGACCGGAGGCAGCGACGTCGCGCGCCCGCTCGATCCCCGCCACCATCGCGTCCATGTCCTCGGGCTCGGAGAACCAGTTGTTGTGGATGACCGCCTTCGCCCGCGGGTCGGCGCTGCGCAGCCGCAGGTGGCCCTCGCTCCGAGGGCCGACCAGCGAGCAGCCGATGGCGTAGGCGGGGGTGTCGTGCACGGCGAAGCCGTGGTCCACGAAGTAGGCCGGCCCGCCCAGGAGCTGCATGTCGGGCGGCTCGTCGCCCCCCAGGGTGGAGAAGAAGGCCCCGGCCTCGCCGACGTTGGAGGTGAGCAACCCGCGGCGGGTGGCCAGGTAGCGCACCAGCCACTGCGGCTTCTCCGCGTCGGCGAGCGTCTGCTTGGCGCTGGTCTCGTAGTTGACCATGTACATCGGGTGGTCCATCAGGTGCGCGCCGACGTGCGGCTGGTCGACCGCCACCTCGATGCCGTGCTCTCGCAGGTGGTCGGCGGGACCGATGCCGGAGAGCATCAGCAGCTGCGGGGTGTTGATGGCGCCCGCGGCAAGCACGACCTCGCGGTCGGCGCGGACCTCCCGGCGGCCGTCCTTGCCCTCGAGCTCGACCCCCGACGCCCGGCCCCCGTCGAGCAGGACCCGCGTGACCAGCGTCTTGCTCAGGATCATGAGGTTCTTGCGGCGCCGCGCCGGCATCAGGAAGCCGTCCGCGGTGCCCCAGCGCCGGCCGCGCTTCTGGGTCACCTGGTAGAGCCCGGCGCCCTGCTGGGTCGGGCCGTTGAAGTCGTCGTTGCGCGCGAGCCCGGTCGCGACCATCGCGTCGACCAGCGCCTCGCTGAGCGGGTGCGGCGAGCGCGGGTCCTGCACGTGCATCGGCCCGTCCGCCCCGTGGAAGGCGTCGGCCCCGCGGGAGTTGCGCTCCGAGCGGCGGAACAACGGCAGCACCTCGTCGTAGGACCAGCCGGTCGCCCCGGCCTCGGCCCAGCCGTCGAAGTCGCTGCGGTGACCGCGGATGTAGATCATCGCGTTCTGGCTGCTGCTGCCCCCGAGCATCTTGCCGCGCGGGTGGTACATCACGCGGTCGTCGAGGTGCGGCTCCGGCTCGGAGTAGTACTCCCAGTCGCGCTTGGTCTTGAACTGCTTCGGGAAGGCGGCGGGCACCTGCACGTTCATTCCCAGATGGGACCCACCGGCCTCCACGAGCAGCACCGAGACGCCCGCGTCCTCGCTGAGTCTGGCGGCCACCGCCGCCCCGGCGGAGCCGGACCCCACCACCACGTAGTCGAAGCGGTCCTGACCCGCGCTGCTCTGACCCATCCCTGTTCCCTTCGTCGTGGAGGACCGACCGTAGCCCGCGCGCGGCGAGGACACGCCGCGCCGTCATCCCCCCGTCGACCCCACGGGGACGGTGATACTCAGGCATGCGCACAGGGATCCGGCAGAAGATGCTCCCCAAGAGCCAGCGTCGGACGCTCGAGGAGCTCACCGCGGACCTCGACCTGCGGCACGGCGACCGGGCCGCGAAGCTCTCCAGCTATTGGACGATGCTGGCCCTCTCCGGTGTCATCGCGTCGGCCGGCATCCTCAACGACTCCACCGCCACCGTGATCGGCGCCATGATCATCGCGCCCCTCTCCACCCCGATCATGGGCATCGCGATCGGCATCGCCAAGCAGGAGCGCAACGCCTCGACGCTCTACGTGCTGGGCGGGGCGGCGCTCGTGATCGTCATCGGCTTCCTGTTCTCACTGGTGGTGCCGGGCGGGACCGACGTCCTGGAGAACCAGCAGATCTCCAGCCGGACCTCCCCGTCGCTGATGGACCTGACCGCCGCGCTGGCCACGGGGTTGGCCGGCGCCGTCGCGATGGCTCGGCGCGACGTCGCCGCCGTGTTGCCCGGGGTGGCCATCGCGATCTCGCTGGTGCCGCCGCTGGCCGTGGTCGGGGTCTGCGCCGGCGAGAGCGAGACCGAGGCGGCGCTGGGCGCGCTGGTCCTCTTTCTGTCCAACATCCTCGCGCTGATGCTGGCGGGCGTGCTGATGTTCGGCCTCCTCGGATACACCACCGAGGCGATGGAGAAGGGTCGCCCGCACCGGCGGCCCTACGTCGTGCTCACCGTGCTGATGGTCCTGGTCAGCGCCCCGCTGGTCGCCAACTCGGTGGCCACCTACGTGCTGCACTACTGGTCCAACGAGGCCCGGAACGAGGCCGAGGCGTGGCTGAAGGACTCCCCCGGCTCGGAGGTGACCGACGTCGAGTTCCACCTCGACGTCCTCCGTGTGAGCATTCGCCAGGTCTCGCCGCTGCCACCGGAGGAGGACCTGCGCAAGCGCCTGCGGCCGATCCTCCCCGACCAGATGGAGGTCACCCTGGAGACGACGAACGGGAACGAGGTCGAGCTCGGAGCCATCGGTGGCGATGCGACCCCACCAGAGTGAGCCGTGACCGCCAAGGAGGATGCCGTGGCTGCCCACAGACCCCTCGGCGTCGGCCTGACCCCGCTGGAGACCCGGCGCGAGGTGGTGCTGCACGCGGCGGCCCGCGCGGAGGAGCTCGGCTACGACCGCTTCACGCTCGCCGAGGGCTGGGGGCACGATGCCGGCGTCCTGCTCGCCGAGGTGGCGACGCGCACCCAGCGGATCGGCCTCGGAACGGGCGTGCTCAACGTCTGGGGCCGCAGCCCCGCGAGCATCGCGATGCTGGCGGCGAGCCTGGACGAGGTGTCGGGAGGCCGGTTCGTCCTCGGCCTCGGCGCCGGGAGTCCGCCGCTCGCCGAGGGCCTGCACGCCGTGCCCTTCCGGGCGCCCGTGGCCCGGCTCGAGCGCGTGGCCCGGCAGGTGCGGAGCCTGCTCGCCGGCGACCGCGCGGAACCGGCCGCGTCGAGCGGGACCCGGGGGCTCCGACTGGGAGTGACGCCGCGCCACGACATCCCCCTCTACCTCGCGGCGCTCGGACCCCGGGCGGTGCGCGTGTGCGGCGAGGTCGCCGACGGCTGGTACCCCTTCCTGATGCCGAGGTCCGGGCTGGCCGAGGGCACCGCGATCCTGCGGGAGGGGGCCGCAGCGCGCGAGGACACGCGTCGCGCGCCCCGGGTCTCGCCCTGCATCCCCGCGGCGGTGTCGTCGGACCCCGCCACCGCGCGCGCCGTCGCCGCCTGGTGGATCAGCTTCTACCTGCTCAGCATGGGCCCCCTCTACCGCGACACCCTGACCCGGATGGGCCACGCCGACGCGGTCGACGCCGTGGTCGCCGCCAACCCGACAGCGCGCACGCACGAGCTGCCCCCAGCCGCGGAGGGCCTGGTCGACGAGCTGACGGTCGGCGGGAGCCCGGCGCAGGCGAGGTCGGTCCTGGACCAGTGGTACGCCGCCGGCGCCGAGATGCCGTGCCTCGTGCTCCCGCCGGGCCGCGAGATCGCCGAGCTCGACGAGATGCTGGAGGCCCTGCGCCCCGGCGCGGCCTGAGCGCTCCCGGGCTCAGGAGGGCAGCACGACGAGCTTGCCCACGTGCGCCCGCCGGGAGAGCTGCTGCTGGGCGCTCGCGAGCTCGTCGAGCCCGAACGTCGCCGCGATGACGGGGCGCACGTCGCCGCGGCGGGCGACCTCGACCAGCAGGTCGAAGATCCGCCGCGTGTGCATGGTCGACCCCACGAGGGCGAGGTTCGCGAGGTAGAGCCGCCGCACGTCGAGCTCCACCGCCCACCCCCCGAGCGCCCCGGCGACGACCCAGCGGCCGCCCGGGCGGAGCAGCCCGAGCCCCGGCGCCACCACCGGGCCGGCCACCACGTCGATCACCGCGTCGAAGCCCCCGTCCGCCGCCTCCTCCGCGTCCGCCACGACCCGCCCCCGGCCGCGGTCGACCGTGACCTGGGCGCCGGCGGCCTCGACGTCGCCGGCCTTGGCGCCGCTGCAGACGGCGACGACCCGGGCGCCGCGGGCCCGGGACAGCTGGACGGCGGCCAGTCCGACGCTGCCGGAGGCACCCGTCACCAGCACCGTCTGCCCGTCCTCGACGTGGCCGCGTTCCAGCATTCCCAGCGCGGTCCCGTAGGCGATCGGGAGCGCGCCGAGCTCGAGATCGGTCAGGGGCGAGTCGCCGACGGCATGGGCGCGGTCGGCGGGCACGACGACGTACTCCGCAAACCCGCCGTCGCGCTCGCTGCCGAGCACGTCGGCCACCAACGCGTCGGGCCCCGGGCCGGCGTAGAGCGCGGGGTCGACGAGCACCCGCTCGCCCACCCGGCCCGGGTCCACGCCGTCCCCGACGGCCGCCAGCGCCCCGGCGGCGTCGCCGCCCTGGATCCGCGGGAAGGCAAGCGGGCCCCGCCACCCGGCCTTCGCGTGCGGGTCGCCGGCCGTGCCGTAGGAGCCCTCGCGGGTCCAGACGTCGGTGTTGTTGCAGCCGGCCGCGGCGACGCGCACGAGCACCTCGCCGGGCCCCGGTTGCGGCACCGGGACCTCGCGCACCTCGAGGGCGTCGGTCCCGCCGTGGTGCGTGGTCACCACGGCACGCATCGTGTGCGGAACGCCGTCGGTCATGGGCTCAACCTACGACAGGGCCGCCCCGGTCGCCCCGGGACGGCCCGCCGCCTCCCTGCCCGGATCAGGCCAGGTCGTACCGGTCCAGCATCATCACCTTGTCCCACGCCTGCACGAAGTCGCGCACGAACTTCTCACCCGCGTCGGAGGCGGCGTACACCTCCGCGACCGCGCGCAGCTCGGAGTTCGAGCCGAAGACGAGGTCGTTGCGCGTGCCGGTCCAGCGGACCTCGCCGGAGGAAGCGTCCGTGGCCTCGAAGAGGTCCTGAGCCTCGGTGGTCGAGCGCCAGCTCGTGCCCATGTCGAGCAGGTTGACGAAGAAGTCGTTCGTCAGCTGACCGACACGGTCGGTGAGGACGCCGTGCGCCGACTGCTCGTGGTTGGCGCCCAGCACCCGCAGGCCCCCGACGAGGACGGTCATCTCGGGCGCGCTGAGGTCGAGCAGGTTCGCCCGGTCGACGAGGAGGTACTCCGCGGGCATCTGGGTCTTGCCCAGGTAGTTGCGGAACCCGTCCGTGGCCGGCTCGATCGCCGCGAAGGAGTCGACGTCGGTCTGCTCCTGTGAGGCGTCGGTGCGGCCCGGCGTGAACGGCACGGTGATGTCGTGCCCCGCGTCGCGCGCCGCCTTCTCCACGCCCGCGCAGCCGGCGAGCACGATCAGGTCGGCCATCGAGATCCGCACGTCGCCGCCGGAGTCGGCGTTGAACGACTCGCGCAGGCTCTCCAGCGTGCCCAGCACGCTGGCGACGGTGGCCGGGTCGTTGACCTCCCAGCTGCGCTGCGGCTCCAGCCGGAGGCGGCCGCCGTTCGCGCCGCCCCGCTTGTCGCTGGCCCGGAAGGACGCGGCCGCGGCCCACGCCGTGGACACGAGCTCGCCGATGCTCAGGCCGCTGGCGAGCACCTGCTCCTTCAGCGTGGCGACCTCCGCGTCGCCGACGAGCGGGTGGTCCACCTTCGGCACGCGGTCCTGCCAGAGCAGCTCCTCGTTCGGGACCTCCGGGCCGAGGTAGCGCTCGATCGGCCCCATGTCGCGGTGGGTGAGCTTGAACCAGGCGCGTGCGAACGCGTCGGCGAGCTCGTCGGGGTGCTCGTAGAAGCGCCGCGAGATCCGCTCGTAGACGGGGTCGACCTTGAGGGACAGGTCGGTGGTGAGCATCGTCGGCGGGCGGGAGAGCGAGCCGTCCTCGGGGTCGGGGACCGTGTCCGCGCCGGCGCCGTCCTTCGGCTGCCACTGGTAGGCACCCGCGGGGCTCGTGGTCACCTCCCACTCGTAGCCGAAGAGGTTCTCGAAGTACCTGTTCGACCACGTGGTCGGCGTCGAGGTCCAGGTCACCTCGATCCCGCTGGTGATGGCGTCACGACCCTTGCCGGTGCCGAAGCTGCTGATCCAGCCGAGGCCCTGCTCCTCGAGCGGCGCGCCCTCCGGCTCGGGGCCGACGTGGGCATCGGGGTCGCCCGCACCGTGCGTCTTGCCGAAGGTGTGCCCGCCGGCGATCAGCGCCACGGTCTCCTCGTCGTTCATCGCCATCCGGCTGAACGTCTCGCGGATGTCGTGGGCCGCCGCGACCGGGTCGGGCTCGCCGTTCGGGCCCTCCGGGTTGACGTAGATGAGCCCCATCTGGACGGCGGCGAGCGGGTTCTGCAGGTCGCGCTCACCCGTGTACCGGTTGTCGCCGAGCCACTCGTGCTCCGGCCCCCAGTAGACGTCCTCGTCGGGCTCCCAGACGTCCTCGCGGCCGCCCGCGAAGCCGAAGGGCGTGAAGCCCATCGACTCCAGCGCGCAGTTGCCCGAGAAGACGATCAGGTCGGCCCAGGAGAGCCGGCTGCCGTACTTCTGCTTCACGGGCCACAGCAGCCGGCGGGCCTTGTCGAGGTTGCCGTTGTCGGGCCAGCTGTTCAGAGGGGCGAACCGCTGCATGCCGGCCCCGGCCCCGCCGCGGCCGTCCTGGATCCGGTAGGTGCCGGCGCTGTGCCAGGCCATCCGGATGAAGAGGGGGCCGTAGTGGCCGAAGTCGGCCGGCCAGAAGTCCTGCGAGGTCGTCATCACCTCCTCGATGTCGCGCCGCAGCTCGTCGAGGTCGACGCTTGCGAAGGCCTCGGCATAGTCGAAGTCCTCGCCCATCGGGTTGGCGACCGCGTTGTGCTTGCGCAGGATCCCGAGGTTGAGCTGGTGGGGCCACCAGCGCCGGTTGCCGGCCCCGCCCTCCGTGGGGTGCTCCCCGGCACCGATGACCGGGCAGCCACCGGCCTCCTCGACGTTCAGCTCGCCTACGCGGGTGTCATGGTCCTGGGTCACGGCGTTCCTTCCGGGGTTTGCGGATCGGGCGGGTCAAGGGGATCGGGCAGGTGCGGCGGAGCAGGAGGGGCAGAGCAGGAGGGGCAGAGGCCCCAGTAGACGACCTCGGCCTCGTCGACCGTGAAGCCCGCGTCGTCGGCGGCGGTCAGGCACGGGCGCTCCCCCACCGCGCAGTCGACGTCGACGATCGCGCGGCAGGAGCGGCACACGAGGTGGTGGTGGTTGTCGCCGACGCGCGCCTCGTAGCGCGCGACCGACCCGTGGGGCTGGATGCGGCGGAGCAGGCCGTGGTCGGTGAGCACGCGGAGCACGTCGTAGACGGCCTGGTGGGAGACCTGGCCGAGCCGGACCCTCGTGGCGTCGTGGATCGACTCGGTGTCGGCGTGCGGCTGGGCGCGCACGGCCTCGAGGACGGCGACGCGCGGCCGGGTCACGCGCAGGCCCGTGTCGCGGATCAGCTGCTCGAGCTCGGGGACCGGTGGCACGGGACGACCCTCGCGCAGCCACTTGAATCAGTCAAGATACGACCGTCCCGGGCCCGCCGGGCGAGTCGCCCCCGACCCCGACGATGCGGTGGCCACGTAGACCGTGGCCGTGGACTCGCCGCGGGTGAGCGGGTTCGGGAAGGTGACGACCTCGGCCGAGGCGCTGGCGAACGTCGCCTCCAGCGCAGCGAGGAAGTCGTCCTCCGGCGGGTCGTCCGACCAGAGCGCGAACACGCCCTCGGGGTGCAGGCGCTGCCGCAGCCCACGCAGCCCGGCGACCGTGTAGAGCGCCGCGTGGCTGGGGTGCAGCACGTGCGTCGTGCTGTGGTCGACGTCGAGCAGGATCGCGTGGAACCGCTCCGGGGCGCCCTCACCGGCGTGGCCCTGGCCGACCGGCACCTCGCCGCGCATCATCGCGAAGAAGTCGCCCTCGACCAGGCGCGTGCGCGGGTCCGAGGTCAGGGCCGTCTCCGGGAGCAGGCCCCGCTCGTGCCAGCCGATCACCTCGCCGAGGGCGTCGACCACGGTGAGGCTGCGCACGCGTGGGTCGAGCAGCGCCTCGAGGGCCGTGTAGCCCAACCCCAGCCCACCGTTGAGCACGTCGAGGCGCTCCCCCGGCGTCGCCGCCAGCCCGAGCCGCGCGAGCGCCCGCTCGGCCACCGTGAACGCACTCGACATGAGGAACTCGTCGCCGAGCTTCACCTCGTAGATCTCCACCCGCAGGAGCGGGTCGATCCGTCGCCGCAGCGTCAGCAGGCCCAGGCGGGTCTCCTGCGCGTCGAGCTCCTCGAGTCGTCGGCTCACCGTGAGCGGGCCGGCGCTAGGCGCGGTTGAAGCGGCGAGCGGTGGCGCTGCGCGCGGTCGACGTGCGCGGACCGGGCAATGCCTCACCGTGGTGGTAGCGGGTGTGCATCTGCTCGATGTTCATGTCGGCGAAGTATTCCTGCCACCACTGGGCGGTCTGCCACAGCGCCTCCGGCGAGCTCGCCGCCGTGTCGATGCCGGGGCTGACGTCGTAGCCGACCGATCCGACGAGGGACTCGATCACCGCCGCGGTCGGGATCCCGTGACCCGAGAGCAGCGGGTTGGCGGCGGCGCCGACGCACCACACGTAGCCCAGCCACTCGAGCAGCAGGGAGGGCACGTCGAGGACGGCCCGCTGGTTTGCGAACTGCTCCCGGTGGCTCTTGCGACCCGCCACGTCGTCGCGCCAGAGGGCCGGGTCGACGGGCACCCGGATGAGGCCGATGCTCGGGTACTGCTCCGGGTCGGCGTAGCGGCTCAGGGGCGCCACCTGCAGCCCGTTGACCGTGCTGGGGATCTCGAACCCCTCCCACGGCTCGAGCGAGGACTCCAGGATCTCGCTGCGCCCGCCGACGGCCCGCTCCGGGTTCAGGAGCATCGCCGCGTGGGACCACTGGCTGGGGGTCAGGTCGGCGCGCAGGTGGGACTGGGCGACGCGCAGCCGGAAGTGGTAGGTGCTGACGCCGCCGACGAGCACCACGAGGGTCGCGGGGCCGCCGTGGTCCCCCGAGGTGAGCTCCCGGGCCTGCGCCTTGATCCAGTCCACGTTGCTCTGGTCGCCCGCGCGGGCGACCCGCTGGCAGTTCGGTGAAGGCGCGTTCGCGTTGGAGCCGCGGAATCCGATCATGGGTTCTCCCGGTGCTGGGTGGACTGGGGCTGGGTTGACTGGGGCTGGGTTGCCTGGGGCTGGGGGCGGCGTCTCAGGCGGATCGGGGGCAGCGCGAGCGACCGCGTGCCGCCGTTCTCGACCGGGTAGTAGCGCACGGTCAGCTCCACGCCGGTGGAGCGCCGCGTGAACTCGAGGACCGCGACCTGGTCCCCGACGACGCGGTCGGGGTCCCGCGGCCAGAGCTTCGTGCAGGCCAGGCGGCCGCCGCGACCCGCGTCGATGTCGAAGTCCGGGCGCGCCGGCTTGGACTTCTTGGGGCTCTGGAAGGCGACCAGGGAGGCCGGGGACGAGATCACCTCGTGGAGGTCGGGCCAGGGATGGGTCGCGAGGGGCCCCCCGCCTCCCGTCGGAGGGCGAGCCGGTCGAGCCCTCGTCACGCGGGGGTAGTGCACGTCGCCGGTGAGGGCCAGCGGGGCACACCCCGCCCGCAGCATGCGCTGCAGGCCGCCCATCACGTCGGGGTACTCGAGCACGTCGGCGGCGTTCAGGTCGGCCCACCGCTTCGTGCTCGGCGGCTGGAGGAGCGAGGGTCCGGTGACGAGCAGCGGGACGGCCTGCGGCGTGGCGATCATGCGCTCGACCCACGCCTCGAACCGCTGGAGGTCCGCGCGGCGCAGCGAGCGCATGGTCTCGCCCTCGTCCGTCTCGACCTCCGTGCGGAAGGTGCGGTTGTCCATCATGAAGATGCTGAGAGGGGCGACGTCGATCTCGTAGCAATAGGCGTCCGGGGCGTCGGGACGGTCGGCGAGCTGGAAGACGTCGTACATCTCCTTGGCCGCCGACGCCCACAACCTGCGGGTCCGCTCGAACCAGCGCGACGGCCAGGGGGCGCCGCCGATGCCCTGAGCGGGATAGTTGTTCCAGTACTCGTGGTCGTCCGGGATCGCGGCCACGGGCGCCGCCCGCAGGATCTCCGCGTAGCCCACGCCCTCCCGGTCGCTCTGCCAGTTGGCGCGGTACTTCTCCTCGAACTCCCTGGCGAACCCCGACGCCGTCACGTGCAGCGGCCCGGGCGGCGGGATGTCGAGGTAGACCTGGTCGCCGACCGTGAGGACCAGGTCGGGCCGGCCCGGGCCCGTGGAGATCGCGTGGGCGGCGACGCCGGCCCGCCCGCTCTTGTCGGTCCCCCGGTAGAAGCAGGAGACCAGCATGACCCGGAACGACTCGCCCAGGCCGACCGGGATCCGCGCCGGCAGCGGGCGGACCCGCAGGGGCCTGGCCGCGGCGCGCCGGCCGCCCCACACCGCGACGACGTCGACGGTCCGGATCGGCCGGGTTCCCGCCTCGTCGGCGGGCAGGCGCAGGTCGACGACGGCGCTCTGCGTCTGCACGTGCCTCGGTCCGGGCTCCGCGTGCCGGAGCGGCCGCACGTCGACCACCTCGTCCGCCGCCAGGGGCTGGCCATCCAACGACCACTCGAGGCGCTCGGGCGGGTGCTCGTCGAAGACACCGAGCCAGATGCGCAGCCGCGTCGGGTCGGAGCCGGGCGCCAGAGCGTGCGTCTGGACCTTCGGATAGCTCTCGCCGCCCACGAAGCACACCCCCGTCCCGAGATCGCCTACGGGGCATCATGTCGGGCCGCGGGCACCGCGTCGAGGGCGGCGGACGCGGCCGGCTCCCCGCCCCGCGCCGGGGTCCAAGGTCCTTCGGCGAGGGACCCCTGCCCCTGCCCGCGCCCGCGGACGACACCGAGGCTGGGTGGCGCGGAAGCACTCGGAGGGGGCCACACGTGGCATCGACAGGTCGGACGGCCGGCACCGCGGTGCTCGCCCCCAGGGCGCCCGGGCGGCGCGACGACGTCCTCGCGCTCCTCCTCCTCCTGCTCGCGGGCGGGGTGGCGGCGCTCGCCGTGCTGGGGCCGCTGGCCACGGGCCGGGTGCAGTACCACGTGACCGAGGACGTCCAGAACCAGGTGGTCGGTGGGGACCTCGTCGCCCTCGTCCTGGTGGCGCCCACGTGCCTCGTCGCGGCGGCCCTCACCCGTCGCGGTCGCCGGGCCGGGCCGGTCCTGGCGCTCGCGCCGACGTCGTTCGCGATGTACCTGACCACCCAGCTCGCGATCGGTGGGGAGTTCGCGGTCGTCGCAGGCAACAGCGAGGCCGCCTTCCCGCTCCTGCTGGGGGTCTTCTGGCTCGCCGGCGCCGCGCTCGTCGTCGCCGGCCGGTCCGTCGACGCGGCGGCGCTGCCGCAGCCGGGCCGAGCGCTGCGCCGCGCGGCGGCGACGGCGCTCGCGCTCGTCGCCGCGTTCCTGGTCCTGGGACTCCACCTTCCGGGCCTGGCCGACGTGGTCAACGGGTCGCCGTACGACGCCGCCTACACCCAGAGCCCCACCGTGTTCTGGGTCGTGAAGTGGATGGACCTCGCGCTGGTGGTGCCGCTCCTGGTCACCGCGGCGGCCAGCGGGTTCCGCCGATCGCGGTGGTCCGCCCTCCTCCTGCCCGCCGTCGTGGGGTGGGCGGCGCTCCTCGGGAGCGCCGTGGCCGCCATGGCGGTGGTGATGCTCGTGAACGACGACCCCTCGGCCGGCCCGGGGCTCGCGGTCGGCTTCGTGGGTTTCGCGGCGGTCTTCCTCGTCCTGGCCGGGCTGTTGCTCCGGCCCCTCGTCCGCACAGCCTGACCACGCTCCGAGGAGATGTCATGCACGTCCGCAAGAGCTCCCCGCCCGACGCCCGCCCCAGCCCTTCTCTCGCCGCACGAGGACGCTCGGCCCTGCTGGCGGCGCTCCCCGCGATCCTCGCCGGCGCCGTGGCGGGCTGGCTCGTGCCACGCGGCCCGGTGACGACCGCGGGGGCGGTCGTCACCGTGGTGGGCGCGGTCGCGGTGGGCGCCCTCGCCGGGTGGTGGCTCGCCTCGCGGTGGGCGCTGCTGCTCGCACCGGTGACCTTCGTCCTCGCCTTCGAGGTCGCGCGCATGCGGGTCGACGGACCGACCGTCGACGGGATCCGGCTCACCGACGCCTACGGGCTCATCGCGCTGGTCATCGGCCGAGGCGTGGACACCCTGCTGATCCTCTTCCCGATGGTCGTGGGCGCGACGTACGGCGCAGCGCTGGCGCGGCGTCGCGAACCCGCGCGCCCACGGGGCCGCCTGCTCCTCGCGCGCCGGGTCGGTCTCGTCGTCGCGTCCGTCGCGGTGCTCGCGCTGGTCGCGGGCCTGCTGCGCCCCGCATCGACCGAACCGATCGTCGACGCCGACGGCGACCGTGTCCCTGGCAGCATCGCCGAGCTGGTGGAGGTCCCCGTCAACGGTCACGACCAGACGGTCATGCTGCGGGGCGTGTCGGCGGACGCCCCGGTCCTCCTGTTCCTCGAGGGCGGCCCCGGGGGCTCCGCAGTCGGCCGCATCCGCGGGGCCGGCGAGGATCTCGAGCAGTCGTTCGTCGTCGCCACGTGGGAGCAGCGCGGGACCGGGAAGTCCTACGACGCCCTGGAACCGACCTCCACCATGACCCTCGACCAGATGGTCGAGGACACCCTCGAGGTCACCGACTACCTGCGCGAGCGCTTCGACGAGGAGAAGATCTATCTGGTCGGCAGCTCGTGGGGCACGGTCCTGGGCACCCTGGCCGCCCGCCGGGCCCCGGAGCGGTTCCACGCATATGTCGGCACGGGCCAGATGGTCGACCCCTTCGAGACGGACCAGCGCATGTACCGGACCTCGATCGAGGACGCCGAGGCGCGGGGCGACGACGGCCAGGCCTCGCTGCTGCGGGAGATGGGTCCGCCGCCCTACCAGGACAGCCTGGACTACCTGGCCGCGATCGCCTCGAACCCGACCTGGAGCACGTTCGAGCACGGGGAGGACTACGACCCGGCAGCGGAGTACCCCGCCAGCTTCTTCGTGGCCGAGTACACGTTGATCGAGCAGCTGCGCGGGATGGCGGCCATCGCGGAGACCTACGCGGTGCTCTACCCGCAGCTGAGCGGCACCGACTTCCGGACGGGCGTGCCTCGCCTCGACGTGCCGGTCTACGTGGTGGAGGGCGAGCACGAGGCCGAGGGGCGCGAGGACCTGGCCGCCGACTGGTTCGCGGACCTCGAGGCGCCCAGCAAGGACTACGTCGTCTTCGACCGGTCCGGGCACACGCCGCCGTACGACGAGCCGGGTCGGTTCGCGGCCTTCATGCGAGACGTCCGCGACGCCACCGAGGCGCAACGGTGAGCGCGGGCGCCGAACCGTCGAACGCCAGCGGGGAGGAACCCGGTCACCAGTACATGACCGCCGTGCGCGCGGAGGCACCGGCCCAGTACAGGCGCAGCCGCAGCACGTAACGCCGGCCCTTGAAGAGCTTGGACTCGAGCTGCGCGTTCAGCGCCAGGCCGCTGTCGTCGTCGCCGGTGACATACCTCAGCTCGCCGTCGACCTCCTCGAAGAGGACCATCACGGTGTCGGAGGACCCGAAGGTCGAGAAGTGGAACGTGCGGGTGGCGCCCGGCTCGACGGCGAAGTCCGCCTGCGCTCCGGGGCCGAGCCTGAGCAGCTTCGACTCGAAGGGCCGCAGGACGGGCAGGCTGGCCCGCTGCGCCGGGAACCACGTCTTGGCCCACTTCTTGTCGGCACTCGAGAGCCCGCCCGCGGGCTGCAGCCCCTCGGCGTACTTCGCCGGCTTCTTGATCAGCCCGCCGGGGAACCAGTACTCCATCACCGAGTTCGGGTCCCACTTGGACCCCTCGACCTCCGCCGGGTCGAGCTTGCGCAGCACGTTGTGGAAGGTCTGCTCGCGCGGCCAGTTGTTCGGCGGTGCGCCGAAGCTCGCGTAGACCGCGTCCTCGTCCCACACGATGCCGGCGAAGGGGTTCTGGTGCTCGTGCGGCATCCCGAGGGTGTGCCCGATCTCGTGCAGGGCGGTGTCCCGCCCGTAGTCGGTGGTCAGGTCCCAGCCGAAGTTCATGGTCGCCTGGTCCTCGGGGATGCCGAGCACGTCCTTGCCGACGTAGGACCAGGACCCGTCGTTCGCGAAGGAGACCCGGACCTCGGCCTCGCCCGGGTCGTCGACCTCGGTGAACTCCAGCCCGATCGGCAGCCCCTTCCAGGTGGCGAACGCGTCCCGCACCGCCTGCTTCTGCGCCTTCGGACCCTCGAGGAAGTGGTAGTGCAGGACGGTCCCGTTGACCCACTTGGTGCGGATCAGCCGGATGGCGCTCGCGCGCCCCGGCTCGAGGTCCGGGGGCAGGTCCGGGACGCTCTGCGGCTTGAGGACGCAGTGGGCGGGTGGGGGGTTCTTCGCGGTCGCCATCTCGGTGCCTCCTCGTGTCCGTGCTGCGGAGACTAGCGAGACGGAGGCCGTCTGAACATGCCTCCGGGGGTTCGACTACGGATTCATCTGGTAGGCGTCCACCTGCTCGGCGACCTGCTCCCAGAGGCGCTCGAACCGCGCCTGGTCGACGACCGGCGGGCGCTGCGCCCCGCGCCCCCACTCCTGCTGCGCCTGCGTCGCGCCGCGCTTGCCGAGCAGGCCCGCGGCGTGGGCCGAGAAGTCGCGCACCAGGACGTCGAAGACCGCGTCCACCTGGTCGTCCCCGACGTCCGTGAGCTCGGCCTGCTCCAGGATCAGCTGCCCGTAGACGATCAGCGTGAACAGCTCCCCCAGGCTGAGCATCAGCTCCATGTCGGCCATCTGCTGCTCGTCCGGCGGGGCGGTCAGGAGCAGCTGCACGAAGGCCTCGGCCTGCTCGCTGAAGCGCGCGACGTTGGGGATGTCGGCCGCGGCCGCGTACGCCGCCCGCCAGTCGTGGAAGCGCACCTTGCCGAGCCCCCGCGCCGGGCCCTGGTGGAACAGGAAGTCGTCGTCGGCCGCGTCCCGGCGCACCGGCACCTCCGGCTGCTCCTGTGGGTCGAAGAGGTAGGCGGGCATGAACTTCCCGATCAGGGCAAGGTTCACCGCGACGGTGCCCTCCAGCTTGGGCAGTCCCTTCACGTCGGTCAGCGCGAGCGGGAGATACCCCTCGGCCTCGAACCCCTTGGCGGCGACCACGTCACCGAGCAGGCCCATCACCTTCTCGGCCTCGGTGGTGGCCTTCATCTTGGTGACCGGGTTGTAGAGCAGGTAGCGCCGGTCGTCGGCGTTCGCCGACCGGAAGTAGTCGATGGCCCGGTCGCAGAACAGCCGCATCCCGATCAGCCGGGCGTGGGCGTCGACCAGCTGCCGGCGGATGTAGGGCATGTCCGTGACCCGCTTGCCGTAGAGGCGACGGTGGTGAGCGTGGGTGACCGCCTCGTAGAACGCGTGCGTGCTCAGGCCCAGGCCGCCGAAGCAGAGGTTGAACTTGCCGATGTTGACGGTGTTCAGCGCCGCGCTGAACGCCGCCTCGCCGACGTGCATCAGGTCGTCGTCCGAGACCGGGTAGTCCTCGAGCCGGAACTCGGCCACGTACATCTGCGTCGGCACGACGTTCTTGACGACCTCGTAGCCGGGGTCGGTCGAGTCGGCGTGGAAGAAGACGTACTGGTCGGAGCCCTCGACGCCCTCGATCCGGCCGAAGACCGACACCGTCGTCGCGCAGTTCCCGTTGCCGATGTAGTACTTCGACCCGTTCGCGCGGTAGCCGCCCTCGCCGTCCGGCGTCAGCACCATGTCGCTGGCGTAGATGTCGGCGCCGTGCTCCTTCTCGGAGAGCCCGAAGGCCGCCACGCCGCCGGCGTCCAGCGCCAGCGCCGCCCGGCGGCGGACCTCGGCGTTGTCGCTCTGCCAGACCGGACCCAGGCCCAGGATCGTGACCTGCCACGGGTACCAGTAGTTCAGGCCGTAGAAGCCGAGGACCTCGCTGAGCGCCGCGATGCGCGCGGTGTCCCACCGCTTGTCGGGGTCGCCCTCGGCCTCGGAGGCAGGCGTCAGGAAGGTCGAGAAGAGGCCCTCCTTGCCGGCGAACTCCAGGAAGTCGGAGTAGAAGACGTGTGCGTGGTAGTCCGAGACGAGCCGGCGCAGCCCTCGCTCCTCGAACCAGTCGATCGTGGCCCGGAGCAGGCGCCGCGTCTCCCGGTCGAAGTGGCCGGGGTCGTACGTCGAGGGGTTCAGCAGCATGGGCGGGAACCTAGCAGCGTCGAACGGCTCCGTCCGCCCCGCGATACGGGGGTCCTGACGAGGAAGCGGGCCACGGGCTAGGGTCCGCGAGCATCCGGTGGGCTACCGGCGACGAGCGGGACCGAGGGGTCAGTCATGAGCGAGCGCACGCGGCACAAGATCCAGCTCGACGAGGACGAGATGCCGACGCGCTGGTACAACGTGCTCGCCGACCTCCCGACACCCCCGCCGCCGGTGCTCAACCCGGGCACCGGCGAACCGGTCGGCCCCGACGACCTCGCGCCGCTCTTCCCGATGGACCTCATCATGCAGGAGGTCTCGACCGACCAGTACGTCGAGATCCCGTCCGAGGTCCTCGACGTCTACCGGTTGTGGCGCCCCAGCCCTCTCTACCGGGCGCACCTGTTGGAGAAGGCGCTCGGGACGCCCGCGCGGATCTACTACAAGTACGAGGGCGTCTCCCCCGCCGGCTCGCACAAGCCCAACACCTCGGTGCCGCAGGCCTTCTACAACGCGAAGGCGGGCGTGCGGCGCCTGACGACCGAGACCGGGGCCGGCCAGTGGGGCACGGCGCTGGCCTTCGCGTGCGCGCAGTTCGGCATGGAGTGCGAGATCTGGCAGGTGCGGGCGTCCTACGACCAGAAGCCCTACCGCAAGGTCATGATGGAGGTCTTCGGCGGCACGGTGCACCCGAGCCCCTCGGAGCTCACCGAGGCCGGGCGCACGGTCCTGGCGGGCGATCCGGACTCCTCGGGCTCGCTGGGCATCGCCATCAGCGAGGCCGTCGAGATGGCCGCCGGCGACCCGACGACGAACTACGCCCTCGGCAGCGTGCTCAACCACGTGCTGATGCACCAGACCGTGATCGGCGAGGAGGCGCTGCTCCAGCTGGCCAAGATCGGCGAGACGCCCGACCTGCTGGTCGGGTGCACGGGCGGCGGGTCCAACTTCGGCGGCCTGGCGTTCCCGTTCCTGCGCGAGCGGTGGGCGGGTCGCATGGCGCCCACGGTCCGGGCCGTCGAGCCCGCCGCGTGCCCGTCGCTGACCCAGGGCACGTACGCGTACGACTTCGGTGACACCATCGGGATGACGCCGCTGATGAAGATGCACACGCTGGGGCACGACTTCGTGCCCGACCCGATCCATGCCGGGGGGTTGCGCTACCACGGGATGAGCCCGCTCATCTCGCACCTCTACGAGACCGGCGAGATCGAGGCGGTGGCCAAGGCGCAGACCGAGTGCTTCGCCGGCGGCGTGCTGTTCGCGCGCACCGAGGGCATCGTGCCGGCGCCCGAGCCGACCCACGCGATCGCGGCAGCCATCGACGAGGCGCACCGGTGCACCGAGACCGGCGAGGAGAAGGTGATCCTCACCGCGCTGTGCGGTCACGGCCACCTCGACCTCGCGGCCTACGACGCCTATCTCGCCGGGAACGTCACCGACCACGGCTTCGAGGACGAGGACCTGCGCGCGTCCGTCGCCCAGGCGTTGGCGAAGCTGCCGGCGCTCTGAGGGCCCGGTGGGTGGCGCCCGCCGGTCAGCCGGAGACGCGTCCCCGCGCGCACGCCAGGACGGCGGCGAGGTCCAGCCCGTACGTCGGCCCGCCGGTCGCGGCGTAGCCGTCGAGGCGGCCGGCCGCCCGCTCCACGAGGCGGGAGGCGCCCACCGGATTGCCCCGCGCGTGGTGGGTCAGTCCGACGCAGAGCTGGGCCAGCCCCTGCCACAGCTCCCGCTCCGGCTCCGGGCCGGTCTTCCACCGGACCTCCAGCACCTCGTGCGCGGAGAACGGCCGCCCGGCGTCCAGCAGCCCACGGGCCGCGGCCAGGGTCTCGGCCGGCGGCCGCGGCTCCTCGGAGACCGGCTCGACGCCCTGCGAGCCGTAGGGCAGCGGACGGCCGAGGGCGTCCCGCGGCCTGGCCTGCTCGGGCCGACCACGCTCGTCGCGGTCCCTCATAACAGGTGGGCCTTGCGGGCGACGGCGAGCGCCTCGCTGCGCCGCCCCACCGAGAGCTTCGCGTAGAGACTCGAGATGTGTGTCTTCACGGTGTTCTGGCTGACGAAGAGGTTCGCCGCGATGTCCGCGTACGTCGCGCCCCGGGCCAGCTCCTGGAGCACCTCGTGCTCGCGCGGGCTGAGCATCGGGCCGATCGTCGTCGCCGGGACCGACCCGAGCTCCCGCTGTGTCGCCACGAGCGGGCGGAACGCCGAGACGATCGGCGGACGATCGCCACAGGCGATCCGCAGCTCGTCGGACCACTCGGAGGGCTCCACTCCCGGGGCCGCCAGGAGGCGCCCCACCGGGGTCCCGTGGGTGCTCCAGCCCAGGAACGGCACCCTGCTCCGGCGCCCCTGCGTCAACGCCAGCCCCTCGGCCAGGAGCACAGACGCCGCGTCGGGCTCCCCCAGGCGGTCGTGCAGCTGGGCGGCGCAGACCAGGCCGAGCGCCCGCGTCGGGGGTTGGGCGCGGCACTCGCCCCGGCTCGCCTCGACATACAGCGAGGCCGCGAGGCGGAGGTCGCCGTCGAGGTCGGCGGCCGCCGCTGCGACCCACCGCCCCTCGCCGTGGGCCCCCAGCGTCTCCAGCTCGCCCGAGATGCGGCGCAGCACCTGGCGGTCGCCGGTGAACAGGGCGTGCCCAGCCCGGTCCATCAGGAGCGCGACGGTCAGGTGCGCCGGCAGCGGTGGGCCCTCGAACGGGTGCTCGAGCAGCCTCAGTGACTCCGCGACCAAACCGGCGCTCAGCGCCAACCGGGAGGCAAGGATGCGCTGCCAGAACCTGACCGCGAGGTCGCCGGGGACCGCCACCCGGGTGGAGCCGTCGGCGAGCTCGGGCGACCACGGCCCCGACTGCAGCGTGACCAGCTGCAGCGCGGTCTCCGCACGCGCACGAATGGCCCGGATCATCCCCTCGTCGGCCTCGGAGGTCGCCAGCGCCTCCAGCGCCTCCCCCGCGAGGTCGCGACACGCCACCTCGCGTCCGGACATGAACTGCGTCAGCGCGAGATGCGACAGCGATCCCGCGGCCAGCGTGGCCATGCCGGCATTTCGGCTCCGCAGCACGGCGTCACTGAGGTGGTGCTCCGCCGCCGTCAGGTCCCCGAGCCAGTTCTCGGCGGCCCCGAGCTCGCAGAGCAGCAGGCACAGGTAGGGATCCGGCCTCCCGACCACGTCGTCGTCCCCGAGCAGCGCGCGCGCCGCGTCCACCGCCTCGGCGACCGGTGCGGCGCCGGCGCGGGAGCGCAGCAGCCGGACGCAGGCGGCCTGCACGGCGGGGACAGCGGCGGGGTCGCGGGTGAGGCGGGCGGCGACCCGCCCGGCCCAGTGCGCCGCGGAGTCGCTGTCCGCCAAGGCCCAGCGTGCCCAGGCGATCGCGGTCCAGGTGTCCGGGCGCGCCTCGATCGTGCCACCCGCCTCCCGGACCAGGGCATCGATCGCTCGCGCCTGTCCGTCAGAGATCAGGCGGGGGCCCTCGTCGGCGAGGACGCGAGCCGCGGCGTCGTGCTCGCCGAGCGCCACCAGCCTGCGGAAGGCAAGGGAGGTCTGGCCGTGCGCGAGGTCGAGGCGGGCCGCGCGGCGCATGGCGGCGCGGGCCTGCAGGACATCCACTCCCCCCGCGACGAGCCGTCGCCTGGTCACCTCGCGCAGCAACGGGTGGATGCGGAACCGGGCCGACCCGCCGGGTGCATCATCATCGCCCTCGGGCTCGGTCCGCCCGCTGCCCACGCGGTTGACCAGCAGCCCGGTGGACTCCAGGGTCGCCAGGGCCTCGCCGGCGTCGGCGTCTCCCGTCAGGTGCACGGCGGTGTCGGTCGTCACGGTGCGTTCGAGTGCCACGCACAACAACAGGTGCCGCTCGCGGGGGCGCAGGGAGGCGAAGACCTCGCTGGCGACCAGACCGGCGATCCCGGATCCGCCGTTCCGGCAGCGTCGCAGGAAGTCACGACGACTCGGCGCAGCGGCGCTGGCCCGAGCAGCGAGCACCACGGCCGCACACCATCCGCCGGCCCGGTCAGCGATCGCGTCGATGACCTCTGCGGACTCGGTCCGCGCGTGCTCGGCCACGAGCCGCGCGGTCTCGGGGCGGGTCAGTCTCAAGACGTCACCCCGGAGGACCGAGAGGTGGCCCAGCAGCTCGGGCGCGAGGCGGCTCAGCGCAAGGTCCCAGCGAGAGACGAGCACGAGGCGCAGGTCCTCCGGGCCGGCGTTGAGCCGCTCGTCGATGTAGCGGACCGAGGATGGGGGGAGTCGGTGGGCGTCGTCGACGACCACCAGGCGCGCTTCCTCCCCGCCCCGCCGCCCGGCGGGCCCGAGCAGCGCCTCGAGCCCCGCGACGTCGAGGCGGCGGTCGGCGTTGACCCACCGGGCCCGGGAGCCGCGCGGGGAGTCCTGGACCCACCCGGCGACGCCGAGGGTCTTTCCGGCGCCCGCGGGCGCGACGACCAACGTCACCGCCCGCTCGGTCCCCTCGTCCAGTCGCGTCCAGAGGGCGCGGCGCGGCAGGCAGCCACGCGGAAGCCACGGCGCTCCCTCGATAGGCTCGCGCCGCGGCACCCAGGCCCATCTGGAGTCCTGTCCGTCGGGCTCGCCCGGCCCGCGCTGCGGCGCACCAGGCTGGTGCGGCGTCCGACCCGCAGTCCGAACCACAGCGACACCCCTCACGTCGAAGCCCTCATTGCTCCCCGTGGGCGTCCGCCCTCCCCAGGGCAATGCGCCGCTCTATGACGCCTGGTGAGTCCTGGCGGGCGTCCGTCACCTCGTCGGTGGCACGGCGTGCCCGCAGACCGCCTACACATGCGGAAACTATTGCTCGCCCGGCAAAACCGTCAAGCGTCCGCGAGTCCGCCCCCGCGCACGGAGGCTCGCCCGGCTGCTCCCCCGATTCCAGTGAGGGGCGGGGGGGTGGCACCACCTACGGTGGCGCACACGGGCGCCGGACCGTTCCGTTCGGCAGATGAAGAGTCGCAGCATCAGGCGGGAGGGCCCTTCGTGACCAGGGTGTTGATCCGTCTCGACGAGCAGGTGAACGATGAGTTCCTGTCTGCCTTTCCCCAGTTGACGCCCTCGGTGCAACAGGTGCACACGACCCTGACCGGCGACGTGGTCGACCAGGAGGAGCTCCAGGGGGTGCTCAACTACCTGAGCTCGCTGGGCGCGCGCATCGTGGACGTCGTCACGATTCCCGACTGACCAGCCGATGCATGTCTGAATCACCCGGCCCGGCGGCCCCTGCCAAGGATCCGGTCGCGGTCATCCGGTCCAAGGCGTACGTGTCCGCGCTCGTCCTGGCCGCGGTGCTGGGCATCCCGATCTCGGTCGTGTCCTACGGCTTCCTGGCACTCGTCGCCGAGATCCAGCGTCTGATCTTCGACGACCTGCCCCGCAGCCTGCTCGGCGGTGCGGCGCCCGCCTGGTGGCCGGTGCCCTGGCTGGCGCTGTGCGGCCTGCTGACCGGGCTGGTGATCCGGTATCTGCCGGGCAACGGTGGCCACTCCCCCGCGTTCGGCTTCAAGGCCGGCAGTGGGCCGCCGACCGCGCGCGAGCTCCCGGCCGTCTTCCTCGCCGCGGCGGCGACGCTGAGCCTCGGGGCCGTCCTCGGGCCCGAGGCTCCCCTCATCGCGCTCGGGGGTGGGCTGGGTGCTCTCACCGTGCACCTGGCGCGGAAGGACGCCCCACCCATGGCGTTGACCATCATGGCGTCGGCCGGCAGCTTCGCGGCGATCAGCACCCTGCTCGGCTCGCCCCTGCTCGGCGCCTTCCTGATCATGGAGGCGGCGGGGGTCGGCGGGATCACGCTGAGCCTCGTGGCGCTGCCGGGGCTCCTGGCCTCCGGCATCGGGGCGCTGGTCTTCATCGGCCTCGACGGCTGGACCGGCCTGGGCACCTTCTCGCTGTCGCTCACCGGCCTGCCCCCCGAAGTGACGCCCACCGTCGGCAGCCTGGGCTGGGCGCTGGCGATGGGCGTGGGCGCCGCGCTGCTGGCCTGGTTGATCCGCCTGGTCGGCTTCAGCGTCCGCCCGGTCGTGCACGTCAACCGGGTGCTGGTGACCACGGTGCTCGGCGTCGCGATCGGCCTCACCGCGATGGCCTACGACATGGTCTCGGACAACAGCTTCACCGAGGTGCTGTTCTCCGGTCAGGACGCGCTTCCCGCCCTCGTGAAGGACGCCGCCGACTACGGCGTCGGCGTCCTGATCCTGCTGATCGTCTGCAAGTCCCTGGTCTACGGGCTCTCGCTCGGCGCCTTCCGCGGTGGACCTGTCTTCCCGTCCATCTACATCGGCGCCGCGATCGGGATCGCCGCGAGCGGACTGCCCGGGATGGCCCTGGCGCCGGCGATCGGCATGGGCATCGGCGCGATGTGCGCCGCCATGCTGAAGCTCCCGCTCACCTCGACGCTGCTGGCCGTGCTGCTGCTCGGCGCGGACGGCCTCTCGGTGACGCCCGAGGTCGTCGTCGCGGTCGCGGTCTCGTTCGTGGTGACCATGGCGCTGCCCGCGCCCGGCGTCGCCGTGCGGGCCGAGGCCGAGGAGGCCGCCGCGGCGGCCCAGCCCGCAGGGACCGGTTGACGCGTCGGCCGCGGGCGGCCGGCTCGGTCTGGGCAGAGACCGGACAGGGGCTGGACAGGGGCCGGGCGCCCCCACTCACCCGTTGCAGGGGAGGTCGCGAGCCCGCCTCTCGCGCACCGTCACAGTCGAGACAGGTGACCGGGAGGGTGATGGCGATGGACGACCGGGGCCCGGTGCGGCACGCGTCACCCGGCGACGTGGGAGCGGGCCGTCCATGACCGTCACCGACGACGAGCTCACCGAGCTTCGCGCCGAGGTGGCCCGCCTGCAGGACGAGGTGGCCCGCGCGCGCGCCGCCGGACCCGCGACGCCGGGTCCCGCCCCGGCGCGTTCCGGTGTGTGGCGGCCGATGGTCGTGACGGTGCTGCTGGTGCTCGTCGGGCTGCTGGCGCCGCTGGCCATCGTGGCGATCTGGGCCGAGGACCAGATCAGCGACACCGATCGCTACGCCGAGACGGTCGCGCCGCTCGCGTCGGACGCGGCGGTGCAGGGGGCCATCGCCGACCGGATCACGACCGAGGTGTTCGAGCGCCTCGACGTCGAGGCGGTGACGCAGGAGGCCGTCGACGCGCTGGAGCAGCGCGGGCTGCCCCCCCGGGCCGCCACGAACCTCTCGGCGCTCGCGACGCCCCTCGCGAACGGCGTAGAGGGCTTCGTGAACGACCAGGTGCTCCGTCTCGTGCAGTCGGAGGAGTTCCGGCAGGCGTGGGTGGCGGCCAACCGTGCGGCGCACGACGAGGTGGTCGCCGTCCTGACGGGCCAGACGGGTGGGGCCGTGGAGGCCAAGGGCGACACGGTGAGCGTGAACCTCGCACCCGTCATCGAGTCGGTCAAGAAGAGGCTGACGGACTCCGGGTTCGCCCTCGCGTCGCGGATCCCGACGGTCAACGCGGAGTTCACGATCTTCAAGTCCTCGGACATCGAGAAGGCGCAGAACGGAATCCGGCTCGTCGGCACCGCCGCCAACGTCCTCCCGTGGCTCGCCCTGATCCTCCTCGGCGTCGCGGTGGCGATCGGACGATCCCGCCGGAGGACCCTCGTCACCGGCGCGCTGGTGGTGGCGCTGTCGATGGTGCTGCTCGGGGCGGCGCTCAACGGCTTCCGCGCGGTCTACCTCGACGCGGTGCCGGCCGACGAGCTGCCGACGGACGCTGCCGCGGCCGTCTACGACGCGCTGGTGGAGTTCATCAGGCTCAATCTCCGGGCCGTCCTCGTGCTGTTCCTGGCGGTCGCAGCGATCGCCTGGGTGACCGGACCGGGCCCGGCCCCGTCCACCGTGCGGCGGGGCACCACGCGCGTCCTCGATGCCACCCGTCACGGCAGGGACCGCGCCGGGCTGGGGACGGGGCGGGTCGGAGCGGTCGTCCACACCTATCGGACGCCGATCCGCGCGGCCGTCCTCGGCATCGCCCTGCTCGCCTACGTCATGGCGTCGCACCCGACGGGCACGTTCGCACTGACCCTCGTCGTGATCGTGGGGGTGGTGCTCCTGCTGGTCGAGCTCGTCGCCCGCCCTGCACCGCCCGAGGCGACACCGGAGCAGCCAGCATGACCCCACGAGACGTGGCTGCCCGGACTCGTTCCTCGCGAGATGGCGGCGGTCGTGGCCTACGGGTGGGGTGACCACGGATCGTCGGGGGAGCAGCACTGAGCGCGGAGGTGGGGATGATGCTCGACGGCCACCAGTCCCGCCCAGGTCCGCCCCCGCGCGTGGCCGTGGTCGTCACCGTCGTCCGGGCGGCGCTCGTGACGGGAGCGCTCTTCGGGGTCTTCGCCCTCGCGCCGCTCGAGCTCCGGGCCGACCGGGCCACGGAACGGCTGCTGCTCTGCCTCGTCATCCTGGCCGTGGTCGTCTCCGCGCAGATCGTGGCGGTGGCGCGGACGCCCTACCCGGTGCTCCGTGGCGCGGAGGCGATCTCCGTCAGTCTCGCCCTGCTGCTCTTCGCCTTCGCCTCCACCTACTTCGGGATGGACCAGGCCAGTCCGGGCAGCTTCAACGAGGCGCTGAGCCGATCGGACGCGGCGTACTTCACCGTCACGGTCTTCGCCACCGTGGGCTTCGGGGACGTGGTGGCGACCACGCAGTCCGCCCGGCTCGCGGTCACGGCCCAGATGATCGTCAACATGCTGATGATCGGCGTGATCGCCCGCGTGCTCCTCGGCACGGTCCGGCAGCGGCGAGCCGCGCTCGGGCACGGACGGGGCAACGACTCATGAGCAGCCTGCAGACAGCCCTGGGGTTCGGCGCCGTGGCCGTGGTGATCGACCTCCTGATCCGGGTCGTCGCCCTCGTCGTCATCCCCCGCAACCGGATCCCGACCTCCGCCATGGCATGGCTGCTCGCGGTGTTCTTCATCCCCGTGGTCGGCGTCGTTCTCTTCTTGCTGATCGGCAGCAAGAGCCTGCCCAAGGAGAGACGACGCAAGCAGGCCGAGATGACCGCGGCCGCCGCCGCCGAGCTGGGCGGGCCCGGTTCATCCGGGCGCCGGGAGGTGCAGCCGGACTGGCTCGCCCCGATCGCCACCCTCGCCGAGAACCTCACCGGCTTCCCGATGGCGCACGGCAACCAGACCGGGCTGATCGGGGACTACGACGGGTCCCTGGCGGCGATGTCGGCCGAGATCGACACCGCTGCGTCCTTCGTGCACGTCGAGTTCTACATCCTCTCGCTCGACCAGGCGACGGGGGCGTTCTTCGACGCGCTGGAGGCGGCGGTGGGCCGCGGAGTCACCGTGCGGGTGCTGCTCGACCACTGGGCGTCGTCCCACTGCCGCGACTACGAGGCGACGCTGGAGCGGCTCACGTCGATGGGCGCGCAATGGCAGCTGATGTTGCCGGTCCAACCCCTGCGCGGCCGCTACCAGCGCCTCGACCTGCGCAACCACCGCAAGCTCCTCGTGGTCGACGGCCGGGTGGGTTTCGTGGGGTCGCAGAACCTCATCGATCGCACCTACAACAAGAAGTCGAACATCCAGCGCGGGCTGAAGTGGCAGGACCTGATGTGCCGGATCGAGGGGCCGGTGGTGGCCTCGATCGACATGGTGTTCGTGACGGACTGGTACATGGAGACCGGGGAGCGCCCGGCGCCGCCGGACGAGGGCCCGACCGCCGTCCCGCGGTCGGAGGGCGACGTCAGCTGCCAGGTGGTGCCGAGTGGTCCCGGCTTCGAGGTCGAGACCAGCCTCCAGCTCTTCCTGAGCCTGCTCTACGCCGCGCGCGAGCGCATCATCATCACGAGCCCGTACTTCGTCCCCGACGACTCCATGCTCCGCGGCCTGATGGCGGCCGCCGCACGGGGCGTGCATGTCGAGCTCTTCGTCTCCGAGATCGGTGACCAACCGATGGTGTGGCACGCCCAACGGTCCTACTACGAGACGCTGCTGCGGGCCGGCGTGCAGATCTTCAGGTATCCGGGGCCGTTCATCCTGCACGCGAAGCACTTCAGCGTGGACGACGAGGTCGCCCTGATCGGCTCCAGCAACATGGACATGCGCTCCTTCGGCCTCAACAACGAGGTCTCGCTCCTGGTGCGCTCCCGCACGTTCGTGGCCGAGATGCGCGACGTGGAGCAGGGGTACCGCGAGATCAGCAAGGAGCTGACCCTGGCCGAGTGGCGGCGGGAGCCACGCCGGGCAACGATCGTGGATGGCCTGGCCCGGCTCACCTCGGCGCTCCAGTGAGCCGGGGTTGCGCGATCTCACCCGCAACGGACGAGGCGACCGACGACCGCGGCACCCACGCTGAACGAGCCTCAGGGCACGCATCACGCATGCAGTCACTCTCGAGAGGAGTTCTCATGTCACAGACGACGAGTTCGGGGACCACCAGCGTCCCGCGTCAGTCGAGAGGGCAGAGCGTCGAGCCCACGGAGATGACCGGCTGGGTCGGCTGGGTCGCGTTCGCAGGCTTCATGATGGCCATCCTCGGGACCTTCCACGCGATCGCCGGCCTCGTGGCCCTCTTCCAGGACGACTACTACCAGGTGGGCGCGTCCCAGCTGGTCGTGAACGTCGACTACACCGGCTGGGGCTGGGTACACCTCATCGGCGGCGTGATCATCGTGGCCGCGGGTGTGGGGCTCTTCTCCGGAAGGATGTGGGCTCGCATCGTCGCCGTCGCCCTCGCGATGGCCAGCGCCGTCGTGAACGTCGCCTTCCTGGCGGCCTTCCCCCTCTGGGCGGCCATCATGATCGCGTTCGACGTCCTGGTGATCTGGGCCGTCACCGTGCACGGCAGCGAGCTCAAGAAGTAGAACCGGCACTCATGAGCACGCCGGGACCCTCGGCGTGAGGAGAGCGAGGAACGATGACAGCACCGACCGCCCATGGCCCCATCGACTTCATCCTCGTCGAGTTCCCCGAGGACCGGCTGACCGGCCGGGCGGCGGAGGAATGCCTGGCGCTGGTCGATCGTGGGATCATCCGCCTCTACGACGTCCTGGTGATCGGCAAGGAGCCCGACGGAGCGACGTACGCCGTGGACCTGGCGGACCTGGCCGACGAGCGGCTCGGCGGGTTCGGCGCCTTGGCGTGGGCCCGCTCGGGACTGCTGGGTGAGGACGACCTCGCCGAGGCGGCCTCCGTGCTGGAGCCCGGCCGGCTGGCCGTGCTGATCGTCTACGAGAACCTGTGGGCCGTGCCCTTCGTGTCGGCGGCCAGGGATTCGGGGGGCGAGCTCGTGGCCAGCGCCCGGATCCCGGCCCAGGACGTCGAGGACGCCCTGGAAGCGCTCGAGGTCGAGGAGCGCCTCGGGACCCTGTCTACGAGCTGAGGAGAGACGAGATGCCCGGACTGATACGCGGAGTGGCGCGGACGGCGGCGATCGCGGGGACGGCCACCGCAGTGAGCGGACGCGTCCAGCGGCGCCAGGCGATGCGCTATGGCGAGACGCAGCAGCAGCAGTCGTACGCGCCGGAGCCGGTCGTGCCCCCCCAGGCCAGCGGCGGCCCCGACACGCTCGACCAGCTCGCGAGGCTGGGGGAGCTGAGGACTCAGGGTGTCCTCACCGAGGAGGAGTTCGCCCGCGAGAAGGCCAGGATCCTGGGCTGACCAGGATCCTGGGCCGAGGTCTCAGCGCCGCGCGAGGTGTCAGCGCCGCGTCACATGCGCAGCCCGTCGGTGGGCGCCTCGCCGGTCGGGGACGTCGTCGGGGACTGCGCGACGGTGGCCCGGATGTACTGCTGCAGGGCCTCCTCGCGGCGCGCGGCCTCGTCCAGCTCGTTCTCCTGCATCTTGTGGCCGCGCGCGACCAGGTAGAACAGGACGCCGAGCCAGGGAAGGATCACCACCAGGAGTGTCCAGGCCGCCTTGCCGGCCCCGGACAGGTCGCGACTGCGGAAGATGTCACGCAGGACGGAGATCAGGACGCTGATCCACGCGATCAGGAGGAAGAGCCACAAGACCGTCAGCAGTGCTCCGAGCAACGGGTAGTCGTCCACCGCACACACTCCTTCAGCTGGAGATCGGACGCGATCGTTCGCGCCCCGCCTCGAGCGTCGCCATGCCGACGGGCCCTGCGATCACCCGGGACGGGTGAGTTGGTCCGGACGACCACGGGGTGGCCTTCGGTCATGGATCACCACGGGCCGTGCTGCGTCCCCGCCGGCCCTGTGGCGGCCCGCCCCGTCGCCGCCAGCGCGGCCACGAGCGCTGCCGGCGCGACCGTGGCGCCGGCGCCCGACCGCACGCACCGCGGCCACCCCAGCCACCGCGGGCAGGTGCCCCTGCCCGGCGGCCGGTTCGCCATGGGCGACTCGTTCGGCGAGGGATACGAGGACGACGGCGAGACCCCGGTC
Source organism: uncultured Actinomycetota bacterium (assembly GCA_963832415.1). Classification (GTDB taxonomy): domain Bacteria; phylum Actinomycetota; class Actinomycetes; order Propionibacteriales; family Nocardioidaceae; genus Nocardioides. Next base: position 21,121 of record CAWHTZ010000006.1, on the reverse strand, counting down.
CACGAGGTGCGGCTCGAGCCGTTCTCCATCGATGCGACCGCCGTGACCAATGCCGCGTTCGCCACCTTCGTCAAGGCCACCGGATACGTGACCGGCGCCGAGGAGTTCGGCGTCTCGGCGGTCTTCCACCTCGCCTTCGAGGGCGACCGCCGCGACGTGGTGAACGTGCCCAGGGAGTCACCCTGGTGGCTCGCGGTGCGGGGCGCTTCCTGGCGGAGCCCGGGGGGACCCGGAACGGACGTGTCCAGACGCGCCAACCATCCCGTGGTGCACGTCTCCTGGGACGACGCGCAGGCCTACGCCTCCTGGGCCGGCAAGCGACTGCCCACCGAAGCCGAGTGGGAGTACGCCGCGCGCGGGGGTCTGGACCGCAAGCGGTTCGCGTGGGGCGACGCGCTCACGCCGCGCGGCCGGTGGATGTGCAACATCTGGCAGGGGACGTTCCCTACGGTCAACACCGGGGAGGACGGGCACCTGACCACGGCGCCCGTGAAGAGCTTCGCGCCCAACGGACATGGGCTGTGGAACGTGGCGGGCAACGTCTGGGAGTGGTGCGCCGACTGGTTCGATGCCGCGTACTACGCTCGCTCCCCCGACGCATCGCCGACGGGGCCCGAAGACGGGGAGCGGCGCGTGATGCGAGGTGGCTCGTACCTCTGCCACGACTCCTACTGCAACCGCTACCGCGTGGCCGCCCGATCGGGCAACACGCCCGAGTCGACGTCGGGAAACCTGGGCTTCCGATGCGCGGGTCCCGGCGTCCCACGGTCCTGAGCTCGCGAGGGTCCCCGGGCTCGTCACCGCCGCGCGGTCGTCCCGGCGGTCAGTGGCCGGGGCCGCTCACCATCTGCCGCCGCTCGGACTCGTGCGTCCCACCCTTCCGCGCCAGGGTCTCGCAGGCCTCGGCGATGTCCCTGGCCAGCGTGTCGACGTGCTCGCGGCTCATCGTCTCCTTGACCAGCGCCCTCATGATCGTCACGTCCTCGGCATCGGGCGGCATGGTGTAGGCGGGCACCATCCATCCCCGCTCGGCGGACAGCTGCCAGGCGATGTCGAACTCGTCATAGGCCTCCTCGCCGGCCAGCCGGAACGCAACGAGTGGCAGCTGTTCCTCGTGCGGTCCGATCACCTCGAAGCGTCCCATGGCCTCCAGCTTCTCGGCGAGCACGCGGGCGTTCTGCTGCATGTTCCGCATGACGTAGGTGTAGCCCGCACGCCCGTAGCGGATCAGGTTGTAGTACTGGGCGAGGACCATCGCGGAGCCCGTCGAGAAGTTCAGCGTGAAGGTGGAGTCGGTCTTGCCGAGGTAGTTCTCCTCGAAGACCAGGTCCTGCGCGAGGTCGCCCGGCTCCCGGAAGATCAACCAGCCGATGCCCGGGTAGACGAGGCCGAACTTGTGGCCGGAGACATTGATCGAGCGCACCTGGTCCAGGCGGAAGTCCCACGGCGACTCGGGGTAGAGGAAGGGCCACACGAATCCGCCGCTCGCCCCGTCGACGTGCAGCGGGACGTCGATACCTCGCTCCCGCTTGATCCGCCCCAAGAGGTCGTTGATGCCCTCGATGTCGTCCTTGTGGCCGGTGAAGGTCGTGCCGAGCACGGCCGCGACCCCGATCGTGTTCTCGTCGATGTGGGGTTCCACGTCGTCCGGCCCGATGGTGTACTTGCCCTTCCGGAGCGGCACGATGCGCGGCTCGACGTCGAGATAGCGGCAGAACTTCTCCCAGACGACGTGCACGTCGCCCCCGAACACCAGGTTCGGGCTCGCAGCCGACTCCCCCGCGGCCTCGCGGCGCTTGCGCCAGTTCCACTTGAGCGAGAGGCCGCCCAGCATGATCGCCTCGGACGAGCCCTGGGTGCGAGCGCCGGTCGCGTCGCCCGGGGCGTGGAACAGGTCGGACAGCATCCGGATGCAGCGCTGCTCGATCTCGGCCGTCCGGGGATATTCCGCGTGGTCGATGAAGTTGCGGTGCAGGTTGTGCGCGATGAGTCGCTGCGCCTCCGGCTCCATCCACGTCGTGACGAACGTGGCGAGGTTGCGAGCGGGGTCGCCCTCCAGGGCCAGGTCCTCGGAGACGAGTCGGAACGCGTCCTGCGCCGTCATGCCCGTCTCCGGGAAGGAGCGGGTCGGCACCTCGCGAGTCAGGAAGCGGTTGCCGAACAGCTGCTCCGCCGCCTCGGCCTCGGTCGCGTCGCGGATGGTCATGGCGTCTCCTTCGAGGATGGCCGGGTTCGCGCGGACGGCTCCGGCCTCAGGAGCATGGGCCCCGTTCCCCTCGTCGTGAGGGCCAAGGCTTCAGGCGCCGGAACGAACCCGGGATCCCCCGGAATGGAGGATCTTGCGCACCCGCACCGGGTTGCCCCGGGAGCCGGCCCGGTCGGCGGGCAGGCTTGAGTCTTTGCCGAGCGTTGGGGGTCCTCGGCGGGTGTAGCGTCGGGAGCGTGGTCGCCCTGCGACCTCCACGAGGACCTGGCAGGGCTGCCGGAAGGCGGACGTCATGACGACGTCAGACAGATGTACTGGCGCGCCGAAGCCCGGGCCGCCTGCGGGCCCTGCCTCGAGGCCGCGACGTCGCCGCCTCGACCTCGGTCCCGCCCCTGGTTCGGGTGGTCCGACCGTGAACGAGGTCGCGTGGGCCTGCTTGGCGGCGCTGACGATCGCAGTGGCGGCGCTGGTGCTCGTCGCGAGGTTGATCATCTGACCCGGGGCGGGCTCGCAGACCCGGGCCCGGCGCCGCCGGCGCGAACCAGGACACTTGTCAAGGATCCACAACGCACCCCGTCTCACCTACCGTGGGGCGATGGTCGAGTCGTTGGCGCCGCCCACGGCGACGCATCGGCACGGGGAGCGGGACGCTCCTCCCCCGGGACCTGCGGCCCCGCCGTCGGCCTTCCCCTACCGGCGCCTGGCCGCCGGGGCCAGCGGTACGCCGGCGCTGCTCGTCATGTTGCTGCTGCTGGGCGCGGGGCTCGTGGTCCACGCCGCGGCCGCGGCGGCGGGGGTGGGCACGGGGCCGAGCAACCCGTTCGTCCCGGTGCTCGTCATGAATGCCCTGGTCGACGGCCTCCTCGGGGCTGCGGTCGCCCGGCGCCGGCCGGGCCACCCGGTCGCCTGGTTCTTCCAGCTCAGCGCGGCACTCGCCGCGCTCGTGGTGCTGACCGGCGCCTACGTCGATCTGGCCCTCGACACGGGCGGCAGCTCCTTCGTCGCCGCCTGGGTGCTGTGGCTGAACCGTTGGTTGTGGGTGGGGCTCGTCGCCGCACCGGTCCTCCTGCTCCTCGCGTTCCCGGACGGGCGCCTCCCGGGTCCGCGCTGGCGGCCGCTGGCCTGGGCCAGCGTGGCGCTGACCCTCCCCCTGCTCCTGCAGGCGATGGGCACGCCGGTCTCCGACACCTTCTGGGAGGGCTCGGGGCTGAGCAACCCGCTCGGCCCGCGCTTCGTCGACCTCGTCGCGGGCTGGGGTGACGTCCCCGCCGTCGCGCTGGTGCTGGCCAACGGGCTCGCGCTCGGGGCCATGGTGGCCCGCCGGGCGCGGGCCAGCGGGGAGCTCCGTGACCGACTGCGGTGGGTGCTCCCGGCCGCCGCCACCTACCCGCCCGCACTGGCGGCCAGCCTGCTCAGCGACTCGCCGGCCGGCGGCCTCCTGGAGATGCTCTCGGCGGTGGCGCTCACGATCACCGTCACGGTGGCGACGTTCCGGCACCGGATGTTCGACGTCGACGTGGCGATCAACCGTGCCCTGGTCTACGGGCTGCTCGTGGCGGCGCTCATCGGTGCCTACGTGGGCGTGGTCGCGGTGGCGACCTCGCTCGTGGGTGGCGTGTCGTGGCTGCCCGGCGCCCTGGGCGCCGCGGCCGTCGCCGTGGGCTTCGGTCCCCTGCTCCACCTGCTGCGACGTCACGCGCACGAGCTGCTCTACGGCGCCTCCCGTTCTCCGGACCAGGTCGCCGGGCGGCTCCTGGGTGCCCAGGGCGGGGTCGCCCCCCGCGCTGCGCCCGGCGACGACGACCCCCTGCACGCCACGTTGGTCCGCTCTGCCGACATCCTCCGGTCGTCCTTGCGGCTGCCCTGGGTGCGCCTGGAGTGCGGTGACGTGGTGGTGACGAGCGGTGAGCAACGCACCGCGGCCGTGTCACTGCCGCTCTGCCGCGGTGACCGCGTCCTGGGCCAGCTGGTGGTCGGTCGCCGCTACGACGACGAGCGCCTGCGCGACGACGACCCCAGGCTGGCGGCAGCGGTGGCCCAGCTGGCGCTCACCGTGGACACCATCCTCACCGCGGCAGATCTCGCGCGGGCGCGCGACCAGCTCGCGACCGCCCGGGCGCTGGAACGGGAGCGGATCACCCGCGACCTGCACGACGGCCTCGGCCCCACCCTGGCCGGCGTCTGTCTCGGCCTGGAGACCACGGAGCGGCTGGCATCTGCCGACCCGGCCGCCGCCGCGCGCCACCTCCCGGCGTTGACCGGCTTCGCGCGTCAGGCGGTGGACGACGTGCGCCTGCTGATCGACGGTCTCCGTCCCGCCGACCTCGACCAGCGTGGTCTGGTCGCCTCGCTGCGCTCGCGGCTGGCCGCCCTCGACTCGGCGGGCGGCCCCGAGCTCGTGCTCGACCTGCCGGACGACCTGCCCGCCCTCGACGAGCGGACCGACCTCGCTGCCTTGCGGATCTGCCTCGAGGCGGTCACCAACACCGTGCGGCACGCGGAGGCCTCCCGCTGCCGGGTCCGCATCCGGGTGGACGGACGGCTGCTCGACTCCCCCGCCGCCCTGCGACTCGAGATCGAGGACGACGGGCGCGGCATCGGGCACGCCGCTCCGCACGTCGGTCTGGTGTCCATGCGCACCCGGGCAGCGGAGGCCGGCGGCCACCTCGCCGTCGAGCAGTCCGCGACCGGGGGAACTCGCGTCCGGGCGCTGCTGCCCCTCGAGGACTCCCCCGGGGGGAGAGCCTCGTGATCCGGGTCCTCCTCGCCGACGACAACGCGGCGTTCCGGTTCGGCCTGCGGACCATGCTCTCCGCGCTGCCGGACGTGGAGGTGGTTGCCGAGGCCGCGACGGGGGACGAGGCAGCGGTGCGCACCATCCGCATGCACCCCGACGTCGTGGTCATGGACCTGAACATGGCCGGAGACGACGACGGGATGACGGCCACCGAGCGGATCGTCGACCAGGCTCCGCACGTGGGCGTTCTCGTGCTCACGATGTCGGCACAGGACAGCGCCCTCGGCCGCGCGCTGCAGCTGGGCGCGCGCGGCTACCTGGTGAAGGGCGCGCCCCGCCACGAGGTCGAGCGCGCGCTGCGGACCGTGGCCGCGGGCGGGCTCGTGGTGGGCGCCGCGGTGGCCCAGCGGACCGGCAGCCTGGTCGGGTCCCGCGCCGACCCGGATGGTCTGGCCCGGCTCTCCGACCGGGAGCGGGAGGTGCTCACGTTGATGGCCGAGGGGCTGGACAACGCGGCGATCGCGCAGCAGCTGGTGCTCAGCCCCAAGACCGTGCGCAACGTGGTCTCCAGCGTCTTCGGCAAGCTCGGGGCGTCCGACCGCCACCACGCCGTCCGGCTCGCGCACGAGCAGGGCCTCCCGCACATCGATCCGTAGCGGCCAGCCGGCTCGACAGCCGTGGACACGCGCCGGGCGAGGCCGGCGTCCCGGGACAGTCCCGGCAAGGTCGGGACGCGACACCCCCCCACGCCCGCACCGACCGGGCGACCGTGGTGCTCCAACCACCGAGGAGGAAGCCATGACCGTTGGACGCCCACGCCGGATCGGATTCCGGGTCCTGGCCGGGGTCGGCGCACTGCTGACCGGGTTGCTCACGATCGGATCCCTCGAGACCCTGCTCTCACCCGACTCCTCCGACGGGGTGCGCATGGCCACCGTGCCGCACCTGCCGTGGCTCGCCCTCGGCTGGTGTGCCGCCTTCGCGACCATGCTGGTCGGCGGGGGGAGGGTCCCCGCCGCGATGCAGCAGGCCCTGGCCATGCTCGCGACGTTGTACCTCGGGGCGCTGCTCCCGCCGCGGGAGAGCGACCCCGTGTTCTACCTCGGTTTCGGTGTCGTCGTCGGGCTTCTGCTGGTCCTGCACCCGGCCCGCCGGTTCGTGCTGCGCCCCGGGGAGGCCGGCGTCTCCCCCGTGCTCATGTCCCTGGCCCTCATCGGGTCCGGACCCCTGGTGCTCTACGCGACCCGGGTTCTCGAGCTGATGGAGGGCGCCACCCCGGACGACCCCTTCTACACCGGCATCGCGGCGACGGCAGTCGCCGCGCCGGGGCTGGGTCTGGCCGCCAGCCTCCGCGCCCCCGGGTTCCGGCTCCCCGGCTGGACGGCCGGTGTCATGGTGGCCAGCCTCGGGGGTGCGTCGCTGCTGTTCGGGGGAAGCGGCTCGCTGAGCGCCGCCTGGTCGATCGTCGCCATCGCCGGGGCCGGGGCGTTCGTCGGCTTCGTGGAGCGCGAGGCACGCACCGTGACCCGGCGACGCGCAGGCCGCGACCAGCCGCCTCGGGACGGCGGCCGGGACGGACGTGAGCCCGCGGGTGTACAACGGTCGACGTGAGCGCCGCCTCCACGCCTGCCGAGGCCGACGGGAACCACGTGGACCTCGGGAGCCACGTGGACCTCTCGTGGATCCCGCTCGGCGCGGGCGGTCACTGCGTGCGGGCGAGTGGCTGGATGTACGAGGCGGCCGCCGCGACCGCGCGTCGACGGCGGCGGCGACCGCTGTACCACTCGGCGCTCCAGGTCGGGCACGACGGCCGTGTGTTCGCCATCGAGATGGGCCCGTCGTGGGGCCTCGTGGACCCCGAGCGCGGGGTCGTCGGCGGGGGCGCCGTCGGCCACCCGTGGCTGGGTCGCAGCCGGCTGTTCCGCTACGAGGTGCGCTGCTGGACGGGCGGGCGCATCCCGGACCTGTCCTACGCCGTGGCCACGCGTCGGGTCAGCACCAGCCGTGCCCGGGCCGATCGCGTCGTGCAACTCGTCGGCGACTTCCCCACCGCGACCTGGGGGCTCGACGAGCAGCACACGGGCGACATGTGGAACTCCAACTCCCTGGTCTCGTGGCTGCTGGCCCGCAGCGGCCACGACATGGCCCGCATCGGTCCGCCGGAGGCCGGTCGTGCGCCCGGCTGGTCCGCGGGACTCGTGGTGGCCGCCCGCACCCGCGCCTGACGGCGGCGCCTGAGCCGCTCTGCTAACTTGGCCGCGTGGTCGAGCTGGTCCTCATCAGCACCACCCTCTTCGCCTTCGGGGTCGTCTCCCGCCGGCTGGACGGTTCTCCGGTCACGGCGCCGATGGTCTTCACCAGCGTCGGCCTGCTCGTGGGGGGCGCCGGGCTCGGGTGGTTCGACCTCGAGCTGCGGGGAGAAGCTGCCACGATCCTGATCGAGGCCACGCTTGTCCTCGTCCTCTTCAGCGACGCCGTGCGCATCGACCTCAGGGCGCTCGGCTCGTACGCCGGGATCCCGACGCGGCTGCTGGTGACCGGCCTCCCCCTGACGATCGTGGCGGGCGCCGCCGTCGCCGCCGTCACCTTCGACGACCTGTCCTTCACCGAGGCCGCGCTGCTCGCCGCGGTGCTGGCCCCCACGGACGCCGCGCTCGGCCAGGCGGTGGTCTCGGACGATCGACTCCCGGTGCGCATCCGGCAGGGCCTCAACGTCGAGAGCGGGCTCAACGACGGCATCGCCGTCCCCATCGTCGCGGTCCTGCTCACCCTGGCCGACACCGCCGCGGAAGCCGGCGCCGCGGGAGGGTGGCCCGGCTTCCTGGCCGCGCAGATCGGCCTCGGGCTTCTCGCCGGCGTCCTCGCCGGCGGGCTCGGGGGCCTCGTGCTCGACGCGATGGCCCGGCGCGACGCGGTCCAGGGCGCCTGGCGCCAGATCGCCACCCTCGCCGTCGCCGCCCTGGCCTACAGCGCTGCCGAGCTGGTCGGCGGCAACGGATTCGTCTCCGCCTTCGTGGCCGGTCTGGCCTTCGACCGAGCGGTGGGCGAGGCGTGCCGCGAGGACAGCGACTTCACCGTGGACGAGGCCGAGCTCCTCACCTCGGTCACGTTCCTGGTCTTCGGGGCCGTGCTGGCGGGGCCCCTGCTGGGCGACCTGACCCCCGCGGTAGCGCTGTACGCCGTGCTGTCGTTGACCGTGATCCGGATGTTGCCGGTGCTGGTCGCGATGATCGGGTCGGAGACCCGCATCGAGTCGCGGCTGTTCCTCGGCTGGTTCGGCCCGCGCGGCCTGGCCTCGATCCTGTTCACGCTGCTCGTGGTGGAGGAGCTCGCCACCGCGGGCGCGGAGACGGTGGTGACCGTCGCCGCGTGGACGATCCTGCTCAGCGTGTACGCCCACGGCATCAGTGCCGGGCCCTGGGCCGCCCGGCTGGCGCGGATGCTCGGCGCCTCCCCCGCCGGTCAGCCCGAGCTCGGACCCGCGACGGAGATGCCCACCCGCCGCCGCCTCACCCCACCCGCGCGGTTGCGGGCGTGACCGGTCAACCCGGGGCGCTCACTCGCCTTCCGGGCCCCGCGGGCCCACCGGCGAGGGCCCGGGCTCACCGTCGGGGACCTCGCCGCCGGGGAGGACCGGCGGCGCGTCGACGACCCGGAAGCGGGGCAGGGCCGCCTGGTCCTGGTCGCGGACCCAGGCGACGAGCTGTTCGCGAACGTGGCACCGCAGGTCCCACAGGGTCGGCGGGTTGACCGCGGTCATGGCCGCGCGCACCTGCACGAAGCCGCCGACGGCGTCGACGACCTGGATGCTCTGCGCGTCGCGGTCCCACAGGTCGGTCTGGTGCAGGATGCGCGACAGCTCCCAGCGCATGGCCTCGACGTCGACGCGGAAGTCGAGATCGAGCACCACGGTGCCGAGCACGGACGCGTAGCGGCGCGTCCAGTTCTCGAAGGGCGTGGTCGTGAAGTAGGTGCAGGGCAGCACCAGTCGGCGCGTGTCCCAGGTGCGCACCACGACGTAGCTCAGCGTGATCTCCTCGATGTAGCCGTAGTCCTCGGCGACCACGACCACGTCGTTGAGCCGGACGGCGTCGCTGAAGGCGAGCTGCATCCCCGCGAAGACGTTGGCCAGCGTGCTCTGCGCCGCGAGCGCGGCGACGACGGAGATCAGTCCGGCCGACGCGAGCACGCTCGCCCCGACGGCCCGTACCGCCGGGAAGGTGAACAGCACCCCGCCGACCGCGACGACGGTGACCACCGCGATGACGAGGCGGCGCACCACCAGCATCTGGGTGCGCACGCGCCCGGAGCGGGAGCTGTGGGGGTCGAGATCGGTCTCCCGCAGGGCGAGGTCGACGAGGAAGAGCAGGATGGCGGCCAGCAGCCACGCCCCCGCCGCGATGGAGAGGATGCGGCCCGTCTGTGTGCTGACCTGCCACCACACCTCTCTCCGCTCGCCGCGGATGCCGAGGATCACCCCGTTCAGCGCGAAGGTGAGTACCAGGATCCGGAACGGCGTCCGGGCGGCGCGCAGCAGGCGGTCGGCCGGCTCCCAGCGCCGCGCCACGAGCCGGAAGACCAGGTGCACCGCCGCGATCAGCAGGAGGGCACCGGCGGCCGCGGAGGCAAGGGCGATGAAGAGGTCGGTCCAGCTGACGCCACGCATGGGATTCAGTCTTGCGGAGGGCGCGCCCGCGCCCAAGTCGGCACCAGCGCGTCGCAGCCGAGTGGCGTAGTTGTGGCATGAGTCGCACACGGTTGAGCACGACGGTTGACGCCGACCTGCTCGAGAGCGCACGCAAGGCATCCGGAGGTCCGGACTCGGTGCTCGTCGACCAGGCGCTTGTTGCCTTGCTGGCCCGGCATCGCGGCGAGATCTGCGACGCCCTCACGGTCGCGGTCGGCTGTTCGGCTGAACCGCGGGGGTAGGGCGTGCCCCCGCACGATCACGCTCTTTGTGTGATGCCCGCGGTCCGGCCCCCCCGAAGGATGGACCGGGGCCCGGTCAGGGACGCCGCACAGCAACCCCTGTGAATGGACCCTGGGTGGTCGAGACCCACCGATGCCGAAGCCCACCAGCAGGCAGCACCCCACTTTTGGAGTCCTCATGAAGCTCATCCCCGCCATCCTCGCCTCCCTGGCTCTCGGCGCGTCCCTGGCAGCCTGCAGTGAAGATGAGCCGGCCGTGTGCAGCTCGGCCGACCAGCTGCGGTCGTCGGTCGACAGCGTGCAGGACATCGAGCTCGACTCCTCCGCCGCCATCGGCGACCTGCAGAGCGGGCTGAGCTCGATCGGGGACGACCTGGCCGAGGTCAAGTCCGACGCCCCCGCCGAGTTCTCCACGGAGGTCGACGCCGTCGAGGGGAGCTACGCCAACCTGACCAGCAGCGTCAAGGACGCCAAGGCAAGCGCGTCCGCGGAGACGCTGGCCGCGACCGGCAAGGCACTGTCCACGCTCGGCACCGACGTGCAGAAGCTCGTCGACGACGTCCAGTCGACCTGCTGAGGTGTGTGCGCCGCACCTCCCACCGACACGGCATCCCCTCCCGGCGGGAGGGCGTTTGGTCACCCTGCGCTACGACTCCGGGCTACGCCACCTCGGGCCGCTCAACCTGACAGTCGCGCGGGATCGGAACCATGAACCGGGGCCCCGACCCGCACTTGGTGACCAGCCCTGGCGACGGCGGGTGCCACAGGCACGACGACCCCACAAGAGCGCCGGCGATCCGGATCGAGCGCTTGCCGAAGGCCGACTGCCAGATGCCGACGCCGAGGGCGATCTGCAAGAGCGTGAAGACCGGCCCCACGACCGCCAGGAATGCCGTACCCGGCTGGCCACGCCGTCGCGCATCGCTCGGCCCCACCAGACCCCGATGGCGAACAGACGCGGTTCGGGCCGTTCGCGTACGTCCACAAGAGCGACCGTTCGGCCACAGCAGTCGGCCACTCACCGGCGATGGGCTGCTACCTTGGTCCGGGCACTAGTGAGGTGTCTGTTCGAGAGATCGAGGAGGTGGGTTGATGACCGGCGTTGTGACCGCTGTTATGCGCGGTGCTCGGATCATCCTCACCTTCCGGGCCTCGTCCTGACTCGCAGTTGACCCCTCTCGCCTGAAGGCGAGGGATCGGCCGCGGTCGGATGCGGGCCCCTTCCACAAAGGGTCTCTACGTTGTTTCATCAGCATGCTTCTCCGCAATCCTTCTTCTCTTCTCCCCACGTCCTGGACCTGGCCGACTACGGCTGGGACGAGGCGAGCGAACGTTCTTTCGCTCCGTTCCGCTCCGAGCGGCTGACGCCTGGTCGGGTCGTGCGGGCCGGACGCGGCCTGTACGAGGTCGTCACCGAGGCCGGACCTTTACGGGCCGCGATTGGTCCGCCACCCGACAGCACGGACCGGGTGCATCCAGGCACCGGTGACTGGGTGGCGCTGCGGCCGGCCACTACGGCCGACCCGGCCGTTTCGGCGACCGTCGTGGGGGTTCTGGAGCGGCGCACCGCTGTGATCCGTTCCAGTGCCTCACGCACCTCCCAAGGCCAGGTGCTGGCGGCGAATGTCGACACCGTGGCGGTGGTTGCCTCTCTCGCGGATCCGGTCAGGCACGGGCGGATCGAGCGGTTGCTCGCGCTGGCCTGGGAGAGTGGTGCCACCCCGGTGGTGGTGCTCACGAAAGCCGACCAGTGCCCGGACGCCCAGCAGGCGGCAGCCGAGGTGGCCCAGGTGGCACCGGGTGTCGAGGTACTGGTCACCAGCGCCGCCACCGGTGAGGGGCTGGATGCCCTCGCCGGTCTCCTGGTCGGCACGATCGTCCTGCTCGGTCCGTCGGGAGCGGGCAAGTCCACCCTCGGCAACTGCCTCCTGGGGGAGAACCGTCTGGCCACCGGTGCGGTACGCGACAGTGACGGCAAGGGCAGACACACCACCGCCAGGCGTGAGCTGCAGCCGCTACCCGGCGGTGGGGTCCTGGTGGACACGCCCGGTCTCCGGGGTGTCGGCCTCCATGAAGCGGCTGAGGGGCTTGACCAGACGTTCGCCGAGATCACCGAACGTGCATCAGCCTGCCGTTTCTCCGACTGTGCCCACGTTGTCGAACCTGGCTGCGCCGTTCTAGAGGCCGTCGCTGACGGTGATCTCCCTCAGCGACGTCTCGACAGTTACCACCGACTGCACCGTGAGAACGCCTACGCCGTCTCCCGCACCGACGCGCGGCTGCGTGCGGAGCGGGAGAGGCCGAAGAAGGACATCGCGCGCATGCGGCGCGCCATCGACCAGACCGCCAAGCAGGCCGGTCGCCGCCGCGCCTGAGAGAGGAAGCCACATGGACATTCCCCGTATCTTCTCCATCCGCGAGCGCAGCCATCACATCCACAACCCGCTGACTCCCGGCAAGTTCGCCGTCCTGGGGCAGGCGCTTCACCTGCCCGCGGGAACTCGCGTGCTTGACCTGGCCAGTGGCTCGGGTGAGATGTTGTGCACCTGGGCACGGGACCTCGGATTCATCGGCACGGGTGTGGACCTCAGCACCGTCTTCACCGAGCAGGCGCGGGCTCGAGCCACGGAGCTCGGCGTCGAGGACCGGGTGGAGTTCATCCACGCCGACGCGTCCGGTTACGTCGCCCTCGAACCCGTCGACCTCGTAGCCTGTGTCGGCGCCAGCTGGATCGGCGGCGGCGTCCCCGGAACCGTAGAGCTACTTGCCCGGAGCCTCCGCCCAGGAGGCCTGATGTTGGTCGGCGAACCCTATTGGCGCCGGACCCCGCCGGACGAGGAGACCGTCCGGGGCTGCCACGCCACCAGCGAGGCCGACTTCTTGTCCCTGCCGGAACTGATCGCGCAGTTCGGCGATCTGGGATACGACGTCGTGGAAATGGTGCTCGCCGACCAGGACAGCTGGGACCGCTACGCCGCCGCACAGTGGTTCAACCTCCGCCGCTGGCTTGACCAGGACCCCGATGACGAACTGGTCGCCGAGGTTCGCGCCGAGCTCACCGCCGAACCCGCCCGATATGCCCGCTACACGCGTGAGTATCTCGGCTGGGGAGTCTTCGCGTTGATGCAGCGCTGACCTCGCAGATCAGGGTTGGGTCGCGGCACGCGTGTGCTTCGGCCCCACCTAGTCAGCTCGACGTCCACGGACGATCTCGCCGGGACCGCGCTGCGAGACCGGGTCCGCTACGGCCGTCAGCACGACGGTGACGTGGCTCCAGCCACTGTGAGTCAGTACCAAGAGCGCTGGCCATCGATCACCTAGGCACTCTCCGCATCCACCAAGTCGTGTCGACGAGAGGGTCCGCTGCACGAACACGTGACAGGACTGGTCTGGCTGCCCCGAGACGCCAACCCCCTCAGAGCCCATCTCGGCCACGATCCCGCGGAGTTTGCGGCCAATAAGAGGCCACTCCGGCGCCTGCACTTCAAGTCTCGCCTCGCCCCCGAACTGCAAACCTGCAGGTCAGAGCCGGTTCTTCGGTCGGGCTGACAGGATTTGAACCTGCGACCCCTTGACCCCCAGTCAAGTGCGCTACCAAGCTGCGCCACAGCCCGAAGCCCGGTCGGCGTCGGCCGGCCGGGCGCCACGCACCCTACCGCAGCGGCCGGCTCGCCCCGCACCTGCCTCGTCCCCTCGGCCGCGCCCTCGTGCCATGCTCCTCCCCAACCGAGCAGGACCCCGTCGCGAAGGAGCGCACCATGGCCAACGGACCGTACGAGAAGCCAACCGAGGGCACCGTCACGCGTGCCGACAAGTGGGCTCTCGGCCGCACCGGCGACCAGGACTTCGCGGTCTCGCGCACCTGTCGCCACCTCGGCGCGAAGCTCGACGAGGGCAAGATCGAGGACGGTTGCCTGGTCTGCCCGTGGCATCAGGCCAAGTACGACGTCAGCTCCGGCCGCATGGTCCGCGGCCCGCAGGGCATCTTCGCCAAGATCCCGGGGCTCGGCGCCATGTTCATGGGGCTGACCAAGATCGTGCCGCTGAAGGTCGCCAGGGTCACACGCACGGAGGACGGCGTCTTCATCGAGTGACGGTGGGAGACTCCGAGACACCTCGGTGGTCGGGCTGCCCTGATCACGACCGAGGTGTCTCGGAGCGTCGGCCGTCAGCGCCGCTTGCGCCGCTCCCGCACCCGCTGCTGGAGCAGGATCGGCGTCCCCTCGAAGCCGAACTCCTCGCGCAGCCGGCGCTCGATGAACCGCTCGTAGGACGCCTCGAGCTTGCCGGTGGTGAAGAGGATGAACTGCGGCGGGGCGACCGACGACTGCGTCCCGAAGAGGATCCGCGCCTGCTTGCCGCCCCGCACCGGGTGCGGGTGCTCGGCCACGAGACGGCCGAGGAACGAGTTGAGCGCGCCGGTGCCGACGCGGGTCTCCCAGCCCTCCAGGGCCCGGTCCAGCGCGGGCACGAGCTTGTCGACGTGCCAGCCCGTGCGCGCGGTGACGTTGACCCGGGGCGCCCAGCGCACCTGCACGAGGTCGCGCTCGACCTCGCGCTCGAGGTAGTAGCGACGCTCCTCGTCGACGAGGTCCCACTTGTTGAAGGCGATCACCAGCGCCCGGCCGGCGTCGCGCACCGACTGGAGGATGCGCACGTCCTGCTCGGAGACCGGCTGGCCGGCATCCAGCACCAGCACGGCCACCTCGGCGCGGTCGATCGCGGTCGAGGTGCGCAGCGACGCGTAGTACTCCTGGCCCGAGGCCTCCTTGACCCGCTTGCGGATCCCCGCGGTGTCGATGAAGCGCCACGGCCGCCCGCCGAGCTCGACCAGCTCGTCGACCGGGTCCACCGTCGTGCCGGCGACCTCGTCGACCACCGCCCGCTCGGCGTGCGCCAGCTTGTTCAGCAGCGAGGACTTGCCGACGTTGGGCTTGCCGACGATCGCGACGCGCCGCGGCCCCCGCTCCGCCGCGTCGACCACCGGCGGCGGCTCGGGCAGGGCCTCGAGCACCGCGTCGAGGAGGTCGCCGGACCCGCGCCCGTGCATGGCGGAGACGGGCTGCGGCTCCCCCAGCCCGAGGTTCCACAGCGCGGCGGCCTCGGCCTCGCCGCGCTGGTCGTCGACCTTGTTCGCCGCCAGCACCACCGGCTTGCGGGAGCGCCGCAGGATCCGCACCACGGCCTCGTCAATGTCGGTGGTGCCCACGGTGGCGTCCACGACGAAGAGCACCGCGTCGGCCAGCCCGACGGCGATCTCGACCTGACCGGCGATCCGCTCGGCCAGCCCCTTGGCGCCGGGGTCCCAGCCCCCGGTGTCGACGACGGTGAAGGCGCGGCCGCTCCACTCCGCGTCGTAGGAGATCCGGTCGCGGGTGACGCCCGGCTTGTCCTCGACCACGGCGGCGCGGCGGCCGATGATGCGGTTGACCAACGTGGACTTGCCGACGTTGGGTCGGCCGACCACGGCCAGCACGGGCAGGAGCCCGGCGGAGGGCGCTTCCTCGGGGCCGCCCACCGGATCTCCCGCGACGGGAGTGGGCTCGGGCGGGTGCTCGCTCATCAGGCTCCTTGCTCGACGACGCCGCCGCTGGGGTCGGCCTCGGTCTGTCCGGGGGGAAGCGGGCCGGGCAGCTCGCGACCGGTCTCGTCGAGCGCTTCCTGCAGAGTCTCCAACATCCGCTTCCGCAGGAACAACGACACCTCGGTCACCTGTTCCCGCGTGCGGGGCCAGCCGCGCGCGTCGACCCGCACGGGTTCGCCGTAGGTGATGTCGACGCTCCCCCCGCGCGGCGGGATGGCGTTCTTGCCCTCCCCGGCCTTCCGGCTGCCCAGGACGATCACGGGGACGACCGGCGCGCCGGTGACCATCGCGAGGTAGGCAGCGCCACGGTGGAAGCGTGACAGGTCGCCGGCCCCCCGGCGTCCCTCGGGAAAGATGCCGATCACGCCACCATCGCGCAGCACCCGGAGGCAGCTGCGCACCCCCGCCGGGTCGACCTGGAACCGGTCGATGGGGAACTGCCCGGCCGTCCGCAGGAAGCGACCGAGGCGTCCGGCGAACATCTCCTGCTTGGTCAGCGCGTGGACCGGGCGCGGGCTGAAGATCGCCAGCAGCGGGCCGTCCGCGATCCCGATGTGGTTCGAGGCCAGGATCACGGGACCCTCCGGGACGCGGTCCGCGTGCAGCAGTCGCACCCTGAACCGGCGCCGGATGATCCACCGGGCGGGCGGCCGGCCGCCGCGCAGCAGCCAGCGCGTGGGGTGCGGCGTGCCGTCCGTGCGCGGGGCCGTCGCGTGCGGGTCGTCCCCGTCGGCCGCGCCCCCCGTCACGAGCCGGCCCCCACCGCCCGGACGAGCGCGACGACCTGGTCGACGACCTCGTCGAGCGAGTACGCCGTGGTGTCGACGTGCGCGGCACCGTCGGCCTGCACCAGCGGCGCCGCGGCCCGACCTGAGTCGATGCGGTCGCGGGTCGCGAGGATCTCCCGGGTCGAGGCCAGGTCGCTGCCACCCTCCTCAGCCGCGCGTCGCGTGGCGCGGGCATCGGTGTCGGCGGTCAGGAAGACCTTGACCGGCGCGTCGGGCGCCACCACCGAGCCGATGTCGCGCCCCTCCACCACGATCCCGGGGTTCCGCTCCGCGGCGGCGATCTCGGCGCGCTGCAGCTCGAGCAGCCGGGCGCGGACGGCGGGCACGGCGCTGACCGGGCTGACCGCACGGGTGACCTCCTCGGAGCGGATCGCCGCGGCGACGTCGGTGCCCTCCACCGCGATGGTCGGGGCCATCGGGTCGGTCCCGGAGATGATCTCGGGCTCGCCGCAACGCTCGGCCACCGCCGCCGCGTCGTGCACGTCGACGCCCTCGTGCAGCATCCACCACGTCATCGCCCGGAACATCGCGCCCGTG
This sequence comes from uncultured Actinomycetota bacterium, assembly GCA_963832415.1. Taxonomy (GTDB): domain Bacteria; phylum Actinomycetota; class Actinomycetes; order Propionibacteriales; family Nocardioidaceae; genus Nocardioides. The sequence continues at coordinate 4,340 of CAWHTZ010000006.1, read as the reverse complement.
TCGAGGTAGCGCAGGCCGAGCCGGTCGGCCACGCCCCGGGACGTGCTCGACTTGCCGGACCCCGACGGCCCGTCGATGGCGATGACGAGGCCGGCGCGGGGGCCGGCGCTCGATCCGAGCGGGCTTCCTGCGGCGGGCGGGGTGCTCACGGCGGGTTCCTTCGACGCGTCGGGGGCCAGGGGCAGGGCCACCGGACCCCCTGCGAGGCACCCGGCGACGGCTGCAGCCTACCGGTGCGTCGTCCAGCCCCGTGCCTCCAGCGCGCCCAGCAGGTGCTCGGCGCTCCCCTCGGCCACCGTGAGCTCCACCAGCCCCACGGGCCGCCCGGGATCGTGGTCGATCCGCACGTCCTCGACGTTGACACCGATGTCGCCCGCGTCGGCGAAGAGCCGCGCCAGCTCGCCGGGGTGGTCCGGCACGGAGACGAACACCGCCCGCACCGCCTCGGCGGGGCCACCGTGCTTGCCCGGGATGGCGGCGGTGCCGGCCGCCCCCCGGTCGAGCAGTGCGACCAAGCGGTCGCGGTCCCCCTCCGCGACGGCGGCGATCATGTCCTCCAGCTCGGCGCGCACCTCCCCGAGCAGCGCGAGGACGGCGTCGGCGTTGCCCGCCACGATCTGGCCGTAGAGGCGCGGGTCGCCGGCGGCCACCCGGGTGACGTCGCGCACGCCCTGGCCCGAGAGGGCCAGGTGCTCCCCGGGGGCGTCGAGCAGCCGGCCCGCGACCAGCGCGGCCAGCAGGTGCGGCAGGTGCGAGGTCCGGGCGACCGCCCGGTCGTGGTCGTCGGGCGTGAGCAGCACCGGCACGGCGCCGCAGGCCACGGCCAGCCCCTGCACGGCCGCCAGGGCCGCCGGGTCCGCGTCGGCGTGCGGCGTGACGGCCCACGGCCGCCCGTCGAAGAGCGCCGCCGTCGCCGCCAAGGGGCCAGACCGCTCGCTGCCGGCCATCGGGTGTCCGCCGACGTAGCGCGAGACCGCCGCCCCGCCGTCGAGGGCGGCGAGCACGCCCGCCTTGACGCTGCCCACGTCGGTGACGAACGCGTCACCGGCGGCGAGCGCCGCCGCCACCTCACTGGCGACGTGGTCGGGCGGCACCGCCACCACCACCAGGGCGGGGCGGTCGCCGTCCGTGCGCCGGCGGCCCGCGCCGAGCCCCGTCGCCGTGCGCAGGTGCTCCTCGGAGACGTCGCTGAGCAGGACGTCGACGCCGGCGCGGCGGCAGGCGAGGGCGATGCTCGTGCCGACCAGTCCGGCGCCGACGACCTCGACGGGGCCCGGGACGAGAGCGCTCCCCGGGCCGGGCTCCGGCTCAGGCTCCGGCTCAGGCATCGACGGGGCCCGACGCGTCCTCGTCGGGCACCGAGCGCACCCGCGTCAGGTCGGTGCGCAGCCGCGCCGCGCCGTGCAGGTACACGTGCGTCACCTCGGAGCGCGGCAGGTCCGTCTCGACGTGGGCCATCATCCGCACCACCCGAGGCATCGAGCCGGCGACCTCGAGCTCCCGGGCGCACATCAGCGGCACGTCCCCGAAGCCGAGCTGCCGGGCGGCGTACGCCGGGAACTCCGAGACCAGGTCGGAGGTCGCCGTGAAGAGCACGGAGATGAAGTCGTCGACCTCGAGGCCGTTGGCCGACATCGCGTCGAGCACCATCTCGGCGACCCGCTCCAGCATGTGCTCGCGGTCGTCCGCCTCCAGCTGCGTGGCCCCCCGGACCGCCCGCACCGCCACGTCGCACCTCCTCGCTCGCTCCGGCACAGGCTAGCGAGCGGCGCGCGCGGCCCCCCGTCCGGGCGACGCGGCGGGTTCGGGGGGCCGCTACCCGGACGCGTCGCCGGGCGGCGCCGGCGTCTGCTGGTAGAGCGCCAGGCGCCACCCCTCCCCGTCGTCCACGTAGAGGCTCGACATCCAGGCCGTGAAGGGTGGCTCGTCGTCCCCGCGGTGGGCCACCGCGCGATACACCAGCGCGGCGCTCCCGCTGCCGGCATCGATCAGCCGCGCCTGGTCGATCTCGTACGACCGCCACACGGGCGCGTCCCGCAGCGCCGCCACGACGGCGGCCCGGTCCAGCACCGAGCCGTCGGCCAGCACCATCACCGCGTCGTCGGTCATGAGCGCGCCGTAGAACTCGGCGCCCGTGCCGTCGCACAGCGAGTCCCACCCACGCCGCTCCAGCCGCTCCAGGTCGCCCCGTCCCGTGGTCATGGCGCCCAACCTAGACCGCCCCGCCGCGCGGCGGTCAGAGCGAGGCGGCGTCGAGCAGGGCGCCGAGCTCGTCGGCGGTCAGCTCGCGCAGCTCGCCGGACGGCAGCCCCCGGAGCCGCACCGGGCCGATCGCGGTGCGGGTCAGCTTCCGCACCGGGTGGCCGACGTGCTCGAGCAGGCGGCGCACGATCCGGTTGCGCCCCTCGTGCAGGGTGAGCTCCACGATGGAGCGGCCCTGGTTCTCCCGCCGCGGGTCGCCGCCGATCACCTTCGCCGCCGAGACGGTGACGGGTCCGTCGTCGAGCGTGACGCCGTCCGTCAGCCCCCGCATCGTGCGGATGTGCACGTGCCCCTCGACCTCGGCGACATAGGTCTTGTCGACCTCGTAGGAGGGGTGGGCCATCCGGTTCGCGAAGTCGCCGTCGTTGGTCAGCAGCAGCAGGCCGGCGGTGTCGGTGTCGAGCCGGCCCACGTGGAAGAGCCGCTCGGGCCGGTCGGCGACCACGTCGGCCAGGCTGCGCCGACCCTCCGGGTCCGACATCGTGGAGACGACGCCGGTCGGCTTGTTCAGCACGAGGTAGACGTGCTCGGAGACCGGGGCAGCCGGCGCCCGTCGACCCGGATCTTCGCCACGCGGGGGTCGACCTTCGTGCCGAGGCGGGTGACCACCTCGCCGTCGACCTCGACCAGGCCCGCGAGCATGATCTCCTCGCACTTGCGGCGCGACGCGACGCCGGAGGCGGCGAGCAGCTTCTGCAGCCGCACCAGGCCGTCGTCGTCGGTCGGGAGCACGCCAGCATCATCCCGCGCCGCCGCGCCCGGCCCGACCGAGGGGTCAGCCGCCCTGCGCCCCGGGCCCGGGCACCGGCGCGACGGGCTCCGGCTGTCTGCCCTCCTCGGCGGCCAGCTCGTCGGCGATGTCGTCCATCTCCGGCAGGTACGGCGCCAGCTCGGGCAGCTCGTCCAGCGAGGCGATGCCGATGCGCTCGAGGAAGTATCCGCTGGTGCGGTAGAGGTGCGCGCCGCTCGTCTCGTCCTGGCCCGCCTCTTCCACCAGGCCCCGGGTCAGCAGGGTCCGCATCACGCCGTCCACGTTGACGCCGCGCACCGCGGAGACCCGCGCCCGCGAGACGGGCTGCTTGTAGGCGACCACCGCGAGCGTCTCCAGGGCTGCCTGGGTCAGCCGCGCCTGCTGGCCCTCGAGCACGAAGGACTCGACGACCGGCGCGTAGGCCTCGCGCGTGTAGAACCGCCAGCCACCGGCCACCGGGCGGAGCTCGAAGCCGCGCCCTTGGTCGTCGTACTCGGCCGCCAGGGCGCGCAGGGCGTCCTCCACCTCCGCCACCGGGCAGCCCGCCGCCGAGGCCAGCGTGGCCGCGTCCAGCGGCTGGTCGGCCACCATCAGGATCGCCTCCAGCGCGGGCCGCAGCTCGGCCAGCGCGACGCCGAGGGGCTCCGGCTCGCCGGCCGCGCCGCCTCGGGCCTGCGGGTCGTCGATCAGTGTCTGCTCCGTCACCCGTGCTCCTCCTCGGCTGCGTCGGGCACCCCGGCGGCCGCCGGGGCTCCGTCGAACTCGTCGCTGATCTCGACGTCCTCCGCGCCGCCCGTCCAGCGGACGGTCAGCTCCCCCAGCGGGGACAGCTGGTCGAAGGTGACCGCCCCCTCGCGGAACAGCTCGAGCAGCGAGAGGAACCGCGCGACCGTCGTCAGGGTGTCGGGCGAGTCGCGGCACAGCGCGCGGAAGCTGCTGGTGCCGCTGCGGCGCAGGCGCTCGGCCACGAGCGCCCCCTGCTCGCGCACGCTCACGGCGGGGGCGTGCAGGTGGGCCAGGGTCAGCTCCGGCTGCGGCTTGGGCGCCATGGCGCGGCCGGCGAGCGCCGCGAACTCCTGCAGCCCGATGCCGATCAGCACCTCCGGCAGGAGGGTGGCGAACCGCTCGTCGAGGCCGACCGCTCGGGGGTGTCGCCGCGCCTCGTCGGCGAGCCGGTCGCTGAGCACCCCGGCGACCTGCTTGAACGCGCGGTACTGCAGCAGGCGGGCGAAGAGCAGGTCGCGCGCCTCGAGCAGTGCCCGGTCCTCCTCGTCCTCGCCCTGCGGCAGCAGCCGCGACCCCGCCTCCGAGGTCGAGCAGCGTGGAG
>CAWHTZ010000005.1:0-423006 GCA_963832415.1 uncultured Actinomycetota bacterium | reverse complement strand
ATCGCGATGGCCACCTCGGCGACGGAACCGACCTGGGCGTGGACCTGCCGGTCCACCGGCTCCGCCTTGGGCGCCAGGGTCCGCAGCGTCCACTCCCCCTCGCCGGCGAAGAACCGGAAGTGCCCGGTCGCCGAGGTGGGCACCTCGGCGGTGAACTCGCCGGTGCGGTCGAGCAGCCGCACGTAGGCGTTGCCCACCGGCTCGCCGCCGCGGGTCACCTGGCCCTGCACCACGGCCTCCTTGGCCACGTTCACGCCGTCGAGCGACAGGCCGCCCTCGGTGCCGCCGCACATCAGGCGTCACCCTTCTCGTCACCCAGCGCCACCGGGACGCCGACCAGCGAGCCGTACTCGGTCCAGGAGCCGTCGTAGTTCTTCACGTTCTCCTGGCCGAGCAGCTCCTTGAGCACGAACCAGGTGTGGCTCGAGCGCTCGCCGATGCGGCAGTAGGCGATCGTGTCCTTGCTCCAGTCGACGCCGGCCTCGGTGTAGATCTGCTTGAGGTCCTCGTCGGACTTGAAGGTGCCGTCGTCGTTGGCCGCCTTGCTCCACGGCACGCTGGCCGCCGTGGGGATGTGCCCGGCGCGCTGCGCCTGCTCCTGCGGGAGGTGGGCCGGGGCCAGCAGGCGGCCGGCGTACTCGTCGGGGCTGCGCACGTCGACGAGGTTCTGGGTGCCGATCGCGTCGACCGTCTCGTCGCGGAAGGCGCGGATCGAGCGGTCCTGCTCCTGGGCGGTGTAGGAGGTCTTCTCGCGGCTCGGCAGCTCCTCGGTCAGCTCGCGGGAGTCGAGCTCCCACTTCTTGCGGCCGCCGTCCATCAGGCGCACGTCGGCGTGGCCGTAGAGCGTGAAGTACCAGTACGCATACGCCGCGAACCAGTTGTTGTTGCCGCCGTAGAGCACCACCGTGTCGTCGTTGGCGACGCCGCGCTCGGAGAGCAGCTGCTCGAACTGCTGCTTGTTCACGAAGTCGCGGCGCACCTGGTCCTGCAGGTCGGTGGTCCAGTCGAGCTTGATGGCGCCACTTGATGTGGCCCTTGTCGTAGGCCGAGGTGTCCTCGTCGACCTCGACGAGGACGACCTTCGGGTCGTCGAGGTGGTCCTCGACCCACTGGGTCGAGACGAGCGCGTTTTCGCGGGACATGGTGCTCCTTGGGATCGGTGGCTGTGGCTGTGCGTGCGGTCGCCTGCGGGCTCGGGCCCTGTCGATCAGCGACGGTGGCGCTGCGAGCAGGTGGAGCGCCGGCGAGAGAGAGGTCGCGAGGGCTCAGGAGGGGCGACAGAGCGCGCTGTGGACGCGGCAGTGATCCACCGCGCGGCGCTTGGTGAGCATGATCGGTCGCACGTCGCAGACACTACGACGTGCGCCACCGCGGAAACCGGACGTCTCGTCATGCGGACGCGGCGTCCGTCATGCGGATGCGCCGCGGCACGTGGGCGCACAGCAAGAGGGGCACGGGACCAGGTCCCGTGCCCCTCTTGGAGCTGTGCGCTCTCGGCTGCCTAGCGACCGATCCTGGTGAAGACGGTCCGGCTGCAGCTCTTGTACTTCTTCTGCTTCGGGTTGGCATACATCTTGCCGGTGTAGAAGCCGTTCGGGAGGCGGCGGTACCAGCCGCGCTGCGTCTTGCCGCCGCCGAAGCCGTGCCGCTTGAAGCGCTGGACGCGATTGTCGAAGCGCTTCACCGACACCTGGAACTGGCCGTACGGCTGGCCGTACGGGTCGCCCACGTTGTTGACGTTGCCGAAGTAGGAGCGGCGGAAGACCGCCAGGTTGCAGCGCACCTGCACGCTGTTGGGGTAGGCGCCGCCACGGGCGCTGCTGGCGGTGGTGGTGGCCATCGAGAGGCCGGCTGCGAGCAGCACGGTCACAAAGAGGCCCACGAGATACTTCAAGAGATTCTCCCCACGTGTGAGTTCGGGGTAGAACCGCACCGCGGCCCCCGTTTCAAGACGATCCGGACCCTACAACACACGTCGGCCGTTTGTCCTATCGGTCGTGCCAGGAAATGTGGCGTTCACGCGAAGACGTCGGTTGACCTGCGGTTTCGCGCTCAGCCGCCCGCAAACGGCGGCAGGAACTCCAGCGTGTCGCCCGGCGACACGCTGACGCGCTCGGGGTCGTCGGCCCCCACGGGCCGCTCCCCCAGCAGGACGGAGCAGCAGGCGAGCACGTCGCCGAGCCGCCCCGGATGCCGGCGCACGGCCTCCCCCATGGCCCAGGAGAGGCTCACCGGGCCGTCGACCTGGACCTCGTCGCTCGGCACGCCGGCGGCGGACTTGGCCGCCGCCCAGTAGCGCAGGGTGATCGTCCCGTCTGGCACGTCTCGATCCTGCCACGGCGGGCCTGCGTCACAGCGGGACGCCGTCACGCTCGGATAGCATGCACGTCACCCGCACGACCCGCAGCGCTCCGCCCGACGACGTACGGCGCTCCTGCGGCCCCATCTCCGGGAGGAGATCCAGATGAGCAGCCTGCTGCTCCTGACCAGCGCGCTCCAGCCCTCCGCCGAGGTCCTGCCCGCGCTCGCCCTGCTGGGCCACGGCGTCAAGATCCTGCCCGCCGAGGGCAGCGCGCTCCTCGAGGCCCCCGACGCCGACCTGATCCTCGTCGACGGCCGCAAGGACCTGGCCCCCGCGCGCGACCTCTGCCGGCTGATCCGCACGACGGGCTCCGACGCGCCGGTGCTGCTGATCGTCACCGAGGGCGGCCTCTCCGTGGTGGCGGTCGACTGGGGCATGGACGACGTCGTGCTGCACACCTGCGGCCCCGCCGAGCTCGAGGCCCGGATCAAGCTGGCCATCGCCCGCCTCCAGGCGCAGCGCGACCAGGACGACCCGGAGTCGCACGTCATCCGCTCCGGCGAGGTCGTCGTCGACGACGCGACCTACACGGCCCGGCTCGGCGGCCGGCCGCTCGACCTGACCTTCAAGGAGTTCGAGCTGCTGAAGTTCCTCGCCCAGCACCCGGGGCGCGTCTTCAGCCGGCAGCAGCTGCTCCAGGAGGTCTGGGGCTACGACTACTTCGGCGGCACCCGCACCGTCGACGTGCACGTGCGGCGCCTGCGCGCCAAGCTCGGCCCCGAGCACGAGACGCTGATCGGCACGGTGCGCAACGTGGGCTACCGGTTCGTCCTGCCCGCCAAGGAGGACGGCGCCGCCGAGCGGACCGACGCCCGCCGCTGAGACCGGCGCCGGTGCGGCCGCGGGGTTGCTCGGCACTGATTGCACCCCCGGATTGACCCCCCTACGATCCATTTGCAGCAGGCGGCCGCGCGATATCGCGCATCAGGGGGTTGGCCATGTCTGAGAATGGCTGGCAACGCGTCCGGTCCTCGCGAGCCGTCCGGGTCGCGAAAGACGGGGCGAACCGCCTCTCCAAGGTGATCACAAGCCCAGTCGGGCTGGGGAGCTTCCTGCGCTTCGTCGGGGTGCTCCTGGTCCTCGTCGGCCTCGTCCTCCTCGTGGGCGGGCCCGTGGCCAGTGCCATCGCCGCGGCCGCTTCGGTGGTCTACGACGTGCTGGCCGACTCCGGAGTCACGCGGCTGCTGGCCCTCGGGGTGGCCCTTGGCTTGACGGGAGCAGTTCTCAGCACTCCGGGCCGGCCCGAGCGCGGCAGTGCTCGCACGCTCCCGGGAGGCGGCGGTGTCCGATGGGCCGCGCAGTTCCTCATCCTGATCGGCGCCTGCATCTGGTGCGGCTCCTACGCGGCGACCGGCTCGACCTGGCGTCCAGCCTGGCTCCCAGAACCGCTGTCGCGCCTTCCAGAGGTGTTGGACTGGTTGCCCCGCGCCTTCGCCTGGCTGCCCTCGGCGCTCTCGTGGCTCCCCGCTGCGCTGCTGGGGCTCGCTGCTCTTTATGCACTCCACCGGCTCCAGCTCGTGCGCCTGGCGCGGGGTCCGGGTCCGATCGTGATCCCCACGGTCACCGACGCCACCGGTAAGACCCCCGGCGCACCCGTTGTCGAGCTGACCACCGTGCTTCGCCGGCATCTGGCCGAAGTGAACCTGTATCCGCAATCCCTCATCCCCGGGGCCTCCACGCCGCAGGACTTCGTGGCGCAGGTCGAGTCGGCCGCGTCGGGGAAGAACACGGTGGAACGCGTGGCGCGCCTGCTGCGCGTCGCGATGCCCACCCATGCCTACCGCATCCATTGCGCCGTGATGCAGCGCGAGGGCAGCCGCACGCCCTACGGCATCTCCGTCCAGGTCCAGCTGCTTCCCGGGTGGATGTCGACGCCGACCATCCACTGGGCCGCCACCTGGGGGGAGGCGCTCGAGACCGGTGCCTACAGCATCGCCGAGACGATCCTGCCGTGGACCCGGCAGGCCCGGCGACCGCCGTGGGCGTGGTGGATGGGTGAGGAGATGCCGGCCGGGCTGATGGCGCACTACGAGCGCGCCCAGCGCAAGATCAACAGCCGCCAGTACGACGAGGCGCTGGGGGAGCTCGCGGAGGCGCTTCGCCTGGACCCGGTGAATCTCGACCTGAGGATGGACGTGGCCGGCGTGCAGCAGAAGCTGGCGCTCTGGATGGACGCCCTGGAGAACTACGTCTATGTGGAGGACCTGGCCCGGCAGAGGCTCGAGGACATGTTCGTCTTCCGTTGGCGACGGAAGACACGAGCCATTCGGAGATCGCTCACCGACACCAGGATCCTCGCGCACTATCGCAAGACCATTCTGCTGGGGTGGGGCGATCTGCTCGCCAACCAGTGGCTTCGAGGTCTCGAGGGCGTGCCCGACGACTCGGGGGTGAAGGGGGTCCGGAAGAGGATCACGGAATCCGAGGGGCGCGTGCGCGACAAGCACCTCGTGCGGGCACGGCTCGAGCTGCCTCTGCGCAAGCAGCTGCAGACCTGGAGCAACGGCTACCCGACGACCGTTCGCAAGGACGACACCGACGCCGACCCACAAGCCGTGGCATGGGGACGCATCCTTCGTCGGTGCCTGTGGACTCCGACGAAGCCCGCGGGCTCGCGTGAGGCCAGGGCTGAGGCGCTGTGCCTGTGGCTGTTCTTCCAGCTGCTCGCCGTGAAGGGCCGCGACCGTCGCCCATGGCTGCCGACCACTCGCAGGGTGCTGCGTCCTCGCAGTCTGCGGGTCACCGCCACGTCACGCGGGCTCATCCACGAGTGGACCCTCTATCGCCTCAGGGTGGCCGATGGAGCCGTCGAGGAGTTCCTGTCGGGCAGCCACGGGTCCGTTCCCGACGAGTTCTCGGAGCTCCTGCGGGAGCTTCATCGGCAGGCGGGCAAAGCCCTGCCCCGGGCGACGAGGCACCGGAGCCTGGCCGAGGCGGAACAGCGACTGGAGAGCAAGACCCGCAAACGGGTGCCCACGGTCGGCGGCCGCGGCCGACGGTGGTTTGCCAGCACCGGAAGCTGGCTGGACCACTACAACGCCGCCTGCACCTATCTGGCGCCCAGGTCGGAGGTCCAGTGGCCGCTCCCGCAGCCAGAGCCTGCGGCGCCGGGTGACACCACGCCTTGGCCCAGGACGCTCGCTCGGGCCATCCGTGAGCTGGAGAGGGCGATGAGCATGTTGCGCCCCGACGAGCTGGCCGCCATCGCGCCGTGGGTGTGTTCCGAGGATCCTGACTTGGCGCCGATCCGCGACGAACCCGCGTTCGCCCGGTTCGCGGCACGACAGTTCCCCAGCATCGCCGGTGAAGTGACCCGGCCTCCGGATGCGCACCTGATGGAGCTGACGCTCTATACGTCGCGGGGGCTGGCCCAGGCCGCATGGTCCATCGCGGATGCTTGGCAGGGACGGATCGGCGCGCCACCGTCCGGCCGCGCGCTGGACACGATGCGCAGACAGGAGGCCACCTGCTGGAATGCGGTGGCCGACGTCACCGCCGGGTACACGCACTGGGAAACCAGGCTCCGCGTCACGCGCGAGATGGACCAGTGGGCGCTCGGTGCGCAGGTCCAACCCTTCGAATGGCGGTATCCCGTCTTCGACGCGAAGTGCGACAAGACCTTGCGGGATTGGGAGGCCGCGCGAGAAGCAGCAGACCTCCCGTCGGCCAACAACGACCCGCGCGGACGAGTCCGGTGCTGGGTTGAGTCCTCCGACGAGCGCCTCCGACTCATCCAGGCGGCGGTGGCTGACCAGAACTGCCACGTCCGCCTGTTGATCGACCAGGAGAAGGAGGCGCTGGCCGACGCGACCTATCGCGGTGCAGCCCTGACCGACGACGCGTGGAAGACGCTGGCGTCCAGTCACGCCCGCATGTGGACATGCCTGGCGGAGTGGCTCTCCGAGAAGTGCCTGTTGGAACACCCGCGGGCAGCGGACCCCTCGTCCTCGGGCACGCCCGACTGCACGCACGGGAGGAGGTTCATTGACGCCGCCGAAAAGGCACTCGCGAGCTGCAGCGAGCTCCGGCTCGTCGCGGACTCCCATGACTCCTCTGCGGGCCAGGACCCGAGCCCGGGCTGGGCGGAGAACGCCCGGGTGAGTGTCGTGGTGAACGGCGTCTACGCCCCGGAGGGCCCCCCTGCCACAGCCGGCCCGCCAACAGGATGGGTACCGGGGCAGCCGGGACCTCACGACGGTTGACCGGCAACGCTTCGTACCGGCGCTCTGTGCAGTCCCCTCCGCTCCCTAGGCTGGCGGCATGGCTCCCGACCACCTGCCGGCCGACGTCCTCGCGCACGTGGAGGAGGTCGCGGCGGCCGCCGAGGCGGCCGACGGCGCCGCGCCCCTCGACGAGGCCGCCTGGCTGGCGCTGCGGCACCGCCCGGCGGCCGACATCGGCTGGTGGCGCGCCGAGGCCGGCGTCGCGCTGCTGATCGACGGCGAGCTGACGCTGGTCGTGCACCCCTCCGCCCGCGGCGCGGGCGTCGGCACCACGCTGCTCGGCGAGGTCGCCGAGGTGACCGTCGGCGAGGAGCTCACCGCCTGGTCCCACGGCAACCACCCCGCCGCCGCGGCCCTGGCCGACCGGTTCGGCTTCACCGCCGACCGGGACCTGTGGGTGATGCGGCGCGCCCTGCCCGCCGCGGGCGGCGAGCCGCTGCCGCCCCTGGAGCTGCCCGACGGCGTCACGATCCGGGGCTTCCGCGACGAGGACGCCGAGGACCTGCTGCGCGTCAACGCCGCGGCGTTCGCCGACCACCCGGAGCAGGGCTCGCTGGACGCCGACGGGCTCGCCGTGCGCCGGCACGAGGCGTGGTTCGACGCCGCCGGCCTGCTCGTGGCGCGCGACGCGGACGGCGCGATGCTCGGCTTCCACTGGACGAAGGTGCACCCGGCCGAGTCGGAGGGCGGCGCCGAGGGCCCCGGCGAGGTCTACGTCGTGGGCGTGGCCCCCGAGGCGCAGGGCCGCGGGGCGGGCCGGCTGCTCACGCTCGCGGGGCTGCACCACCTCGCCGACCGCGGCGTCGACGAGGTGATCCTCTACGTCGAGGCCGACAACGCCCCGGCGGTCGCCGTCTACCGGCGGCTGGGGTTCCGCCACGACGACGTGGACACCCACGTGCAGTACCGCCGTCCCGCCGGCAGGCCCTGAACCCGGTCACCCGAAAGGGTCAGGCTCCCCGGGCCGGACATTCGCGGCGTGACACGCGGCGTGTCGCCTACGTAAAGTTGCCCCATGCATGCAATGGGGTTGCACCGGCACGGGGTCATCGGCGCCAAGAAGGTGCCGGCCGTCGTCCACCTGGACCGCGGGGCGCACAGCGACGCGGAAGTCCCCGCCGACCCGGCGGGCGACGCCGCGGCGGAGGAGACCGGGCGCGACTTCGGGCGCCGCCGCGGGTTCGGCGAGTCGCGCTCGCGGGTCGTCCGGATCGACGGGACGACCCTCGACGTGCGCGTGGGGCCCTACCACCACCAGTTCGAGCTCGCGCCCGGCCGCGTGTCGGTCGTCGGCGAGCCGGGCACCAAGGACTGGAAGGTGCTGCTGCAGCGCCGCTCGCTGCCGCCCTACGTGCTGGACGCCGACGTCGTGGGCGACCCGGAGGGGTTCACCGCCGCCCTGCGCGAGATCGTGCCGGGGCTGCGGGTCAGCGCAGCCGGGGGCGCACGTGCAGCCCGACCTCAGGGTCGACGACGACCTCCTGGGTCGCCGGCATCGCGTCGACAGTGAGCTGGGCGTCGGTCGGCACGTTGCGCTTGACCAGCGCCAGCGCGATCGGGCCGAGCTCGTGGTGCCGCGCCGAGGTGCCGACGAAGCCCACGGCCTTCTCGCCGTTGTAGATCTCGGACTCCCGCTCGGGCAGGCGGTTCTCGGTGCCGTCGAGGTGCAGCAGCGTGAGCCGGCGCGGCGGCCGGCCGAGGGTGTGCACGCGGGCGACCGTCTCCTGGCCGCGGTAGCAGCCCTTCTCCAGGTGCACGGCCGGGCCGACCCAGCCGACCTCGTTGGGGATCGTGCGCTGGTCGGTGTCCAGGTGCAGCCGCGGCTCGCCGCGCTCGATGCGCAGCGCCTCGAAGGCCCAGAGCCCGCAGGCCGGGCCGGCGGCCTCGGCGTACGCCTCGAGCCGCTCGCGGGGCACCAGCTCGTAGCCCGAGAAGGGCTCCTCGCCGCGGGAGGCCGGCCGCCAGGTCACGGCCAGCTCGTCGGTCACCTCGGTGACCTCGACGCGCATCATGAAGCGCATCCGGTCGAGGAAGTCGACGAGCGGCCGGCCGGCCTGCGGCTCGGTGTGGGCGACGAACGCCTCGCCGTCGTCGTACCCGAAGAACGCGTGCTCGACGTGGCCCTGCGGGGAGAGGACGAGCGCGCCCGTCCACTGCCTCGGCGCGAGCTGCTCGAAGTGCTGCGTGGTCAGCGAGTGCAGCCAGGTCAGCCGGTCGGGGCCCTCGATCCGCACGACGTCGCGGTGGGAGAGGTCGACGAAGCCGTCGCCGGCGGCCAGCGTGCGGGCCTCGCGGGTGAACGAGCCGTAGTGGGCCGGGACGCCGGCGTCGACGCCGTCGCCGTCGACGGCGCCGGGCAGGTCGAGCAGCGGGCTGCGGTGGGTGGCGGACGGGGTGCTCATCGGGTCTCCTCGGGGGCCGCCCCGGTGTCGTCGGCGGGGTCGTCGGCGGTGGCGTCGACGGTGCCGGCGGGGCGGCAGGTCGTACAGGTGCCGAACACGGTCAGGTGCCCGACGTCGGCGTCGAACCCGTGCCGCTCGTGCAGCAGGGCGGTGAACGACGCCGCCTCATCCGGCCCAACCGAGACGACGCGGTCGCAATTCCGGCAGACGAGGTGGAAGTGCTCGTGGTCGCTGGTGGAGTGGTAGGTCGGGGCGCGGTCGCTCAGGTGCGCGTGCCGCACCAGGCCGAGCCCCTCGAGGACCTCCAGCGTGCGGTAGACGGTCGAGATGTTGATCGCGCTGGAGTGCGTGTGCACCTCGGCCAGGACCTCGTCGGGCGTGGCGTGCCCGAGCGTGTCCACCGCCTGCAGCACCAGCTCGCGCTGCGGCGTCAGGCGGAGGCCCTGGCCGCGCAGCCGGTCGCGCAGGTCGTCGCTCATGGTCCGCTCGATGCTAGCGCTCGGCGCGGCCGCTCGGGGGAGCGCGCCCCCGCGCTGTGAGCAACCAGCGTGGTCGCGCGCCGCCCGGGCGCCACCCTGTGAGCAACCAGCGTGGTCGCGCGCCCCCGGGCACCACCCTGTGAGCAACCAGCGTGGTCGCGCGCCCCCCGGCACCACCCTGTGAGCAACCAGCGTGGTCGCGCGCCCCCGGGCGCCACCCTGTGAGCAACCAGCGTGGTCGCGCGCCCCCGGGCACCACCCTGTGAGCAACCAGCGTGGTCACCCGCCCCCGGGCACCACCCTGTGAGCAACCAGCGTGGTCGCGCGCCCCCGGGCACCACCCTGTGAGCAACCAGCGTGGTCGCGCGCCCCCGGGCACCACCCTGTGAGCAACCAGCGTGGTCACGCACCCCCGGGCACCACCCTGTGAGCAACCAGCGTGGTCGCGCGCCCCCCAGCACCACCCTGTGAGCAACCAGCGTGGGCGCGCCGCGGTCAGGCGCGCTGGAGGCGGGCCCAGAGGTGCGGCTGGAGCTCCTGGCCGACGGCGGCCATGTCGTAGGCGTAGAGCAGGTCGCCCTCCACATTCCCGTAGAGCCGGGTGCCGCCGGTGACCTCCTTCGCGGTCTCGGTGCGGCCGACCGCGTCGGTGCTCAGGTCGAGCTTGCCGTCGCCGGCGGTGCCATACCAGATCTCCATGAAGCCGGTGTTGTGCGCGAGGATCATCTCGACCTTGCCCTGCTCGGGGCAGCGCAGGAAGCCGGTCTCGATGGCGGCGTCGCGCACCTTCTCCCCCGCCTCGTCGATGATCCAGGCGCGGGCCATGTAGTGGAAGAACGGCCGCCCGTCGTGGGTGAAGATCAGCTCCTGGCCGAACTGGAAGGCGTCGATCGTCGGGTAGTCCCCGTGGCCGTTGCCGCGCCAGGTGCCGAGCATCCAGGCGAGCGGACCGCAGTGCGGGTGCAGGTCGTCCGGGAGCTCGAAGGGCATGGGCCCACCCTAGTGTGGGGGGCATGCCCGACTCGACCCGCCGACTGCTCGTCAAGGTCACCTGCGGCGCGGAGGACCCCGAGCGCTGCAACCAGGGCCTCACCGTCGCCGCGATGGGGCTCGCCGCCGGGGCCGAGGTCAGCCTGTGGCTGACCGGCGAGGCGGTCTGGTTCGCCGTCGCCGGGCGCGACGTCGACCTCGGCCTGCCCGGCGCCACGCCCGCCGCCGAGCTGCTGGAGGCCGTGCTCGCCGGCGGCCGCGTCACCGTCTGCTCCCAGTGCGCCTTCCGCCGCGAGGTGACCGAGGAGCAGCTGGCCGGGGACGCCGGGATCCGCGGCGCCGCCGGCTTCGTCGAGGAGGCGCTGGCCGACGGCACCCAGGCGCTGGTCTACTGACGCCGCGGCCGCCGCGACGCGGCCCCCGGGGGCCTCAGCGACCGACCCGGTCGAGGACGGCCTCGCCCAGGGCCCGCGCCCCCTCCTCGGTGGGGTGCACCCCGTCGCTGCTCAGGCCGGGCTCCCAGCGCGAGGGGGAGCCGACGGCGTCCAGGGGGTCGACCCAGGTCGCGCCGGCCTGCTCGGCCAGCGCCTGCTCGGCCTGCCGCAGGGGCTGGACGTCGTAGCCCGGCGCCTCGAGCGGCGGCGGCGCGACGACCCAGACCTCGGCGCCGGCGAGGTGGGCCAGGTCGATCATCCGCTCCAGGTGCGGCAGCGCGTCGTCCACCGGCACCCCCTGGATGACGTCGTTGGTGCCGCCGAGGATGACCACGCCCGCCGGCTCGCGGGCGAGGACGTCGCGCTCGAAGCGCGCCGCCATCTGGTCGAGCCGCTCGCCGCTGACCGCGACGTTGGCCACGAACCGCCACGGCGAGCGCTCGTCGGCGACGACGTAGCGCACCCACGAGCGGGGCGTCGGCGGCGAGGTGAAGGACCGGCCGCCGGCGTGGGTGATCGAGTCACCCATGAAGACCGTCCGCACGCCGGCGCTCGGCCCGGGGGAGGTCGCGCGCTCCGAGGCGCCGAGCGCGACGGCGACCGACAGCACGAGCAGCAGCGCGGCCACCAGCCCCACGACGCGGAGCCGCGGCCGGGAGGAGAGCGACAACACGGGGGACCCCCACCAGGACGTGTGGGGCCGAGCCTACGGGCCCGCCGTCAGCCCGCGAGCGCCAGGCGGAGGCGGTCGGCGACGTCCTCGACGGCGCCGCGGGCCGACGTCCCGCCGCCGACGACGTTGAAGAACGAGTGGATCAGCGAGGCGTAGCGGCGCAGCTCGACCGCGACGCCGGCCTCCTCGAGCTTGCGCGCGTAGGCCTCACCCTCGTCGCGCAGCGGGTCGAAGCCGGCCGTGACGACGTGGGCCGGCGCCAGCCCGGCGGGCACCTCGTCGAAGAGCGGCGAGGCGCGCGGGTCGCGCCAGTCGGACTCGACCGGCAGGTAGCTCTCGGCGGCGAGGTCCATGAAGCGCTCGCTCAGGTAGAAGCCCTCCGCGAAGGACCGGTGGCTCGCCATGCTCCGCGTCATGTCGGTCGCCGGGTAGACCAGCGACTGGAAGCGCAGCGGCAGCCCCTCGCGCGCCGCGGCCAGGGCGACGCCGGCGGCGAGGTTGCCGCCCGCCGAGTCGCCCCCGACGGCCAGCCGGCCGGGGTCGGCGCCGAGCTCGGCGGCGTGCTCGACGACCCAGCGGTAGGCCGCGAGGGCGTCGTCGTGGGCCGCCGGGAACGGGTGCTCCGGGGCCAGCCGGTAGTCGACGGAGAGCACCCGGACGCCGGCCCGCTCGGCCAGCACCCGGCAGGGGGCGTCGTGGGAGTCGAGGCTGCCGAACACCCAGCCGCCCCCGTGGAAGAAGACGAGCAGCCCGTCGCCGCCGGAGGAGCCGACGCGGGCGCGGGGGACGTAGAGCCGGGCCGGCAGCGGGCCCGTGGCCCCGGCCACCTCGAGCGGCGCCGTCTCGCCGACGGGCGGCCGCCCGCCGACGACGGCGCAGTCCTTGTCCAGGCGGGGGCGGCCCGCGGCGACCGGCAGCTCCTCGACCGGCGGGCCGGCGACGGCCAACATCCGGAGCAGCAGCTGGGTCTCGCGGTCGAGGATCTGGCCCTCGCGCTCGATCGGGGGCCCGGCGATGCGCCGCTGCACCCCCGGGGGCAGCCGCAGCACGGCGGGGAGCAAGGCGGTCTCGACGCGGGCGCGGGCCAGCCCGATCCCCCGCCTCAGGCGGGCGCCCCGGGTGGGGGTCGCGGGTCGGGCGGCGGCGGCTGTCCCCAGTGCTGTCGTCACAACGGGTGAGGTTAGCGCGGGCTGCCGAAGGGGTGAGCCCGCGCTTGGGTGCGGGCCCAAGCATGGCGACGAGGCACCACCTCGCGCCACACACCATGGCCCGGCGCGAGACACCCACTCGGAGGTAGGGACACATGAAGGGCAAGGCAGCACTGCTCGTGGGGGCCGGCATCGGCTACGTCCTCGGCGCCCGCGCCGGGCAGGAGCGGTACGAGAAGATCAAGGCCCAGGCCGGGTCCACCGCCCAGAAGGTGCGCCGCGACCCGCGCGTGCAGCAGGGCGTCGAGCAGGCCAAGCAGAAGGGCACCGAGGCGGCGGAGACGGCGAAGGACCAGGCCGCCGACGCCGCGCAGACGGCCAAGCACAAGGGCGCCAGCGTCGCGAACGGGGGTTCCGCCTCCACCACGGGCAGCCCCGGGTCGCCGGCCTCGTCGGCGCGGGACCCCCGTGCCTGAGCCGGAGGAGCTCTCCACGCCGGAGCTGATGACGCGGCTCTCGGAGCAGACCTCGCACCTGGTGCGGGCCGAGATGCAGCTGGCGCGCGCCGAGATCAGCCAGGCGGCCAAGCACGCCGGGCTGGGCGTCGGCCTCTTCGGCACGGCCGGCGCCGTCGCGCTCTACGGGCTCGGCGTGCTCATCGCCGCCGCCGTCCTGGCGCTCGCCCTGGCGCTGCCGGCGTGGCTCGCCGCGGTGATCGTCGGGGTCGCGGTCCTCGCGCTCGCCGGCGTCCTCGCCCTCGCCGGCAAGCAGCAGGTCGGGCAGGCGCCCCAGCCCGTCGCGACCAGCGCCGAGAGCATCCGGACCGACGTCCAGACCGTGCAGGAGGCCCGTCGTGGCTGAGGCAACGAACAAGTCATCCGGCTCGAGCAACGGCCAGCCCTCCGAGACCGACCGGCTCGAGGCCGAGATCGAGGCGGCCCGCCAGCAGCTCGGCGAGACGGTCGCGGCGCTGGGCTACAAGCTCGACGTGAAGACCCGGGCCCGGCGCTCGGTGGCCCAGGGCACCGAGCGCGTCAAGGGCTCGCTCACCGGCCCCGACGGCCGCCTGCGCCCCGAGGTGCCGGCGGCGGGCGCCGCCGCGGTGGTCCTCGTGGTCGGGCTGATCGTCTGGCGCCGGCGCAGGAAGGGCTGACCCGTGGCCCTGCTCTCCCGGAAGAAGAAGGACACCAGCCACGCGCCGGCCCCGGAGCACGCCGACAAGCCGGAGAGCCCGGGCGACCTGCGCGGACCGGCGAAGACGTTCGTGCTGCGCCGCGTGGTGCGCGAGTTCAGCAAGGACGAGTGCACCGACATCGCGGCGGGGCTGACCTACTACTCCGTCCTCGCGCTCTTCCCCGCCGCCATCGCGCTGCTCTCCCTGGTCGGGGTCGTCGGCCAGGGCCAGAAGACGGTCGACACCCTGATGCAGATCCTCCGCGACGTCGGCGCCGGCTCGGCGGCGGACACGATCCAGCCCCGCCTGCAGGAGCTCTCCACCTCCGGCGGCGCCGGGATCGCCCTGATCGTCGGCCTCGCGCTGGCGCTCTTCTCCGCCTCGGGCTACGTCGGCTCGTTCGGCCGCGCGATGAACCGCATCTACGAGGTCGGCGAGGGCCGCCCGATCTGGAAGCTGCGGCCGCAGATGTATCTGCTCACCGCCGTCCTGGTCGCCCTCGTCGCCCTCGTCGCCGTCGGGCTCGTCGTGAGCGGCCCGGCGGCCGACGCCGTGGGGTCCGCGATCGGCGTCGGCGGCACCGCGGTGACCATCTGGTCGATCGCCAAGTGGCCCGTGCTGCTCGCGGTCGTGATCCTGATCGTGGCGCTGCTCTACCAGTTCACGCCCAACGTGCGGCAGCCGCGCTTCCGCTGGCTCAGCGTCGGGGCCGTCCTCGCGATCCTGACCTGGATCCTGCTGTCGGCGGCCTTCGGGTTCTACGTCGCCAACTTCGGCAGCTACAGCAAGACCTACGGCTCGCTGGCCGGCGTGATCATCTTCCTGCTGTGGCTCTGGATCACCAACCTGGCCCTGCTCTTCGGGGCCGAGCTGGACGCCGAGCTCGAGCGCAGCCGGGAGCTCCAGGCCGGCATGCCGGCCGAGTCGCAGGTGCAGCTGCCCCTGCGCGACCGCACGGGGGTCGACAAGGCCGAGAAGAAGGAGGCCGAGCTCGTCTCCCGGGCCCGCCGGATCCGCGAGACGCGCGGCCGGGACGACGACCCCCAGGCGAACGCCGGGGACACCGCGAAGGAGAGCCCCCGTGGCTGAGCGAGGCGAGAAGCCGACGAGCACGTCGGCGAAGATCCTCTACCAACCGATCGGGATCATCAGCTCGATCGTGGCCGGCGTCGTCGCCGGCCGGATCTTCGAGCAGGTCTGGAAGCGCGCCAGCGCCGGCGAGGGCGCCGACGCGCCCCAGGCGCTGCAGTCGGAGTACCCGATGCGCGAGGTCGTCCTCGCCGCCGCCGTCCAGGGCACGATCTTCGCGATGGTCAAGGCCGTGGTCCAGCGCGGCGGCGCCCGCCTCTTCGAGCGCTGGACCGGGGAGTGGCCCGGCGACTGATCGCGCCCGGCTACGCGGGGCGGTCCCCGGGCTCTCCGGGGCGGTCCCCGGGCTCTCCGGGGCGGTCCCCGGGCTCGGGGTCCTCGCCGTGCCAGACCGGCGTCTCCCGCGGCTCGTCGAACGCCCGGCCGACGACCACGTCGGTCGAGGAGTGCAGCACGATCGACAGGGCGACGGTGGCGGCCACGAGGTGGAAGATGAACTCCGCGTCGGCGATGCCGGAGTTGAGCACGAGCAGCCCGTAGACCACCGACGCGAACCCCTTCGGGCCGAACCACATCGCGGCGGCCTGCTCGCGCGCCGCCAGCCCGGTCCCGAGGAAGGACACCCAGAGCGCGACCGGGCGGGCCATCGCGAGGGCCAGCACCACGAAGACCCAGCCGCGCCAGCCCAGGTCGCCGAGCAGGGCCGGGGTGATCAGGGCGCCGAAGAGCAGCAGCGCGGCGAGCTTGAGCAGCTCGGCCACGAGCTCGCCGAACTCCTCGAAGGACTCCCGCTGCTCCTCCCCCGCCGTCGCGACGGTGACGCCGGCGGCGAAGGCGGCGAGGAAGAGGTTGCCGTGGGCCACCTCGGCGAGCCCGAGCACCAGCAGGCCGATCGCGACGGCGTTCAGGGGCTGGTACTGCGCGGAGGCCTGCAGCACCGGCAGGCGCTCCAGCCAGATCGCGAGCAGCGGCACGGCGACCCCGATCAGCAGGCCGAGGGCCAGCTCGATGCCCAGGTCGATCGCGCCCGCCTCCCCGGAGCCCTCGACCACCGAGAGCAGCACCACCACGAACGGCAGGGCCAGCCCGTCGTTGATCCCCGACTCGACGTTGAGCAGGCGGCGCAGGCGCTGCGGCACGGCGCGGTTGCCGACCAGCGCGGAGGCGAAGACGGGGTCGGTCGGGGCCAGCACGGCGCCGACCAGGAAGGCCTCGGCCCAGTCGAGCTGCACCACGTAGTGCGCGACCAGCGCCGTGACCACGAGCGTCAACGGCAGCCCGAGCACGAGCGCGCGGCCCGGGAGCCGCCACGCCGAGACGAGGTCCCGCCAGCCCAGCCGCATGCCGTCGCTGAAGAGCACGGCGAAGAGCGCGAGCTCGGCCAGGAGCATCACCAGGTGGTCCTCGGGGGCCACCGAGATCACGCCCAGCACCGGGTCGCCGAGCACGAAGCCCGCGGCCAGGAAGATCACCGCGGTGGAGAGCACCGTCCGCTTGGCCACGCTCGAGAGGAGCACCGCCGCGAGCAGCACGGCGGCGAAGACGAGGACGAGCTCCATCGGGTCATTGTGTCCGCCCGCACCCCGGCGACGCCCGGTGGCTACCCCCGGTTCACCCCTCGGTGGGAGGATCGGCCCATGAACGCCGACTCGTCGATCCTGCACGCCGTGACCGGCTCGCTCGACGAGGGGCCGCTCGAGGGCCAGCCGAACACCGAGGGAGCCGACAGCTTCGACGTCGAGCCGCCCTACCGGCCGGACGCCGACGCCGTCGCCGAGGTCTCGGGCTTCGGCGACCGCTTCCTCGACCGCGAGATCTCCTGGCTGCACTTCAACCAGCGGGTGCTCGAGCTCGCCGAGGACCCGTCGATCCCGCTGCTGGAGCGGGTGCGCTTCCTGGCGATCTTCACCTCGAACCTCGACGAGTTCTTCATGGTCCGGGTCGCCGGCCTGAAGCGGCGCATCGCGGCCGGCGTGGCCGTGCGGGCGGCGTCCGGCCTGCTCCCCCGCGACGTGCTGGAGCACATCTGGCAGGCCGCGGGCGACCTGATGGAGCGGCACGCCCGGGTCTTCGTCGACGACATCGTCCCGGCCCTGGCCGGGGAGGGCATCCAGCTCGTGCGCTGGGACGACCTCGACCGCGAGGAGCAGAAGACCTGCAAGCGGCTCTTCAAGGACAAGGTCTTCCCGGTGCTGACGCCGCTGGCGGTCGACCCGGCGCACCCCTTCCCCTACATCTCGGGGCTCTCGCTCAACCTCGCCGTCGTGGTGCGCAACCCCGACGACGGCAAGGAGCACTTCGCGCGCGTGAAGGTGCCGCCGATCTTCAGCCGGTTCGTGCCCGTCGGCAACCAGCGGTTCGTGCCGCTGGAGGACGTGATCCGCGAGCACCTCAAGCGGCTCTTCCCCGGCATGGAGGTGCTGCAGGTGCACACCTTCCGGGTCACCCGCAACGAGGACCTCGAGGTCGAGGAGGACGACGCCGAGAACCTGCTGGCGGCGCTCGAGAAGGAGCTGCTGCGGCGCAAGTTCGGGCCGCCCGTGCGGCTCGAGGTCGAGGAGTCGATCGACCCCGAGGTGCGCGAGCTGCTGATCTCCGAGCTCGACGTCAGCGAGGCCGAGGTGTTCACGCTGCCCGGCCCGCTCGACCTGCGCGGGCTGCACGACATCGCCGACCTGCCCCGCGAGGACCTGCGCTACCCGGCGTTCGTGCCGACCACCCACCGGCTGCTGGCCGAGGTGGAGTCCGCCTCGCCGGTCGACGTCTTCAAGGCCGCCCGCAGCCACGACGTGCTGCTGCACCACCCCTACGACTCCTTCGCCACCTCGGTGCAGCGGTTCATCGAGCAGGCCGCGGCCGACCCGCACGTGCTGGCGATCAAGCAGACGCTCTACCGCACCTCCGGCGACTCCCCGATCATCGACGCCCTCGTCGACGCCGCCGAGGCCGGCAAGCAGGTGCTGGTGATCGTGGAGATCAAGGCGCGCTTCGACGAGCAGGCCAACATCCGCTGGGCGCGCAAGCTCGAGCACGCCGGCTGCCACGTGGTCTACGGGCTGGTCGGGCTCAAGACCCACTGCAAGCTCTCGATGGTGGTGCGCGACGAGCCCGACGGGATCCGCCGCTACACCCACATCGGCACCGGCAACTACAACCCGAAGACCGCGCGGCTCTATGAGGACCTCGGCCTGATCACCTGCGACGACGTGATCGGCGAGGACGTCGCGCACCTGTTCAACAACCTCTCGGGCTACTCGCGCAACGCCTCCTACGAGCAGCTGCTGGTCGCGCCGGACTCGATCCGGGACGGGCTCGTCGCGCGCATCCACCGCGAGATCGAGCACCACCAGGCCGGGCGGCCCGCCCGGATCCGGATGAAGGCCAACTCGATCGTCGACGAGGCCCTGATCGACGCGCTCTACCTCGCCTCGCGGGCGGGCGTGCCCGTCCAGCTGCTGGTGCGCGGGATCTGCGCGCTGCGACCCGGCGTACCGGGGCTCTCGGAGACGATCGAGGTGCGCTCGGTGCTCGGGCGCTTCCTGGAGCACAGCCGGGTCTTCTGGTTCGAGAACGACGGCGACCCGTCGGTGTGGATCGGCTCGGCCGACATGATGCACCGCAACCTCGACCGCCGGGTCGAGGTGCTGGTGCGCCTCGACGACCAGACCAACATCGCCGAGCTCGGCAACCTGCTCGACCTCAGCTTCGACGACCACACGTCGGTCTGGAAGCTCGAGAGCGACGGCAGCTGGACGCACACCGACGGCACCCAGCACCTGCAGCAGGTCCTGATCGACCGGCAGCGGCGGCGGCGCGGCTGACCCGCCCGGCCTCGCGGCCCGGCGCGCCGCGGCGGTGCGGCCGTGCCGGTCGCGGCGCGGCGGTGCGGGGCCCCTACGATGTCTCGCGCACACCCGTCCCCGCAGCGTGAGGAGCGCGTTCGTGGGCTTCTCCCTGCGCCCGGTCGAGTCGTCGTTCTACGACCTGTTCGCCGAGTCGGCCCAGCACCTCGTCGACGGCGCCGCGCTGCTCGTGGAGATGCTCGCCGACGACGCCGACCGCGAGGCGATCGCCGGGCGGATGCGGGACGCCGAGCACGCGGCCGACGAGACCACCCACGCGATCGTGCGCCAGCTCAACAAGACGTTCGTGACGCCCTTCGACCGCGAGGACATCTACGCCCTCGCCTCGGGGCTCGACGACGTGATGGACGAGATGGACGAGGCCGTCGACCTGATCCTGCTCTACGAGCTCGACCAGGTGCCGACCGACTTCTCCGACCAGGTCGAGGTGCTGCGGCGCTGCGCCGAGATCACCGCGGCCGCGATGCCCTCGCTGCGCTCGATGAGCGGGATGAGCGACTACTGGGTCGAGATCAACCGGCTCGAGAACGCCGGCGACCGGACGCACCGCGCGGTGCTGGGCGGGCTCTTCGGCGACGGCTACCCGCCGCTCGAGGTGATCAAGCTGAAGGACGTCGCGGAGGCGCTGGAGGGGGCGATCGACGCCTTCGAGAAGGTCGCGAACATCGTCGAGCAGATCGCCGTCAAGGAGAGCTAGGTGGAGATCGCGATCATCGTCGCGGTCGTCGTCGTCGCCCTCGCCTTCGACTACACGAACGGCTTCCACGACGCCGCCAACGCGATCGCGACGTCGGTCTCGACCCGGGCGCTGACCCCGCGGATCGCGCTGGGGCTCGCCGCGGTGATGAACTTCGTCGGCGCCTTCCTCGGGCAGAAGGTCGCGCAGACGGTCTCCGAGGTGATCGACTTCCCGCCCTCGGTGCTGGAGCCCGGCGCCTCCACCGACGCGACGGTGCACGCGCTGGTGATCGTGCTCTCCGGCCTCCTCGGGGCGATCACCTGGAACCTGATCACCTGGCGGCTCGGACTGCCGTCGTCGTCCTCGCACGCGCTGATCGGGGGGCTGGGCGGGGCCGCCATCGCGGGCGGGGTGAGCGTCAGCTGGGACACCGTGCTGAACAAGGTCCTCATCCCGATGCTGCTCTCGCCGCTGTTCGCCTTCGCGGCCGCGGCGGCGGTGATGATCGCGATCATGTGGATCTTCCGGCGCGCGCGGCCCGGGCGCGCCAACCGGGGGTTCCGGGCGGCCCAGACCGTCTCCGCGGCGGCGATGGCGCTCGGGCACGGCCTGCAGGACGCGCAGAAGACGATGGGGGTGATCTTCCTGGCGCTGGTGGCGGGCGGCTACGCCTCCGAGGGGGACCCCCTGCCGCTGTGGGTGATCGCCGCCGCGGCGTCCGCGATCTCGCTGGGGACCTATGCCGGCGGGTGGCGGATCATGCGGACCCTCGGCCGGCGGATCATCGACCTCGACCCGGCCCGCGGCTTCGCGGCGGAGTCGGTGGCGGCGTCGGTGCTCTACACCACGGCGTACGTCTATGAGGCGCCCATCTCGACCACGCACACCATCACCTCGGCCGTGATGGGGGTCGGCGCGACCAAGCGGCTCTCCGCCGTGCGGTGGGGGGTGGCGCGCTCGATCCTGGTCGCCTGGGTGCTCACCTTCCCCATGGCCGCCCTCGCTGCGGGGGGCTGCTACGGCGTCGCGCACCTGGTGCTCGAGGTGTTGCTGTAGGGGGTGGGTGGGCGGCCGGTGGGGGGCCGCGCTGTGAGAACAGAGCGTGGCCCCAGGCCCCCGGGCCGCGCGCTGTGAGAACAGAGCGTCCCCCCAGGCCCCCGGCCGCGCGCTGTGAGAACAGAGCGTCGCCCCAGGCCCCCCGGCCGCACCCTGTGAGAACAGAGCGTCCCCCCAGACCCCCCGGCCGCACCCTGTGAGAACAGAGCGTCCCCCCAGACCCCCCGGCCGCACCCTGTGAGAACAGAGCGTCCCCCCAGACCCCCCGGCCGCACCCTGTGAGAACAGAGCGTGCCCCCAGACCCCCCGGCCGCGCGCTGTGAGAACAGAGCGTCCCCCAGACCCCCCGGCCGCGCGCTGTGAGAACAGAGCGTCGCCCCAGGCCCCCGGCCGCGCGCTGTGAGAACAGAGCGTGGTCCAGGCCCGTCACGGACCACGCTGGTGTCTCAGGGGGACGCCGTACGGCCACCCGCCCCGCGACCGTGGCGCTCCAGCCACCAGGCCGGCTGGGCAAGCGTCCACGCCCGCTGCTCGGGAGCCTCCCACCGGGCGCGGCGGCGAGCGCCCGTCAGCCGCGCCACCAGGCGAGCGCGGGTGCGCGCGTCGTCGCCCATGTCGGAGCTGACGACCGCGACGTACTCGAGGCCGACGTTGCGCAGGCCGTCCTCGCGCGCCAGGTCCTTGGCCCGCCGACGGCCCTCCAGGTGGAGGCTGCCCTCGTACTCGATCGCGAGTCCGGCCAACGGGTCGAGCAGGTCCGGCGTGCCGACATGGTGCCCTTGACGGTCGAAGACGGGCGCGTTGCAGAGCGGTCTCGGCAGCCCCGCATCGAGGATCCAGGCGAGGCGGAGCCGCGTCTCCCACGGCGACCAGCTGTTGTCCGCGGCCAGCTCGACCGCGCGCCGCGCCCGCTGCACGCCGGTCCAGCCGCGCAGCCGGTCGACGTACCGAGTCAGGGCGGCGACGTCCACGAGCCCCGCCCGGATCGCCATGTCGACGGCGACGACGGCTTCGACGTCATCCGGTGCGTAGCGGGCCTCGAAGAGCACCGAGCGCAGCATCGTGGTGACGGGGACGCCGTCCACCAGCGCCACGTCCTCGGCCGGCAGCCGCTCCCGCGAGACGCGCGCGCCCGGGAACGGGTGCTGGTCCCGCTCGAACCCCACGGCCAGCATCACCGGACGCAGGCCCTTGCGCCGGTCGAGGCCGTCGAACCACTCCGCGCCGGCCCAGCGCAGGGCCGCCCATCCGGTGACGGCGCCACCCGGCCCGAGCACCTGGGCGGCCTCGAGGGCCCGCTGCTCGGGGTGGCTGCCATCGACGCGGGTGGGCACGTAACGGGCCGGGCTCGTGCGGCGCCAGAGTCGGCCCCGCGCCTGGTTCGGAGAGGGCCCGGTGATGCCGAGGCTGTCGACCCGCACGGGAGGCACCAGGTGCGGTCGCGTGGGGTGGCGGGGGACGTCGGCCGGGTCCATCACCTCATCCTTCAGCTGTTCGTGGCCCGCCGCCGGGCCTCTCCACAGGGTTCGTCGACGCGCTGTGCGGACGGTGGGTGCTGGGGAGGGCTCGCCCGGTGCCGTCTGCACTCAGAGGGTGTGTTCGCGCGCGGATCGTGCGCGCTGTGCTCTCAGAGCGTGGCGTTGAGGGGGCGGCGACAACGCTCAGCTCTCAGGAGGTGGCCACCGGCTCGCCCGACCACGCTGGGTTCTCAGAGCGTGGCGCCCGTGGCGCCCGACCACCCTGTGTTCTCAGAGCGTCGCGCCCAGGGCCGCCCGACCACCCTGTGTTCTCAGAGCGTCGCGCCCGCGGGGCGCCCGGGCCGACCGCTGGGTTCTCAGAGCGTCGCGCCCAGGGCCGCCCACCACCCTGTGTTCTCACAGCGTCGTACGCCGGGCCGCCGCACCACGCTGTGTTCTCACAGCGTGCCCCCGGGGCCGGGAGAGCGGGCCGCGGAGAGCGGGCCGGAGAGCGGGCCGCAAGACCGTGCCAGACCAGCCAGAAGACCCGCTCAGCCGAAGCGGCCGGAGATGTAGGCCTCGGTGGACTCGTTGTCGGGGTTGGAGAACATCTTCTTGGTGGGGTTGAACTCCACCAGGTGGCCGGGCTCGCCGGTGGCCTTGAGGTTGAAGAAGCCGGTGTCGTCGGAGACCCGCGCGGCCTGCTGCATGTTGTGGGTGACGATGACGATCGTGTAGTCGGTCTTCAGCTCGTGGATCAGGTCCTCGATCGCGGAGGTGGAGATCGGGTCGAGCGCCGAGCACGGCTCGTCCATCAGCAGCACCTGCGGCTGGACGGCGATGGCGCGCGCGATGCACAGCCGCTGCTGCTGGCCGCCGGAGAGGCCCATGCCGGGCTTGCCGAGCCGGCCCTTGACCTCGGTCCACAGGTTGGCGGCGCGCAGGGCGCGCTCGACCATGTCGTCGGCCTCGGACTTCTTCAGCCGCTTGGAGTTGAGCCGGTTGCCGGCCACGACGTTGTCGTAGATGGACATCGTCGGGAAGGGGTTCGGCTTCTGGAAGACCATGCCGATCTGGCGGCGCACGGCCACCGGGTCGACGGCCGGGTCGTAGAGCGACTGGCCGTCGACGACCACCTTGCCCTCGACGCGGCCCCCCGGGACCACCTCGTGCATCCGGTTCAGCGACCGCAAGAAGGTGGACTTGCCGCAGCCCGAGGGGCCGATGAAGGCCGTCACGGCGCGGGGTCGCACGGTCATGTTGACACCCTCCACGGCGCAGAAGTCGCCGTAGTAGATGTTCAGGTCCGAGACCTCGATGCTCTTGGCCATGGTGGAGATTCTTCCTCTCGTCGCCGGAGTTGTCTGCTCAGCGACCGGTCTTGGGAGCGAACACCGCGCCGATCACGCGCGCGGCGACGTTCAGGAGCATGACGATGACCACCAGGAGCAGCGCCGCGCCCCAGGCGCGGTCGGCGTACTCGGCGGCGTAGTTGCCGGGGGGCTGCGTGACCGAGTAGAAGATGAAGACCGGCAGGGTGGCCATCCGCCCGTCGAACGGGTTCACGTTCGTCGACGTCGTGAGCCCCGCGATGATCAGCAGCGGCGCGGTCTCGCCGGCGACGCGCGCCACGGCGAGCGTCACGCCGGTCACGATGCCGGCCACGGCGGTCGGCAGGACGACCTTGACGATGGTGCGCCACTTCGGGATGCCGAGGGCGTACGACGCCTCGCGCAGGTCGTCCGGCACGAGCTTGAGCATCTCCTCGGCGGCGCGCACGACGATGGGGACCATCAGCACCGACAGGGCCACGGCGCCGCCGATGCCCATCCGGACCCCGGGCCCGAAGAAGATCACGAAGAGCGCGTAGGCGAAGAGGCCCGCCACGATCGAGGGGATGCCCGTCATCACGTCCACGAGGAAGGTGATCACGCGCGCCATCGGGTTGCCCTGGCCGTACTCGACGAGGTAGATCGCCGTCATCACGCCGATCGGCACCGAGATCGCGGTGGCCAGGGCGGTGATGATCACCGTGCCCTGGAGGGCGTGGTAGATGCCGCCGCCCTCGCCCAGCACCCCGCGCTGCGAGGCGGTGAAGAACTGCGGGAAGTCGGCGACGAGGACCCCCGCGCCGTTGCTGACCACGGTCCACACCAGGCTGACCAGGGGCAGCATGGCGAGGACGAAGGCCGACCAGACCAGCAGCGTGGCGAGCCGGTCCGTGGCCGGGCGGCGGCCCTCGATCGCGCGCGACCAGAGCGGCAGGGCCACGACGAGCACGAGCCAGCCGATGGCCGCGGCGGCGACCCAGCCGTAGCCGGCCAGCATCGCGACGAGGGCGCCCACGCCGAAGGAGACCAGGATCGCCAGCGGCGTGGCCACCCGCGGCAGCTGCGCCCCGGTCAGCGGCGCGACGGCCGCCTCGAAGGCGGCGTCGGTCGAGGCCCGGTCGCCCGCCGGGTCGCCCGCCGGGTCGCCCGCCGGGCCGGTGGTGGTGTCGGTGGGGGTCACGTCGCTCACTCCTTGCCCTGGGCGCGCAGGGCGATGCCGCGGCCGACGAAGTTGACGGCAAACGTCAGGACGAAGAGCACCAGGCCGCTGAAGATCAGGGTGTCGATCTTGGCGCCCGAGGCGTTGCCGAACTGCAGCGCGATGTTGGCGGCGATCGTGGAGGGGTTCTGCGAGGAGATCAGGTTGAAGGTGACGATGCCGGTGGCCGAGAGGACCAGCGCGATCGCCATCGTCTCGCCCAGCGCCCGGCCGAGCCCGAGCAGCGTCGCGGAGATGATGCCGGAGCGCGCATAGGGGAAGACGGTCATCCGGATCATCTCCCAGCGCGTCGCGCCGAGCGCGAGCGCCGCCTCCTCGTGCGACCACGGCGTCTGCGCGAAGACCTCGCGCAAGATCGCGGTGATGATCGGCAGCGCCATGATCGCCAGCACGATCGAGGCGGTCAGGATCGTCCGGCCGGTGGTGACCGGCCCGACGAAGAAGGGGAGGAAGCCGAGGTTGCGCTCGAGCCAGGTGAACACCGGGAAGATGTTGGGCGCGAGGAAGGCGATGCCCCACAGGCCGTAGACGACCGACGGGATCGCGGCGAGCAGGTCGACCAGCCAGCCGAGGGTCTTCGAGATCGGCCGGGGGGCGTAGTGGCTGATCACCAGGCCGACGCCGATCGCCAGCGGCGCCGCGATGAGCATCGCGATCAGCGAGGCGAGCAGGGTGCCGAAGAGCAGCGGCCAGACGTACGCCGTGATGCCGCTCTTGCCGTAGACGTCGTCGCCCGTGTTGTCGACCGCGGGGGCGCCCTGGATCACGAGGAAGGCCGCCACGCCCGCGAGCGCGAGCATGATCAGCAGGCCGGACGAGCGCGCCAGCCCGGCGAAGACGACGTCGCCGCCGTGTCGGTTCCCCTGCAGCTCCGGGTTGCTGGCCGGCGCCTCGGGTGTCTCTGTCGCCACCGTGCTCCTCTTCCTCACCTGTGCTGGCCGGCGTCCGCGGCCCGGTGGCCACCGGGCCGGGGGCCGCCGCTCCCGGGCGCGGCGCGGGGGTCCGGTGCCATGGTGGCACCGGACCCCCGCTCCGTCACTCGAGAGATCGGTCCC
The DNA here is from genome assembly GCA_963832415.1 of uncultured Actinomycetota bacterium. Taxonomy (GTDB): domain Bacteria; phylum Actinomycetota; class Actinomycetes; order Propionibacteriales; family Nocardioidaceae; genus Nocardioides. The sequence goes on along the minus strand of CAWHTZ010000005.1, from coordinate 397,372 downwards.
GGGATGGGTGTCAGCCCGCCGAGATCCCGTCGATGATGCCCTGCGCCTCCTTCTGCAAACCGTCGGAGAGCGGCGCGGAGCCGGCCTCGTCGGCCGCGAGGTTCTGACCCTCGTCGCTGATGACGTAGCCCACGTATGCCTTGACGAGGTCGGCCTCCTGCTGGTCGCCGTAGGTCTGGCAGGCGATCAGGTAGGACGTCAGCACGACCGGGTAGGTGCCCGACTCCTCGGTCTGGCGGTCGAGGTCGACCGCCATCGAGACGTCGGAGCGGCCCTCGACGCGGTCCGAGACCTCGAGGATCTTCGAGGCGGCCTCGGCCGACGGCTCCACGAAGTCGCCGCCGACGCCGACCTTGGCCACGGCGAGGTCCTGGGTCTGGCTCGCGTCGGCGTAGCCGATGGCGTTCTGGCCGTTCTTGACGGCCGAGACGACGCCCGAGGTGCCCTTGGCGCCCTCGCCGCCGTACTCCGTCGGCCAGTTCTCGACGACGCCCGCGTCCCACGTGCCGGGGGCGACCGCGGCGAGGTACTCGGTGAAGTTCTCCGTCGTGCCCGACTCGTCGGAGCGGTGCACGGCGTTGATCGGCTCGGCCGGCAGGTCGGCGTCCGGGTTGTCGTCGGCGATGGCCGGGTCGTCCCACTGCTTGATCTCGCCGGCGAAGATGCCCGCCACGGCCTCGGGCGAGAGGTTCAGCTCGTCCACGCCGTCGACGTTGAAGGCGAGCGCGATCGGGCTGACGTAGCTCGGGACCTCGATGGGGTCCGTGCCGTTGCAGCGCTCGGTGGCGTCCGCGATCTCGCCGTCCTCCTCGGAGAGGTAGGCGTCGGTGCCGGCGAAGGGGAAGGCGCCGGAGATGAAGTTCTCCCGGCCCCCGCCCGAGCCGATCGGGTCGTAGTTGACCGTGACGTCGGGGTACTGCTCCTGGAAGCCGACGGCCCAGGCCCCCATGGCGGCCTGCTGGGTGGAGGCGCCGCCGCCGGACAGGGTGCCGGTCAGCTCGGCCTCGCCGCCGCCGGAGCCCGAGGAGGAGGCGGAGTCCTCGTTGCTGGCCGAGCAGCCGGTGAGGGCGAGCGCGAGGGCGGCAACGCCGGGCACGAGTGCCCGGCGGAACGAAGCGGTGCTCACGAAAGTGTCTCCTGAAGGGTGTGAGGTCGTGACACGGGAAAACTAGGCAGCGCAGGTGTCCTGATGCGTCGCGGAGGGTGAACCGCGGGTGAACACCCGCCGCACGCCCGCCGGGCGCCCCGCCCGGGGAGACGGAGATCACGCCGGGCGCCGGGCGCCGGGCCCCGGGCGCCGCCGGCCCGCTCAGCTGGGGTGCGGGTGGTGGCGCTCGGTGGCCAGCACGGCGCCGTCGCGGTGGTGCACCACGAGCAGCTCCGAGGGCTCGAGCTTGTCCGCCTCGACGCCGAGCGCGTCCAGCACGGCGGGCAGCACGGGGCGGTGGGTGCACACGACGACGCCGGCGTCCTGCATCAGCAGCTCGTCGACCAGCCCGGTCACGCCCCGGTCGGTGGCGCCCTCCTCGCTCAGCTCGTCGCGCTCGTCCAGCGCCAGCCCGGACGCCGCGGCGTACGGCTCGAGCGTCTGGGTGCAGCGCGTGCTGCCCGAGGTGACCAGCCGGGTGACGTCGTACGCCGCGAGCACCGGCGCCAGCCACTCGGCCTGCCGGCGCCCCTCCTCGGCCAGCGGGCGGCGGCGGTCGTCCTCCGGCCAGCTCTTGCGGGGGCTGGCGTTCCCGTGGCGCAGCACCACGAAGGCGCGGCTGCGCCGCCGCAGGCCGCGGGCCTGCGCGAGGGTCTGCCGGTCGTAGGGGTAGGTCAGCCGGTCGCGGGCCTGCTTCCAGGGGACCCAGGCGACCTCGTCGACCTCGCCGTTGGGGACCCAGCCGCTGACGTCGTCGTCGCCGGTGACGCTGGCGAGCCAGTAGTGCACGACCTTGGGCCGCCCGGAGACCTCGTAGTGCTGCCGGTCGAGCGCCGGCCCGAGCCGCACCGCCAGCGCGGTCTCCTCCGCGACCTCGCGCACGGCCGCGCCGAGCACGTGCTCCCCCGGGTCGACCTTGCCCTTGGGGAACGACCAGTCGTCGTACTGCGGCCGGTGGATCAGGAGCACCTCGCGGCCACGGGGACCCCGACGGGTCACGACGGCGCCTGCGGCGACGACCTCGGTCTGCCCCATGCGGCTAGTCTCACACCCGCCCCCACTGCAAGGAGTGCCCCCCTCGTGGACCACCCCCCCGCCGCGGCGCCCGGTCGGACGTTGCCCGGTCGGACGGCGCTGGGTCGGACGGGCCTGGGTCGGACGGCGCTGGGTCGGACGGCGCTGGTCGTGCTGGCCGTCGTGCTGCTGACCGCCGCCGCGGCCGGCGCCGTGCGCTGGTTCGGCGGCGGCGAGACCGCCCTGGAGCGGGCGGCGGCGCTCGCCCCGCCCGACACCGAGCGGCTCTCCTGGGTCGACTGGGCGGCCGTGCGCGACGACCTCGGCGCCGACCTCGACGGGGCGTCGGAGCCGCGCCAGGTGGAGGCCTTCCTCGGCCGGGCCTACGAGAAGGACTACACGGCCACGTCGGCGCTCGCGCTCTCGGGGCCGGCGATGCAGACGGCGTACGGGATCTCCCCCGCCAGCGCCGACTGGGAGGCGCTGCTGCAGTCGAAGGCCGGCTCGCTGCTCGTGCTCGGGGCGGACGACGCCGACCTCGACCGCATGGCCGAGCGGCTCGAGCGCTCGGGCTTCACCGAGCCCGACGACGAGGACGGCGTGTGGGAGGGCGGGTTCGACCTGCAGGCCAAGATCCCCGGCGAGCTGACGCCGCAGGTCGCGCACGCCGTCCTGCTGCGCGACGAGGGGCTCGCGCTCTTCTCCGACGAGTCCGCCTTCCTCGCCGAGATGGTCCCGGTGGTCCGCGGCGAGGAGGAGTCCGGGATCGCGGACGTCGAGGACGCCGTGCGGGCGCTCGCCACCGACGGGGCGTCGCCGCTGGCGGCCAGCGTGCTGACCGGGTCGAACGCGTGCGCCGACCTCGCGATGTCGCAGGCCGGGCCGGAGGCCGAGGCGGAGGCCGACCAGCGGATCGAGGACGCCGGCGGCGTGAGCCCGCTGCGCGCCTACGGCATCGCGCTGCTGCCCGGGGGCGGGGGCCGGGTGGCGCTGGGCTTCGAGACCGACGAGCAGGCCCGGGAGAACGCCGACGCCCGGGCCGCGCTGGCCACCGGGCCGGCCGTGGGGCAGGGCGGCACCTTCGAGGAACGCTTCGACCTCGAGGAGGCGAGCGCGAGCGGCACCGTCGTCACGCTGGCGCTGGACCCGGCCCCGGGCAGCCGCCTGATCAGCGACATCGGCGCCGGTCCCGTGCTCTTCGCGACCTGCTGACCCCGGGCCGGCGGCTCGGGCGCGCCGGCTCGGGCCGGGCCGGCGCCCGGGCGGGGCCGGCCGCGGCCCTCAGCCGACGTCGCGCCGGCGCAGGCCGACCAGGCCCGCGGCGAGCAGCGCGGCGGCCAGGGCCAGCTCGGCCAGCAGCGGCCCGGCCTCCCAGGTCTCGACCGGCAGCGCGGGCAGGTGCGTGTAGGGCGACAGCCCGGCGAGGAAGCCCGGGAGGTCGAGCAGTCCGCCGAGGTAGTTCTGCAGGATCGCGAACCCCGCGAAGGCCCACGCCGCCGCGGCGTAGCGGGGCAGCCAGCCGACCAGCAGGGCCGTCACCCCGACGACCACGAGCGCGGCGGGCGCCAGGGAGGCCGTCGCGACGAGCATCGTCGGCAGCGTGTCGCCGCGGCCGGCGACCACCGCGTCGACGCCGCCGATCGCGACGCCCATCAGCAGCAGCAGGGCCGTCGCGCCGAGCACCGCGACCACCGCGACGCCGCCCGCCCAGCGGGCGCGGGAGAGGCCCGTGGCCAGCAGCGGCTCCGCGCGTCCGCCGGCCTCCTCGCCCCGCAGCCGGAGCACGGAGGCGACGCCCGGGGCGCTGGCGAGCACGGCGAGGAACCCGGCGCCGTAGGCGAAGAAGCTGTCGAGCACCCCGCTCTCGCCCTGGACGAGGATCAGGTCGGCGAGCTCGGGGTTGGACTCGACCATCCCGACGACCTCGTCGCCCAGCGACCCGAAGAGCGCCGCCATCAGCCCCAGGCCGACGGCCCAGCCGATCCACAGGCCGCGCTGGAGCCGCCACGCGAGCCCCACGGGCGTGCAGAGCCGCCCGGCCGCCCGGGCGGGGCTCGGGCTCGGTTGACGCAGGCCGGCGCCCGCGTCGCGGAGACCGAGCAGGTACGCCGTCAGCGCCAGCCCGGCCGCCGCGGCCAGCGCGAGCAGGAGCAGCGGCCACACGCGCTCGTCGTCGCCGTAGGCCCGGGTCTGCTCGACCCAGCGGAAGGGGCTGAGCCAGGCAAGGCCGCTGTCGGCGATGTCGGCGACCCCCCGGAGGACGAGCGTGCCCGCCAGGACGGCCCCGCCGATGCCGAGCGCGCCGCGGGCCGACGAGGTGACCTGGGCGGCCGCCGCCGCGACCCCCGTGAAGACCAGGCCGATGCCGGCCACGCCGAGGCCGTGCAGCAGCGAGCCCGAGAGCGGCAGGTCGAGCCCGACCAGCACGAGGGTGTCCAGCAGGCCGACGGCCAGGGACGCGGCGCCCGCGACGACGACCGCGGCGAGCGTAGCGGCGTGCCGCCCGACCGGCGTGGCGCGCAGCATCTCCGCGCGGCCGGTCTCCTCCTCGGCGCGGGTGTGCCGCACGACCGCGAAGATCGCCATCAGGGCGACGGCGACGACGGCGGTCAGGGTGGACTCGTAGGCGACGATGCCGCCGACGGTGTCCACCTCGAGCGCCTCGCCGTTGAGCAGCTCGGTCGAGGCGCTGCCGCGGACGGTGCTCGCATAGCTCGCGACCTGCTCCGGGGTCGTGTAGAGGTCCTGCACGGCCGCGGCGGAGACGGCCGTCACGGCGGTGATGCCGACCACCCACACCGGCAGCCGCACCCGGTCGCGGCGACCGATCAGGCGCAGCATCGCGCCGGTGCCGGCCACGCTCACCCGGGCGCCGCGGGTCGCCGGCGTCGGGTCGGTCCCGGGGGGCCGCGAGGTCGTCGCCGTCACGCCGGGGCCCCCACCGACCCGCCCGGAGCGGACGAGTCGGGTGACGGGTCGTCGTACTCGCGCAGGAAGAGCTCCTCGAGGGTCGGCGGGTGCGCGGCGATCGCGGCGACGCCCAGCGAGGCCACGCGGCGCAGCACGGCCTCGAGGTGATCGGCCTCCACCTCGAAGCGGAGGCGGCGGGAGCCGCCGGCGCCGTGCCCGGTGTCCTCGACCACGAGGTGGTGCACGCCGGGATCGTCGGCCAGGCCCGCGGCGTCGCCGTCGGTCTCGATGGTGACGGTGGTGCGGGTCAGGGCGCGGAGCTCGCCGAGGGTGCCCGACTGCGCGTTCCGCCCGGCACGGATGATGCTGACCCGGTCAGAGAGGGCCTCCACCTCGGAGAGGATGTGGCTGGAGAGCAGCACCGTCGCGCCGGCGTGGCGGGCCTCGCGCACGAGGTCGCGGAACGCGGCCTCCATCAGCGGGTCGAGGCCCGAGGTGGGCTCGTCGAAGAGGTAGAGGTCCGCGCGCCGGGCGAAGGCCGCGACCAGCGCGACCTTCTGCCGGTTGCCCTTGGAGTAGGTGCGGCACTTCTTCGTCGGGTCCAGCTCGAACCGCTCGAGCAGCTCGGCACGGCGCCGCTCGTCGAGGCCGCCGCGCATCCGGCCGAGCAGGTCGATCACCTCGCCGCCGGAGAGCTGCGGCCACAGGGCGACGTCCCCGGGCACGTACGCCAGCCGGCGGTGCAGGTGCGCCGCGTCGGACCAGGGGTCGCCGCCCAGCAGCCGGGCCGTGCCGGCGTCGGCGCGGATCAGCCCCAGGAGCACGCGCATCGTGGTCGACTTGCCCGACCCGTTCGGGCCGAGGAAGCCGTGCACCTCCCCGGCGTCCACGCGCAGGTCGAACCCGTCGAGCGCGCGCACGTGCCCGAACGTCTTCACCACGCCCTCGAGCTGGACCGGCGGCTCACCCCTGTTCATGGCGCCACTCTAGGGAGGGCGTGGGGCGCTGCCGCCGGGCCCCGGGCGCGGGGTCTTCACGCTCTGAGGCCACACGGTGGGGACGGGCCCCGGGGCGCAACGCTCTGAGACCACAGGGTGGGGGCCGCCCCCCCTCCACCACCCTCTGCTCTCAGAGCGTGGGAACCCGCCCCCCGGCACCACGCCCTGCTCTCAGAGCGTGGCAATCCACCCCCCTCCACCACGCCCTGCTCTCACAGCGCGGAGTCCGACCCCCAGGCCCCACGCTCAGAGACCACAGCGTCGATCACGCCCGGCTCGTCACGCTCAGAGACACCAGCGTGGGGACCGAACCCCACGCCCCACGCTCTGCTCTCAGAGCGTGGGAACCCGCCCCGGTCCACCACCCTCTGCTCTCACAGCGCGGGAACCCACCCCCTCCACCACGCTCTGCTCTCAGAGCGCGGCAACCAACCCCCCGGCACCACGCCCTGCTCTCACAGCGTGGGAACCCGCCCCGGTCCACCACCCTCTGCTCTCACAGCGTGGGAACCCGCCCCCGTCCACCACGCTCTGCTCTCACAGCGTGGCAACCACCACCCGCCCCCATCCACCACCCCCTGCTCTCAGAGCGCAGGGCCTCAGCGAAAGCGGCGCAGGCGCAGCGAGTTGCTGACCACGAAGACCGAGGAGAGCGCCATGGCGGCGCCCGCGATCATGGGGTTCAGCAGGCCCGCGGCGGCGAGCGGCAGGGCGGCGACGTTGTAGGCGAACGCCCAGAACAGGTTGCCCCGGATCGTGGCGAGGGTACGCCGCGAGAGCCGCACGGCGTCCGCGGCGGCGAGCAGGTCGTCGCGCACCAGGGTCAGGTCGCTGGCCTCGACGGCGACGTCCGAGCCGGCCCCCATCGCGAGCCCGAGGTCAGCCTGGGCCAGCGCGGCCGCGTCGTTCACGCCGTCGCCGACCATCGCGACGACGCGCCCCTCCTCCTGGAGGGCGCGCACGCGGGCGACCTTGTCCTGGGGGAGCACCCCGGCCACGACGTCGTCGATGCCGACCTCGCGCCCGACGGCGCGGGCGACCCGCTCGTGGTCGCCGGTCAGCAGCACCGGCCGCAGGCCCAGCCCGCGGAGCCGCTCGACGGCCTCGGCCGAGGTGGGGCGGACGGCGTCCGCGACGGCCAGCACGCCGCGCGCGGCGCCGTCCCAGCCGACGAGCACCGCCGTCCGGCCGGCGTCCTGCGCGGCGACGAGCGCCTCGTCGACGGCGGCCGGGACGGCCAGTCCCTCCTCCTCGAGCAGCGCCCGGCGGCCCGCGAGCACCACGGTGTCGTCGACCGTGGCGCGGACGCCGAGCCCAGCCAGGTTGCGGAACTCGCGCACCGCTGGGGCGGCGTCCCCCCGGTCCCCGGCGGCTGCCGCGATGGCCCGGCCGACCGGGTGCTCCGAGCCGGACTCGGCCGCGGCGGCGAGGCGGCGGACGACGGCCGCGTCCTCGCCCGGCGCGGGCACGACGTCGACCAGCTCCATCCGGCCGGTGGTGACCGTGCCGGTCTTGTCGAGCACGACCGTGTCGACGCGGCGGGTCGACTCCAGCACCTCGGGTCCGCGCACGAGCACGCCCATCTGCGCGCCGCGGCCGGTGCCCACCATCAGCGCCGTGGGCGTGGCCAGCCCCAGGGCGCAGGGGCACGCGACGATCAGGACCGCGACCGCCGCGGTGAACGCGGCGGTGGCGCCCTGCCCGGCCAGCAGCCAGCCGGCGAGCGTGAGCACGGAGAGCGAGATGACGACGGGCACGAAGACCGCGGAGACGCGGTCGGCGAGCCGCTGCACCTCGGCCTTGCCCGACTGGGCCTCCTCGACCAGGCGCGCCATCTGGGCGAGCTGGGTGTCGGCGCCGACGCGGGTCGCGCGCACGACGAGCCGGCCGCTCGCGTTGACGGTCGCGCCGACGACGGCGTCGCCGGGGCCGACCTCGACCGGCACGGACTCCCCCGTCACGAGCGAGGTGTCGACGGCGGACGCGCCGGACTCGACCGCGCCGTCGGTCGCGACCCGCTCGCCGGGGCGCACGACGAAGCGGTCGCCCACGGCGAGCTCGGCGGTCGGGACGCGCTCCTCGCGCTCGGCGCCGTCCGGCCCGGTCCGGAGCACGGCGACGTCGCGGGCGCCGAGCTGCAGCAGGGCGCGCAGGGCGTCGCCGCTGCGCCGCTTGGCCCGCCGCTCGAACCAGCGGCCGGCCAGCAGGAAGGTCGTGACGCCGGCGGCGACCTCGAGATAGATCGCGGACGCCCCGTCGGTGCGCGTCGCCGCCAGCTCGAAGCCGTGCGTCATGCCGGGCTCCCCGGCGGAGCCGAGGAACAGCGCGAAGAGCGACCACCCGAACGCCGCCAGCACGCCGAGCGAGACCAGCGTGTCCATGGTCGTGGCCCCGTGCCGCAGGTTGACGGCGGCGGCCCGGTGGAAGGGCCAGGCGCCCCACACCGCGACGGGGGCCGCGAGCGTCAGCGAGGCCCACTGCCAGAAGGTGAACTGCAGCGGCGGCACCATCGCCAGGAGCACCACGGGCGCGGTGAGCAGCGCGGAGACCAGCAGCCGCTGGCGCAGCGCGTCGAGCTCGGGGTCGGGCGTGCCGCCCGCGTCGTCGGGGCCGGCCGCGCTCTGCGCCTCGGCGGGCGGGTCCGCGGCGTGCCGCGTGGCGGCGTACCCGGCGTTCGACACCGTGGTCAGCAGGTCGTCGAGCGTGACGGCCGGGGGGTGCTCGACCGAGGCGCGCTCGGTGGCGTAGTTGACCGTGGCCGCCACGCCGTCCAGCTTGTTGAGCTTGCGCTCGATCCGGTTCGCGCACGAGGCGCAGGTCATGCCGGTGATGTCGAGCTCGACCCGGTCGAGCCGGTCGTCGGGCTCGGCCCGGGCGTGGGTGGCGCTGTCGGTGGCGCTGTCGGTGGTGGTCATGCCAGCGAGTAGCCGGCCTCCTCGACGGCGGCCGCGACGGCGGAGGTGTCGAGGGGCTCCGCGCTCGTGATCGTGACGGCACCGGTCTCCAGGACGACGTCGACCTGCTGCACCCCGGAGAGCTCCTCGAGCTCCTCGGTCACCGAGGCGACGCAGTGGCCGCACGTCATGCCGGTCACCGTCACGGTGGTGGTCTCGCTCATCGGTTCCTCTCTCTCGGGGCGGACGCCGGGCCGCTCGGCCGGGCGCCGTGCGCGGGCACGCTCAGCGGACGAGGCGGGCGATCGCGTCGACCGCCTCGGTGACCTTCGCCCGGGCCTCGTCGTCGCCGGCGCGCGCGGCGTCGACCATGCAGTGGCTCATGTGCTCCTCGAGCAGCGCGACCGAGACGCCGTGCAGCGCCTTCGTGATCGCGGCGACCTGGGTGAGGATGTCGATGCAGTACTGCTCTTCCTCGACCATGCGCTGCAGGCCGCGGGCCTGCCCCTCGATGCGCCGCAGCCGGCGCAGGTGCTGGTCCTTGCGGTCGAGGTATCCCGGCGTGGTCACCCCTCGACGATAGCCCTACCCCCTGGGGGTATCAAACGTGCTGGCGGGGAGAGATCCCGAGGATCTGGTCGATCTCCTCGCTGGAGAGCCGCTCGTCGGCCGCCGACGCGGCGATGATGAGGTTGGTCGTGAGCTCGACCTCGACGAGCAGGTCGCTGTCTTCGAGCGACACGTCGAACTGGTCGTGCACGGCAACTCTCCTCGCGGTGATGGGGCCCTCGGTCACCGGGCTGGCTCCCTCTTGTCCTGCCCCGTGGCGTCTGTAGCGAAACACGTCGGGCGGGGAGTGCAGCACAAAGAATCAGCCTGTCTAGACGGCCGGGGCCCGTCAGCCACGCGGCGGAGGCGCGCGCGGTCGCGCGGCCGGGGCCGGACGCACCGCGGGGGCCGCACCGACTCCGGTGCGGCCCCCGCGGGAGGCTGTCGTCAGTCCGTCAGAGCGGCATGACGTTGTCGGCCTGGGGGCCCTTCGGCCCCTGGACGACGTCGAACTCGACCTTCTGGTTCTCCTCGAGGGACTTGTAGCCCTGCATCTTGATCGCGGAGAAGTGGACGAACACGTCGTCGCTGCCGTCCTCCTGCGCGATGAAGCCGAAACCCTTCTCGGCGTTGAACCACTTCACGGTGCCCTGAGCCATTTGCTCTTCTCTCCTTCGTCGGGCGGAAGGTCCGCTGGATCTGCGGACCACACCTGGTGCGGTCAATCAACGCTCCGACTTGCTCAAGAACAACCCGAGAAGACAAAACGCCGTTGGATCACGTACTCCGCGGGCGTACCTGCTGGAAAACGTGCACCTGGTGCGTGCTCAGGCTATCAAGTCCGGCCGCGGATCCGTGCACCGCGGCGCGAACAATCCGCGTCGGTAGGGTGGCTGCCCGGGGACCGGCTCCCGGCGTCCGCGCGTCGCCGGGCGCAGCGGCCTCCCCGGGCCCCTAGCTCAATGGGCAGAGCAGTGGACTTTTAATCCATTGGTTGTGGGTTCGAGTCCCACGGGGCCTACCGGCGCTCGATCCACCCGCCTCGCGGGGCCAGCGCCTCAGAAGAGCTTGCGCATCAGCTTCTCGGTGCGCCTGCCGTACGGCGGGTAGATCAGGCGCGGGTCCGGGTGCATCGTCTTGTGCAGCACCGCCTTGCGGTGGCTGAGCGTCCGGAAGCCCCACTCGCCGTGATAGGCGCCCATGCCGCTGTTGCCGACGCCGCCGAAGGGCAGGCTCGGCACCAGGCAGTGCATGGCGATGTGGTTGATCGTCGCGCCGCCGGAGGGCACCCGCTCCACCACGTCCTGGGCCACGGCGCTGGAGCGGCTGAAGACGTAGACCGCCAGCGGCTTCGGTCGCGCGTTGACGAAGTCGATGGCGTCGTCCAGGCGGTCGTAGGTGAGCACCGGGAGGATCGGACCGAAGATCTCCTCGGTCATCGCCGGCTCGTCCGGGTCGGGGTCGACCAGCACGGTGGGCTCGATGCGCAGGCTCGCGTCGTCCGTCTGGCCGCCCACGACCACCTGGCCGCGGCTGTCGGCGAGGTAGTCCTTCAGGCGCTGGTACTGCCGCTCGTTGACCACCTTGAGGCCCTCGGTCGCCCCGGCCCGCTGCTCGGCGAGGGCCGTGCGCAGCTCGCTGACGAGCGCGTCGCGCACGCCGTCCTGCACGAGCACGTAGTCCGGGGCGATGCAGGTCTGGCCGGAGTTGAGCAGCTTGCTCCACACCAGGCGCCGCGCGACCACCCCGAGGTCGGCGTCCTCGGTCACGATCGTCGGGCTCTTGCCGCCCAGCTCCAGCGTCACCGGCGTCAGGGTCGGCGCGGCGCCCGCCATGATCTTGCGGCCGATCTCGGTGCCGCCGGTGAACACGGCGTGGTCGAAGCCCTGCGCCAGCAGCTCCTGCGTCGTCTCCCCGTCGCCCTCGACGACCGCGACGGCGTCGCTGTCGAGGTACTGCGGCAGGAGCCGCGCCAGCAGCGCCGACGTCGCGGGCGCGATCTCCGAGGGCTTGAGGACCATGCAGTTGCCGGCCGCGATCGCCGCCACCATGGGGCCGAGCGTCAGGAACACCGGGTAGTTCCAGGGGCCGATGACCAGCACGGTGCCCAGGGGCTCGTACTGCACGCGGGCGGTGCCGGGCTTGAGCGTCAGCGGCAGCCGCTCCCGGCGGGGCTTCATCCACTTGCGGAGGTTCTTCAGCGCGAAGTCGATCTCACCCCTGGTCGAGGCGATGTCGCCGAACCAGGCGTCGAAGGCGCTGCGGTCGAGGTCGGACTTCAGCGCCGCGGCGATCTCGCCCTCGCGCTCCTCCAGGAGGCGGGCCATGGCCTGGAGCTGCGCGACGCGCCAGCCGTAGTCGCGGGTGCGGCCCCGGGCAAAGGTCCGACGCAGCCGCGTCATCACCCCGGCCGGGTCGTCCAGGCTGCCCTCGCGCGTCACTGCCTCGTCGGTCGTCATCGGGTCCTCCTTGGGTCTCCGGCGGCGGCGCCGGGCGGCGCGCCGCGGGACCGCGCGGTGAGGTGGCACACACTACGAGGCCCGCCAACACCGAGTCGGCGTGAACTTCCGGCGGGACGGCGGAAACTCACGCCGACTCGGCGCGCCTCGCGGCCTCCTTCTTCGCGTGGAGCGCGCGGCGCTGCTCGGCGAAGGCGAGGGCGTCCTCCCAGGAACCGCCCTGCATGATCTGGCGGCGGTACTTCATGATCTCGGTCTGCCCCTGCACGGTGAGCGCGCCGATCAGGCGGTCGCCCTTGCGGTAGAGCGCGACCCAGCGGCCGCCGCCCTCGGGGTCGCCGTCGACCAGCCGGACCTCGTCGGCCCCGGAGTCGCCGACGAACTGGATGCGGACGTCGTACCAGTCCGACCACATGAAGGGCACGGTGCCGTAGGGCTTCGCGTGCTCGGGGTCCAGGGCGTTGCGGGCCGCGGCGGCGCCCATCTCGGCGGCCGCGGTCCAGTTCTCCATCCGCTGGCGGATCCCGTCGAGCGTCGGGTTCGGCCAGGTGGCCACGTCGCCGGCGGCGTACACGCCCTCCACGCCGGTCCACAGGGTCTCGTCGCAGACGACGCCGTTGTCCAGCTCGATCCCGGAGCCCTCGAGCCAGTCGACGGAGGGCGCGATGCCGACGCCGACGACCACGAGGTCGGCCGGGATCTCGCTGCCGTCCTCGAGGACGACCCGCTCGACCCGGCCCCCGGGCCCGCCCTCGATCGAGCGGACCCCGACCCCGGTGCGCAGCGTGGTGCCGTGGCGCTCGTGCAGGGCGGAGAGGGCCCCGCCCATGCGGGTGCCGGTGGCGCGCACCAGCGGCGTCTCCTGCGCCTCCACGACCGTCACGTCGACGCCGCGCTTGGCGGCGCTGGAGGCGATCTCGGAGCCGATGAAGCCGGCGCCGATCACGACGGTGCGCGCGCCGGTGTCGAGGGCCTCGCGGATGGCCAGGGCGTCGTCCAGCGTGCGCAGGCTGAAGACGCCGTCGAGCTCCCGGGTCCCGGGCAGCGTGCGGGCGTTGGCCCCGGTCGCGATCACCAGGGCGTCGTAGGGCACCTCCCGCTCGCCCACCCGCACGACCCGGCGCCCGGTGTCGAGCCCGGTGGCGGGCGTGCCGAGCAGCAGCTCGACGTCGAGCTCGTCGCGCAGCGCGGCCTCGGTGCGGTAGTACGGCGGGTCGGCCAGCTCGCCGCCGGGGCCGAGCTCGAGGAACGCCTTGGACAACGGCGGCCGGTCGTAGGGCAGGTGCTCCTCGGCGCCCACGAGCGTGATGGCGCCCGCGAAGCCCGTCTTGCGCGCGGCCTCGACGGCGCGCAGGCCCGCCAGCGAGCCCCCCACGACGACCAGGTGGTCGACTCCCATCTCCGCCCTACTTCTCGAGGCGCAGCGCCTCGGTCGGGCAGCTGGCGACCGCCTCCTCGACGATCGCCACCTCGCCCTCGGCGACGTCCTCCTGGAGCACCTGGAGGAAGCCCTGCTCGTCGACCTCGAAGTGGTCGGGAGCCAGGGACTCGCACATGCCCGTGCCCTCGCAGCGGTCGAAGTCGACCTTGATCTTCGCCATCGGGTACCTCTCTCCTCGTGCCCGGCCGGACGGCCTCAGGCGATGTAGCGCGCGATCGAGGCGACGACCGCCGCCGGCTTGTCGGACCCCTCGATCTCGATGGTGGTCTCGTACGTCGCCTGCGCGGCGCCGTCGAGCTCCTTGACCGAGACCAGCGTCGTGGCGGCGCGGACCCGGCTGCCGACCGGCACCGGCGCCACGAAGCGCACCTTGTCGAGCCCGTAGTTGATGGCCATCGAGATGCCCTCGACGGTGTAGAGGCTGCTCATCATCGCCGGGAGCATCGACAGGGTCAGGAAGCCGTGGGCGATCGTGGTGCCGAAGGGCCCGGACCGGGCGCGGTCGGGGTCGACGTGGATCCACTGGTGGTCACCGGTCGCGTCGGCGAACTGGTCGATGCGCTCCTGGGTGATCTCCACCCACTCGCTGGCCCCGAGGTCCGCGCCCTCGGCGTCGACGAGCTCCTGCAGTCCGTTGATGGTCTTCACATCGGTCCTCTCGACGGGCGTGGCTGGTGGTCCTGGGGCGGACCCGACCGCGACCCTACGCGGAGGGGCCACCGGTCGGCCCGGGCCGCGCACGCCGAGCTCCGCGACCTTCGAGCACCAGGCGCGCCACCGCTCGTCCGTGCGCGTGTCGTGCACCAGGCGCCCCTCGTCCTCGAGCGTCGAGGCGACGCACAGGGTGTCGCGATTCGGGACGCCGTCCGCTTGTGGAATGCGGCCCGATCCGGCCATAGTGGGCTTCATCCTTTCGTGGAGGGCCGAATGACCCGAATTGGAGCGACTGAAGTCCCGCAGTCCGGGCACCGAGCATGCATGAGGCTTGCGTCGGACCGTCCCGCCCGAGTGACCCCGGGCGGCAGCCACACCCGCCCGGAAGGGGGTGCGGCCCCGCTGCAGGTCTCCCTGCTCGACGCCTCCGAGCTCGTCACCACCGGCTTCGGGTCCATGCTGGCGCCGCACGCGGACCGGGTGCGGATCGTGGAGCAGCGGAGCCCCGAGACGGCGCTGGCGCCCTGCGACCTCCTCCTCGTCGACTTCACCCTGCTGGCGCCGGCCCTGGTCGAGGACCTGCTGCAGCGCGCCCGGGCCGCCGGCCGCGTCGTCTCCTACTCCTGGAGCGGGCGCCCGCCGAGCGGGCCGTGGTGGTCGGCCGCCGAGGGCCGCGTGGCCGGCCACCTGGCCAAGTCGCTGCCCGCCGACGAGCTGATCGACCGGCTCGAGGCCATCCACGTCGCCCCGACCCCGACCCGGGACCGCGTCGACTCCCGGGGCCCGGGAGCCGCGGGCCGCGCGCGGGGGCCCGGGGCCTCGGACTCCCTGACCCCCCGCGAGCGGGACATCGTCGGCCGGATCGCCCGGGGCCTGTCCAACATCGAGATCGCCGAGCAGCTCTTCCTGAGCATCAACTCCGTCAAGACCTACGTGCGGACCGCCTACCGCAAGATGGGCGTGACCACGCGCTCCCAGGCCGTGGCCTGGTGGTTCGCCGCCGACCTCCCGGACCCGCCGACGCCCGACCGGGAGACCGACGCCGGGCGGATCGCGTCGGCGAAGGCCAGCTCGTGAGCGCCCCCGCCGTCCCCCTGCGCGAGGCGCGGCCCGCGACCACGACCACGACCACCACCCGGATCGAGCCACCCCCCTCCTCAGACCAGGGCCCCTTCGACCAGGCCTCCTTCGACCAGGCCTCCTTCGACCAGGGCCCCTCCGAGGGCCCTGACCGGCCCCGCCGAGGCGGCGGGGCTCTCGCATGAGGAGCGCTCCCGGCGCACCGGCGAGCTCCTCGCCCGCGCGGCGGCGGAGGACGACGCCGAGGGCCGCGCCGCGCTGCTCGACGAGGTCGTGGTGCTCAACATGCGGGTCGCCGAGGCGGTGGCGCGCCGCTACCGCAACCGCGGGCTCCCGCTCGACGACGTCACGCAGATCGCCTACGCCGCCCTCGTGCGCGCGGTGCGCGAGTTCGACCCGAGCCAGGGCCGCGACCTGCTCTCCTATGCGGTCCCGACGATGACGGGCGAGATCCGCCGCTACTTCCGGGACAACGGGTGGGTGGTGCGCCCGCCGCGCGACGTGCAGCGGGCGCACGGCCGCCTCCTCCGGTCGGGGGCCGATCTCGAGCGGGTCGGCCGCGCCGGCCTCGACCGCCTCGCCGGCGAGCTCGGCGAGGAGGCCCCCGTGATCGCGGAGGCCCTGCGCCTGCGCGAGAGCGAGCGGGCGTTGTCGCTCGAGCAGCCCCCGGTGGGAGGCGTCGGGGAGCCGCTGGCGAACCGCCTCGCGCCCGACGAGGACCGGGACGCCCAGCGCAGCGAGGCCCGCATGCTGCTGGAGCCGGCACTCGCCCACCTGGCCCCCTCGGAGCGGGAGGTCCTCACCTGGCGCTTCGTCGACGAGTCCTCACAGCGCGAGATCGCGGAGCGGCTGAACTGCTCGCAGGTGCAGGTCTCCCGCATCCTGCGCCGCATCCTCGCCGAGCTCCACTGCTCGATCACTCAGCCCGCGGGGCAGGACGGCACCCCCGGCTGACGCGTCGCCGGGCCGGGCGCGGCCGGGCGGTCAGGCGTTGTGCTCGTCGACCTGCGGCGCGTCGCGCCGGGTGCCGGGGCGGCTGTCGCCCCGCGCCTCCGGGCCCGTGTCGACGGCGTGCAGCCCCGGGGCCGGGGGGTCGTCCTCGTCGAGCCACGGCTCCGCCCGGCTGCTCGGCAGCTCGGTCTGCGCCGCGACCGTGTGCATGCCGACCCGCTCGAGCCAGCCGAGGTCGTCCGACCACATCGACCGCAGCGAGACCTCGCCGTCCTGGTTGCGGATCTTCAGCAGGACGACGGCGCCGAGGACCTCCTCGTCGGGCGGGGGCCACTGCCGGAAGTCGAGGTCGTCGATGAGAGCACCGATCGATCGCGGGTCCTGCATGCGGATCGCCTCCAGACAGCCCCACGCTCGTGTTGCCTCTGCCCAGCGGCAGGAACTCTGTCATGATGGCACACCTGTGGAGGGTTTGTGCAGGGCTGCCGCCCGGCACCCGGGGCCCGGTGGCACCGGCCCGAACGGCGACCGACCGGCTGGAGGTGCGATGGGCGGGCCCGCGCGACAGTGGCGCATCGGCTCCCTCGCCTCGCGCGTGGGCGTGAGCGAGACGCTGCTGCGTGCCTGGGAGAAGCGCTACGGGCTGCTCGACCCCGTGCGGTCGACGGCCGGCTACCGGCTCTACGGCCCGGAGGACGAGCGCCGCGCCCGCGCGATGCTCGACGCCCGGCGGTCGCGCATCCCCGCGGGCCAGGCAGCGGCCGAGATCCTGGCCCGGACTCGCGCGACGGCTCCCGAGCCGGCGGGCCCGGCCGCGGAGGACACGACCCTCGGCGGTCCGGCCGAGTCCGCCGCGGCGCTCGCCGACCTGCGCGCGGCCATGGCGGCGTACGACGTCAACGAGATGCACCGGGTGATCGACCGGCTGCTCGGCCGGGTGTCGGTCGAGACCGCCGTGCGCGACGTGCTGCTCCCCTTCATGCACAGCGTCGGCTCCGGGTGGGAGCGCGGCGAGGTCGACGTCGCCGACGAGCACTTCGCCTCCGACCTGGTGCGCACGCGGCTGGCCGCCCTCGCCCTGGGCACCGGCTCGGCCACGGGGCCGCTGGCGCTGCTGTCCTGCCTGCCCGACGAGCGGCACGACATCGCGCTCAAGGCGTTCGAGCTCGTCCTGCTGCGCGCCGGATGGCGGACCCGGTTCCTGGGCGCCGACACCCCGATGGCGTCGCTGGCGTTCGCGGTGGACGTCGTGCGGCCCGACCTGCTGGTGCTCGCCGGGACCGATCCGCGGGGCTTCCTGCTCGAGGCCGGCCCGCCCGCCTTCAGCTCGGTCTGCCCGGTCGCGCTGGCCGGCGCCGGGGCGAGCGAGGAGGCGGCCGCGGCGTGGGGCGCGCAGCACCTGCGGGGCGATCCGGTCACGGCGGCCCAGCACCTCGTGGCCCAGGGGCGCGCCCGCGCCCGCGACGACCGCGCCCGCGAGGCCTCCCCGGTCGAGGGCCACCCATCCGGGTGATCCTGGCTCGCGCAACCACCCGTTGTGGTTGAACGGTCCCCGGGATGGATACCGCCAAGGCGGACGGCAACGCCGCCGCCACGGATCTCGGAGGAGAACGCGTGCCACGATCGCTGCGGGTGACCATGGTCGACGACTACGAGCTCGCCACCGCCGGGCTGCGGGCGCTGCTCGAGCCCCTCTCGGACCGCGTGACCCTGGTGGACGCCACGCAGGCGCTGGCGGCGCCGGACGACATCGACGTGATCCTCTACGAGCCCATGCACCAGTCGGACTTCAGCCGCTCGCTCCTGCGCGACCTGCAGCAGCGCAGCGACGCGCGGGCGCTGGTCTACACCTGGGCCGACGCCGAGCAGCTGCCCGCGGCCTCCACCAGCGCCTGCCTGCCCAAGACGCTGCCGCCCTCGCGGCTCGTGCACGTGCTGGAGTCGACGTTGGCCGGCCGGGAGGACGCCCTGGACCCCTACCTGCCGCAGGTCGAGTCCCCGGCGCCGGAGTGCGAGCCCCGTCCGTCGATCTCGGAGCTGCTCGAGGAGTCGGTCAAGGCCGCCGAGAAGGCCGCCGCCGAGGCCGCGGAGCGCACCGCCCGCCGCGCACGCGAGCTGTCGGTGGAGCTGCCCGCCAGGCCCGCCGTCCGCGCCCCCGAGGTGACCGGCGGCGTGCGGACGGAGCCGTCGTACGGCGGCATCCACCTCACCCCTCGCGAGGAGCAGATCCTCGTGCTCGTCACGGCCGGGCTGACCAACTCCGAGATCGCCGAGCACCTCGTGCTGAGCATCAACTCGATCAAGACCTACGTGCGGCAGGCCTACCGCAAGATCGGGGCCACGCGCCGCGCCCAGGCGGTCGCCTGGGGTCTCCAGCACGGGCTCGGTCGCCGGCAGGACGACGCCGAGCACGCCACGGCCGCCGGCTGAGGCGACGCCCGCCGCCCGGCCAGGCTTTGCCGTTCTGCCGCCTGGCGGCCGCCGTGCGCCCTACCGTTCTCCCATGACCGATGGCGGGCCGGAGACGCCGCGCGACGGCTCTCGCGAGGAGCTCCGCGACCGCTGGCGCCGGGCCCGCGAGGAGGCCGAGTCGGCGGGGGACCCCACGGGGCGCCCGGACCCCGGCGCCTCCGTGCTCGCGGCCTTCCAGCGGGAGGCCGGCGCGGCCCCGTCTCGGGAGCCCTCCCCGGCCGAGCCCCCGGCCGAACCCCCGGCCGACCCCCCGGCCGACCCCCCGGCCGAGCCACCGGAGCGGTCTCCGCACGAGGCCCCGGCCGCCTCCGCGGCCCGCGAGCCCCCGACCCCCGCGTCGTCCACCCCCCCGGGCGACGCGGCGGTGCCCGAGACGCTCGAGGAGTCCCGGGCGCGCCTGCGGCGCGAGGCGGCCCAGCGCGAGGCGGCCGAGCAGGCCCGGCTCGAGAGCGAGCAGAAGGCCCGGAAGGCCGAGGAGAAGGCCCGCAGGGCCGAGGAGAAGGCCGGGCGCGCGGAAGCGCGCGCCGCCGACCGCGGGGCCGAGGTCGCCAGGAAGGCGCGGCGCAAGGCCGACCGGAGGACCGAGCGCGAGACCACCGAGGCGGACCGCGCCGAGCGGTGGCGCCGCGAGCAGGCCGAGATGGCCCGGGCCGCCACGGAGCAGGCCGAGGCCGACAAGGCCGCGCGTCGGGCCGCGCGCACGGCCGCCCGCGAGAAGCGCCGCGGCCGGCCCGAGGACCCGGCACCCGACGGGCGGATCGCGCCGTCCCCCGCCGAGATCGCGGCGCTCGCCGCGCCGCCGCCCCATCCGCCGGCCGGCCGCGCCCCGTCACCGGCGTCGCGGAATGACCGGCGCCCCTACAGCGAGCGTTACGCCGGCGAGCCCACCGCGGCCGCGCCCCGGGGCCCGCTGGTCATGCGGTCGCGCTCGGTGCTCCGTCGCCTCGTGACCACGATGCTGCTCCTCACGCTCGGTATGGCCGCGGCGTTCGGGTTCGCCGCCTGGCGCGAGCCCACGACCGCGACCCTGGGCGTCGCCGGTGCCTGCGCCGGGCTCGCGCTCGTCCTGTGGGCCGTGCGGGCGAGCAGCTCACCGCCGCGCGTCGTGGTCGACCACGGCGTCGTCGAGATCACCGACGGGAACGAGCGCCAGCGCTTCGACCTGACCAGCCGCCACACCGACGTCGAGATGGTCGGCCAGCCGGGGCGCTGGGGCTGGGAGGTGCGCTTCAAGCGCCAGGGGCGCTCACCCGTGGTGCTCACCTCGTCGGTCGTCGACCCGATCCGGTTCGCGGAGGCGCTGCGACGGTGGCGGCCCGACCTGTGAGCCCGGGTCGCGGGCACCCCGGCTCCCGGGCGCGGCCCGGGCGGTCAGCCGCGCTGCTCGGCCGGGACGCCGCGCTCCTTGGCGTCGGTGAGCCGCGCCTCCTCCAGCGCCCTCGTCTCGAGCTCCTCGCGTCGCCGGGACTGCTCCTGCGCCTCGCGCTCGGCGTCGTACTCCCCCGGCTGGCTGACCAGGTCGGTCGCGCCCCGCTCGAGCCGATTGAGCGCCGAGCGCGCGAAGATCTGCTGCTCGGTCATCGTGCGGGAGGCGCGGCTGCGGCCGACGAACGCGATCGCCCACTTCAGCAGCGCCGAGAACTGGTTCTTGAAGCCCGTGATGTAGACGAGGTGCACGGCGAGCCACATCAGCCAGGCCAGGACCCCGCTCAGCTGCAGCTTGCCGACGTTGGCCACCGCCCGGAAGCGGCTGATGATGGCCATGGAGCCCTTGTCGAAGTAGCGGAACGGCCCCTGGCTCGGCTTGCCCGACTGACGGCGGTCGATCTCCTTGGCGGCGTACTTGGCGCCCTGGATCGCGACCTGGGCCACCCCCGGCAGGTTGTCGAGGTCGATCATGTCGCCGACGACGAAGATCTCGGGGTAGCCGGGCAGGGTGAGGTCGGCGTTCACTCCGAGCCGTCCCGCGCGGTCCACCGAGGCGCCGGTCCGCTCCCCCAGGTGGCGGCCCAGCGGGCTCGCCTGGACCCCGGCCGCCCACATCTTGGTGACGCTGGCGATCTGCTCGGTGCTGCCGTCCTTGTAGGACAGCTCGATCCCGCGCTCGTCGACGTCGGTGACCATCGCCCCGAGCATCACCTCGACGCCGAGCTTCTCGAGCTCGCGCTGCGTCTTGCCCCCCAGCTTCTCGCCGAAGGGCGGGAGCACCTGGCCGGCGGCGTCCACCAGGATCACGCGGGCCGTGTGGGTGTTGATCGCCCGGAAGTCCTTCTTGAGGGTCCGATGGGCGAGCTCGGCGATCTGCCCGGCCATCTCGACCCCCGTCGGCCCGGCGCCGACCACGACAAAGGTGAGCAGGTGGCTGACGTCGTCCCCGCGCAGGGCGCCGAGCTCGGCCATCTCGAAGGCACCGAAGATGCGGCCCCGCAGCTCGAGCGCGTCGTCGATCGACTTCATGCCGGGCGCGTACTCCGAGAACTCGTCGTTGCCGAAGTACGACTGGGTCGACCCGGCCGCCACGATCAGGGAGTCGTAGGGCAGCACGGTCTCGCGGCCGAGCACCTCCGAGGTCACGCGCCGGTTGGTGACGTCGATGTCCGTGACCGTGCCGAGCAGCACCCGGGCGTTCTTCTGGCTGGCGAGCACCTCGCGCGTCGGCGGCGCGATCTCACCGGCCGAGAGGATGCCGGTGGCCACCTGGTAGAGCAGCGGCTGGAACAGGTGGTGGGTGGTCTTCGCGACCACGGTCACGTCGACGTCGACGTGCTTGAGCGCCTTGGCTCCGAACAGGCCCCCGAAGCCGGATCCGATCACGAGCACCTGGTGACGGTCACCCGTCGTCTCCGCCGCTACGGGACCGGTCGTCATTCCGGCTTCCATGTCGCCCTCTCTGTGGTCGGGACCGGCGGCCGGCGCCACCGTCGTCTCCCCCACCCACTATCCCGCGGCCCTCATCGGCACGCACCCGCAGGGGGAGGGTTTCAGCCCCGGCCGGGCGGGAACCATTCGTCACATTGGTCCCCCCAGGCCCAGCCGGACGGCGGGCCGTCCGATGCGCGAGGACGTCGATGCCGGTGATCCGCGAGCCGCTGCCGCTGCCGCCCACGCCGCGGTCCGTGCAGGACGCCCGGCACTGGGTGGCGGACGCCGTGTCGGCGATGGGTCGCGACGACCTGGTCGAGTGCGCCGAGCTGGGGGTCTCCGAGCTGGTCACCAATGCGCTGCTGCACGCCGAGCCACCCCTGAGCGTGCGGGTCCGGGGCACCCGCGAGCACCCGCGGGTCGAGGTGGCCGACGGGTCCCCCGAGCCGCCCGTTCCGCCGGACCCGGAGACCGGCGGCCTGAGGCTCGACCTGACGCTGGACCGCGACCCGCACGACCACGATCACGACCCGGCGCTCGACCTCTCCACCCTCGGCCGCGGACTGGGCATCGTGTCGATGTGCGCGCTGGCCTGGGGGGCCGACATCCAGAACGAGGGCAAGGTCGTCTGGTTCGAGCCGGTGAGCTGCGACGAGGCGTCCGCGCCCGCCGGCGCCGCGGTGTTCACCCAGGTCGACGACCTGGCCCGGACCGTGCCCGAGGAGCCGCACGTGCCCGTGACCCTGCCCGGCGTGCCGGCAGAGCTCTACGCGGGCTTTCGCATGCACTTTCGTGAGCTGCGCCGCGAGCTGCGGCTGCTCGCCCTCGCGCACGAGTCGGAGTATCCGCTAGCGGCCAACCTGGGCACGCTGCTGACGGACTTCGAGACACACCTGCAGCACGCCGACGGGATCGAGGCGGTGAGCCACAGCGGCCCGGGCGGGCCCGCGGGCACGACGGACCTCGCGCTGAGGATGCCGGAGTCGACCCCGCAGATCGTGGGCCAGCTGCTCGACCTGCTCGACCTCGCCGACGCGTTCTGCCACGCCGAGCGCCTGCTCTCGCTGGCCCGCACCCCGGAGCAGCGACGGTTCCAGCGCTGGTTCCTCGGGGAGTTCGTGCGCCAGGCGGAGGGCATGGCTCCCTCCCCGTGGTCCAGCACCGGCTCGCCAGTCGACCACAGCGCCTCGTGACGGCGGCGACCCGACCGACGGCCCGCACCGCCCCCCCGGCCTCCGGCCTGCTCGCCGTCGGCCTCGGCGGGGCCCTGGGGGCGACGAGCCGCTACCTGCTCGGCGAGGCGCTGCCTGACGGTGCCGGCTTCCCGTGGACGACCTTCGTGATCAACGTCGTCGGCTCCTTCCTGCTGGGGGCGCTGCCCGCGCTGGCCGTGTCGCGCCGCCGGCCGGTCGTCGCCCAGATGCTCGGCTCCGGTTTCCTCGGCGGCTTCACCACCCTGTCGCTCTATGCCGAGCAGACCCGGGCCCTGGCGGCGGGCGGCAGCGGCGCGACCACCCTGGTCTACCTCGCCGGCACGCTGCTGGCCTGCGTGCTGGCCGTGATCGTCGCCGACCGGTTCACCACCCCGCTCCAGCGCAGCCTGATCGCAGCGGAGGAGGGCGACCGGTGAGCCCGGGCGAGGCCCTCCTGGTGGCGATCGGCGGTGGGGCCGGCGCCGCCCTCCGGTTCACCGCCGGGCACATGCTCGACCGCGGCTTCCCGACCGGCACGCTGCTGGTCAACACGGTGGGCTCGTTCCTGCTCGGCCTGCTCGTGGGCGCCGACGCGGGCGCGGGTCCGGTGGCCCTGCTGGGCACCGGCTTCTGCGGCGGGCTGACCACCTACTCCGCGTTCGCGCTCGCCGTGGTCGCGCGCGGGCCGCGCAGGGGAGCGGCGTACGCCGCCGCCACCGTCGCGGCCGCCCTGCTGGCGTGCACGCTGGGGTGGCTTCTCGGGGCTCAGCCGTAGCCGAGGGCGTGCAGGCGCTCGTCGTCGATCCCGAAGTGGTGGCCGACCTCGTGGACGACGGTCGTGCGGACCTCGCGGACCAGGTCCTCCTCGCTGGAGCACAGCTCGAGCAGCGGGCGGCGGAAGACGAAGATCCGGTCGGGCAGGTCGGCCGGGCCGCCGTCGGCGGGGCGCTCGGTGAGCGCCATCCCGTCGTAGAGTCCGAGCAGGTCGGGGTCGTCGTCCGGCGGATCGTCCTCGACCAGCACGACCAGGTTCTCCACGCGCGCGGCGAGCTCGTCGGGGATCTGGTCGAGGGCGCGCTCGACCAGGCGCTCGAACTCGTCGCGACCCATCTCCACCGGCACTCCTCCAGTGTGCCCGGCGGGGGGCGGGCCGGTCGGCGGGCACCCGGCCAGGTGCCGGCACGAGACCAGCCCCGAACCGGGACGGTCCGGGGCTGGCCAGTGGCGACCTCGACGGGACTCGAACCCGCGACCTCCGCCGTGACAGGGCGGCGCGCTAACCAACTGCGCCACGAGGCCATGCTTGCGCTCCGCGATCGGGAGCGAGGAAAACTCTAACCCATCGCAGAACCCAGACCCAATCCGGATCCACCTGCCGGCGACCCCGGATCACCCGCACCCCCAACGGGATTCGAACCCGTGCTACCGCCGTGAAAGGGCGGGGTCCTAGGCCGCTAGACGATGGGGGCCTGCGACGCCCGGGATGCCGGCCGGGCGGGCCGTCCTCGCGCGCGCCGGACCAGCATAGAGGGCGCCGGATCGCTCCCCGCGGCCCCCGGCGGGCCCCGCGGTCGGGTGCACCGCGGCCCCGGGCCTGATGTACCGT
Source organism: uncultured Actinomycetota bacterium (assembly GCA_963832415.1). Classification (GTDB taxonomy): domain Bacteria; phylum Actinomycetota; class Actinomycetes; order Propionibacteriales; family Nocardioidaceae; genus Nocardioides. Next base: position 373,142 of record CAWHTZ010000005.1, on the reverse strand, counting down.
GTGCACCGCTCGGGCAGGTAGCTCAGTTGGTACGAGCGTCCGCCTGAAAAGTGGAAGGTCGGCGGTTCGACCCCGCCCCTGCCCACGAGCACCGCGGGCCGAGCCCGCGAGACGGTCCCCGTCGGCGTGCCGGCGGGGGCCGTCGTCGTGGTGCGCCCCGGGACGACGCGCCGGGCGGATGGGTCAGGAACCCGCGTAGATCCAGGGATCACGCAGGTCCAGGAACGTCGGCTCGCCGGTCGAGATCGACTGCAGCTCGCCCATCCGCTTCTCCATCGCGGGCGGCATCTGCTGCTGCTCGCCCCGGCGCGCGTCGTCCTCCGAGGTGAAGAAGATCTCCATGGTCCAGCTGCCGTCCTCCTGCCCGGCCATGACGCGGCCGAGGACGTCGGGCCGCTGCTCGCGCATCTCCGCGTCCTCCTCCTCGAGCAGCTCGAGCGCGCGCTTGATGTCGCTCACCTGGCCCTGCATGACCTGGACGAAACCGGCCCGCGACGGGTCGCCCGGCGTCTCGACGGAGACCTGCGTGCTGTCCCGGAACGTCGGCTCACCGGCGAACGCGGACGCCGTGCGCGCCCACCACTCGCCCTGCTCCGGGCGGTCGCTGTTGGCGCGCGCGGCGGACTCCGACTCGAAACGCACCATCGCGATGAAGGTCCCGTCGTCGGCGACGCCTCCCGTCACGCCCAGCCACCCTGCGGCACCCGGCAGGAGGTCACGCACCCATGTGTCGAACTGCTCCCGCAACCGGCCCGCGTCGGCCACGGGCCCCTGAATCACCTGCACGAACATCTCTTTGCCCCTCTCCCCGGCCCGGCGGCCGACGCGGGCAACGTACTGCCGGGGCCGCCCCGCGGGTAGGGCCCAGCGACCCGCCCGACCTGGCCGGCTCCGGCGCGGGACCGCCGGCCAGCACCGGCGAGGGCCCCCATCGGCGCGCCGATGGGGGCCCTGCGTCGTGCGACGACGCCGTCGCTCCCGCCGGTCGAGCCGGCTCACTGCCCGAAGCGGTTCTCCACCTCGTCCTGGAACTCCCGCGCGCAGTCCTCGATCTTGGCGGTGTCGCCGTTCGCGTCGTCGACGCAGTCGGCGTAGTTTCCCGCCTCGCCGATGAACGCCACGCCGATGGCGATCAGGATGCCGGAGATGATCGCGCCCAGCAGGCCGAGCACGATGCCGATGATCGCCATCGGCCGGCCGCCGGCGGTGCCGCGCTTGGCCTTGCCGGAGGCGATCAGGCCGACGATCAGGGCGATCAGGCCGAAGAGGATGCCGCCGACCAGGGTCCAGAAGAACAGCAGCGACAGGATGCCGAAGACCAGGGCGACGACCGCCATGCCCTTGCCGGGGCTCTGCGCCGGCGGGCCGCCGTGCGGCGGGCCGCCGTACGGCTGGTTCGGCGGGGGCTGGTTGGGGGGCGGCTGATTGCCGCCCGGCGGCTGGTTGGGGGGCGGCTGGTTGGGGGGCGGCTGGTTCGGCGGGGGCTGGTTGCCGCCCGGGGGCTGGTTCGGCGGCGGCTGGTTCGGCGGCGGCTGGTTGCCGCCCGGCGGGTTCTCGGGGGGTGGCTGCGACATCAGTGCCTCCTCGTGGGCGCCCCACCTGGTGGCCGATGGGACGCAAGGGGTGGGTGGGGCGGACTCGAGAGGGGACGTTACCCCCTCAGGGCACCCCCCGGGGCAGTGTGAGCCGCTCGACGCCCTCGAGGCGACGACGAAATCGGACGCGGTCGCCGTGCGAGTCGAGCACCGCCCAGAGCGCGGCGTGCGCCGACCACGGCAACGGTTCCGCCCCCTCGCGCCAGGTCTCGCCGAAGGAGACCCACACCGGCACCCAGTCGGCCGCCTCGTCCCAGGCGCCGCGCCGGGCCTCGACCATGCGCCGGCGCACCTGGAAGGCGCGACGCGGGCCGTCGACGCAGATCGGCGCGGTGGCAACCGGCCAGACCCAGAGGTCGTGCTCCATCAGCGCGAACTCGAGGCGGCGCAGCACGGCCGGGGCCACCAGGACGGTCGCCACGTTCTCGTGCGGGGCGCGGGTCACGCGCGCACCGTATCCGCGGCTCGCGCTCGCGCGACAGGGCTGCGCGGGCGCCGGGAGGACCCCGGGTGTGGGTCTCACCCGTCCGGACGAGGACGCCGCCGCGGCGAGGTCCCGGCCGCGCCCGCTGGACGCGGGGCGCATGCTGGACCCGTGACCTACGACGAGGAGCTGGCCCGCCGCGTGCGCGACCTCCTGGGAGACGAGCCCGGCACCACCGAGCGCCGGATGTTCGGTGGGCTCGCCTTCATGGTCGGCGGGCACATGGCCGTGGTCGCCAGCGGCCGGGGCGGGCTCATGGTCCGGCACGACCCCGAGGCCGCGGACCTCCTCGACCGGCCGCACGTGGAGCCGGTGGAGATGCGCGGCCGCGAGATGACCGGCTTCCTGCGGGTCGACGACGCGGGCCTGACCGACGACGAGGCCCTGGCCGGATGGGTCCGCGTCGGCCTCGAGCGGGCCCGGTCGCTGCCCCCGAAGGCCTGACGCGGCCCGGTTCGGACGGGCCCGCTCAGACGTGGCCCGACAGCTGGGCCATCCGCGCCTCGAGCGCGGCGAGGTAGGCGTCGCGCTGCTTCGCAGTCAGGCCGCTGCCCTCCGGGTCGAGGTGGCTGCACGCCGGCAGCACGTCGACCGAGAGGTTCGCGGCCCCGGCGAGACCGCGCAGGTCGTCGAGCCGATCGCCGAAGGGCGTCCCGCTGCCGGGCGAGTACCGCCGGACGACCTCGTCGACCTGGTCGGTGAAGAGATCGGCCTTGGTCACCACCACGACCAGCCAGGTCGGGTGCTGGCGCCGCACGGCCATCGACGCGATGCGGTGCGCGGTGACCGTCCAGTCCTCGAGCTCGGCGGCGCGCTGCGCCTCGCGGGAGGCGCTGGCCGGCCCCGTCGTGCCGGCCGGCCGGCGCCCGGTCGCCCAGCCGTCGGCGACCACGTGCAGCACGCCGTCGACGGGGTCGTCGTGGAACACCTCGTCGAGGGCGCCGAGCCGCGTGGCCGCGTTGTCGCCCGGCACGACGCGGAAGCGGAACCCGGTCAGCCGCGACCCCCGCAGCGCCCGGCGCTCCAGCACCGCCGACCCGGCGTCCGCGGTGCCCGTCGGCGACGGCCGGCCGCAGAGGTGGTCGACGAGCTCGGTCTTGCCGACGCCGGTCATGCCGGTCACGGCCACGGTCGGGAACCGCTGGCCGAACACGCCCGCCACGCGCTCACGACCCCGCCTGACCGCGGCGGGCACGGCGCGCAGGCCGCGCGCCCGGGGCTCCGGCACGACTGCCTCCTTGCTCGGGTGGGGTGCCCCGACCGTAGCGGCCGCCCGGCCGGGGAGGCCCGCCGCCGTTCGCGGTCAGACCCCTTGGGTCTTTCGACGGCGCAGGCGGCGTGGCAGGCTCACCGTGTGAGCTCCTCCGACGACCGACGTCCCTTCGACATCGACCTGCCCTTCACGGGTCGCGAGATCCACGTGCTCCGCCAGCGCTACGAGATCGCCAGCATCGTCAACGACCTGCTGATCGCCTTCTGGTTCCTCTTCGGCAGCATCCTGTTCTTCCGGGAGTCCACGGCCTACGCCGGCACGTGGATGTTCGTCATCGGCAGCGCGCAGCTGGGGATCCGGCCGGTGATCCGGCTGAGCCGCCGGGTCCACCTGCAGCGGCGCTCGGAGGCCCCCCACGAGAGCCCCGACGACTACTGAGGCGGCGCTCAGTCGCGGCCGGCGGTGTCGGGGTAGGTGGTGACCAGACCGTCGCGGACCAGCCCGCGCACGGTGGGCAGGTGCCGGGCGATGCGCACGAGCGCGAGCGCCGCGTAGACGATCGACAGGGCGATGATCGTCCAGCGGTTCGCCGCGTCGGTGCCCAGGACGCTGACCAGGAACTGGGCCAGGAAGAGGCCGAGCAGCACGCCCGCACCGCGGAAGGAGAGCGACCGGTCCAGCAGGATGGCGACGGCGAAGAGCGACTGCGCGGCGGTGATCAGCAGCTCGAAGCGCTGCTCGGTGTCCAGCGGCAGGCCGTCGAGCGTGCCGGCGGAGAGGGCGAAGACGATCGGCAGGCCACCGACCAGCAGCGTCCACTGGTTCACCTTCGCGGAGAGCAGCGCCCCCAGGGAGTCGCCGGCCTTGAGGCGCCAGGCGTAGAGACAGGCCACCAGCAGCTCGGGCGACTCGCTGGCGAGCGGCGCGACCCACTGGACGAGCAGGAACTCCGAGACGCCGAGCTCCTGGCCGGAGGCGACCAGGGACTCCGCGAAGTGCTCGGCCGAGAGCAGGATGACCAGCCCGGCGAAGACGAACATGGCGCTCACCCACCCGCGGCGGGCCCGCTTCTCGCGGCTGCCGACATAGAGCGAGACGCCCATCAGGTCGGGCTCGTGCGCCGGCATCCTGGTCAGGCGCCATGCGTAGCCCGCGAAGATCCCGAGGAAGACGAGGGAGTCGAGCAGGGTCAGCGAGTCCTTGAGCGCCAGCGTCAGCGACCACAGCGTCGCCAGGCCGAGGAACGTGATCTCGGTCGACATCTGCTGCGGCAGCACCACCCGGCCCCGGTGCGTGGACTCGGACCGCGAGGCGTCGACGCTGCTGCGCCTGCGCGAGGACCACACGGCGACCGTGGCCACGATGACCACGAGGGGCCAGCCGACGCCGACCAGCACCCGGTTGGCCCCGGTCATGTTCGCCAGGGCCAGCGAGCAGATCTCGGGGGCCCCTTCCCCGGTGTCGTAGGCCCCGCCGCACTGCACCGTGAAGACGAAGTCGACGGCGTACTCCGGCAGGACCGCGAGGAGGGCGAGCAGCGCCAGGGCCAGGCCGGCGTTGATGTCGACCTGGACGGCCTCGGCCGCCCAGGAGAGCAGGAACGCGGCTCCGACGATCGCGAGGCCGAAGAGGAGGGCGAGCAGGGGCGGCGACAGCTGCGGGGCTCCCAGCTGGAGATACGTCATCAGCCCCAGCACGCTGCCCGGCAGGGTAACCGCGACCGCCAGCGGGAGCTGGGGCGGCAACCGGGTGGGCGAGTCGTGCGCCCGTCGGGTGGTGGCCATGCGCCCCAGTCTCGTGACCGGCGGCTGGCCCGCCTCACCCCTGCGCGACCGGCCGGCCCGCGGCAGCGGCCGGTCCCCGACGGCGGCCGCCCCCCTGCCGCGGGCCGTCGTCGGGGGGTGCCTCAGTGCTTGACGGGTCCGGCCCCGACCAGGTCCTCGTAGTCCGTCGACAGCTGGTCGACCACGTGGTCGAACGCCCCCGGCTGCACGGCTGCGCGGATGCCGGCGAGGACCGCCTTGGCGTGCCGGTGCCCGTCCTGGGCCGTCGAGCCGGGCCCGAGGTCCGCGACCCGCCGGCAGAACTCGTCGGCGTCGAAGCGCTCGGCCTCCCCGTCGGCGGGGAGCGTCTCCTTCAGCGAGCCGGGCAGCTGCGCGGCGAGGTCGCCGGCGGCGCCGCCCAGGCGCTGACCGAGGACCACGAGCACGGCGTGCACCGCCTGCTCGGCCTCGTCGTGCGTGTTCAGGCGCGCGGTGTCCTGCACCGCGGAGACCAGGGCTGCCTGATCCATGTCTTCCACCTCCGGGAGGTCGGGTCAGTAGGGGCGACGGGCCGCCCCCATGGCGGCCCGTCTGCTTCGAGCGTGCCCCACGCCCCCGCGGGTCGTCGTCACACGGAGGGACTACCGGCGGCGGCCGGGGCTGCGGGACTCGTCACGCCGGCTCGACGGGGCCGAGCGCACCACACCCCCGGACGCCGGCGTCCGGGGGTGCGGCCTCGTGCCCTGGGCGGTCCCTCAGACCTCGCCCTGCGCGTGCTTGGCGACGAGCTCGGTGCGACCCGGGTAGCGCACCTCCTCGACCAGCTCCTGCATCGTGGCCGACGGCTTGGGCGTGAACTGCGAGACCACGATCGTCACCGCGAAGTTGATCAGCATGCCGATGGTGCCGAACCCGGTCTCGGGGATGCCCCAGAGGCCCTCGCTGTTGCCGTAGATGTCGATGGTCCAGATCATGTAGGCCATCGTCACGACGAGCCCGGTGATCATGCCGGCCGCGGCACCCGCGGCGGTCGTCTTCTTCCAGAAGATCCCCAGCACGAGGATCGGGAAGAAGCTCGCCGCCGCGAGCCCGAAGGCCAAGGCGACCACCTGCGCCACGAATCCCGGGGGGTTGATGCCGAGGTAGCCGGCGACCAGGATCGCCGCCCCCATCGCCATCCGGCCCACGAGGAGCTGCCGGGCCTCCGTCGCCTGCGGGTTGATCCGCTTGTAGTAGACGTCGTTGGCCACGGACGACGAGATCACCAGCAGCAGGCCGGAGGCCGTCGAGAGCGCCGCCGCCAGGCCGCCCGCGGCGACCAGGCCGACGATCGGGGCCGGGAGGCCGCCGATCTCCGGCGACGCGAGCACGATGATGTCGTTGTTGATCGCCACGTCGGTGTAGTTGAACGCGCCGGAGCCCAGCTCGCTCACCGGCGCCCCGTCGGCGGTCGTGATCAGCCCGGCGTCCGCCCACTGGTTGAACCAGTTGGGCACCGTGTTGAGCGTGGCGCCGTCCAGGTCCTGGATGAGCTGGAGCTTCGTGAACGACGCGACCGACGGGGCGGTCAGGTAGAGCAGCGCGATGAAGAACAGCGCCCACAGCGCGGAGTAGCGCGCCGCCCGCACGGACTTCGCCGTGTAGAACCGGATGATCACGTGCGGCAGCCCGGCGGTGCCGAACATCAGCGCCGCGGTGACCAGGATCATGTTCGCCATGCCGAAGCCCTCGAGAGCGAAGGCGTCGGTGTACGAGCCCAGGCCGAGGTCCTGCTGCAGCCCGTTCAGCTCCGTGAGGATCTCGCCGAACCCGATCTGCGGCAGCGGGATGCCGGTCACCTTCGAGGAGACGGCCACCGCCGGGATCAGGTAGGCGATGATCAGCACGGAGTACTGCGCCACCTGCGTCCAGGTGATGCCCTTCATGCCGCCGAGCCCCGCGTAGAAGAACACGATCAGCATGCCGATGATGACGCCCGTGGTCGTGCCGACGCCGAGGAAGCGCTGGAAGACGAGGCCGACGCCGCCCATCTGGCCGGCGACGTAGACGAACGAGATCACGACCGCCGAGAGCACGGCGACGAGCCGGGCGGTCTCGGAGTAGCGGTCGCCGACGAAGTCCGGGAGCGTGTACTTGCCGAACTTGCGCAGGTACGGCGCCAGCAGCAGGGCGAGCAGCACGTAGCCGCCCGTCCAGCCCATCAGGAAGACGCCGCCGGCGTAACCGTTGTAGGCCAGCCCGACGATGCCCGCCAGGGAGATGAACGAGGCGGCGCTCATCCAGTCCGCCGCGATCGCGGCGCCGTTGGCCGGCGCGGGGATGCCGCCACCGGCGACGTAGAAGCCCGCCGTGCTGTTCACCCGGCTCGCGTACGCGATGTAGATGTAGAGCGAGAAGGTGATGACGACGAAGACGAGGGTCCAGGTCTGGATCTCGGTCATGAGTGGTGCACCTCCTCCTCGTACTCGTCCACCCCGTACTCGGCGTCGAGGCGGTCCATGCGCCACACGTAGATGGCGATCAGGGCGACGAAGACGATGATCGAGCCCTGCTGGGAGAACCAGAACCCGAGCGGGAAGCCCAGGAAGTCGAAGTTGTTCAGCGGCTCGACGAGGATGATGCCGAAGCCGTAGGACACCAGGGCCCAGACGAACAACAGCACAGCCATCAGTCTCAGGTTCTTGTGCCAGTACTCCTGGCGCGCTTTCTCATCCATGGGGTCCTCCATCGGTCCCTGGCTGGGTGCGGCGGGTGCCCGGCGCCCCCGCGCCCCGCACGAGGTCCGCGCGACTCCGCACGTGACGGGGGACACACCGTGCGGGCAGGAAACCGAGGCAGCGGCCGGGGGTCAAGCGCCCGGTGAGACTCCGGTCACACCACGCGCCGAGTGGCGGGGAAGCCGCGCCGAGCGGCGCCGCGGCGTCGCGACCGCCCGTCCGGCGCCCGCCTCGGCCCCGGGACGCGCCACTCGTCGCGCCCCGGGCACCGCTGAGCGCGGTCGGGGGCGCGACGACCGGCCCGGCACCGGAGCGCGGGCGTTCCGTGACGGGGGTCACGCCACCTACAGTCGCCCCATGGCCACGACCTCGAGCTCCCGCTCGTCCGCCGAGCGCCCCGGTCGGCGCCCCGGGCGGCGCCCGGCACCGCGCGTCGAGCCGGCGCGCAAGAAGCTGCTGCTCGCCTTCGGGATGGTGGCGCTCGGCTCGCTGCTCCCGTGGATCGACACGGCGGTCGGCACGATCCTCGGCACCCGGGGGGCGGGCCTGTGGACCTTCTACGTCTCGATGCTCGCGCTGACCGGCGCGTTCGTGCCGTGGCGGCGCGTCGCCGCCGTCCAGGCGTGGATCGTGGCGCTCGTGGCCATCGCGCTGCCCGTGTGGCAGGTCGTGCACATGCTGGACCTGGTCGGCCTCGGGGGCTGGATGCCCGGGGCCGGGATCCTGCTGGTCTTCGGTGGCGGCGTCGTCGCCGCCGGCGCCGCGTGGCGGCTGACCCAGCCCCTGCCGGCCTCCTGACCCTGCCGTCACCCCGCGGGGGCTGGCCCGGCCTGCCTAGCCTCGGGGGTCGGACGGGGAGCACCGAGCGAGGCGAGGAGTGCGGGCATGACCGAGCAGGGCGACGCCGAGAGCTACCACGGATACAGCGTCGACAGCGAGAACCAGCCGCAGTCGCAGGGCGACGACCTGACCGAGGACCGCGGGCTGGACGAGCCCCTCGACGAGGGCTACTCCCCGCCCGAGAAGTGGTCGCCCGGTCAGGGCTACGGCAACACCCCCTTCGAGGAGGCCGAGGGTGAGCACCTGGACCGGCGCCTCGCCCAAGAGGTGCCGGAGCCCGACCCCTACCGCGAGGCGTCGGTGACCGACGAGGACGTCGAGGGCGAGGTCGGCGACCGCCGGGCCGGACGCCTGGTCGAGGACGACGAGGGCGTGCGCACGGACACCGACCAGGAGATGGCGGCCGAGGACGTGGGCATCGACGGCGCGGGGGCGGGCGCCGAGGAAGCCGCCGTGCACGTCATCGACGAGGAGGACTGACCGGGCCCTCGCTGGCAGGATCGGTGCCGTGCTGCCCCGATTCGAGATGCTGCACCGCGTGCGGCCCGTCTCGCTGCTCGCGGCGGACGCGGTCGACCCCGGCGCCGGGCTGGGCCTCGAGGGCGAGTGGCTCGCGGACGACCGCCTCGTCGGCGACGGCCTGCCGATGCCGGCGCAGGCGCCCTCGGTGGCGCTCGTGGTCGACCTGCGGCCGGGACGTCGCAAGGGCCGGGTGGAGCCGGCGCTGCTGCTGGGCGGCTGGCGCCTGACCGGGTGGTACGAGCCCGAGACCGACCGCACGGGGCTCGTGCTCACGCCCCCCGCGGGGCCGCCCGTCCGCCTGCGCAGCCGCCGCCACGGCCGCGTGCCGGGCGCCGCCGCGCACCTGGGGCTCACGCTGACCGGGCCCTGGCTCTCGCTGCTGGTGCACGACGGGGACGACTGGCGCGTGCACGCCCGCGGCGACCTGCGCGAGGTGGCCGACGCCCCCGACGTGCACGACCCCGAGGTGCTGGCCGGCCTGCGCGTGGCGCTCGGCCACGACGGTCACGCGACGCGGCTGGCGGCCGGCGGCTTCGGGCAGCTCGGCCTGCGCGACGTCCGCTTCGTCACGGACGCCGACGGCACGCCCCTGCGCGAGGGGCACCGGTGGTGGCTGACGGCCACGCACGCGGGGCCCGGGTTCGCCGACGCCGCGCACGCCGGGGTGTGGCTCCTGGACGCGGAGACGGGAACCCTCGAGCACACGGGCGACCTCTTCCTGCGCCGTCCGAGCCCGCGCCGCCCGGGCCGGGGGGCCGGCGTGCACGGGGACCACGCGCTCCACCTCCTCCGCGACGGCGACGACTGGCTCGTCGCCGGCACCACCTGGGACGAGCTGGGGCCGGACCCGCGGCGCTCGCCTCCCCCGGCCGGGGCGGTCGGCGCCGTGCTGGCGCGCGCCGGGACGGACCCGAGGTGGGGCCGCCACGTGCTGGCCGCCGAGCCGCTGCCCCTGCCGGTCGGGCCCCGCTCGGTCGGCTGCTGGGACCCCCACCTGGCGCGCGACGACTCGGGCTGGCTCGTCGCGTTCGTCAACGCCACCGCGTGGTTCCGCTTCCACCCCGCGCTGGCCGCGGGCCCCTCCCTCGACCGGCTGACCCTGCGCGCCGCCGACCCGACCCGCACCGCCACCGAGGGCGTCACGCTGGCCCGGGTGCCCGAGGCGGACGACCCGGACCCGGGGCCCTGCCGCCTGCTCGTGAGCGACGGGCCGCTGGCCCCGCCCGAGCAGCGCGAGCGATACGTGGTGCTCGACCTCGACCTGCGCCCGCTCGGCTCGCTCGAGGCCCCCTATCCCACCAACATCCCGTGGCCCACGCTCGCGCGGGAGGGCGACCGCTGGTGGCTGGTCACCTTCGACGGGACGCCGTACGGCGGCCGGCTGCCGGGCTACGGCACGCACGGCGACCTCGTCGTCGCCCGGTCGGAGGGGGATCGACCGGGGCTAGGCTGACGCCATGGCCCGCACCACCCCCGCGGGTCCGTCCCGACCCTGACCCGGCCACCACCCGCATGGCCGCGACCGAGAGGTGGAACCCGTGCCCGACGCCGCACCGGCCCAGCCCGCCGACGACCCGCTGCAGGCGCTCGCCGAGGCGGGCGAGCACGAGCAGGTCGTCTTCTGCCAGGACCCCGCCTCCGGCCTCCGCGCCGTGATCGCCATCCACTCCTCGGCCCTGGGGCCCTCGCTGGGCGGCACCCGCTTCCACCCCTACGCGACCACGGCGGACGCCGTCCGCGACGTCCTCGCCCTCTCGCGCGGCATGTCCTACAAGGCCGCCCTGGCCGGGCTCGACCTCGGCGGCGGCAAGGCCGTGATCATCGGCGACCCGCGGCGGGACAAGTCCGAGGCGCTGCTCCGGGCCTACGGCCGCTTCGTGCAGTCGCTCGGCGGGCGCTACCGCACGGCCTGCGACGTGGGCACCTACAGCGAGGACATGGACGTTGTCGCCCGGGAGTGCGACTTCGTCACCGGGCGGACCGTCGCCCACGGCGGCGCGGGCGACTCGTCGGTGCTCACGGCGTACGGCGTCTTCGAGGGCATGCGCGCCGCCGCCGAGGAGGCGTGGGGCGCCCCCGCGCTGACCGGGCGCACCGTCGGCGTCGCGGGCGTCGGCAAGGTCGGCCACCACCTGGTGCGGCACCTGCTCGAGGACGGCGCCGAGGTCGTCGCGACCGACGTGCACGCGCCGACGCTCGACCGGGTCCGCGCGGAGCACCCCGAGGTGCGGGTCGTCGAGAGCACCGAGGCCCTCGTGGGCGCGGCGCTCGACGTCTACGCGCCCTGCGCGCTGGGGGACGCGCTCACGGACGCGGTGGTCGAGCGGCTCTCGGCCCGGGTGGTCTGCGGCGCGGCCAACAACCAGCTGGCCCATCCGGGCATCGAGAAGGCGCTCGCCGAGCGGGGCATCGTCTACGCCCCGGACTACTGCGTGAACTCGGGCGGCCTCATCCAGGTCGCCGACGAGCTGGAGGGCTTCTCCTTCGAGCGGGCCCAGCAGCGCGCGGCGGGCATCTACGAGACGACGCGGGCCGTCTTCGAGCTGGCCCGCACCGAGGGCGTGACACCAGCGCTGGCCGCCGACCGGCTGGCCGAGCGGCGGATGCGCGACGTCGGCCGCCTGCGCGGGTTGTGGCTGCCGGACGGGCCGCGCTGACAGACCCGCCGGGTGTGCCGAGTCGGCGCCGGTTTCCCGGCAGCCGACGGTCGGCGACGCGACTCAGTCGTCTTCGTCGGGGTCCTCGTCCGACCGCGCCTGGTCGTCATCGCCATGCAGCTCTCGTTGCAGCGAGTCGAAGTCCGTCTCGTGGGTGCGGTACTTCAACTCGCGGGCAACCTTGGTCTGCTTGGCTTTGGCTCGGCCGCGGCCCATAGGGTCCAACCCCCTCGCACACGTGGCCGGGGCTCGGCGGCACCCGGACTGTCCTGAAGACTTGTCGTGATCGACACGGTACCTGCTGCCCGGTCGGCCCCGCACACCCGGTGGGTGATCGGGGGCGTGGCCGGCCGACGCCGGCGTCGCCGTCACCAGCCCGGGTGCTGGCCCGTCAGCTCGACCCCGCCGCCGGCGACGCCCTCGCGGGCGGCGCGGACGTCGCCGGCCACCCACGCCGCCATGCCGTGGCCGTCGAGCAGGGCGACGGCCGAGTCGACCTCCTCGGCCGGGAGCAGCACGACCATCCCGACGCCGCAGTTCAGCGTGCCCTCGAGGTCCTCCTGGCCGATGCCGCCCACGCGCCGCACGAGGTCGAAGACGGGCGGCGGGCGCCACGAGGACCGGTCCAGACGCGCGCTCAGCTCGACGGGCAGGACGCGCTCGAGGTTCGCCGCGAGGCCCCCGCCGGTGACGTGCGACATCGCGTGCACGTCGAGCGCGCGGGCGAGCTCGAGGCACGCCTTCGCATAGATCCGCGTCGGCTCCAGGAGCTCCTCGCCGAGGGTGCGGCCCAGCTCGTCGACCTGCCGGTCCAGCGCCCAGCCGGCGCCGCCGGCGTCCGGGGGCGCGAGCAGCACGTGCCGCACCAGCGAGTACCCGTTGGAGTGCAGGCCGCTGCTCGCGACGGCCAGCGCGACGTCGCCCGGCCGCACGCGCGCCGGACCGAGCAGCCGGTCGGCCTCGACGACCCCGGTGCTGGCGCCGGCGACGTCGTACTCCTCGGGGCCGAGCAGGCCCGGGTGCTCCGCGGTCTCGCCGCCGACCAGCGCGCAGCCGGCCGCCACGCAGGCCTCGGCGATGCCCTGCACGATGGCCGCGATCCGCTCCGGGACGACGCGCCCCGTCGCGATGTAGTCGGTCAGGAACAGCGGCTCGGCGCCGCAGACCACGAGGTCGTCGACGACCATGCCGACGAGGTCGAAGCCGATCGTGTCGTGGGTGTCCATCGCCTGCGCGATCGCCACCTTGGTGCCGACGCCGTCGGTGCTGGTCGCGAGCAGCGGTCGCTCGTAGTCCTTGAGGGCCGAGGCGTCGAAGAGGCCGGCGAAGCCACCGATCCCGCCGATCACCTCGGGCCGCCGGGCCCGGTCGACGGAGCCCTTCATCAGGTCGACGGCGCGGTCCGCCGCCTCGATGGAGACCCCCGCCGTCGCGTACGTCGCCCCGGGCCGCCCGCCCGAGGGCGACCCGCCCCCGCCGGTCACGGGCGCCCGAGCGCGTCGGCCGCGCCGCCGCCGGCCAGCGAGGCGGAGAGCCCGTCGACGTCGGTCGGGCGCCGCTCCTCGTCGCCGGCGTTGCGCGCCGCGGCCGGCACCAGCTCCTCGGGGAGCGCCACCGGGTAGATGCCGTCGAAGCACGCGCGGCAGAGGTGGTCCATCGGCACCTCGGTCGCCTCGACCAGGTCGTCGAGCCCGATGTAGCCGAGCGAGTCGGCGCCCACCGAGCGACAGATCTCGTCGGTGGTCAGCCCGTTGGCGATCAGCTCGGCCCGGGTGGCGAAGTCGATGCCGTAGAAGCACGGCCACTTCACCGGAGGACTGGAGATGCGCACGTGCACCTCGCGGGCCCCCGCCTCGCGGAGCATCCGCACCAGCGCGCGCTGCGTGTTGCCGCGGACGATCGAGTCGTCCACGACCACGAGGCGCTTGCCCTCGATCACGTCGCGCAGCGGGTTCAGCTTCAGCCGGATCCCGAGCTGGCGGATCGTCTGGCTGGGCTGGATGAAGGTCCGCCCGACGTAGGAGTTCTTCACCAGGCCGGTGCCGTAGGGCACGCCGGACTGCTCGGCGTACCCGATCGCCGCCGGCGTCCCGGACTCCGGGACCGGGATGACCAGGTCGGCGTCGGCGGGGAACGCCTTGGCCAGCCGGCGGCCGATGTCGACGCGGACGCTGTGCACCCGCTGGTCGTTCATCTTCGTGTCGGGGCGGGCGAGGTAGACGAACTCGAAGAGGCAGTGCTTCGGCGCCGCGTCGGCGAACCGGGTGCTCCGCAGCCCCTCGCCGTCGACCGCGACCATCTCGCCGGGCTCGATCTCGCGGATGAAGGACGCCCCGACGATGTCCAGGGCGGCCGTCTCGGAGGCGACCACCCAGCCGCGCTCGAGCCGGCCGAGCACCAGCGGGCGGATCCCCTGCGGGTCGCGCGCGGCGTAGAGCGTGTCCTCCGTCATCCAGACGAAGCAGAAGGCGCCGCGCACGCGGGGCAGGATCTCGGCGGCGCGCTCCTCGACCGAGACGTGGGGGTGGTCGGCCAGCAGCGCCGTGACCACGCTCGTGTCGCTGGTGGAGACCGGCTGCGCCCGCAGCTTGAGGTCGAGCTGGCCGTCGAGGACGGTGCGGTCCTGCACGAGCGAGAGCAGCTCGGCCGTGTTGATCAGGTTGCCGTTGTGCGCCAGCGCGATCGAGCCGCCCTCGGTGGGGTGGAAGGTCGGCTGGGCGTTGTACCAGGCGCTGGCCCCGGTGGTGGAGTAGCGCGAGTGGCCCACGGCGACGTGCCCCTTGAGCGCCTCGAGCGTCGACTCGTCGAAGACCTGGGAGACCAGCCCCATGTCCTTGTAGACGAGGATCTGGCGGCCGTTGCTGACCGCGATGCCCGCGGACTCCTGCCCGCGGTGCTGCAGCGCGTAGAGCCCGTAGTAGGTGAGCTTGGAGACGTCCTCGCCCGGGGCCCACACCCCGAAGACGCCGCAGGCGTCCTGCGGCGCCTGGTCCTGCGGGTCGAGCGCCGTCGTGAGGCGCCCGTCGCCGCCCTTGCGCGCGCTGCTGGGCTGGGGCACGGGACGAGTCTACGGGCCGGGCCGCCGCTACATCGCCTGGGCGCCCTGCTTGATCGCCTGGCGGATCCGCGTGTAGGTGCCGCAACGGCAGATGTTGCGGATGCCGTCGAGGTCCGCCTCGGTGATGGCGCGGCCCTCGGCCCGCACCTTCCGCACCAGCGCAACCGCGGCCATGATCTGGCCGGGCTGGCAGTAGCCGCACTGGACGACGTCGCGGTCGAGCCAGGCCTCCTGCATGGGGTGCAGGCCGTGCTCGCCGCGCTCGGACTCCGAGGCCTGCTCGGGCAGGCCCTCGATCGTCGTGACCTCGTCGGTCTCCTTGATCTTGCCGACGGGGACCGAGCACGGGTTGAAGGCCTTGCCGTTGATGTGCGACGTGCAGGCCTTGCACACGTTGATGCCGCAGCCGTACTTCGGCCCGGTCACCCCGAGGAGGTCGCGGATCACCCACAGCATGCGGACGTCGTCGGCGACGTCGACGGTCACGGTCTCGCCGTTGAGGACAAAGGTCTGTTCAGGCATGTCAATGCTCCCTGCTGGAAGGACCGGGGGGTCAGTAGGTGTACTTCAGGCCGTCGACCGGCGACTGCGGGACGGGCGGGACGAACGGCTTCGGCTCGAACCCGAGCTCGTGGTGGTTCAGCGGGAAGTACTCCGCCTTCTTGCCGGTCGCCTTCTCCCAGGCGATCGCCGTCGCCGCGAACGACGCGGCGACGCCCGCCTCGCCGGCGCCGCCGGGCGTGTCCGAGCCGCCGTCGACGATCACCACCTCGACCTCCGGTGGGGTGTTCCACTGCCGGGTGTAGAAGTAGTTGTCCCAGCTGGCCTCGAGGAAGTGCCCGTCGCGCAGGTGGATGCTGGAGGTCAGCGCCATCGCGATGCCGTCGTTGATGCCGCCCTGCATCTGGGCCTCGAGGCCGCGGGGGTTGACGACCTGGCCGGCGTCGACCGCGAACGTCACCTTGGTGACCCGGGGGCCCGTGACGGCCTTGCGGATCTTCCGGTTGACCGTCTCGGGGCGGGCGTCGATCTCCACGAGCGCGGCGGTGGCGCCCTTGTACTCCTTGTGCATCGCCAGGCCCTGGGCCGTGCCCTTCGGCATCCTCCGGCCCCACGAGCCCGCCTTGGCGACCGCCTCGACGACCCCGCGGGCCCGCTCGTCCTTGATGAACCTGCGCCGGAACTCCAGCGGGTCCATCCCCAGCTCCGCGGCCAGGTCCTCGACCAGCAGCTCGGAGACCATCCGCACGTCGGGCGAGTAGATGTTGCGCATCGAGCCCGTGTTGAACCGGGCGTCGATCTCGGTCAGGTTCTGCGCGACCGTCCCGAAGTTGTAGCTCAGGTCCTGCGTCAGCTGGAAGACGGTCTGCGAGAAGCCCATGTTGCCCAGGCCCCCCGGGAGGGAGGCGGCCTCCGCGGTGATGATCTCGCCGAGCCCGTGCCGGTAGTCCGTCTCGATCGAGGTGTGCTGCTGCGTGAACGAGGCGATCTCGCCGCCGACCACGGTGGCCTGAGCCCGGGAGGTCGCCATCGGGTGGCCCCGGCCGGCCCGCGCGTCGTCGGCGCGGTGCCACATCAGCTTGACCGGCTTCTTCATGGCCTGCGAGATCAGGGCCGCCTCGCGGGCGCCGTCGAAGAACAGCCGGCGGCCGAAGGAGCCCCCGCCCTGGACGACGTGGCACGTCACGGCCTCGATCGGCAGGCCGAGCTCCCCGGCGATCGTCTCCTGCGCCGTGACCGGGGACTTCATGCCCGACCAGATCTCCGCCGAGTCCGCGCGGACGTCGGCGACGGCGGAGTTGGTGTCCATCGCCGAGTTGCTGCGGAAGTAGAAGACGACGTCGCGGCCCAGGGTCTTCACCAGCGGGTTTCTCGGCGGCTTCGGCATCGGCACCTCGGCCGACCGGAGCTCGGCGACGATGTCCTCGTCGCTCTGCCCGGCCGCGGGGCCGTCCTCCCACTCCGCCCTCACCTTGCAGATGGCGTCGATGCACTGGCCGTAGGAGCGGGCGCGGATCGCCACGCCGAACGGCAGCTCGGCGACGTCCTCGACGCCGTCCTGCCGGAGCACCTGCTTGCGGTTGAGCAGCCTGACCAGCGTCCCGTTCAGGGTGGGCGCGCGGCAGACCATGGTCGGCAGCGCGCCGGGCACGTCGAGATCGGTGGCGAAGTCCTTCTTCCCGGTGACCGCGGCGAGGGCGTCGATCCGGTTCTGCGGCTTGCCGATCACGCTGAACTCGGACCGGTCCTTCAGCGTGACCTCGCGGGTCGCCTCGGGGAAGGAGTCCGTGGCCTTGACGACGTCGCCGTAGGAGATCGAACCGGACGGCCCCTGGATGACGCCCTGGCGGGCCTCCAGCTTGTCCACCTCGTCGCCGAGCTGGATGGCCGCCGCCTCCAGCAGCGCCATCTTGGCCGTCGCGGCCGCGACGCGGACCGGCGTGTACGTCGTGAAGGTGGTCTGCGAGCCGCCGGTGAGCTGGTTGAAGACCAGCTCGGGCCGCGCCGGCGCCAGCCCGACGTCCACCTGCGAGACCGGGAGGTCGAGCTCCTCCGCGATG
This sequence comes from uncultured Actinomycetota bacterium, assembly GCA_963832415.1. GTDB lineage: Bacteria > Actinomycetota > Actinomycetes > Propionibacteriales > Nocardioidaceae > Nocardioides. The sequence goes on along the minus strand of CAWHTZ010000005.1, from coordinate 355,732 downwards.
AGCATCGCCGTGGAGGTGGTGACCCCCTGCCCGACCTCCATGCGGTGCAGGTCGAAGGAGGCGGTGCCGTCCTCCCGGATCTCGACGGTGATCAGGTTCGCCGTCGGGCGCGTGGAGTCGTAGAGGAAGTCGAGGAGGTCGTAGGTCTCCGCGACCTGCGGGGCCGACGGGATCTCGGCCGCGGCGGGCGAGGTGGTCCCCGAGAGCACCATGTCGGCGCCGGCGACGAGCGTCGCGCCACCGAGCACGTAGCCGAGGAATCGTCGGCGTCCCACCTCGTGCTGGGCCAGGGTGCCGCTGCCGGCTTCCGGGTCGGGGTGGGGGCCGGGGTCGGCGGCGGGGGCGGGTTCGGCTGCGCGCTCGGTCGTCACAGGGTCTCCTCCGAGTTGGGGACGGCGGCAGCCGGATCCGGGCGCCACCGCATCCCGGATCAACGAGCGGGCCGTGACCGGGGTCACGTGGCGTCCCACCCGCTGAGACCTCGCAGGTCGACGCGCTGCTACCGACGGGTAGGCCTCACCCCGCGAGGGCGGCCAGCAGCAGCGCCTCCGCCAGCAGCACCCGCTCGAACTCGGCGAGGTGGAGGCCCTCGTTGGCGCCGTGGGCCCGGGTGTCCGGGTCCTCGACGCCCGTCACGAGGACGCTGGCGGCCGGGAACGCCTCCAGGAACTCGGCGATGAAGGGGATCGACCCGCCCACTCCCATGTCGACCGGGTCCGTGCCGTCCCAGGCGGTGCGGAAGGCCGCGCGCGCGGCGTCGTACGCCGGCCCGGTCGCGTCGATCCGCGTCGGCTCACCCGTGTCGACGACGGTCATGTCCAGCTCGGCCCCCCACGGGGTGTGGCGCTCGAGGTGCTCGCGGAGCCGCGCGGCGGCGTTCGCGCCCGTGTCGCCCGGCGCGATGCGCAGCGACAGCCGCGCGCGGGCGCGCGGGACCAGGGTGTTGGAGGCGCCCTCGACCTGCGGGGCGTCGAGGCCGGTGATGCTCAGCGCCGGCCGGGTCCACAGGCGCTCGACGGCGGTGCCCGTGCCGATCAGGTCCGTCGCCGGGAGGGCGCCGGACTCGGCCCGCAGGCGCTCGCGGGGGTAGTCGACGTCGGCGGCCGGGCCGGCGTGCAGGCCCGGGACCGCGACGTCGCCGGCATCGTCGTGGAGCGTGGCCAGCAGCCGCGCGAGCACCATCAGGGCGTCGGGGACGAGGCCGCCCCACATGCCGGAGTGCACGCCGTGGGCCAGGGTGCGCACCTCGACGTCGGCGCGCACACAGCCGCGGAGGCTGGTCGTCAGGGCGGGCACGCCGATGTCCCAGTTGCCCGAGTCGGCGATCACGATCACGTCGGCCGCGAGCTCCTCGTGGTGCTCGGCCAGCAGGTCGGCCAGCGTCGGGGAGGCCACCTCCTCCTCGCCCTCGACGAAGAGGGTCACCCCGACGCCGAGGTCGTCGCCCAGGATCCGCAGGGCGCCCAGGTGGGCCATGATCCCGGCCTTGTCGTCGGCGGCGCCGCGGCCGAAGAGGCGCGGGCCCCGCTCGGTGGGCTCCCAGGGCGGGGTCTCCCACTGGGCGTGGTCACCCTCGGGCTGCACGTCGTGGTGGGCGTAGAGCAGGACGGTCGGCGCGCCCGCCGGCGCGGGACGCCGCGCGATCACGGCGGGCGCCCCGCCGCCGGCGCTGACGACGCGCACCTCGAGCCCCTCGGCCTCGCACAGCGCCGCGGTGGCCTCCGCGCTGCGGCGCACCTCGTCGGCGCGCTCCGGGTCGGCGCTCACGGACGGGATGCGGACCAGGCTCTCGAGGTCGCGGCGCACGCCGGGCAGCACGTCGGCGAGGCGGGCACGCAGGTCGTCGGGCGTCGGCGTCGTCATGGCGGCGACGCTATCGCCGGGGCCCGTCGCCGGGCCGCTCGGTCGCCTCGGTCGATCGGTCGCTCAGTCGCGCATCGTCGCCAGGAACTCGGCGATGCGCCCGATGGCCTCCTCGAGCAGCCGGACGTCGGGCAGGGTGACGAGCCGGAAGTGGTCGGGGTGCGGCCAGTTGAAGCCGGTGCCGTGGGTGACGAGGATGTGCTTGCTGCGCAGGAGGTCGATGGCGAACTCCTGGTCGTCCGCGATGGGATAGACCTCGGGATCGAGCCTCGGGAAGCAGTAGAGGGCCCCGCGCGGCTCGACGGAGGAGACGCCGGGGATCTCGTTGAGCAGCCGGTGCGCCAGCATCGACTGCTCGTGGAACCGGCCGCCGGGCACGATCAGCTCCTCGATCGACTGGTAGCCGCCGAGCGCCGTCTGGATCGCGTGCTGCGCCGGGACGTTGGGGCACATCCGCATGTTGGCCACCAGCGTCAGGCCCTCGAGGAAGTCGGTGGCGAGGTGCCGCGGGCCGGAGATGTAGAGCCAGCCGGAGCGGTAGCCGCAGACCCGGTAGGCCTTCGACAGCCCGGAGAAGGTCAGGCACAGCACGTCGTCGCCCGCGGCCCTGGCGGCGTGGTGGTGCACCGCGCCGTTGAAGAGGATCTTCTCGTAGATCTCGTCGGCGAGGACGACGAGCCGGTGCCGGCGGGCGAGGTCCACGAAGGCCTTGACCGTCTCCTCGCTGTAGACGGCGCCGGTGGGGTTGTTCGGGTTGATCAGGACGATCGCGTGGGTCTGGTCGGTGATCTTGGACTCGATGTCCTCCAGGTCCGGGACCCAGCCGTTCTCCTCGTCGCAGAGGTAGTGCACGGGGACGCCGCCCGAGAGCGTCACGGCGCCGGTCCACAGCGGGTAGTCCGGCGCGGGGACGAGCACCTCGTTGCCGTCGTCCAGGAACGTCTGCAGCACCATCGTGATGAGCTCGCTGACGCCGTTGCCGATCCACACGTCGTCGACGTGCGCGTCGAACCCGTGGGACTGGTAGTACTGCGCGACCGCGGTGCGCGCGGAGTAGATCCCGCGCGAGTCGGAGTAGCCCTGCGACTGCGGCAGGTTGTGCACCATGTCCTGGAGGATCGCGTCGGGCGCCTCGAAGCCGAACGGCGCGGGGTTGCCGATGTTGAGCTTGAGGATCCGGTGGCCCTCCGCCTCCAGCCGGTGGGCCTCCTCGAGGATCGGCCCGCGGACGTCGTAGCGGACGTTCTTCAGCTTCTGGCTCTGGGTGACTCGGCGCACCCGCTCATGGTCGCACCCCGGCGCACCCGCGCGCCCGCGGGTTTCAGCCGCGGGCCACGACGTGCTCCGGCTCGAGCCCGGCGGCCACGCGGGCCAGCTGGCTGACCACCAGGTCGGCCATCCGGGGCAGCATCGCGGTGGTGCCGCCCGCGACGTGCGGGGTCACCAGCACCTCGGGCGCGGTCCACAGCGGGTGGTCGGGCGGGAGCGGCTCCGGGTCGGTCACGTCGAGCGCGAACCGCAACCTGCCCGCCTCGGCGAGCACCGCATCCGTGTCGGCCACCGGGCCGCGGGCGACGTTCACGACCAGCGCGCCGTCGGGCAGCCGCGCCAGGAAGTCGGCGCCGGCGATGCCGCGCGTCGACTCCGAGAGCGGCAGCAGCAGCACGACGACGTGCTGGTCGGGCAGCAGGTCGGGCAGCTCGTCGGTGCCGTGCACGTGACCGACCAGGTCGTCCTCCCGCGGCCGGGAGGCCACCGCGGTGACGACCGCCTGCATCGCCAGCAGCCGCCGGGTCAGCGATCGCCCGATGGATCCGTAGCCCAGCACGAGCACGCGGCTGTCGGCCAGCGAGCGGCGCATCAGGTAGCGGTCCCAGCTCCCCGACTGCTGGGCGCGCACGGCCTCGGGGATCCCCCGCAGCGAGGCCAGGATCAGGCCGACGGCGTGCTCGGCGGTGGCGTCGTCGTGCACGCCCGCGGCGTTCGCGAGCGCCACGCCGGGGGGCAGCTGCTCGACCAGGCCGTCGTAGCCCGCCGACCTGATCTGCACGAAGCGCAGCGCGGGGAACCGCTCGACGCCCACGAGCGCCGCGCCGCTCATGTCGTAGGGGGCGACCCAGGTCTCGACCTCCGCGTCGCGGCCGTGGTCGTCCTCGTCGCAGACGAGCTCGACGTCGTCGGGCACGCCGCGCTGGGCCACGGCGTCCAAGAGGCGGCGGTCGTGCACCAGGACGACGGTCATGGTTCCTCCGGGGGCTGGTCGAGGGGGAGGTACGGCGTGAGGTCGGCGCGCTCGCCGCTGGCGGTGACGCGGTGCGCGGCCACGGCGTCGGCCCAGGTCAGCGTGCCGACGGCGAGCGCGACCCAGGTCTCGGGCGACATCTCGACGACGGCCGGCGGCGTGCCGCGGGTGTGCCGCGGGCCGGCGACGGCCTGGACGGCGCCCCACGGCGGCACGCGCACCTCGACCGACCGGCCGGGCGCGCGCTCGGCGAGCAGGCGCGTGAAGTGCCGCGTGAGCAGCCGCAGGTCGGCCGGGGTCGCGGAGCCGCCGGCGGCGGCGTCCCTGGCCGCCGCCAGGGCGGCGGCGTCCGGGGCGGGCTGGCGTGGCACGCGCCCAGCCTGCCACCGAGCGGGGGGTTCGTATCGCCCGCCCCTCCCTCCCCGGCCGACCCGGCAGGATGGGTGCGTGCCCGAGGGAGACACCGTCCTCAAGCTCGCGCGCCGGCTCGACCGAGCGCTGGCGGGACGGGTCCTGGCGCGCTCCGACCTGCGGGTGCCGCAGCTGGCGACCCGGGACCTCGCCGGCCGGACGGTCCTCGGCCACGCGACCCACGGCAAGCACCTGCTGACCCGCTTCTCGGGCGGCGCGACGCTGCACAGCCACCTCCTGATGGACGGCTCGTGGAGCGTCACCGGCCCCGGCAAGCGGCTGCCTCGGCGGCTGCTCCCCGACGTCCGCGTGCTGCTCGAGACCCGGCACGGCCACACCGCACACGGGCTGCGCCTGCACCAGCTCGACCTCGTGCCGACCGAGGAGGAGGCGCGCGTCGTGGGCCACCTGGGCCCCGACCCGTTGCGCGCGGACTGGGACCCCGAGGAGGCCGTGCGGCGCCTCGCGGCCGACGCGGGTGCGCCGCTGGTCGGCGCCCTGCTCGACCAGCGGAGGATCGCGGGCCTGGGCAACCTGTGGGTCAACGAGCTGGCCTTCCTCACCGGCCACAGCCCGTGGACGCCGATGGGCGAGGTCGACGTGCCCGCGCTCGTGCGGCTGGCGGCCACGGCGCTGCGGCACTCGGCCACCGTCGCGGGCGCCTACCAGGTCACGACGGGCAGCAACCGACGCGGCGAGGAGCACTGGGTCGCGGGGCGTCGCGGGCTGCCGTGCCGGCGCTGCGGCACGACGATCCGCATGGTGGAGGCCGTCGCCGAGGACCCGGCCCAACGGGTCACCTGGTGGTGCCCGCGCTGCCAGCCCGGCCCGCCGCGGCAACCCTGACGCCGAGTCGGCGCCAACTTCCGGGAAACTCACGCCGACTCGGCACGCCCACGCCGAGTCGGCGCCAACTTCCGGAACTCACGCCCACTCGGCACCGCCCACGCCGAGTCGGCGCCAACTTCCCGGAAACTCACGCCGACTCGGCAGCGCCCCGCCGAGCGGCGCCAACTTCGGGAACTCACGCCGACTCGGCGGTCACGGGCCCCAGTGTCCGCGGCGGCCCCGCTTGAGGTCTCCGCGGCGCTTCTTGGCCTCCACGCGTCGGCGCTTCGCCGCCCGGCTGGGCCGGGTGGCCCGCCGGGGCGGCGGGGGCGGCGCGGCCGCCTCCCGGAGCAGCGCGGTCATCCGCTCGCGCGCGGCCCTGCGGTTGGCCAGCTGGGCGCGGTGCTCGGCGGCGGTCACGGTGAGCACGCCGCCGGCGAGACGGGTGGCGAGCCGCGCCAGCAGGCGCTCCCGGGTGGCGGAGGCGAGCACGGCCGACGAGGCGACGTCCCAGCTCAGCTCGACGCGCGAGTCGGTGGTGTTGACGCCCTGGCCGCCGGGGCCGGAGGAGCGCGAGAACCGCTCCGTCAGCTCGGCCGCGGGGACGACGAGCGACCGGCTCACGCGGAGGTCGGTCCCGGGGTCGTCGGCCACGCGTCCAGCATGCCGGAACGGCGACGCGCCGGCGCCGCCGCATCGGGCTTGCGGTAGACAGGCGGCATGGACCCCCGCGACGCCAAGCGCACCGCCCGCTCGATGGAACCGCTGCACGCCCTCGGCTACTTCAGCCCCGACGTCGACGAGGCGATGGGCGGGCTCGGTCTGCGCGGCCGCGCCCGCTACTTCGTCTCGCGCGCGGCGCCGATGGGCGCGGTCGGCCCCGGCGTGGTCACCGCGACCTTCTACAACTTCCACCCCGGCCTGGTGGCGCACGCGATGAGGGGCGTGTGGGAGACGACGTCGCCCGCGGCGGCGATCGAGGCGCGGCTGCGCGGGATCGACGCGTCGTACCGGCGTCTGCTCGGCGAGGAGGTGCTCGCCTCCGCGCAGGTGGCGGAGGCGGCCGACCTGGCGCGGCGGGCTTCCGAGGCGTGCACGCCCGAGGGGCGGCCGCTGTACGCCGCCCACGCCGACCTCGACTGGCCGGACGAGCCGCACCTCGCGCTGTGGCACGCGCTGACGCTGCTGCGCGAGCACCGCGGCGACGGGCACGTGGCCGTGCTCGTGCGCGCGGGCGTCTCCGGGCTGGAGGCGCTGGTCACGCACACCGCGACCGGCAAGGGCTTCACGGTCGAGGCGGCGAAGAAGTCGCGCGGCTACTCCGACGAGGAGTGGGACGCGTGCGTCTCCTCCCTCGTCGCGCGCGGGTTGCTGGACGGCGAGGGCGCGCTCACCGACGGCGGCCGGGCGCTGCGGCGCGAGATCGAGTCGGCCACCGACGTGGTCGACGTCGGCCCCTGGGCGCACCTGGGCGCCGAGAACGTCGCCCGGCTGCACGAGCTGGCGATGCCCCTGGTGCAGCGGGCGCTGGAGAACGGCGCCCTCGGGAGCGACATCTTCGCGTCCCTCTGAGGGGCCGGCCGGTCAGGCCAGGGCGGCGGGGAGGGTGGCGGACCAGGCCGCGCGCAGCTCGGACACCGCGATCGAGAACTGGCCCACCACGTGCAGGTCCTGGCCGCCGGTGCTGCCGATCCGGGCCAGCGGGACGCCGTGCGCCCCGGCGAGCGCCACCAGCCGCTCGGTGTCGGTCGGCGCGACCGTGACCAGGGCGCGCGCGGCGGACTCGGCGAACAGCGCGACGAACGGATCCCCGTCGCCGACCGACTCGAGCTCGACCGTCACCCCGACGCCGCTGCGCATCGAGGCCTCGGCGAGCGCCTGGGCGAGCCCCCCGTCCGACAGGTCGTGCGCGCTGGCGAGCAGCTCGGCGCGCGACCCGTCGACCAGCACGCGCCCCAGGGCCCGCTCCGCCCCCAGGTCCACCGCCGGAGGGTGGCCGCCGAGGTGCCCGTGCACCACGTGCGCCCACTCCGATCCCGACAGCTCGGCCTCGGTCTCGCCGAGCAGGAACACGGCGTCGCCCTCGCCGTCCACGACGGGGCGGAAGCCCGACGGCGTGCGCCGGGTGACGTCCTCGATCACCCCGAGCACCGCGACCACCGGCGTCGGCAGGATCGCCTGCCCGCCGGTGGAGTTGTAGAGGCTGACGTTGCCGCCGGTCACGGGCACGCCGAGCGCGAGGCAGGCGTCCTTCAGGCCGCGGCAGGCCTCGGCGAGCTGCCACATCACGTCGGGGTCCTCGGGCGAGCCGAAGTTCAGGCAGTCCGAGACCGCCAGCGGCGTCGCCCCGCCCGCCGACACGTTGCGGCAGGCCTCCGCGAGCGCCAGCTGCGCGCCGGCGTAGGGGTCCAGGCGCGCGAAGCGCCCGTTGCAGTCCGTGGCGACCGCGACGCCCAGGTTCGTCTCGGCGTCGACGCGCACCATCCCGGCGTCGTCCGGCTGCGCGAGGACGGTGTCGCCGCGCACGTAGCGGTCGTACTGGTCGGTGATCCACGACTTGTCGCACAGGTTCGGCGACCCGACCAGCCGCAGCAGGGTCGCCCTCAGCTCGTCGGCCGACCCCGGCCGCGGCAGCGCCTCGGCGCCGTCGGCCTGGAGGTCGCCGAGCCAGTCCGGGCGCGCGAACGGCCGCTCGTACGTCGGCCCGTCGTGCGCCACGGAGCGCGGCGGGACGTCGACGATCTGCTCGCCGTGCCAGTCGATCCGCAACCGTCCGGTGTCGGTGACCTCGCCGATCACGGTGGCGTCGACCTCCCACTTGGCGCAGGTCGCCAGGAACGCCTCGACGTCGCCGGGCTCGACGACGGCCATCATCCGCTCCTGCGACTCGCTCATCAGGATCTCCTCGGGCGCGAGCGAGGAGTCGCGCAGCGGCACCCGGTCGAGCTCGACGTGCATGCCGCCGTCGCCGGCGCTGGCGAGCTCGGAGGTCGCGCACGACAGGCCGGCGCCGCCGAGGTCCTGGATGCCCGCGACCAGCCCGGCGGCGAAGATCTCGAGCGTGCACTCGATCAGCAGCTTCTCCATGAAGGGGTCGCCGACCTGCACGCTCGGGCGCTTCGCCGGGCCGCCCTCCTCGAAGGTCTCCGAGGCGAGCACCGAGACGCCGCCGATCCCGTCGCCGCCGGTCCGCGCCCCGTAGAGGATCACCTGGTTGCCGACGCCCGACGCCTTGGCCAGGTGCAGGTCCTCGTGCCGCAGCACCCCCACGCAGAGCGCGTTCACCAGGGGGTTGCCGAGGTAGGTCGGGTCGAAGACGGCCTCGCCGCCGATGTTCGGCAGCCCGAGGCAGTTGCCGTAGCCCCCGATGCCGGCCACCACGCCCGGCAGCACCCGCGCGGTGTCGGCGGCGTCGAGGGGCCCGAACCGCAGCGGGTCCATCACGGCCACCGGCCGCGCGCCCATCGCGAGGATGTCGCGCACGATGCCGCCGACTCCCGTCGCGGCGCCCTGGTAGGGCTCCACGTAGGACGGGTGGTTGTGCGACTCGACCTTGAAGGTCACGGCGTACCCCTGGCCGATGTCGAGCACCCCCGCGTTCTCCCCGATCCCCGCGAGCATCTTGCCGACCGGGGTCTCCTGGGGCAGCTCGCCGAACTGCTTGAGGTGCACCTTGGAGGACTTGTAGGAGCAGTGCTCGCTCCACATCACGGAGTACATCGCGAGCTCGCTGCTGGTCGGCCGGCGGCCGAGGATCTCGCGGATCCGCGCGTACTCGTCCTCCTTCAGCCCGAGGTCCGCCCAGGGCTGCTCGTGCTGCGGGTCGCCCGCGGCGACGGCGACGGTGTCGAGGGCGGACGGCGAACCGGGCGTGCGGCGGTCGGACACGGCCGCCAACCTACTGCGCGCCCCCGCCCCGGCCGCGCCCCGGTGCGCCACCGGGACCGCTCCGGCCCGGCCCGGCGAATTACAGATCTGTACTTCGGGCGAATCCGTGTGACGGGTGTGATCAGCGTGCTTATCGTGACTCGACCTCGCACCCCCTTCCAGCCGCTGGAGACCCCTCGATGCGCCGTGCCACCCGCCGCCCCTCGCGCCTCACGGCCGTGCTGACCACCGCCGCCACCCTGCTGGCCGGCACGGTGGCCACCGTGGGCCTCGCCGCCGGCCCCGCCCACGCCGACAACGTCGTGACCCCGGGGAACTTCACCGGCCACGGCTTCGACCAGTGCGTGGCCCCGACCCAGGGGGCCATGGACCGCTGGCTGAACTTCTCGCCCTTCCTGGCCGCGGGCATCTACATCTCCGGCAAGTCCCGCGGCTGCCGCAGCCAGCCCAACCTCTCCCCCGCGTGGGTCCGGAACCAGCTGCGCAAGGGCTGGCGGCTGCTGCCGATCACGCTGGGCCCCCAGGCGTGGTGCAACCCGCGCTTCCCCCGCTACTCCGACGACGTGGACATCATCCGCGACCCGGGCTCGGACGGCCGCTACGTCAAGGCGCGCCGCCAGGGGCAGCGCGAGGCCGTCAGCGCGATCGAGGCGGCGACGGCGCTCGGCATCCGCCGCGGCAGCACGCTCTGGTACGACCTCGAGGGGTTCGACCTGGGCAACACCACCTGCCGCGAGTCCAGCATCGCCTTCCTGTCGGGCTGGTCCTACCGGCTCAAGCAGCGGGGCTGGGTCTCCGGCGCCTACTCCAGCGCCAGCTCGGGGATCAAGATGCTCGACGACGCGCGGCGCAACCGGCCGCGCCAGTTCGTGCTGCCGCAGAACCTCTGGATCGCCGACTGGGACGGCAAGGCGAACACCTCGACCGCCTACATCTCCGACGCGGGCTGGAACCCGCACCGCCGGATGAAGCAGTACCGCGGCGGGCACCCGGAGACCTGGGGCGGCGTGCGGATCGACATCGACAGCAACTACCTCGACGTCGGCAAGGGCTCGTTCGCCCCCTGGCGCAAGCGCTGCACCGGGGTCCGGATGGACTTCGCCCGCTACCGCCGGATCGCGCGCGGCGCCAACAACCACCACAAGCAGGTGCGCGCGCTGCAGTGCATGCTGAAGGAGCGCAAGATCTACGGCGGCAAGCTGCACGGCCGCTACAACAAGGCGACGCGGGCGGCGGTCGACCGCTGGCGCAGCAAGCGGGGCTTCGCCACCGGGGGGCCCTTCACCAGCACGCACTGGGTCGCCGTCTTCGCCAGCGGCCGGCGCACCACGCTCAAGACCGGCAGCGCCGGCCCGCCCGTCCGCCGGCTGCAGCGGGCCCTGAACGCCGGGGGCCACCGCCGCGGGTGGGCGCAGGGCGTCTACCGCGGTGACGACCGGGCCGCCGTGCGCCGCTGGCAGGGCGCGGTCGGTCTCCCCAAGACCGGCATCATGGCCGCCTGGATGTGGAAGCGGATGGGCAACGGCCGCCACTAGACCCCCGGCGGCCGGGGCCACGCGGCCTCAGGCGCGAGCGCCGACCAGGCTGGTGAAGAAGCCGAGCCCGTCGGTGCCCGGCCCGGTCAGCGCCTCCACCGCGTGCTCGGGGTGCGGCATCAGCCCGACGACGGTGCCCGCCTCGTTGGTGATGCCCGCGATGTCGCGCATCGAGCCGTTGGGGTTCTCCCCCAGGTAGCGGGCCACGACCCGGCCCTCGCCCTCGAGCCGGTCGAGCGTGGCGTCGTCCGCCACGTAGCACCCCTCGCCGTTCTTCAGCACGATGGTCACCCGGGCGCCCTCGTCGTAGGCCGAGGTCCAGGCGGTGCGCGCGTTCTCGATCCGCAGCCGCTGGTCGCGGCACACGAACCGGCGGTGGTCGTTGCGGATCAGCGCGCCCGGCAGCAGGTGCGACTCGCAGAGGACCTGGAACCCGTTGCAGATGCCGAGCACCGGCAGGCCGCGCCCGGCGGCCTCGACCACCGCGGTCATCACCGGCGAGAAGCGCGAGATCGCGCCGGCGCGCAGGTAGTCGCCGTAGGAGAAGCCGCCCGGCAGCACCACCGCGTCGACGCCGCGCAGGTCGTCGTCGCCGTGCCAGAGCGCCACGGCCTCGTGGCCCGCGAGGCGCGCGGCCCGGCGGGCGTCGACGTCGTCCAGGGAGCCGGGGAAGGTGACGACCCCGACCCTCACCGGCCCGACCCCGGCCGGCCGGTGCCCTGCTGCTCGGCGAGCTCGGCGACGCTGTGCTCCTCGACGTGCACCTCGTAGTCCTCGATCACCGGGTTGGAGAGCAGCGTCTCGGCCATGCGCCGCACCTGCTCGAGCACGTCGTCGGTCACCTCTCCCGCGACGTCGAGCTCGAACCGCTTGCCCTGGCGCACGTCCGCGACGCCCTCGAACCCGAGCCGCGGCAACGCGCCGAGCACGGCCTTGCCCTGCGGGTCGAGGATCTCGGGCTTCGGCATCACGTCGACGACGACACGGGCCACGGACGGCTCCTCGGTGCGGCGGGTCCTGGGACGCCCTCATCCTAGGCGGGCCGCCGGGGACGCACGCCACCGTCCCCGTCAGCGGCGCAGGGCGCCCACGATGCTGATCACCAGCGCCAGCCCGAAGCCGGCGACGACGGGGCCGAGCACGGCGAGCGCGTCCCGCGCGCCCGCCCCGCCGACGTACCCCAGACCCTGCCCCGTGAGCAGGACGCCGGTCACGAGCATGAGCACGCCGAGGGCGAGCCCCAGGACGACGACGCCGCGCACGGGGGTGCCGAGACCCGGTCGAGCGCGCGGCTCAGGAGAGCTCGCGCTTGAGGATCTTGCCGGTGGCCGTCATGGGCAGGTCCTTCACGAACTCCACGACCCGGGGGTACTTGTAGCCCGCCATGCGCTCCTTGCCCCACGCGATGAGGTCGTCCTCGCTCAGGTCGGCGCCGTCGTTGAGGATCACGACCGCCTTGATCTCCTCGCCGTGGGACTCGTGCGGGATGCCGATCACCGCGGCGAGGGAGACGTCCTCGTGCTCCATGAGCGTCTCCTCGATCTCGCGCGGGTACACGTTGAAGCCACCGCGGATGATCATGTCCTTCGAGCGGTCGACGATGTAGTAGTAGCCGTCGGAGTCCTTCTTGCCCAGGTCGCCGGTGCGGAACCAGCCGTCCTGGAGCACCTCGTCGGTGGCCTCGGGCCGGTTGTAGTAGCCCTTCATGATGTTGTGGCCCTTGATGGCGATCTCGCCGACGGCGTCCTCGCCGGTCATCTCGTCCCACTCGCCCGGCTCGGGGTTGATCAGCCTCATCTCCACGCCCGGGATCGGCTTGCCGATCGAGCCGACGCGGGGCTCCTCGCCCCACACGGAGAAGGAGGCGACGGGGCTGGTCTCCGAGAGCCCGTAGCCCTCGAGGATCGTGATGCCCATCTTGGCCTTGAAGTCCTTGTGCACCTCGCCGGGCAGCGCCGAGCCGCCGGCCGCGGCGACGCGCAGGTTCTCCGCGAGCGCGGCGACGTCGAAGCCCTCCTCGAGCGCGCCCAGCAGCCCCCAGTACATGGTGGGCACCCCGGCGAAGAAGGTCACGCCCTCGCTGAGCATCAGGTTCAGCGCCGGACCGGCCTCGAAGCGCGGCAGCATCACGACGGTGCCGCCGAAGGCGAAGGCGCCGTTCTGCACGACCGTCTGGCCGAAGGAGTGGAAGAGCGGCAGCACGCAGAGGTAGGTGTCCGGGTCGTCCTCGTTGGCCCCGAACAGCTCCTTGCCGGCCAGCGCGTTGTCGCGCATGTTGCGGTGCCGCAGCTCGGCGCCCTTCGGCTTGCCCGTGGTGCCGGAGGTGTAGAGGATCACCGCGGTGTCGTCGTCGTCGGTCTCGACGGCGTCGTACTCCGGCCGCTGCTGGGCGAGCCCCTGGCCGAGCGTCTCGACGCCCTCGATCGGCGACTCGGCCGACGGGTCGGCGGTGATCAGGAAGAAGTGCTCGCAGCCCGGCGCCTCGTCGAAGCCCTGCTTGCCCGCGTTGCCCATCGGCAGCTCGTCGGAGCCCTCGAAGCAGAGATAGGCCTTCGCGTCGGAGTCGTCGAGGTGATAGGCGATCTCCTTGCCCTTGAGCAGCACGTTCATCGGGACGACCGTCGCGCCGGCCTTGAGGATCCCGTAGTAGACGATCGTGAAGTAGGGCAGGTTCGGGCAGCTCAGCGCCACCTTCTCCCGCGGTTGGATGCCGCGGGAGGTGAGCAGGTTCGCCACCTGGTTGGCGGCGCCGTTCACCTGCGCGTAGGTCAGCCGCGTGTCGCCGAGCACGATCGCGGTGCGGTCAGGAAAGCGCTCGGCGGAGTGCTCGAGCAGGGCGGAGAGATTCGACATGCCCTCCAAACTACCCACCGGGCGTGAGCGGGGTCACGCCCCCGGGTGCCCTCCCGGGTGTCCCCCCGGCGACTCGCCCGCCTGCCTCAGCCCCGCCCGCAGGTCGGCCCGGACGGCCGTCGGCGCGACCAGCCGCAGGCCCCACGCGGCCGGCGTCGCCCAGCGCGGCAGCCGGATCTCGACCTCGCAGTGGGCGAGGGTCCCGCCCTCGTGCGGCTGGAAGGTCATCCGCAGACGCGCCCGCACCCGGCGCCAGGTGCCCTCCTCGCTCCACGCGTGCGGGGGGTCCGCCTCGACGACCTGCATGCGGGGCCGGACGCCCGCGGAGGTGACGTCGGTCCAGGTCGAGCCGAGCGAGCCGTCGCCGAGCACGTCCTCCACGCGGCGCAGGCTCGACTGCCAGGCCGGGCGGCGCACCGGGTCGGTCAGGAAGGCGTACGACGCCTCGGGGCTCGCCGGGCCCTCGGCGATGACGCGGAAGCGGGTCACCCCCGACGGGGTCCTCACCACGCCTCCCCGGTCAGCCGCTCGTAGGCCTCGACGTAGCGCGCCCGCGTGCGGGCCACCACCTCGTCGGGCAGGGGCGGCGGGGGGTCGCCGGAGGTGCGGTCCCACCCGGACTCGGGCGAGGTGAGCCAGCGGCGCACGACGTCCTTGTCGTAGGACGGCTGCGCGCGGCCGGGCTCCCAGCTCTCGGCGCGCCAGAAGCGGGAGGAGTCGGGAGTCAGCACCTCGTCGGCCAGCACGATCGCCCCGTCCCCCGGGGCGGAGCCCGGCCGGCGGCCGAACTCGAGCTTGGTGTCGGCCAGGAGGATGCCGCGGGCCCGCGCGAGCTCCTCGGCGCGCGCGTAGACGGCCAGCGTCAGGTCGCGCAGCGCCGCGGCGTCGTCGGCCCCGACGGTCGCGGCGACGGCCTCGAAGGAGACGTTCTCGTCGTGGTCGCCGAGCTCCGCCTTGGTGGCCGGCGTGAAGAGCGGCTCCGGCAGGCGCGAGCCGTCCTCGAGCCCCGGCGGCAGCGCGAGACCGCAGACCTCGCCCGTGGCGGCGTACTCCCGCAGGCCCGAGCCGGTCAGGTAGCCGCGCGCCACGCACTCGACCGGGAACATCTCCAGCGGCTCGCAGATCACGGCCCGTCCCGCGACCGCGTCGGGCACCTCGGCGGAGACCACGTGATTCGGCACCAGGTCGGCCAGCCGGTCGAACCACCACAGCGACATGCGGGTCAGGATCGCGCCCTTGTCGGGGATGGGCGTCTCGAGCACGAAGTCGTAGGCCGAGATCCGGTCGCTCGCGACCATCAGCAGCGCCCCCGCGTGGGCACCGTCGTCGATCCGGTAGAGGTCGCGGACCTTGCCGGAGTGCAGGTGGGTCGCGCCGGGCAGCGGTGGCGCGGAGTGCGGGGCGGACGCAGGAACGGGGCCGGCCATGGCTGAACCCTAGCCAGCCGCTCACCCGCGCGAGGCAGGACGCTCTCGGGGGCCTGTGCCATGCTCAGCGTCGTGCCTTCCGGTGGCCCGTCGGCCGTGACCGCCTCCCCGACCCGGCTCCGCGACGCCGCGGCCGTGCACGGGTATGTCACGCGCGTCTGCTTCAAGACCGGCCCACCCGGCCTCGTCGGCACGGAGCTGGAGTGGCTGGTCGCCCACCGCGACGACCCGCACGCCCCGGTCCCGCTGCCCGAGCTGCAGTCGCTCCTCGAGGACGCCGGCCCCATGCCCCGCGGCAGCCGCGTCACCTACGAGCCCGGCGGCCAGGTCGAGCTCAGCTCCCTGGCGCACCGGGGCACCACCGCCTGCTGGCAGGCGCTCTCCGCGGACGCCGAGCACCTGCGCCGCGCCATCGAGCCCGCCGGCCTCGTCCCCCTGCCGACGGCCCTCGACCCCTTCCGGCCGCCGCACCGCCAGCTCGAGCACCCCCGCTACGACGCCATGGCGGCCTACTTCGAGGCGGCCGGCGGCGAGTCGGCGGCGCTCGGCCCGGTGATGATGACCGGCACCGCCTCGACCCAGGTGAACCTCGACATCGGCCGCGACGAGCGCGACGCCGCCCGGCGCTGGCGCGTGCTGCACGACATCGGCCCGGCCATGGTCGCGGCGTTCGCCAACTCCCCCATGCACGCGGGGGCGGAGACCGGCTGGCGGTCGGGCCGGCAGCGGGTCTGGCAGGGGCTCGACCCGCGCCGCACGGCCCACGTGGCCGGGGACGACCCGCGCCTGGCCTGGGCCGACTACGCGCTCGACGCGCCCCTGATGCTGGCCGAGCCGGGGCTGTGCTTCCGCGACTGGCTCGCGCGCGACGACGCCCCGTGCGAGGCCGACCTCGCGACGCACCTGAGCACGCTCTTCCCGCCGGTGCGACCGCGCGGCTGGTTCGAGGTGCGCTACCTCGACGCGATGCCGTGGCGGTGGTGGCCGGTGCCGATGGCGGTGCTCACGGCCCTCGTGGAGGACCGGCTCGCGGGCGCCCTGGCGGCGGAGGCCTGCGCCGGGCTCGGGGACTGGACGGCGGCCGCCCGCGACGGCCTCGCCGCCCCCGGCCTGCACGACGCCGCGCTCGCCTGCTTCGGCGCCGCCCTGGCGGCGATGGGGCGGGCCGGCGAGGACCCCGACCTGGCCGCGTTGGTCGCGGCGTATCGCGAGCGCTACGTGCGCCCCGGCCGCTGCCCGGCCGACGACCCCCTGGAGGTTGCGTGACCCGCCCCGGCACCGACCCGGCCGCGCTGAGCGCCGACGAGCTGCGCCAGCACGTCGCCGACGAGCTCGAGCGCGCGCGGGGGCGCAGCGCCGGGCTGACCACCGACGTGCTCGACGAGGCGCAGCTCACGGCCCAGCACTCGCGCCTGATGTCGCCCCTGGTCTGGGACCTGGCGCACGTCGGCAACTACGAGGAGCTCTGGCTGCTCCGCGAGGCCTCGGGCGCCGAGGCCATGCGGCCCGAGATCGACGACCTCTACGACGCCTTCGAGCACCCCCGCTCCGACCGGCCGTCGCTGCCGCTGCTGCGGCCTGACGAGGCCGGCGACTACATCGGCCTGGTGCGCCGCAAGGTGCTGGACTCGCTCGCGGACCTCGACCTGGGCTCCGACGACCCGGCCGACGGCCCGGCCCCCGAGGAGCCCGGGGCGCATCCCCTGCTGCGCCGGGCCTTCGTGCACGGCATGGTCATCCAGCACGAGCACCAGCACGACGAGACCATGCTCGCCACGCACCAGCTGCGGCGCGGGGAGCCGGTGCTGCCGGCCACAGCGGACCTCGCGGCCGACCTGCCCGCGCCGTCCGCGCTGCTCACCGGCAGCGAGGTCCCCGTGCCCGCGGGGCCGTTCCCGATGGGCACCTCGACCGACGCCTGGGCGCTCGACAACGAGCGCCCCGCCCACGAGGTGGACCTGCCGGCGTACTGGATCGACACCGTCCCGGTGAGCAACGCCGCCTACCGCGCCTTCGTCGAGGGCGGGGGCTACGACGACGAGCGGCTGTGGAGCCGGGCCGGCTGGCGCTGGCGCTGCGAGAGCGGCAAGCGCGCGCCGGCGTTCTGGTTCCGCGAGGGGGGGTCGTGGCTGCGGCGGCGCTTCGGCCGGGTCGAGGAGCTGCCCGACGCCGAGCCGGTGCAGCACGTGTGCTTCCACGAGGCGGAGGCCTACGCCCGCTGGGCCGGCCGGCGGCTGCCGACCGAGGCGGAGTGGGAGAAGGCGGCGTCCTGGGACGCGGCGGCCGGGACCAAGCGCCGCTATCCCTGGGGCGACGCGGCGCCCGACGACTCCGTGACCAACCTGGGGCAGGCGCGGTTCCGCCCCGCCCCGGCCGGGTCCTTTCCCGGCGGCGCCGCCCCGTGCGGCGCGCTGCAGCTGATCGGCGACGTGTGGGAGTGGACCTCGACGGTGTTCACGGGCTACCCGGGCTTCCGCTCGTTCCCCTATCGGGAGTACTCCGAGGTCTTCTTCGACGAGGGCTACCGCGTGCTGCGCGGCGGCAGCTGGGCGACCGATCCGCAGGCGATGCGCAACACCTTCCGCAACTGGGACCACCCGATCCGCCGGCAGATCTTCTCCGGCTTCCGCACGGCGCGGGACGCCTGAGGCCGGGTCGATCACCTCATGTGCCGACACCTCGCGTGGCTGGGCGCGCCCCGCACGCTGCACGACCTCGTCGTCGCGCCGGCGCACGGGCTGATGGAGCAGTCCTGGGCGCCGCGGCGGCAGGCCCACGGCACCGTGAACGTCGACGGCTTCGGGCTGGGGTGGTATGTCGACCCCACCGCTGCCGGCGGCCGGGCCGAGCCAGTGCGCTACCGCCGCGCGCAGCCGATCTGGACCGATGCCTCGTTTGCCTCGCTGGCGCCGACCATCGCCTCGTCGTGCGTGCTCGCCGCCGTGCGGTCGGCGACCGTCGGCACCTCGGCCGACGAGGCCGCCGCCGCGCCGTTCACCCACGGCCGGTGGCTCTTCAGCCACAACGGCAGGCTCGAGGACTGGACGGCCGCGCGCTCGGCGCTGGCCCCGCGCGCCGCCGACGTGCCCGAGGCGCGGGTCGGCGTCGACTCGGCGCTGCTCTTCGGGCTGGCCGTCGCGCGCTGGCTCGACGGCGAGGACCTCGCCGCGGGCCTGGCGGGCGCGACCCGCGACGTGGTCGAGCACGGCGGCGGGCGCCTGACCACGCTGGCCACCGACGGCGAGAGCGTGGCCGGCGTCGTGCACGGCGAGCCCATGTGGCTGCGCGAGGGCCCGGACGGCGTGCTGATCGCCTCCGAGCCGGATGCCTCCGACGGCCCGGACGCCGGCTGGCGCGAGGTCGCCGCGCCGTCCGTCATCCGCATCGCCGGGCGGCCCCCGGGCGCCGTCCGGGTCGACCCCTGCTGAACCCACCCGACCCCACCCAGAGGAGAGCCGTGACCCAGAGCCCCCGCATCGACCGGCACCTGACGCCCGAGGACCTGGCCGCGACGATGCGCACCGACGTGCGCGCCGGCCTGACCGCGACCCCGAAGGAGCTCGCGCCCAAGTACTTCTACGACGGCCGCGGCAGCGAGCTCTTCGAGGAGATCACCAAGCTGGAGGAGTACTACCCCTTCCGCGCGGAGCGCGGCCTGCTCACGGAGCACGCCGCCCGAGATCGCCGACCTGACCAGGGCCCGCACGCTGGTCGAGCTGGGGTCGGGATCCTCGGAGAAGACCCACCTGCTGCTGCGGGCGCTGGGCGCCGCCGGCGGCCTCGAGCGCTACGTGCCGGTCGACGTCAGCGCCGACGCGATCGAGTGGGCGATGCCGGGGCTGGTCGCGGACTACCCCGAGCTCGAGGTGCACGGCGTCGTGGCCGACTTCGAGCGGCACCTGGGGCGGCTGCCCGCCGAGGGCCCGCGCCTCGTCGCCTTCCTCGGCGGCACGATCGGCAACTTCTTCCCCGAGCAGCGGCGGGCCTTCCTGGGAGCGCTCGGCGACACCTTCGCCCCCGGCGACGCGCTGCTGCTGGGCACCGACCTGGTCAAGGGCGCGGACCGGCTGGTCCCGGCGTACGACGACGCGGCCGGCGTCACCGCGGACTTCAACCTCAACGTGCTGCGCGTGATCAACGCCCGCCTCGACGCCGACCTCGACCTGGGCGCCTTCGAGCACGTGGCCCGCTGGGACGGGGCCGAGGAGCGGATCGAGATGCGGCTGCGCTCGACGCGCAACCAGCGCGCCCGGATCGGCGCGCTCGACCTCGACGTGGCCTTCGACGAGGGCGAGGAGGTGCGCACCGAGATCTCCTCGAAGTTCACGCGGGCCAGGGTCGAGGCCGAGCTCGAGCAGGCGGGTCTGCGGCTGGCCGGCTGGTTCACCGACGGCGACTACGCGCTCTCGCTCGCGATGCCGTAGAGGAGACCCCCCGCGCGAAGGGGGGCGACGGGAGCGCGCCGAGCCCGTTCCGGATCAACCGTCCGGCTGCCTCTCGCGCCACACTGTTCCTCCGACTCGGACGGAGGACGGGCTGAGATGAAGCACGTGGACAGCGTGGCCGCTGCGCAGCAGCTGGCAACCGAGCTCAACTCGGCGGAGCGAACCACGCCCATCGCGGTCGTCTCCACGCCCGCCGGAAGCCACACGTCCCTCATCGATGCCGGGGCGCTGCACGACGCGGTCGGTGACCTCGTGCCTGTCTACGTGATGGCGACCGGTCCCGTGTCCCGGGCCTTCTCCGAGCAGATGCCGGACCTTACCCAGGTCTACGGCGGGGCGGGTCGTGTCTATCCCGTGGGTGCGGAGTGGGTGCACGACCCCCGGACGTCGCCGCTGCGGTTGGCCTTCAATGCCCACGAGGGCCAGAGGTCGACCGAGGCGCTGATCAACGATGCCCTCAGCATGGCCTCTGCGGCGGGGCTCGTCGGCCACACGGTGGCCACGACGGCAGAGGTCGTCACCGGGCAGGTCGTCGGCGTCACGGCCGAGCGCGGAATCGTGGAATGCGGATCAGGCCAGTACGCGAACATCGTCGCCGAGCTCACCGTGCCCGGGGTGCCGGTCGAACGCATCGTGACGTCGCGGATGGCCGTCAGCGGCACGCTCGACGACGCCCGGCGCCTGGACATGCGCGCGATGGTCCGTCCCCCCTCGGCGCTGCCCTACGTGGTCGGTGACGTCGTGCTCGCGCGGGTCGACGCGGTGGAGGCCGCGTCGGCCCAGCTTGCCGTGCATCCACAGCTCGTGGTCGACGTCCCCCGTGAAGCCGTCACCAGCAACCCCCTCGACCATCTCGACTCGCTCATGTCGTCGGGCGAGGTGCTCCGGGCCCGCGTGGCGTCCACGTCTCCGTGGGCGTTGGTCCTGAGCGATGTCGAGGACGACGAGGAAGCCCTCCCCGCCTTCGCGCTGGTCGACGGCGGCCCGCCGTGGCTGGTGGAGGGGATCCCGGACGTCGAGCCCGCAGAGGAACCCGAGCGCCCCGCGCCCACACCTCGGCCGGAGGAGCGGGGCACCACCTCAGCGGCACCGAGGGAACAGGAGCGGGTCGAGTCGGCATCTCCGCCGACACCCCCCACGCCGGCCATCTTCGACCGCGGCCGGAAGGCCACGCCCGCCGCGCCTGCCAGCGCTCATGAGGCAACCCCGGGGCCGGCGTCCGAACCCAGGAAACCGGGCCCCAGGCCGACAGCGCCCCCGGCACCCGCCACCATTGCGCGCCTGCAGGCGGAGCTGGCGGAGGTCACCGACGAGCTGCGGCACACGCAGGCCGAGGTCGAGGACCTGCGCAGCGAGCATCGGCTCCTGCTCCAGGAGCGCACCAAGGCCACCAACCGCGCCAACCACATCCAGCGCGAGCTGGCAGGAGCGAAGCGGAAGCTGCGCGAGGCCCGTCGCCAACCGGCTGGCGACCAGGACGGCGGCGCCCGGTTCCACGACCCCGAGGAACAGTTCCGCCACGACGTGTATGTCGCGTGGGCCAACCGCATGACCCCGGACGACAAGGCGCGTCGACCGCGTCGAGAGTACGTCCTGGGTCCGCGGTTCCTCGAGAGTGTCGCTGCGCTCGACATCGCGAGAGGCAAGATCCTCGACGTGGTCGTCGAGGTCCTCACCGGCATCGCCAACGAGCAGACCAGTCGCCAGGTGCACGCGCTGCGCACGGCCGACGGGGGCGATTCCTCGCAGCGAGTCCGCCAGGACGGCGCAACCGCCTGGCGAGTCAACCTGCAGGTCAAGACGGCGAACGCCAGGCGACTCCACTACTGGCGACTCGCCGACGGCAGGATCGAGCTGTCGCGGGTCGTTCTGCACGACGACTACGCCCCATAGTGGTTCGATGCGGTGCGCGCCTCGATGAGGGGCGGAGGCCCCACGGCTATTCGTCGCCGACACAGGCCACAGCCGTCACAACAGGTGATGCGTGAACTCGGCGAGGGTCAGCCCACGCGGAGGAGCAGCGCGAGCCCAAGCAGGCCCACCCCAAGTGCGACCAGGGCCAGATGAACCAGCTTGACGATGCGCACATCGCGAGCGGCTCGCGTCAACGCCGCGGCCGTCGCGGGATCGGTCAGGTCAGGTTCGGGACGATCCTCGTCGTCGTCCCAGCGGTGGTGCACTCGCACCCTGCCAGGGTCGCCCAGGCGCCAAGCCTGTCGAACGCCTCAGCTCAGCGTTCGTGCGCAGCCTGGCGGCGCTTGCGGCCCTCGACGGATTCACCCGGTCGGGGCAGGGTGGTCGACGTGCCTCGACTCCCTCCCCCGGCGCTGGCCCTCGGGGCCGCGGTGGCCCAGCGCCGGCTCTCGGGCGCGAGGCCCCGGCCGGGCCGGGGTCGCGCTGCGGTGGCGGTGGCCGCCTCGCTGGCGTCGGTCTCGATGGCCGGCGCGGCGGCGCTGCGGTTCCGGAGCAGCGGCACGACCCTCGAGCCGTTCCACCCCGAGCGGGCGACGGCGCTGGTCACGAGCGGCGCCTACACGATCAGTCGCAACCCCATGTATGTCGGCCTGGCGGGACTGCTGACGGCGCACGCCGTCTGGCGGGGGTCCGGGCCGCCCTCCTCCCGCTGGCCGGCTTCGTCGTCCTCATCGACCGCTCACAGATCCGGGCGGAAGAGGCGGCGCTGCTCGAGAAGTTCGGGCCCGCCTACAGCGCCTACCGCGAGGCGTCGCCGCGATGGATCGACCGCAGGTCCTTCGACCTCGCCTAGGCGGGGCCGCGCCCGCTCTCGATCAGGCCTTCCCGCCGGTCTGCGCGGGCGTCGACTTCTCGGCGTTCTTCTTGCTGATGGTGCCGATCAGGTCGTTGAGCTGCTTCGAGCCCCCGCCGACGACCAGGCCCGTCACGGCCATGGCCAGCAGCTTGTCGGGGGTGCTCCACGAGTCGCCGAAGTCCACGCCGACGGCGCTGAGGAAGTCGGCGTCCACGTAGCCGCACACCAGCATCGCGATCGCGGCGGTGAGCCCGAAGGCGACGGCCGCCCGGTTGTTGCGCACCTGGTCGACCTTGGCCTGCGCCGCCGCGGCCTGCTGCGCCAGGCTCAGGGAATCGGGCTCCCGGGCCCCGACGTCCGCGACGGCCACGGCGTGGTCGCGGGTCGCCAGGACGGCGGGCTTGTCCAGACCGGGGAGCCACCGGATGGCCCCCAGCACCAGGGCGACCAGCCGCTCCGCGGCCTGCGCCACGACGTAGAACAGCGCGAAGACGGCCAGCCCCTCGGGCGGCACGAACACGGGGCTGTCGGGGTCGCCGTCCTGGAACCAGAGGAGCGACGCGAACAGGGTCGCCACGAAGGCGAGGAACGAGATCGCGCCCCAGACGACGGTCGGCAGGGCGCTGGCCGTGGCGGCGGCCGTGGCCGGGGCGGGGCCGCCCGCTCCTCCGGCCCCCGTCCCGCCGGTCGGCTCGCGCCCGGGGGCCGGGTCGCCGTCCGCCTTGCCGCCCAGCTGCTCGGGCACCCAGTCCTTCGCCGCGTCCAGCGCGGCCTTGCCCAGCTTGCCCGAGTAGAGCGCCATGACGAGGACCTCCCCGCGGTGGACCACCCACCGACCTGGGGCTGACAGTAGGACCGCCGCGGCGGTTGTCAAGGCACTCGGCGCACCACCGGGGGCCGCGGCTCGGCCGCGACGACCCGGCCGGCGGCCAGGTTCGCGGGGTGCCCCGGAGCTCCGACCCGTTGACCCCCCCCGGGGCGGCGGCCCCTGGGACCTGCTGGTCATCGGCGACGGACGGCAGCTGGCGCGAGATCGCCGAGCCGTCCGTCATCAGCATCGCCGGGCGGGGACCGAGTGCCGTCCGGGTCGCCCCCCCTGTGACCCGAGGTCGGCCGCGACGGACCTCACACGTAGGTGACCTCGACGTCCTGGCTGTTCACCAGGCCCAGGAAGATCGGGCAGCGCTCGGCCCAGGCACGCTTCATCCGCTCCACCCGCTCGGGGTCCGAGGAGGACTCCAGCGCGACCTCGAGCCGGATCCCGGCCAGCGCCGGGTCGTGGCCCGCCACCCCCAGCAGCCCGGCGAGATCCGCGGTGCATCGGGCAGTGGCGGACAGCTGGGTGATCTCGACACCGAACTGCGGCGCCAGGGTGTCGTGCAGAAAAGCGACGCTGCAGCCTGCGAGCGCGCCGAGCAGGTAGGCGGTCGGGCTTGGCGCGAGATTGGTGCCGCCCACGGCGGCGGGGAGGTCGGAGTCCCAGTTGAAGGGTCCGGCGGAGATCCGCGCGTGGCCGTTGGCCAGGACGGCGGTCACGGTGGGCTGTGTCCGGGCCGTGTCGGGATCCTCCTCGAACCCCTGGATCGTGCTCGCGAACGCGGTGGCGGTCATGGCGGGTCCTTCCGGTCGGTCCAGCTCCTCCGCTGGTGGATGTCTTGACCGTAGGCAGCGGCGGGCGCGGGCCGCTTCGGTGGAGATACCCAACCGGCTCGCCGGCGAAGGCGGGCGACGCGTATGCCCTCAGCGGTGGGACAGATAGGCCGCGACGGCAGCTGCTCGAGCCGTCGGGCCGGAGGCGCCCATCCGCGCATAGACGTTCTGGAGGTGACGCTCCACCGTGCGCGAGCTCAGCACGAGCTCCGCGGCGATGTCGGCGTTGCCGAGTCCCTGGGCCGCGAGCGCCACCACCTCACGCTCGCGGGAGGAGAACCGCACCGTTCGGGCATGCGCCTCCGGCGCGAGGAAGCGACGGACCTCGTCGACGAAGACCCGCCAGGCGGGTTCGTCCTCGAGGAGGATGTGGTTGCGCGACTCCAGTGGGACCAGACGCGCGTCGGGGATCTCCGCGGCCAGCCTGCGGCCCCACGCGAACTGCGCCGCCTGGTCGCCGCGGGCGTGCAGCACCAGCGTCGGCGCCTGGATCGAGGGCAGCAGGTGGGTGACGTCCGTCGCCCGGCGTGCGATGCGGCTGCGCACGGCGACGTCGGTCGAGGTCGAGAGGCGCTGGAGCTCGTCGAGCCACACCATCTGCTCCTCGGTCGCGTCGGGGATGAACACCGAGGTGAAGACCCGTCGGAAGAGGCTGTCCGGTCGCGCCCAGCCCGCCCGCGTCATCGCGAGGAAGGCCTCCTCCGCGTCGTCGTCGTCTGTCTCGCCGAAGCAGCCGGCGCCGATGGCGCCGTACAGCACGACCCGCGACACCCGGTCCGGATGGGCGGCGGCGTACCCCAGCGCCACCGGGGCGCCACCGGACATGCCCATCAACGCGAACCGCTCCAGGCCCGCGCTGTCGACCAGGGTCTCGAGGTCGCGCAGCCTGGCCTCGTAGGAGAGGTCCTCGACGTTCCAGTCAGACAGGCCGAACCCGCGCTCGTCGTACCGGGTCACCCGGGCGACTCCTCCCAGCGCCTCCAGGAAGTGGCGCCAGACGGGGCTGTGCCAGTCGTGGTCGAGGTGGGAGAGCCAGCACGAGGCGATGACGAGCGGATCGCCGCTGCCGTGCTGGGCGTAGGCGAGCCGGAGGCCGTCCGGCGACTGGCAGAAGCGGACCTGCTGAGGAACCCCTGCGTCGGGGCCAGCCTCGACGGGCATACTCCGCAGACTAGGGTCTGGCCGGTGCCCGATCCAGGTCACGTGCTCCTTGTCTCCCGCCGCCAGACCCGGTGAACGCCGACCGTCCCCGCATCGACCGACCTCACGCCCGAGGACCTCGCGGCGACGATGCCCGCCCACGTCCGTGCCGGCCTCACGGCGACGCCCAAGGAGCTGGCGAGGTGTGCGGCATCAAGACCCCAGCGCGTCCAGCATGTCGCCGACGGACCGACGTCCGCGGAGCACGGCCTGCTCGCGGACCACGCCTCGGCGATCGCGGACCTGACGAAGGCCCGCACCCTCGTCGAGCTCGGGTCGGGCTCCTCGGAGAAGACGCACCTGCTGCTGCACGCGCTGCACGCCGCCGGGTCTCTCGAGCGCCACATGCCGGTCGAGTGAGCCCCGACGCGATGAGGAGCGATGCCCGGGCTGGTCCAGGCCCCCGAGCTGGAGGTGCACGGCGTCGTCGCGGACTTCGAGCGCCACCTCGAGCTCCTGCGCACGCGGCGCGACCAGCGCGCGCGGATCGCCGACTACGCGCTCTCGCTCGCGATGCCCTGAGCCGCCGGCAGGACGACGGTTTCAAGGAGCGAGGAGCGGCGACGAGAACGCCGGCAGCAGGTCTTCGTTCAATGACCGACTGCGTTCTTGACGGCCACGACGACCCCTGCAGCGACGACGAGCCAGCCCACATACAGCAGCGAGCGACCCGGGCCGGCCGACTGTCGGACGGCGCGGTACCCGACGCCGGCGACGAACGCCAGCAGCAACAGCTCGGAGAGAAGCCTGCCGGCGTCTTCCCCCAGGACGAGCGGCGGCACGGCCGCACCGATGGCGACCGGAAGGGCGCCGGTCATCTGGGCACCGAGCAGCTGGAGGCTCTCGGTCGTCACCAGCCCGTCGTCGACGAGCCTGGAGGAGAGGCGGAACGCCAGGTGGTGGGCGAGGACAAGTCCCACGGCCGTGGTCATGACGGTCGCCGCGGCTGTCACGCCGCGCGGCCCGTCCTCGGTGGGAAGCGCAATCAGGACTGCCAGCAGGGAGAGGCTGATGTAGAGCGCCATCGTCATCGCTTCGCGAACCAACTCGCGCTCGCCGCGCCCGTGACCGGCCACCGGGCGAGTCTAGGCCGCGTGGCGACCGCCCTCAGGCCGGCGGGAGGCAGGGGCGCGCCGCGAGCTGCTCGGCCTCGTCGACGACGCGGGCGAGGCTGGCGTCGATCAGGTGCGGGGAGGCGTCGAGCTGCCGGAACCGGGGGACGACGCGGGTCTCGAGCCAGCGCCAGCGGTCCTCGAGCCGGGTGATCCTCGGCCACGCCTGGGCGCGCAGGGCGTGGGGCAGGCCGCCGGTGAGGGAGTAGAGGTAGAACGAGGTGAAGTACCGCGCCTCCCGCCGGACACCGCGCACCTCGAAGCTGGTCGTCGCGCCCATCGAGATCAGGCGGGCGAACAGCCTCGAGAGGCGATCGAAGCGAGGCTGCACCATGGCCCGCTGCTCGTGGTCGAGGAGGGCCACGTTGCCCTCCCATACCAGGTCGGCGCCCCGGCGGCGCGTCGCTTCCGAGGACTCCGGGAGGGCCAGGAGCTCGCGGCCCCGGTGGATCGCTCGTAGGTGCTGAGCACGGGCGCGTATGGGCCGCGGTCCGAGCAGGCGACGCAGCCGGTCGAGCCCGCCGTCGTCGGCGCCGTAGGCGAGGTGCACCCAGAAGACGTCGTCGAAGATGGCGTTGTTGGTCTCGCGGATCGTGTTGGCGTCCTCCGTCAGCAGGCCGCGGCGGCTCAGGCTCCGCGACAGGTCGACGACACCGGTGTCGTCGGTGTCCAGGCGCAGCGGGAACAGCACGAGCCGGATGTGGTGCGAGGCGATCGCGGCCATCGCCGCCCATTTGAAGCACGTCGGGCTCTGCCGGTAGAGCCAGGCGTAGCGGGAGGAGATCTCCACGTTGCGGTGGAAGGCGCAACACGGCGGGCTCAGGAGCTCGTCCGCCATGGACCGCCATCCCTCGACCGTGTCCGGCAGTCGCTGCGGGCCTCGCCCCTCGACGTCCGGGGCTGGCGGCGATCCGTCCCGGGACCTGCGGGACCGGCGGGGCGAGCCCGTACTCACGCCAGCGAACCTACCCCGCGGTCGGTGACCACCGATCCGCCGCAGCGACCACGCGCTGCCCCTCGCGAACGTCGTGGCGACGCGGGGAAGAAGCCGCGACGAAGCGGTGGCCCCCGGTCAGGTTGCCAGCACGAAGTCGTTCAGCAGTGCGGCCACCCGATCGGGGTTGCCCACGTCGACGGGCACGCACCGCGGCGAAGTGCACCACGGCGTCGTCCGCCGGCTTCTCCGGCAGCTCCAGCTCGCCCCGCCACCAGACGAGGCAGCCCGAGTCTTCCCGGGTCCGCCTGCGAGCCCGCGGATAGGTTCGCGGGCATGGCTGCGACCTCCGACTCCCTGACGTGCCCGGGGGGCGGTCCCTGGGACCTGCTGGTCGTCGGCGGCGGGACCGCCGGCCTCGTCGCCGCGCAGACCGCCGGCGCGCTCGGCGCGCGGGTGCTCCTGGCCGAGCGCGACCGCACCGGCGGCGACTGCCTGTGGACCGGCTGCGTGCCTAGCAAGTCGCTGCTGGCGGCGGCGCACGCCGCGGCCACCGCGCGCGGCTCCGGCCACCTCGGCGTCCACGCCGAGGGCGTCCGCGTCGACTTCGCCGCGGCGATGGCGCACGTGCGCGCGGCGATCGCGCGCATCGAGCCGGTCGACTCGCCCGACGCGCTGCGCGCGGCGGGCGCCTCGGTGGTCGCGGGCACGGCCCGGTTCACCGGGCCCGGCCGCGCGGAGGTGGACGGCGAGCCGGTCGCCTTCCTGCAGGCGCTCGTCGCCACCGGCGCGGCCCCGTGGGTGCCCGACCTCCCGGGGCTCGCGGGGGCCGACCCGCTGACCTCGGAGTCGGTCTGGGGGCTGGACCGGCTGCCCGAGCGGCTGCTCGTGCTCGGGGGCGGCCCGGTCGGGTGCGAGCTCGCCCAGGCGTTCGCGCGCCTCGGGTCCGGCGTCGTGCTGCTCGAGGTGGGCGACCGGCTGCTCCCGCGCGAGCACCCCGACGCCGCGGCCCGGGTGCAGGAGGCGCTGCGGGCCGACGGCGTCGAGATCCGGCTCGGCGCCCGGCTCGCCTCGGTGGCGCCGGCCCGGGCCGGCGCGGGCGAGGCGGTCCTCGACGGCGACGGTGGCGCCGAGGGCCCGCGGCTGCCCTTCGACCGCGTGCTCGTCGCCGCCGGTCGGCGGGCCCGCGTCGGCGGGCTGGGCCTCGACGCGGTGGGCGTGGCGCTCGACGACGGCGGCACCGTGCGCGTGGACGACCGCCTGCGCACCACCGGCGCGGGGATCTGGGCCGCCGGCGACGTGACGGGGCTGTCGGCCTTCACCCACAGCGCCGGCTCGCACGGGAGCCTCGCCGCGAGCAATGCGCTGCTCGGGCTGCGGCGCAGCGTCTCGCCCGGGCTGATCCCGCGGGTGACCTACACCCAGCCCGAGGTCGCCTCCGTGGGGGCGGTGACGCCACCGAAGGGCGGCACCGCGCGGCGTACGACGCACGACGAGGTCGACCGCGCCGTGACCGAGGGCGAGACCGGCGGCTACTCCGAGCTGGTGCTCGACAGGCGCGGGCGCGTCGCCGGCGGCACCGTCGTCGGGCCGCGGGCCGGGGAGAGCCTCGCCGAGGTCGTCCTGGCCGCCGGCAAGGGCCTCTCGGCCCGCGCCCTGGCCGGCACGATGCATGCCTACCCGACCTGGTCGGACGGCGTGTGGAAGAGCGCCCTCGCCCAGCTGCGCGTCGACCTCGGCTCGGCCACCGCCGTGCGCGCCACCTCCGCGATGCTGCGGGCCCGCCGCGCCTGGCTGCTCCGCCGTCGCGGCTGAGGCCGGGCGCGGCGCGCGGCTCACGGACCGGGGTCGCGTCGCGGAGGCCTGGAGGTGGTGCTGCAGCGCTGGGCGCGCGGCTAGGCCGGGGCGCCGCGGGCGCGGCGCGAGCGCCACCAACCGACGGCCGTGAGCAGCAGCAGCGCGGCCACGGCGAGCAGGAACGGCCAGGAGCCGGGCTCGGCGCCGTACGCCCCGACGGCGACGTACACGGCGGTGCCGGGGAGAATGCCGAGCACGGTGCCCAGCAGGTACGACGAGACCCGCACCGACGTCAGCCCGAAGGCGTAGTTGGCGCTGGTGAAGGGGATCAGCGGCACCAGGCGCGCGACGAGCACCGTGGCCAGGCCGTGCTCGCGGACCCGCGCGTCGAGGGCGCGCACGCGCGCGCCGCTCACCGCGGAGACGGCGTCGCGGCCGAGCCACCGCGCGATGCCGAAGGCCGCCGTCGCGCCGAGCGTCGCACCCAGCAGGGTCGCCGGCAGCGCGACCGCGAAGCCCAGCAGCGCGCCGCCGACGATGGTCACGACCACCGCGGGCCCGGCGGGCAGCAGGGCGACCGCGACGTAGGCCAGCACGTAGGCCGGCACCGCCCAGGGGCCGAACCCGTCCAGCGCCGAGCGCAGCTCCTCCTGGCCGGGCAGGCCGACGGCCAGCTGCACCGCGACGGCCGCCACGACGATCGCGAGCAGCAGCCCCGCCTTGACCAGCGTCGAGGCGGGGACCCGGCGGCTCACGGGTGCCCCTCGCGCGGGCCCGGATCGGGCAGCACCGTGGCCGCGTCGGGCGGGACGCGCACGCCCACCCGGTCGCCGGGCGTCGGCTCGGCGCCGGGCAGCACGTGTGCCCGGAGCGGGCGGCCGTCGGGCAGCGCCAGGTCGACGACGACGTGGTCGCCGGCGAAGCGGGTCTCCTGCACGGGCAGCCGCATGCCGTCGCGCCCGCCGGCGCCCAGCACCAGCGCCTCCGGGCGCACCAGCAGCACCGCGGGCCCGTCGGCGAGACCCGCGGCCCCCAGCACCAGGTCGGCCCCGTCGGCCCCGCCGGCCACGCCGGCCACGCCGGCGGCGCCGGCGCGGAAGACGCCGCGCGTCACCCGGCCGCGCACCTCGTTGCCGACGCCCAGGAACCGGGCGGCGGCCAGCGTCGGCGGGGAGGTCCACAGCTCCCGCGGAGTGCCGGAGCCCTCGATCCGGCCGTCGAGGAGCACGGCGACGCGGTCGGCCACGTCCACGGCCTCGGCCCGGTCGTGCGTCACCAGCAGGGTCGTGACCCCGGTGGCGGCGTGCAGCTCGCGCAGGAGCGCGCGCATCTCGCCGCGCAGGTCGGGGTCGAGCTGGGAGAAGGGCTCGTCGAGCAGCAGCACCCGCGGGCGGCGGACGAGCGCCCGGGCGAGGGCCACGCGCTGCTCCTGGCCGCCGGAGAGCTCGTGCGGCCGCCGGTCGCCCAGCCCCTCGAGCTGCACCCGCGCCAGCATCGCCCCCACCGCGTCGCGGGCCTCGGCGCGCGGCACCCGCTGCATCCGCAGCCCGAAGGCGACGTTGCGCTCGACACTGAGGTGCGGGAAGAGCAGCGGCTTCTGCAGCACCATCCCGACGGGACGGCGCTCGGGCGCCACCCCGGTCACGTCCTCCCCGTCGAGCAGCACCGCGCCGCCCTCGGGGCGCCGCAGACCCGCCAGCACGGAGAGCGTCGTGCTCTTGCCGCAGCCCGAGGGGCCGAGCAGCGCGGTGAGCGAGCCGGGCTCGAGCGCGAGGTCGAGCCCGTCGAGGGCGGTCGCATCGCCGAAGCGCACCGCCAGGCCGCGCGCCTCGACGGCCGCGCCGGGGGCCGCCGGCTCGCCGCGCTCAGGCACGGGCCAGCCCGACCCGCGTCGTGGGGTCGCGCGCCAGCGCGCCGGCCGCGAGCACGACGAGCACCACGGGCGGCAGCACCACGAGCAGCCCGAGCGCCGCAGCCGCCGTGCGGTCGGAGGACTCGATCGCCGAGAAGAGCAGCAGCGGCAGCGTCGTGACGCGGCCGGCGCCGATCAGCAGCGTGAGCACGTACTCGCTCCAGGAGACGAGGAACGTCAGCAGCCAGGTGGTCAGCAGCGCGGCGCGCAGCTGCGGCAGCGAGACCAGCAGCACCGCCCGCCACGGGCCCGCGCCGAGCACGCGCGCCTGGCGTTCGTGGGCGGCGCCGACGGTGCGGTACGCCGCGCCGAGCAGGAGGGCGGCATAGGGCACGGTCAGCAGCAGCTGGGCCAGCGCCACCCCCGGCACGCTGCCGCTCAGCCCGAGCCGGATGAAGGAGACCTGAAGCCCCAGCGTCACCGCGAGCGGCGGCACCAGCAGCGGCGTCAGCAGCAGGAACTGCACCGCGCGCCGGCCGCGGAACTCGTGCAGCCCAAGGGCCCGGCCGGCCGGCAGGCCCACCAGGCAGGCCAGCGTCGCCACCAGCGTCGCCACCAGCAGCGAGGTGACCGACGCGGCGGCCACGGCGTCGTCCGCGACGAGGCCGAGCCCGCGGCCGGTGAGCCGCGTCGGCAGCACCTCCCCCGGCGGCCAGGCGCCGGCGACGGACCACAGGACGACCGGCAGCAGCGGCAGCAGCACCAGCGCGGCCAGCGCCAGGAGGGCCAGGTGCCGCGGGCGCACGGCGCTCACACCGCCCTCCGCGACAGCGCCGAGACCAGCGCGAGGTAGGCGGCGACGACGAGCAGGCTCAGCAGCACCAGGATCGTCGCGATGGCCATGGCCTCGGGCCGCGCGGTGAGGTCGGGGTCGCGGAAGCGCTGGTAGGCCTCGACCGAGAGCATCGCGGGGTACGGCCGCCCGAGCAGGCGCGGCACCTCGTAGGACGCCGTGGCGAAGGCGAAGACGAGCACCGACGCGGCGGCGACGGGCGGGGCGAGCAGCGGCAGCGTCACGGCCCGCAGCCGCGCCAGGCGCGGGGCGCCGAGGGTGCGGGCGACGTCCTCGAGGTCGCCCACGCCGCGACCCAGGGCGGCGAGCGCGACCACGGCGACGAAGGGGACCTCCTTCCACGTGTACTCCGCGACGATCCCCCAGCCGAAGGCGTCCTGCACGAGGACCGGCACGTCTCCCGGCCCGTCGACCAGCCCGATCGCGCCGCCGGCGCGGGCGAGCAGGCCGGACGGGGAGAGCAGCAGGCCGATGCAGAGCGCGCCGACGAGGTGCGGCACCGCGAGGGTGCCGTGGAACAGCGCCGTCATGGGTCCGCGCCCCCCGAGCCGGCGCACGAGCAGGGCGACGCCGACCCCGAGGACGGTCGCGAGCGCCGTCGAGGTGAGCGCGACCCGGAGCGTGATGCCGACGGAGGCGCCGAAGGCGGGATCGGCGAGCACGTCGCGATAGGCGGCGAGGCTCCACTGCCCCTCGCCGACGAGGGGGAAGCGGCCCACGCTCTCCAGCAGGGCGCGGGCGACCCCGCCGACGAGGAAGACCCCGATCACGAGCAGGGCGGGGGCCAGCAGGAACAGCGGCGTCAGCCAGGGCGGCCTCCGGCTCGGGCCGGGCGTCACCGCTGCAGCACCTCGCGCTCCCAGTCCTCCTCGATCCGGTCGATGTAGGCCGCCGGGAGCTCGGGGAGGGCGTCCGCCGTGAGCTCCTCCGGGCCCAGGACCGACGACCCCTCGGCCGGTCCGGGGGTGACCTCGGCGAACCGGCGCCGCAGGCCGGACGGCAGGCGGTCGAGCTCCACGGCGGGGTAGATGCCCGCTCCCTCGAGCAGCGCGAGCTGGACCTCGGGCTCCTGGAGCACGTTCGCCAGCACCAGTGCGCCAGCCTGGTCGGCGGCGTTGCGCGGCACGGCGACGAAGCTGACGTTGCTGATGTTGCCCACCGAGGGCACCGCCTCGCGGGTGGTGGGCGGGAAGACGCCGTCGGCGACCAGCGAGCCGATCGCGCCGGGACCGTAGGTGAGGAAGGCGCTGATCTCGCCGTCGGCGTAGAGCTTCTCGACCTGCTCCTGGCTCTGCGGGTAGGTCTCGCCCCCGCGCCACAGTGCCGGCTCGACCGCGCGCAGCCGTTGCCACAGCGGCGCGACCACCTCGGCGTACGCGTCCTCGTCGACCTCCTGCGCGGCCTGGTCGCCCGTGCCGCCGCCGTCGGTGCCGCCACCCGCCCCGTCGACCCCGAGCGCCTCGAAGACGCTGCCCGGTCCGACGGTGTCGTAGAGCAGCGTGCGCACCGCCATCGAGCCGGTGAAGTCGGGCGGCGCGGCGTAGGTGAAGCGGCCCGGGTTCTGCTCGGCCCACGCCAGCAGCGCGTCGAGGGAGGCGACGTCGGCGTCGTCCAGCGCGGCGCCGTCGTAGACCAGCGCGCTGCTCGCCTGCTGCCAGGCCGCCTCGCAGCCGCGGGTCGGCACACCGAAGTCGGTCGCGACCGCGGGCGAGTCCAGGTCGACGTACCGCGCGTTCGGGAGGTCCCCGGCCCAGTCGCAGCGCCACAGGTCGGCCTGCACGCCGGTCGCGAAGTTCTCGCCGTTGACCCAGATCGCGTCGACGCTGCCCCCCGTGGTGCGGCCCGCCCGCACCTCGCCGAGCACGGTGTCCAGCGCCTCGGCGGTGTCGGAGACCCGCACCTGCCGCAGCTCGACGCCGAGGTCGGCGAGGCGCTCGCGGACCACGCCCCGCACGAGGCGGTTGAGCCGCTGGTCGCCGCCGTACATGTACCAGTCGACGGTCTGGCCCTCGGCCTCGGCGAGCACGGCCTCCCAGTCGGAGGCCGGCGTGGCCCGCTCGGCGTCGTCGGGCGCGGTGCCCGGGCCGCACGCCGCGAGCAGGGTGAGCGCCGGCAGGGCGGCCAGCCCGAGGCGGCGGGGCCGACGGCTCACGGCGCGGCCCCCGGCCCCCCGAGCACCCGCACGCCGAGCGCGAACCGCTGCACCGCCGTCACCGCGACCATCGCCGCGAACACCCAGGCGACCACCTCGGCCTGCTCCGGCAGCAGGCAGAAGGCGACGTAGGCGAGGAGGGTCTCGCTCCCCTCGGCGAGGCCGCCCACGAAGTGCACCGATCGGCCGTCCCCCTGCTCGCCGCGGCGCTCGAGCGCGGGCGCGAGCAGCAGGAACGCCGTCCCCGAGAGGTAGTAGGCGACCAGCAGCGCGAGGCAGGCCACGCGGGCCTCGGGGCGCTCGATCCCGACGGCCAGGACGAAGCCCGCATAGATGCTGAAGTCCGCGACCAGGTCGAGGAAGCCCCCGAGCTCGCGGCCGTCCTCGCCGCGGCGCCGGGCCAGCGGCCCGTCGAGCCCGTCGGCGGTGCGGTTGGCGAGCCAGAGGACCAGCGCGAGCATCCAGTGGCCGGTGCCGGCGGCCACGCAGGCGCCGACGCCGAGCAGCCAGCCCACCGCCGTGAGCGCGACCGGGTGCACCCCGAGGGTCGCCAGCGGGGCGGCCGCGCGGTCGAGCGGCGCGTCGAGCACGCGGCGAGCGGGGGCGTCGAGCACGCACCCATCCTGCCCCGGGGGCGGTCCCGGAGCCGGCCGAGTCCGCCGGCCGGTCGGCTCCGCGCCGTTCTACGCTGCCGGTCATGGCCATCGTGAAGATCAACGCGATCAGCGTCCCGCCCCAGGCCGGACCCGAGCTCGAGCAGCGGTTCGGCGCCCACGCCGGCTCGATGCAAGAGGTGCCGGGCTTCCTCGGCTTCCAGCTGCTGCGCCCCACCCGGGGCGAGGAGCGGTACTTCGTCGTGACCCACTGGGTCGACGAGGAGTCCTTCGAAGCCTGGACCGGCGGGGCGGGCGCAGACATGCACAGCGGGGAGCGGCGCGAACCCGTGTCGACGGGTGCGGACCTGCTCGAGTTCGACGTCGTGCTCGACGTGCCGGGCGCCGGGTAGCACACCTGCGCGTGACCACCCGGCGCGGTTGGCGGAGTCCGACATGCTCGACGGGTGAGCGACGAGACCCTGCGCCCGGAGCCGGGGGCCTCGGACCCGGAGCCGGCACACGAGCCGGACCCGCGCCGCTGGCGGGTGCTCACCGTCTCGCTCGTCGTGGGCTTCATGACGCTGCTCGACGTCACGATCGTCAACGTCGCCATCCCGTCGATCCGTTCGGGGCTGGGCGCCTCGGCGGGCGCGGTGCAGTGGATCGTCTCGGGGTATGCGCTGGCCTTCGGCCTCACGCTCGTGACCGGCGGTCGCCTGGGCGACGCGCTGGGCCGGCGCCGGTTGATGGCGATCGGGCTGAGCGGCTTCGTCGTCGCCTCGGCGGCGGTCGGGCTGGCGCCGACCATCGAGCTCGCCGTGGCCGCGCGGATCCTGCAGGGGTTGTCGGCGGGACTGCTGACGCCGCAGAACTCCGGGCTGATCCAGGACCTCTTCCGCGGGCCGGAGCGGGGCCGGGCCTTCGGGATGTTCGGGTTCACCGTCGCGATGTCCTCGGCGCTCGGGCCGCTGCTCGGCGGGCTGATCATCGCGCTGGCCGGTGAGGAGAACGGCTGGCGCTGGCTCTTCCTCGTCAACGTGCCCATCGGCCTCGTCGCGCTGGCGGGGATCCTGCGGCTGGTGCCCGGGGCGCCGCCCGAGCGGGACGGCGTGACCACCGCCCGGCGGGTGGACCTCGACGTCGTCGGGGCCCTGCTGCTCGGCGGCGCGGTGCTCGCCGTGCTCTACCCGGTGGTGATGCTCGAGAGCGGGGCCCGCTGGCCCCTGGTGCTGCTGGCCCTCGTGCCCGCGCTGTTCGTGGGCTTCGTGCGCTGGGAGCGCCGGATCGGCCGCCGCGGGCGCGCGCCGCTGCTCGACGTCGGGCTGCTGCGGCGAACCCCGGGCTACGGCGACGGCCTGGCGATCGGCACCCTCTACTTCACCGGGTTCACCGGGATCTTCCTCGTGCTGTCGGTCGTCTCGCAGGAGCAGCTCGGCTTCACCGCGCTGCAGGCGGGGGTGCTGTCGACCCCCTTCGCGCTCGGGGCGGCGCTGACCGCGCCGATCGCGGGGCGGCTCGTCTCCCGGATCGGCCGGTCGCTGACGGTGATCGCGCTGGCCACGATGATGACCGGCATCGCGCTGCTCGCGCTGCTCCTCCCCCTCGGCACCGGCGACCGGCTGTGGTGGGTCGCCGTGCCCACGCTGCTGCTGGCCGGGATCGGCGGCGGCGGCGTGATCTCGCCGAACTTCACGCTCACCCTGGCCGAGGTGCCGCCCCGGATGGGCGGCGCGGCCGGGGCCGCCCTGCAGACCGGCCAGCGGATCGGGTCGGCGCTCGGCGCGGCGGTGCTGATGACGACCTACCAGGTCGCGCTGGGCGCGTCGGGCGACCCGATCCGCGCGTGGCAGGCGGCCCTGGTGGCCGCGCTGCTGCTCGTCGGGGTCGCCCAGGCCATGGCCGTGCGCTCCTGGCGCCGCTGAGCCTCCGCGCTGTCGCGACCCCGGGTGACGTGCGGACCCCGTCGCGGCGTTGCCGAAGCGTCGACCACCGGCGTTGCCACGCGGCCGGCGTCAGAGGATGTCGCCGGGGGCGTACGCCGCGGCCGCGGGGTGCTCCCCGACCAGCCGCTCGACCTGCGCGACGACGGCCCGCACCTGGTCGACCGCCGCGCCGGTGAAGGCGAGCGGCTCGGCGACCAGCGCCTCGATCTGCTCGCGCCGCAACGAGAGGCGCGCGTCGGCGGCGAGCCGGTCGAAGAGATCGTTCTCGGCGAGGCCCTCGCGCATCTCCAGCGCGACCCCGACGGCGTGCTCCTTGATCGCCTCGTGCGCGGCCTCGCGGCCGACGCCGTTGCGCACGGCCGCCATCAGCACCTTCGTCGTGGTCAGGAAGGGGAGGTAGCGGTCGAGCTCGCGCTGCACCACGGCCGGGAAGGCGCCGAACTCGTCGAGCACCGTCAGGAAGGTCTGGAAGAGCCCGTCCGCGGCGAAGAACGCGTCGGGCAGCGCCACCCGGCGGACCACCGAGCAGGAGACGTCGCCCTCGTTCCACTGGTCACCGGCCAGCTCGCCGAGCATCGAGAGGTGGCCGCGCAGCACGACGGCGAGGCCGTTGACGCGCTCGCAGGAGCGGGTGTTCATCTTGTGTGGCATCGCCGAGGAGCCCACCTGACCCTCGGCGAATCCCTCGGTCACCAGCTCTAGGCCGGCCATCAGCCGGATCGTCGTGGCCAGGTTGGAGGGCCCGGCCGCCAGCTGGACCAGCGCCGAGACCGCCTCGAAGTCCAGCGAGCGCGGGTAGACCTGGCCGACCGAGGTGAGCACGGCGTCGAAGCCGAGGTGGGCCGCGACGCGCGCCTCGAGGTCCCTCAGCCTGGCGGCGTCGCCGTCGAAGAGGTCGAGCATGTCCTGGCTGGTGCCCATCGGGCCCTTGATCCCGCGCAGCGGGTAGCGCGCCAGCAGCTCCTCGACCCGGCGCACCGCGACGAGCATCTCGTCGGCCACGGTGGCGAACCGCTTGCCCAGCGTCGTCGCCTGCGCGGCGACGTTGTGCGAGCGCCCGGCCATCACGGTCGCCTCGTGCTCGGCCGCCAACCGGGCGAGCCGCGCCAGGGCGGCGACCGCGCGGTCGCGCAGCAGCACGAGCGACTGGCGCACCTGCAGCTGCTCGACGTTCTCCGTGAGGTCGCGCGAGGTCATCCCCTTGTGCACGTGCTCGTGCCCGGCGAGGGCGCAGAACTCCTCGATCCGGGCCTTCACGTCGTGCCGGGTGACCCGCTCGCGCGCGGCGATCGAGTCGAGGTCGACGGCCTGCTCGCCCCGGGCGACCACGGCCTCGTAGGCCTCGACGACGCCGTCCGGCACGTCGACGCCGAGGTCGCGCTGCGCCCGCAGGACGGCCACCCAGAGGCGGCGCTCCAGCACGACCTTGTGCTCCGGCGACCAGATCTCCGCGAGGTCGGCGCCGGCGTAGCGCGTGGCCAGGACGTTGGGGACGCTCACGAGGCCCCATCCTCCCACGGGCTCAGCGTTCGCCTGCCGCGTCTCCGCGCGATGTCGGTGCGGTGCTGGGCCCCGTGGAACGAGATCGCGCCCACGCCCGCGTAGGCCGCCGCGCGGGCGGCCGCGAGGTCGGCGCCGACCGCGGTCACGGCCAGCACGCGCCCGCCGGCGGTGACCAGCCGGCCGGCGTCGTCGCGCGCGGTGCCGGCGTGGATCACGTGCACCTCCGGGTGCTCGGCCAGCGCCTCGCAGCCGGTGATCACGTCGCCCGTCGAGGAGCCGGCGGGGTAGCCGGCCGACGCCATCACCACCGCGACGGCGGCCCCCTCTCGGAACCGCGGCGGCCCCACCTCGCGCAGCCTCCCGGTCGCCGCCGCCATCAGCTGCTCCGCCAGCGAGGACTCCAGCAGCGCCAGCAGCGGCTGCGTCTCGGGATCGCCGAAGCGGGCGTTGAACTCCACGACGCGCACCCCGCGCGAGGTCAGCGCCAGGCCGGCGTAGAGCAGGCCACGGAAGGGAGCGCCCCGCCGCGCCATCTCGTCGACGGTCGGCTGGAGCACGTCGCGCAGCACGTCGTCGAC
This sequence comes from uncultured Actinomycetota bacterium, assembly GCA_963832415.1. Taxonomy (GTDB): domain Bacteria; phylum Actinomycetota; class Actinomycetes; order Propionibacteriales; family Nocardioidaceae; genus Nocardioides. The sequence continues at coordinate 317,300 of CAWHTZ010000005.1, read as the reverse complement.
CAGGCCCGCGGGGGCCCACGGCAGCGGGGTGTAGGCGCCCATGCCGCCCGTGTTGGGGCCCGCGTCCCCGTCGCCGACGCGCTTGAAATCCTGGGCGGGCTGGAGCGGGTGCACCGTGGACCCGTCGGTGATCGCGAAGAGCGAGACCTCCGGCCCGTCGAGGAACTCCTCGACCACGACCCGCCCGCAGGCCGCCGCGTGGTCGAGCGCCTCCTGCCGGTCGTCGGTGACCACGACGCCCTTGCCGGCGGCGAGCCCGTCGTCCTTGACGACGTACGGCGCCCCCAGCTCGTCCAGCGCCGCGGCCACCTCGTCGGCGCCGGAGCAGACCCGCGCCCCGGCCGTCGGCACGCCCGCCGCGGCCATCACCTCCTTGGCGAAGGCCTTCGACCCCTCCAGTCGCGCGGCGTCGCGCGACGGCCCGAAGCAGGCGATGCCCGCGGCCACCAGGTCGTCGGCGACCCCGGCGACCAGCGGGGCCTCCGGCCCGACGACGACCAGGTCGACCGCGAGCTCGCGCGCGAGCGCGACCACCGAGTCGCCGTCCATCGCGTCCACGGCGTGCAGCGTGGCGACCTCGGCGATCCCCGGGTTCCCGGGTGCCGCGTGCACCGCCCGCACGAGAGGGTCGCCGGCCAGGGAGCGGGCGAGCGCGTGCTCACGCCCGCCACCACCCAGGACCAGGACAGAGATCGGCTCGGAGGTCGTGGGCACGGGCGGCGATGCTACGCGCGCGACCTCAGCCCTTGCTGAGGGCGTACGCCGCGCCGGCCAGGAAGCCGGCGGTGGTCAGCAGCCCCATCGCCTTGCTGCCCCCGCCGACGTCCTTGCCGGCGAGGAGGATCGACGCGAAGTTGCCCGCGCTGAGCGCGGCGGTCAGCACCAGGTGCTCCCGCTTCTCCGCGTCGCTCTCGGCGCGGAGGCCCGTGGCGCCGATCGCGATGTTGGCCACGCCCCACATGCGCGCGAACATCCGGCCCGTGTCGTCGCTGCGGAGCCCGTACATCTTCAGGAAGAGGTCGGGCGACGCCGCAGCCACGGCGCCGAAGCCGAGTCCCCCCAGGCTCAGCGCCCTCTCGATCTGGTCGGTCTCGTCAGCCATGGTGATCGCGCTCCTTCCGGCCCCGCGGGCCCCGGTGACGCCCCTGCGCGTCGCTCCCGCTCAACCTAGGACCACCGGGCGAGCGGGGGAAGGACCCGCGCGCTCAGCCGCGCGTCAGGCCGTAGACCGCGGCGGCGAGGAAGCCGGCCGACGAGGCGAGGCCCATCAGCCGGCCGGCCTTCGACCCGCCGCCCGTCACGGCGATCGCGACCACGTTGCCGCCCGAGACGCCGGCGGCGACCATCAGGTGCCGGCGCCGCTCCTCCTCCGTCCGGGCCGAGCGCAGCGCCGCGGCCAGGCCGAGGTTCGCCACCCCCCACATGCGCGTCAGTCCCCGCAGCTCGGGGCTGGGCTCCGCCAGGTAGGCGCGCAGGAAGGCGTCCGGCAGCAGGGCGCTGAACGCCCCGAAGGCCGCCGTCGCGTACGTGATGCCCGTGCTGGCCTTCTCGACCTCGGCCGACGTGCTCATCCTCGCTCCTCGCGTCGGGGCCCGCGCCGACTCGACGGACCCGGGGGGCTCACGCTAGGACCGCGGCGCCGCGATGGGAAGCGCCCGTCAGGCGCCGGCCGAGTCCGCCGGCGTCGCCGCGCGGACCCGGCTCTCGTAGGCCGTGCGCGCCCCCGCGTCGTAGGTCGCCAGGATCTGGTCGGAGCCCATCGTGCGCGCCATGCCGTCCTGGAGGGCGCGGGGCAGGACGGAGGTGAACCTCGCCAGGCCCTGGGTCCAGCGGGGCACCCAGCGCTCGGGGCGCGGTCGCCGGATCGTGCGCTCGATCTCGCGGGCGACGTCCTCCGGCGCGAGGTGCCCGATGCCGGTCGCGGCGCCGAGGCCGGACGCGAGCTCGGTGGCGACGACGAGGGGCAGCACCATGCTCACGTCGACCCCGTGCGGCCGCAGCTCGCCGCGCAGGGCCTCGGAGTAGCCGACGACCGCGTGCTTGGAGGCGGTGTACGTCGCGCCGCCCGGCGCGGGCACCCGGCCGACGGCCGAGGCGATGTTGACCAGGTGCCCGCGGCCGCGCGCGACCATGCCGGGCGCGACGGCGCGGGTGCCGTGCACGATGCCGCCGAAGTTCACGTCGAGGATGGCGCGGGTGACCTCCTCGGGCTCCTCCAGCGCCGGGCCCAGGGGCATCACGCCGGCGTTGTTGACCAGCACGTCGACCGGGCCGAGGTGGGCCACCTCGTCGAGGAAGGCGGCCCACGACCCGGAGTCCGTGACGTCGAGCGGCGCGGCGACGACCCGGCCCCTCGCCCCGGCGTCGAGCTCCGCCGCGGTGCTGTGGGCGAGGTCGGCATCCCGGTCGCCGATGGCCACCCAGGCGCCGGCGCCGGCAAGGCGCTGGGCGGTCGCGCGGCCGATGCCGCGGGCGCCCCCGGTCACGACGACGACGAGGCCGGCCGGGTCGGTGGCGGGACGGCGGGAGAGGACGCTCATGCAGGGGCTCCTTGGGGGCTGGGGCGGGCGGGCCGGTCGGTCCGGTCGTCGCGGGGCGTGAGGTCGATGGGCAGCCCGTCCCTGGGCAGGGGCAGCGACAGGTAGCTCAGCGGCGTGGGGCGGGGGTTGGGGGTGGTCCAGCGGTAGCGGCGCAGCAGCTGGTGCAGGAGGAGCTTGATCTCGAGCCCGGCGAAGTGCATGCCGAGGCACTTGTGCACGCCGCCGCCGAAGGGCTCCCAGGCGGCCCGGTGGTTCTTGTCCTCGCGGCGGGGGGCGGCGAACCGGTCGGGGTCGAAGCGCTGCGGATCGGTCCAGAGCTCGGGCATGTGGTGGGAGAGGTGCACCATCACCGACGTCAGGCGGCCGGCGGGGATCGGCTCACCGAGCACCTCGGTGTCCTCGACGGCGCGCCGGGCGATCACGGGCACCGGCGGCACCAGGCGCAGCGCCTCCTTCATCGCGAGGTCGAAGGACTCCAGGCCCTCGAGCTCGCCCAGGCTCGGGTGGCCGGGGAGCCCGGCGGCCTCCTCCCGGCAGCGCTCCTGCCACGCGGGGTCGCGGCCCAGCTGGTCGAGCAGCGTGCTGGTGGTCAGCGTCGACGTGTCGTGCGCCGCCATCAGCAGGAAGATCATGTGGTCGACGATCGAGCGGTCGTCGAACCGCTCGCCGCCGGCCTCGTCGTCCTCCACCGCGCAGAGCACCGAGAGCAGGTCGGAGTCGTCCGCGGCCACGCCGCGGGCGCGTCGCTGCGCCAGCCGCCGCCGCAGGTAGCGCTCGAGGACGCGCCGCCCCTCGAGCGCGCGGCGCCAGCGCGTGCCGGGCAGGGGCGCCCGGACGAACGACGTCGCCGCCTGGACGCACGCGACGAACGCGGCGTTGACCTCCGCGAGCTCGGCGGGGTCGGCGTCCTCCGTCTCGCCGAGGAAGACGCGGGTGGCGAGGCCGAGCGTGAGGTCCTTGAGCGCCCAGTAGGACCGGAAGCCCGCGCTCGGGCCGGCCGGCCACGCGGCCAGGCCGCGGGCCACGGCGGGGCCGAGCGCCTCGGCGTACTGCTCCAGCCGGTCGCGGGTGAAGGCCTGCTGCATGAGGCGGCGGTGGGCGTGGTGCTCCCCGAAGTCGAGCAGCATCAGCCCGCGGTCGAAGAACGGCCCGACGAGCTCGCCCCAGCCGGGCCCGCTGGCGAAGGCCTTGTCCGGGTTGCGCAGCGCGTGGTCGCAGGCGTCGGGGCCGAGCAGGATCGTCCACCGCTTGCCGAGGAAGCGTGCGTGCGAGACCGGGCCGTGCCGGTCGTAGCGCCGGCGCATCATGCCGAGGGGGTCGGCCACGTACTCCAGGGTCGGGCCCAGGTACGGCGTCCGGCCGAGGACGGTGGGCGGGACGGGCACGGCGACTCCGGGGGTCCGGGGGGCGGTCGGGTCACCGACCCTGCCAGACGATCCCGGCGCCGCCGACCCCCTGCGATCCCGAGTCGGCGACATTCGCGCCGACCCGGGCCTCAGTCGGGGTGGACGACGATCGTCTGCTCGCGGCCCGGACCGACGCCGACGCCCCAGATCCGGGCGCCCGACATCTCCTCGAGGGCCCGCACGTAGCGGCGCGCGTTCTCGGGCAGGTCGGCGAAGGCCCGGCAGCCCGAGAGGTCCTCCGTCCAGCCGTCCAGGAGCTCATAGATCGGCTTCGCCCGGTGCAGCTCCGACTGCGTCATCGGCATCTCGTCGTGCCGCACGCCGTCGACGTCGTAGGCCACGCACACCGGCACCCGCTCCCAGCTCGAGAGCACGTCGAGCTTGGTGAGGAAGAAGTCGGTCAACCCGTTGACCCGGCTGGCGTAGCGGGCGACCACGGCGTCGTACCACCCGCAGCGCCGGTCCCGCCCGGTCGAGACGCCGACCTCGGCGCCGATCCGCTGCAGCTTCTCGCCGTCGGCGTCGAACAGCTCGGTCGGGAAGGGCCCCGAGCCCACGCGGGTGGCGTACGCCTTGATCACGCCGATCACCCGGTCGACGCGCGTGGGCCCGATGCCGGCGCCGATGCAGACGCCGCCGGCGACCGGGCTGCTGCTCGTGACGAACGGGTAGGTGCCGTGGTCGACGTCCAGCATCGTCGCCTGCGCGCCCTCGAAGAGCACGGTCTCGTCGCGGTCGAGCGCCTGGTTGAGCAGCAGCGAGGTGTCGGCGACCATCGGGCGCAGCCGGTCCGCGTAGGCCAGCAGCTCCTCGCAGACCGCGTCGACCTCGATCGCGCGGCGGTTGTAGACCTTGGTGAGCAGGTGGTTGCGCAGGTCGAGCGCCGCCTCGAGCTTCTCGCGCAGGATCCGCTCGTCGAAGAGGTCGGCGACCCTGATGCCGACGCGGTTCACCTTGTCGGCGTACGCCGGCCCGATGCCGCGGCCGGTGGTGCCGATCCGGTTCTTGCCGAGGAACCGCTCGGTCACCTTGTCGATGGTCGAGTGGTAGGAGGCGATCAGGTGCGCGTTGGCGCTGACCTTGAGCTCCGCCAGGTCGACGCGGCGCGCCAGCAGCTCGTCCAGCTCGCGGAAGAGCGCCTCCGGGCTGACCACGACGCCGTTGCCGATCACGCAGGTGGCGCCCGGCGTGAGGATGCCGCTGGGCAGCAGGTGCGTCGCGAACTTCTCGCCGTCCACGACGATGGTGTGGCCGGCGTTGTGGCCTCCGCTGGTGCGGACCACCCAGTCGATGGTCTGGGTCGTGGCCAGCAGGTCGGTGGCCTTGCCCTTGCCCTCGTCGCCCCACTGGGCGCCGAGGATGACGATGGCAGGCATTGCGCGTCTCCCTCACACGTGGCCTCGAACGTGACTCGACCCCGGCAACAGGAGATGTTGTCGGGGCCCGTTGCCTCGGCAGGTTAGCAAGGGGGCCCCGGGGCGCCCACTCCTCCACTACGGTCGGGGCGTGGACCGGCTGCTCGTCATCACCAATGCGGAGGCCGGTTCGGCGGACCGGCTGCCGCGGGAGGCCGCGATCGACGCCCTGCGCGCCCGGGCCGACGTGCAGGTCGAGGCGACGTCCGCACCGGCGGAGCTCCGGTCGCTGCTGGCGACCACCGACGCCACCCGCATCGTCGTGGCCGGCGGCGACGGCAGCCTGCACGCGGTCGTCGACGCCCTGCACGAGCAGGGCGCGCTGGACCGCGTCGTCCTCGGCCTGCTGCCGCTCGGCACCGGCAACGACTTCGCCCGCGGCGCGGGCATCCCGCTGGACGCCGTCCAGGCGGCCGAGGTCGTGCTCTCGGGGGAGATCCGCCAGGTGGACGTCCTCGTCGGCGAGGACGGCGTCGTCGTCAACAACGTGCACGTCGGCGCCGGCGCGCAGGCGAGCCGCCTGGGGCAGAAGTGGAAGCAGCGGCTGGGGCGCGTCGGGGTCTGGAGGCTCAACCTCGGCAAGCTCGGCTACCCCATCGGCGCCGTGCTGGCGGCGCTGCGCAAGCCGACCGTGCACCTGCGCGTCGAGGTCGACGGGGAGGTGGCCGCCGAGCCGCGCGAGTCCCTGCTGATGGTGGCCGTCGGCAACGGGGCCAAGGTCGGCGGCGGCACGCGGCTGACGCCCGAGGCCGACGTCGACGACGGCCAGGCCGACGTGATGATCTCCCGCTCGGTGGGGCGCTGGGCCCGCTGGGGGTACGTCGCCCGGCTCAGCCGCGGCGTGCACCACCAGCGCGCCGACGTGACCTACCTGCGCGGGTCCGAGGTCCGGATCTCGGGGCAGAAGTTCTGGTGCGCCGCCGACGGCGAGCTGACCGGCCCCCACAGCGAGCGCTCCTGGCGGCTGGACCGCGGCGCCTTCTCGATGGTGCTGCCCGTCTCCGACCCGGGCGACCCGGGACTCGACCCGGCCGCCCGGCGGGCCGTCGAGTCCTGAGGACCCGGCCGGGGACGCCGCGCCGGCACGCCGGTCACAGCCAGCCGCGCCGCACCGCCTCGACGCCCACCTGGAAGCGGGTGTCGGCGCCGACCTCGGTCATCAGGGCCGCGATCCGGCGCCGCACGGTGCGCAGGCTGACGCCCAGCGTGCGCGCGATCTGCTCGTCCTGGAGGCCGGCGGCGAGCTGCTGCAGCAGGAAGCGGCGCAGGTCGGGCCGGGCCTCGCCCCGGTCGAGGTCCGGCACGGCCGCCGACCGGTCCCACATCAGCTCGAAGAGCAACGTGGCCACCTCGACCAGCCCGCGCTGACGGGTCAGCGTGCGCGGCTCGTCGGCCATCCCGAGCGGTTCGGGGAGCACGATGTGCGTCGTGCCGATCACGATCATCCGCGTCGGCAGCTCGGGCACGACCCGGATCTCCTCGCCCGCCTCGGCGCGGTGGCGCAGCACGTCGGGCGCCTCCCGCATGGCGCGCACGGGATAGATCGCGCGGGAGCGCCGGCCCGAGGCGGTCACGAGGCGGATGAGCTCGGCCATCCGGTCCTCCCGCGGCAGCTGCCACTGGTCGGGCCGCCACCAGAGCACGTCGCCGTTGCTGCGCAGGACCAGGTCGGTCAGCAGCTCCACCGGCTGCCCCCCGGAGCTGACCTCGCCGTCCAGCGGCTCGACGCCGTGCACCTGGCCCGGGGCCGGCTTGACGCGGGTCGCGGCGACGAAGGGCAGCGCCGCCGTCACGAGGTCGAGACCCTGGCGCACCCGGGCCGTGGCCTCGGCCTGGCTCGCGAGCACGGCGCCGACCGCCTCGAGGGGCTCGGCCACGAGCACGCGGTCGCCGTCGACGCGGATGATGCTCGCCTCGATCAGCGGCTGGAGCTCCTCGAGGACCTGCTCGGGCGTGGCGCTCATGCTGCTCGCGACGCTGACCAGCTCGCGGCCGGACTGGCCGAGCAGCCGCTGGTAGAGCCGGTCGATCGCCGGAGAGAAGCCGAGAGCCGTGAGCACGGACCCCGTCGCTGAGCGAGCCACGATTGACAACATAGTGCCAACGGCCTCTAGAGACCACATGGCAGGCTCAGGTCACGGGACGATGGGGGGAGCCGCCCGGGAGGCGGGCCTCACGGCGGGGGATGAGGCCAGTCTCCGGCCCGGCCGCAGACATGGGGGTCGGCGGCCGGGTTCGGTGCCCAGGACGCCGGAGTCGCTGCAGGGGCGACTCCGGCGTCCTTCTCTCGTGCCCGGTAGCGTGACCCGGCGTCCCGACCCCCACCGCGCAGGAGCTGGACCCCCATGGCCCGGACCGGCAGCCGACCCACCGACTGGGTGACGCGAGCAGCCGAGGACGCCGTGCGGCACGCGGGCGGGGACGAGGCGGTCGCGCACGGCACGCTGGTCACGGTGGCCTCCGGGATCTCGCCCTCCGGCCCGATCCACCTCGGCAACCTGCGCGAGTTCCTGACCGTGCACTTCGTCGCCGAGGAGCTGCGCCGGCGCGGCGTCCGCACGCGCCACCTGCACTCGTGGGACGACTACGACCGGTTCCGCAAGGTGCCCGCCGGCGTCGACCCGGCCTGGGACGAGCACGTCGGCAAGCCGCTCTCGGCGGTCCCGGACCCCTGGGAGTGCCACGACTCCTGGGCCGAGCACTTCAAGGCCCCGCTGCGGGCCGCGCTCGCCGAGATGGGCTGCGAGATGGACGAGGTCGACCAGACGGGCATGTACCGCGCCGGCGCCTACCGCGAGCAGGTGCTGCACGCCGTCCGCCGCCGCGACGACATCGAGCGGGTGCTCGCGCGCTACCGGACCAAGGCGCCCGAGCCCGAGAGCGAGGAGGAGGCCGCCGCGCTGGCGGAGTCCGTGGTCAGCGACGAGGAGGCGGAGTCCACCGGCACCGGCGACCTCTCCCGCTTCCCCTTCAAGCCCTACTGCCGGCAGTGCGGGCGCGACACGACGAGCATCACGGCCTACGACGACGCCTCGACCGACCTCGACTACACCTGCCGCGCCTGCGGGTTCGCCGGCGTCACCAACCTGGCCACGCAGGACGAGGGCAAGCTCGTGTGGAAGGTCGACTGGCCGATGCGGTGGGCGTGGGAGGGCGTGAACTTCGAGCCCGGCGGCGTCGACCACGCGACCCCGGGGTCGTCCTACACGGTCGGCAAGGAGCTGGTGAAGGAGGTCTTCGGCGGCCGGGCGCCGTCGTTCGTGGGCTACTCCTTCGTCGGGGTCGCGGGGATGGCCAAGATGTCCTCCTCGCGCGGCGGCGTGCCGACCGCCACCGAGGCGCTGCGCGTGCTCGAGGCGCCGGTCCTGCGCTGGCTCTACGCGCGGCGGCAGCCCAAGCAGGCCTTCACCGTCGACTTCGGGCCCGAGGTGGTGCGCCTCTACGACGAGTGGGACGCCCTGGGCCGCAAGGCGCAGGACCCCGCGAAGCGGGACGCCCAGGTGCTCGCCTGGGAGCGCGCCAGCAGCACCTCGACGGCGGGGCAGCTGCCGACGCCCCGCGTGGTCGTGCCCTTCCGCGTGCTGTCGTCGGTGGCCGACGTGACGGCCGGCTCCGCCGACCAGATCAGCCGCATCGTCGGCGACGTCGGGCACGTGCACGGGTCCGTGGAGGAGCTCGAGCCGCGGCTCACCCGGGCGATGACCTGGACGACCGACTTCGTCGCGCCGGAGGACCGCACCACGGTGCGGTCCTCGCCCGACGAGCCGGCGCTGGCGGCGCTCGACGCGCAGGAGGCCGAGTGGGTGCGCCTGCTGCTCGAGCACCTGCCCGACGAGGCGGACCTCGAGCGGGTGACCTCCGTGGTCTACGGCGTCCCGAAGCTCGCCCGCGGCCTCGGCCTCGACGACCGGCCCACCGACGAGGTCAAGGCCGACCAGAAGGCGTTCTTCCGGATGCTCTACCGGCTGCTCGTGGACGCCGAGCAGGGGCCGCGGCTGCCGACGCTGATCGTCGCGCTGGGCCCCGCCGCCGTGCGTCGGCTCCTCGGCGCCCCCGAGTCGGCGTGAGCTTCCGCCCCGCCGAGTCGGCGTGAGCTTCCGCCCCGCCGAGTCGGCGTGAGCTTCCGCCCCGCCGAGTCGGCGTGAGCTTCCGTCCCGGCCGGCCGCGCACGCCGTCTCGGCTGGCAGGATGCCCCTCATGCCGCACGTCGACCTGATGGCCCAGCCGCCCGAGACCTTCCTCCCCGAGGACCCGGCGGACGCCGACCTCGCGGCCGGCGACCCGCCGACGGCGGTGGTGCGCGCGCACCCGGCGTCCCCCGCCGCGTGGGCGGCGATGGCCGCCCAGGCTCGGCAGGAGGGCGCCGACGACGTGACGGTCTACGCCTACAGCCGCGTCGGCTACCACCGGAGCCTCGACATGCTCCGGCGCAACGGCTGGGGCGGCCACGGCCCCGTGCCGTGGGAGCACGAGCCGAACCGCGGCTTCCTGCGCGCGCTCGCCCTGCTCGCCCTCTCCGCCCGCGCCATCGGCGAGACCGACGAGTGGGAGCGCTGCTCGACCTTCTTGCGCGACACCAGCCCCGCGGCGTACGACGCCCTGCTGGGCGGCTGACCGGGCCCGGGCAGCCCCGCGCCAGATAGGTGGCGCGGAGCAGCACGGGCCCCGGCGGGGGTCAGGCGGAGAGCGAGGTCCCGGCGGAGCGGAGGTTCTCGCAGGCCTGGACGACGCGGGCGGCCATGCCGGCCTCGCCGGCCTTGCCCCAGGCCCGCGGGTCGTAGGCCTTCTTGTTGCCGACCTCGCCGTCGACCTTGAGGACGCCGTCGTAGTTGCGCAGCATGTGGTCGGCGACCGGACGGGTGAAGGCGTACTGCGTGTCGGTGTCGACGTTCATCTTCACCACGCCGTAGTCGACCGCGTCGCCGATCTCCTCCGCGGTCGAGCCGGATCCGCCGTGGAAGACCAGGTGGAAGGGCTTGCTGCCCGCCTCGAGCCCGAACTCCTGCTCCACGGCCTCCTGCGCCGACTTCAGCACGTCGGGGCGCAGCTTGACGTTGCCGGGCTTGTAGACCCCGTGCACGTTGCCGAAGGTCAGGGCCGTCATGTAGTAGCCCCGGTCGCCCCAGCCGAGCGCCTTCGCGGTCGCGATGGCGTCCTCGGGCGTCGAGTAGAGCTTGTCGTTGATCTGGTTGGCGACGCCGTCCTCCTCGCCGCCGACGACGCCGACCTCGATCTCGAGGATGATCCGGGCCGCGATCGCCTTCTCGAGCAGCTCCTGCGCGATGGTGAGGTTCTCGTCGAGGGGCACGGCAGAGCCGTCCCACATGTGCGACTGGAACAGCGGCGCCTCGCCGCGGTCCACCCGCTCCTGGCTGAGGGCGAGCAGCGGGCGCACGAACCCGTCGAGCTTGTCCTTCGGGCAGTGGTCGGTGTGCAGCGCGATGTTCACCGGATAGCTGCGCGCGACCTCGGCGGCGTACGCCGCGAAGGCGCTCGCGCCCGTCACCATGTTCTTGACCGAGGGGCCGGAGAGGTACTCCGCGCCGCCGGTGGAGACCTGGATGATCCCGTCGGAGCCCGCGTCGGAGAAGCCCTTCAGCGCGGCGTTCAGCGTCTGCGACGAGGAGACGTTGATGGCCGGGTAGGCGAAGCTCTTGTTCTTCGCCGCGTCCAGCATCTCGGCGTAGACCTCGGGTGTGGCGATGGGCATCTGCGTTCTCCTCCTGGCAGGCCGCCGCCATCCTGCGGGCGGCCGCGGCTCGTCTGGGCGTGCGGCCCACCCTAGACGCCCCCCGGGGCCCATCGGGAGATCGCGCGTGACCCCGGGGGCCCTTCGGCGTTGAACAGCCCAACAACCCCCTGTCAAGCCTCAGGAGCCGACGATGACACGCCGACCCCGTCCCCGGGCCCGGGCCGTCCTGGCGGGAGCGCTCGCCGGCGCTGCCGTCGCGGCCGCCGCGCTCGCGGTGCCCACCTCCGCCGCCCAGGGCGAGACCACCGCCCCCGACGACTTCCGGCCCCAGCTGGTCACCGTCGACACCCCGACGCGGGCCGCCAGGACCCGGCTGACCAAGCTCGGCCTGGACCTCACCGAGCACGCCGGCCGCGACTACGTCGAGGTCGTCCTGCACTCCCCCGCCGACGCCGCCGCGCTCCGGGCCTCCGGCCTCGAGCACGAGGTGCGCATCGCCGACCTGCTGCGGCGCGAGGCCGAGAACAACGCCGCCAACGCGCGCTACTCGGCCAACGTCGCGCGGTCCCCGCTGCCGTCCGGCAACACCTCCTACCGGACGCTGAAGGACTACAACGCCGACATGCTCGAGCTGGCCCAGCAGAAGCGCTGGCTGGTCCGCAAGTTCAAGCTGAAGCGCCCGAGCCTGGACGGCCGCCGCGTCTACGGCGTCGAGATCGGCGCCGGCGTGGGCCGGGTGGCCGACGGCAAGCCGACCTTCGTGCTGATGGGTGCCCACCACGCCCGCGAGTGGCCCTCGGCCGAGCTCGCCATGGAGTTCGCGACCGACCTCGTCAAGAACTACGGCCGGCAGCGGCGGATCACGAAGCTGCTGAACCGGGCCCGCGTCATCGTCGTCCCGGTCGTGAACGTCGACGGCTTCCACCTCTCCCGCACCGACGGGGGCCTGGTCGACCTCCGCGACCTGAACGCCGAGGACCCGCTGGACGGCACCACCAGCGTGCTCGCCACCCCGGGCCAGGCCTACAAGCGCAAGAACTGCCGCGTGGTCGACGGGCGGGACACCCCCGACGGCACCTGCCGCGCGACGCTCGCCAGCCCCGGCGGCTTCGGGCTCGGCGTCGACCTGAACCGCAACTACGGCGGCTTCTGGGGCGGGCCCGGCGCCTCCGGCCCGGAGCCCGACGGCGAGGCGGTCGAGGCCGGCATCGCCGACCCGACCTACCGCGGCGCAAAGCCCTTCTCCGAGCCGGAGACCAAGAACATCCGCGACCTGGTCCGCAACCGCCAGGTGACGATGCTGATCTCCAACCACACCTTCTCCAACCTGATCCTGCGGCCCAACGGCGTGAACCCCGCCACCGTGGCGCCGGACGGCATCCCGGTGGGCGACGCGCCCGACGAGAAGGGGCTCAAGGGCCTCGGCGCCCGGATGGCCGCGCAGAACGGCTACCAGAACATCCACGGCTGGCAGCTCTACGACACCACGGGCACCACGGAGGACTGGTCCTACAACGCGACCGGCGGCTACGGGTACACCTTCGAGATCGGCGCGAACGAGTTCCACCCGCCCTTCCCGGAGGTCGTCGACGAGTACCGCGGCGCCGGGGCGTACGCCGGCAAGGGCAACCGGGAGGCATACCTGATCGCCCTCGAGCACGCCGTGGACATGCGCTACCACGGCAGGCTCGTCGGGCGGACCCGGCCGGGCACGCTGCTGAAGCTCTCGAAGACCTTCCGCACCCCGACCTGGGAGGGCTCCTTCCGCGACCGGGTGCAGTCGTTCTACCAGGTCCGCGGGAACGGCCGGGTCAGCTGGACCGTGAACCCGTCGACCCGCCCCGTGGTCCGCCCGCGGTCCTACGAGAAGGTTCTCGGCGGGGCCTACCGCGACCGGACCTACACGGGCAGCGTCGCCCCGCTGGGCACGAAGGACCACGAGTTCACCGTCCCCAGCCGGGCCGACCTCCTCAAGGTCGACCTCGACTGGTCCACGCCGGACGACCTCGACCTCGAGGTCTACCGCAAGAAGGCCGACGGCTCCCTGGAGGAGGCCGGGACCTCCGGCAACCTGCCGGGCGAGAAGGAGGCCGTGCAGATCCCCGACGCGGCGGCCGGGACCTACGTGCTGCGGGTGGTCAACTACGCCAGCGTCGCGCCGGAGTACACGCTCGACGCCGGCCTCTACGAGTCCGTGACCCGGACGACCGCGGGCCGGCAGGAGCGCTACACGCTCACCTGCATCCGGGGCGGCAAGGTCCGGATGCAGACCAAGGTGCTCGTCCACCGGGGTCAGGTGCGGAGGCTCCCGCTGGGCCGCTGCCGCTGAGCGGGGCGTGAACCCCGAGGCCGCCCGGCCCGACAGCACGCGGACACCCCGCGGTCGGCCCGGGCGGCCCCGGATACCGTCGGTGCGTGCACCTGACCTGCAGCACGCGCTGGAACACCGTGGCACTGCGTCCCGTGGAGGCCTGGAAGGTCGTCGCCAACGGGCGCGAGGGCCCGCGGTGGTATGTCGAGGCGGCGCCGCTGGTCCTGCGCGCCACCATCGACCGCGTCCTCGGCGGCCCCGGCGCGGACGCCCCGCCGCCGGGACGTCCGCTGCTGCGCGAGGGCGACCGCGCCGGCTTCTGGGACGTGACCGGCGCCGACGGCTCCTGCCTCGAGCTCTGCGCCCGCGTGCGCGTCCCCGGCGTCGTGCGGCTGACCGTGGAGGTCGACGCCGCCAGCGACCAGGACGCCAGCACCGTCACGACGACCATCGCGCTCGAGCCCCGCGGCCTCGTGGGGGCGGCGTACCTGGTGGCCGACCTGCCCGCCCGGGAGGCCCTCGCGGCGCTCACGCACCGACGCCTCGTCGGCGAGCTGCGGCACGCGGCGCGCGACGGGGCCTAGGGCCCCGACGCGCCGTCCTCCCCCGGCGGCAGCGTGGCGTGCGCGCGCACCCACGCGTGCATGGCGACGGCCGCGGCCGCGCTCGCGTTGATCGAGCGGGTCGAGCCGAACTGGGCGATCGACAGCGTCCCGTCGCACGCCTCCCGCGCACCCGCCGAGAGCCCCGGGCCCTCCTGGCCGAAGAGCAGGCAGACGCGCTCCGGCAGCACCGCGCGCTCCAGGGGCGCCGAGCCCGGCAGGTTGTCGATGCCCAGCAACGGCACGGAGCCGGGCAGGTCGCGCAGGTACGCCGCCAGCGCGGCCGGGTCGGCGTGGTGGCGCAGGTGCTGGTAGCGGTCGGTGACCATCGCGCCGCGGCGGTTCCACCGGCGGTTGCCGACGATGTGCACCTCGGCGGCGAGGAAGGCGTTGGCGGAGCGGACCACGGTGCCGATGTTGAAGTCGTGCTGCCAGTTCTCCACGGCCACGTGGAAGCCGTGGCGCCGCGTGTCGAGGTCCGCGACGATCGCCTCGAGGCGCCAGTACCGGTAGCGGTCCACCACGTTGCGGCGGTCGCCGTGGGCCAGCAGGTCGGGGTCGAGGCGCTCGTCCCGCGGCCACGCGTCGGGGCCGCCCGGCCAGGGGCCCACCCCGACCTCCGCCGGCCCGTGCGGCATCGGGTCGTAGGGCGCGCGCCGCGCCTGCTCGTCCTCCGGTCGGGCCACGCCGGCGAGCCTAGTGACGGCCCGGCCCGGCGCCCTGGCGGGTGGACCGCGACGGGTCGCCCGGGGACGCACCCGACGCGCTGCCGACAACGTGTCGGGACGGCTCGTTAGGCTGAGGTGGTGCCCGTGTCCGAGACCTTGCTCGTGGGGGTCGAGTTCCTGGACCCGAACCGGTGGCAAGAGGTGCTCGGGCCGGCGCTGCTGTGGGTCAGCCTCGTGGTCATCTTCATCGAGTGCGGCCTGCTCTTCCCGTTCCTGCCGGGCGACACCCTGCTCTTCGGGCTCGGGCTCTTCATCGCCACCGGCACCGTCGACGTGTTCCCCGGCAGCGAGGGACTCGAGCTGGTGCTCGCCACGAGCCTGCTGGTGACCGCGGCCTTCGCCGGCAACGTGGTGGGCTACGAGATCGGGCGCAGGATCGGCCCCCCGATCTACGGTCGCGACGGGCGGATCCTCAAGCGCCGCTACTTCGACCAGACGCGCGACTTCTTCGACCGGCACGGGCCGATCGCGCTCGTGGCCGGCCGCTTCGTGGCGTTCGTCCGGACCTTCGTCACGGTCGTCGCCGGCGCCACCCGGATGCCGCGGCAGCGCTTCTTCCTGTGGAGCGCCGTCGGCGCGCTGCTGTGGGTCGTCTCGGTCATGCTGCTCGGCTACTACCTCGGCCGGCGGTTCCCGACGCTCGGCGAGCGCATCGACATCGCCTTCGCCCTGATCATGGCGGTCTTCGCGATCCCGCTGGTCTGGGAGTGGCGGCACAACCGCCGCCAGCGCCAGCGCCAGGGCGGGCGCGGCGGCTCCGGGAACGCCCTCGGCGATCCCTGCAAGGCCGCGCCCCCGGAGGCCCCCGGGGCGCACTGAGCCCCACCCCGCGCGCCGCCCTGCCCGCGCCCAGCCGGGGAGCACCCGGCCCGGCCCGGCCCGGCTCAGGCGGGGAGCCGGAGGACGGTCATCCCCGCGTGCGCGGGCTCGGCCCCCATCGCGGCGAGCGCCCCAGCGGCGTCCGCCAGGCCGAGCACGCGGCCGACGAGGGCCTGCGGGCGCAGCGAGCCGTCCGCGACCCGGGCCAGCATCGCCGGGTAGTCGGCGGCGGGCATCCCGTGCACGCCGTGCACCGACAGCTCGCGGGAGACCACGAGGTCCATCGGCAGGGCCGGCGCGGCGTGCTCGCCGAGCAGCAGCCCGACCTGCACGTGCCGGCCGCGCGGGCGCAGCGACCGCACCGAGGCGGCCGCGCTGGCCGGGAGCCCGGCCGCGTCGAGGGAGACCCGGACCCCGCCGCCGCTGGCCGTGGCGACCCCGGCCGCCACGGCGGCCGGACTGCCCTGCGGGTCCAGCGTGGCCAGCGCACCCAGCGCGGCGGCGCGCTCGCGGGCGGCCGGCGCCGGGTCCACGGCCACGACGTCGGCCCCCAGGGCGACCGCGATCATCACGGCGGAGAGCCCCAGGCCGCCGCAACCGTGCACCGCCACGGTGTCGCCGGCGCCCACCTGGCCGTGCACGGTCAGCGCGCGCCAGGCGGTGGCGAAGCGGCAGCCGAGCGACGCGGCGGCCACGGCGTCGACGCCCTCGGGCACCGCCACCACGTTGAGGTCCGCCGCCGGCACGGCGACGCGCTCCGCGAAGGAGCCCGGGCGGGTGAAGCCCGGCTGCTGCTGGTCGGGGCACACCTGCGCCTCGCCCGCGTCGCACCAGGCACAGCGCCCGCAGCCGCAGACGAACGGCGCCGTCACGCGCTCGCCGCCGCGCCAGCCGGTCACGCGCTTGCCGACCTCGACGACCGTGCCGGTCCACTCGTGGCCGGGCACCATCGGCAGCGGCACCGGTTCGTGCCCCTGCCACGCGTGCCAGTCGGAGCGGCACACGCCCGTGGCCTCGACCTGCACGACCACGCCGTCCTCCGGGCAGGCCGGCTCGGGGAGGTCCGCCGACCGCAACGGGCCGGCGTACGCGTCGTAGCGGATCGCCTGCACGCCCGGCCGCCTCAGCCGGCGCCGGACCGTCGGGCCGACCGGGCCTCGACGAGGATCAGGAGCAGCACGACCGCGGCGCCCAGCAGGGCCAGCAGCACGGGCCCGGCGACGGGGTCGTAGGGCGCCATCAGCGATCCCGGGCCGTCGGTCTCGCCGCCGCCCGCCGCGCCCTGCCACGGCCACAGCGCGCGGAGCGACCCGATCATCAGGCCCGTCATCGCGAGCAGGGTGGTGCGGCGGTGGTGCTCGAGCAGCCAGCGCAGCACCTGCACGAAGGAGGCCAGGCCGAGCACCGCGCCGACGGCGAAGAGGGCGACGTAGCCCAGGTCCCGGTCGTGGACCGCGTCCAGCGTGGCGGTGTAGATGCCCACCGCCAGCAGGAAGAACGACCCGGAGACCCCGGGCACGACCAGCGCGCAGACGGCGATCGCGGCGGCCGCGACGACGACGTACGGCGGCGGGTCGCTCACGGCCCCGGCGCCGGCGGCCAGCGTCACCAGCCCCGCCGCCACGGCCGCGGCGCCGAGGACGACGAGCGCGTCCACGCCCGCGGGCCGGTGGGGGGCGGGCAGCATCCGGACCGGGATCGCGACGCTCGTCGCGACCAGGCCGAGGAAGAGCCCCCGGGAGAGCTCGGGATGGTCGGTGACGAAGGCGCTCATCACGCCCGCGACCGAGACGACGGCGGCGGCCATGCCGACCAGGACGGGCAGCACCAGCCACCAGTCCGTGCGTCGCAGCTCGGCGCGCGCCCCCGTGACCCGGTAGGGACCGGTCACGAGCCGGCGCACGGCGCTGACGACGTGCGCGGCCGAGCCGATCAGCCGCTCGTAGACCCCGGTCACCAGGGCGACGGTCCCGCCCGAGACGCCCGGGACCAGCTCGGCCGTGCCGATCAGGAAGCCGCGCAGCACGTGCAGCGGCAGGGCGGCCCGGGACGTCGTGCGCTCGAGCTCCCCGCCCGCGGGGGCGGCGCGCCCGGCCCCGTCAGCCACGCGCCGCGTCCAGCTGGGCGCGGGTGAGCGCGGGGCGCACCTCGAGGCCGACGTCGGCCAGCGGGTTCTCCCCCTCGGGGCTGCGGTCGATCGCGCAGACCACCACCTCGACCGTGGCGCCGGCCTCGCGCAGCGCCCGCGTGGCGTCGCGGACGGCGCCGCCGGTGGTGATGACGTCCTCGATCAGCGTCACCCGACGACCGTCGACGTCCGGGCCCTCGGCGAGCTTGCAGGTGCCGTACTCCTTCGCCCGCTTGCGCACGAAGAGGGCCGGGGTGCCGGTGAGCTGGCTGAGCGTCGCGGCGATCGGGACGCCGCCGAGCTCGAGCCCGCCGAGCAGCTCGCCGTCCTGGGGCAGCAGCTGCGCCATCTCGCGCGCGACGCGCGCGAGCAGGCCGGGGTCGGCCTCGAACAGGTACTTGTCGAAGTACTCCGTGGCGACCTGGCCCGAGCGGAGCGTGAACTCGCCGGCCAGGCGGCAGCTCGCGTCGACATCGCGAGCGAGGTCGGGATCGGTGGCGGACACGGGCCCACCCTAGGGGGCCTACCGTGGCCCCATGAGCACGGCTTCGGACTCGCCAGCTGCAGAGGCGGCGCCCCGGGCCCGCAGGCTCGCGGGCATCCCGCCCACCGTCTTCTCGGAGATGTCGGCGCTCGCGCTGAGCACGGGGGCCGTGAACCTCGGGCAGGGCTTCCCGGACGTGGACGGACCTCCCTCGGTGATCGCGCGCGCGGTGCGGGCCCTGGAGGAGGGCTGCAACCAGTACGCGCCCGGGACCGGGACGCCCGACCTGCGGCGCGCCATCGCCGGCCACCAGCGCCGGCACTACGGCCTCGACGTGGACCCGGACCGCGAGGTGGTCGCGACGACCGGCGCGACCGAGGGCATCGCGGCGGCGGTCCTCGGCCTGGTCGACCCGGGAGACGAGGTGGTGCTGCTCGAGCCCTACTACGACTCCTATACCGCGATGCTCCAGATGGTGGGTGCCGTCCGCCGGCCGGTGACCCTGCGGGCGCCCGACTTCCGGCTCGACGTGGCCGCGCTGGAGGAGGCGGTCACCGACGCCACGAGGCTGATCCTGCTGAACACGCCGCACAACCCGACGGGCACGGTCCTCACGCGCGCCGAGATGCAGGCCGTCGCCGAGGTGGCCCGGCGGCACGACGTGATCGTCGTGACCGACGAGGTCTACGAGCACCTCGTCTTCGACGACGCCGAGCACGTGGCGATGGCCTCGCTGCCCGGCATGTGGGAGCGGACGCTGACGCTCTCCAGCGCCGGCAAGTCCTACTCGTTCACGGGCTGGAAGGTCGGCTGGGCCGTCGGACCCGCGGGGCTGGTCGGCGCCGTGCTCGACGCCAAGCAGTGGCTGACCTTCACCTCCGGCGCCCCGCTGCAGCCGGCCGTCGCGCTCGCGCTGGACGAGGAGCCGGACTACCCGCGCGAGCTCGCGGTCGACCTGCAGCGCCGGCGCGACCTGCTCTGCGCCGGGCTGGCCGCGGCGGGCCTGGAGCCCCGCGTGCCCGAGGGGACGTACTTCGCGAGCACGGACGTCGCCCACCTCGGGTGGGAGGACGGTCGCGCCTTCTGCCTGGCGCTGCCCGACCGGGCCGGCGTCGTGGGCATTCCCATGCAGGGCTTCTACGACGACGCCGCGGCCGGCCGCCACCTGGTGCGCTGGGCGTTCTGCAAGCAGCCCGACGTCATCGAGGACGGGCTCCGGCGGCTGCGGGAGGCGGACCTGTCCGCGTGAGCCCGCGCGCCCGCCTCAGCGGTCGCCGTCGGAGGGCTTGCCCCAGGGCTGCTGGACCCGGGTCTCCTCGGCCCCGCCCGGGTAGGCCGGCGGCTGCTGCTGCTGGCCGGAGGGCGGCGGCGGCTGCTGCTGGCCGTAGGGCTGCTGCTGGCCGTAGGGCTGCTGCTGGCCGTAGGGCTGGGCGTACGGGTCGCCGTACGCCTGCCCGTACTGGCCGTGCCCCGCGGGGGCGGCGCTGCCCGAGAACCACTCGTTCGCGCCGCCGACGAACACGAGCACGATGGCGGCGATGGCCGCCAGCAGCGGCAGCGCGGAGACGATGGAGCCGATCCCGAGCAGGGAGAGCAGGGCGGTGGCCCCGGCGGAGATCACGAGCAGGATGCGACCGGTCGCGGAGCGGCGCAGGACCAGCACCCCGAAGAGGCACGCGGCCAGCGACCAGAGCACCAGCACGACCATGACGCCGATGACCACGCCGTAGAGGTCCCCCGCGTCGATCCCGGCGCGCTCGAGCTCGGGCTGGTTGCGCAGCTCCCGCTCCATCGTCTCCCGCGAGGCGGCGAAGGCGATCAGCCCGAGGACCGACACCAGCGCGACGAGCCCCGAGCTGACGATCGTGATGATCCCGGCGGCGGTGACGGTGCCGGGCCGCCTGTCGGGGTCGCGCGGGGGCGCGTACGCCGGCGCGCCGGCGTACTGCCCGTAGGGCTGCTGGCCGTAGGGCTGCTGGCCGTAGGGCTGCTGGCCGTAGGGCTGCTGGCCGTACTGGCCGTGCGGGCCGCCGCTGGAGGAGTCGCTCATGGCCCCCATTGCATCACGGGAGCACCGGCGGCCGGTGCGCTCAGGGGTGGCTGAACCAGCCCCGGACCTCGGGCCGGAAGAGGAGGCAGTACGCCGTGGTCCCGGCCGCGGCCGCCGGCAGCAGCATCGCCGCCGACCCGACCGACAGCACGGCCGACCCCACCGCCGCCACCGTCGCCGAGACGGCCAGGGTGAGACGCGCCCACGCGTGCCCGCGGAGCACGAAGACGGCCACCGCCGCCGCCGCGGCGCACCACAGGACCACGGCGGACCCGATGCCGATCGTCGCGCCCACCAGCGTGGAGCGGGTGACCTCGCGGCCCACCTCGGGGTTCTGCCGGCGCACCTCGTCGAGCAGGAGGTCCGGCGAGGCCGCCAGGGCCGCCACCGTGCCGATCATCAGCAGCCCCACCACGGCGGTGGAGGCCCAGGTCACCACGCACGCCACGAGGACGGCCGCCGGCCGGGGCGGGCGAGCACCCGGCGCCCCGCCGGGCCGCCCGGCGGGCTGCTGGCCCGGGGGCCGGCGGTCCGGGGCCGCCTCGCGCTCGTCCGCGGGCGCGGCGCCGCGCTGGCCGAACCCGACGTACGCCCGGGGGCCCGCCACGGGGTCGTGCATCGGACGCACGGGCCGGCTCGGCTCCCCAGCCCCGTGGTGGGCCGGCGCTCGCTCGCGCTGCTGGGCGTGCTCGTCGTCCGGCTGCTCGTCGCGCGGGCCGGCGTCGGGCCGCTCGCCCGCGTGGTCGCGCCCCGGGTCCCGCTCCCCGCCGACGGGCCCGTCGCGGTCGCCGCCGGGAGCGTGCCGGTCCCGGCCCTCCCGGCTGCGCGGGCCGAACGGCGAGCCGGTCGGGGGCCGCGGCCGGTCGACCCCGTCGAACCAGTCGCGCGCGGGTTGCAGCCACAGCGAGACGGCTCCCGCGGCCACCAGCGCGGAGAGCAGGCCGCCGAGCGCGAACCCCGCGACGAACAACGGGACGACGACCACCGTGAGCCACACCCGGGCCGCGCGGTGGCGGCGCAGGGCATAGAAGCCGAGCACCGCGGCGGCCGCGGCACAACCGCCGGTCACGATGGACAGCACGTGCAGGAGGTCGAGGGCCGTCTGCACGCTGAGCCCCATCCCGTCCCCGGGCGGCTCGGACAGGAACTGCTCGACTTCTCGGCGGCTCTCCAGGGAGCTCAGCGAGGCGACCTGCTCGAAGGCGCTGACGACGAGGAACCCCGAGCCGAGCACGACGAGCCAGCCGAACGCCGTCACCGACGTCGGCCGCGCGGGCGTGCTGCTGCTCACCCCGTCATCGAATCACGCGCGGCCAACGCCCGCCGGATCGGGCGCAACCCGCACCGCCGAGACGGCGTGAGTTTCCGCGGTACGCCGGAAGCTCACGCCGCCTCGGCGGTTCTGGCGGCCCTCAGAGGGTGGTCAGCGACAGCGGCTCCGGCACCCCGGCCGTCCCGACGGCGCCCGGGTCGGCCCGGTCGACGCGGACCGCGCCACCGTCGGTGACCTCGCCGGAGAGCAGCATCCGCGCCAGCGGGTCGCCGATGGCGGTCTGCACGAGCCGGCGCAGCGGCCGCGCGCCGTACGCCGGGTCGTAGCCCTGCTCGGCCAGCCACGCCTTCGCCGCGTCGGTGACCTCGATCGTGATGCGCCGGGCGGCGAGCCGCTTCTCCAGCAGCGCGAGCTGCAGGTCGACGATCCGGGTGAGGTCGGCCTCGGTGAGCGAGTCGAAGAGCACCATCTCGTCGAGCCGGTTCAGGAACTCGGGCTTGAACGAGGCCCGCACGACCGCCAGCACCGACTCGCGCCGCTTCTCGGCGTCCAGGGTCGGGTCCACGAGGTACTGCGAACCCATGTTGGACGTCAGCACGAGCAGCGTGTTGCGGAAGTCGACCGTGCGGCCCTGGCCGTCGGTCAGGCGCCCGTCGTCGAGCACCTGGAGCAGCACGTCGAAGACCTCGGGGTGCGCCTTCTCCACCTCGTCGAGGAGCACCACCGAGTACGGCCGGCGGCGCACGGCCTCGGTCAGCTGGCCGCCCTCGTCGTAGCCGACGTAGCCCGGAGGGGCCCCGACGAGCCGCGCGACGGCGTGCTTCTCGGCGTACTCGCTCATGTCGATGCGGACCATCGCCCGGTCGTCGTCGAAGAGGAAGTCGGCGAGCGCGCGGGCGAGCTCGGTCTTGCCCGTCCCGGTGGGGCCGAGGAAGAGGAACGAGCCGGTCGGCCGGTTCGGGTCGCTGATGCCGGCGCGCGAGCGGCGGACCGCGTCGCTCACGGCGCTGACGGCCTGGCGCTGGCCGATCAGCCGCTCGCCGATCACGGACTCCATCTCGAGCAGCTTGGAGGTCTCGCCCTGCAGCAGCCGGCCGGTGGGGATGCCGGTCCAGGCCTCGACCACGTCGGCGATCTGCTCGGCGCCGACCTCCTCGCCGACCAGCGGCTCGGCCTCGACCTCGACCTTCTCGGCCGCGGCGATGCGCCGCTCGAGCTCGGGGATGCGGCCGTAGAGGAGCTCGCTGGCGCGGCCCCACTCCTGGTCGCGCTGCAGGCGCTCGGCCTCGGTGCGCACCTGGTCGAGCTCGCGGCGCAGCTCGCCCTCGCCCTCGATCGCGGACCGCTCGCGCTCCCAGCGCGCCTCGAGCCCGCGCAGCTCCTCCTCCATGTCGGCCAGCTCGGCGCGCAGGCGCTCGAGCCGGTCGACGGAGGCCTCGTCGGTCTCGCCGGTGAGCGCGAACTCCTCCATCTTCAGCCGCGCCGTCGCCCGGCGCAGCCGGTCGATCTGCTCCGGCGACGACTCCCGCTCCATCCGCAGCCGGCTCGCCGCCTCGTCGACGAGGTCGATGGCCTTGTCGGGCAGCTGGCGGGCCGAGATGTAGCGGTCGCTGAGCGTGGCGGCCGCGACCAGCGCGGCGTCGGTGATCTGCACGTTGTGGTGCGTCTCGTACTTCTCCTGGATCCCGCGCAGGATCTGGATGGTGTCCTCGACGCTGGGCTCGCCCACGAAGACCTGCTGGAACCGGCGCTCGAGGGCCGGGTCCTTCTCGACGCGCTCGCGGTACTCGTCCAGCGTCGTCGCGCCGATCATGTGCAGCTCGCCGCGCGCCAGCATCGGCTTCAGCATGTTGCCGGCGTCCATCGAGGAGTCGCCGCCGGCGCCCGCGCCGACGACCGTGTGCAGCTCGTCGATGAAGGTGATCACCTGGCCCTCGGCCTGCTTGATCTCCTCGAGCACGGCCTTGAGCCGCTCCTCGAACTCGCCGCGGTACTTCGCGCCGGCGACCATCGCGGCCAGGTCGAGCGCCAGCACGCGCCGGCCCTTGAGGCTGTCCGGCACGTCGCCGTCGACGACGCGCTGGGCGAGCCCCTCGACGACGGCGGTCTTGCCGACGCCGGGGTCGCCGATCAGGACCGGGTTGTTCTTGGTGCGCCGCGACAGCACCTGGACCACGCGGCGGATCTCCGCGTCGCGGCCGATCACCGGGTCGAGCCGGCCCTCCTCGGCGGCCTTGGTCAGGTCGACGGAGTACTTCTCCAGCGACTCGTAGGTCGCCTCGGCGTCCTCGCTGGTGACGCGACGGTTGCCGCGGACCGAGGTCAGCGCCTCGCGCAGGCCCTCGGCCGTCAGGCCGGCCTCGGCGAGGATGCTCCGGGCGGCGGACTCGACCGTGGCCAGCGAGATCAGCAGGTGCTCGGTGGCGACGTACTCGTCCTGCATGCCCTGGGCGAGGTCGAGCGCGCCGGCCAGGACCCGCGTGAGCGCCGCCGTGGCGCCGGGGTTCTGGACCGTCTGGCCGCTCGCGCGGGGGAGCGCCTCGACCTTGGCCTGCGCCTGCGTGGCGATCGCCCCGGCGTCGGCCCCGCACCGGGTGACGAGCGTCGGCGCCGTCCCGTCGGCGTCCCGCATCAGGGTCTGCAGCAGGTGCACCGGCTCCGTCGCCGCGTGCCCCGCGGACGTCGCCGCCACCTGGGCCCCCTCCAGGGCCTCGCGGCTGCGGGTGGTGAACTTCTCGGCTCCGAACTGGCTCATCCTGCTCCCCTGTGCATTGGCCGCGGGCCCGTGCCCGCAGGTGGTCTGCGCCGCCTCCAGTGTAGCGGCATCTGTATTGCACAACCACAGAAAACTTGAGTCGATTCCCCTCAAGCCGGCCCGTTTCGCGAGCCACCCGGTCACCCCCGGCGGGCCGGCCAGCCGTGTGCCACGGTGGGGCGCATGACGCACTCCCCCGCCGAACACCGCCCGACCGTCGTCGTGACCGGCGCCAACGGACTGGTCGGCTCCCGCGTCTGCGCGGCCCTGGCCGAGCGCGGCGCGACGGTGCGGGCCGTCGTCCGCCGGGCCGGGACGGCGCCGGCCTCGGCCGGCGTCGAGGAGCGCGTGGGCGACTTCGCGGACCCCGCGTTCGCGGCGGAGGTGGTCGAGGGCGCCGACGCGGTCGTCACCACCGTGCACCCGATGGGCAGCGACGAGGCCACCCAGCGCCGGGTCGGCGTCGCCGGCACGACCCTCCTCGCCCGCGCGGCGGAGGCGGCCGGCGTCGAGCGGCTGGTGCACGTCTCCACGGCGGCCGTCTACGACCGCTCGCCGGGCACCGGCGACGTCGACGAGACCTCGGCGCTGGTCGGCGACGACGGCGGCACCTACCCGGTCACGAAGCGCGAGGCCGACGCCGCGCTCAGCGGCGTCGGGGGGCTCACGCGCGTGCTGGTGCGGCCGCCGGCCATCCTCGGGTCGGGTGAGTCCTCGATCTGGAACTCGATCCGCCCCGCGGGCATCCGCGACCGCGAGGGGGACCGCCACGCCGTCCCCACCCAGAGCTTCGCGTGGGTCCACGCCGACGACCTCGCCGCCTTCATCGCGGACGTCGCCTCCGGCCGCGTGCCGGCCTCGACCGACCCCGGGCGGGGCCCGGTCGTCGGCGGCTGCACGCCCGTCAACGTCGCCGCCGGGCCGGCGACCGCGCGCGACTACTACGAGGCCGTGACGCGGGCGGTCGGCGTCGAGCCGGTCTGGGAGGACGGCCCGGCCTGGACGGGCCAGGTCCGCGCCGACCGCGCCCACGGGTGGGGCTGGGAGCCGACCGTGGGGCTGGACGCCGCCATGGCCGAGCTGGAGGCGGGCCTCCGCGGATAGTCCGTGCCGGCCCCGGCGGCACACCCGCCCCGGATCACCGCCGATCCCCCGGCGGCAGCACCGGCAGGTCCGCCGGCGCCCCCTCGCGGGCCAGCGCCAGCAGCGCGTCGACGTCGAGGTGCTCCTCGACGAGCTCGGCGAGCAGGTCGAGCCGCGCCTCGCGGCGCTCCGCGAACCGCACGCCCGCGGGCGCGTACGCCGCCCCGACGGCGTCGGCGACCGACCCCAGCCACGCCTCGCGGAACGCGTCGCCCTCGAGGACGCCGTGCCACATCGTCCCCGCCGCGGAGCCCGCGCGCACGCCGCCCGCGAACGGCTCCCCCGACGCCGCGTCGACCCGGCCGTGGTGGATCGCGTAGCCGGAGGCCTCGCTGCCCAGCCCCGATGCGCTCGGCAGGTCGAGCACCTTCTCCTCGGCGAACGTGGTCACCAGGTCCAGCAGGCCCAGCCCCGCCGCGGACGCCCCGGGCGGGCCCTCGACGCCGTCCGGGTCCTCGATCCGCCGACCCAGCATCTGGCACCCGCCGCAGATCCCGAGCACCGGTCGGCCGGCCCCCGCGTGCGCCAGCACCGACCGGTCCAGACCGCGCTCCCGCAGCCACGCGAGGTCCGCGAGCGTGGCGCGGGTGCCCGGCAGCACGACGGCGTCGGCGCCGCGCAGCCCCCTGACGTCGGACACGAAGGTGACGTCGACCCCCGGCTCCAGCCCGAGGGCGTCGACGTCGGTGAGGTTGCTGATCCGCGGGAACCGCACGACGGCCACGCGCAGCGCGCCGGCCGCGTCGCCGGCCCGCCGCGCGTCGATGTCGAGCGCGTCCTCGGAGTCCAGCCACACGTCGGCGTGCCACGGCAGCACCCCGAAGGTGCGCCGCCCCGAGAGCCGGTCGAGCTCCTCGATGCCGGGCCGCAGCAGTCCGACGTCGCCACGGAACTTGTTCACGACGAACCCCGCGACGAGCGCCTGGTCGGCCGGCGACAGCAGCGCCACGGTCCCCCAGAACCCGGCGAAGACCCCGCCCCGGTCGACGTCGCCGACCACCACGACCGGCATCCCCGCGTGCCGCGCAAGCCCCATGTTGACGTAGTCGCCGGGCCGCAGGTTGATCTCGGTCGGGCTCCCCGCGCCCTCGGCGACGACGACGTCGTAGCGCGCCGCCAGGTCGTCGTACGCCCCGTGCGCCACCTCGGCCAGCCGCTCGCGGCCGCCGGCGAACCCCTCCGACCCCAGCGACCCGCCGGGCCGCCCCCGGAGCACGACGTGGCTGCGCCGGTCGTCGCCGGGCTTGAGCAGCACCGGGTTCATCGCCGGCTCCGGCGGGGCGCCCGCGGCCAGCGCCTGCACCCACTGCGCGCGCCCGATCTCGGCATACCCGGCGCGGGGGTCGGCGACGACCATCGAGTTGTTGGACATGTTCTGCGCCTTGAACGGCGCCACGCGCACCCCGCGTCGGGCCAGGGCGCGGCACAGGCCGGTGGCGACGACGCTCTTGCCGGCGTCGGAGGCCGTGCCCGCCACGAGCAGCCCCGAGCGCCGCGGGGCAGACCGGTCCAGCACGAGCCTTTTCCTTTCCGCAGGGACGGCACAAGAATGCTGATAGGTGACACGCAGGGGGCGACCGCGGCCTACCGTTGCAGACATGGCCGCCCAGGGCAGCGGCCCCCACCAGGAGACCACCATGCAGAGCAGCAGCACCCCGCACTCGGACGAAGGGGACGGGACCTCGATCGTCGGGATGACTCTCGTCGTGGGGGAGGATGCACCGGACATCGCCGACCTGCTCGAGCTGACGCTGACCAAGGCCGGGTTCGAGGTCGTGGGCGTCGCGGCGAACGGGCGCGAGTGCATCGAGCTCGCCGAGAAGCTGCAGCCGGACATGATGGTCCTCGACCTGCACATGCCCGAGATGGGGGGGCTCGAGGCCCTGCCCCTGATCGGCGAGGTCTCCCCCCGCACCAAGGTCGTGGTCCACTCGGCGATCGGCGCCACCTTCATGACGGAGTCCACGCTCGCGGCGGGCGCCGTCGCCTACATCCAGAAGGGCCTCACGCCCAAGACGATCGTCAAGCACCTGCAGCGGGTGGCGGCGGCCGGGCCGGTCCGGCCGGTGCGCCCCTTCCCGCTGAACCGGGAGTACGCGAGCTGAGGCCGGCGGCGGCGTGGCGCGGGGAGGGCGCCACGCCGCGGCCGCGCCGACCGCGGCGGCCGCGACATCCGCTCAGGTGGCGGACGGCGGCTCGGCCGCGTCGCCCTCGGGGGGCAGCGCGTGGGCCGGGAACTCCGCCTCCGCGAGCGTCTCGTCGACCAGGCAGGTCTTGCAGAAGTCCTCGCCGAAGGGCGTCAGGTGGATGCTGCGGCGCACGACCTTGGCGAAGCGCACCGAGTGCATCGCCTCCAGCACGTCGGGCTGCGCCTCGACGACCTGGTACTCCATCGGGTCGCGCAGCGACTCCCGGCTGAACCAGACCATCCCGAGCCGGAACAGGTTGTTCATGTAGGCCGGCACCTGGTCGAGGTAGCGGCAGCCCGCCCGCGCGCCGATCATCGTCAACCCCGGCGCGACCAGGTGCGAGCTGACCAGGCCGACCGGCCCGCCGGTGCGCACGTCGACGCTCGGCTGCGGCCCACCCTCCAGGAGCAGCAGCAGCACCCGTGCCTCGTCGGGGGCGAGCTCGTCCAGGATCCGCTCGTACGCCGGGTGGCCGGCGTCGTCGTCCCACACGTCGCGGCTGCGCTCGAGCAGCCGGGCGCCCCGGGCCCGCAGGGCGGCCGCGGACGGGGTCGCGGCGCCGAGGCGGCCGGGCGGGTTCGGCGTGCCGGGCAGCGCGGAGTCGGGCCGCGGGTCCCTGCGGCTCGGCGGCGTCGGCGTCACCGCGTCGACGCGGGCCCCGACGGACGCCGCCAGGTCGGCGACCGCACGGGGCAGCGGGATCCCCGCGGAGACGGCGCGGGCCAGGCCGGCGACCGCCCGGGAGGTCTCGTTCACGTCGTGCACCAGCGACTGGGCCTCGCGCCGGTCGCCCAGCGAGCGCAGCACCCGCCCCCCGAGCCGCCAGGAGGTCGCCACGCTCCACTCGGTCGTGTGCCACAGCGTCGAGGCGGCGATCCTGGCGACACCGGGCACCGCGTCCACGGCCGGGCCGACCGCCAGCGCGCGGGGCCGGGCCGGCACGGCGTCCGTCGCCTGCGACCAGCGGCCGGGCGCCGCCGCGTCGGCGGGGCCGTCGTCGGGGCCGCCGGCCTCGGCGTCGGGGGGATCGGTCTCGGTGCCGTCCGGGTCGACCACCGGCCCGGGCTCCTCGGCGTCGCGGTCGTCCATCAGTGCGCCCGGCCCAGCAGGGCGAAGATGAAGTAGTGCAGGAAGCCACCGCCCAGCCCCATGACCGCGCCGTGGGCGTAGAGCATCCACTCGTCCTCCTTGATCGCCGAGCGCATCATCTCCACGAAGTCGCGCGGCGGCAGCTCCTTGGTGCGCCGCGCGATCAGCACCCGGATCCGCTCGGCCTGCTGGGCGCTGAACTCGGGGTCCCGGAAGGGCGTCAGCGTGCGGCCGACCGCCTCCCGGGCGACTGACTCGCGGATGGTGTCGAAGCGCTGCGAGCCGATCGCGACACGGACGGCGGCGCGGGCCGGCCCGGCGGCCTTGTCGATCGCCGGCCGCAGGGCGGTGGCCAGCATCTGTCGCGTGCGGTCGCCGCGCGGGCCGTCGAGCAGGAAGTCGCCGATCCGCTCGAGGGTGATCACGTCCTCGGCGATGATCGCCGCGTAGACGTCGGCGGCCTGCTCCTGGCGGCGCAGGAAGAGGCCGTGGGCCTTGATCCCGAAGTAGCGCTTGGGCTCCGTCGGTTCGAAGATCAGCCACATGCCGAGCGCGTTGGTGATCCAGCCGACGACCACCCCCAGCAGCGGCAGCGCCCACCACTGCCCGATCGCCTGGTCGATGAACGCCACCGGGATGCCCAGCAGGAACCCGAAGATGAAGCCGAAGCGGACCATGAGGTCGAGCTCGCGCTGCCCGAAGTCGCGGAAGATGCGCACCACCAGCGCCGGGTTCTTCTGGAAGTGGTCGATCACCATGATCTTGGGGTCGAGCAGCTGGTCGATGTGGATGCCGATCTCGTCGGTCACCCGCTGCACGACCGACGGGAGCTGCTCCTGCACGCGCTCGACCACCGCCTCGCGCAGCGAGGGCGGCAGGTCGCGCCAGAGGTTCGGGTGCTCGCGCCGCATCACCTCGTCGACGAGCTCCGGGATCTCGGGACGGAAGGCGGCCACGATGTGCTCGGCGATCCGGTCGGGTTCCAGCTGCTGGTAGAACTCCGCCGGCGTGCCGAGCTTGGCGATCGCCTTGTCCACCGCGATGGACCCCATCTTGGCCGACCGGGCGGGCACGATGCCCTGCCACCCGATGCCGCCCTGGAGCACGCCCGGGATCTCCTGGACCTTGCGCGGCAGCACGCTGGAGAGCTCGCGCATGCCCGGGATGGTGATCCCGCGAAAGCGCAGCGGGGCGAAGAGCATCCACAGGCCGGACCAGTTGATCAGCCACCCGATGACGCCGGTGAAGAGCGGGATCGTGCCGAAGTACCACCAGTCGATGCCCGCGAAGTAGTCCCGGAGGTAGTTGGCCACCACGTCGGGCACGACGACACACCTCCTCGGACGACGCCTCGCAGCGCGATTCCGGCCCCCGGGTCTCGCCGCCGCGTCTCGGGCTTCTGGGAGAGGGTAGTGCCTGCCCCGCGCGTCGCGGCACCGCAGTCACAAGAAGGACTCAAGACCGGCTTCCCTCCGAGCGGGAGCGGTAATGTGCTGGTCAGCCGGCCGGCATGACCCCCCGACTGACGTGACCCCCGGAGCGAGACGTGACGCAGCTGCTGGCGCTGACGGGCCACCTGCTGCACGTCGTCGTGGTGCTGGGTGGCCTCGCCGGCATGGCCGCGATCTTTGCGCCCCGTCTCGCCGACCGCGCCGGGCTGCTGCGCGCCCCGGACTCGCCGCTGGACCGCCGGCTCGCCGACCTGCGCAGCCGGGCGGCCGCGGGCACGCTCGCGAGCGGCGCCGAGTGGAACGCCTCCGGCGCGGCGCTGCTGCCGGGCGGCGGGCCGCTCCCTGCCGGCGACCCCGGGCGTCATGGGCGGCCGGAGCGGGTCGCCTCCGGCGCCGGCGACCCCCTGCTCGCCGCGGCCGTGGTCGGCAGTGCCGCGGCGGCGGGCGTGCACGCGGCGGTCGGGCCGATGCACCTCGGCACCTACCCCGTGCTTGCGGTCGGCTTCCTGGTCGCGGCCGTCCTCCAGGCCGTGTGGCCGCTGGCGGTGCTGGCGCCGGCGCGGCCGGAGGCCCCGCCCGGGGCCCGGGCCGCAGCCGGGGGCGGGGACGGGGTCGCGACCCGTCTCGCCGTCGCGGGGCTGCTCCTGCACGGGGGCTGCGTGGCCGCCTGGCTCGTCAGCCGCACCGTCGGACTCCCGCTGGGGCTGCACGGCGCCGGGGCGCAGCCGGTCGGCCCCTGGGACCTCGCCGCCGTCGCGTGGCAGCTCGTGGCCCTGGCCTGGTGTGTCGGCCACCTGCTGGGCCGTCGCCACGCGAGCGGGTCCCGGTCGGCGCTGCACCCCGGCTGGGGCACCCGCGGCGCCCGGGCCTTCGTGGGCGCGTCGGCCCTCGTCCTGGTCCTGCTCACCCTGTCCGGGGCGGCGGCGTGAGCCCCCCGCGCCCCCCGAGCCCCTCTAGGGTTCACTCATGAACTGGTGGCTCGTGGGCCTCGTCAGCAACGGCGTGATCGCCCTGGCCTACCTCGGCATCGTGCTCGCCATCGCGCGTCCGCTCGTGCGCAGCCACCAGCTGCGCAGCAACCCGCTGGGGGCCGCCACCGCGGCCATCTTCCTGACCTGCGCGGTGCACCACGGAGCTCACGCCGTGCACATGCTGATGCCCGAGTTCGGCATCGACCTGGTGCAGGGCCTGGCCATGCGCACGGCCTGGGGCTGGCAGCTCGCGCTCTGGGACGTCGTCGGCGCCCTGACCGGCGTCTACTACTGGAGCCTCCGGCGCAGCTACTCCTCCCTGATGGAGGGCGCCCAGCTCTTCCAGGACCTCCGGGCGCGCGAGCAGCAGGCCCTCGAGATCAACGACAACGTGCTCCAGGGCCTCGTGGTGGCGCGGATGGCGCTCGAGATGGACGAGCGCGAACGTGCCCTGAAGTCCCTGGACACCGCGATCAGCTCGGCCAGCTCCATGATCACGGGCCTCCTCGGCAGCACCGAGAAGGGGTCGGCCGGGCTGCTCCGCTCGTCCGCCGCCCTGGTGGACCAGCCCGCCGTCCAGGGCCAGGACCTCGCCGACGGCGGGACGCCGCCCGAGGACACACGCGCGTGAGCCCCCACGCGCGCCGCAGCGGCGGGGCACCCGAGGCGGCCGGCTCCCGCGCGACGACGGCGGACCCCGACGGCGGCGCGGACGGCGGGGCGGACGCGTCTGCGGGGGTGCACCGGACCATCGTGGTCGACGACACCCCGGACATCCGCGAGCTGCTCAGCCTCGTCCTCGTCCGCGCCCCGGACTTCGACGTGGTCGGCGAGGCGGCCAACGGACGCATGGCCCTCGCGGTCGCGGAGCGGGAACGGCCGCAGGTGGTGCTGCTCGACCTGGCGATGCCCATCATGGACGGCCTCGAGGCGCTGCCGCGGCTTCGCGACCTGCTGCCGGAGGCCACGATCGTGGTGCTCTCCGGATTCGGCAGCGGGGCCATGGCCAAGCAGGCGTTCCGGGCGGGCGCCGACGCCTACCTGGAGAAGGGCACGCCCGTGCGGCGCATCCTCGACCGGGTGCGCGAGGCCGTGGCCCAGCGAGACCCGGACCCCGGACCGCCGACCGACCGGCGCGTCCCCGTGCAGACCGCTCCACCCGCGCCGGCCGCCGCCCCACCGGCCTCGCCGGCGGTGGACCGCGAACCGGAGGGCGACGAGCTGGTGCGGCTCAGGCGCGCGATCGCCACCACCGCCCACGAGATCCGGAACCCCGTGACCGTGCTCCGCGGCGTCCTGGAGGCATTCGACGAGGACTTCGACGACCTGACCCCCGAGCGCCGACGCCGACTGGTCGACGCCTTCGGGCGGCAGGTGCAGCTGCTCGACTCCATGTGCGCAGACCTGCTCACCGCCACGCACGCCGGCCGGGCTCGCCTCGAGATCGCGCCCACGGTGTTCGACCTGGTCGACGCGCTCCGCGGAATCGTCGCCGACCGACCCGGCGTGACGCTCTACCACGAGGACGCCGAGCTTCCCGTGCGGGCCGACCGCGGCCGGCTCGAGCAGATGGTGTCCAACCTCCTGACCAACGCGGCCAAGTACGGGGCCCCGCCCGTGGACGTGCGGGCCCATCCGGACGACGCCGGCCGGGTCCGGGTCTCCGTGTGCGACCGGGGCCCCGGCGTGCCCGAGGAGTTCCAGCCACGCCTGTTCGAGGAGTTCGCACGGGCGGACACCAAGACCCGGGTCGCCGGCAACGGGTTGGGGCTCTTCGTGGTCAGGCACCTGGCGGAGGCCCACGGGGGCCGCGCGCGCTACGCCGATCGCCCCGGCGGCGGCGCCGTCTTCGCGATCGACGTCGCGCGCGCCTGACCCCTCGGGATGCCGACCCGCACCCGGGCCGCGGCCCTACCGCCCCCGGCGCCAGACCACCAGCGACTGGTCCCGAGGGGTCGGCCGCAGCACGGGAAGTCGGTCCGTCGCGGGCGACGCGGCGGCCTCGCGGGCCATCTGCAGCGCCTGCTGCAGCGCCGTGCGCGCCTGCTCGAGCTCGTCGACGAGCTCCGCGTTGCGCTGCTGCAGCGCGAGCACCCGGTTCTCCAGGTCGAGGATCCGGCGCACGCCCTCCACCCCGACCCCGGAGGCCGTCAGCTCGGCGATGTCGCGCAGCCGCTCGACGTCGGCCGTGGAGTAGCGGCGTCCCCCGCCGCGCGTGCGGCCCGGCGTGATCAGGCCCATCCGCTCGTAGGAGCGCAGGGTCTGCGGGTGCAGCCCGGTCAGCTCGGCGGCCACGCTGATCACGAAGACGGCGCTCTCGGGCCCGGGGGACGAGCGCGGCCCCCGCCTGGCCATCAGGCCTCCTCGAACAGCTTCGCTCGCATCGGCCGGCTGGCCGTCGCCTCGCGGTAGGCCTCGACCGCGGCCCTCGCGTCGGCGTCGAGCACGGCCGGCACCTGGACCTCGATGGTCGCGAGCAGGTCGCCCCGGGTCCCGTCGGCGCGCCGGGCGCCCTTGCCGCGCACGCGGAAGGTGCGCCCGTTCGGCGTCCCCGCCGGGATCTTGAGCGTCACGGGGGCGCCGCCCATCGTCGGGATCTTGACGTCCGCGCCGAGCGCCGCCTCGTCGAAGGAGACGGGCACCTCCAGCGTGAGGTGGTCACCCCGACGCCCGAACAGCCGGTGCTTCGAGACCTTGACCGACACGAACAGGTCGCCCGCGGGACCGCCGCCCTCGCCGGGCGCACCCTTGCCGCGCAGGCGGATGCGCTGCCCGTCCTTGACGCCGGGCGGGATCCGGGCCTGGATCGTGCGGGCCTGGGTGCCGCGGCCGGAGCCGTGGCACGCCGGGCAGGCCTCGTCGTAGATCAGCTGTCCGCCGCGGCAGGTCGGGCACGTCTCGTTCATCGAGAACGCGCCGCCGACCGAGGCGACGACGAAGCCGGCCCCGTCGCACTGCGGGCAGACCCGCGGCCTGCTGCCGGGCTTGCCGCCCGACCCGCCGCAGGTGCCGCACGCGGCGTCGCTCGTCAGCCGCAGCGACACGGTGACGCCCTCGAGCGCGTCGGCGAAGCCGATGGTCGCGCTCGTCTCCAGGTCCTGACCCCGGCGCGCGGCCGGACGCCGCTGGGAGCGAGCACCACCGCCGAAGAGGTCGCCGAACATGTCGCCGAAGCCGCCGCCGCCCCGGCCGCCGGCCTGCTGGCGCAGCAGGTCCTCGATGTCCACGTCGCCGCCCTGCCCGGCGGGGAAGCCCCCGCCGCCGGGGAAGCCGCCGAAGGCCTGCGGGCCCACGGCGCGGATCTCGTCGTACTGCTTGCGCTTCTCGGGGTCGCCGAGGACGTCGTAGGCCTCCGCGACCCGCTTGAAGCGGTCGTGCTTCTTCTCGTCGTCGGGGTTGGAGTCGGGGTGGTTGGCGCGCGCCAGCTTGCGGTAGGCCTTCTTGACCTGCTCCTGGCTCGCGTCCTTGGCGACGCCGAGCTCGGCGTAGAAGTCCTTTTGCACCCACTCCGCGGGGTTCATCGCGCCAACCTCCTCTCGACTCGCTCCGGATCCTGGTTCACCGGCCCCGCCGGCCCCCGGCCCTGGCCGGGCCCCCTCACGAAGCGGGGTCCACCACCAGCACCTGCGCCGCCCGGACGACCCGGTCGCCGATCCGGTAGCCGGCCTTGGCGATCACCTTGCAGGTGGTCACCTCGACCTCGGCGTCCTCGCCCATGTGCGAGAGCGCCTCGTGCAGCGTCGGGTCGAAGACGTCGCCGACCTGGCCGAACTTGACGAGCCCGTGCTGCTCGACCGTCCGCTCGAGCTGGTCGGCCACCGTCTTCAGGCCCGGCTCCAGCTCTCCGTGCTCACGCGCCCGGTCGACGGTGTCGAGCACCTCGACGATGGGGGCGAGCACCTCGTAGCGGGCGTTCTCCTTGAGGAGCTCCCGGTCGCGGTCGACCCGGCGCTTGTAGTTGACGAACTCGGCCTGCAGCCGCTTCAGGTCCGCCGTCCGCTCGTCGAGCGCGTGCCGGGCCTCGGCCAGCCGGTCCGGCTCGGCCGGGGCGTCCCCGCCCGTCGTCGGGCCGGCGTCGGCCTGCGTCTCCGGGACGGACGCGGCGGCGTCGTGGTCGACCCGGTCCCCGGCCGGAGTGTCCGGGGCGTCCGGGGTGGTGCCCGGGGCATCCGGGGTGGTGCCCGGGTCGCCGCCCGGGTCGCCGCCCTGGGCGCCGGTCTCGACCTCGGCGTCCTCGGTCATGGTCGTTGCCTCCTCGGCGAACGCGCCCGGCGGGGGAGCGTGCTGCTCCCCCGCCGCCGCGCCGCGCTGGGACGGGTCGCTCACTTGTCCTCGGCCTCGGAACCGCTCCCGGCCTGGCCGGGCTGCTCCTCGTCCACGATCTCCGCGTCGACCACGTCGTCGTCGGCCTCGCCGCTGCCCGCGGTCGCGCCGCCGGCAGCCGCCTCGTCGGCCTCGGCCGAGGCGTACATCGCCGCGCCCATCTTCTGGCTCGACTCACCGAGCTTGGCGATGCCGGCCTGCAGGTCCTCGGCGGTCGCGTCCTCCTTCTCGAGGGAGGCCTTGAGGGCGTCGACATCCGCGCGGACCTCGCCCTTGACGTCGTCCGGCAGCTTCTCGTCGTTCTCGGTGAGGAACTTCTCGGTCGTGTAGACGAGCGAGTCGGCCTGGTTGCGCGCCTCGATCGTCTCGCGGCGCTGGGCGTCCTCCTCGGCGTACTGCTCGGCCTCCTTGACCATCCGGTCGATGTCCTCCTTGCTGAGGGCCGACCCACCGGAGATGGTCATGGACTGCTCCTTGCCGGAGCCCTGGTCCTTCGCCGAGACGTGCACGATGCCGTTGGCGTCGATGTCGAAGGTGACCTCGATCTTCGGCACGCCGCGCGGCGCCGGGGGCAGGCCGGTCAGCTCGAAGTTGCCGAGCGGCTGGTTCTCGCCCCACATCGGGCGCTCACCCTGGGCGACCTTGATCTCGACCGACGGCTGGTTGTCGTCCGCCGTGGTGAAGACCTCGGAGCGCTTGGTCGGGATCGTGGTGTTGCGCTCGATCAGCGTGGTCATCACGCCGCCCTTGGTCTCGATGCCGAGGCTCAGCGGGCTGACGTCGAGCAGCAGCACGTCCTTGACCTCGCCCTTCAGGACGCCGGCCTGCAGGGCCGCGCCGATGGCGACGACCTCGTCGGGGTTGACGCCCTTGTTGGGCTCCTTGCCGCCGAGCAGCTCCTTGACCGCGTCGGTGACGGCGGGCATCCGGGTCGAGCCGCCGACCAGCACGACGTGGTCGATGTCCGCGACCTTGACGCCGGCGTCCTTGAGGACCGCCTGGAACGGCGACTTGGTGCGGTCGAGCAGGTCGCTGGTCATCTTCTGGAACTCGCTGCGCGTGAGGCGCTCCTCGAAGTGCAGCGGGCCCGACTCGCCGTGCGTGATGTAGGGCAGGTGGATCGTGGTCTCGGAGCTCGAGGACAGCTCGATCTTCGCCTTCTCGGCGGCCTCCTGGAGGCGCTGCTTGGCGATCTTGTCGGCGCCGAGGTCGACACCGTTGTTGTCCTTGAACTTCTTGACCATCCACTCGACGACGCGCTCGTCCCAGTCGTCGCCGCCGAGAAGGTTGTCACCGGAGGTCGCCTTGACCTCGACGACGCCCTCGCCGATCTCGAGCAGCGACACGTCGAAGGTGCCGCCACCGAGGTCGAAGACGAGGATGGTCTGGTCGTCGCCCTTGTCGAGCCCGTAGGCCAGCGCGGCCGCGGTCGGCTCGTTGACGATCCGGGCCACGTTCATGCCCGCGATCTCGCCGGCCTCCTTGGTGGCCTGGCGCTGGGCGTCGGAGAAGTACGCCGGCACGGTGATCACCGCGTCGGTGACGGGCTCGCCGAGGTACGCCTCGGCGTCGCGCTTGAGCTTCTGCAGCACGAAGGCGCTGATCTGCTGGGGCGTGAACTCCTTGTCGTCCTGGGTGGTCGTCCAGTCGCCACCCATGTGGCGCTTGACCGACCGGATCGTCCGGTCGACGTTGGTGACCGCCTGGCGCTTCGCGACCTCGCCCACGAGCACCTCGCCGGACTTGGCGAAGGCGACGACGGACGGGGTGGTGCGGGCGCCCTCGGCGTTCGCGATGACGGCGGGCTCGCCGCCCTCCAGGACAGAGACGACCGAGTTGGTCGTCCCGAGGTCGATGCCGACGGCACGGGCCATGGTGAGTACCTCCTGAGTACTGCGGGGGCCGGTCCCGGGATCGGGAACCAGCGGGTCGGGGATCGCTGTGCGACTGGGGCCAGTCTGCGGCGCTGGTCTCAGTGAATCAAACTACTTGAGTCGGATCAACTCAACTTCGTTCACTGTCCACAACGCAGGGGTGGCGGCCTTCATTCCCGCCGGAACCTCGGGGGTTGCCCCGGGTCTCGGAGCCGGGAGTCGCCGGTCGACGGGTGCCTCCGCCCGGCCGTTGGAATACCGACCCGGGGCTCCGGTGCTGTGCCCCCCATGACCGTACCGAGCATCACGCTGAACAACCGCACGACCATTCCCCAGCTGGGCTTCGGGGTCTTCCAGATCCCGCCGGAGGACACGGCCGAGGCCGTGGGCCGGGCCCTCGACATCGGCTACCGCCACATCGACACCGCCGAGATGTACGGGAACGAGAAGCAGGTCGGCGAGGCCATCGCCGCCTCGGACGTCCCGCGCGACGAGATCCACGTGACGTCGAAGCTGAACAACGGCTTCCACCGTCCCGACGACGCCAAGCGCGCCTTCGAGCAGACGCTGGCCGACCTCGGTCTCGACCGGATCGACCTCTTCCTCATCCACTGGCCGCTGCCGACCCGCTACGACGGCGACTACGTCTCGACCTGGCGCACCATGGCGTCCTTCGTCGAGGACGGCCGCGCCGCCTCGGTGGGCGTCTCGAACTTCGAGCCCGAGCACCTGCAGCGCATCATCGACGAGACCGGCGTCGTCCCGGCCGTCAACCAGGTCGAGGTGCACCCGTACTTCGCCAACGAGGACGTCCGAGCCGCGAACGCGCAGCACGGCATCGCGACCGAGGCCTGGTCGCCGATCGCGCAGGGCGACGTCCTCGAGGATGCGGTCCTCACCGAGATCGCGGAGGCGAAGGGCAAGTCGACCGCCCAGGTCGCGCTGCGCTGGCACATCGAGCGCGGCGACATCATCTTCCCCAAGTCGGTGACGCCGAAGCGCATCCAGTCGAACTTCGAGCTCTTCGACTTCCAGCTCACCCCCGACGAGGTCGGCCGGATCTCGGCGCTCGACCGCGGCGAGGACGGCCGGCGGGGCCCGCACCCGGACGCGATGGACTACATCCCCGACTGAGGCGAGCTCCCCGACCGGCGCAGGACTCCCGGCCCCGTCACCGCAGCGGTGGCGGGGCCGTGGTGCGCCGTGGCCGGCGCGGTGACGGAGCCGCTCACGCGCCCGGGTAGAGCCGGTAGCCGGGCATCCGCTGGTGCCCGAACGTCTCGTAGAAGCCCTCGGCCGCCACGTCGGTGACCAGGTCCATCCGCTTGGTGCCCGTGGCCTGGAAGACCGCCACGACCAGGAGCCGCGCGATGCCCCGGCGCCGGTGCGCGCGGTGCACGGCCACGAAGCCGAGGTGGCTCTGCAGCACGCCGTCGCCCAGCGCCTGCGCCCAGCCGACGACCTCGCCGCCCGACTCGGCGACGTACGCCACCGCCCCGGGCGCCGTGCTGACGCGGGCCACCACCTCGGGCTCGGCGAGCGAGGGCCACCCCACGCTCGAGGCGAGACCGGCCACGGGCGCGGCGTCGGCGTCCTCGAAGGGCCGCACGTCGACCGTGGCCCCTCGCTGGGTCACCGGGCGGGCCTCAAGACAACGGGCCTCACTTCACCGTGACGGTGACCGGGTTCGACGTGACGTCGCTGTCGCTGTCGATCATGCGGAACTTGTTCTTGCCGGTCCGCCCGGTCTGCACATAGGTCGAGAAGGTCTCGTTGGAGACCGAAGCGGTGACGGGGAACTCCTCCCAGGAGCCGCCCTGGCGGCGCTGCACCTGCAGGATCGCGCCCTCGCCGCCCGGGTAGGCGCCCGTCAGGTCGATCCGGTCCATGGAGCCCACCGACTTCTGGCCCGCCTGGAGCGAGATCTTGGGTCCCGCGGACTCGCTCTTGCTCGGCGACTCCTCCGGCTCGTCCGTCTCCTGTCCCGACTTCTCCTCCGGGGCCAGGGTGATGAGGGGGCCGGAGGGTCCCTCGGTCTCCGACGGCTCGGGGACGTAGAGCGACTCCCCGGCCGACGCGTCGACCGAGACCGACTCGCCGCCGAGGCCGACCACGTCGGTGCCGACCATGGTGATCACGCCGAGCAGGAGCCCGATGGCGAGCCCGACGCCGACCAGCGCCGCCAGGCCCGCCAGGACCGGGTGGTTCTCGCTCGCTGACACGTGCGCACCTCCACGGATGGCCGCCCGCCTCCCGGGCGGCCTCCGGCCATTGTTGCGGCCGGCCGGCCGGCGACCAAGCCCACCCCGGGCGTGGGGCGCCCGGTCTGGTCAGCGCGACGTGACGCGCACGCGGGCGCCGTGCCGGGGCACGGTGGTGATGTTGCGCACCCGGGGCCGGTCCTCGCCGAGCGCCGTCACGTCGTATGCCGTGAGGATGGTGCGCAGCACCTCGGCACCCTCCATCAGCGAGAAGCCGGCGCCGATGCACCGGCGTACCCCGCCGCCGAAGGGGATCCACGTGTTCGCGGGCGGGTTCTGGCCGAGGAACCGGTCGGGGCGGAAGGCCTCCGGGTCGGCGTGGTTCTCCCCCCGGGCGTGGGCGAGCAGGATCGACGGCGCGACGGTGGTGCCGGCGGGGTACTCGCGGCCGCCGATCGTCGCCGGCCCCATGAGCGTGCGGACGACCATCGGGATGACCGGGTGCAGGCGCATCGCCTCCTTGAGCACGGCCTCGAGGAAGGCGTCGTCGCCGGCGTCGGCCGCCGCGCGGGCCCGCGCCCGCAGGTCCGGGTCGCGGCCGAGCTCGTGCAGCGACCACGCCAGCGCCGTCGCCGTCGTCTCGTGACCCGCGAGGAGCAGGGTGACCAGCTGGTCGCGCAGCTCGACGTCGCCCAGCGGCCGCTCGCCCTCCGCGTCCTCGGCGCCGACCCGCAGCAGCGTCGAGAGCACGTCGCCCCGCTCGGCGAGGTCCGTCGCGGCCCGTCGCTCGCGGATCTCGGCGTGGATCAACCGGTCGAGCTCTCGCTGGTTGTCGATCGCGCCGCGCCAGGGCGGCAGCTTCTGCAGGCGCGGGACCGACCAGCCGAGGAGGATCGCGGGCGAGATCGTCACGGTCCGGTTCACGCACGGCCGCAGCCGGGCGAGCCGCTGCTCGTCGGTGACGCCGAAGACCACGCGCAGGATGACGTCGAGGGTGAGCCGGTTCATCCGGTCGAGCGCGCGGAACTCCTCGCCGGGCTCCCACGAGGCCACCTCGGCGTGGGCGACCTGGCTGACCAGCTCGCGGTAGCCGCGCAGCGCCCGGCCGTTGAACGCCGGTGTGAGCAGCTTGCGGGCCCGCTTGTGCTCCGTCGAGTCCTGCAGCAGCAGCGAGTGCTCGCCCATGACCGGGCCGAGGATCGCGTTCCCCTTGCCCGCGTGGAACACCTCGGGGTCGCCGGCGAAGATCTCCCGGGCGTGCTCGGGGCGCGCGAAGAGCACGAGGGGCTCGCCCCCCGGCATCAGGCGCACCGTGAAGACGTCGCCGTAGCGCCGGCGCATGGCCGGCACGAAGGAGTGCCGGAAGCGCAGCAGGCCGATCGTCTGGGCCAGGGCCGGCCACCGCGGGCCGGGTGGGAGCTCAGCGGCGGCGGCGGCCGCGGGGCGCCCCCGCGCCCTCCCGGCGTGGCCGACATGGCCGCGAGCCGCTGCGCGGTGAGCTGCTCCACGGGCGTGTCCGCGGAGCTGGCGTCGGGGTCCTGGCCCGAGTGGTGGGCGCACTCCGCGCGGCGACCGGAGTGCCGGTCGGAGGTCGGGGTGCTGCTCGGCAGGGCGGTCATGGGTCCTCCTGCGGTGGCGGGCTGCGTGGGAGTCACCCTAACTTGCGTGGGTTCAGTAGCGGAACCACCCGGGTCGCCCGCCCTGCCTCACAGCGGGCCGGCGGAGAGCACGCGATGGGTCAGCGTGGGCTTCGTCGCGGCATCGCCGCAGGACTGCCGGCGGGCCGGACCCTCCTCCCGCGCCACGACGACCGCCCACGCCTCGGCGCCGACGCGGACCTCGACCCGCGTCGTCCCTGCAGCGGGGTCGAGGGCCGCCACCCCGACCAGGTCCGCGCGGCCCGCGGCCCGGCGCTCCGCCACGTGGGCGAGCGCGACCTGCGCGACGGGGTCCAGCCCCGCCCGACCCCGCAGCACGCGGGGGTCGACCGGGCCGCCCGCGGCCAGGGCGGCGCACGCGGACACCGCGGCCGGGGCGTCGAGCCGACCCAGGCACACCCCCGCCGGCCAGGCCACGAGCGTGCCCGCGAACCGGTGCCCCCCGAGGTGGGTGGTCTCCCAGGTCGCCTCGGGCCAGCGCGCCGCCAGCGCCGCGGCCACCGGCCGCCCGGCCTCGGCGCAGCAGACGTCGCGCCGCCCGTTGGCGCAGACCAACCAGGCCGGGCCGGGGTCCGCCGGGAGGGGCTGGCGGCCGCCCGCCAGCCCGTCGAGGTCGAGGTCGAGCACCCCGGCGACGTCGTCGAGGACGGTGCGACCGAGGGACGCGACCCCGGCGGCGTCGACCGTGGCGGCCAGGACGGTGGTGCCGCCGCGGGCGGCCCGGCCGTGCCGTCGCAGCAGCTGCACGCGCACGCCCTCGAGCCCGAGCAGCCGCTCGCGCACCGCGGCCGGGAGCCGCGACTCCGCGAGGGCCCGGGCGCCCCAGGGCGCGTCGTGCTCGACCATCAGCCAGCGGTCCTCGGCCGGCGCGGTGCCACCGAGCGGCTCGGCGGCCTCGCGACTCGCGGCGGAACAGCGGAAGTCCACGGCGCGATTGTGCCGGGGCCGGCGTGCTGCCCCCCGGGCGGCCGGACTGGCAGCCTGCACCCATGGAGTTCGACGAGGTGGTCCGCCGCCGCCGGATGGTGCGGCGCTTCGACCCGGACCGCCCCGTCGACCCCGCGACGGTGGACCGGATGCTCGAGCACGCCACCCGGTCCCCCAGCGCCGGGAACAGCCAGGGCTGGGCCTGGCTGCG
The DNA here is from genome assembly GCA_963832415.1 of uncultured Actinomycetota bacterium. GTDB lineage: Bacteria > Actinomycetota > Actinomycetes > Propionibacteriales > Nocardioidaceae > Nocardioides. Next base: position 275,060 of record CAWHTZ010000005.1, on the reverse strand, counting down.
GCTCGACCGGCCGTCCGACGTGGACGACTTCTGGGCGGCCACCTCACCGGACCCGCGGGCCTCGAACCGGTGGCTCGACGGCATGCGCACCGCCCCGGTGGTGCTCGTGCCCCTGGCCGACGAGGCGGCCTACCGGGCGCGGTACGCCGAGTCGGACAAGGCCGGGTCGGAGAAGGCGGGGTCGGAGAAGGCGGGGACGGCCGACTGGCCGGTGCCGTACTGGTACGTCGACCTCGGCATGGCCTCGCTCCTGGTGCTGCAGACGGCCACCGACGCCGGCCTGGGCGCCTGCTTCTTCGGGGTGCCCGGGCCGCGGTGGCCGGACCTGCGGGAGGCCTTCGGGGTCCCCGAGTCACTCGTGCCGGTGGGCGCGATCGCGGTGGGCCACCGGGTCGCCGGCGACGCCGGCGCCCCCGGGTCCGCGGGGCGCGGGCGGCGCCCGGTGGCGGAGGTCGTCCACCGGGGCCGGTGGGGGGGTGGGTGAGCCGCGTCCCCCGCGCGCGGCCGACCCGTGTGCCCGGACCACTCCCGCCCGGCACAGATTGGTGGCGAGGAGCGCGACCCCGAGCACTCCCCGCCACCTGTTCCCCGGCTCCCGGGCGTGCCGGGAGGCACACCCTCGCGGGTGCGGGTCTGGTTTCCGGCTCTCCCTGCCGGTGGGAGGTGGTCCCCCGGCGACCTCGAGCCCCGTCGTACCGGCGACGCGTCGGTGCGACGGAAGCCGCCCCTCCGTCCACGAGCGCCGTTGAGGGCAAACGCCCGACAGGAGGACCCGAGTGCAGCGACGGTGGGAGGGCCTCTACCGCTGCGCCGGGTGGGGTTCCACCGGGACCCAGTCAACCGGGCCGGCCGGGGCGGGTCCAGCGCATTCGGTGGACGGATGCGGCCCTGGCGGCATGCGGTCAGGGCGGTTGCGCTGCGTTCGTACGCTGGTCGGCGGGGTGATCGTCCGATGTCCGACCCGCAGTCGCCGCGAGAGCGCGACCCGGAGCGCGACCCGGAGCGCGCCGAGGCCCCCGACCGCTCGCCGGCCCGGGACCCCCGCACGGGGCGCCGAGCGGCGCCGGAGCGCGTCCGGCACCAGGCCACCTGGGTCGACCTCCAGATCCGCCGCGCGGTGGAGCGCGGCGACTTCACCGACCTGCCCGGCTACGGCAAGCCGCTCGAGGACCTGGGCGAGCGGCACGACCCGGACTGGTGGCTCAAGCGCCTCGTCGAGCGCGAACGGATCAGCGTGCTGCCGCCCGCGCTGGCGGTGCGCAAGGAGGACGCCGAGCTCGACGACCGGCTCGACGGGCTGGCCGGCGAGCGCGAGGTGCGCCGCGAGCTCGAGGACTTCAACGCCCGCGTGCGCTCCGCGATGATCCAGCCGCTCGGCGGACCGCCGATGGTCACGCAGCAGCGCGACGTGGAAGCGGAGACGGAGCGGTGGCGCGGGCGCCGGGCGGCGCGCCGCGCGGCCGCCGCCGAGCGGGCCGCCGAGGCACCCCAGGCGCCCCAGGGGCCGGAGACGCCGCGACGGCGGCGCCCCCGCTGGCTGCGCCGGACGAGGGATGCGTCATACCGAGGCCGCTCCGGCCGCCGCTAGGCTCCGGCCCATGCGTTCAGCCAAGGACTTCTTCGCCCCCCTCGCGGTCGGCGCCCCGGCGCCCCTGCGTGAGATCCCGGCCCGCCCCTCGCGCGCGATCCACTTCTTCGACCCCAGCAACGAGAAGATGGCGACCAAGGTGCCCGACATGATCGGGACGGTCGACGTCCTGCTCGGCAACCTCGAGGACGCCGTGAAGGCCGACAACAAGGAGGCCGCCCGGTCCGGGCTCGTGCGGATCGCCCGGGACAACCCGACGATCGGCGCGCGCAACGGCCCCACCCAGCTCTGGACGCGGGTCAACGCGCTCGAGTCGCCCTGGGTGCTCGACGACCTCACGACGCTCGTCACCGAGGCCGGTGACAAGCTCGACGTGATCATGGTCCCGAAGGTCGAGGGCGCCGAGGACATCCACTACGTCGACCGGCTGCTGGCCCAGCTGGAGGCCAAGGCCGGGCTGACCGAGCCGCTGCAGGTGCACGCGATCCTCGAGACCGCCCGCGGCATGGCGAACGTCGAGGAGATCTGCGGCGCCTCGCCCCGCATGCAGGGCCTCTCGCTGGGCCCGGCCGACCTCGCCGCCGACCGGAGGATGAAGACCACCCGCGTCGGCGGCGGCCACCCGGGCTACCTCGTGCGCCAGGACCCCCCGGGCGGCGACCCCGGCAACGAACAGGGCGCCGAGCGGACGACGTACCAGCAGGACCTGTGGCACTACACGATCGCGCGGATGGTCGACGCGTGCGTGATGCACGGGATCTCGCCCTACTACGGCCCCTTCGGCGACATCGCGGATGTGACGGCCTGCGAGGACCAGTTCCGCAACGCCTTCCTCCTCGGCTGCGTCGGCACCTGGACCCTCCACCCCAAGCAGATCGCGATCGCCAAGAAGGTCTTCAGCCCGTCGGTCGAGGACGTGAAGCACGCCAAGCGGGTCGTCGCCGCCATGGGCGACGGGACGGGTGCGGTCATGCTCGACGGCAAGATGGAGGACGACGCCTCCCTGAAGCAGTGCCTGGTGATGGTGCAGCTCGCCGACGAGCTCGCGGCCATCGACCCGGACCTCAAGGAGCAGTACGACGCGATCGAGGTCCCGGAGGAGTCCGCATGAGCGACTACACGCCCCTGCGCTCGGTGCTCTACATGCCGGGCTCGAACGAGCGGGCGCTCGAGAAGGCGAAGTCGATCGCCTGCGACGGCCTGATCCTCGACCTCGAAGACGCCGTGGCGCCGGACGCGAAGCCCGAGGCTCGGGAGACGGTGGCGGCGGCCGCCGCGTCGGGCGAGTACGGGCGCCGCACGGTGACGATCCGCGTCAACGGCCTCGGCACCGAGTGGCACGACGCCGACCTGGCCGCCGCAGCGCAGGCCGGGCCCGACGGCGTCGTGGTGCCCAAGGTCGGCTCGGCCGACGAGGTCCGCGGCCTGGTCGACGCTCTGGAGAAGGCCGGCGCGCCGGACCACACCGCGCTCTGGGCGATGATCGAGACGCCCGAGGCGATCCTCGACTGCCGCGAGATCGCGGCGGCCTCGGACCGGCTGTCGGTGCTGGTGCTCGGCACCAACGACCTCGTCAAGGAGATGTTCGCCGAGCACGTGCCCGGCCGCGCGCCGATCCTCGGCCCGCTGTCCACCGCGGTGCTGGCCGCGCGCGCGACGGGGACCCAGGTGCTCGACGGCGTCTACAACGACGTGAAGAACGCCGAGGGGTTCCGCGCCGAGTGCGAGCAGGGCCGGCAGCTGGGCTTCGACGGCAAGACGCTGATCCACCCCAGCCAGGTCGACCCGGCCAACGAGGAGTTCGCACCCAGCGCCGAGGCGGTCGAGGAGGCCCACGGGATCCTGCAGGCGTGGGAGGCCGGCGGCACCGGCGTGGTCACCTACAACAACAAGATGATCGAGAACCTGCACGTGGAGTCGGCGCAGCGGGTGCTCGCCATCGACGAGGCGATCCGGTCGCTGCAGGACGGCTGACCGCCGCCGCCTCAGCAGTCCACGAGCACCTTGCCGACGGCGCCGTCCTCGACGGCGGCCTGGGCCGCGGCCGTCTCCTCCAGCCGGTAGCGGTGCAGGGGCAGGCCGGCGTCCCCGCCGACGCGCAGGGCACCGTCGGCGACCGCCCGGGCGACGCCCTCCACGGCGGCGCGCTTGGCCCCCTCGTTCACCGAGTAGAGCAGGACGCCCTGCCAGCGCAGGTTCTTCGACATCGATCCGCGCACGTCGGCCGAGAAGGCGTCGCCGCCGGTGTTGGCGTAGTAGGCGATCGAGGCTCCGTTCGCGCAGGCCGCCACGTCGAGCGCGGCGTTGACGGCGGGCGCCACCTCCACGACCACGTGGACGCCGTCGGGCGCGGCCTCGCCGATGCGGGCCGCCGTGTCGCCGATCGTGTAGTCGACCACGTGGTGGGCGCCCGCGGCGCGGGCGAGCGCAGCCTTCTCGTCGCTGCTCACCGTGGTGACCACCTCCGCCCCCGCCCAGCGGGCCAGCTCGATCGCGGCGTGCCCCACGGCGCCGGCCCCGCCGGCGACCAGCACGGTGCGCCCGTCGAGCGCGCCGGGGCCGAGGCGGTCGGGGCCGTCCTCGGCGACCGTGAGGGCCCGGTGCGCGGTCATGGCCGGGACGCCGAGCGCGGCGCCCAGGTCGTAGGACGCCGACTCGCCCAGGGGCACGGCGTGGGCCTCGGGCACGACGGCGTACTCCGAGGCTGTGCCGCCGCCGACGAAGGCGCCGAGCCAGATCCACACCCGCGTGCCCACGAGGTCGCGCGCGACTCCCGCACCCACGGCCTCCACGTCGCCGGCGCCGTCCTGGTGCGGCACGTAGTCGCCGCTCCCGGTCGGAGGCGTCGCGCCGGCGCGGGTCTTCCAGTCGGTCGGATTCACCCCCGAGACCCGCACCCGGACGAGGACCTGACCGGGGCCCGGCTCCGGCACCGGACGGTCGACGAGCCGGAGCACCTCCGGCCCGCCCGTGCTGTCGAACACCACCGAACGCATGCCCCCACCGTGCCACCCCCTGCCGCGGCACCCGCCACCGTGTCACCCGGTGGGGTGGCGCGCGGGAGCGTCGCGGGGGGGCGATAATCGAAGGCCCGCACCGGCACGTCCTGGCGGGTGCTACGCACGCGGCCCCGGATGTCTCGTGCTCACAACGGGAGGGAACCGACGCATGGTCGTCCTCGGCATCATCCTGCTCATCATCGGCCTGGTGGCCGGGATCCCGATCCTGACCACGATCGGCGCGATCCTCGCCGTCGTCGGCCTCGTGCTCAACTTCGTCCCGCTGGGGGGAGCGCGGCGCCGCGTCTACTGACGCGCCGGACCTCCGGGGGCCCGATGCCCCCCACGGTGGGCCCGGACCCGCTAGCGTCGAGGGCGTGCCGGAGCACGACCGCCCACGCGCCAGCGAGCGCAGCTTCGTCCGCCGCGTGACCGGGGAGGTCACGGGGCGGGTCGTGCAGGCCGTCGACCCCGACGCGGTCCTCGCGGAGATCGACCTCGACGCGCTGGTGCAGCGGATCGACATCCAGCGGGTGCTGGACCGCGTCGACGCGGACGGCCTCCTCGACCGGATCGACCCCGACGCCCTGCTCGACCGGGTGGACCCCAACCGCCTGCTCGACCGCGTGGACCCCAACCGCCTGCTCGACCGGGTGGACCCCAACCGCCTGCTCGACCGCGTGGACCCCGACCGGCTCCTGGACCGGGTGGACCCCGACCGGCTGCTGCGCCGGGTCGACGTGGAGGCCCTGCTCGCCGACGTCGACCTGGAGGCGCTGGTGCGCCGCTCCGGCGTGCCGGACCTCGTCGCCGAGAGCACCAACCAGCTCGCCGGACGCGGCCTCGACCTCGCCCGGCGACAGCTCGTGGCGCTCGACGTGGTGCTCGACCGGCTCGTGGACGGTGCGCTGCGCCGCGACCGCGACGAGCAGCCCGCCGGACCGCCGCAGCTGGTCGACGCCTCGGAGCACCGCGGCGACCCGCGCCGGATGCGGGTCACCGGCTTCTACTGCGGCGCCGTCACCCGGGCGGTGTCGGCGGGGCTCGACGCAGCGGCCGTCGTCTTCAGCTTCACGCTCGGCGTCGCGGGCCTCGACTACCTTGCGCGCGTCTTCCTGGGCTTCAACATCTCCACCGACGGCGGCTCGCCACTCGCGATCGCGGCGCTCGCGCTGTGGGCCTGGTCCTACACCTTCGGCTCGCTGGCCGTCGCCGGGCGCTCCCTCGGCATGGGGGTCGTCGGCATCCGGGTGGTCAGTCGCGAGGGCGGCACCCTGACGGTGCGCGAGGCCTTCGAGCGGACGCTCGTGCTGCCCTTCAGCGTGATCTTCTTCGGCCTCGGCCTGCTGCTGATCCTGGTGCAGAAGGAGCAGCGCGCCCTGCACGACCTCATCGCGCGGACCGCCGTGGTCTACGACTGGGGTGATCGCGCCGCGGAGCTGCCGGGTCCGCTCTCGGCCTTCCTCGAGCGCCGCTCCGGCTGACCGGGACGGTCAGCGCATCCTGAGGTCGCGCGCCAGCACCAGGGCGAGCGTGCGGGCGTAGGTCCCCGTGAGGTGACCCCGGTCGCGGTAGGTCACGTAGCGGTTCGCGACCACCGCCGGGCAGGTGTTGTCCCAGCACAGCCACCGCTTCGGGTCCACGACCCCCACGCCGTTGTTCTTTGCGGCGACCACGGACTGGCGCGCCATCAGGTCCGACTGCGGGGCCGGCTTGAACAGGCAGTCGCCGAGGTCGTTGCGCCGACGCTTGCGCAGGCACGAGATGGGGTCCGTCTTCGACCGCGGCGCGTCCTTGACCAGGTTCACGCGGGGAGCCAGCGGCTTCAGCCGGCGGAAGAGCCGGCGGTAGCCCTTGCGCATCTCGCTCGCGACCGCGGCGTTCCTGCGCACCCGCTTGCCCCCGATGTAGACACCCGCCGAGGGAGCCGAGGTCGAGACCACGACCAGGTCGGGGTTCAGCTGGTCGACCTTCCTCGCGCTCCAGCGCTGGAAGTCGCGGCACGCGCGGTTGGGGCGACCGTTGCCGTTCTGCGCGGGCAGCACGTACGCCGCGGTGCACTGCTCCTTGACCAGGTAGAACGCCTCCCAGTCGTACTTCCAGGAGAGCCGCTCGAAGGCCGGGATCCAGAACCGGCCGTGGCTGTCACCGATGAGCACCACGCGCCGCTTGGCGTTCTTGCGGTCGCCCCGCGGGCAGAGCCGGCGCTTGTTGTTCGAGTAGTCGCACGCGCCGACGTCGCCGAGGTCGCCCTTGGCCGCGCGCAGCGACGGGCGGGTGTTGCGGGGGATCCGCATCCCGTGTCGCGCCCCACGCACGGCGCGGCGCACCTTCGCGGCCGGGGAGAGCTTGCGGCGGGCGTCCGGGGCCGCCGCCACGGCGCGCGGCTGCGCCGCCGCGCTGGTCGGAGCCTCGGCGGGGGCCGAGGCCGGCGCGGCGTCCGCGCACGAGACCCCCAGGGCCACCGTCATCAGTCCCGCCAGCAGGACCGCCCCGCGTGCTCTTCTCGCCGTGTGTGCGTGCGTCAACGCGCTCCCCAACCATTGCCCGAGAACCAGCCTCCGTCAGCCGGCCCCTCACCGTGCGCACAGTCTGTGCGTCGGGCCCGTCCGCAGCAACCGGAACCGCCGAAGTCGTGATCAAAGCGCGACCTTCTGGGCGTTCTGCACCGGCTGGCGGGTCGCTCGGGCGTGACCTCCGGCCCGCTCGCCCGTTGGTGGAGTGAGCCTGACCACGGGGATGACGAGGAGTCCGCATGCAGCAACCCGCCCGCCGTCACCTGCGCGTCGCCGGCACCGCCGGCGTCGCTGCGGTCCTGGTGGCCACGGCCATCGCCCTGCCGTCGCAGGGCGGCGACCGCGCCGGGTCCCTGGTCGACTCGTACGACGCGTCGACGGAGGCCGCCGCCGCGCAGGCCGTGGCCGACGGCGAGCTCGACGAGTCCTGGCCGCACAGCCACGGCCCGGGCGACGGGCACGGGCACGACCACAGCGATCCGGCCACCAAGAACAGCATCTCCCGCGGAGGGGTCTCCTCCCCCGACGCGCAGGACCCCACGACCGCGCGGGAGCGACGCGAGGCGACCGCCGCCGTGGCCGAGGGGCGGCGCACCGCCGACCCGCCGCTGCGCGACGTGCGGGTGCGCCAGCCCCGTCGCGACGTGCCGGAGGACAAGTACGCGATGGCCGGCGGCTGCTACCGGCTGGGCAACCTGCGCATCCGGTTCCAGGCGACCGATCTCGGGACCTACCTGCTCTACACCGCCGACCGGCGCTTCCTCGGCCGGGAGGGCCGCGTCGACGACCCCTCGCGGACCACCGTCTGGCGGGCCGCTCCGCGCCGCCGGGGCTTCGCCTTCAAGACCACCGACGGAAGCGGCGACTGGCTGCGCAGGACCTCGCGCGGCATGCGCGCCGGCGCGAACCCGCAGACCTTCTGGCTGCGCAGGACCACCGGCTGCCCGGGCTACCCCGAGGTCTCCGTGAACGTCTCCGGGCGCCCGCACGGTGGCGTGACGAAGTTCCAGGAGGTCCGGGGCTGGGCCGACCTGCACACGCACGGGATGGCCTACGAGTTCCTCGGCGGCCGGGCCCACTGCGGCAAGCCGTGGGACGACTTCGGCGCGCCGTACGCGCTCGTCGACTGCGAGGACCACCGCGCCACCGACGGCAAGGGCGCGGTGCTCGAGGCGGCGCTCTCCGGCGAGCCGAGCCACGACCCCGTCGGCTGGCCGACGTTCAAGGACTGGCCGGCGCCGAACTCGCTGACGCACGAGGGCACCTACTACAAGTGGATGGAGCGCAGCTGGCGCGGCGGCCTGCGGCTCTTCACCAACCTGCTCGTCGAGAACGGCCAGCTGTGCACCGTCTACCCGCTGAAGAAGAACTCCTGCGACGAGATGGAGTCGGTGCGCCTGCAGGCCAGGCGGATGTACGAGCTCCAGCGCTACGTCGACGCCCAGTACGGCGGCCCCGGCGAGGGCTGGTACCGGATCGTGCGCAGCCCGGCGCAGGCGCGCAAGGTGATCAACCAGGGCAAGCTCGCCGTGATCATGGGCATCGAGACCTCGGTGCCCTTCGGCTGCTCCTTCACCAAGGCCCCCGGCGGCGACGTCGACGAGTGTGACGTCGCCTCCATCGACCGGCAGCTCGACGAGATGTACCGGATCGGGGTGCGCCAGATGGAGCTGGTCAACAAGTTCGACAACGCGCTCTCCGGCGTGACCGGCGACTCGGGCGAGACCGGCGTGCTGGTGAACAGCGCCAACTTCCTCGAGACCGGGACCTTCTGGGACATGCGGCACTGCGAGCCGGCCGACGGCGAGTCGGCGGACAAGACGCAGCACGCCGCCCCGGACATCAGCGCGGGCCAGCAGGACGCGCTCTTCGGCGCGGTGGCCGAGGTGAGCGGAGTGCTCGGCGTGCCCGCGCTGCCGCTCTACCCGACGCCGCGGCACTGCAACGCCCGGGGCCTCACCGGGCTCGGCGAGCACGTGCTGCAGCGGATGATGGACAAGCACATGCTCATCGATCCCGACCACATGAGCGTCAAGGCCCGCAACCAGCTGCTCGACCAGCTCGAGGCGGCCGACTACCCCGGCCTGATCTCCAGCCACTCCTGGGCCACCCCCGACGCCTACCCCCGCATCTACGAGGCGGGGGGCACGATCTCGCCGTACGCCGGCGACTCGACCGGCTTCGTCGACAAGTGGCGACGCCACCTCGGCTGGGCGGACGACCGGTACTTCTTCGGCATGAGCTACGGCGCCGACATCAACGGCCTCGGGGCGCAGGGCGACCCCCGCGGCGCCGACGTCCCGAACCCGGTCTCCTACCCGTTCGAGGGCATCGACGGGATCACCGTCCGCAAGCAGCGCTCGGCCAGGCGCACCTACGACATCAACGTCGACGGGGTCGCCCACTACGGCCTCTACCCGGACTGGATCGAGGACCTGCGCCGGGTCGCCGACCGGCAGCAGGGCGACGGCGACGCCATCGTGGAGGACATGAGCCGCGGGCCGGAGGCCTACCTGCAGACCTGGGAGCGCGCGCAGGGCATCGCGCCCGACCCCTGCCGCAACCCCGGGCTGCGCCGCAACGCCGGCGCCTTCCAGCGCTCGGTCAAGCGCGGGATGCGCCCGGGCCAGGTGCTGCGGAGCGTCGGCCAGCCGTTCACGCGCATCGGGCGGGAGTTCCGCTACTGCGCGAGGACGCCGAGCCGGCCCAACCAGCGGATGACCGTCGAGTTCGGCAGCGGCGGCCGGGTGGTCGGCGTCCGGCGCGGCGCCTGACGGAACGGGCCGCGGTCAGGCTGGCGCCCCACGGAAAGTTACCGACGGGTACGATTCGACCGTCCTCGAGCGGACCGCCCACGGGCGCCGCCCAGGCAATAGGCTGCGACAGCCGTCACCGCCCCATGACCGCAGTACTGGGAGTAGCTCATGCCCCTCTGGGTTCTCATCGTCGGACTCGTGATGCTGGTGATCGGCCTGGGCCTGGCCGGCAAGCGGATCGTCTTCCTCTTCCGCCTGATCACGAGCGGCCAGCCGGCGCCGGACCGGATCGAGGGGGTCACGGGTCGCCTGGGCCTGGCGCTCAAGACGCAGGCCGTCGAGGTGTTCGGGCAGAAGAAGCTGCTCAAGTGGACCGTGCCCGGCCTCGCGCACTTCTTCACCTTCTGGGCCTTCGTCATCCTCGCCACGGTCTACCTCGAGGCGTTCGGCGTCCTCTTCTCGCGCAACGAGGGCTGGGCGATCCCGATCGTCGGCCACTGGGACGCGCTCGGGTTCCTCCAGGACTTCATCGCCTGCGCCGTGCTGGTCTCGATCGTCGTCTTCTGGCAGATCCGCGTGAAGAACTCCCCGGCCAGGCTGGGTCGCCGGTCCCGCTTCCAGGGCTCGCACACGACGGGCGCCTACTTCGTCCTCTTCATGATCTTCAACGTCGTCTGGACGATGTTCCTCTTCCGCGGCGCGGCCGTGGCGAACGGCGAGTTCCCCTACGGCTGGGGCGCCTTCATGTCGCACCTGTGGGGCGAGGTCCTCCCGGCGTCGGAGACCCTTGTCGGGATCGGCCTGCTGCTGCACATCGGCGTCATGCTCGTCTTCCTCGTCGACGTGGTGAACTCCAAGCACCTGCACATCTTCGTGGCCCCGCTGAACGTGCTCTTCGGGCGCCGTCCGGTGGCGCTGGGCGCCGCCAAGCCCCTGATGTCGGCCGGCAAGCCGGTGAACCTCGACGACGTCGAGGACCTCGACGAGGACGCGACGCTCGGCGTCGGCTCGGTCGAGGACTTCAGCTGGAAGGGCCTGCTCGACATGGCGACCTGCACCGAGTGCGGTCGCTGCCAGGACCAGTGCCCCGCGTGGAACACCGAGAAGCCGCTGTCGCCGAAGCTGCTGATCATGGCGCTGCGCGACGCCTCCTTCGCGCGCGGCCACTACACCCTGGCCGACGAGGCCGGCCGCGAGCGGATGCTCGAGGGCAACGACACGCTCACCAAGGAGGTCGAGCGGCCGCTGGTCGGCGACACCGGTGACGACTGGTTCTACATGCCCGAGGACGGGTCGGGCGTCATCGACCCCGACGTCCTGTGGTCGTGCGTGACCTGTGGCGCCTGCGTCGAGCAGTGCCCCGTCGACATCGAGCACGTCGACCACATCGTCGACATGCGCCGCTATCAGGTGCTCGTCGAGAACAACTTCCCCGCCGAGCTCAACCAGCTCTTCAAGGGCATGGAGCAGAAGGGCAACCCCTGGAACATGTCGGCCTCGGCCCGCATGGACTGGGCCAAGGGCCTCGACGTCGACGTCAAGGTCGTCGGTGAGGACGTCGAGTCCCTCGACGAGGTCGAGTGGCTGTTCTGGGTCGGCTGCGCCGGCGCCTACGAGGACCGCGCCAAGAAGACGACGCGCGCCGTCGCCGAGCTGCTCGACACCGCCGGCGTCTCCTTCGCCGTGCTCGGGAGCGGGGAGACCTGCACCGGCGACTCCGCCCGCCGCGCCGGCAACGAGTTCGTCTTCCAGGGCCTCGCGCAGCAGAACGTCGAGACCTTCACCGAGCGCAAGGTCAAGAAGGTCGTCTCCACCTGCGCCCACTGCTTCAACACGCTCAAGAACGAGTACCGGGAGTTCGGCATCGAGCTCGAGGTCGTGCACCACACGCAGCTGCTGAACCGGCTCGTGCGCGAGGGCAGGCTCACCCCGGTCGCCGACGGCGCGGGGGCCCACAAGCGCTCGATCACCTACCACGACCCCTGCTACATCGGCCGCCACAACGGCGTCTACAGCCCGCCCCGCGAGCTGCTGCAGATCCTGCCGGGCGCCGAGGTGGCCGAGATGCCGCGCAACTCGGAGCGCTCCTTCTGCTGCGGCGCCGGCGGCGCCCGCATGTGGATGGAGGAGAACATCGGCGAGCGGATCAACATGAACCGCACCAACGAGGCCGTCGGCACCGGCGCGGACCAGATCGCCGTCGGCTGCCCGTTCTGCCGCGTGATGCTCTCCGACGGCCTGTCCGCCGCCAAGGACTCCGGGGACGCCCGCGAGGAGGTCGAGGTCCTCGACGTCGCGCAGATGCTGCTTGCGTCGGTCAAGGGCGAGCAGGCCACGAAGCTGGCGCCGGGCCAGTCGACGAACGGGGGCGCCCCGGCGGCGGCTCCCGCCGCGAAGGCGGCGGGCACCGAGCCGGTCGAGCAGGCTGGGCCCGTCGAGCAGGCCGAGCCGGTCGAGGAGACCAGGGCCGAGCCGCAGGCCGGGGACGACACCCAGACCGCCGAGACCGTCACCGACACCGAGGACGCGGGCCCAGCGGCCAAGGCCTCGGGCGGGTCGTCGCTCTTCGACACCCCGACCGCGGAGCCGGCGACCACGGCCGAGGAGAAGGACGTGCCGTCCGAGGCGAAGGCCGCCGAGCCCGCCTCCAGCGGCGGGTCGCTCTTCGACGTCGGTTCGGGTTCCGCCGAGTCGGCGCCAGTTTCCAGCGACGCCGAGTCGGCGCCAGCTTCCGGCGACGCCGAGTCGGCGCCAGCTTCCGGGGACGCCGAGTCGGCGCCAGCTTCCGGGGAGCCGGCGGCGCAGGCCGCGGGCGGCGGCGGGTCGCTCTTCGACGTCCAGGCCGACGAGCAGGTCACGACGGAGTCCAACGAGGGCGCCACCACCGCGCAGGCCACCACCGAGGCGTCCTCGGGCGCCCAGGCCGAGGCGAAGGCCGCGGCCGCGGACACCGGTGCCGGCGCGTCGGCTCCCGCCCAGCCGGCGACCGACCTCGGCTCCGGCGGGTCGCTCTTCGACGTCCAGGCCGACGAGCAGGTCACGACGGAGTCCAACGAGGGCGCCACCACCGCGCAGGCCACCACAGAGGCGTCCTCGGGCGCCCAGGCCGAGGCGGAGGCAGCGGCCGAGCCCGAGCAGAAGACCGAGCCTCCCGTTGCCGCCGGCGGCGGCGACACCTCCACGCTGGGCGCGACCGGATCCATGTTTGACATCGCCGCACCGTCGGCGAGCGGCGCCGCGGCCCCGCCCGCCGAGGCCCGGGGAGGGGCCGAGACTGCCGCGTCCCCGGCGCCGACCGGTGCTGACGTCAGCGCTGCCGCCAGCCGGCTGGGCAGCGACGATTCCCCGGCCGAGGCCGAGAAGGAAACTGACGCCGACTCGACCCAGGAAACTGACGCCGACTCGGCCAAGGAAGCTGACGCCGACTCGGCCCAGGAAGCTGACGCCGACTCGGCCCAGGCGAAGCCGGCAAGGCCCGCGGGCAACGAAGGCCCCGCGCACGAGCCGAAGAAGGACGCGGACATCGGCGAGGGATCCCTCTTCGACCTCTGACATGCAGCCCGATGGTCGTCACCCGGTTCACGTCCCGCCGCGGGGACCTGACCAGCCACGGGAAGCTCACGCCGGGTCGGCGATGCCGCCGCGAGGCGGCGGGCCCGGTCAGATCGGCGTGCGGTGGAACCGCTGGAAGGAGCGGGACGCCGTGGGGCCGCGCTGGCCCTGGTAGCGGGAGCCGTACTTCTCGGAGCCGTACGGGTGGTCGGAGGGCGACGTGAGCCGCAGGAAGCAGAACTGGCCGACCTTCATCCCGGGGTAGAGCTTGATCGGGAGCGTGGCCACGTTTGCCAGCTCGAGCGTCACGTGCCCCGAGAAGCCGGGGTCCACGAAGCCGGCCGTCGCGTGCGTGAGCAGCCCCAGCCGGCCCAGCGACGACTTGCCCTCGACGCGGGCCGCGATGTCGTCGGGCAGCGTCACGGACTCGTACGTCGACCCGAGCACGAACTCGCTGGGGTGCAGGATGAACGGCTCGTCGCCGTCCGTCTCGATGATCCGCGTCAGGTCGGACTGGTCGGCCGCGGGGTCGATGTGGGGGTACTTGTGGTTGTCGAAGACCCGGAAGTACCGGTCCAGCCGCACGTCGATGGAGGAGGGCTGCATCATGCCCGGTTCGTACGGGTCCATCCGGATGCGGCCGGCGTCGATCTCGGCGTGGATGTCGTGGTCGGAGAGCAGCACGGCGGCACTCTAGCCCGGAGGCTGGCGCCGGCCGACGCGTCGGTTAGACTCGCCGCCGATCCGCCACCGGGGGCAACCGCCGGCGGGCGATCGTGCGGATGTAGCTCAGTTGGTAGAGCGCGACCTTCCCAAGGTCGATGTCGCGAGTTCGAGTCTCGTCATCCGCTCCAGCTCCTCCCTCGCGCCGAGCGCGACACTCTGCCGCCGCGTCGATGTCGCGAGTTCGAGTCTCGTCATCCGCTCCAGCTCCTCCCTCGCGCCGAGCGCGACACTTCGCCGTCTCCGGTGTGCTCGCTACCCGACCAGCGAAGGCCGCCGCCACTCAGCGGCTCATCCGGCCCGTCTCGTAGGCCCACATGGCTATCTCGACGCGGTTCCGCACGCCCAGCTTGGCGATCAGGCTGGCCACATGCGTCTTCGCGGTGCTCGGGCTGACGTGCAGCTCCGCGCCGATCTCGGCGTTCGTGAGGCCCTGGGCCACGCGCACGAGCACGTCCTCCTCGCGATCGGTCAGCGGGTCCACCGGCTGGCGGGGCGCGGCCCCGGGGGGCTCGGCGAAGCGCGCCAGCAGCCGGCGGGTGACGTTCGGCGCGATGAGGGCGTCCCCCGCCGCGGCCGCGCGCACCGCCTGGCTGAGCAGGTCGCCCCCCGCGTCCTTGAGCAGGAAGCCGCGGGCGCCCGCGCGCAGGGCGCCGTGCACGTATTCGTCGAGGTCGAACGTCGTGATCACCACGACGGCGACGGGGTCGGCGACGTCCGGCCCGGCGATGCGACGCGTCGCCTCGACGCCGTCGAGCCGGGGCATCCGCACGTCGAGCAGGGCGACGTCGGGGCGCAGCGCGCCCACCATCTCCACGGCCTCCTGGCCGTCGGCCGCGCGGCCCACGACCTCGATGTCGGGCTGCGCGTCGAGGATCATCGACAACCCGGTGCGCACCATGTCCTGGTCGTCGGCGACGACCACCCGGATCGTCATCGGTCCTCCCGGATCGCCGCGGCCGGAGCCCTCTCCCCGGTCGCCGGCTCGTCCGCCACGGGGATCACGGCGCTCACCGACCACCCGCCGCCGGCCCGCGGGCCCGCGGTGAGCCGGCCGCCCAGCAGCGAGGCGCGCTCGGCCATGCCGACCAGGCCCTGACCGCCCCCGCCGGTGGGTCCGGTCGCCTCCCCGTCGTCCGCGACCTCCAGGCGGACGTCGCCCGTGCCGCCCGGGCCGTCGCGGCCGATATCGATGCGGACGACCCGCGCCCCGACGGCGTGGCGCCGCGCGTTCGTGACGGACTCCTGGGCGATCCGGAAGAGCGCCTGGTCGACGGCGCTGGGCAGCGACTCCAGGCCCGCACCTCGGTGCACCTCCACCCGCGGGCTGGACCCCTGGCCGAGCTGCTCGAGGTCGGCCCCGCCCGGCTGCGGGACGTACGACGCGTCGTCGGTGCGCAGCACGCGCACCATCGCCCGCATCTCGTCCAGCGCCCGCCCGGCCTCCGCCTGGATGTCGTCCAGCGCCCGGAGCGCGGCGTCGGCGTCGACGCCGGCGGCGGCCCGCCCCGCCTCCGCCCGGATGGCGATCGCCGAGACGTGGTGCGCCACCGTGTCGTGCAGGTCGCGCGCCAGGTCGACCCGCTCCTCGCTGCGCACCTTCTCGAGCTCGCGGCGCCGCGCCGTCCCCCGGGTCCGGACGGCGACCGCGATGGCCGCCGTCGCCGCCAGGACGGCGAAGCCCCCCACCGCGTCCCCCACCGGACCGCGGTCGACGACCACCGCGAGCACGGCGGCGACGATCACCAGGCCGAGGCCCCACGCGGCGGCGCGGCCCGAGGCCCAGCGCGCGACGGCGTACGGGAAGACCAGCACGAAGACCATCGTGTACGGCGACTCGGCGGCCACGCCGGCCACCAGCCGGGCGACGTCCAGCACGATGAAGGCGGAGAAGAGCGCGACCAGGATGGCGAGGGGCCGGGCCCGGCGGAACGCCAGCCCGGCCGCCGCGGCCAGCCCCAGGGGCACCGAGACGAACGGCCACAGCACGTCCGGCCGCAGCAGCCCCTCGAGCAGCACCCCGAGGCCCATCAGCACCGCCAGCGCCACGTCCCACCGCGCCGGCGGCGGCGGGTCGGGCACGGCCGGCTCCGCGAGCACGGCTCGCAGCAGGCGTCCGGGTCGGGTCATGCCGCCAGCCTAGGGAGCCCGCGGCCCGCCCACAGCCGCCGAACGGCGGAGTCGCGCCTCCGCCGATCGGCGGAGGGAGCTCTGGCCACGACGCCGATGCCCCGGGGGGCCGCACGGGCGAGCGTGGACGGCGTCGTCAGTTCACTCCGACCGGGAGGCCCAGCCATGTCCCACACACTCGACCGATGGGGGCGCTTCGCCGCCCGTCACCCCTGGCGCACCATCGGCGCGTGGGTCCTGCTCACCGTCGTCGTGGTCACCAGCGCGGCCACGTTCGGGCGCGACCTCGAGCGGGGCTCGAACCCGGCCGGCATGGACTCCCAGGTGGCGGCGGACCTGCTCGCGGGGGCGGGCCTCGACGAGGGCGGGATGACCGCCGACGTCGTGGCGAGTCCTGCCGGCGGCGCCACCTTCGACGACTCCCCCGCCGCGCGGGCCGAGCTCGCCGACCTGCGGGACGCCATCCTGTCGACCGGGTCCGTCCTGGGCGCCTCGGACCCGCTGGCCCGCGACGGCGCCGGCGTCTCGCCGGACGGCCGCGTGGCCCTGGTCGGCGTGCAGTACCCCGACCTGCGCGAGCTGTCGGCGGCGGACCTCGAGGAGCTGACCGCGACCGTGGACGAGGTGCGTGCCTCCACCTCGGCGCTGCAGATCGAGGTGGGCGGCGCGCTGGCCTGGGAGTTCGGCGAATCCAGCTCCGGGACCACCGAGCTGATCGGGCTGGGTGTGGCCGCGGTCATCCTGCTGCTCGCCTTCGGTTCCCTGCTGGCGGCCGGCGTGCCGCTGCTGTCGGCCATCGTCGGGCTGACCATCGGCGTGACCGGCCTCGGCCTCGTCACGCGCGTCGTGGAGATCCCCGACTTCGCGCCCGCGCTGGCGGCGATGGTCGGCCTCGGAGTCGGCATCGACTACGCCCTCTTCCTGACCACGCGCTTCCGGGAGGGCCTGGCCACGGGCCTCGACGTGCCGACGGCCGCCGGCCGCGCCGTGGCGACCGCGGGGGCTGCCGTGATCGTCGCGGGCGGCACCGTGGTGGTCTCGATCCTGGGGCTGGCCGTGGCGGGTCTGCCGTTCCTCACCGCCGCGGGGATCGCGATCTCGGTGGTCGTGCTGGTCATGGTCACCGCGTCGGTCACCCTGGTGCCCGCCGTGATGGGCCTGGCCGGCCACCGGCTCCTCGGCCGGCGCGGCCGGCGTGCGCCCGGCCGCCCCGGTCGCGGCCTGCCCTCGGCGCGCTGGCACCGCTGGGGCGCCCACGTCGCGCGACGCCGCTGGCCCTGGGCCCTCGGCGCCGCCGTGCTGCTGCTCGCGATGGCCGCCCCGGTGCTCGCGATGCGGCTGGGGACGCCCGACCTGGGCACCCACCCGGCCGAGAGCACCGAGCGCCAGGCCTACGACCTCGTCGTCGACGGCTACGGGCCGGGCGCCACGGGGCCGATGCTGGTCGTCGTCGACACCGCGGGGAACCCGGCCGCCGTGGACGACGCCACCGCCGCCGTCTCCGGCGACCCCGGCGTGGCCTCGGTCTCGCCCGCGCGGGTCGACGCCGCCAGCGGGGTCGCGAGCTTCGCCGCGCTGCCGGTCGACGCGCCCAACGACCCCGAGGCCCGGGAGACCGTGCTCCGGCTCCGCTCCGAGGTCCTCCCCGCGGCGCTGGACGGCGGCCCGGCCACGGCCCATGTGGGCGGCCAGACGGCGGTCCTGGCCGACCTGTCCGACCGCGTCGAGGAGCGGCTGGGCTGGTTCATCCTCGCCGTCGTCCTGCTCAGCCTGATCCCCCTGACCGTGCTCTTCCGCTCGGTGGTGCTGCCGATCAAGGCGGCGGTGATGAACCTGCTCAGCATCGGGGCGGCGTACGGCGTGCTGGTGATGGTCTTCCAGTGGGGCTGGGGCGCCAGCCTGATCGGCGTCGACGCGCCGGTGCCGATCATCTCGTTCATCCCGCTGATGATGTTCGCCGTGCTCTTCGGGCTGTCGATGGACTACGAGGTGTTCCTGCTCTCGCGGGTGCGCGAGGCCTGGCTGCGCACGGGCGACGCCGACGCGGCCGTGGTCGAGGGGCTCGCGGCCACCGGGCGCACGATCACCGCGGCCGCCGCGATCATGGTCGCCGTCTTCACCGGCTTCGCGCTGGCCCCGGACCCCACGGTCACGATGCTGGGTCTGGGCATGGCGACCGCGATCGCCGTGGACGCGACGATCGTGCGGCTGGTGCTGGTGCCCGCGACCATGCGCATCCTCGGGCGGGCGAACTGGTGGCTGCCCGCGTGGCTCGACCGGGTGCTCCCCCGTCTGGACGCGACCGAGGCGGCCACCGCCTCCCCCGCGGCCGGGCCGCCGGTGCCCGTCCCCGACACCCCCGCGCCGGTGCTGGCGGGCCGGTCCTGAGGGGATGGTCCGAGCTTCCGGCGCGTGTCTAGGCTGGGCGGCGATGGCCAGCTTCGAGGGGTTCCCGGTCGCCGCGCTCGACTTCTACGACGACCTGGAGATGGACAACACCAAGTCGTTCTGGGCCCAGCACCAGGACACCTGGAAGACCGCGGTGCGCGACCCCATGCGGGCCCTGACCGCCGAGCTCGCGCCCGAGTTCGGCGAGGCCAAGATCTTCCGGCCCTACCGCGACGTGCGCTTCAGCAAGGACAAGACGCCGTACAAGACCCACCAGGGCGCGTACGTCCCGACCGGTCCCGCGACGGGGTGGTACGTCGAGGTCTCGGCGCGGGGCGTCCGCGCGGGTGCCGGGTTCTACGACGCCTCGCCGAAGCGCCTGGCGGCGTTCCGCGACGCGGTGGACGACGAGCGCCGCGGCCCCGCGCTCGAGACGGTCGTCGCCGACCTGCGGGCCGACGGCTGGGAGCTCGGCGGCGACCGGCTCAAGACGTCGCCGCGAGGCTGGGCGGCCGACCACCCGCGGATCGAGCTGCTGCGGCACCGCTCACTGACGGCGACCCGGTCGCACGGCTTCGAGCCGGTGATCCACACGCCCGAGCTGCTCGAGGTCGTGCGCGACGACTGGCGGCGCCTCCAGCCCCTGGTCGACTGGCTGGCCGCCCTGCCCGAGGAGCTCGAGCGGTGACCGAGCCCGGGTCGCCGGCGTCCCGGCGGATCGCTTCCGGTGCCGCGCGATGCCCCAGCCGATCGCCGCGCCCGTGCCACAGTGGTGCCATGCGAGTCGCGGCATGAAGAGATCGGGCGCCGCGCTCCGGCGGCTGGCGCTCGAGGTCCTGGGGTGGACCCTCCTGGTGGGGGGGATCGCCGCGATCCCCCTGCCCGGCCCCGGCCTCCTCATCGTCTTCACGGGGCTGGTCGTGCTCTCGCAGAGCTACACCTGGGCCGAGCGCCACGTCGACACCGTGAAGCGCTCCGCGCTCAAGGCGGCGTCCGACTCGGTGCAGAGCTCCCCGCGGATCCTGGTCTCGCTCGTCGGGTGCGCCTGGCTGGTCGGGCTGGGGGCCGTGTGGGGCCTGGAGCTGGTCGCCGCGCCCGGGTGGTGGCCCTTGCGCGACAGCTGGTGGATGCCCGGGGCCTGGGGTGCCGGCGGCTTCCTCATCGCCTCGGGGCTGGTCGCGTTGGGCCTGATGGTCTACTCGTTCCGACGCTTCCGCGGCGAGCCCTACGACCCGGCCGCCGACGACCCGGCCGACGGGTCCGGCCCCGAGGCGGCGGCGCCCTCCGAGCGCGCCTGACCCGCGCCCCGCGGGTGGATCAGCGGGCGCCCGCGCGACCGCGGCCGGCCAGCGACTCGGCGGTGCCGACCAGCAGCATCGCGGAGACGATGGCGACCACGGCCCCGACGATGTTCAGCTCGAAGAGGCTGCCCGTCCCGAGCAGGTTCGCCACCAGCCCGCCGATCACGGAGCCGGCGAGGCCGAGAAGCAGCGTCCAGAGCAGGCCGAGGCGCTGGCGGCCCGGCGTGAAGAGGCGCGCGAGGGCGCCGACGACGAGACCGAAGACGATGAAGCCGATCATGCTCCGAAGGCTACCCCGCGCTGGCGGCGAGCTCCTCCACCCGTGCCCGGCCCGCTGGGCGTGACCCGTCGGCCGCAGGGTCGTTGAGCAGCACATGGACCCGCACGGCGCCCGCTCGCCCCGTTTCCGCTCCGCCCGCCGCGCGACCCTGGCGGCGGCCGTGACCTCCGGCCTGGCCCTCCTGGTGCCGCTGCTCGCCGCGCCGTCGGCTCCCGCCGCCCCGGCGGGCGCGACGGCCACCGCCAGCCCCGCGCCGACGGCGCAGGACGGCGCGCTGAGCGTCGCGGTGCTCTCGAACCGTGCCGACCTGCTCTCCGGGGGGGACGCCCTCGTGGAGGTCGAGCTCCCGGCCGGCGTGAGGGAGAACCAGGTGCAGGTGCGCGTCATCGACGCCGGCGGCACCAAGCGCGACGTGACTGACGCGTTCGCCCGGCGGACGGGTGGTCGCTATCTCGGCGTCGTGGAGGGCATCGGCCTCGGCGAGGCCACCATCGAGGCCTCCGCGCGTGGCCAGCGCGACGCGAT
This sequence comes from uncultured Actinomycetota bacterium, assembly GCA_963832415.1. Lineage (GTDB taxonomy): Bacteria > Actinomycetota > Actinomycetes > Propionibacteriales > Nocardioidaceae > Nocardioides. The sequence goes on along the minus strand of CAWHTZ010000005.1, from coordinate 254,302 downwards.
CGACATCGTGATGCACCCCAACGGCGGTCCCGTCTTCTCCGGTCCCCAGCACGAGCCCTACCAGTGCCAGGCTGGTGCGCGGGACCGCCTGTGCAACCAGCCCGCGACCTATTCCTGGCTCTACAAGTCGACCGACCCGGCCGAGACCGACCTGAAGCCCTACGACCCCGAGAACCCGCCGTCCGACGTCGCCACGACGACGACCGACGAGGGCGTCGAGGTGCCCTTCGTCGTGCGCCGCGAGGACGGCTTCCAGGCCCGCGACCGCTACTCGATCCTGACCCTGCGCCGCCCCGGGCAGGACTGGCGCCCGTGGCGGCCGCAGGAGCAGTGGAACCACAAGGTGCTGATCACCCACGGCGGCAACTGCGGCGCCTCGTACACCCCCGGCAGCCCGCGGCTCCAGGACTACTCCGGCACGCTCGAGGAGGTCCCGGGCGTCACCCCCAGCTACGTCACCGGCCTCGGTCGCGGCTTCGCGGTCGTCTCGACGGCGCTGGCCAACACCGGGCACAACTGCAACGTCTCGGTCGAGGCCGAGTCGCTGGTGATGGCCAAGGAACGCCTCGTCGAGCAGTACGGCGAGATCCGCTACACCATCGGCACCGGCTGCTCCGGCGGTTCGATCGCGCAGCACACGATCGCCAACGCCTACCCCGGCGTCTACCAGGGTCTGGTCACGACCTGCTCCTACCCCGACACGCTGACCGCTGGGGCACAGTTCGCGGACTACCACCTGCTGCGGCAGTACTTCGAGGACCCGAGCCGCTGGGCGCCCGGAGTGGTCTGGTCGCCGACGCAGATGGCCGCAGTCGAGGGGCACCTGAGCCACGCGAACGCGGTCGTCGCCGACGAGGGGCTCTTCAAGGCGGCGCTGAACCCGGAGAACCCGTGCCCCGGCACGAAGGACACGGTCGCGGGTGACGAGTCCACGCGCTACGACGACGAGACCAACCCGGGCGGCGTCCGCTGCTCGGTCCTCGACATCATGAAGAACCTGATCGGCCCCCGCCCCGAGTCGGCCTGGGGGGCCGAGGAGCAGGCCGCCGGCCACGGGTTCGCCGGCGTCCCCCTGGCGAACACCGGGATCGTCTACGGGCTCGGCGCGCTGAAGCAGGGGCAGATCACGCCCGAGCAGCTGGTCGACCTCAACGAGAAGATCGGCGGGCTGGACGTCGACTCGCGCCGCATCGACGAGCGCACCTCCGGCGACGCGGGGAGCATCGCGAAGGCATACCGCACCGGGCTGATCAACGAGATGGGCAACATCGAGGACGTCGCGATCATCAACCACGGCGGGCCGGACCCCGGCATCGCCCACGACTACGCGCACGCCTTCTGGACCGAGGAGCGGATGATGGCCGCCCAGGGCCACACCGACAACCGCGTCATGTGGTTCGGCGCCACGCCCCTGATCGGCGACCCGGGCTGGGCAAACGAGGCGCTGATCGACATGGACCGCTGGCTGGCCGCCGTCGAGGGGGACGGGCGCTCCGTGTCGCTGGCGCAGAAGGTGGCCGAGGACCGCCCCGACGACGTGACCGACCGCTGTGCCAACGTCGAGGGGCTCGAGCAGGTGCCCGGCCCGGATGGCGAGCCGCTGTGCCAGCAGTCGGCCGTGGAGACCGCGCAGACCCGGCTGAGCACCCCGCGCCAGGTGGCCGGCGGGCCCACGGCGAACGACAACGTCGCCTGCGAGCTCCGGCCCTTCGAGCGCGCCGACCTCGGGACGGCGGGCGCGCTGTTCACCCCGGGTCAGGTGCAACGGCTCGAGGAGCTCTTCGCCGAGGGCGTCTGCGACTGGTCGCGGCCGGGCCGCGGGACGCAGGCGACCCGCACGTGGCTGCGCTACGACGGGGCCGACGGCGGCGCGGAGTACGGCGGCCGCGAGCTGGGCGCGGTGCCCGCCCGGTCCGCCGGCGGGGTCGCGGGCCCGGCGTTCCAGTCGATGCTGCGCAACTGAAGCCGGCTCAGGTGCACGATGGTCCCATGAACCTCGACCTGAACCTGTGGGAGCTGCTCGGCATCCCGCCCCTGACGGCCCTGGCCGTCGTCATCTCGACCACCGCGCTGTACGTGGCCTTCGCCGGGCTGCTCTCGGTCGGGAGCCAGCGGTTGTTCTCCTCGCCCTCGGCGCTCGACACGGCGGTGGCCGGCGTCCTGGGCGCTGTCGTCGGGCGCACCATGCTGGGGCCCTTCCCGACGCTGGGCGCCGGACTGGTGGCGCTGGCGACCCTGGTCGCGCTGGAGCTGACGCTGGGCCGGATCAGGCTGCGCGCCTTCAGCAACCCGGCGCGGCAGCACGGGGTGGCCCTGGTCGTCGGGGGGGTCGTGCGCTACGACCGGCTGCACGACTTCCAGCTCGACGAGGTGTGGCTGTGGCAGCTGCTGCGCACGCGGGGGGTCGGGGACCTCACCCAGGTGCAGCTGATGGTGATCGAGCGCAGCGGCGACATCTCCCTGATCGAGACGGGTCACGCGGTGACGGACCGCGCGCTCGTGGGCGTCCAGGACGCCGAGGCCGTGCGCGCCGAGCTCGAGATCTCGGGCTGACCGCCCGGGACGCTAGGCGGGATGGCCGTCCGTCAGGTCCTCCTGCGGCAGGGGGCCGAGCGCCTCGAAGCAGGGCAGGTACGGCGCGATGTCGCCGCGCTCGGTCCACTTCCGCAGCTGGGCCTCGGACCGGCGGGTCATCAGCGCGCGGATGAGGTCGAAGTCGTGGGCGCGGACCGCGACGGGCGCCGACCCGACGTCCCCGCCGGTCGCGAACGTCCACTTGTCGCCGACCAGCGCGATGGGGTCGAGGCCCGCGTCGTCGACGGCCTCCCGGAAGCCGTCGGCCATCCGGTCGCGCAGCGCGTGCATGCCCGGCGTCACCTGGGCGCCCGGCTCCTCGAGAGCCCCGCGCAGGTCCTGCTCGTGGATCACCACGTCACCGAGCGGGCGCGTGTTGTTGGCGTACATCCAGTCGACGAGGTCCCTGGACATCCTCAGCCACTCCTCGCGCAGCTGCGGGAGCGAGCGGGCGCTGCGCTGATCGACCTGGGCGCGCGTCCACTCCTCCGGATGGTCCCCCGGCTCGTGGTCGTCCAGCACGTCGGCGACCAGGCCGACCATGTGCGCGACCAGGTCGCGCACCGTCCAGTCCGGGCACGCCGGCACCGTGCGCCCGGCCCGCTCGGGATCCAGGTCGTCGACCAGCGACCACACCCGGGTCCATGCGGCGCGCCACTCGTTCACAGCCTCGCTCGTCTCCATGCCGGCCAGTCCAGCACAGGGCAGGTCACCCCACCCTCCGATCGGGCGCAACGACGCGGTCATCACGGCCGGACGGCCGCCGGCAGGCCCGCATCCGCGGGCCGGGGCCGCCGGCTCGGGCCGCGCACCGGCGGCGGGTCAGGCCGGGTGACGCCGGCCGTGCGGGACCAGGCCGACCGCGGCACACAGGGAGCGCCAGCACTCGTCGTCGGGCGCTCCGCTGGAGCCGAAGGACTCGGTCTCGAGGACGGGGCGGCCGTCCGCATGGCCGGCGTACCGCGGTCCGCCCTCCTTGTCCCGGCGCACCTGCCAGCCCAGCGAGGTCAGGCGGGTGCAGACCTCGGCCCACGCGGAAGCGTGCACCGAGGCGCCGGCGACGTGGACGTCGGTCAGCGGATCGGGGAGGAGCAGCAGCCCGAACCCCGCGGCCACGTCGAAGTGGGCCGTGTGGAAGCAGTCGAGGGGAAAGGTGAGCACCATGCCCCCTCAACGCGTCATCACCTCGCGAGGTTACGACGCAGGTCGGCGGAGGCGCGAGCCCGACCGGGAGACCGGCCGGGCCCGCGTGTCACCGCCGCGTCGGCGGGTGCTCCGCGCTCAGGAGCGGGCGAACTGCTGATAGGGCGTCGTCGGCGCCAGGACGTCGTTGCCCGCCACCACGGTGGACCAGAGGGCACGCGGGGTGAGGCCGCGCGCGGCACGCGGCTGCGCGAAGGTCCCGGTGACGAACAGGGCGAGGAGCGAGGCGACGAGCAGGCCGGCGAGAGGCAGGAACTCCATCTGGTCCTCCCTTCAGAGGAACGGCGACACGAACGTCTCCATTGTCCGTTCGCGCGGCGCGGCACCCAAGCCCCGCCGGGCGCTCCGGCGGGAGAGTCCGCTCACATCCGCGGGCCCGGCGCTACGGTGGTCCGATGGTCGAGCCGGCGCGGGGGTCCACGAGCGGGGAGCGGGCCGGGACCGCTCCGGGCGAGCCGGGCGAGCGGGTCGTCCTGATCCTGGACGCCGGGGGCGCGCGGTCGGCATACCAGGTCGGCGCGCTCGAGGTGCTGCTCCCGGCGCTCGCGGAGCAGGGGCTCCGCCCCGACGTGCTGGTCGGGACGAGCGCCGGCGGGCTGCTCTCGGCCGCCCTCACCTCGACCGCGCACCTGGACGCCGACGAGCAGGTGCGCCGGCTGAGCGCGCTGCTGCGCGCGGCGACGAAGAAGCACGTGATCCGGCCGCTGTGGCGGCAGGTGCCCGTCGTCGCCCTGCAGTACGCGTCGGAGACGATCGGCTCCCAGCTGTTCCGGCTGCGCGGGATCTTCGGCACCAAGCCGCTGTCGGCGACGCTCGCGCGCGAGATCGACTGGGACCAGCTGCACGCGAACATCGCGGACGGCACCGTGGCCGCGACCTCGATCTGCGCCACGGCGGTGCGCACCGGCCGCGTCACGATGTTCACCGAGACCGGGCCGGGCTGGTCGGGCTCGCTGCCCGAGCCCGACGGCGACAAGCACCGCGCCTACGTGCACGCGCGGCTCGACGTGGAGCACCTGATGGCGTCGGCGGCGATACCCGCCCTCTTCCCCTCGGTGCTCGTGCACGAGCCGGACGAGGTGGCGGGCTGGTACGTCGACGGCGCCACCCGCCGCCGCGTGCCGCTCGCGCCGGCGATCGAGCTGGCCGCCGACCGCGTGGTGGTCGTCGGCACCGGGAGCATCCACCCGGCGGCTCCCGACGCGGCCCGGGATCGTGCCGCCGTCGACCTCGGGGACGCCGCGGCGACGCTGCTGGGCGCCGTGATGGACGACCCGCTGCGACACGACCTGCGCCGCTTCGCCGAGGTGAACGCCATGGCGGGCGACCCGAGGATCGGCCCGGCCCTGGCGGAGCGCCGCCAGGAGTGGGGCCGGCGGCCCCACCGCCAGATTCCCTACGTCGGCGTCGCTCCCCAGCAGAGCGAGGAGCTGGCCGAGGTCGCGCTGGAGGTGTACCGGCGCAACCACGGAAACCTCCGCAGCAGCATGAGCGACCCCGACCTGCAGATCGTCCACCGCCTGCTCGGCAGCGACAGCCCGCTCCAGGGAGAGCTGCTGTCCTACCTGCTCTTCGACCGCGACTTCTTCGACGAGGCGGGCGCGCTGGGCAGGCGCGACGCGCAGGCCTGGCTCGACCACCAGCCCGGCCTGTGGGCGACCGGCCCGCCCGAGCCGCTCGGGGTCAGCCGGTGAGGTCGTGGAGCCGCCGGAGGACCGGGTCCAGGGCACCGGGCAGCTCGCGGTGCACGGCGCGCAGCTCGGCGTAGAACGCCACCGCCTCGGGATCGGGTGTGGTGCCCTCCCCCGCGGGCACCATCGCCGCCCGGGCCGCCCGGACATCGGCGTGGACGCCGGCCCCGACGGCCGCGCAGATCGCCGCTCCGCGCGCCGCCGGGCTGCCGCCCCCGGCCGCGAGGACGGGGCGGCCGAACACGTCGGCCACGACCCGGCGCACGAGGGCCGAGCGCGCCCCCCCGCCCGAGAGCAGCACCCGCGCCGTGGACCGGCCCAGCTCCTCGGTCATGGCGTGCGCGTGCGTGGCCATCGTCATGCCGATCGCCTCGATCACCGACCGGTGGAGGTGCGCCGGGCCGTGCCGCGCGTCGAGCCCGACGAAGGCCCCGCGCCGGTGCGGCTGGTCCAGGGGCGCGAGCCAGTCGAGCACGGTCAGCAGCCCGTCGGACCCGCGCGGCACGGCCGCGGCGCGCTCGTCCAGCTCGTCGACGTCGCCGCCGAGCAGGTCGCGCAGCCAGGAGACGGTCCACATCCCCCGGCGGATGCCGACGCTCTCGTGCAGATACCCGCCGGGCACCGACGCGAAGTTCGTCCAGCTGTGGACGGTCTCCTCCCGCGGGGCCTCGCCGGTGACCATCGCCGCGACGTAGGTGCCCAGCGAGACCAGCAGGTCGTCGGGGTCCGCGAGGCCGGCCCCCAGGGCCTCCACGCCCTTGTCGTTGGCGGTCGCCACGACGGGCAGGCCCGCGGGCAGCCCCGTGTGGGCCGAGGCCTCGGTCGTCACGTGGCCGAGCACGTCGCCCGGCTCCACGAGCTCGACCAGGGCCGCCGGCGGCGTGCCGCAGGCCGCCAGCACGGCCGGGTCGTCGCTCCAGTCCCGTCGCACCAGGTCGGTGGGCCACAGCCCGCGGTAGGCCGCCACGGAGTCGCGGGCCCGCCCGGTGAGCCGGATCGTCAGGTATCCCGAGGACGCCGTGACCCAACGCTCCCCGCGCACCGGCTCGTGCGCCCGGCCGGTGCGCTCGTCCATCCAGCTCAGCACCGGGTGGGCGAGCGTGCCGTCGTCGGCGACCACCGCACGGCAGTTGCGGATGCCGCACAACCCGGCAGCGGCCAGGTCTCCCCGGCTGAGGCCCGCCGCCTCGTAGGCCGCGAGCGCCTCGCGCAGCGTGGCGCCGAGCGTCTCCCAGAGGTCGTCGTCCGGGTGCTCGACCGCCCCGGGCCGGGGCCGCACCGTCGGGCGCAGCGGACGCGTGGCGGCGGCCAGGACCGCCCCGGAGGGGTCGAGCACCTCGACCTTGGCGCTCTGGGTGCCGAGGTCGATGCCGACGAGGTGGCCACCGCTCACGGGAGGAACCGGCTCACGCGAGCGGGAAGATCGTGCCGGGGTTCATCACGTTGCGCGGGTCCAGCTCGCGCTTCAGCCCCCGGAGCAGCCGGTAGGACGAGCCGTGCTCCCGCTCCACCCAGTCGGTGCGGTACTTGCCGACGCCGTGGTGGTGCACCATCGTGCCGCCGGCGCGCAGGGACTCCTCCACGATGATCGCGTGCAGCGGCCAGTGGTAGGTCTCGAGCTCCTCGCGCACCGCGCAACGGGCCTCGTAGTCGTAGACGAAGTAGAGGTTCGTGCCGTTCTGATAGCTGTGCGAGGAGTGCGCCCCGAGCAGCACCAGGTCGTCGAACCGCTCGAACTCGTCGCGCACCCGGGTCATCACCGCGTCGTAGAGGGGGCCGATCCGCGACCAGGTCGCCGCCACCTCGGTCGTGAAGCCGAGCCGCGGGGAGGCGAGCATCGACTCCTGCTCGGCCGCCAGCTTCTCGGGGCCCCAGTTCAGGCCCTCGAACCACGCGCCGACGGCCTCGGGGGGGACCGGGTCGACGGCGCTCTCCGCGCGCATCGCCTCGGCGACCTCGTCGACGGCCGCGGCCGTGGCCTCCACGACCCCCCGCGGGCCCTCCGTCATCAGCGCGACGACGCATCGACCGTCGGCGAAGTCGAAGTGCTGGGCCGCGTCACCCGCGTCGTACACGCGCGCCACGGCGGGTCGATGGCCGGCGGTGACCACCGCGCGCAGCAGGTCGATCCCGGTGTCGAGCCCGTCGACGAGGAAGCCCTGGTAGCGCCGGCGCTCCGGCGCGCGGAAGACCTTCAGGGTCACCTCGGTGACGAAGGCCAGCGCCCCCTCGTTGCCGATCAGCACGTGCCGGACGTCGGGACCCGCCGCCCTGCGGGGCACGTCGCGCACCCGCACCACCTCGCCGCCCGCCAGCACTGCCTCGATCCCCACGACCATGTCCTCGATGCCTCCGTAGAGCGTCGAGAGCTGACCGATGGAGCGCGTGGCGACGAGGCCGCCCAGCTGCGCGAGCGGCTGCGACTGGGGCGAGTGACCGGTGGTCAGGCCGCGCTCGCGCAGCGCCTCCTCGAGCACCCGCAGCGGCGTCCCGCAGCGCGCGGTCGCCTGCATGTCGCGCTCGTCGATGGAGACGATGTCGTCCATCGGCGAGCCGTCGAGCACCACGGTGCTGGGCAGCACGACCTCGAGCCCGCCCTCGGTGCCGGTGCCCCCCGTGCGCGGCACGACGGGCACCCGGTGCTGGTGCGCGAACCGCAGCACGGCCGCGACCTCGTCGGTCGAGGCGACCCGCACCATCGCGAGCGGCTGTGGGCCGTCGTGGATCCCGTGGACGCTCTGGTACTTCTTCCAGCGGTCCTGGCTCACCTCCCGCAGTCGCGCGGGGTCGGTGAGCACCCGGCCCTCGCCCACGAGCTCGCGGAGCCGCGCGAGGATCTCGTCGGGATGCAGGTCCGGATGGGGCGCCGGGACGGCGACGGCAAGGCCGGGCGGGTGCTCGGGCGGGCGCTCGGGCGGGTGATCGGGGTCCGGCACGGGGTCTCCTGGTGGTGGGGTCTCGGGCTCGACGGGTCAGCGGACGAGGTAGCCGCCGTCGACGGTCAGGACGTGCCCGTTCACGAAGTCGGAGGCGGGGCTGGCCAAGAAGACCAGGGCCCCCATCAGGTCCTCAGGGTCGGCCCACCGACCGGCGGGCACGCGGTGCAGCACCTCGCGGTTCAGCTCCGGGTCCGCGCGGGTGGCGGTCGTCAGCGCGGTCGTCACGTAGCCGGGCGCGATCGCGTTCACCTGCACGCCGTGCTCCGCGAGCTCGTCGCAGTAGGCACGCGTGAGGCCCACGACGCCGTGCTTGCTGGCGGCGTACGCCGGGGAGCGGCGGCCGCCGCGGAAGGCGAAGAGCGAGGCCACGTTGATGATCTTGCCGTGGCCCTGCGCGACCATCACCCGGGCCGCCTCGTGGGCGGTCTCGAAGGTGGCCGTGAGGTTCAGCCCGAGCATCGGGTCCCAGGCGGCGCGGTCGAAGTCGAGCACGTCGCCGAGGGTGTTGCGCCCGGCGCTGTTGACCAGCACGTCGAGCCCGCCGTGCAGGGCGACGCAGCGCTCCACCGCCAGCCGCGGCGCGCCGGGCTCGGTCAGGTCGGCGCGCACCTCGTCGTAGCGGCGGCCGTGCCCCTCGACGAGCGCCCGGGTCTCGCCGCCGTCGTCCTCCACCGTGACCACGCAGACATCGGCCCCGGCGGCGGCCAGCCCGACGGAGAACGCCTGGCCCAGACCCGTGTTGCCCCCCGTGACGAGGGCCGCCCGCCCGGCGAGCGAGAACGCGTCGAGGGAGAAGCCGGTGAGCGCCACGCCTCGCAGCGTGCCAGAGAGGCTCAGCCCCGCGCGCCCTCGCCCTCGGCGTGCATCGCCCGCCGGCGGCGCTCGCGATAGCCGTAGGCCGCCTGCCGCACCGCGTCGTCGGTCTCGAAGCTCGAGCCGAGCGCGCCGGCCACCATCCCCATCGTGGTGAAGCCCCAGGCCAGCTCGGCGTAGTCGAACCACCCCACACTGGTGCCCAGCGTGCTGGCCATCAGGTCGGTGGGCACGAGCATCAGCGCGATCACGGTGTTCACCGCGAAGAGGCCCACGAACATGAACGCCACGCCGGAGAGAAGCGTGACCAGCGTGGAGACGTTGTAGAGCAGGGCCTGCTCGCGGTCCGAGGCGCCGCGGGATCGGGACTCCCACAGGTCGTGGTAGGCGATCAACCAGCCGACGAGCACGCCGACCGCGGCCAGGCCGGCGAGGCCGATGCGCCAGGGACTGGTCTGCGTGCTGATCTGCCAGATGGTGCTGGAGGAGAGGCCGAAGGCGCTGGCGGCCAGGGCCGCGGCGAGCGCGCCCGAGAGGCTGTAGACCAGGCGCCACGGCCGGTTGGTGCGCACCATGCCGCTCACCAGGCGGACCATGCCGCGGCGGCGCGAGGAGGTGTACCGGACGGCCTGGTCGCCCACGTCGGGGTGCGCCGGCAGCCGCCGGATCGGCGCGAGCACGCGGGTCGCCGCGCTGCGCAGGCCGTGGCCCGCGCTCGCGCGGTCGGGGCCCGGCCCCGGGTCCGATTGACCCGTCAGGTCGTCGACCAGCTGGCGGGTGAGCTGCGCCGCGCGCTTGAAGGGCTGGGCCGCCCCGAGCGCCGGCAGCGAGACGATCGCGACCGAGGCGCCGAGGTCGGCGTGCGCCAGGATGGCGCGCCAGCCGTCGCGGATCGGCAGGTCGGTGACCACGATCGCGTAGTCCCAGCCCTGGGCGTCCTTGGTCTCGGCGGCCGCGACGAGGATCTCGTCGGCGCTGCTGCGGCCGGCGGCCAGCGAGTCGACGTCGACCTCGATCGTCCAGTCGCGCCCGCTGCCGTCGAGGTCGTCCGGCAGGTCGTCCTCGAGGTGGTCCACGACCTTCGCTGGCATGTCGGGCTCCGCGATCAGGCCCAGCCGCACCACGCGCTGCTCGTCGGGCAGCTCGTTGCGGGCGTCGGGATCGGACTGCCCCGGCGTCTGCGGGGTCGCACGATCGTCGTCGTCGCGCAAGGGGGGCTGTGTGCTCATGCCCCCATCGTCCCCCGCGCGCCCGGGTCCGCGCGCTCGTCCGTTGGCGTGATGCCCCGGCCGTGCGGCGTGAGACCGGTCTCGCCGCCCCCTCCCCCCGGGGGCCGGGGGTCAGCCCAGGCCCAGCACCGCCATGGCCTGCTCGGCCATCTTTCGCTCACCCAGCGCGTTGGGGTGCACGATCACGGGGTTGGTGCCCCCGGCGACCGGCTCGACCCAGCGCGTCCCGATCGGCTGGCAGGCGTCGTGCCCGTCCGAGACCTGGTTGAGGTCGACGTAGGTGGCACCGGTGGCGCCGGCGGCCTTCTCGACGGACTTGTTCAGCACCCGCTGGATCTTCCGCAGGTAGGGCACGTCCCCGACCGCGACGGGCATCGTCGGGAAGCAGCCCTCCTGCTTCGGCATGATCCAGGGGTAGCCGAGGATCGCGACCTCGGCGTTCGGGGCCGCGGCCCGCACGTCCTCGAGGGCCTGCACCAGCGCCGGGTAGGTGTCCTGGCGAATCGTGTCGGTGAAGTACGAGCCGTACTCGTCCTTGCAGGGGCTGCCCTGCCCGGCGGTGCTGAGGCCCTCCTGGCCGCACCACTGGATGGTGTCGAAGAAGACGCCGCCGTCGTTGCCGCCGATGGTCATCGTGACCAGGTCGGTGTCCTCGGAGAGGGCGTCGAGCTGCGGGGGCACGCCGTCGTACTGGGACTCGCGGTAGTCCTTGGTCTCCGCGGCACCGCACGTGACGTCGGTGAGCGCGGCGCCGGTCTCGCCCGCGATCACCTTCGGGTAGTTGCGCAGCGACCGCAGGCACTCCGGCGGCGCGGCCGGGTCCTCCGGCTGGACGCCGGACGCCGCGCTGTAGCTGTCGCCCATGGCTACGTAGTCCGTGGGCTCCTCCGCGGCGGCGGTCGCCGACGAGCCGGACGCCGCGGCCAGCAGGCCGGCGACCAGCGTGGACGCGAGCGCGGCGGCGGCGGAGGTGCGGGCGGGGGTACGACGTGACACGGGTGCTCCCTCGGTTCGGTGTCTCCTGCTGGGTCAACGACCGTGCACCGACGACGTCACGAACGCCGTGACCCACCTCACACCGGGCCGCGGCCTAGGCGGGGTCGACGTCGCTGCCGGCCCGCCCCGGCTCCACGAGCACCTTCGCGTGCGTCTCGGGATCGGCGAGCAGGTCGAAGGCGGCGGCGACACCCTCGAGCCCGACCCGACCCGTCACCAGCGGGGCCGCGTCGACCTTGCCCTCGGCGAGCAGGTGCAGGCTCTCGCGGAACTCCCGCGGCGTGTACCCGAGGACGAAGCGCAGGTCGATCTCCTTGTTGATGGCGATCGAGGGCCGGATCGTGTCCGGCTCCATCGTCACGCCGACCACGACGACCCGGGAGGCCAGCGGCGCGCGCGCGACGATCTCCTCGATCACGCCGGGCACACCGACGCACTCGAAGACCACGGGGCCCTCCGGCATCGCCCCCGCCGCCTCGGCCGCCCGCATCACGTGCCACCAGGGCAGGGGCAGGGTGCGGAGCTTCTCCATCGAGCTGACCGCCAGGTCGAACATGTGGTCGGCGCGCGTGTAGTAGCGGCTCGTGTCGTAGGCCTCCCACGGGTCGGCCGACGCGGGGTCGACGACGACGTCGGCACCGCAGGCCGTCGCCAGCGCGCGCCGGGCCGGCGAGAAGTCGCTCGCCACCACGGTGCGCACGCCGGTGGCCTTGAGCATGCTGACCACGGCCAGCCCGATCGGACCGCAGCCGATCACGATCGCGACCTGCTTGGCGGCGACCTCGCCCCGGCGCACGGCGTGCAGCGCGACGGCCATCGGCTCGGTGAGGGCGGCGTGGTCGTCGGACAGGCCGTTGGGCACCCGCATCGCGAGCGAGGACTCGACGAGCACCCGCTCGGCGTACGCGCCCGGCGCGAGCGGCGAGAGGCCGACGGCCTGCACGCTGCCCGAGCGCCGGACCAGCGGCAGCGCCACCACGCGGTCGCCCGTGCGCACGCCCCGGCGGGGGCCGCGGGTCTCGACCACCTCGCCGACGAACTCGTGGCCGAGGACGACGCGGTCGTCGGGCCCCATCGCGTCGTCGTAGCCGGTGGCCGCGGCGGCCGACTTCAGCTCGTCGGCGTGCCGCCGGGCGTGCAGGTCCGAGCCGCAGATGCCACACCGCCGCACGTCGAGCAGCAGCTGCCCGCGGGCGGGCTCCGGCTCCGGGAGGTCGGCGACGGCGAGCTCGGTGCGATGACAGACGACGGCCTTCATGGGCGGCATCCTCGCAGCGGCCGCGAGCCGCCGGCACCGGGCTCCCCGCCGGCGCCGGGCTCCCGTGCCGGGCCCGGGGCGGTCAGCGGACCCGGACCTGCATCCGGAAGGACCCGCGCACCACGGCGGGCAGCCGCTTCTGGCGGCTCTTCACGCTGATGCCGTCGTCGGCGCGACGGTTCCGGTAGGACAGCGACCCCGTGACGTCGTCCTGGCGGGGCTGCGCCTGCAGCTGGGCGAGGAGCTGGGTCAGGTTGTGCGCCTTGCCGCGCGCCGGCCCGGGCTCGCCGCCGAAGAAGATCTCGGAGTCGTCGACGACGTCGAAGAACTCGTCGTCGAGCTCGCCGAAGAAGTCGAAGTCGTCCCAGGTGGCGTGGTTCCCCTTCAGCCGCAGCCGCGCCTTGCCGGAGGCGCCCCAGGCGATCGGGAAGCGCATCGTCCGGGTCGTCCGGCGCACGTCGGACCACCGGTCGGCCCGGGGGAAGTGGGCCCGGACCACGAGGTCACGGCCCCGCGGCGCGCTGATGGTGCGGTTGTTGCGCACCCGGCGCCAGTGGCCGCCCTGCAGCACCTCGACGCGGCCGAGCCGGTGCGCGCGGTACGTGCCGGTCAGGGCGTTGGTCAGCTCGATCCCGGTGATGGCGACGTCGCGGAAGGGGTTGTCCTGGATCGCCCACACGTCGGCAGCGACGTCACTGGTGACGTCGTACGGCAGGTCGATCCGCGTGGAGTAGCGCTGCGAGCGGGTGAAGGTCTCCGGGGCGCCGCCGGCGCGGGTGAAGCTGATCGTCCAGCGCAGCAGCGCCTCGCCCTCGGGGTAGCCGGCGTTCATCGCCGTGACCGTGTCGTCGTAGACCTGCATCGCCACGACGTCGGCCAGCGTGTCCATCTGCGTGATCACGCTGTGACCGGCGAGCTCCGCTCCCCCGAAGGCGGTGGTCGTGCGGAGGTCGGCCGAGACGGGCAGCGTGCCGAGGGTGCCCACCACCCCCTCCAGCCGGTCCTGGTCGAGGGAGCCCACCGGGGCCCCGATCTCCGCGAGGTCCTTGAACGACTCGTAGCCGCCGTTGGCGTCGATGTTCAGCGCGCGGGCGCCGTGCACGGACTGCTGGGAGTCGCCGGAGAACGTGTCGGGGTGCCCGTAGGCCAGCACCTGGTCGCCGCAGACCGCGGTGACGCTGCCGAGGCCCGCGGAGGTGACGTCGCCGTGCGACCAGGAGGTGGCGATGTTGCCGCCGGCCACGATCGGCAGGTCGGGGCCCGTGGGCGCGGCGGCCACCCCCGCGCGGTAGGTCGTCCCGGTGCGCCCCGCCTTCCGGCCGATCGCCCGGGCGACCTCCGGGGAGACGCCCGAGACGTAGGTCGGCGAGTCCAGCCGGCGCAGGGTGGAGGACGCCGAGACCGGGACGCCCTCCGACGCCAGCGTGCTCCGCGCCGCCGGGGGGAGCCCGACGACGCGGGGCGCCGCCGGGGCGGAGCTGGTGCGGCCGGACAGGAGAGCGCCGTACATGTCCGCGGCGGGCGTCACCCCCGCGATGACGTCGTTGGCCCACGAGCGGCCGTAGGAGACGGCGCCGACCAGCGCGCCCGTGCCGGGGTCGTAGACGGGGGAGCCGGAGATGCCGGCCCAGATGCCCGCGTCGACGCCGCCGCCCGCGCCGGTGATGCGCGAGCCCGAGAGCCGGAAGACGAGCATGTCCCGGCCCCGCGCGATCCCGTCGGGGATCGTGTCGAGGTAGGTGCCGGCGAAGGACTCCGGCGCGGTGCCGCGCGTGGTGGTGAGGCCCTCGACGGCCTGGCCGTCGGCGAAGCCGCCCGTGTAGGCGAGCGGGCAGGCGGCCGAGGAGCCCGGCGGCTCGACCATGCGTGCGACGGCGCCGGTGGCGCTGGTGGCGGCACCCGCCGCGGTCGCGGCGACAGCCAGGGCGACCACCCCGGCGAGGCGGGCGCGCCGGCTGCGGGCGCGAGCGGTCAGGGCAGGTAGCGAGCGGTGCATGTGGTCCCCCGAGATGTGACGGTCGCCGGACGATCCGGAAGCGACCAGGTCGAACGGCGGCATCGTATGTCCTCGGCGACCCGGCGACAACGCGTCCTCCCCGATGGAGCGCCGGGCCACCCGGGCGCCCCGTGGGACGATCCTCACCATGGAGACGGTCGACCTCGACGGCGTCCTCAGCCGTGGCCGCAAGTCGCTGCGGGTACGCCGGGCGCGGCTGCGGACGCGGTGGTGGCAGGTCGGCCAGTGCGCCGTCGCCGCCGGTGTCTCCTGGTGGGTCGCCCGGGAGCTGCTCGACCACCCGGCGCCCGTCTTCGCACCCATCGCGGCGGTGGTCAGCCTCGGCACGTCGTACGCCCAGCGCCTGCGGCGCGTCGGGGAGGTGACGGCGGGCGTGGCCATCGGCGTCTTCCTCGCCGACATGCTGGTGCTGCAGCTCGGCTCGGGCGCGTGGCAGATCGGCCTCGTGGTGGGGCTGGCGATGACGGCCGCCGTCCTGCTCGACGCGGGCAACATCTTCGTCACCCAGTCGGCCATCCAGTCGATCTTCGTCGTCGCGCTGTTCCTGGACACGGACCAGTCCCTGACCCGCTGGACCGACGCCGTCATCGGCGGCGCGGTCGCGCTGGTGGCGGCCACCGTGGTGCCGTCGGCTCCCCTGCGCCGGCCGCGAAACCAGGCCGCGGTGGTCCTGGAGAAGGTCGGCGAGCTGATCCGCGGCTCGGCCGACGTGCTGGTCCAGGGCGACAAGCAGCGGGGCCTGGCGCTGCTGGCCGACGCCCGCAGCACCGAGCCGCTGATCCGCGAGCTGCAGGACGCCGCCGACGAGGGCATGGCCGTGGTGAGCTCGTCGCCCTTCCGGGTGCGCCACCGCCCCGGGATCCGCCGCATGGCCGAGCTGGTCGAGCCGCTGGACCGCGCCGTCCGGAGCACCCGCGTGCTGGTCCGCCAGGTGTCGGTGGCGACCTACCACGGCCGGCCGGTGCCCCCGACCTACGTCGGCCTGCTCGACGACCTCGCCGGCGCGATCGACGACGTGATCGCCGAGCTGCGGGCGGACCGGCGGCCCGTGCGCGCCCGGCCCGCCCTGGAGGCGGTCGGCGCCGAGACCGGCCGCGTCGAGCGCGCGGCCGAGATGACCGCCGAGGCCGTGCTGACGCAGATCCGATCCGTGATCGCCGACCTGCTGATGCTCACGGGCATGGACTCCCTCGGCGCCAGCGACCTGCTGCCGCCCCCACCCACCTGAGGGTCGCCCCACCTGACGGTCGCGAGGCAGGCGCCTGCGTGCGGCCCGCCTCGCTCACCGCACGTCAGGCACGGGCCGCGATCTGCCGCCGCAGCTCGTGTGTCTGGGGGGACGGTTCGCCGGCCAGCCGACTGCGGTACGCCTCGAAGGTGTGCAGCGCCCGGTCGGCCTCGCCCAGCTCCGCGTGGGCGCGCATCTTCGCGCGGTACACGGCCTCCCGCAGCGGGTCGGCGAAGAGCACGGCGTTGGCGTAGAGCAGCGCCTCCCGCTCGTTCCCCAGGCGCAGGCAGCACTCAGCGGCGGCGGCGAGCAGCTCGAGCCTCCCCCGCGCGAGGTCCTCCCGCTCGGCGACCGCCCAGGGGCTCTTGTCGTCGTCGGCATGGAAGTCGCCCTGGTAGAGCCGCTCCACCGCCCTGGCCCGCGAGACGACGAGCTCCGCGCGACCCTCCGCCAGGTCTTCGCGACCCGCCTTGAGCAGGCCTCGCAGGGCGGCGGTGTCCACCTGGGCCCCGACGAGCACCATGCCGCCGGGCTGGCGCTCGATGCAGTCGTCGCGGATCACGGTCCGCACCTTGCTCGCCGCGGTCCGCAGGCTGCCGCGGGCCTGCCGCGGGGCCGCCTCGGGCCACAACCGGTCGAGGAGCAGCTGGGTGGGCACCGGCCGGCCGGCCTGCAACGCCAGGAGGCGCAACAGGTCCCGCGTCTTGCCAGTCCTCCAGTCGCGCTGGTCGACCTCGCTGCCGTCGCGGCGCACCACGACCAGGAAACCCAGGAGACGGATCTCGACGGGCGGCTCGGTGCTCGGCATCAGCGGATCCCCCAGAGGCGAACTGGCCTCGGACTCGGGACGGACAGCACCGGTATGACTGCCGCCCCCACCCTACCGGCAACCCGGGTGGGGTCACCGGCTGCGGCCTCCCGGGCGGCGGCTCAGGCCTCGCGAAGCAGCTCGGTGACGTCGAAGGGCCTCGCGAGCACGTCGCGGGCGACGCGGGTCAAGGACTCCCCGCGGGCCCGGGAGTAGTCGCTCATGAGGGCAAAGGCGTCGGCGACGTCGACGAAGAGGATCTCCGCGACCACGCCCTTGGCCTGCTCCAGGACGACCCGGTCGTTGAGGGTCCTGTGCAGCTGCTCGGCGAGGGCCTCCCGCTGCCGTGCCGTGCGCTCGTGCAGCAGGCTCATCGTGGCCACGCTGGTCAGCGCCGAGGCGATGGCGATGTCGTCCTGGTCCAGCCGGTGCTGCGCACGCCACATCAGGCTCATCGCCCCGATGACCTCGGTGCGCAGGCGCATCGGGAAGACGTGGACACCGTGGACCCCGGCGGCCAGAGCCGCGCGGTTGAAGTCCGGCCACCGGTGCCGGGCCTCCTCCGGCGAGGTGTTCACCACCGGCCGAGCAGTGGCGACCGCGTCCAGGCAGGGGCCCTCGCGCGAGGCCAGCGCCACCACCTCGAGATCGTTCGCGGCGTGCGTGCTGGAGGTGACCACCTGCAGCTCGCCGCGCTGGTCGTTCAGCACGATGGCACCGGCGTCGCTCCCCAGGATCTGGATCGACTTCACGGTCAGGTTCTGCAGGAAGTCCAGGGCGTCGAACTCGTCCACCAATGTGTCCGCGAGCTCCACGAACGCCTCGGACAGCAACCGTTCCCTGCTCATGACACGCCCCCCGATTCGTCTGGATCCCGGACCCCGAGGCGAAGCCTGCGCGTGATCACGTCCCGCGCCACCTCGAGCAGCGGTCGGTTGTCCGCGAAGGCGCGACCGCGCAGCAGCAGCAGGGCCGCGTCGAGAGCGACGGCCGCCTGCACGGAGACCATGCCCGTGGCCTGGTGCACCTCGGCCTGGACCGAGTAGGCGCTCACGTCGTTCCGCCCGTCCGCCACCCAGGGCTCGATCTCCTCGCCGTGCATCAGGACCAGGGCCGCCGTGTCGAGGAGCTGCAGGCAATGGGTCAGCTCCTCGTCCTCGAGGCCACCGGGCTCGGTGCGGTGCAGCTCGAAGACCCCGAGCCGGATGCCGCCGATCTGCACCGGGAAGGCGAAGACGGCGGCCACGCCGGCGTCGAGGGCGGCGGCCGTGAAGGCCGGCCAGCCGCGGCGGTGCGCCAGGTCGCCGGCGAGCACCAACCGGCCTTCGAGGAACGCGTCGACCGAGGGCCCCTCGCCGGTCACGAACTGGACCTCCTCCAGGCGCTTCGTGTGGCGGCCCGCCCCGGCGACCATGGCGCGCGAACCCTCCGGCGTCATCACCACGAGGCTCGCGCCGGCCATGGGCAGCGCCTCGACCGCCTCCTCGCACAAGAGGGTCGCGATGTCGGCCTCAGGCCGGGCCCGCGAGACCAGGGCCATCAGGATCCTCCCTACTGCGTCCACGGCAGCCACTCCCCCGGACCGGTGCCCGGGAGCGGTGCTTCACCACCGGCGATGTCGTTCGCCAGGTCGCGAATCGGGCGGTGGGAGTGCTGCGACAAGCGCCGCATCAGGCTCATGGCGGCTTCCGGATCGAGCTCGAAGCGTTCCATCAGGATACCCTGAGCCTGGCTGATCGCCCCGCGCGTCTCGAGCGCGGTCGACAGGTTGGCCACCCGCTGGACCGCGCGGAGGGAGAGCGCCGCGTACGCCGCGAAGTCCGCCGCGGCCCGCAGCTCGGGGGGGCCGAAGAAGTCCGGGGTGTCGGCGTGCAGCTCGAGCCGGGGTCCCTCCGACGGGAGGCCGTCCTCGTCTCCGTCCGACAGGTCCACGAGCACGGCCGACGGGAGACCGGCGGGCGCCTGCCCGGGTGCCGGCCACCACGCCCGTGTCGGCAACGGCGGCGCCAGGACCCGCTCCCCGGCCGGGGGCGGCCTCGGCGTCTCCCCGGGATGGAGGTCGCTGCGCCAGCGGACGCCGACCGGCCCCGTGCCGTCGCGGGCCGGCTTGGCCCGGGCGACGGCGACGGTCACGGCGAGCTCGCTGACGGCGCGCTCGGCGATCCGGTCGAGCAGGTCGTCGACCCGGCGGAGGCCCCGGATCTCGCCGTGCCACGAGCCCGGACCCCCGCTCGTCCGATCCTGCATGAACGCCCCTCGCCGCGGCTCCCGACCGCCGTGGAAAACACTCCTCAATCGAGACTACGGTCCCGCGAGGCTCCCGCGAGGCTCCGGCGACTTCCGCTTTGTCCACGGTCCTGAACCGGCCATCACCGGGCCGCCCCGCGGTCACGCGCCGTGGTCGTGGCGGCCGGGCCCGGGACCGGGCGCGCCAGCCGATCGGCCACGACGGCCCACACGTCCGGGTCGGTGCCGAGGCCCAGGTGCGTCGAGCCCACCTCGACGTTGTCGACCAGGGGCGAGGTGCGGTCCACGCAGGCGGCCCAGTGCACGATGGCGTCGCGGCGCGACCAGATCGCGGTGACGGGAACGTTGATCGGCTCCTCGCGGTCGCGGTGCGCGATCAGCGAGGCCGCCTCGCGGCAGACGTCCTCGCCCCAGGTCGGGGCGCCGACGGTGTAGGTCGGCCCGCCCACGGCCGGCGTCCCGTAGGTGATCACGCGTCGCACCAGGTCGGGGCGCTCGCGCGCGACCTCCCGCGCGATCACCCCGCCGAGGCTCCACCCGAGCAACGAGACCGGGCCGTGCAGCGCGACGACGCCCTCGAGCCGGGCCACGAGCCGCCGCGCATCGCGCTCAGGGTCCCCGTGGTTGGTGCCGAACCCCCAGCCTCGGGCGTCGTAGCCGCGGCAGCGCAGCCACGCGCGCAGCGGGAGCCCGGACTGCTCCGGGGCCTTCCAGCCCGGCACGTCGACCACGACGTGCCCGTCGCCGCGCGGGGTCCGCGCGAGCCGGAGGGAGGCCGGGCCGAGCCGGAGCCCGCCGACCAGCCCCGACAGCTCGTGGAGGACCGCCCGGCCGTCGGGCGGACCGGTCGGCGCCGGGAGCCCCGGCGCGTCCGGCACCTCGCGGTGCTGCGCCGCGGCGCCGGTCCAGCGGAGCAGCCGGCCCACACCCGTCGAAACGGTCATGCCGCGGAGCGTAGCCCCGCGTTCCCGGAGAGCCGGGCGCCGAGGGACTACGATGCGGGCGTGGCACCGCAGGAGCACCCGCCCGGCGGGATGGCCCGCCCGTGACCTCCCCGACGACCTCCTCGACCTCCTGCTCCTTTGCCTCCGGCCGCGGCGTCGAGCTGGCCGCGCGCCTCGAGCGGCCCGCGGGCCCCGTGCGCGGCACCGCCGTCTTTGCCCACTGCTTCACCTGCTCCAAGGACCTGCGCATGGAGCGGCGGATGACCGACGCCCTCGCCCGCAAGGGCCTCGCGGTGCTCTCCTTCGACTTCGCCGGGCTCGGCCGCAGCGGCGGCGAGTTCGCGGACTCGACCTTCGCCGCCGACGTCGAGGACATCGGCGCGGCCGCCGCCTACCTCGGCGACGTGCTGGCCCCACCGGCCCTGCTGGTGGGCCACTCCCTCGGTGGGGCCGCCGTGCTCAGCGCGGCCGCGTCCATCGCCTCGGTGCGGGCCGTCGCGACCATCGGCGCGCCCGCCGACCCCGCGCACGTGGAGCACGTGCTGGACGGCGACCTCGAGTCCGTGCGCCGCGACGGCTCGGGCGCGGTGACCATCGCGGGCCGCACCTTCACGATCGGCCGGGCCTTCCTCGAGCACCTCGCTCAGGGCGAGCCGAAGGCGAGGATCGCCGAGTTCCGGGGCGCGACCCTGCTGATGCACTCGCCCGTCGACGAGACGGTCGGGATCGAGAACGCCGAGGAGCTCTACCGCGCCGCGCGCCACCCCAAGAGCTTCGTCTCGCTCGACGATGCCGATCACCTGCTCACCGACCCGGCGGAGGCGGCGTACGTCGCGACGGTCGTCTCGGGCTGGGCCGACCGCTACCTGCCCCGCGATCCGGTCGCCCCGGCGACCGACTCGTCCTACGACGCCCACGGGGCGACGGCGCGCAACGACGGCGGCTTCCTCACGTCGCTGACCGCGCGCGGCTACGAGATGACCGCGGACGAGCCGTCGGAGGTCGGCGGGACCGAGCAGGGGCCGACGCCGTACGACTACCTCGCCTCGGCCCTCAGCGCCTGCACCGTGATGACCATGCGGATGTATGCGGATCGGAAGGGCTGGGAGGTCGGCGGACTGGAGGCGACCGTCACCCACGACCGGGTGCACGCCGACGACTGCCGGGAGTGCGAGGCCAGCGAGGGCCACGTCGACCGGCTCGACCGGGTCCTGCGCCTGCCGGACGGGCTGACGGACCACCAACGCGAGGCGCTGGTCGGCATCGCCGACCGCTGCCCGGTCCACCGGAGCCTCGAGGGGCAGCTCGAGGTGCACACCTCCATCCGCTGACGAGGTCGATCCGCCCGGGGGTCCCCGGGGCCGGCGCCGGTCCACCTCCGCTGCCGCGGGTGCCCCCGCGCACGACCTTGGCTACCGTGTTCCCGGCAGGCAGGCTCGGCGCGAGGAATGGGGCTCGGAGTGCACACGAACCGTGGGAACGGCGTCGCGCTGGTCCTGGCAGGCGGCGGCGCCCGCGGGGCCTACGAGGCCGGGGCGCTCTCGATCCTGCTCCCCGAGCTGGAGCGGCGCGGCGAGCGACCCCGCGTGCTGGTGGGCACCAGCATCGGCGCGCTCAACGTCAGCGTCCTGGCGGGCCTCGCGCACCGTCCGGCGACCGAGGTCGCCGAGGCCCTGCTGCGCCACTGGCTCGACCTGCGGACCTCCGACGGGCTCGCGCCGCTCTACTCGCTGGCGCAGCTGCGGCGGCTCGTCCTCCTCGCCGGCCAGGCCGTCGGGCTCCCCGCCCCGCGCTCGCTGGTCGACCTGAGCCCGTACGAGGAGACGATCGCGGACGTGGTCGACTTCGAGGCCGGCCGGAGCAACATCGAGGGCGGCCGGCTCTCCTCGCTGGCCGTCGCCACGACGTCGTACTCCGAGGGTGAGTGCGTCGTCTTCCACGACTCCGCGGCCGGCGTGCTCGAGCCGCCCTTCGACCCCGACCGGCAGATCCGTTACGTGCGGACGCCGCTGCGGGTCGAGCACGTGCGGGCATCGGGGTCGGTCCAGGCCCTGTCGAGCGCCACCGAGGTGACGCACCCCGCCGAGCTCCGCGGGTGGTACGGCGACGGCGCCGCGCGACTGAACACCCCGATCAAGCCTGCCCTGGAGCTCGGGGCCGACCGGGTCCTCGTGGTGGGGCTCGACCCGATCGCGCCCCCGGCCCATCCGGACACCAGCCAGCCGAACGTCTTCAACGGCCTCAACCAGGCACTGCGCGGGCTGCTCGCCGACCAGCTCGCGCACGACGTGGCCAACCTCGCCTCGCGCAACATGTCCGGCGGCCACGACCGCGTCGTGCCCTACGCCTTCGTCGCCCCCCGCAACCGCGACGTGCTCGGCGAGATCGCGCGCGACGTCTACGCCGAGAACCTCCTCGGCCCGATCAACGCGCTGCGCAACCCCGACCTGGCCACGCTGGGGCGGCTGCTCGGTGTGGAGCGGAGCGCGGCGCGGGGTTCGCTCTACAGCCTGCTGTTCATCCACCCGGCCTACGCCGAGGCACTGATCGAGCGGGGGCAGCGCGACGCCGAGCGGTGGCTGGCCGAGCACGACGACTTCTGGCAGGTCGGACCCCTCGCCCTGCCGGACCAGGCCTCGCTGGCCCCGGACTCCTCGCTGGTCGAGTAGGGCGCGCGGCGCCCGCGTCGAGCCCCGGCCCCCGGGGACGCGGCGAGCCATCCGCGTGACACACCCCCCTGGGTATTTGTTAGGGTCGCCCGACATACCCCCCGGGGATCCCTGTCGTCACGCAGACACCCCGAGCCAAGCTGCCCAAGGAACTCACCATGAGCATCTCGACACGGACGCGTCCGCCCGCCACGCACCGCGCAGGCGCGGAGTTCGGCCCGCTCGGCCGCCTCGGCACCTGGGTCGCCGACCACGCCCGCCTCGTCACGGCCGTGTGGGCGCTGGTGATCGTCGGGCTGGGTGTCTTCGCGCCCCAGGTCGAGCAGAACCTCTCCGGCGCGGGCTGGCAGGCCGACGGCTCGGAGTCCGTCGCGGTCCGCGAGCTGGCCCGCGAGCACTTCGGTGGCAACGCCTCCTCCGCGATCCAGGTGGTGGTCCGCAGCAGCGAGGGGCCGGTGACCGAGGGCGAGGGCCGGCAGGTCCTGGACGAGGTCACCCAGGTGCTGGAGGGCGAGCCCCGCATCGCGTCGGTGGTCCCCCCGACCCCGGGGGCGACGCTGAGCCAGGACGGCCGCACGGCCGTGATCCTGGGCGGCGCCGGCGCCGACACCAACGAGATGGTCCGTGTCGCCAGCGACATCAAGGGCGACCTCACCGACGTGGGGACGGGGAGCGTCGAGGTCAACCCCACCGGGTCCTCGCTGCTCTGGTCGGACTTCAACGAGGCCAACCTCGAGGCGATGCTGACCTCGGAGATGATCTCCTGGCCCGTCACCATGGCGATCCTCGTGCTGGCCTTCGGGGCGCTGGTGGCCGCCGGGCTGCCGCTGATCCTCACCCTGGCCGGCCTGGTCGCGTCTGCGGGCTCGCTGGTGCTGATCAACGAGCTGGTGCCGGTCTCGATCTGGGCGATGAACTTCGCGATGATGTTCGCCCTCGCCCTGGGCATCGACTACGCGCTCTTCCTGGTGGTGCGCTACCGCGCCTCCCGGTGGGGCTCGGGCAACTCCGCGCGGGACGCCATCGCCGAGACGATGGACACCGCGGGCAAGGCGGTGCTGCTCTCCGGGCTCACCGTGCTGGTCTCCCTCTCGGCGGTGATGCTGGTGCCCTCGCCGGCGTTCCGCTCGATGGCGGGCGGGATCATGCTGTCCGTCCTCTTCGTCCTCGGCGCCACGCTGACGCTGCTGCCGGTGGTGCTGGCGAAGCTCGACCACCGCATCAACAAGCTCGCCCTCGCCTGGTCGCACTCCGGCGAGCACCGCTCCCCGCGGTTCGCCGCGTGGGGCGAGCGCCTGTGGCGCCGTCCGGTCGCCTTCGGCCTCGCGGCGCTGGTGATCCTCCTGGCGCTCGCCGCCCCGATCGCCGGCCTGCGCACCTCGATGCCCTCGATCAAGGTCCTGCCCGAGGACTCCAGCGCGCGCGTGGGCTACGACCAGGTGCAGGCCGCCTTCGGGGAGGGCGCACCCGGCACGCTGCAGGTCGTCGTCGACCGGGGCGACGCCGAGGCCGCGCAGGGCGTCCTCGGCGCGGACCCCGGGATCGCGGGCGCCCTGCCGGCGAGGCCGGCCGCCGACCAGAGCGACCTCGCGATGGTGCAGGCCGTCCCGACCGTCGACCCCTCGGACCCCGAGCTGGCCGACACCGTCGACCGGTTGCGCACCGACCTCCCGGACTCCGCCCGGGTGGGCGGGGCCGCCGTGGAGAACCTCGACCTCAAGGACCAGCTCGACGAGTCGACCCCGCTCGTCATCGGCGTGATCCTGGTCCTGGGCTTCGTCCTCCTGCTGGTGGCGCTCCAGGCGCCCCTGATCTCGTTGCTCGGCACGCTGGTCAGTCTGCTCTCGACCGCGGCGGCCTTCGGGGTCGCCCGGCTGGTCTTCCAGGAGGGGTACGGCACCGACCTGCTCGGCTTCGAGGCCCAGGGGTTCGTCGACGCCTGGGCACCCGTCTTCTTCTTCGCGATGATCTTCGCGATCGCGATGGACTACACGGTGTTCCTCCTCGCCTCGGCGAAGGAGCACATGGAGCGCAGCGGCGACCCCCACGAGGCGATGGTCGGTGCGCTCGCGCACTCGGGCCGGGTCATCTTCGCGGCGGGTGCCGTCATGGTCGCTGTGTTCTTCACCTTCGCGCTGTCCGGCCCGATCCCGCCCAAGGAGATGGGCATCGTCCTCGGCGTCGCGGTCCTGGTCGACGCGCTGCTGGTCCGGCTGGTCCTGCTGCCGGTGCTGCTGCGGCTGACCGGGGGCGCGGCCTGGTGGTCCCCGGCTTGGTTGCGGCGGGTGCTGCCGCGCATCACCTTCGCCCACGGCTGAGCGGCGGGTGGCCGCGACTCACGCCCCCAGCCGCAGGCCCGCCCGGTCCAGCTCGTGCTCGACGCGCATCCTCTCGGCGTCCCGCCGGTGCATGGGGAGGGCGCTGAGGGTGTCGGAGACGCCGAGCGCCCGGCACGCCTCGCCCAGCAGGTCGTCGTAGGCCTGCGCGAGGCCGCGGCGTCGGGCCATCGGCGTCCCCGGCGCCAGCGCGAGCAGCTCGGCCTGCAGCCGGCGCGCGTCGCGGGCGATCCGCTCGATGGGCCGGCCCGCGGCCAGCTCGGGCGGCGGGGCGATGCGGCGGGCGATCCGGCGCGCCAGCGCGGCGACCTGGCGCTGGTAGAGCACGGCGCCGACCAGCGCGCACATGCACGCCGTGATGAGCGCGACGACGGCCAACCCGCCGAGGACCCCGTCCACAGTCCTCGACGCTAGCGCGGCCCGCCTCAGGTGCGCCTGGGCGACGAGAACTTCATCCCGGGGGCGGCCAGCCGGGCGGGGGGCCCGGTCCACGCGTAGGCGAGCAGGCAGGGCTCGTAGTCGCCGGTGGTGATCCGGTGCTCGTGGTGGGCGCGGTTCAGGATCAGCGAGCCGGGGGCGTAGACGGCGCCATCGTTCTCCGACCACGCGCCGGCCACGGAGACGTAGCTCTCCTCGATGTCCGGATGGTGGTGCTGCGGGTACGTCGTCCGCGGGGCGAACAGCACCAGCCCGAGGATCAGGATCTCGGAGTGGACGGGCCCGCGCGGGCCGAGGATCTCGCAGTGGGCGTACTTCCTCCGCAGGGCCGGAGGCACCCGCTCGTAGCCGTACTCCCAGGTCAGCTGGTCGGAGACCCGCGCGAGGGTCCGGCTCAGGCCGTCGAGCACGCCCTGGGAGCCGAGGTCGAGCGCCCGCGGGAGGTGCGCTGCCGCCGGCAGGCCGGCCGGCTCGCGCTCGATGATGTCCGGGTCGGCCTCGATGACGTCCGAGATCGCCTCCCGGACCTTCCGCCGGTGGCTGCGGATCGCCTTGCTCCCGCCGGCGGAGCCGTGGCGATAGATGGCGTCGTAGTCGCGGAGCAGGTAGAGCCACTCCGGGGCGTCGAACAGCTTGCGGCTCACGCGGCATCCTGGTTCTCGAGCACCACCGCCAGCGCCTGCCCGACGCCGATGCAGATCGCGGCCACGCCCCACCGCTCGCCCGAGGCGCGCAGGCGCGCGGCGAGGGTCCCGAGGACGCGCCCGCCGGAGGCCCCCAGCGGGTGGCCGATGGCGATGGCGCCGCCCCAGGCGTTGACGATCCCGGGGTCGACCTGCCATGCGTCCACGCAGGCCAGCGACTGCACCGCGAAGGCCTCGTTGAGCTCGATCGCCCCCACGTCGCCCCAGTCGATCCCGGCCCGCTGGAGCGCCCGCTGCGCGGCCACGACGGGCGCGAAGCCGAAGTCCTGGGGGTCGAGCGCGTGCACGCCGCGGCCCGCGACCCGCGCGATCGGGTCGGCGCCGATCACCTGCGACGCCGCCTCCGAGCCCAGCAGCACGGCCGAGGCGCCGTCGCTGAGCGGGCTCGCGTTGCCGGCGGTGATGGTGCCCTCGGACCGGAAGACCGGCTTCAGCTTCGCCAGCCCCTCGGCGGTCGAGCCCGAGCGCACTCCCTCGTCGCGCGGCAGGTCGGCACCCTCGACCCCCACCACGATGTCGTCATAGCTGCCGGCCTCCCACGCCGCCTCCGCGAGCTGGTGCGACCGGGCGGCGAACGCGTCCTGGCGCTCGCGGGAGATCCCGAAGCGCTCCTGCAGCTGCTCGTTGCACTCCCCGAGCGAGGCGGTCCACTCCTCGGGCATCCGCTCGTTGACCAGCCGCCAGCCCAGTGCCGTCGAGACCGCCGTGGCGTGGCCGGCCGGGAACGGCTTGTCCGGCTTCGGCAGCACCCAGGGCGCCCGCGTCATCGACTCCACGCCGCCGGCCAGGACGACGTCCGCGTCGCCGGTCTCGATGGTGCGCGAGCCCTGCATCGCCGCGTCCAGGGACGACCCGCAGAGCCGGTTCACCGTGGCGGCCGGGACCGACGTCGGCAGCCCCGCGAGCAGCACCGCCATGCGGCCCACGTTCCGGTTGTCCTCGCCGGCCTGGTTGGCGCAGCCCCACAACACGTCGTCGACCGCCGCCGGGTCGAGCCCGGCGACCCGGTCGAGCAGCCCCGTCACCGCGGCCGCGGCCAGGTCGTCGGGCCGCACGCCCGCCAGGGCCCCGCCGAAGCGGCCGAAGGGGGTGCGTGCCGCGGCGTACAGGTAGCTCGTCGTCATCTGCGCCACGCTATTCCCCCCGCAGGATCTCGGCGGCAACCCGAAAGGCGGTGTTCGCGGCCGGGACCCCGCAATAGACGGCGGTCTGCAGGAGCAGCTCCTTGATCTCCTCCTCGCTCACCCCGTTGCCACGCGCAGCGCGCAGGTGCAACGCGAGCTCCTCGAGGTTGCCCTCCGCCACGAGGGCCGTCAGCGCCACGAGCGAGCGCGAGCGCCGGTCGAGGCCGGGCCGGCTCCACACGCCGCCCCACACGTACTCGGTGAGGAACTCCTGGAAGTCGGCGGTCAGGTCGGGCGCGTGCGCGACGGCCCGGTCGACGTGCGCGTCGCCCAGCACCTGACGACGCAGCTCCTCCCCGGCCGCGCGGAGGTCGCCCACCGTCCGCTCGTCGCGCGCCGGCCCCAGCGCGTGCTCACGGATCAGGCCGGCCACCCGCGCCGGGTCCTCGGCCGGGGCCAGGTGTGCGACGTCGGGGAGCACGACCAGCCGCCCGTCCCGCACGCCGGTCGCCACCTGCTCGAGGTCGGCCGGCGGCGTGGCCGCGTCGTGCGCCCCGGCCACCGCGAGCACCGGCGTCTCGATCTCCGGCAGCCGCCCCCGCACGTCGAAGGCGGCCAGCGCGCCGCAGGCGGCGACGTAACCGGCGTCGTCGGCGCCCGAGAGCGCGCCCAGCAGCGCGGAGGCGCGCTCCGGCTCGCGGTCGAGGAAGCCGGGCGCGAACCAGCGCTCCGCGGCCCCGTCCACCAGCGAGGACGTCCCGCCGGAGGTCACCAGCGCGATGCGCTCTCGCCAGGAGTCCTCGGTCCCGATGCGGGCACCGGTGCACAGCAGGGTCGCGCTCAGGACCCGGTCGGGGGCGTCGAGCAGCAGCTGGAGGCCGACGGCGCCCCCGATCGAGTCGCCCGCGTAGTGGAAGGCCGGCGGGTGCAGCCCGCCGCCGGTCGCGTCCACGACCTCGAGCACGTCGCGAGCGAGGTCGGCCATCGACAGCTCGCCCTCCACCGCGGCGCGGTTGTAACCCTGGCCCGGCAGGTCCCAGGCCAGCACCTGGAAGTCCGCCGACAGGCGCTCGGCGGCCGCGGTCCAGAGGGTGGCGGCGGAGGTGCCCAGCGAGGGGCCCAGCACCAGCAGCGGTTGCTCGGGGCGCCCGCCGAGCCGGACGGCAGTGACAGTCATCGGCCGGCCCCGGGCTCGCGGTCCCGCCCGAGCCACTCCAGCATGGCGGGGATCATCTCCTGGTGGGCCTTGCGTCCCACGATCATCCCGGCGTGCCCGGCGTTGAGCTCCAGCCGCTCGAGGTCCGCGCCTCGCGCCCCACGGGGGCCCGGGCTCGACGCGCGGACTGCGCCCGCTCGAGCGCGCCGAGACCCTGGCACGTCAGGGCGACGAGGACCCAGCCGGCCAGGATGTCGAAGACGTAGTGGTCGCCGGTCCACACGAGCGTGAAGGCCATGGCCAGGGGATAGAGCGCGAGCAGCGGCCGCCAGCGCCGGCGAACCCGGCGCCAGAGGAAGGCGGAGGCCAGCAACGCCAGCGCGGCGTGCAGGGAGGGCACCGCGGCCACGGGATTGGTCAGGTCGAACCCCACGCCGAGGGCCCGGCCCACCAGCGGCCTCGTTCCCGGAACCAGCTCCAGGCCGCGCGCCGTCAGGCGCTGCAGGTGGTCGGGGTCCCCGGGGTTCGGCGGGGCGATGGGGCCGACCAGGGTCTCCTGGTGCGGCCCGGGCTCGGAGAGCATGCACGGCGGGGACGACGGGTGGTCCGCCACCTGCTCCGCCGAGCACGCCGCAGCCGCCCAGGGTGGCGCCGTCGGCATCACGACGTAGACACAGACACAGACGCCGAGCACGACCATGACCCGGCGGATGAAGCGCCGGAACAGCTCCCGGCTGCGTCGTCGCAGCACTGCCGCGACCACGAACACCACCCAGTAGTGGGAGACGTACACCAGCGCCACGGGGAGCTCCCACCAGCCGACGGCGCCGCCGGCGGGGAGCAGGTGCTGCTGCAGCCACACCCCGGGGATCGCTCCGCCCCCGAGCCAGGCGTCGAAGGACACCGGGAGCTGCCAGATCGTCGGCAGCCCCAGCGTGTAGGCCAGGCCGCGGGTGCTCTGGTAGGCGAGGAAGAAGACGATGAACGGCGACCAGTCCAGCAGCGGCCGGTACCAGCCCGGCCTGCCCACGCTGAAGGCCGCGAGCCCGCAGGCCAGCCACAGGCTGACCAGCGCCCCGTCGGTCAGCAGACGCACGACGAAGCACCACGCGATGCTGACGCAGACGAAGGTCGTCACCGCGGCCACCCGGGAGAGCGGCCAGACCTCGGCGGCGCTCGACTCTCGGGTCTCGTCCCTCGGACCGGTCGTCGGGCCCGTCGGGCCCGTCGGGTCCGCCGGGTCCGTCGCCGACAACGCCGAGGGAGCTCCCTCGGCTTGCGTCCCGAGCGCGGTCACGGCGACTCCTGGGCTGGCGGCGTCCTCGTCCCGCCCACGCTAGGTGGGCGCCCGGGCCGCCGGGCCTCGCTCGTGGAACAGTGACCGATCGGCGGCCTCGCATGGTCCAGCCGGGTCATCCCCGGCCGGTGGACGCCCGGCCCGGGGTCCGGCTCCGGGGTCCGTGACAGGGTCGCGGGATGAGCGCAGCCAGCGACGAACCCGGCTACCGGTGGGCCATCGACTCCGACCCGGACACGCTCTACGTGCAGCTGCCGCCGGTGGGCGCCGGCGGCGCCACGGCCGGCGACGCGCTGCGCCTGCTGTTCCGGCAGCGCGGCTTCACCGAGGTCACCGGGGACGACGCGGCCGGGGCGGCCGGCGTCGCCAACGGCTGCGTCCTGGCGCGCGAGGGCGACGAGCGGGCCGTCCTGGTCGTGACGATCAGCGAGCGGGTCGGCGTGACCCGGATCCCCGTGCCGCACGGCGACGCCGCGTGGTCGGGGCGCGTCTTCCGCGAGGGCCGGGTGGTCGTCGTGCTCACGCAGCGCGCCCTGGAGGACGGAACTCCCACGCCCGAGACCCTGGCCCGGGACGCCGAGGCCGGGTCCCTCAGCGCGGCCGTCGTGCCGGCCGGGGACCTCTAGCGGGTCACCCGGCGACCTGGTCCCGGCGACCTAGTCCCGGCGACCCCGGCCCGCCGTCGCCGGCTCCGGCCCCTCGATCGTCACCTCGTCGACGAAGCAGTAGGCCCAGCGCTCCCCGGGCTCGACGCTGGCCATGACCGGGTGCGCGGTCTGCTCGTGGTGGGCCGTCGCGTGGCGGCCGGGCGAGGAGTCGCAGCAGCCGACGTGGCCGCACTGCAGGCAGATCCGCAGGTGCACCCAGCGCTCCCCCGCGCGCAGGCACTCCACGCAGCCCTCCGCGCTGGGCAGGACGGGCCGGGACGCGGCGGCGTGGTCGCAACCCGCGTCGGGCGGGACGGGCACGTGGACCAGCCTCGTCGTGTCGACCCAGGTGAGCCCGCCCTCCCCCGGGGCCATCGTCGACGGGCGCGGGATCGCCAGCCGGTCGAGCACGGCGTGGAAGAGCCGCCCCCGGCTCGCCGCGCGGGGGTCGACCACGTGGTCGACCCCGGCGGTGGACAGCTCGGTCAGGTCGGCGCTGCCGTGCGCGCGCACCATCACGGGGGCGTCGGTCAGGCCGCGGACCATCGTGGCGACGCGGGCCGCCTGGTCGGGCTCGTCCTCGGCGATGACCACGAGGCGGGCCTGCGCGACCCCGGCCATCTCCAGCACGGCGGAGCGCGCCGAGTCGCCGGTGACGACCGGGACGCCGGCCCACTCGGCCGCCGCGGCGCCCTCGGGGCTGAGCGTGGTCATCACCACGGGCACGTCGCGGCGCATCAGGTCGCGCGCCAGGTCGACGCTGTCGCGGCCCCAGCCGAGCAGCACCACGTGGTCCGCGAGACCCTCGCTCTCGTGCGAGGAGTCGGGCTGCATCGGCTCGTCCTCGGCGGGCTGCCGCCGCAGCAGCCGGTCGCCGGCCGCCGCCAGCGCCGGGGTCAGGACCATCAGCAGCACCGTGATCGCGACCAGGGCCTGGAAGCCGTCCTCGCCGAGCCCGCCGGGGCTGAGCCCGGCGTCGTCGCCGACGGTGAGCAGCACGAACGAGAACTCGCCGACCTGGCCCAGCAGCAGGCCGGCCGCGACGGCCTGTCGCCAGCCGGCGCCGGTGGGCAGCAGCGCGACGGTGGTCGTCAGCGACTTGATGACCAGCACCGCGACGGCGAGCCCGACCACCAGGGGCAGGTTGCCGAGGACGAAGCCGACGTCGAGCAGCATGCCGACCGAGACGAAGAAGACCGCCGAGAAGATGATCTTCAGCGGCAGGATCTCGGAGAGCGCCTGCGTGCTCTGCCGGCTCTCGCTGACCACGAGCCCGGCCAGGAAGGCGCCGAGGGAGACGCTCACCCCGGCGAGTGCGGTGAGGTACGCCGTCCCGAAGCAGATCGCGACGACGGCGAGCAGGAACACCTCCGGCGAGCAGAGGGCCGCCACCCGCTCCAGCAGCGGCGGCATCAGCCGCCTCGCGACGACCAGCACGCCCACCACCACGGCCAGGGCGGTGCCGATCGCGCGGAGCAGCGGACCCGCTCCCCCCTCGGCGTCGTCGGCGAGCAGCGGCACGACGACGACCATGGCGACCACGGCGAGGTCCTGCAGGACGAGCACGGAGAGCGCCAGCCGGCCCCGCAGGGCGTTGGTCTGGCGCCGGTCGGCCAGCACCGACAGCACGATGGCGGTCGACGACAGGGCCACGAGGAACCCGCTGAAGAGCCCGGTCCGCCAGTCCTTGCCCGCGAGGGCCACCAGGCCCATGGTCAGGGCGATGGCCAGGAGCACCTGGGCGCCGCCGCCCAGGAGGATCCATCGCCACACCCGGGCGAGGCGTTCGAGCGAGAACTCGATGCCGATCGTGAACAGCAGGAGGATCACGCCGACCTCGGCGGCGGCGTCGACGGCATCGGTCGAGGCGACGAGGCCGAGCTGCGCCGGGCCGATGAGGATCCCGGCGATCAGGAAGCCCACGATGGGGATCACGCGCAGCCGGACGCTCAGATAGCCGACCGCCGCGGCGGCCAGCACCAGCGCCGCCGCGGGCGCGAGGTAGCCCGGCACCTCGCCGGAGGCCAGCACGGTCATGCCGCTCCCCCGTCGCGCACGCGGCTGATGCCGCGATCGACCGACGGGTCCCCGCGCTCGTCCATGGTGCACACCCTTCGAGGTGGGGCCGGCCAGCTGGTCAGCCGCCCGGGCGTGGCAATTATTCCGCTCCGCCCCGAGCGGCCCCGACCAGGTGGCGTCCCGGGACCTCGGCCGGAATCCTCCACCGCCCCGCTGGACCGGGAAGTGGCCGGGAGATTCCGCCCGGGTCTGGCCCTATCATCGGGCGCGTGAGCACCACGCTTCCCGCGGGCACCGTCCACCAGCTGCCGGCCGACCTCGCCGCGGAGCTGACGACGCACGCCACCGCGCTCGAGGCCTGGCACGACATCACGCCGCTCGCGCGCAACGAGTTCATCTGCTGGGTCGAGGACGCCAAGCAGGCGCCGACCCGCGAGCGCCGGATCCGGCGTACGCGCGAGGAGCTCGAGGAGGGCATGCGGCGCCCCTGCTGCTGGCCCGGCTGCAGCCACCGCGAGCGCAACGGCCGGTAGCGCGCCGTCGAGCGCGATTGTCAGCCCGCTCCCGCACGGCCGCGGCCTCGTCGAGGCGGGGCAGGGCGTCGGGGGGGTGCCGTCGCCGGTCGCCAGCGGCGCGGAGAACAGGGCCGCCGGACCGGCCTGCGGGTCCTCGGCCAGCAGCGGGATCGCGACGAGCCCGGGCCCCGGCTGGGCGGGGCTCGGCGCACGAGAACCCGTCGATGGAGAACTGGCAGCTATTCCGCGCCGCCCCGAGCGGCCCCGACCAGGCGGCGTCCCGCGGCGACGATGTCGGTCTCCTGCAGCAGCACGGTCGCGGCCGCCGGGCCGAGGGGGATGAAGCTGTCGGCGCTGGTCACGCGCGCGACCGGGGCGTCGATCCCGGCCTCCAGGAGCGCGGTGACCACGGTCTCGGCGACACCGCCGGTCGCCCGGGTCTCGTCCACGACCAGGATCGCGGCCGCCGCGCGCGCGGCAGCGACGAGCGCGTCCACCGGCAGCGGCGTCAGCCACATGAGGTCGAGGACGGTGCACGCGACGCCCTCGGCGCCCAGGGTCCCGGCGGCGCGCCTGCTCAGGAAGACCCCGTTGCCGAAGGTCACCAGCAGCAGGTCGGCGCCCTCCCCGTGGGTGGTCACCTCGCCCAGCACGAGCGAGCTCGCGTCGTCGTGGGCAGCGAGCCACCGCTGGTCTCCGTCCGCGAGGTCGCGGGTGTGGTAGCGCGCGATCGGTTCGAGGAAGACGCAGACCCTCCCGTCCCGGCGGGCCAGGTCGATGCATCCGCGCAACAGGCCCGGCGCCACCGCCGGGTGGCTGGGGACCGCGAGCACCAGCCCGGGGATGTCGCGCAGGACGGCGACCGAGTTGTCGTTGTGGAAGTGCCCGCCGAACCCCCGCTGGTAGGCCAGCCCGGCGACGCGCACGACCATGCCGTTCGCGTACTGCCCGGCGGAGAAGAACCCCAGCGAGGCGGCCTCGCCGCGCAGCTGGTCCTCGGCGTTGTGCAGGTAGGCGAGGTACTGGATCTCGGGCACGGGAAGGAAGCCCGCGAGGGCGGCGCCGAGGGCCACGCCCAGGATCGTCTGCTCGTCGAGCAGGGTGTCGACGACGCGCGCCGCGCCGAAGCGGTCGCGGAGGCCCCGCGTGACGCCGTAGACGCCGCCCTTGACCGCGACGTCCTCCCCGAGGAGCAGGGCCTCCGGGTGGCGCTCCATCTGTTCCGCCAGGGTCGCGTTGATGGCCTGCGCGAGCGTGCGGCGCGCCCCGGAGCCGGCCTGGTCCGGGGCCCGCCGGGCCGACGCCTGCCGCGGGCGGTGCGCAAGCGGGGCCATCACGTCGGCACGGCTGGCGAGGCGCGGCTCGCGGACGACGTCCCGCGCGGTCTCGGCCACCACCTCCCGGATCTCCTCGTAGCGGGCCAGGACCCGCTCGGCGCTCCACGCCCCGCTCCCGACGAGCGCCCGGGCGATCGCCAGCAGCGGGTCGCGCGCGAGGTCGGACTCGATCGCGCGCGGCGAGCGGTAGGCGCTCTCGACGTCCGAGCCGGCGTGGCCCATGAATCGGACCGTCTCCAGGTGCAGCACCGCGGGCGACCGGCTCCCCCGCACGGCGTCCAGCGCCCGCCCGGTCGCCGCCAGCAGGCCGGCCGGCTCGTCGCCCGCGGCGTGGACGTAGGGCAGGCCGGGCAGGTGGCGCAGGGCGGCCGCCGTCCACCCGCGCGGGGACCGCGTGCTGATCCCGAGTCCGTTGTCCTCGCAGACGAACAGCACCGGGCACGCCTGGCGCCGGTGGGTCAGGTATGCCGCGGCGTTCAGCGCGCCGAGGGCCGTCGAGTGGTTCACCGAGGCGTCCCCGAAGCTGCAGACGACCAGGGCATCGGGCGGCCACGGGGTCGGCCGTTCCAGCAGCGACGCCACCCCGAGGGCGTACCCGAGGCCGACCGCGCGCGGGAGGTGCGAGGCGATGGTCGAGGTCTGCGGCACGATGTGCAGGCCGGGGTGCCCGATGACCTTGTGCCGCCCGCCCGACATCGGGTCCCGGGCGGAGCTCGTGAGGCTCCTCAGCGTCTCCCGGATCGGGTCGACGGTCCCCGCGGCGTGGGCCCGGGCGGCATAGAGGGCGCCGGAGCGGTAGTGCAGCAGCGCCGGGTCGGTGAGCCGGGACAGCAGGCCCAGCGCGGCGTTCGACTCGTGACCGGCCGAGCCGATCGTGTAGTAGCCCTGGCCCTGCGCCTGCAGCTGCCGTGCCGCGAGGTCCAGGTGCCGGCTCGTGGCCTGGGCCTCGAACAGTGCCCCGAACCGGGGGTCAGCGGGCTGCCCGGTCGCGGAACCCGCGACACCCAGGCGCTCGACCGCGCGCGCGAAGTGCGCGTCGACCGGCTCCACGCCGCGCGCCACGGCGCCGGTCAGGCGGCCGGCGCCCTGCCCGCGCCCGCTCGGGCGACGCTGGTCGCCGCCCGGCCCGCCACCATGATCGCCACGCCCTCCGAGAGCACCTCCAGCGCCAGCAGGACCCCCAGCAGGGCGAGGCTGGCCTCGAAGAGGTTGAGGAGCACGATGAGGCCCAGCACGGTGGCGGCACCGCCGCCGATGACCAGCGGCACCCGCGCCTCGGGGAACTGGGTCGCCGCGGCCAGCCGGACGATGCCGGTGGTCAGGAACGAGGCCCCGGCGACCAGCGTGAGCGTCACCGCGGCCGCATCCGGGTTGCGCAGCATGACGAATCCGAGCACGGCGAGCAGGCCGCCGCCGAGCAGCGCGGTCCAGTAGCCGTCCCCGCCGCGCTGGAAGAGGGCCATGCCGACCGTCGCCAGGCCGGCGACGAACGCGAACCAACCGATGAACAGCACCGAGACCGCCGTCGCGATCACCGCGTGGCCCAGGATCACCACCCCGACCACGACCAGCAGCCCGCCCAGCACCAGGTCCCACCCCGTGCGCTTCGCCACCATCTCGGACATTCCGGCCTCCTCGCTCCCCGTGCCGCAACCTACTCCTGCCCGGGCCGCCGGGGGGCGCGGCGCGCTGGCCGGTCCCGGCCTCGCAGCCCCCGGGGCCCACCGCCGTCAAACGCCGGGTCACACGGGCGAGCGGTGTCGTAAGGGCTCGAAGCCGCGGCACACGGCCTCGGCGCACCCGGGACAGGAGAAGCAGATGGCGCTCTTCATGGACGTGCACAGCATCGAGGGCGGTGTGTCGGCGGCCGACGCGGCCGGCGCCCACCAGGCCGATCTCGAGATCCAGAAGCAGCACGACGTCACCTACCTGAAGTACTGGGTCGACGAGGCGGCCGGCAAGATCTTCTGCCTCGTCGAGGCCCCGGACGCGGAAGCCGCGAACGCGGTGCATCGCGAGGCCCACGGCCTCGTGGCGGACGAGATCTTCTCGGTCAGCGAGCACACCTGACCGGCGATGGCCGGGTGCGGTCGGACCCCGGCCGAGGAGCTGCTCGTGGTCAGCGCTGTCCTGTGCCACGCTGACCAGGGGCGATCCCGGGGATGGAGCCGCCGATGGGCGTTGGGAGTCCGGACCTGGTCGGCCACGGCGCCGGGGGCTCGGCGGGCCGGACGGTCCGCCTGCTCGGCTCGCCGCGCATCGAGCTGTCCACCGGCGACGGCTACCGGTTCCGGAGCCGCAAGAGCTGGGCGCTGCTTGCCTACCTCCTCCTGAGCGCGCGTGCGCCCAGCCGGAGCGAGCTCGCCGAGCTCCTGTTCGCCGAGACCGAGGATCCGCTGCGCGCGTTGCGGTGGTGCCTGGCCGAGATCCGCCGCGGCCTCGGCGAGGGGTGCGAGGTCGGGGGTGACCCGGTGGTCCTGAGGCTCCCGACCCGGGTGCGGGTGGACGCGTTCGTGGTCACCCGCGGCTCGTCGGCCCAGGCGCTCGACCAGGCGGGCCTCGGGCAGGAGCTGCTGGAGGGCATCGAGCTGCGAGGCGCCCCCACGTTCTCGACCTGGCTGCTGTCCGAGCGGCGCCGGGTCGCCGATGCCTCGGAGGCGATCCTCCACGAGGCCGCGCTCGTGCTGACGGCCCAGGGCGAGCTCACCCGTGCGCGCGACGTGGCGTTGCGGGCCGCCGCCATGAGCCCCCTCGACGAGAACCACCAGGCGCTGCTGATCCGGCTCTACCGCCTCGCGGGCGACGAGGTCGGCGCGAAGCAGCAGCTCCAGGCCTATACCCGGCTGCTCGAGGACGAGGTCGGGGTGCCGCCCGGCAACGCCGTGCGCGAGGCCATGGCCCAGCGGACCGAGCCGGCCGGGGAGGTCGCGGACGACGTCTCCATCCGCGCGGTGGTCGAGGCTGGCTCGGCGGCGATCTCGGCGGGGGCGCACGGCCACGGAGTGACGTCGCTGCGCACCGCCGTCCGCCTCGCCGACGCGTCCGGGGCCGACCGCCTGCGGATCCATGCGCGGCTCCTGCTGGCCGAGGCGCTCGTCCACTCCGTCCGCGGTCTCGACGAGGAGGGGCTGGGGACGCTCCACGAGGTCGACCGCATCGCTCGGGTCGCCGGCGACCGCGCCGCGGTGGCGAGTGCGCGCGCCGAGCTGGGGTATGTGGACTTCCTGCGGGGCCGCTACAACCGGGCGGAGGTGTGGCTCGACGACGCCCTCGCGTGGGGCGACGGCTCGCCGACGCTCCTCGCGCGGGCGAGCGCCTACCTCGGCAGCGTCGAGAGCGACCGCGGGAACTACCCGCGGGCCCTGGCCCTGCTCGCCGAGGCCGGAGACCTGGCGAGGCTCGCCGGCGAGCCGCGGCGCGAGGCCTACGCGCGCTCCATGACGGGGCGGATCTTCCTGCTCCGGGGGGATCCGGAGGCCGCGGCAACCCACGTGGAGCGAGCGATGGCCCTCGCGCAGTCCGATCACTGGCTGGCCTTCCTGCCCTGGCCGCAGGCCCTCATCGGCGAGGTGGAGCTCGCGCGGCACCGCGTCCCCGAGGCCGCCCGGGCCTTCGAGCAGTCGTTCGCCCGCGCCTGTCAGCTCGGCGACCCCTGCTGGGAGGGGTTCGCGGCCAGGGGCCTGGCCCTGGTGGCGGAGGCACGGGGGGACACCGAGCGCGCCTTCACGCTGCTCGGGGAGGCGCGCACGCGCTGCACGCGGCACGCGGACCCGTACACGTGGCTGGACGCCTACATCCTCGACGCGCTGTGTCTCCTGGGACGCCGCCACGGGCATCCCGCCACCCGCAGCTGGATCGGCCAGATGCGTGAGCTCGCGTCGCGCGCGGAGATGAGGGAGCTGACGGTGCGGTCCCTGCTGCACGCAGCGGCGCTCGACGACGGCCCGGAGCTGGCGGCGGCCCGGCTGCTCGGCGCCGGGGTCGACAACCCGGTGCTGGCCCGCCAGCTCCGGCAACCCCGCGCCGACGCGCACGGCGTCGGAGCCGCCGGTCGAATCCGGTGACCGGCGGCCGGCCCGTGCCACGCGCGGGCTCCCGTCCGGCTTCCAGAACTCGATCAAGGGAATGAGGCGCATCGACCCCGGGGAAGGCAGCGTTGGTCTCGTGTCCCTCAACCACCGCTCTGCCTACCGCAAGGCCCGCGCAGCGCTGGCGCATCCGGAGACCCAGACCGATCTGCTGCAGGTGCTGAAGGCGACGCTGGCCACGGTGGCGGCGTGGCTGCTGGCGACCAGGCTGTTCGAGCTGCAGCAGCCGTTCCTGTCCGCGTGGGCCG
Source organism: uncultured Actinomycetota bacterium (assembly GCA_963832415.1). Taxonomy (GTDB): domain Bacteria; phylum Actinomycetota; class Actinomycetes; order Propionibacteriales; family Nocardioidaceae; genus Nocardioides. The sequence goes on along the minus strand of CAWHTZ010000005.1, from coordinate 215,777 downwards.
CCCTGCTGACGGTCCACGCCACCGTCTACCGGACCTTCTGGCGCGGCGTGCAGTCGGTCCTGTCCACCTTCATGGGCATCCTCCTGTCCTTCCTGGCCGTCGAGGCCCTCGGCTACGGGCCCCTGACCCTGGGGGTGACGGTCCTGGCCGGGTTGCTCGCCGCCCGGTCGCGGCTGCTGCGCGAGGAGGGCGTCACCGTCGCCACCACGTGCCTCTTCCTGCTCACCGCAGGAAGCAGCACGCAGGAGGGCCTGCTCATCGACCGTCTCGGGGACACGGTGCTCGGGGTGGTCACGGGCCTTCTCGTCAACCTCGTGGTCGTCCCACCCCTCGACGACCGCAGCGCGGAGCGACACCTCGACGAGGTCAACCGTCGCCTCGGTGGCCTGCTCCAGCGCATCGCCCGAGACCTGAGGACCCCTTCGAGCACCGAGCACGCCGAGGAATGGATCAGTGAGACGCGGGAGATCGACGACCTCGTCGACCACGCCCAGCAGACCCTCTCCTTCACCCGGGAGAGCCAGGCGTGGAACCCGCGCACGTGGCGTTCGGCCTGGGCGGGCGATGCGACCACCGGGGAACAGCTGCTGGTCCGGCTCGAGGAGGGCGTCGCCCAGGCACGCGCCATCGCGCGGGCCGTGAACGAGTCGGCCATGCCTCCCGGCGAGTGGGAGGAGAACTTCCGGCGGTCGTGGACCGACCTGGCGGAGCGGACCGGCGAGCGGATCGCCGACCCCGACGCGCAGGTGGCCGGCCTGCACCAGGAGGTGGACGACCTGACCCACCACCTCTCCGGAAACGAGCTGCCGGGGTTGCTGTGGCCCCTCTACGGGGCCCTGATCACGGCCTTGGTGAACATCATCGACGTCGTCGACGATGTGGCCTCCATGCGCGCGTCCCGCGAGAGCGGCACCGACAGCGGCCGCGAGGGCGTCCGCGCGGACCACCCCGGCTGAGGAGGCCGTGATGACCGATGCGACCGACCGCTCCTCCTCCGACCTGGGTGACTACGAGCGGCGGCGGGACACCGCCGCCTCGGGCGAACCCTCGTCCGACTCCCGCTCGCGCCCGAGCTGGGCCGGGGACGGCCCGGTCTTCGTGGTGCAGCGACACGACGCGTCGAGCCTGCACTTCGACCTGCGCCTGGAGATCGAGGGCGTCCTGGTCTCCTGGGCCGTCCCCAAGGGCCCGTCGCTGGACCCGCGGGAGAAGCGGCTCGCGACCCGCACCGACGACCACCCGCTCGACTACGGCGGCTTCGAGGGCCGCATCGAGGAGGGGTACGGCGCCGGGACGGTGATCATCTGGGACCGGGGGCCGTTGACCAACGCCACGACGGAGGACGGCGAGACCGTCCCGCTCCGCGACGCCCTCGCGCGCGGCCACCTGCGGGTGACGTTGCACGGGGAGAAGCTGAGCGGCGACATCGCGCTGACGCACACCAGAACGGGTGGCGACGACGACGCGTGGCTGCTCGTGAAGGTCGACGACGCGGGCGCCGACCGCCGCCGGCGCCCCACCTCGACCCAGCCCGGGTCCGTCGTCAGCGGCCGCACCAACCGGGACCTGGAGGGCTCCTGACCCCCTCCGCCGAGGCCGGGCGCTGCGGGCGGGCCCGCGGGCCCGCCCGCGGCGCGTCCCGCCTCAGGGCGTGAAGACGACCTTGACCATGCCGTCGTCCTTGTCGCGGAAGCGCCGGTAGGCCTCCGGGGCCTCGTCCAGCGGCAGCCGGTGCGTCACGAACTCCTCGGTGCCCAGCGGGTCGGAGTCGTCGAGCAGGGACGGCATGATCGCGTCGGTCCAGGCCCGGACGTTGGCCTGCCCCATGCGCAGCTGGATCTGCTTGTCGAACATCTGCACCAGCGGCATGGGGTCGGCGGCCCCGCCGTACACGCCGAGCAGGGAGACGGTGCCGCCGCGCCGGACGGCGTCCAGCGAGGTGTGCAGGGCGGCCAGACGGTCCACCCCGGCGTGCTGCGAGACGGGGGCGGCGACGGCGTCCGGCAGCTTCGCCACCACCTTGAGCAGCCCCTCCGCCACGGGGCTGCCGTGCGCCTCCATGCCGACCGCGTCGATGACCGCGTCGGCGCCGCGGCCGTTCGTGCGGGACCGGACCTCCTCGGCCACGTCATCGACCTCGTCCAGATTGATGGTGTCGGCGCCTCGCTGGCCCACCCGCGCGAGCCGCTCCGGCACCCGGTCCACCACGATCGTCCGCTGGCCGCGGGTCATCGCGATGCGCGCGGCCATGTCACCGATCGGCCCCGCGCCCAGCACGAGCAGCGAGCCCTCCTCGGGGACATCCGCGTACTCGACCCCCTGCCACGCCGTGGGGAGCACGTCGGAGAGGAAGACGAACCGGTCGTCGACCGGGCCCTCCGGGACCTTCATGGGCAGGAAGTCGGCGAAGGGGACCCGCAGCAGCTCGGCCTGCCCGCCGGGCACCGCGCCGTAGAGGCTGCTGAAGCCGAAGAGGCTGGCCCCGGTGCCCATGTCGCGGTTCTGGGTCGTCTCACACTGGCTGTGCAGGTTGCGGCGGCACATCCAGCAGTCGCCGCAGCTGATGTTGAAGGGGACGACGACCCGGTCGCCCACGGAGAGCTTCTCCACCTGGGGGCCGACCTCCTCGACCACACCCATCGGCTCGTGACCGACGATGTCCCCGGCCGTCATGAAGGGGGCGAGCGGCTCGTACAGGTGCAGGTCCGAACCGCAGAGCCCGGTGGTCGTGATGCGCACGACCGCGTCGGTGGGCTCCACGATCGACGGGTCGGGCACCTCCTCCACGCTCACCTGCGCAGGGGCCTGCCACGTCACTGCCTTCATCATCGTCTCCTCATTCGTGGGTTGCGTTGCCGGAGGCCCCCGACCGGACGAAGGCGCCACCCGCCGGGCCCGCCTCCGGGCCAGTCCTCCCGGTCCCCACCGGGCCGCGCCTGACGCTCCCCCACGCGGGTGATCGCGAGACCACCCGCAGCGCCGGTCGTTGGCGCAGTCGTGCTCCGGGGTGGCCCCGGCGCGCTCCCACCGGCAACCATGGAGCTCCTCACCCCCGCCGACTCCGGAGGAAGCCGTGTCCCAGCCCCCGCTCCCCGACGACGCCGTCGAGCTGCTGCGCAAGCCGAACCCCGCCGTGGTGGCCACGCTGCGCCGCGACGGCGCCCCGGTCTCCGTGCCGACCTGGTATCTCTGGGAGGACGACCGGGTGCTGCTCAACATGGACGAGGGTCGCGTGCGGCTCGGGCACCTGCGGCGCGACCCCCGGCTCAGCCTGTCGGTGCTCGACCGGGACTCCTGGTACACCCACCTCACGCTGCTCGGCCGCGTGACGGAGATCCGCGAGGACGTCGGCCTCGTCGACATCAATCGGCTCGCGCAGCACTACATCGACCGCGACTACCCGGACCAGGAGCGCACCCGCTTCACGGCCGTGATGCAGGTCGAGCGCTGGCACGGCTGGGGGACGATGAAGGACAACGCCCAGGCCGGCGGCTGACTCGGCGCGGGCTCCGAGCCGATCGGCGGCGGGGCGCCGCGCCGGTCACGCCTCCTCCCGGCGACCCCCGTCGGCGACCCGGACGACGGTCGTCTCGTAGGGCATCTCGATCCCGGCCTGCGCCGCGGCGCGGGTCGCGGCGATGATCGCGGCGCTGCGGACCCGCCAGACGTCGGCGATCCTCGGGGGGTGCCAGTAGCGGACCCGCACGACGACCCAGGACCCCGCCAGCTCCTCGACCCACGCCTGGGTGCCCCGCTCGGCGTCGACTCCGGGCACCGACGCCACGGCGTCGGCGAGGACCGCGGTGGCCCGCTCGAGGTCGGTGCCGTAGGCCAGGCCCACCGTGAAGTCGGTGCGGCGGTTGCCGTTGATGGTCAGGTTGGTCAGCGGGCTCTTGAAGACCTGCCCGTTCGGGAGCAGGACCCGCACGCCGTCGTACGTGCGGAGCGTCGTGTAGCGGAGGTTGAGGCCCTCCACGGTGCCCTCGTGGTCGCCGCTGACGATCTCGTCGCCGAGGTTGAACGGGTTGCGGAAGCCCATCAGGACCCCGGAGATGTAGTTCTCGGCGATGTCCTTCAGCCCGAAGGCGAGCGCGATCCCCGCGATCCCCGCTCCGGCGAGCACCGGCGCGAGGTCGATGCCGATGATCCTCAGCCCGACGTAGAGCCCGATGGCCACCAGGAGGACGAAGACCAGGCGGGCCATGACCTGCACGGTCGACGTCACGGTGTCGCGGCGCCGGCTCAGCCGACCGATGGACCAGCGGGCCAGTGTCGCCAGGGCGACGGCCACGGCCACCGCGATCGCCGCGCCGACCCACGGCCCGACGCGCTCGGCCCCGTCCGCGACGTCGATCGCGCGGGCCGTCAAGGTGAGGTGCTTCATCCCGCCGATCCTGTCAGGGGACGCCGCTTCGGGCGCGCCCGTCGCCCGGTCAGGTGGCCGGCAGGTTGACGACGCGACAGTCGACGTGCGGAGATCGGGCCGGCGAGCCGGGGGTCCGTCGTCACCCACGCCGAAGGAGGCCGCGCATGCACGAGGACGGTGCGCCGTGCTGAGCATCGGCGTGTGCGAGGACCAGGAACCCATCCGGAAGGTCCTGGTGCGGGGGCTCCGGCAGGCCGGGCACGAGGTGGTGCCCGCGCACAACGGCAAGGAGGCGGTGGCCCTCTTCGGGGCCGACCAGCCCTTCGACGTGCTGGTGATGGACATCGGCCTTCCGGACGCCGACGGCCGCGACGTGGTCCAGGCGCTGAAGTCGGCCGGCCAGCACGCGCCCGTGCTGTTCCTGACCGCACTGAGCGCGACCCACGAGATGCTCTCGGGGTTCGCGGCGGGCGCCGACGACTACGTGGTCAAGCCCTTCGAGCTCAAGGAGGTCCTGGCCCGCCTGGAGGTGCTTGCCCGGCGGGGGCGCGGCGCGAGGCCGACGGCGGGGGGGCTGGTGCTGGACCCGGTGGCGCACGCGGCGCGGACCGAGCACGGCGAGGTGCCGCTGACCCCCACCGAGTTCCGGATGCTCGCCGCGATCGCCTCCCGCCCCGGCGAGGTGGTCCGCCGTCGCGCCGTGGTCGCCGCCGGCTGGCCCGACGGCGCGGCGGTCACCGAGAACACGATCGACTCGTTCATCCGCCGCATCCGGTCCAAGCTGGAGGTGATCGACTCGCCCAGCCGGATCGAGACGGTGCGCGGCGTCGGGTTCCGGCTCACATGAGGGCACCCAGGCGCATGAGAGCGTCCGGGCGGCGGGGCCCGTCGGCGCTGCGCGCCCGGGTGGCCGGCCGGCTCTGGCGCGACGAGACGTCTGACGTCGGGCGGTTCGGGCGCCAGCTGGTGGTCCTGTCCGGGGTGGTCGCGACGCTGGTCGCGATCGCGCTCGTGGTGATCGTGCAGGTCGTGCTCGTGGGCGCCGCCTCGCAGTCCGTGGGCCGGGTGCTCCAGGAGCGTGCCGACGCGGTGGTCAGCGCGACCAGGCAGGCGCCGGGCGGTGGGCTCGACGTGCCCGACGCCCGTCTCGACCCCGGCGTGGCCGTGTACGACGACGCGGGCGACCTGGTCGCCGGGGAGATCCCGCCGTCGCTGAGCGAGGCCTTCAGCCGGCTCTCGCGCGCGGGGGCCGTCCGCACCGGCCGCGCCGACGACGACTACGAGCTGATGGCCCGGCCGTTCGGGGCCGCCGACGGGACCCGGGGTGTCGTGGTGGTGGCCGAACCGCTGCAGCCCTACGAGAACGACGAGGGTGCCGCCCTGGTCGTCTCGGTGGTGGCCGGAGCCGTGATCGTCGCCCTCGCGATGATCGTCACCGCGTGGGCCAGCCGGCGGGCCCTCGCGCCGGTCGGCGAGATGGCGCGCGTCGCCGAGGAGTGGAGCGACCGGGACCTGCACCGTCGCTTCGACCTGGGCGAGCCGACGAACGAGATCCGCGCCCTGGGGCACACCCTGGACGGCCTGCTGGACCGGGTCGCCCAGGCCATCCTGGCCGAGCAGCGGCTCACCTCCGAGCTCGCCCACGAGCTGCGGTCCCCGCTGACCGCGATCCAGGCCACGGCCGAGCTGGTGGCGATGCGCGAGGACCTCGACGACCAGCTGCGCGAGGACCTCGCCGACATCCAGGACTCGTGTCGCGCCATGTCGGCCACGGTCACGGGGCTGATCGACCTCGCGCGCGCCCAGGTCAGCGGCGCCGCGAGCGACGTGTGCGATCTCGAGGCCGTGCTCGAGTCGATCCGCCAGGGTCTCGCGACCCAGCAGGGGCCGCCGACCGCGGCGGCCGCCGCGATCAGCGTCGAGGTCGCGCGGCCCATCCGCGTCGCGGCCCCCGCCGAGCTCGTACGCCGCGCCGTGAGCCCGGTCGTGGACAACGCCGTGCGGCTGGCCACCCAGGTGCGGGTGACGGCCAGGATCGAGGGGCGCCTCGTGCACCTGCAGGTGAGCGACGACGGCCCCGGCATCCCGCCCCGGCTGGTCTCGCACCTCTTCGAGCCGGGACGCACCGGGGGGGACGGGACAGGTCTGGGCCTCGCGCTCGCGCGCCGGGTGGCCCGCAGCGTGGGCGGCGACATCGCGCTGGCCGACGCGACCGCGGCGCCGGGGGCGGGGCCGCGGGGCTCGGCGTTCGTCATCACGCTTCCGGTCGCCTGACCCGGGCGGGGTGTCCGCTCACCCCGCGTGATCTCGTCTAGTCGGCGCCCGCGGACGAGTCGACCCGGTCGTCCCAGACGGCGCGCGCGCCGGAGTCACCCACCCGGTAGACCTGCACCGCGGAGGCGAGCGCGACCACGACGGCCAGCCCGGCGACGACCACGCGGAGGCTGTCGGGCCCGGGGAGGCTCTTGCCCTGCGCGCGGCGGCGCTCCAGCAGGACGAGCGCCAGGGACAGCGCGAGCAGCGGGACCGCGAACCAGATCAGCTGCTCACCGAGCTCGGCGTGCTCGCCCGGGCTGCCCACCTGCTCCTCCAGCGCCTCGCCGCTGGAGCTGGCCACCGGGGTCAGCACGGTCCCCACGGCGGCCACCGCGACGACCAGCGGGCCGAACCGCAACCGCCAGGCGGGGCGCACCGCGATCGCGATCGTGCCGAGCACGGCGAGCGGCAGCAGGACCACCACCGCGTGCACGACCAACGGGTGGAGGGGCAGGCCGTTGATCAGGTCGGGCATCGAATCTCCTCGTGGACCGTCTCGTGCGTGGGCGAGTGGGTGCGTGCCGATCCTCTCGTCCCCGACCTGACCACAACCTGACCGACGCACGGGCCGGGCCCGGATCCTCGCCGGATCGACGGGTCACCGGTGGCCGTCGCTCAGCTCGGCTTGGGCGCGCCCGGTCGTGCGTACCGGACCCAGGTGATCACCACGCACATCACGGCGAAGAGCAGGCCGATGACGTAGAACGCCGTGGGCGACATGATCGTGAGGCCGACCCCGAAGAAGAAGGGCCCGAACGCGGCGATGGCGGCGGTCCAGCCGAGCACGCCACCGGCCTGGCGGCGCTCGAAGATCATCGGCATCTGCTTGAAGGTCGAGGCGTTGCCGATCCCGGAGAACAGGAAGATCGCCAGCATCCCCCAGAGGAAGACGGCGAAGCCCGAGTCGAGCGCGGCCGCCGAGGAGGTGTCCGGCTCCAGGGCGGTCATCGTGACCCCGATCGAGACGATCAGACCCACGCCGGCGATGAGCGTCCAGATCGCGCCGCCCATCCGGTCCGTCAGGGGGCTGAAGACCACCCGGGCACCCGCCCCGACAAGGGGCCCCAGGAACACGAACTTCACCGGGTCCGGCACGGAGTAGCCCTCGACGAGCAGCTCGGCGGAGTCACCCACGCCCTGGACGATCTCGGGGTTTCCTCCGCCGTAGAGGTTCTTCATCAGCAGGCCGAACTGCGCGGCCAGGCCGGAGAACGTCCCGAAGGTCATGATGTAGAGCAGCGTCATCCACCAGGTGTCCTGGTTGCGGAAGATGTCGAACTGCTGCTTGATGTTGGCCGTGACCGGCACCGACCTGAGCAGCGTCCACGCCAGGATCGTGCCCACGACGATGAACGGCAGGTAGATGAAGGCTGCGTTCTGGTACCAGACCTCCTTGACGTCGATGCCCGGCAGGCCGGACATCTGCTGAGACCCGCCCATGAACCCGATCAACGAGAACCCGATGATCCAGGGGGTCAGCAGCTGCACCAGGGAGACCCCGAAGTTGCCGATGCCGGCCTGCAGGCCCAGCGCGGTCCCCTGCAGGCGCCGCGGGAAGAAGTACGACGTGCTCGGCATGAAGCCGGAGAACGCGCCGCCGCCGATGCCGGAGAGGAACGCCAGCGTCAGCAGCTCCCAGTACGGCGTGCCGGTGTCCTGCACGCGCACGCCCCAGCCGAGCACCGGGAAGATGAGCAGCAGTGTCGTCAGCGTGACCAGCTTGCGGGTCCCGAGGATGGGCGGCAGCACCATCCAGACCAGCCGCATCAGGCCGCCGGCGAGCCCCGGCATGGCCACGAGCCAGTAGAGCTGGTCCTGCGTGAAGTCGAAGCCGAGGTTGGTGAGCTTCGGCGCGATCGCCGAGGCGAGGAACCAGGAGCTGAAGCACAGCGTCAGCGTGAAGGTGCTGATCCACAGCGTCTTCCACGCCAGCTGCTTGTCCCAGGTCTCCTCGTTCTCCGGGTCCCAGGAATCCAACCACTCGCCGCTTCGAGTGGGACTGCTGCTGCTCATGCGCGTGCCTCCTCGGGCTCACGTGGGTCGGTGGGGCCGACCGCGGCTGCGGTCGGCGATGACGCGTGGTCCGGCCGCCCGGTCGGGTGCTCGATGTGCCCGGCGAGCTGGGGGGACTCCTCGTGGAGCATCCGGACGACCGTCCAGTGCATCCACACGGCGCAGACGGCGGTGAGGAGGAAGAGCACGAAGAACGTGCTGGACGGGAAGCCGAACCAGGCCTTGGTGTAGGCGAACATCGGCGGGAGGAAGAAGCCGCCCAGCCCGCCGAGCATGCCGACCAGACCACCCACCGAGCCCACGTTGTCGGGGAAGTACTCCGGGATGTGCTTGTAGACCGCGGCCTTGCCCACGCCCATCGCGCAGCCGAGGACGAAGACCAGCAGGGTGAACGGCCAGAGCCCCATGGCGTAGCCGAGGTGCTCGGTCTGGGAGCCGTCGGACTGGACCACGACGACGTGGCCGTTGGGCATCATCAGGAACCCGTTGGTCACCAGCATCACGCCGAAGGTCCAGTACATCACCCGCCGGGCGCCGAAGCGATCGGCCAGCGAGCCCCCGACCGGACGCAGCAGGGAGGCGGGGAAGATGAACAGCGCGGTCAGGTAGGCCGCGGTCTGCAGCGACACGTCGAAGTTGTCGAGGTAGTAGGTCGGCAACCAGGCCGCCAGTGCGACGTAGGCGCCGAAGACCGCCACGTAGTACAGGCTGAACCGCCACACGCGCAGCTGCCCGAGCGGCGTGAGCTGGTGGCCCAGCGAGGCCCCGTGCTCGGGCATCCGGTCCCGGCGCGGGGCGAGGAACCAGGTCGCCGCGGCCAGGACGACCAGCGCGACGGCGTAGACGACCGGCACCAGCCGCCAGCCCCCCGGCAGGAAGCCGAGATACGTGGCCCCGGCCGTGCCCACGATGATCGGCGGACCGATGAACTTGGTGATCGACGCGCCGACGTTGCCCGCCCCGAAGAGCCCGAGCGCAAAGCCCTGGCGCTGCCGGGGCTGCCACGCGGAGTTCCACGCGATGCCGGCGGTGAAGGAGTTCCCGGCGAAGCCGACCAGGAACGCGAGCACCAGGAGCATCGCGTAGGAGTCGGCGCGCGAGACGAGGTAGGCCGGGACCGCGGTCATCAGCAGCATCGCCGTCATGACCTTGCGACCGCCGTAGCGATCCGCCAGCAGACCGGCGGGCAGGCGCCACATGGAGCCGTTGAGGACCGCCACCGCGATGATCCAGGAGAGCTGGACCTCGGAGAGCCCGAACTCCTCGCTGATGGGCTTGCCCAGGATGCCGAACATCAGCCACACGGCGAACATCACCGTGAAGCTGATGGTCGACAGCGTGAGCACCCGGTTGCGACCGGGATGCGCGTCGGGATCGACGGCTGCCGACGCCGGCGCTTCCTTCATATCTACGGCCTTTCCCTCTTAACTGTCCGTTAAAGTACTCGCCCCGGTCGCCCGCCGCAACGCGACGGGGTGGGGTCCGGCAGTGATGTGAGCGACACTCAGCAAGGTTTCGTGGGGAACGGCGCGGCGTGGGGCCTGACCTCCCGGCCGGGCATTGACGCCCCCCGAATCGTCCGGCAAACTATCCTGCAAATACCGGATTCCGGCGTGGAAGCGAGGCTCGGCATGACCCGCCCGACGCCGCACGCCGAGGAGCCGGGGCTCAACGTCCTCGCCTCGCCCGTCCGTCGGCGGATCGTCGACCTGCTGGCCAACCTCCCCGAGGACCCGGCGACCCCGGGTGCGCTGGAGGGCCGCAGCGCGGCCGAGCTCGCCGAGGTCCTCGGCGTGCACGTGACCACGGCTCGCTTCCACCTCGACCAGCTCGAGGCCAGTCGGCTCGTGGAGTCGCACCCGCGCCGCGGCGGCGTGGGGCGCCCCCGCAAGGTCTACCGGAGCCCCCGGCGCCCGCTTGCGGCCCACCCGCCGGCCGAGGGCCCGCTGGCCGCGATGACGCAGCTCCTCACCGAGGCCTGGCACGAGACCGAGCACGGGGAGCCGGTCACGCCCGAGGAGGCCGGCCGCCGGTGGGCACTGAGGAACGCCTCCGGCGAGGCGGACCGGCCGCAGGCCGCTTCCCCGGGGGCCTTCCTGGGCAAGATCGGCCTGACCGTGGACATGCTGGAGGGCTGGGGCTACCAGCCCGAGGTCCGCACCGAGGACGGCGGGCGGACGGCCGAGCTCACCCTGGTCGACTGCCCGTTCCTCCCGATGGCGCAGGCGCATCCCGACGTGGTCTGCGGCGTGCACCGCGGACTGCTGCGCGGCACCCTCGAGGCGATCGGCGAGACCGACACCGCCGTGGGGCTGGAGCCCTTCGTCGGCCCGCGGACCTGCCGGGCCACGGTGTCCACGCGAGCCGACCTGACCCGCCCGGACCGGGGCCCCGACACCCGCTGAGCGCATCAGTGCCCGCGGTCCCGGGTGCCGACCGGGTCCCATCCACGACGGGTGGCCACGCTGCTGGGCGCTGGGCGCTCGTCGCGGCTGCGATAGATGATGTAGGGCCGGAAGAGATAGTGCACCGGCGCGGTGAACGCGTGCACCAGCCGCGTGAAGGGCCAGCTCGCGAACAGCAGCAGGGCGACGACGACGTGCAGGTGGAACTGCCAGGGTGCCTCGGCCATCGACTCCACCTCGGGCTGGAGCACCCACAGCGAGCGGAACCACACCGACACCGACTCGCGGTAGTTGTACGCCTCCCCCGTGACGCCCGACCCGGACGCCGTGGCGAAGAGACCCAGCACGATCGCTGCGGTGAGGGCGACGAACATGGCCTTGTCGTTCTTGGTGGTGGCCATGAACACGGGCCCCGTCGTGCGCCTCCGGTAGATCAGGATCGCCAGGCCGACGAGCGTGCAGAAGCCGGCCAGGCCGCCGATCGCGATCGCGTTGGCGTGGTAGATCTGCTCGGTGACCCCGACCGCCTCGGTCCACGACTCCGGGACCAGCAGTCCGCCGATGTGCCCGATCAGCACGAAGAGGATGCCGAAGTGGAAGAGGGGGCTGCCGATCCGCAGCAGCCGCGACTCGTAGAGCTGCGTGGACCGGGTGGTCCAGCCGAACTGGTCGTAGCGGTAGCGCCAGATCGTGCCGCCCACCAGCATCAGGAACGCCACGTAGGGCAGCGCCCCCCACAGCAAGATGTCCCAGGCCTCCATCACCGGCCACCCTTCTGTGTCGACGCGTCGTCCGCCAGCGGCAGCAGCCGCGGATCGTAGGGGTCGAGACCCACGGACTCCTGCGGCGGCCCGGCCGCCGCCATCCGGTGCACGGCCGCGCGGTCGGCCGGCGAGGGCCCCGGCAGCGTCGCGCAGACGGCGCGCAGCACGCCGGCGTACCCCTGGTGCTTCTCCTCCAGGGCGAAACGCAGCAGCTCGATGCTGGCCCTGTACTCCTGCAGCAGCGCCGCGCCGTCCTCGGGGTCGGCGATGGCGGCGTACTCCAGCACCAGCGGGAGGAAGTCGGTGAGCTCGCCGTGGGTGTCGACGAGGAACCCGCTCTTGCGGTAACGCTGCTTGAACTCGCCCAGCACGGAGCCGCGCCGGCGGGTGTCGCCGTCGGTCCAGTAGGACAGGTAGAGCGACCGCTTCCCGGTCATGTCGAACACGTCCACGTAGGCCAGCTGCAGTGCCTGGAGAGGCCGGCCGGCCAGCTGGTCCAGGAAGGCGCCGAGCTCCTCCCTCGGGACGCCCTGCGGGAGGCCCTCCACCGCGGCGCGCAGCTGCGGCACCTGTCCGAGCAGCTCGTCGTCGGGATGGCACAGGCAGCGCGAGGCGACCTGGTGGACCCACCTCGTCGCCAGGTCGCGCTGCGGGCGCTCCCGGGTCGCGGCCCGGGCCCTCGACCTCACGACTCCGACTCGTCCGTGCGCGGGGGGAACATCCCCTCCGGAGTGCCGACGCCGTCCCAGTTGAGCAGGTTGACCCGGCCCCGCAGCGACTCCGCCGGGGCGATCCCCTCCGAGGACTGGCGCTGCTGCAGCGCGTGGAACGTCTCGACCGCCACGGGCACGGGGCGGCCCGAGGCCTCTCCGAAGGAGCCGCTCTCGTACATGCCCGGACCACCGTCGAAGTCCAGCGAGCAACCGAGCTCCTCCAGCTCGTGCGCCCGCTCCCCGTGCGCCGTGGGGATCACGTAGCGGTCGGCGTACTTGGCGATCGCCATCAGGCGGTACATCTCGTACATCGTGCTGCCCTCCATGCCGACCGAGGCCGGGATGGACTCGTCGGGGTCGCGCCCGAGCGTGATGTCCCGCATGTAGGACCGCATCGCGGCCAGCCGCCGCAGCACGTGGGTCACCCGCGCGGTGTCCCCGGCGGTGAACAGCTCGGCGAGGTACTCCACGGGGATGCGCAGGGCCTCGATGGCGCCGAAGAGGTTGTCGTGGTCCTCGCCGTCGTGGCCCTGGTCCTTGAGCAGGTCGACCACGGGCGAGAGCGGCGGGACGTACCAGACCATCGGCATCGTCCGGTACTCCGGGTGCAGCGGCAGGGCGACGCCGTAGGTCTTGATCAGGGCGTAGATCGGGGAGCGCCGGGCGGCGTCCATCCAGTCCTCGGGGATGCCCTCGGCCCGCGCGGCGGCCTGCACCTCCGGGTCGTTCGGGTCCAGGATCACGTCCAGGAACTCGTCGTAGATGTCCTGCTCGTCGGGGACCGACGCGGCCTCGGTGACCTTGTCGGCGTCGTAGAGCACGAGACCGATGTAACGGAGCCGGCCGACGCACGTCTCGGCGCAGACCGTCGGCAGCCCGACCTCGATCCGCGGGTAGCAGAACGTGCACTTCTCGGCCTTGCCGGTCTTGTGGTTGAAGTAGATCTTCTTGTACGGGCAACCCGTCACGCACTGCCGCCAGCCGCGGCAGCGGTCCTGGTCCACCAGGACGATGCCGTCCTCCTCCCGCTTGTAGATGGCGCCGGAGGGGCACGACGCCATGCACGACGGGTTCAGGCAGTGCTCGCAGATCCGCGGCAGGTAGAACATGAAGGTCTGCTCCAGCTCGAAGCGGATCTTCTCCTCGGACTCCCGGCGGACCTTCTCGACCACCGGGTCCTCGTGGCCGTAGGTGGTCGAGCCGCCCAGGTTGTCGTCCCAGTTGGCCGACCAGGTGATCTTGGTGTCCTCACCTGTGATCAGCGACTTCGGCCGGGCCACCGGGAAGTCGTCGCCGAGCGGCGCGTTGATCAGCGTCTCGTAGTCGTAGGTCCACGGCTCGTAGTAGTCCTTGAGCTCGGGCTGGACCGGGCTGGCGAAGATCCCGAACAGCTTCTTGAGCCGACCGCCCGCCTTCAGCTGGAGCCGGCCGCGCCGGTTGAGCGTCCAGCCGCCCTTCCACCGCTCCTGGTCCTCGTGGCGCCGGGGGTAACCCTGCCCAGGTCTCGTCTCGACGTTGTTGAACCAGACATACTCCATGCCGGCACGGTTGGTCCATGCCTGCTTGCAGGTGACCGAGCAGGTGTGGCACCCGATGCACTTGTCGAGGTTCATCACCATGCCCATCTGGGCCATCGGTTTCATGAGCTGACTCCGTCGCTGGTCATCGGTACCTCACGTCCTGGTCGCGGCGGCGGATGGTGGTCACCATGTCCCGCTGGTTGCCCGTGGGGCCGAGGTAGTTGAACGCGTAGGACAGCTGCGCGTAGCCACCGATCAGGTGGGTGGGCTTCACCAGCAGTCGGGTCACCGAGTTGTGGATGCCGCCGCGCCGGCCGGTCGCCTCGGACTTGGGTACGTCGATCGTGCGCTCCTGGGCGTGGTGCACGTAGACCACGCCGTCGGGCATCCGGTGGCTGACGATCGCCCGGCAGACCAGCACGCCGTTGGCGTTCACGCACTCGATCCAGTCGTTGTCGGCGATCCCGATCGAGGCCGCGTCGGCGGGGCTCATCCAGCAGGTGGGGCCGCCCCGGGAGAGCGCCAGCATGAAGAGGTTGTCCTGGTACTCCGAGTGGATCGACCACTTCGAGTGCGGGGTCAGGTAGCGCACGGTGAGCTGTTTCGAGCCGTCCGGCCCGATCCTCGGCTCGCCGAGGAGCCGGTGCAGGTCGAGCGGCGCCCGGTAGGTCGGAAGCTGCTCCCCGAGCTCGGTCATCCAGTCGTGGTCGAGGAAGAAGTGCATCCGGCCCGTCAGCGTGTGCCAGGGCTTGAGCCGCTCGACGTTGACGGTGAACGGGGCGTAGCGGCGCCCGCCGGTCTCCGAGCCGGACCACTCCGGGGAGGTGATCACGGGCACGGGCCGGGCCTGGGTGTCGGCGAAGGAGATGCGCTTCTCCTCGCTGCCCTCCGCCAGGTCGGCGAGCGGCTTGCCGACCCGCTTCTCGAGCGTCCGGAAGCCCTGCACGGCGAGCTCGCCGTTGGTCGTCCCGGACAGGGAGAGGACGGCCTCGGCGAGCTTGGTGTCGGTGTCGAGGGCGGGGCGACCGTCGGCGGCGCCGCCGAGCATCACGCCGTTGAGCTTGCCCAGCCGCTCGACCTCGTGGGTCAGGTCGTAGGTGACGTTCTTGACCGTGAAGCCGAGCTTCTCCGCCAGCGGCCCCAGCGCCCCCAGCTTGTCGGCGATCGCCGTGTAGTCGCGCTCGACCACCGCCAGGACCGGCATGGTCCGGCCGGGCACCGCCTCGACGTCGCCCGAGCGCCAGTCCCGCGCCAGCCCGCCGGGGACCGCGGCCTCGGCGGGCGTGTCGTGCTGCAGCGGGACGCTGATGAGGTCCTTGCGGACGCCGAGGTGGGTGCGCGACATGTCCGAGAGCTTGCGCGCGATCGCGTGGAAGGTGTCGAAGTCGCTCTTCGCCTCCCACGGCGGCGTGATCGCCGGCGAGAACGCGTGCACGAAGGGGTGCATGTCGGTGGTGGAGAGGTCGTGCTTCTCATACCAGGTGGCGGCGGGCAGGACCACGTCGGAGAGCATCGTCGTGGAGGTCATCCGGAAGTCCGCGCTGACCAGCAGGTCGAGCTTGCCCTCCGGGCTCTCGTCGTGCCACGCCACGTCGTGCGGACGCACCGCGGAGGGCTCGCCCCTCACGTTGGAGTGGGTGCCGAGCAGGTGCTTGAGGAAGTACTCGTTGCCCTTGGCGGAGGAACCCATCAGGTTGGCCCGCCACAGCACCAGGGTCCGCGGCCAGTTCTTCGGCGCGTCGACGTCGCTGATCGCGAAGTCGAGCTCGCCCTCCTGGAGCTGGCCGACCACGTGCTCGGCGGGGGCGTCGGGGTTGGCGGCCACGGCCTCGTCGGCCAGGTCCAGCGGGTTCCGGTCGAACTGCGGGTAGAAGGGCATCCAGCCGACGCGGGCGGACTCGGCGATCACGTCGGCCGTGTGCTTGCCCGTCAGGTGGCCGTCGGCCAGCGGGGAGGCCAGGTCGTCGGCGCGGTAGCCGTCGTACTTCCACTGGTCGGTGTGCATGTACCAGTACGCCGTCCCGATCATGGTGCGGGGCGGGCGCTGCCAGTCGAGCGCGTTGGCCAGGTTGAGCCAGCCCGTGATCGGCCGGCACTTCTCCTGGCCGACGTAGTGCGCCCAGCCGCCGCCGTTGCGGCCCATGCTCCCGGTGAGGAGCAGCAGCGCGAGGATCGCGCGGTAGGTCGCGTCGCCGTGGAACCACTGGCAGATCCCGGCGCCCATGATGATCATGGAGCGCCCCTCGGACTCCTCGGCGTTGGTGGCGAACTCGCGCGCGATCCGCACGCATGCCTCGGCGGGGACGCTCGTGATCTCCTCCTGCCAGGCGGGGGTGTACGGCGTCGTCGCGTCGTCGTACCCCGAGGGCCACTCCCCGGGCAGCCCGGGGCGCTCCACGCCGTACTGGGCCAGCATCAGGTCGAAGACCGTGGCGACGCGGTGGCCGCCGACCTCGTGGACCGGCACGCCGCGGCGCAGCACCGAGCCGCTGCCGTCGGGGGCGTCGAAGCGGGGCAGCAGCACCTCGACGGCGTCCCCCCGGCCGTACAGGGTGAGCGCCGGGGTCACGCCCTCGAGGTCGAGGTTCCACCGGCCCACCCCCGACTCGGTGTAGCGGAAGCCCATCGAGCCGTTGGGCACGACCGGGCCCAGGTCGGCCTCGTCGAGCACGACCGTCTTCATGCCGGCGGACTCGCTGCCCGCCGCGGGGTGCTCGGCACCCAGGTCGGCCGCGGTGAGGTTCTTGTCCGGCACCCAGGCCCCGTCCTTCTCCTTGAGCCGGACGAGGAAGGGCAGGTCGGTGTAGGTGCGCACGTAGTCGTCGAAGAACGGCACCCGCCGCTCGACGAGGTACTCCTTGAGCACCACGTGACCCATCGCCATCGCGAGCGCCGCGTCGGTGCCGGCCTGCGCGGGCAGCCACTCGTCGGCGAACTTCGTGTTGTCGGCGTAGTCGGGGCTGACGGTGACGACCTTGGTGCCGCGATAGCGGACCTCGGCCATCCAGTGCGCGTCCGGGGTCCGCGTGACCGGGACGTTGCTGCCCCACATCAGCAGGTAGGTCGAGTCCCACCAGTCACCGGACTCGGGCACGTCGGTCTGGTCGCCGAAGACCTGCGGGGAGGCGACCGGCAGGTCGGCGTACCAGTCGTAGAACGACGTCATGACTCCGCCGATCATCTGCATGAAGCGCGTGCCCACGCAGTGCGAGACGATCGACATCGCCGGGATCGGGGAGAAGCCGGCGCACCGGTCGGGGCCGTGGGTCTTGATCGTGTGCACGTGGGCGGCCGCGACCATCTCGGTCGCCTCGTCCCAGGAGACCCGGACCAGGCCGCCCTTGCCGCGGGCCTGCTGGTAGCGGCGGCGGCGCTCGGGGTCACCGACCACGTCGGCCCAGGCCAGCACCGGGTCCCGCAGCCGCGACTTCGCCTCGCGGTACATCTCGACCAGCACGCCGCGGGCGTACGGGTAGCGGACCCGCGTGGGCGAGTAGGTGTACCAGGAGAAGGCGGCCCCCCGGGGGCACCCGCGCGGCTCGTACTCCGGGCGGTCCGGGCCGACCGAGGGGTAGTCGGTCTGCTGCGACTCCCAGGTGATGATCCCGTCCTTCACGTAGACCTTCCACGAGCAGGACCCGGTGCAGTTCACCCCGTGCGTGGAGCGGACGACCTTGTCGTGGCTCCAGCGGTCGCGGTAGAAGACGTCCCCCGCTCGACCGCCCTCGCGGAAGACCGCCCGGGCGTCCTTCGACTCGTCCCACCGCGTGAAGAAGCGTCCGAGTCCGAGGAGGGCGTCGGCCAGGGGTCCGTCCGGGCCGGGAGACCGGCGCGCAGCGTCCGTCATGGCGGAATACTCGCACCAGGAACACCCCCGGAGAACGGGGCATGCCCGCCGGTGTCGGCTTCCGCAATTAACCGGAATTCGAGTGCGTGGAGTGGCGCTCAGCTCGCCCAGCCGAGCGAGCCGGCCATCTTCTCCAGCAGCGTCGCGGCGGCGGCCCGGTCCTCCTGGGTCTCCCCCCAGGCAGACACCATCAGCAAGCCCCGCTTCGTGTCGAGGAGGTAGGTCGTGTCGACGGGACCCGGCATCACGACGGGACCGTCCGGGTCGTCGTCCAGCGCCAGGGGGACGCCCAACGCCTCGCCCAGGTCGGCGTAGCCGGTCACCTGCCGGCCCAGCAGCTCGAGCTCACCCCTCTCCGGGAGCTCGCCGCCGCGCTCGGCCACCTCGTCGAGGACCGCCTGCTTGTCCGGGAGCGGAGTGCCGTCGGCCGTCGCCACCGGGGCCGCGAACCCGACGGCGGGGCCGTTGCCCGGGAGCTCGAACACGACCAGACCGGGGGTCGGCTCCTCTGCCAGCGCGCACTCGAACTCGTCCACCGAGAGCCGGGCCAGCGTGAGGTCCCGGGTCGTGTAGACGCCCACGAGCTCCCCGGGGTCGGGGTTCATCGGGTCGCACCAGCTCGCCGGCTCGAGGCCCGGGCCCGCCGCCACCACCAGCTCGATCGAGTCGACGACCGCCTCCGCGGTGCCCAGCCACTCCCGGTCGCCCTCGAGGACCGAGGTGAGGATCAGCATCGGGTGCTGCTGGCCCTGCTCCACGATCCAGAGCCGCGCGACCTGCCTCGGCCCCAGCAGCAGGGGGCCGGCGCCACTCATCACCAGCGGCACCTCCGCCGAGGCCGTCAGGTCGACCACGGTGGCGTCACACCCGCCGACCGTCGTCTCCCGCCGGTTGCTCATCGCCACCGGGGGGTTCAGCGCGAGCCAGGCGCGCAGACCGACGTTCTCCTTCGCATAGGTCAGGAGCTCGACGCCGCGCAGCAGGTACACGGCCCGCGTGGACGGCTCCGGCGGCTCGGGGCTCCGGAGGACCAGGTTCTCGGAGTCCGAGAGCGGCGCCCGCCAGGTGTCGTCGAGGGTGAAGCTGACGCCGGTCCCGAGCAGGTTCGTGCTGTACTCCCCCGCGTCGAGCGTGCCCGCCGGCAACGGCTCGGTCTCGACGGCGTCCTCCGCGGTGACGCAGTCGGCGCCCCCGAAGCCGCAACCCGCCAGCGCCGGCGCGAGCACCAGCGCAGCGGCGGTCACGCACGCGACGAGTCGGTGCCGCACGCTCATCCCGGCCGCCCGTGCGCGGTCACGCCCGCACGCTTCCGCCCACCCAGGTCTGGCTCACCAGGGGCACCCCGGGGCGGTAGGCGAGGTGGATCGCCGACGGCGCGTCGAGGACCGCGAGGTCGGCCCGCATCCCGACGTCGAGGGTGCCGACGTCGGTGCGTCCGAGGGCGCGGGCCCCGCCGGCCGTGGCGGCCCAGAGGGCCTCGGCCGGACTCATGCCCATGTCGCGGACCGCCAGCGCGATGCAGAACGGCAGCGAGCTGGTGTAGCAGGAGCCGGGGTTGCAGTCGCTGGCGAGCGCGACGACGACGCCGGCGTCGAGGAGCCGCCGGGCGTCGGGCCACGGCTGCCGCGTCGAGAACTCGACGCCCGGAAGCAGGGTCGCGACCGTGCCTGAGGCGGCGAGCGCGTCCACGTCGGCGCCGGCCAGGAACGTGCAGTGGTCGACCGCGGCGAGGCCCAGCTCGCAGGCCAGCCGCACCCCCGGACCCTCGGTGAGCTGGTTGGCGTGCAGCCGCCCGCGGAGCCCGGCGGCCGCTCCCGCCGCCAGGACGGCCCGCGCCTGCTCGGCGTCGAAGGCGCCCTCCTCGCAGAAGGCGTCGATCCACCGCGCGTGGGGCGCCGCCGCCTCGAGCATGTCGCCGGTGACGAGGTCGACGTACGCCGCGGCGTCGGTGCCCTCGGGGACGACGTGCGCGCCCAGGAAGGTGGTCTCCGGCGTCAGCTCGGCGGCGATCGCCAGGCTGCGCGCCTCGTCGGCGACCGTGAGCCCGTAGCCGCTCTTGATCTCGACGGTCGTGGTGCCCTGGCGGCGCATCTCCGCGACGAGCCGCGCGGCGTTGGCGCGCAGCTGCTCGTCGGTGGCCGCGCGGGTGGCGGCCACGGTGCTGCGGATGCCACCGGCGGCGTAGGCCTGCCCCGTCATCCGGGCCGCGAACTCCTCGGCGCGGTCGCCGCCGAAGACGAGGTGGGAGTGGCTGTCCACGAAGCCCGGGATGACGGAGCGCCCACCCATGTGGACCCGCTCGTCGGCGGCGGGCGCCTCGGCGTCGGGGCCGAGCCACGCGACGCGGTCGCCGTCGACCACCAGCGCCGCACCCCGCAGCGGCGGGCGCGACGCGTCGACCACGAGCTCCCCGATGCCGCCCAGGACGATGCTCATGCCCGCACCCTCATCCGAGCAGCCTGCCGATCGCCTCGCCGAGCTCGCGCCCGATCTCTTCCCGGTCCTCGCGCCGGGCGACCACGCGGCCGTCCGCGACCACCTGCACCACGTCCGCCGCGCTCGCGGCGAACACGGCCGTGTGCTCGTCGGCGCCGGTGCCCGCCGTGCGCGGGCTCCGGCTGTCGAGGGTGACGAGGTCGGCGCGGCAGCCCGCCTCGATCCGGCCGGTGTCCGCAAAGCCGAGGCTGCCGTGCCCGGACTCCGTCGCGGCGGCCACCAGCTCGCCCGCCGCCCAGTGGCCGCGCTCCCCGGAGACCAGCCGCTCGTCGAGCTCGACCGCGCGCATCTCCTCGAAGAGGTCGATCACCGCGTGGCTGTCGCTGCCCAGCGTGAGGCGGGCGCCGGCCTCGTGCAGGCGTCGGCTGGGACCGACCCCGTCGCCCAGGTCCCGCTCGGTGGTCGGGCAGAAGCCGACGTGGGTCCGCGCCGCGCCGAGCAGCCCGACGTCCTCGGCCGTCAGGTGGGTGGCGTGCACGGCGGTGGCGTGCGGGCCGAGCGCGCCCGCCTCGGCCAGGACCTGCGTCGGGGTCCGGGCGTACGCCGCCAGGCACTGCTCGTTCTCGGCCCGCTGCTCGGAGAGGTGGGCGTGCAGCGGTCGCCCGTCGCCCGCGGACGCCGCGGCGGCCATCTGCTCGCGCGGCACGGCCCGCACCGAGTGCAGGGCGTGGCCGATCCGCACGCCGCCGGCGGCGTCCTCGGCGTCCCCGAGAAGCGCCACCCGGGCCAGCCACGCCTCGGCGTCGCCGTCGGAGAACCGCCGCTGCACCCCCTCGGGCGGGCGACCGATGCCGGCGGCGAGATAGAGCGTGTCGAGCAAGGTGATCCGCAGCCCGGCCTCGCGGGCCGCCCGGATCAGCGCGCGGCCCATCGCGTTGGCATCGGCGTACGGCGCGCCGCCCGGCCCGTGGTGCAGGTAGTGGAACTCCCCCACGCACGTGATCCCCGCGGCCGCCATCTCGCGGAAGACCGCGCGCGCCAGGATGAAGTACGCGTCGGGGTCGAGGCGCTCGGCCGCGGCGTACACCTGCTCGCGCCAGGTCCAGAACGTGCCGCGGGCACGCTGGGTGTGGCCGCGCAGCGCCCGGTGGAAGGCGTGGCTGTGGACGTTCGCCAGCCCCGGCAACGTGAGGCCGGGCAGCGGCGTCACCGGGCTGCCGACCGCCCCGGCCCGCGGGACGACCGCGGCGAACCGCCCGTCAGCCACGGTGACGAGCACGTCGTCGGCGACGCCGTCCGGCAGGAGCGCCCGCTCGAGCAGGAACCGCTGGTCCGTCACGAGGCCAGCTCCTGCAGGGTGTCCGCCAGCGCGACGACGCCCGCGAGGCAGTCGTCGGTCTCGGCGTGCTCGACGGGCGCGTGCGAGACGCCGGTCGGGTTGCGCACGAAGAGCATGGCGGCGGGGATGCCGGCCATCGAGAGGATGCCCGCGTCGTGGCCGGCCTGGGTCCCGATGACCGGCCAGCCGTGCGGGTCGGCGATCCGCCGGGCGAGGGCCGGGTCAAAGGTGACCGCGGGTGTCACGGACTCGGCCGTGACGGCCACGTTCGTGCCACCGGCGACCGCCCACTCGTCGGCGGCGGAGGCGACGACGCCCACCAGGCGTTCCAGCGCCTGCTGGTCGGGGCACCGGGCGTCCAGCCAGGCCGTCACGCGCGACGCGATGGCGTTGGTCCCGTTGGGCTCGACGAGGACCCGCCCGAAGGTGGCCCGCTCGCCGGTGCGCCGGGCCTCCTCGTCCGCGAGGAGCACCATGGCCGCGTAGGTGACCATCGGGTCGTGGCGGTCCTCCATGCGGGTGGAACCGGCGTGGTCGGCGTGCCCGGCGAAGTCGAAGCGGTAGCGCCCGTGCGGCCAGATCCCCTCCGCCACGCCGATCGGGGCGCCGCGGTGCACGAGGTCGCGGCCCTGCTCGACGTGCAGCTCGACGAAGCAGGCGACGCCGTCGAGCAGGTCGGAGCCGCGCGAGGGGTCCAGCGAGGCGGCGGACCAGGCGTCGCCCAACCGGACGCCGTCGTCGTCGGCGAGCGCCTCGGCCCTCGCCACGGTCACTGCGCCCGTCGCCAGGCGCGAGCCCAGGCAGGCCAGGCCGAAGCGCGAGCCCTCCTCCTCGACGAAGGCCGCCACCCCGATCGGGCGGCCCGGGTCGACGCCGCGCTCGCGCAGCAGGTCGATCGCGGCGAACGCGGAGACCACCCCGAGCGGCCCGTCGAAGGCGCCGCCGTCGCGCACGGAGTCGAGGTGCGAGCCGGTCAGGAGCCCGTCCGGGCCCGTCCCCCACCAGGCCACGACGTTGCCGAAGCCGTCGCGGCGCAGCTCCAGGCCGCGGCGGCCCGCCTGTTCCTCGAACCAGGCCGCGCACTCCCGTTCCGCGGCGAGGAAGGGCTGCCGGAAGTACCCGCCCGACCCGGACGACCTGCCGACGTCGCGCAGGTCGGCCCACATCTCCTCGAACGACATCCCTGGCCCTCCTCCGGCTCAGCCCTCGCGCATCGGCACGCGGACGCCGCGCTCCTCGGCGACCTCGACCGCCCGGTCGTAGCCGGCGTCGACGTGCCGGACGATGCCCATGCCCGGGTCGTTGGTGAGCACGCGCTCGATCTTCTCCGCGGCCAACGGCGTGCCGTCGGCGACGCAGACCTGCCCCGCGTGGATCGAGCGGCCCATCCCGACGCCCCCGCCGTGGTGGATCGAGACCCAGCTGGCGCCGGACGCCGTGTTCACCAGCGCGTTGAGCAGCGCCCAGTCGGCGATCGCGTCGGAGCCGTCGAGCATCGCCTCTGTCTCGCGGTAGGGGGAGGCGACCGAGCCGCAGTCGAGGTGGTCGCGCCCGATCACGACCGGGGCGGAGAGCTCGCCCGAGGCAACCATCTCGTTGAACCTCAGCCCGGCGCGGTGCCGCTCGCCGTACCCGAGCCAGCAGATGCGCGCCGGCAGGCCCTGGAAGGCGACCCGCTCGCCGGCCATCCGGATCCACGTGTGCAGCCGCTCGTAGTCCGGCGACTCCTCGGCCGGGAAGAGCTCGAGGATCGCCCGGTCGGTGGCGGCGATGTCGGCCGGGTCGCCCGAGAGCGCCGCCCAGCGGAAGGGGCCCTTGCCCTCGCAGAAGAGCGGCCGGATGTAGGCCGGCACGAAGCCCGGGAACGCGAAGGCCCGGTCGTAGCCGCCCTTGCGGGCCTCGTCGCGGATCGAGTTGCCGTAGTCGAAGACCTCGGCCCCCGCGTCCTGGAGCTCGACCATCGCGCGCACGTGCGCGGCCATCGAGGCCCGCGCGTCCTTGGTGAAGCCCTCGGGGTCGCGGGCGGCCGCGTCGTGCCAGTCCTCGACCGAGACGCCGGCGGGCAGGTAGGAGAGCGGGTCGTGCGCCGACGTCTGGTCGGTGACCACGTCGATCGGCGCCCGCCGCTCCAGCAGCGCCGGGAACACCTCCGCCGCGTTGCCGAGCAGCCCGATCGACAGCGGCCGGCGGGCGTCGCGGGCCTCGACCGCGCGGGCGAGGGCGTCGTCGAGGTCGTCGGCCTGCACGTCGAGGTAGCGGTGCTCGATCCGGCGCGTGATCCGCTCCTGGTCGACCTCGACGCAGATCGCGACCCCGTCGTTCATCGTCACCGCGAGCGGCTGCGCGCCGCCCATCCCGCCGAGGCCGGCGGTCAGCGTGATCGTGCCGGCGAGCGTGCCCCCGAAGCGCTTCCGGGCCACGGCGGCGAAGGTCTCGAACGTGCCCTGGAGGATGCCCTGGGTGCCGATGTAGATCCACGACCCGGCCGTCATCTGGCCGTACATGATCAGTCCGAGGTCCTCGAGCCTGCGGAACTCCTCCCAGCTCGCCCAGTCGCCGACGAGGTTGGAGTTGGCGATGAGGACGCGCGGCGCCCAGGCGTGGGTGCGCATCACGCCGACCGGCTTGCCGGACTGCACGAGCATCGTCTCGTCGTCCTCGAGGTCGCGCAGGGTGCGCACGAGGGCGTCGTACGCCTCCCAGCTGCGCGCCGCCTTGCCCGTGCCGCCGTAGACGACCAGCTCGGCCGGGTTCTCGGCGTTCTCGGGGTCGAGGTTGTTCATCAGCATCCGCAGCGGCGCCTCGGTCTGCCACGACTTCGCGGTCAGCTCGGTGCCGCGCGCCGCGTGGATGGGCAGGCGGGGATTGGTGGTCATGCGAGCGCTCCGATCACGGCTTCGACCTGGGTGAGCACGGCGCCCGAGGCGACCAGCCCGACGGCGGTCTCGATCTCGGGGGCGAGGTGGCGGTCGGGCCCGGGACCCTCGACCCCGGCGTCCCGCAGCGCGCGCACCGCCGCCGCGGTCGCGGGCGACGGCTCCAGCGGCGCGCGCAGGTCGAGCGCCCGCGCGGCCGTGAGCAGCTCGACGGCAACGACGCGCGTCAGCCCGTCGACCGAGCGGCGCAGCTTGCGCGCGGCCGACCAGCCCATCGAGACGTGGTCCTCCTGCATCGCCGAGGAGGGGATCGAGTCGACGGACGCGGGGACCGCGAGCCGCTTCATCTCGGCGACGATCGCGGCCTGGGTGTACTGCGCGATCATGTGCCCGCTGTCGACGCCGGGGTCCTGCGCGAGGAACGGGGGGAGCCCGTGGCTGCGGTTCCGGTCGAGGAAGCGGTCGGTGCGCCGCTCGCTCATCGAGGCCACGTCGGCGGCGACGATCGCGAGGAAGTCGAGGACGTAGGCCACCGGGGCGCCGTGGAAGTTTCCGTTGGACTCCACGCGGCGCTCGTCGGCCAGCACGACCGGGTTGTCGACGGCCGCCGCCAGCTCGCGCTCGGCCACCGTGGCGGCGTGGTCGACGGTGTCGCGGGCCGCGCCGTGCACCTGGGGCGCGCACCGCAGGGAGTAGGCGTCCTGCACGCGGTTGCAGTCCGGGCCCCGGTGCGAGGCGACGACGCCGGAGCCGGCGAGCAGGCGGACCAGGTTGGAGGCCGAGACGGCCTGCCCGGCCTGCGGCCGCAGCGCCTGGAGCTCCGGCGAGAAGACGCGGTCGGTCGCGAGCTGCGCCTCCACCGACATGGCGGCCGTGAGGTCGGCGACGCGCAGCAGGCGGCGCAGGTCGGCAATCGCGAGCAGCAGCATCCCGAGCATCCCGTCGGTGCCGTTGATGAGCGCGAGCCCTTCCTTGGCGCCGAGCTCGACCGGGGTGAGGCCGGCGGCCGCGAGCGCGTCGGCGGCGGGCAGCAGCGTGCCGGCCGGGTCGCGCACCTCGCCCTCCCCCGTCAGCGCCAGCGCGCAGTGCGAGAGCGGCGCGAGGTCGCCGGAGCAGCCGAGCGAGCCGTGCTCGTGGACGACGGGCGTGATGCCGTGGTTGAGCAGGTCCGCGATGCGGCGCGCAGTCTCGACCCGGATGCCCGTGTGGCCGGTGGCGAGCGTCGAGAGGCGCAGCAGCATCATCGCCCGGGTCACCTCGCGCTCGACCTCGGCGCCCGAACCGGCGGCGTGCGAGCGGATCAGCGACTTCTGCAGCTGGGCGCGCATCTCGCTCGGGATGTG
This sequence comes from uncultured Actinomycetota bacterium, assembly GCA_963832415.1. GTDB lineage: Bacteria > Actinomycetota > Actinomycetes > Propionibacteriales > Nocardioidaceae > Nocardioides. Next base: position 189,839 of record CAWHTZ010000005.1, on the reverse strand, counting down.
CCGGGTGGCGAGCGCCCCGAAGCCCGTCGAGATGCCGTACGCCGGCGTTGGCGCCGCGGCGAGCTCCTCGACGACCGCGCGGGCGCGGGCCATCGCGGCCAGGGCGTCCTCGCCCAGGTGCACGGGGGCGTCGTCCCGGGCGACGGCCTGCACGTCGCGCGGGGAGAGCGGGCCGACCCCGACCGCCACGCGCGCGCCCACCCCTGCCCGGTCTGCCTCCATGGGCTCATCCAACTCCCGCGGGCGGCTCCTGACCATCGGCGCCGCCGCGAATCTGTCTCGGATCCGAGACCGTCGCCTAGGTTGGGTCGGTGAGCAACGTCCCGGCCGCGACCCGCGCGATGCGGGTGCTCCGGTTCCTGGCCGCGCAGCCGCACCCGGTGCCGGTCGAGGACGTGATGCGGGCGGTCGAGCTGCCGCGCAGCACGGCGTACCACCTGCTGGCCGCGATGGTGGACGAGGGATTCGTGGTGCACCTGACCGACGAGCGTCGCTTCGGCCTCGGCGTCGCGGCCTTCGAGGTGGGCAGCGGCTTCGCCCGCCAGGAGCCACTGCAGCGAATCGCGCGCCGGCCGCTGGCGGCGCTGGTGGACGCGGTCGGGCAGTCGGCGCACCTGGCCGTGCTGCACGGCCGGGACGTGCTGTACGTGCTCGAGGAGCGCGCGCCCGGTCGCCCGCCGCTCGTGACCGACGTCGGCGTGCGCCTGCCGGCCCACCTGACCGCCAGCGGTCGCGCGATCCTCGCGGCGCTCCCGGCCAACCACGTGCGCGCCCTCTACCCGGACCGGTCGGCGTTCGAGCAGCGCCGCGGCATGGGTCCGACGTCGCTCAGCGCGCTGCGCGGCGTGCTCTCCGGTGCGCGGGCCCGGGGCTACGCCATCGAGACCGAGGAGATCAGCCGCGGCATGCGCAGCGTCGCCGCGGCGGTGACCGACCACAACGGCCTTCCCCTCGCCAGCGTCGCCGTGACCTACGAGGGCGACGTCGCCCCCGAACCGATCGTGGAGCGGGTGCAGGCCACGGCCGCGACCGTCACCCGTCGCCTGCTCGGCCGCTAGGCTCCCGCCACCCGGCGCGAGCGAGAGGCGTGGACCATGAGCGAGCCGATCGTCTCGCTGTTCTGGATCTCCCTCGTCGCGGTGCTGGCTCCGCTGATCGCGGGTGCGATCCCGCGGCGGCTGGTGCCCGAGGTCGTCCTGCTCATCGCGCTCGGCGTGGTGATCGGGCCCTCCGCCGCCGAGCTGGCCGACACCGACCAGGCCATCGAGCTGCTCCGCGAGCTCGGCCTCGCGATGCTCTTCCTGCTGGCCGGGTTCGAGATCGAGCCGGCCGAGCTGACCGGGCGTGCGGGGAGGCGCGCCCTGGCAACGTGGCTGCTCTGCCTGTTCCTGGCCCTCGGGCTGATCGCACTGCTGGGCGCCAGCGACGTGATCGACGCCGAGATCGCCGTCGCGATCGCGCTGACCTCGACGGCGCTGGGCACTCTCCTGCCCATCCTGAAGGACCGGGGGCTGACGCGCACGCCGGCGGGGGCCAGCGCGCTGCGGCACGGCGCGTACGGCGAGCTCGGGCCCATCATCGCGATCGCCGTCTTCCTCGGGGCCCAGGGACCGATCCGCTCGCTCCTGGTCCTGGCGGCGTTCGCTGGACTCGCCGTGCTCCTCAGCCTGCCGTCGATCCACCTGCGGCGAGGGACCTCCCGCATCCTGAGGCTGATCCGCGCGGGCGCCGAGACGACGAGCCAGACGGCCGTGCGGCTCACCATGCTGCTCCTCGTGGCGTTGATCGCGGCGGCCACGGCCTTCCACCTCGACATCGTGCTGGCCGCCTTCGCCGCCGGCTTCATCCTCCGGCTGGCGATCCCCGACGGCAACGAGCACCTGGAGAGCCGGATCGAGGGGATCGCCTTCGGTCTGCTCGTGCCCATCTTCTTCGTGACCTCGGGCATGGCCATCGATCCTCGCGCCATCGCCGCAGCGCCCGGCGAGTTCGTCGCGATCATCGCGCTCTTCCTGGTCGCGCGCGGGCTCCCCGTCGGCCTGCTCAGCCGCCTGGCGCCGGCCGAGCTGCGGCTCGGCGTCCGGGACAGCGTCGCGGTGGGGCTCTTCGCGGCCACGGGCCTGCCGATCATCGTGGCCGTGACCTCGCTGTCGGTCTCGGCCGGCTACATGTCCAGCCACAACGCCTCGATCCTCGTGGCGGCGGGCGCCGCCTCGGTGCTGGTCTTCCCGCTGCTCGCGACCCTGACCCTGGGCTCCGCAGACCGCGGCTCGACCGCCACCTCATCGCCGTGACCGCGAGGGGAAACCGGCACGGACGCACCCGGCTCCGTTGCGGCTTGATGATCGTTGCCACTTGGCAATAGTTGCGTATCTGATATTTTCAGGGCGTGAGAGACGAGCTCGACGAGGTGCTCAGCGCCTTCTTCCGCGGCACGATGGGCCTCGCCGAGGGCGAGGGCATCGACCGGCTGGTCGAGCTCGACCTCTCCATGACGCAGGCGCGACTGCTGCACCACCTGGCGTTCGCCGGCCGGCCGCTGCCGATCAACGAGCTGGCCGCACGGCTGCACCTCTCGGTCGCGACCACCGGGCGCACCGTCGACCAGCTCGTGCACACCGACCTGGTCGAGCGCCGCGAGGACGCCGCCGACCGCCGCGTCAAGCTGGTCTCCCTCACCCCGGCGGGCGCCGAGGCCGTCGACCAGCACGTCGCGGCCAAGCGGGCCGCGGTGCGCACGCTGGTCGACCGGCTCCCCCAGGACCAGGCCGAGCGCCTGCTCGCCGCGATCAAGCCGATCGTCGCCGGTGACGCCCTGCGCCGCCCGACCCAGGAGGACTGCTGATGACCACCCCGGCCCCGACCTCCGGGCTGCCCGACAAGATCGACGCCGCGGCGCTCAAGGTCGCGGGTGTCGTCGTCCTCGGCGCCATCATGTCGATCCTCGACATCACCGTCGTCAACGTCGCGCTGCCGACCTTCCAGCGCGTCTTCGGCAGCGAGGGCGACCCCCTCGCCTACTCCCACGTGGCGTGGACGGTCACGGCATACACGCTGGCGCTCGCGACCGTCATCCCGGTCACCGGCTGGGCGGCCGACCGCTTCGGCACGAAGCGGCTCTACCTCCTCGCGGTCACCCTGTTCACGCTCGGCTCGGTGTTGTGCGCCACGGCCAACGACATCAACCTGCTGATCGCGTTCCGCGTGCTGCAGGGCCTCGGCGGCGGCATGCTGATGCCGCTGGGCATGACGATCATGACCCGGGCGGCGGGCCCGCACCGGATGGGCCGGCTGATGGCGATCCTCGGCGTGCCGATGCTGCTGGGCCCGATCATGGGCCCGATCCTCGGCGGCTGGCTGATCGAGATCGCGAGCTGGCACTGGATCTTCCTGATCAACCTGCCGATCGGGATCTTCGCCTTCGTCTACGCCTCGATCGTGCTTCCCGCCGACACCCCCGAGCCCTCGGAGTCCTTCGACGTCGTCGGCATGCTGATGATGTCCCCCGGGCTCGCGCTCTTCCTCTTCGGCGTCTCGTCCCTGCCCGAGAAGGAGGGCGACTTCTCCTCGCCCCGGGTGTGGCTGTCGATGCTCGCCGGGGTGGTGCTGATCGTCTCGTTCGTCGTGCACACCTTCCGGCCCGAGCACCCGCTGCTCGACCTGCGGCTCTTCCGCAACCGCAACCTCACGCTGTCCGTGATCACGATGTTCCTCTTCGCCTCCGCGTTCTTCGGCGGCCTCCTGCTGGTGCCGACCTACTTCCAGGAGGTGCGCGGCGAGTCCACGCTGCACGCCGGGCTGCTCGTGGCCGCCCAGGGCGTCGGCGCGATGCTGACCATGCCGATCGCCGGCGCGCTCACCGACCGGCTGCCGGTCGGCCGGATCGTGCCCTTCGGGCTGCTGGGCATCCTGATCGGCATGTTCGGGCTGACCCAGCTCGGCGCGGAGACGCCCTACCCAGCGATCGTCGCGGCGCTGTTCGTGATGGGCCTCGGCATGGGCGCCACGATGATGCCGATCATGACCTCGGCGCTGAAGACGCTGACCCACCAGCAGGTGGCCCGCGGATCCACGCTGCTCAACATCACCCAGCAGATCGCCAGCTCGGTCGGCGTCGCCACCATGTCGGTGCTGCTGACCAGCCACCTCAAGGACGCCAGCCTCGCCGGCCCCGCGATCGCCGCGCAGAACGACCCGGCGCTCGCCGACCAGCTCGGGCCGGCGGCCGTCGCGCAGGGCCTCGCCCAGGCGGCCGAGGCCTTCGCCGACACGTACTGGGTGGCCTGGGGGCTGGTGCTGCTCACCCTGGTGCCCGCGCTGATGCTGCCGCGCCGCCGGGAGCCCAGCCGCCTGGACGACGGGGAGGCCGCACCGGTCGGGGCCGGGTGAGCCTCCGCGGGTCGAGGAGCGCCTCCTCGAGGTGCGGCCCGGCGCCCGCCGATCAGGTGTGCCCGCCGATCAGGTCAGCAGCATCCCGCCGTCGACCACGACCTGCGACCCGGTCATGTAGTGCGACATCCCGGAGACGAGGAAGAGCGCCACGGTGGCGATCTCGTCGGGCTCGCCGAGGCGCCCCATCGGGATGCGCGACATGAACCCCTGCACCGCCGCGGCCAGGGCCGGGTCGTCGGGGTCGGTCGCACCCTGCCTGGCCGCGACGCCAGGGGTGGCGATGCCTCCGGGTGCGATGGCGTTGACCCAGATCCGGTGCGGGGCCAGCTCGCGCGCCAGGTTCTTCGTGAACCCCCACTCACCGTGCTTCGACGCGTCGTAGTGGGCCAGCCCGACGGCCGAGGGGTGCAGCGCGTCGACGGAGGTGACGTTGACGATGCGGCCCCCGTCGCCCTGGCCGATCATCACGTCGGCGGCCATCTTGCACGTCAGGAAGACGCCGCGCAGGTTGACGGCGAGCACGCGGTCGAACTCGGCCACGTCCATGTCGAGCACCGGCGTGCTCGGATAGATCCCCGCGTCGTTGACCAGGTAGTCCAGGCGCCCCGTCCAGTCCATCGCCTGCTGGATGGCGCGGGAGACGTCCTCCTCCGAGGCGACGTCCACGCGCACCGACCGCACGGAACCACCGTGCGCGGCCAGCGCCTGGCAGGTCTGCTGCGCCGCCGCCTCGTCCTGGTCGCAGACCAGGACGTCGGCGCCGGCCTCCGCCAACCGGCGGACGATGGCCTCCCCGATGCCCATCGCCCCGCCGGTCACCAATGCCGTCCGTCCCGTCAGGTCGAGCAGGTCCCCGATTGCCGCGTGCTCTTTCATGGCCACCTCCGCTGTTGCCGTCCGCTCGCCCCACGCCCATGCTGGAGCCGCCCACCCGGCTCGCGGCAGGGCACCGGGTCCCGAGGCGAAGGGACGTCGGACCGTCCGGCCCCGGGCGACGCCACCCCCTCGCCAGCGCTGCGGTGGCCTGAAGTGAGGAGCGCGAACCATTCCCGAACCACCTCCGCAGTGCGAGTATCCAGTCACGCCCTGGCAGCGTCGTCCTCGGATGGTGGACCGGATCGGGCGGGTAGGAGGCCGTGATGAGTCAGCAGGGTGAAGCGGGGCCGGAGGGCCGCCGACTCGGCGGCGGGGCGATCGCCTCGCTCTCCGGGCTCGGGGTGCTGCTCGTGTTCATCATCCAGAACACCCGAGACGTGCGGTTCCAGTTCCTGTTCCTGAGCTTCACCTGGCCCTTGTGGCTCTACACCATCGTGGTGGCGCTGTTCGGGGCCTTGGTCTGGTTCGGGCTGGGCGTGATGCGTCGTCACCAGCGCCGCAAGGAGCGTCGGGACGATCGCCGCAGCTGATCAGGGTTGCGGCGGGCCACCAGGGTCACTCCGCCGCGGGCCGGTCGCACTCAACGCGAGAGCTCGGGCTCCGGCAGCTGCACCTCGACGCTCATCTGTCCCTGTCCCTCGGGGGTGACCACCGTGGGGCCGAGCCGGTGCAGCATGCGCAGCGACGCCGCGTTGTCGGCAGTGACGTAGGTGAGGATCCGGGAGACCCCGCTCGGCCTTTCCCGGACGACCTCCTCGAGCAACGCCGAGGCCACCCCACGCCCCCGGTACTCCGGGAGCACGGTGACCGCGACGTCGGCGGTCGTCGGGTCTTCGTCGTAGCGCACCATCCGGGCCACGCCGACGGGCTCCCCCTTCCCCTCCTCGTCGAGCACGAAGAGCACCAGCGCCACATGGTCGACGCCGTCCACCTCGTCGACGAGGACGTCCAGCATCGCGTCGTCGAGGTGGGGGACCGAGTGCAGGAAGCGGTGGTACTTCGACTCGGCGTCAAGGTGCTCGTAGCCCTCCACCAGCGCCTCCCGGTCCCCCGGCAGCAGGGCCCACGTGAGGGCCCGAGTGCCGTCGCGCAGCTCCAGCTCGGTGACCACGCCTTCACCGTACGCACACCCGGGCCCGTGCATGCGGGCTGCGGAAGGGGCGGGTCGCCGCGGGCACGCGCGACCACCCGCCCCACCCGAGACTCAGAGGTTGCTCGGCCGCAGCACGAAGACGATGCCGTGGGCGATCTGCTTGTTCCCCTCGTTGATGTCCAGCTGGCGAGGCACCAGGAAGGGGTCGACGTCGTTGCGGTCGTTGTCGCGCAGGCGGATCAGCGGCCAGCGCTTCGACAGCACGTCGACGGTGAAGGTGCCGCCCTGCGCCGTCCGGAGGGCGACCCCGTCTGCGCCCACCGCAGCGCCGGAGTCGATGGTCGCGCCCGGCACGACGTGATAGAGCAGCACCGTCTCGACGGCGTCGACCCCGACGGCCCGCACCAGCTCGTCGAAGACCCGGCGCTCCGACCAGTACCAGCGGCCGGTCAGGTCCTTGACGAGCAGGCGGAACGAGAAGTCGTTGGGGATGAAGGCCGTCAGCGGCACGCTGCCGTCCGCCAGGAGCGCGACGGGGCTGTTGGGCTTCTGCTCGATGACGGCCAGCACCGCCTCGGTGAGGATGTCGTAGTCGCGAGCCCGGCGGTCGAAGGTGTTGCCGTCCGAGGTCAGGACGGCGGCCAGCGAGCGCTCCCCCGGCGGGGCGGTGGCGCTGGCCGGCACGGTCACCGCGGTCAGGCCGAGCCCGACCGTGGCGGCGGTGGCCATGGCGACGACGCGGCGCCGGATGCTGCGGTTGATGTGGATCATGGTGTCTCCCTCTTGCTCCCAGGCCGCCCGACGCGGCCTCCCTGCTACCGGTTCGGAGCGGCGTTCCCGCCAGATGGGAGAAATTTCAACTTTTTTCGGGACGGCCCTCTCCCGCCACCCCGGGCTCTCCCCCGGCCGCTCCGGCGGGGACGGCGCGCGGGCGCGGGCGGGGTGCGCCATGCTGACGGACGTGGAGATGAGGGAGGCCCTGGAGCGAGTGCGGGAGGCGGCCGCGCCGTACGTCGGGCGCGGCGACCTGGCCGACTACATCCCCAGCCTCGCTGCGGTCGATCCCGACCAGTTCGGGATGGCGGTGGCCTCCTCCGACGGGCAGGTCGACGTGATCGGCGACGCCGACGTGCGGTTCTCCGTGCAGAGCATCTCCAAGGTGTTCACCCTGGCCCTGGTCAAGGCCAAGGACGGCGACGCGATCTGGGATCGGGTCTCCCGCGAGCCCTCCGGCAATCCGTTCAACTCGCTGCTGCAGCTCGACCAGGAGCGCGGGATCCCGCGCAACCCGTTCATCAACGCCGGAGCCCTGGCGGTGACCGACCGGCTGCACGCCCTGACCGGCGACGCGTGCGGCGCCCTGCGCCAGCTGCTGCGCGAGGAGGGCGGGCGCGCCGACATCGGCAGCGACCCCGTGGTGGCGGCCTCGGAGCACGAGCAGGGGCACCGCAACGCGGCGATGGCCCACCTGCTGGCCAGCTACGGCAACCTCGAGTGCCCGGTCGAGACCGTGCTCGAGCAGTACGTCGGGCAGTGCTCGCTGTCGATGACCTCCCGCGAGCTGGCGATGGCGGGGCGCTTCCTGGCCCGCGACGGCTTCCTCTCCGGCGGGCGGCGCCTGCTCAGCCGCAGCCAGAACAAGCGGGTCAACGCGGTGATGCTCACCTGCGGCACCTACGACTCCGCCGGGGAGTTCGCCTACCGCGTGGGACTGCCCGTGAAGAGCGGCGTCGGCGGGGGCATCCTCGCCGTGATCCCTGAGCGCGGCACGATCTGCGTGTGGAGCCCGGCGCTGGGCGCGACCGGCAGCTCGGCGGCCGGGCTCGCGGCGCTCGACGCCTTCACGACGTATTCGGACTGGTCGATCTTCTAGGCGCGCCTCACCCGGCACCGGCGGTCGCGACGCCCGTGGGCCGACCGCGGGAGACCCACACGCGCCAGAGGTAGGCCGCCACCACTGCGGAGGCGAGCAGGGCGATGACGCCGTCGAGCCGAGTGGCGTTGACGGCGAGGACCGCCCCGACGAGCAGGGCGCCGAGCACGTTCAGCGCCAGCACGAACCAGCGCCGATCCCGGTAGGACAGACGGGCGCACCCGATCGTCGCCGCCAGGAAGCTCGCGAAGACCGCGACGGCGTAGAAGGGGACCAGTCGCTGCTCGCTGCCTCCGGCCGCCACCAGGATCACCGCGGCCACCAGGACCACCGTGACGCCCCACTCGGGCACCAGGAAGCGGTTGATCCGCCCGAAGACGCTCGGGACGAGTCCCTCGTTCTCCCGGCCGAGTGTTGCGAGTGCCTTGAGGACGCCGGACCCGGCGAGGTAGGAGGACGCCGCGGCGGAGAGCAGCAGCAGCGCGCTCACCGCCTGGAACCCGGCGAAGGCGAGGCCGTCACCCACCGAGCGCCGCGCGATCTCGGCGAGCAGGGTCGAGTCCTCCTGCGGGAGACCCGTCCCGAGCCGCACGGCCGCCACGGCGAAGCCCGCGGTCAGCACGCCGACGATCCCGAGCATCAACCACAGGGTCCAGCGACCGAACTGGCGCCTGCGGTGGTCGTCGAGCTGGGGCAGCTGGGCGATCGCGTTCGAGGGTGCCTCGACACCGGTTGCGAGCGCCATCCCGAGCGGGATCGCCAGCAGGAGCGGGCCCATCGCGGCATCCGAGAGGAGCGGGTCGGGCCAGGCGTCGCTCCCGTCCGCGGCGCCGGGAGCCGCGAACATGGCGGCCACGATCACCCACAGCGCCAGCACGACGAACAGCTGGGTGGCAAGCGCGAACGCGACGCGACCCACCTGGCCGAGCAGCACCAACCCGGCGACCAGCCCGACGAGCGCGAGCCCGAGGGGCGTCCGCACCGGCTCGAGATCGGGCAGGTAGGCGATCAGCGCCGAGGCGCCGGCCGCGCAGCTGACCGCCACGGTGAGGGTGAAGTCGACCAGCAACGCGCCGAGCGGGATGAAACCCCAGCCCTCGCTGAATGCCGCGGCAACGCCCTGCGGCCCCCCGCCGCCGTTGGGAAAGCGCCGGATCAGCTCGTCGTAGGTCGCGGAGATCACGGCGATGATCGCCACGACCGCGGCCATGGCGGGGAGCAGGGTGTCGAGATCGCCGTCCAGCCCGCGCAGCGCCGCCTCGATCGCGTAGGCCACCGAGGAGACCGGGTCGGCCATCACCGTGAAGGCGAAGGCGACGAACAGATGAAAGCGGCGCACCGGCGTCAACCTCGAGGATGCTCGTGGCGCCGGGCCGGGTGGCGGCTGTCTCTCGTCCGTCACGAAGGAAGTAGACCATCCGCGCCCGCCGGGCGGGCGTCAGCAGCGCACGGGCGCCTACCCGGAGGCCGGGCGGGCCAGCCACCCGGCGATCGCCTCACCGATCTCGTGCGGGCTGTCCTCCTGCAGGAAGTGCAGCCCGGGGACGGTCACCTCGGTCTGGTTCGGCCAGCTGCGCGCGAACTCCCGCTGGTCGCCGATCAGGATCGTGCCCGGGTCCCCGTTGATGAAGAGCTTCGGCACGTCCGAGCTCGACAGCCAGTCGGCGTAGGCCTGCACGATCTCGTGCACGTCGGCCGGCTCGCCGTCGATCGGGATCTGGCGCGGCCAGGTCAGGGTGGGGCGCCGGTCCTCCCCCGGCGTGGTGAACGGGCGCCTGTACTCCGCCATCTCCTCCTCGCTCAGCGTCCGCTGGATCGACGCCGGCAGCACCGCCTCGACGAACAGGTTCTTCTCCAGCACCATCGCCTCGCCCGCGTCGGAGCGGAAGCCCTGGAAGATCTCGCGCGCCGACTCCGGCCACTCGTCCCACGTCACCGGCCGCACGACCGCCTCCAGGTAGGCGATGCCGGCGACGCGGTCGCGGTGCCGGTTGGCCCAGTCGAAGCCCAGGCCGGAGCCCCAGTCGTGCACCACCAGCGTGACCCGGTCGCCGAGGTCCAGCTGGTCGAGCAGGCCGTCAAGGTAGCCGCGGTGCTCGACGAACGTGTACGAGCCCGGGCCGGGGTCGTCGAGCTTGTCGGAGTCGCCCTGCCCGATCAGGTCGGGCACGATGCAGCGCGCCCGCCCCGACACGTGCGGCACGACGTCGCGCCACAGGTACGACGACGTCGGGTTGCCGTGCAGGAAGACGACCGGGTCGCCCGTGCCGACCTCGTGGTAGGCCATCCGCTTGCCGTGGACCGTCTTGTACTGCTTGCTCAGCGCCTCGGTGGTCATGGGGTCCAGTGTGCGTCAGGCACTCACAGCCCCTCCTCGACCAGCCGGACGGCGGCGGCTACGTCGTCGCCCAGGGGCCGGTCCGCCCGGTCCTCGCCCAGCACGTCGGCGGCCAGCTCGAAGACCTCGCGCACCGGCCCGCCCGGCAGGCGGTCGGGGTCCATCCGCAGCGCCCGCACAGCGGCGACCAGCTCGCAGCCGATGACCACGGGCGCCTGCTCGACCATCCGCTCGCAGGCCCAGGCCGCCTGGGTCGAGAAGCTGGCGTGGTCCTCGAACCCCAGCGAGATCGAGATGTTGCCCGTCGACACGGGCGTGGCGAGGATCCGGCACCGCGAGAGGACGTCCTGGGCGACGTACTCCAGCACCATCACGCCGGAGCTGTCGGCCGGTCCCGACGCCAGGAACGCCGGCAGCCCGGTCAGCGACGGGTCGACCAGCGCGGAGAGCCGCGCCCCCGAGAGCGCGATCACCGGATAGCTCGCCTGGCGCAGCGCGTCGAGCGTCGCGGACAGCCGGGCCGTCAGGTAGCCGCCATGGTGCAGGGGGTGGCCGTCGCCGACCACGAGCGGGTTCTCGGTGGGGTCGTCGACCTCGATCAGCACCGCCTGCTCCGTGGTGGTCAGGGCGTCGACGAAGGGGGCGTGCACCTGCGGGACCGTCCGCAGCGAGAACGGGTCCTGCACCCGCGCGGGGGTCCAGTGCGCCTCGGCGAGCTGGGCCATCAGCCGCGCGGCCACCCGCTGCTGGGAGGCGTCCGGGCGGCCGGCGTGCACGCGGGCGTCGTACGCCTGCAGCGAGCCCTGCAGCGCCGCGGAGGACAGCGCGACCACCTTCTCCGCCGCGATCGAGAGCAGCGTCAGGCGGCGGTGCAGCAACGCGGCGGTGGCCAGTGTCAGCGCGTTGCTCGACATGAACGGCAGGGCGTCCGCGTCGTCGACCTCCGCCGTCGGGGCCGACCCGGAGCGCCAGGGCCGCTCGCCGATCAGCGTGAGCGCGAGCTCGGCCAGCGGGACGATGTCGCCGGTGCCGATCGAGCCCGACCGGTGCAGGTCGGGCACAGCGCCCGAGCCGATCGCGGCCCCGAGCGCGGAGGCCAGGCCGGCGCTGACCCCCGACTTGCCCGAGGTGATCTGGTGCAGCCGGATCGCCATGCCGGCCAGGGCGGTCGGGTCGTCGTAGGTGTCCCCGAGGCCGGGGGCGTGGCTGCGCCACAGGCGCAGGGCCGGAGACGAGCCGTCGCCAGGGGTGATGTCCCGCGGCACGCTGCGCAGGGCACCGACGCCGGTGGTCAGGCCGTAGACCGCCCCTGAGCGGCCCGCGAACCGCAGGTACTCCTGGGCCAGCGCGATCCGCTCGACCGAGGCGTCGGTGAGCTGCACCGGGGCCGGGCCACCGCGCAGCGCCCACGAGACCAGGTGGTCGAGCGACATGTCGGTGGTGGACACGAGGGACTCAGTCGGTTCCGCCGGAGGCGACGTACTGCTCGGGGTCGAGGTCGACGGACTCGATCCCGCCGGCGTGGTGAGCCTCGAACACCAGGAACTGCACCGCGATGTCGTGCCTGGTCTGCAGGTCGGCGTGCCTGCGGAAGTCGGCCAGGTCCTCGCGCTCCTCCTCGGCCATGTGGTCGCTGTTGGCGAGCCGGGCGTCGATGACGGCGTTCCACCACTCCTGGGTGCCCACGGAGCACCCGGCGACCCGGGCGACGGCGTCACGGATGTCGTTGTGGTCGCCGATCGCGTCCTTGGTCTCGTCGGCCGCGCTGTCCGCGCCGCCGGCGCCGCGACCGACCTCCAGCACCCGGGGGTAGAAGAACCGCTCCTCGGCCGCGGCGTGCACCTCGAGCAGGATCGCCAGCTGCCTCCACACCGCCTCGAGGGCCGCCGTGTCGGCCCGGTCGAGCTCGTCGAGCACGGCGAAGAGCCGCCGCTGCTGGTGGTGCTGGAACAAGATGACCTCGGTGATGTCCATGCGTCCTCCTGGTGTGTGGTCGGCTACGGCTCGTTGCCCGGGGTGGGGTCGCTGCCCCTCCCGAGCTGACCGAGCCGCAGCAGGCAGTGCTGGCGCAGGGGCTCGGGGAACCCGGCGGCCAGCCTGTAGTAGGCCATCCGGCCCTCGCGGCGCCGGGCGACCAGGCCCGCCGTGCGGAGCATGCGCAGCCCGTAGCTCGCGGCGTCCTCGGAGATCTCCAGCGCCAGCGCCAGGTCTCCGACGCACAGCTCCTCCGCGGCGTCGAGCGCAAAGAGCAGCCTCATCCGGGTGGGGTCGGCGATCAGCGTCAGGACGCTGGTCACCGACTCCATCTCCACCGCGCCGGGCAACCGGGAGCGCGCGCTGGCGACGCCGTCCACGTGCACGGGGTGGGTGTGGTCGGCCATCGACCCTTTGTAGCATCGCCCGTGCGAGCGTACGGGTGACACGGACGACGAGGCGACGACGCCACGGAGGGGGGCCTGGTGCTGGCACTGCTGGCCGTGGTGGTCCTGGCGCTGCTGGGCCTGCTGACGCTCCTCGCGCTGCACCGGGCCCTCGCCGGCGGCGGCCCCCCGATCCTCGCGCTTCCGCAGGCCTCCGGCCAACCCCCCGAGCAGCACGCCCTCTCGCGCTACCACCCGCGGTGGTACGCCGCGAGCGTGGTCTTCCTCGCCTTCGACGTCGAGATGCTCTTCATGTATCCGTGGGCGGTCGTGGTCGCCGACCTCGGCCTCGGCGCCGTGGTGGAGATGTTCGCCTTCCTCGGGGTGCTCCTGGCCGCCGTGGCGTGGGCGCGGCGCGAGGGGGCCTTCCGATGGTCCTGAGCCGTGCGCTGACCCGGCTCGCCACCAGCCGGCCCCGGGTCCACCTGCTCGAGGCCCCCGGCGGCGCGCTCCTGCGCGCGCTGCTCGAGGACGAGCTCGATCGTCGCGGGTGGGCGCCCGCGACGTCGCCGGCCGCAGCCGATGCCCTGGTGCTCGCGGGAGACGTCCCGGACTCGTTGGCCACCGCCGCCGACCTGCTCTGGTCCCAGCTGCCCGGTCCGCGGGCCCGGGGGACCGTCCGGCGCGCGGAGGACGCCGGGCCCACCCTCGACGGCCTGCGCGACCGGCTGCGCGACGCCGATCGCCAGCGGGCCGACGCCCGCTCGCGGCCGCGCGACGCCGTCACGCCGTGGCTGCCCGAGCAGGACCACGAGGAGGGCGAGGACCACGACCACGGGGGCCACGACCACGGGGCCATGGCGCCGGGGGGCGTCCCCCTCGCCGGGGGCGACGAGGACCGGGACGGCCTCGAGATGGACGTCCTCGTGCACCCCCTCGGCCCGCTGCTCGACCACTGGCCGGGCGGCCTGGAGCTGCGCGCCACGCTGCACGGCGACGTCGTCGGCGACGCCGAGGTCCGCTGGTGGCGCGCGGGGGCGGCGGGCCGTGGCGACCCGGCGCCGGGCGGTCTCTGGGCGGCGTACGACGCGGTCGCGACCACCCTGGCCCTCGCCGGCGACGAGCCGGGGGCGCGCGCGGCCCGGGAGCTGCGGCGCGCCGCCGGGACGCCCGACGGACCGGCGACCCGCCCGGCCCGGCTCGCCGCCCGCGTCGAGCGGTGGCGGCGCTGGCAGGTGCTCCCGCCGGACTGCGCCGCGGCGCTGGCGGAGCTCCTCGACGGACCCGCCGACGAGGAGGTCGCGGCCCTGGGCCCCGCCGAGCTGGCCTACCTGGTCGTCGGCCGCGACCTCGGGGACGTGCGGCTGCTCGTGGCCGTACACGCACCGAGGCTGCGCCGGGGCGCCGATCTCGGCGCGACCCACGGAGCGCGCGATGACTGAGGCCGCGAGCGCGATGGCGGGCGCGCTCGGCGTCGCCGCCGCGCTGCTGCTGCTGGCGTGGACGTCGAGCGCCGCCCGGGCGGTCGGCGCCGGCGTCACGGCCGGGCCCGCGGCGCTCCTCCCGGCCACCGAGGCCGCGCGCCTGCTGCGGCAGGGTCGCCGCACCACCCTGGAGGCCGACACCCTGCTCTGGCGCACCGGTGGCTGGGGCCTGCTGCCGGTGGCCCTGCTGCTGGCGGCACTGGTGCCCTGGGGGGAGCGGGCGCTGCTGCCCTCGGACCTGGGGGTGGTGTGGGCCAACACGCTGGACGTCCTGGTGTGGGCCCTGGTGTGGCTGCTGGGGTGGGGAGCCAACTCGGTGGCCGGCCTGGTCGGTGGCTACCGCTTCCTGGCGCTCGCCCTCGGCTACGAGCTGCCGCTGATGTTCGCGCTCGTCGCCCCGGCGCTGGCCGCGGGCAGCCTCGACCTCGCCGCGGTGGCCCGGGCCCAGCAGGACCTGTGGTTCGCGGTGTGGATGCCCGTGGCGCTGGCGGCCTACCTCGTCGGCGTCCTGGGCTTCGCCGTCCTCGGGCCGCTCGCCGCGCCCGCGGCCCGGGGAGCGAGCGGCGGCGTCCTGGCCGAGCTGTCGGGCCCCGACCTGCTCGTGGTGCGCGCCGGGCGGCACGCCCTGCTCGCGGCGGGCGCGGCCGTCGCCGTGCCTCTGTTCCTCGGCGGCGACGCGGGTCCGTGGCTGCCCGGGACGGCGTGGGTGGTGCTCAAGGCCGTGCTGCTGACCGCCGGGCTGGCGTGGGTGGCGGGCCGCCTGCCGGTGCTGCGCGTGCACCGGCTGCTCGAGCCGGCGTGGGTCGTCCTGCTCCCGCTGGTGCTGGTCCAGGACCTGGTCGTGGCCGCGGTCGTGGTGGGGGGACGGTGACGTGATCGGGATGCTGACCCCGCAACCGGGCCTGCTGGTCGACGCCGCCTTCTGGGCGTGCGCGGTCGTCGCGGTGGCGGCCGGCGTCCTCGTCTTCGTGGTCGACTCGATGGCCCGGGCGACGTACGCGCTCGCCCTCTCGTTCGTGACCACCGGGGCCTGCCTGCTGCTCCTGCAGCAGCCCTACCTCGGCGTGATCGTCATCCTGATGATGGTGATGGAGATGGCCGTGATGGCCGTCTACATGGTCATGTTCATGGGGATGAACCCGGCGCTGATGCCGATGGTGATGGTGCACTCCCACCGCGCTGCGATCGGGACCGCCGCCGGCGCCTTCGTGGTGCTGGGTGCGGGGGCGGTGCTGGTGCCGTGGCCCGAGCGTCGCGGGGCGCCGCCGCCCGACGTGACCGCGGCCCTGGGCCGGGCCGTGATGGAGGAGCAGATGCTGGTGATGATGGTCGTCGGCGCGGTGATGCTGGCGACCATCGTGGTCGGCGTCGCGCTCTCGGTCGGCCGGACCCGCTACGACCGCCTGGGGGACGACCTCGACCGGGCCCCCGACGACGTCCGGGGCAGCCGGCGATGACCCTGGAGACGGTCCTCCTCGTCGCCTCCGCCCTGCTGGCGGTGGGCCTCTACGGCGCGCTCTCCCAGCAGGTCGTGGTGATGGTGATGATGGGTCTCGAGCTGATGGTGGCGGGCGTGCTGCTCGCCGTGGGCGGCTTCTGGTGGTTCCTCTCCCCCGACGTGTCGGGGCAGGTGCTGCTGCTGGTGGTCCTGGCGGCGATGACGGTGGAGATGGCGACCGGCTTCGCCGTCGCGACCCTGCTGCACCGCCGGGCCGGCGCCGACATGACCGACATGGCCGCGGAGCTGCACGAGTGAGCGGCGCGGGCGAGAGGACCGGTGTCGGGCCGGTGTGGGCCGTGTGGACCGTGGCCGCGCTCCTCGGGTGCGCGGCGCTGGCCTCGGTGCCGGTGGTGCGCTCCGGCGTCGGGGTCGAGGTCGACTTCGTCGCGGGCGCCGCGCTCGGCCTCCGCGCCGAGGGCCCGGCGGTCGTGCTGCTGCCCACCGTGCTCGTCGTGGCGACGCTCGCGATGGTGGTCTCGGCGGCCGGCCGCCAGGCCGGCGGCACCCGCTACGCAGGGCTGATGCTCCTGTTCACCGCCGCGGCCGCGGTCACCCTCACCGCGACCAGCCTGCCGACCCTCCTGCTCGGCTGGGAGCTGATGGGGGCGGCCTCGGGCCTGCTGATCGCGCTGACGCTCTCCGAGAGACGCCACGTGGCCTCGGGGTTCACCGCCTTCCTCACCACCCGGGCGGCCGACCTCGGGCTCTACGCCGCCGTGGGCGCGGCCCTCGCCGGCGGGTCCGACCTCGGCCTCGACGCGCTGGCGGGCCTGCCCGAGGGGTGGCGCGACGTCGCCGCGGCCGGCGTCCTGGTGGCGGCCCTCGGCAAGGCCGCGCAGCTGCCCTTCTCGTTCTGGCTCTCCCGCGCCATGGACGGGCCCAGCCCGGTCTCCGCCCTGTTGCACTCGGCCGCGATGGTGGCGCTCGGCGGGTGGCTCCTCGTGCGCCTGGCGCCCCTGCTGGCCGCGACGGGCTGGGCGGCCCCGGCCGCCGCCTGGGCCGGGGCGGCGACCGCCGTCGTCCTGGGCGCGGTGGCCCTCGTGCAGACCGACCTCAAGCAGCTGCTCGCGGCCTCGACCGCCGCCCAGCTGGGCTTCGTCGTGCTGGCGGCGGGGGTGGGCGCCACCGCGGCCGGGACGGCGCACCTGGTCGCGCACGCGGCCGTGAAGGCCCTGCTCTTCCTGGCGGCGGGCGCCTGGCTCGAGGCGCTGGGCACCCGGCGGCTCGCCGGCCTGCGCGGGGCCGCGCGGCGCTGGCCGGCCGTCGGGGCGCTGGCCGCCTCGGCCCTGCTGGCCCTGGCCGGTCTCCCGCCGCTGTCGTTGTGGGCGACGAAGGACGCGGTGCTCGCCGCGGCGCTGCACGACTCCCCCGCCCTCTACGCCGCCGGGTTGGTCGCCACCGCGCTGGCGGCGGCGTACGCCACGGTGGCGCTCGTGGCGCTGCTCGCCCGGGAGGAGGGGGCGCCGCCCGCGCTTCCCGACGAGGGGCGCCAGGCCACCGGTCGCGTCCCCGGCGGGGTGCCCCTGGCGCTGGCGCCGCTCGGCCTGGGGGCCGTGGGCCTCGGGGCGCTCGCGCTGCCGGGGATCCTGGAAAGCCTGCCCGGCGGCGGGGTCGTCGAGCCCCCTGCCCTCGAGCTGGTCGGCTCCGCGGTGCTGGTCCTCGCGGCTGGCGGCGCGACGGCCGTCGCCGCCGCGCGGCTGCGGCGACCGCACGCCGAGCCACCCGGCCTGCGGGCGACCGTCGACTCGCTGCGCGGGTGGCTGGGCCTGGAGCGGGCGGTCCACGCCGCGCTGGTGCGCCCCTGCCTGCGCCTCGCCGACGCCGCGGCCCGGTTCGACGACCGCTGGATCGCCGGAGCCGCGGCCGCCCTCGCGGCGGGCACCCGGTCCGCGGCCGGCGTCAGCCGCCGAGGAGACGCCGCGATCGACGGGGTCGTGCGCGGCACGGCCGGCGCCGCCGCGCGGCTGGGCGGTCTCGTGCGCCGGACCTCCCGCAGCGGCCAGCTCCACCACTACTACCTGCAGCTGGTGGGCGGCGTGCTCGTCGTCCTCCTCTCCCTGACCGCCGTCCTGATCGCCACGAGGTGATGCGTGCTCTCCGTCCTGGTCTTCCTGCCCGCCGCCGCCGGCCTGCTGCTGCTGGTCCCGGCGGTGCCGGACCGAGTGGCGCGCGTCGCGTTCGTCGCGGTCACCGCCGTCGAGGCCGCGCTGGTCGCCGTGCTCTGGCTGCGCTACGACGACCCCGGGCCCGGGGCCCTGGCGCACGAGCAGCAGGCGCGGTGGATCCCGGGGATCGGCTCGAGCTATCACGTCGGGCTGGACGGCCTCTCCCTGCCGCTGGTCGCGATGACCTGCGTCGTCTTCCTCGCCTGCGCGGTGCACGCGCTCGCGGAGGACCGCCGCCCGCGGCTGCAGGCCGCGCTCTTCCTGCTGCTGCAGACCACCTGCCTCGGCCTCTTCGCCTCAGCCGACCTGATCCTCTTCTTCGTCTTCTTCGACCTCTCGATCGTGGGCATGTGGCTCTCGATCCACGCGTGGGGCCACGGCGACCGGGCGCGGTCAGCGCTGCAGTTCTTCCTCTACACCTTCCTCGGCTCCCTCGCCCTGCTGCTCGGCTTCGTCGGCCTCTACCTCGCCTCCGACCCGGGCACCTTCGACATGGTCGCTCTCGCGGCGGACCCCCCGCTGCAGGGCCAGGGGGCCCTCGGGGCCCTGGTGCTCGGCGCCATCCTGCTCGGCCTGGCGGTGAAGACCCCGACCGTCCCCTTCCACACCTGGCTGCCGCCGGCGCACACCGACGCGCCCGCCATCGGCTCGGCGGTCCTGGCCGCCGTGCTGCTGAAGATGGGCACCTACGGGTTCGTCCGGATCGGGATGCCGATGCTGCCCGACGCCTGGCGGGCCTGGGCGCCGGTGCTGGTCGCCGTGGGCCTCGTCTCGGTCTTCTGGGGCGCCCTGGTCGCGCTGGCCCAGACCGACCTGAAGCGCATGATCGCCTACACCTCGGTCAACCACATGGGCTACGTCGTCCTCGCCGTCGGTGCGGCCGGCCTCCTCGGGGGTGGCGCCGACTCCGAGCAGGCGCGCAGCACGGCCGTCAGCGGTGCCGTGACCCAGATGGTCAGCCACGGGCTGCTGACCGCGGCCCTGTTCCTGCTGGCCGGCTCGGTGTGGGAGCGCCACCGTTCCTACGACCTGGACCGGTACGGCGGGCTCGCCGCCTCCGCGCCGCGCTTCGCCGCGCTGTTCGTGCTGGCGGCCCTCGGGTCGCTGGGCCTCCCCGGCCTGTCGGGCTTCATCGCCGAGCTCCAGATCTTCGCGGGCAGCATCGCCACCGCCCCGGTGGCCGCGGTCGGCCTGATCGGGATCCTGCTGATGACCGCGGTGCTGCTGCGCGCCGCGCAGCGCATGCTCACCGGTCCGGCCGGCGAGCTCACCCGGGGCTTCGGGGACCTGCGCCCCCGGGAGGTGGTGCCCCTGGCCGGGTTGCTCGCCCTCTCGATCGCCATCGGGCTGCTGCCGCGCCCGCTCCTCGACGTGATCGAGCCGGCCGCCTCCACGGTGGCCGGGCTGGTGGCCCGGTGAGGCGGCCATGACCCCCGGCCAGGGGATGGCAGCCGACACGCTCGCCCTGCTCCCCGAGCTCCTGCTGCTGCTCGGAGCGGTCGGCGCGCTCCTGCTCGGCTCCTGGACGCCGCGGCGGCGCCAGCACCGCGTCCGGGCGCTCGCCGCCGCCGCGGTGGTCGCGTCGCTCGCCGCCGCCGCGGCGGCGGCGCTGCGGGACGACGCCCCGCCGACCGCCTTCACCGGCACCTTCGCCGTCGACGACGCCACGACCGTGCTGCGGCTCACGGTGGGCGTCTGCCTGCTCGGACTGCTCGCGCTCGCCGGCGACGAGATCGCCCGGCACCCGCGCGAGAGCGAGGTGTACGCGCTCCTGCTGCTCGGGGCCGACGGGGTGCTGCTCCTCGGCGGCGCCACCGACCTGGCCGTCCTGGTCGTCGCCTTCCTGTTGGCCAGCATCCCGCTCTACGGGCTCGTGGGGCTGTCGCCGGTCGACGCCGCCCCCGAGGCCGCGATGAAGACCTACCTGGTCGGCGCCCTGTCCGGGATCCTGCTGATGCTGGGCGCGGGGGTCCTCTACGGGCTCGCCGGGAGCACCGGGTACGACGACCTGGCCGCCCTGGGCGACCCGGGCCGCGGCCCCGCCGTCCCCGTCGCCGCGCTCGCGGCCGGCGTCGTGCTGGTGCTCGCCGGCCTGCTCTTCAAGGCGGGGTCCGTGCCCGCGCACTTCTGGGTGCCCGACGCCGTATCCGGCTCGTGGGTGACCGCCGGGGCGTTCCTGACCACGGTGCCCAAGCTGGGCGCGGTCCTGGCCGTCGCCCGGCTCCTGGAGCACCTGCCCGGCGAGCCGGAGTGGCCGACGCTCGTCGGCGTCCTGGCCGCGGTCGGGATGACCTGGGGCAACCTCGCGGCGCTCACCCAGCGCGACGTGCGCCGGCTGCTGGCGTGGTCGACCGTCAGCCAGGTCGGCTACCTGCTCGCCGCGGCGGCCGCCGTCACCGGCTCCGACCTGGCCCGGCCCACGCTGCTGCTCTTCCTCGCCGGCTACGCCCTGACCAACCTCGGCTGCTTCGCCGTCCTCGCTGCCGAGCCCGACCGGCCCCGGACCGACGACTGGCGCGGCCTGGCCCGGCGACGTCCGGGCCTGGTGGGCTCGCTCGGCGTCACTCTGCTCGGGCTCGTCGGCACGCCGCCGACCGCGGTCTTCGTCGCGAAGCTGCTGACCATCGCGGTCACCTGGCAGGCCGGCCTGCCCTGGCTGGCGGTGCTGGTCGCCGCCAACACCGTGCTCAGCCTCGCCTACTACCTGCGCTGGCTGGCGGCCTGCCTCTCCCTGGCCCCGGAGGACGCCGGCGAGGGCGAGCGGGAGGACCGGCCCCGCCGCACCGGGCCGACCCTGGTGGCGGGCGCCAGCGCGGGGGCCGCGATCCTGCTGGGCCTCCTCGCCGGCCCGGTCCTGCTCGCGGTCGGGGCCTGAGCCCTCACCGGCGGCCTCGCCGAGCTGGGCGCGCACCGCCTCCACGGTCTCGTCGTACGGCCGTCCGATCGTGATGCGCATCGTGTAGTCCGTCATGGCGCGGGGGCCGAAGGCTACGCCTGCGGGTCGCGTGGCGAGAAGCGCCGACTCGGCCAGGCGCTCGCGGGGCCGAGCAGTATCAACAGCTCGGGCAGCAGCAACGCCCTGACCAGGAGCACGTCGAGAGCGATGCCGAGGAACATGAGGAAGGCGAGCTCACGGAAGGGCATCAACGGCACGAGGGAGAGCAGGCCGAAGCTCGTGGCCAGGGCGAGCCCGGCCGTCAGCAACGCCGCGATCGTGTGGGGGGTGGTGCTGCGGATGGCCTCCTTCAGGGCGTGCTGGCGGGACGCCTCCCAGATGTTGCCGACGGCGAAGATGTTGTAGTCGGAACCGAAGGCCAGGAGCAGCACAGCCCCCGCGAACGGCACGTAGAAGGTGAGCCCGGCGCCGGGCTCGAGGTGGTCGAAGAGGAGCATCGTGATGCCCAGCGACGCCGAGAGAGACAGGATGCTGGCGAGCAGCAGGCAGATCGAGGCCACCGGGGCTCGCAGGAAGATCATCAGCATCAACAGGTTCATGCCGAGAGCGGCGAGGGCGATCCGCAGCAGGTCGTCCGTCGTCTGGTCCACGATGTAGGCGGCGGTGGCGGTGTCGCCGGCGACCCCGGCCGTGGTCCCGGGTGGCAGGCCGCTCTCGGCCAGGAGCTCCGGGAGCTCCCGCTGGATGGCGTCGAGCGACGAGATCGCCGCCGCGCCCAGCGCGGGGTCGTCGAGGATGACCAGGTAGCGGGCCGCGTCCCCGTCGGCCGTGACCAGGATGCGGCGGTCCAGCGCCGCCGGCAGCGTGCCCGGGCTGAGGACGCCGGCGACACCGGGCTGGTCCTTGAGCTTCTCGCCGAGGTCGGCGAGGCGCCCCGGGTGCTCGGCGAGCTGGTCTCCCTCGATGAGCACCGTCGTGGGTGACAGGATCCCGGGAGCAAAGCCCGCTCGGGCGGCATCGGCCACCTGGCGTACGCCGCTCTCGGGCGGTAGCGACCCGATGAACGAGACACCGAGACTCAGGCCGCGCAGCGGGGTGGCGGCCAGGAGCAGGCCCACGGCCACCACGGCCACGACGGCGGCCGCGACGCCGCGGCGCTGCGCGAGCCGGGCGAGCCCCGTCGCCGGTGGGCGCGGAGCCATCTCGCCCGTGGTGGGAGCGTCCGTCGCCGCCGAGGCCTGGGGGCGCCTCGGCCAGAACACCCAGCGACCGAGCACGCCCATCAGCGCCGGGACGAGCGTGAAGGAGACGACGAGGGCGACGATCACGGTGAAGACCAGGGCCGGACCGAGGGCCCGGAAGAACAGGGACTGGGCAAAGATCAGGGCCGCGGTTCCCGCCGCCACCGCGAGGCCGGCGACGCCCACGATCGGGCCGTACGACGTGGTTGCCGCGGTCGCTGCCTCGAGTCGCCCCGCCCCGCGCGCCAGCTCTCGACGCAGGGCCGAGAGGTAGAAGACGACGTAGTCCGTCACCACCCCCAGGAGCAGCGCGACGATCACCGGTTCGAGCTCGCTCGGGGTGGCCGTGCCGAAGAACTCGGCCACCGCGCCGGACAGACGCAGCGTCACGACATAGGCGACCCCGGTGGTCAGCAGGGCCACCACGGGCGCCACGATCGACTGGAAGGCGACCGCGACGATCAGCACGATCGCCCCCAGGGTGAGGGCCTCGGCGAGCGGCAGGGCATCGCGGATGATGTCGCCCTGGGCGGCTCGCGCGGGCACCGAACCGGTGATGCCGACGACCTCGTCCCGAGGCTCGAGCACGTCGGTGGCGTAGGTGCGAGCGGTGCGCGTCTGGGCGCCGAACGAGACGTCGGGCTCGAACAGCAGGTAGGTGAGAGCGGTCGTGCTCCGCTCGCTCGACGACGGGAAGGCGCCCAGGGCGTTGGTGATGGGCAGCGCGCCCCGCAGGCTCGGTGTCGCCGACAGAGGATTCAGGGTGGCGTCGACGGCGCGCACCACCGTGCGTGACTGGTCGAACGCCGAGAGGCCGTCCTCGTCGCGTTGGACGACGACGGTCCTCCCGGAGAGCGGGAACCCGAACAGCTCGACCGAGCGGAGCTCCGTCTCGATCGCGGGGGTGTCCCCGGGAAGCAGCCCCCGCAGGCTGCTGTCCGTCTGGGACTGGAACAGCGAGGGCAGCACGAACGTCAGCACCAGGCAGGCGGCCGCCCAGAACGCGATGAACCACCAGCGGAGCCGGATGAGTACCCGGGCGACGACGCTGGCCCTGCGTCCCGGTCCGTCCTCGGTCGTCGCCCCCGCGCCGTCAGCGCGCCGGCTCACGGCCGTCGCAGGCCTACGCGGGCCAGCTCGGCATCAGCCAGCGGCCGGCCGCGCCCCTCGTCCAGCGCTCGCCAGGGATCGCCGACCAGGGCAACGACCGAGGCGTAGGACATGGACCGGATGGCGCGTTCGGCCAGGTAGCGATCGAGGGCCTCGTCCGGCTCCGAGGACCGCAGCGCCCGGCTCAGCGCCCTCATGTCCCGGCGGCGAGCCAGCCGCTGCGGGAGGTAGAGCCCGAGCACCGGGGTGGTCGGCATGAGGGCGATGGCCAGCCCCAGCAGCAGGGAGAGCTGGCGCAGCTGGGACTTCACCTGCTGCCCCCGGTCGGCGATGTCGAGGCCGGTCGCGGAGGTCTCCTTGCCCAGCTCCAGCGGTCGCTCCCCCACCAGGGGCACGCCCCCCAGCGCCTCGAGGGCCTGACCAGCGGAGTGGATCGACTCCCCGCTCTCAGTCACCGTGTCACCGAGCTCGGAGAGCTCCCAGATCGTGTAGCCGGACCAGCCGCCGACGACGAGCCAGAGCGCAAACCAAAACACGACCAGGCCGTCCAGGAGACGTATGGTGGATGTGTCGGACGTACGGACGGTCAGATCCATCCAACCAACCTACGCACACAGGGCCGCCGCGGGAGCGACATTCCGGGGTCGCCCAGGTGGAGGTCACCTTGAGCGAGACCGGACCCGAGTCGGGCGGCGCGGCGTCAGCGGAGAAGGCCTCGGGTTCTCGCCTCCGCACGATGCACTGGGGGTATGCCGTCGTCCCCGCCGCGACCTTCGTCGTCGGCCTCCTCATCGGCGCGCTCGTCACCGGCGCCGGCTCGGACAGCGGCGACGAGCCTGCGGCGACCGAGACCGTGTCGGTCTCCCCCTCGCCGTCGGAGTCTGCCGACACCGAGGTCCGGGTGCCCCGCGAGTGCGTCGAGGCCGCGGAGACCGCGGAGGAGGCGACCCAGCTGATCCTCGACAACCTGTCGGCGATCCAGGACTTCCAGGGTCAGCGGATCATCGACATGCTCGACCGGCTCGAGGAGCTCTCCGGTGAGACCAGGGAGCTGTCCAAGAGCTGCTCCGACATCGACGTCTCCTCGGTGGACGCCTCGCCCACGAACGAGGTCTCGCCGGAGGCCGAGGCCTCGCCCACGTCCTGAGCCGCTGCCCCCCGCAGCACGTCAGCGTGGTCTTGTTGCTTCCTAGGCCTCGGCCGGCACCTCGAGCTCGCGACGCAGCATCCGGAGGATCCGCGTCAGCAGCTTCGAGACCTGGGTCTGGGTGATTCCCAGCGCGTGGGCGATCTGCGACTGGGTGAGGTCCTCGAAGAACCGCATCCGCACGATCTGCCGGTCGCGGCCCTCGAGCCGTGCGAGCACCGGCTCGAGCACCACGCGCGCCTCGGCCCTCTCGTAGCCATGCACCTGCGCCGGGTCCGCGAGTGCGTCGCCCAGAGTCGGGGTGGCATCCGGGGCGTCGCTCACGGCCGCGTCCAGCGAGGCCGGGTGGAAGCACCCCGACGTCGTCATCGCCTCCCGGTACTCGCTAGCCGACGTACCCAGGTGCTCGATCAGCTCGGCCGCCGTCGGGTCCCGCCCCTCCTCGCCCTGGAACTCCTCGGTGCAGCGATGGGCCCGCCACTGGAGCTCCTGCACCCGGCGTGGCGGACGCACGACCCAGCCCCGGTCGCGGAAGTAGCGTCGCAGCTCGCCGCGGATCGTCGGGACGGCGAAGGAGAGCAGGTCGCCGCCCCTCTCCGGCGCGAAACGGTGCACCGCCTTCACCAGGCCCTCGTAGGCGACCTGCACGAGGTCCTCGTACGGCAGCCCGCGGCGGCGGTATCGCGACGCGATCGCCTCGGCCACACCCAGGTTGATCTCGATGACGCGTTGCCGGATCCGCTCCTGCTCCGCGACGGTGACGTGGGTGCATCGCTCGAGCAACGCCGCGGTGCGGCGGGCTCGTTCGGCGCGCTGGGCTTCGCGGCCGTCAGCGCCGTCGCCAGCACTCGGTCGGCGCCCGACTGCGTCGGTGCCCGCGTGTGCCCGGGGCTCGGTTCCGGGAGCAGGTCCTGGGCCAGGTGAGGTCATCAGAAGTGGTGGGGTCGAGGCCGGGCCCGCGCTGGCTTGACGGGTCGATCTGCTCCGACGCTAGTGCTCGGCCGCCTCCCGAGGCATCGATCGGAGGGATGAGTCGATCGGAAGAACCGCCTCAAGCGGCGCCACCCCGAGGCGGGCGCGGGGATGGCCGGCACCGGGGCACGCCCGCCGCGCGGAATCGCCTAGTCTCGCGTGCATGGGACGCTCGAGGCCGCTGCGCATCGCAGTGGTCAACGACTACGAGATCGTGGTCGCCGGGCTGGCAGCGGTGCTGCGCCCCTTCGCCGACCGGGTCGAGGTCGTCGAGCGGGACAGTCAGCGGAAGGTCGTCAGCGACGTCGACCTCGTCCTCTACGACACGTTCGGCCAGCCCCAGGGCAACGCGATCCACCCGGCCGCCCTGACCCAGGGCCGGGCCGGGGCGGTCGTGGTGTTCACCTGGAACACCGACCCCGACCTGGTCGAGGCGGCCATCGAGGCCGGCGTCGCGGGCTACCTCTCCAAGGGGCTGGAGCCGCGTGACCTGGTGGCGGCCCTCGAGCGCATCGCCGCCGGCGAACGCGTCACCCCCAACGCCGAGCCGATGCCCGAGGGTGACAGCTTCGGTCGCTGGCCGGGCGACGAGCACGGGCTGACGGCGCGCGAGTCCGAGGTCCTCGCACTGCTGTGCCAGGGGATGAGCAACGAGGAGATCGCCGACCGAGCCTTCCTGGCTCTCACCACGATCAAGACCCACCTGCGCACGATCTTCCGCAAGCTCGGCGTCGAGAGCCGCACCCAGGCCGTCCTGTGGGGAGTGCGCCACGGCTTCCGGCCCGACATCCTGCGCGAGATCGACGGCGGTTCCTGACGCACCGGGCCCGGCGGTCGCCCCGAACGAACGACCCCGTTCGGGCGACCGGCTCACGACCGCCCTGATCCACTGGGCGGTAGGTCAACGAGAGGAGCCCGCCGTGGCCACCGTGGAACGGACCGTCACCACCAGCACCCCCCTGCCGGTGGTGTGGGAGTACCTGACCGACTTCACCAACGCCACCGAGTGGGACCCGCCCACGGTGTCGTGCGAGATCATCGAGGGCGACGGCGGGGTCGGCACTCGCTACCGCAACGTCTCGGGGCTGCTGGGCCACGAGAGCGAGGTGATCTTCGAGGTGGTGGAGCGCGCGCCGCTGCAGAAGTTCCGGATGCGCGGCGACGCCGGGAAGTCGTTGCAGCTGACCGACACGATCACGTTCTCGGAGTCGGCGGACGGCGGCGAGACCGAGGTGACCTACCACGCGAGCTTCGACCTGCAGGGCGGCGCGGCCGTGGCCGAACCCCTCTCCCAGCCGGCGCTGAAGCTCCTGGCGAACAGGGTGGCGACCAGCCTGCAGGAGAACCTGGACCGCCTGACCAGAGCCGGGTAGCGCCGCGCCCCGTGCGGCCTCACCATGGCCGACGCGCGGCCCGGAGGGCCGCCCGTGCGGCGTTGGCGCCGGGCGCGCCGTGCACACCACCACCGGGGTGGGCGCTGGAGGAGCCCAGGTAGAGGCCGCGGATCCCGGTCGCGGGCCGACCGGCGAGGCCGGGCACCGGACGGAACAGGGCCATCTGGTGCAGCTGGGACGTGCCTCCGTTGACGGCCCCGCCGATCAGGCTGGCGTTGCGGGCCTGCAGCTCGTGCGGGCCGAGCACCCGACGCGCCACGACGCGGGAGCCGAAGCCGGGTGCGACGGCCTCCAGCCGCCCCTGCACGCGGTCGGCGAAACGCTGCAGCTCATCGTGGTCCCACCGTCCCGTGATGCCCTCCCCGCCGGCGTCCGCCAGCGTCCGGTGGGGGACGTGCGTGTAGGCCCACACCGACTCGGTGCCCGTCGGGGAGCGGCTCTCGTCGGCGGTGGTCATCGCGCCCGCCAGCAGGAAGGGAGCGGCGGGCACCGCGCCGGCGGCGACCTGGCTCGTCGCCTCGTGCATCTGCGCGACCGAGTCGGCGACGTGCACGCTGCCCGGCCGGGCCGGCGGGGACGAGGCCCACGGGATCTCGCCGGAGAGCGCCCAGTCGACCTTGACGGTGGCGGGGTCCTGCTCGAAGCCGGCCATCCCGCGCGCGACCCGCTCCGGCAGGTCCGCCGGGTCGAGGAGCCGCTGGAACAGCACGGGCGCGCTCACCGCGCCGACGACGGCCCGGCGCACCGGCAGCCGCCGGGCGGCCGTGCGCACCGCGACCACGCGCCCGCCGTCCACCTCCAGGCTCGTCGCCGGCTCGGCGAGCGCGATCTCGCCTCCGAGCGTCCGCAGGCGCCGCGCCAGGGCACCGGTGAGGGCCCCGGCCCCACCCGCGGGGACGGGGAAGCCCACCGTCTGCGCGAGCATCGTCATGACCCAGCCGAAGGCCCCCGACCCCGGCGCGTCGAGCGGGATGTCGGCGTGGCCGGCGCTCCCCGCCACCAGCACGCGCGGGTCGGCGCCGCCGAAGCGGCCCTCGCCGAAGCGGGTCGCGGGCCTCAGCAGGTCGCGGAGCATCTCCAGCGCGCCGACGGCGCCCCGGCGTCCGAGTCGCGCGGCCAACCGGGCACCGGGCCGCACCGGTGGAAAGGGCCGCATCATCGCGTCGAGCAGGGTCGGGCCGACCAGGCGCCAGTCGTCGCACAGGTCCAGCCACGCCTCGCCGTCGCCGGGGTGCGCCGCGTCCAGCAGCGCGGCGGTGTCATCGGCGCGGTCGTGCACCAGTGCCCACCGCCCGTCGGGCCACGGGTGCCCGAACGGCGCGGGCGCCCGGCGCCAGGCCAGCCCGTGTGCCTCCAGGTCCAGGCCGCGCAGGATCGGCGAGGCCGCGGCGAAGGGGTAGAAGGCGCTGAACGTGTCGTGCACGAAGCCGGGGCTGACCTCGGTGTCGTGCCGCACCGCGCCCCCGGGCTCGTCGGCCGCCTCGACCACGAGGACCGACCACCCGGCGTCCGCGAGCAGGTTCGCCGCCACGAGCCCGTTCGGGCCCGCTCCCACGACGACCGCGTCGTACGCTCCCGCCACCCCGCTCAGCGCCTCCGCTCGGCGATGTACGCGAGGCGTCGCAGCGTCTCGGTGTTGCGCCAGGTCAGCGGGAGGTGTCTCAGGGGCGCCGGCACGAGCCGGCCGGGCCCCGCGGCGGCGTCCTCCTCCAGGACCACGCGGGTGCGCGCGCCGACCGGCTCCAGGCTGATCGTCACCCCGGCCTCACCCGAGGGCCAGGCGCGGGCGCGCAGCCCGAGGCGCTGCTCGCGCAGGCTCTCGGTGACCTCGGTGGTGTCGTCGAGGATGCAGGGCCACACCCCCACCGAGTGGTGCAGCTGGGCCCCCACCTCGGGCCAGTGGTCGTCGACGTGCCGCATCCGGGTGGCGCCGACGACCCAGGCCGGGTAGAGCCAGCCGTCGGCGAGCGCGGCCCAGACTTCCTGCGGGGTCGCCTCCACCAGGCGCGCGTTGCTGCTCACGCGTCCGGGCCGAGCGTGGCCGGCTGCCGCGGGTCCGACCCGCCCGCGGCGGGCGGCGGAGGGAGAACGGTCACGGCGTGGCTCCTCGGGGGTCGTCGGGCCCGGACGTCAGTCGACCGCGCTGCTCGAGGAGACCGCCTCGACCAGCTCGCCGGCGCGGTCGTCGTCCAGGCTGCGCGCGAGGTCGGCCTGCGTCACCATGCCGACGAGGTCGTGCCCGTCGATGACGGGGAGGCGGCGGACGCCGGCCCGGCTCATCGTGCGCAGGGCCTCGTCGACGGAGTCGTCGGCGCCGATCGTGACCGGCTTGTCCGAGACGTAGGACTCGACCGTCATCTCCTCGGTGTCGTGACCCTCCGCCACGCACTTCAGGACGATGTCGCGGTCGCTGATCATGCCCTGGAGTCGGTTGTCCTCGCCGCAGATGGGGAGGGCCCCCACATCGAGGTCGCGCAGCTTGCGCGCGGTCTTCGCGACGGAGTCGCTGGTCGAGGCGCACTCCGCGCCGCCCGACATGATCTCGCGTGCCTTGGTCATCGATCGTCACCTCTCATCCGTGCGGCCGACCGCTCGCCGGTCCGGCCTTCGACGACCTGCCAGTTCCCCCCACGCGGCGTGCCACGATCGTTCGCGCGGGTGAATCGCCGCCGCACCGTCTGACCACGTCTTGGGCAGGCTGGACCCATGACCGCCAGCGAGTTCGAGTTCCGCTTCGCGCCGGCGTACCGCCTCGCCGGTCTCCCCTTCGGCATCACGCCCCGGACGACGGGCGTCCGGCTCGACGGCGCGGGTCTGCGCGTGCGCTACGGGCCGTGGCGGCTCTCGACCTCGCTCGACAACATCACCGGCGCCACGAGGACCGGTGACTTCTGGTTCCTCAAGACCGCCGGACCGCCACACCTCTCCTTCAGCGACCGCGGAGTCAGCTTCACCCCCAACGGCGACGAGGCGGTCTGCCTGACCTTTGCCCGGCCCGTCCCGGGCATCGACCCCACGAGGCGAGTCCTGCACCCCGGCGCGACCCTGGGCGTCGCGGACGTGCCCGGCTTCCTCGACCGGCTGCACGAGCTCGGCGTCGCCGTGCGACCGCATCGGCAGAGCTGACCGCCCGCTCGGGCTCAGGCCTCGCCGGAGCCCGAGGGCGGACCGACGTGGCCACGGGACGTGCGGACGACGCGCCCCTCGGCCTCGGCCTGGCGCAGCGCGTTCCGGAAGCGGCCGGGGCCCCAGCCGTCCGCGCCCGTGGTTCGGCGCAGCCGGGCCGTGTCGACCGTGCCGAGATCCCGCACGGCGGCCTCGAGCGTGGCGATCTCGTCGTCCAGCACCTCTTCCATCCCCACCGCGGGGGCGCTGGTCGACATCCGCGGGGCGTACATGCTCTGGCCGACGCCGGGGCGCCAGCGGTGAGCACGGCTCTCCGCCTCCTGCCGCTCGGTGCGCGCCCCGATCCGTTCCCGGCGGCCTCGCTGCTCCTCCGACTCCTCCGAGTCCTCCGCGCGCTGGCCGCCGGCGCCGGACCCGTCGCCCTCGGCGTCGTGGCTCGTCAGCGGTGCGGCGAGGTCTTCCAGGGTCGCCTGCTCGGCCTTCACGCCCAGGAAGAGCTCGACCACTCCGGCCAGCGCCATCACCCCGGCGCCGATGAAGAACGCCAGCGAGACGAGACCGCGATCCTCCGACCCGATCAGCTGCCCGAAGATCAGCGGGCCGGAGATGCCGCCGACGGCGGTGCCCACGGCGTAGAAGAAGGCGATGGCCAGGGCGCGCGTCTCCATGGGGAAGATCTCACTGACGGTCAGGTACGCCGCGCTGGCACCCGAGGAGGCCAGGAAGAAGCAGGCGACGAGGATGGCCAGGAAGAGCCACTCGTTGGTCGAGCCGGACCAGAGAGTGATCCCCAGCACCGCAGCGACGGCCGCGGAGCCGATGTAGGTGCCCGCGATCATGGGCTTGCGGCCGACGGTGTCGAAGAGCCGCCCCAGGGTGACCGGCCCGGCGAAGTTGGACAGCGCCCAGACGGCGATGAAGACGGGCACGAGGCTCGACGCGACGCCGTAGAAGGTGCTGAGCAGCGTGCCGAGGTTGAAGGTCACGCCGTTGTAGATGAAGGCCTGCCCGACGAACAGGGCAAGACCGAGGAAGGCGCGACGCGGGTAGCGACCGAAGGCCACCTTGGCGATCTCGCGGAAGGGGATGGCCTCGCGCTGGCGCACGGTCAGCGAGTCCGAGGGCTCCGCCAGCTCGCCGCGCTCGGTCTCCTCCCGGACCTGCTCCTCGATCTCGGCGACGATGCGCTCGGCCTCCTCCTCGCGGCCGTGGATGAAGAGCCAGCGCGGGCTCTCCGGCACGTGGCGCCTGACCAGCAGGACCGCGAGGCCGAGCACGGCCCCGAGACCGAAGGCCAGCCTCCAGCCGAGGTCCGCTGCGAAGATCTCGGTGTCCAGGAGCAGCACCGCCCCCAGGGCCCCGGCGGCCGCGCCGAGCCAGTAGGAGCCGTTGATGGTGAGGTCGACGCGACCCCGGACCCGGGCGGGGATGAGCTCGTCGATGGCCGAGTTGATCGCCGCGTACTCCCCACCGATGCCGGCACCGGTGAAGAACCGGGCCAGGTAGAAGTACCAGGGCGAGAAGGCGAACGCGGTCGCCACGGTGGCGAGCAGGTAGACCGCCAGCGTCAGCAGGAACAGCTTCTTGCGGCCGAACCGGTCGGTGAGCTGACCGAAGAACAGGGCGCCCAGGCACGCGCCGACGATGTAGATCGACGCCGCGATGCCGATCTGGCCGGAGCTGATGTCGATGCCGCTGCCGTCCTCGGTCAACCGGGCCGCGACGCTGCCGACCATGGTGACCTCGAGGCCGTCCAGGATCCACACGGCCCCGAGGCCGATGACCACTCGCCAGTGGAACTTCGACCACGGGAGCCGATCGATGCGCGCCGGCACCTGGGTCGTGATCGTGCCCGTCTGGATGTCGCTCAATTCCCTACCCTCTCGAGTGCGGCCAGGTGCTCCCTTGACCCGGGGCGCGCCCTCGCAGACCGTGTCACGATGGCGGGCGCGTCACGCGGCGGTCACAAGGGTCGCCGACGCCCAATGAGGCGTCATCATCCGGCAAGGTGAGGGAGATCCGGTGCAGGAACCGAGAAGTCGCGGCGAACCGCTGTGCCGGTGGCTGGGGCATCGATTCGCCTTCGCCGCGCAGGGCCGCGAGATGACGTGGGAGTGCACCCGGTGCGGGGAGCGCGCGTCCAAGCGCTACGACACCCCCGCCGACGCGGCGCGGTTCGCCGCGGCGTTCAACCGGAGTGGCACCGAGGGCCTCGGCCGGCGGGCTCCGTTGATCGGCCTGCTGCCCCTGCGCGTCTGGCGCTGGTGGAAGGAGGCCACGGGACGCGTCGGCCGCTGAGCCCTCACCCGACAGGGTGATTCTGCGGCGGCAGCGCACCAACTGGCGCACCATTGACGCGGGTACTCCCTCCTCATGTGCTTCTCACCGGAAATGGATCTCGCCGTGGGGTCGGCGCTCGTCCCTGTGGGACTGGTCAGCCTGAGCCGGGTCCGCGAGGTGCGCGAGCTCCCATTCGCCACGCTTCCCCTGTTGTTCGCCGCCCACCAGCTGGTCGAGACGCTGGTCTGGGGAAGCCCGACGGGCTCACACGCCGCGGCGGTCTACGTGTGGTTCGCACTCCCGGTCCTGCCCACGCTGGTCCCGGTGGCGGTGCTGCTCATCGAGCCGCCAGGACGACGACGGCGCGTCGTCCCCTGGGTCGCGCTCGGCGTGCTGGTCACCGCCCACCTGGCCGACACCGTCGCCAGCCATGGCGTTGCCGTCGACGAGAACGCGAACGCCCTGGTCTACTCGGTGGGCCTCGACCGATCCGTGGCCTGGACCTGCGCCTACATCCTGGCGGTGACGGGTGCGTGCCTGGCCTCGCAGCATCGGGCTGTCGTGGCGTTCGGCGGGGTCAATCTGCTCGGGCTGACCGCGGTGTCGATCCTCTACACACAGGCGTTTGTCTCGTTGTGGTGCGTGTGGGCGGCCGTCGTCTCGGCCCTGGTCGCGTGGCACATGCTCGAGCGGGAGGGCCCACGTGCCGCCCCGTGGACCGAGCGCCGAGAGCAACCGCCCCCGCGCCTGCCTGCGGTCGGACCTGGAGGAGAACATGTCCGTTGATCGACGCGGCCACCGGCGACGGCCCGGACGGGAGGCGCAGCCGGGTTACCACGACCCGACGTACCGACTGGGTGGCGCGGCCCCCAGCCGCAGTGCGTTGACGCTGCGCCTCGTCCTCGCGACGTTCGGTCTCATCGCGTGCACCGCCGGGGCCGTGGCGTTCGCCCTTGCCGGGGCGGACGTCGTCCTCGTCCTGGCCCCCGCCGCCCTCGCCCTGGTCGCGGCGGTGGACGTGGGCGTGATCCTCCGGCGCCGGGCACAGGGGCGGTGAAGGCTCCGCGGACGACGTCGCACCGCGCTCCCCGCTCGGCGCGATCGGGGGCGGCCTGACGAACGCGGAACGGCGGCAGGGGGCCGCGACGGCCTCCGCCACCTGATAATTTGGATGCGCATAGACGCCTCTCAGCGCTCGGGCGCATGGCGAGCGAGCTCATACGGCTGTAGCCATCGGCCGGACACTGCGCGCACCGAGGTGACTGTCTTGTCGACTGGATCCCTGCCGCGGGAGTGCCGCGATCGTGCCTCCCCTGGCCGATCTTCCTTGGAGGTCGCCGCGCCGCTCGCGACAGCGCCGGACGCGTCCATCCGAGGGGCGTCCGTGGCACACGCCCGGACGGGCGATCGCTCACCAGATGACGCGAGACCCGAGGAGGAGAGATGAGACGACACCAGGACGAAGAGCGGGACAGCCGGCGCCGCGCACCTCGTGGCGGGGGCGCTCTCGGAACTCCGTCGTTCCTGCCCGAGGAGGCGCCGCCCGCCGTGGACCAGGAAGCAAACTGGGGAGTCAGCGGCGGCGGGCTGGCGGGCCCGGACGACCGGGAGCCACCCCGCCGGGCCGCGCGGCGCAGCGCGCCCGGCACGATCCCGGAGGGCAACAACCCAGAGC
Organism: uncultured Actinomycetota bacterium; assembly: GCA_963832415.1. Taxonomy (GTDB): domain Bacteria; phylum Actinomycetota; class Actinomycetes; order Propionibacteriales; family Nocardioidaceae; genus Nocardioides. The sequence goes on along the minus strand of CAWHTZ010000005.1, from coordinate 155,916 downwards.
TCACCGAGGAGCTGCTCACCCGAGGAGCGCAGCCCTCCCACACCAGCGAGCCCGATCCCGGGTCCGGCCCGCACCGGCAGGTGAGCAGGCCCGACCGCGTCACCAGGCCGCGGCGGGCGCTCCTGGCCGCGAGGTCGGCTGCCGCATCGCTGCTGCGCAGGATCCGGGGCGACAGGCGACCCTGATGCCGCCCGACCGTCTCCCCGGCCACTCGGCGTCAGCCGGCAAGGTCGGCCCGGACCAGGGCTGAGGCGAGGTCGGCCACCCGACCGTCCGGGGCGAGGCGGGCGAGCTTCGCGGGGTCGTCGGGCAGCCCGTGCGCCCGTGCCGCTCGCAGTGCCCGGTCGTCGAAGAAGGGCGAGACCTCCGGCCAGACGGCCTGCACCTCGCGCGCGAAGATCGCGCTGCCCGTCGGCCCGACCCGCGGGCACTCCTCCAGCGCCTCGCGCATCGCAGGGACGCCCGAGTGGTCCGGCGGCCGTAGGGATCGCAGGTCGCCGCGGTGCCGCTCGAGGACGTGGTCGGCGAGCTGCTCCAGCTTGGTGGCGGTGCTCTCGTCGTAGCGGCGGTAGCTGCCGCGCCCCAGCGCGTCGACGCGCTGCTGCCAGGTGGACCGCTGCAGCTTCTCCGGGGTGCGCCAGCCTGCTCGAAAGAGCTCGCGTGCCGCCGAGGCGGCGATCTCCGCCGAGATGGGGATCGAGGAGAGCATCGAGAGCACCAGCAGGCAGAACAGGGGCGAGGGCTTGTCGCGCAGCGTGATGCCCGCCCGGTCGGCGAAGGTCCGCCCGTGCTGCTCGAGCAGCCCCGCTGCGATGGGTCGCTGTGTCATGCGCAACTCCTCACGCCGGGCGCTGGGCCGGTCAGTCGGGGCGGCGGGCCCGGGCCAGCGCCTGCGCGCGGCGGCGCAGGTCCGCCCACGGGTCCGCGCGCTGGGCGAGGCGGCGCCGCACCGAGTCCATGTCGTGTCCGCCGGGCGCCACCCGGGAGAGCTCGTCCCAGCGCAGCGGCGTGGAGACGGGCGCCCCGGGGCGGCCCCGCACGGCGTACGGCGGCACGACGGTCTGGCCGTAGCCATTGCGCAGCACGTCGACAAAGATCCGCTCGCCCCGCTTGTCCTTGCGCTGCTCCACCGTGAGCAGGTCGGGCTCGGCGTCCGCGAGCCGCTCGGCGCAGGCGCGGGCGAAGGCGCGCACGGTGTCGAAGTCCTCGGCCGGGCGGAGCGGCACGAGCACGTGGTAGCCGCGCGATCCGGACGTCTTGAGGTACGACGTCAGGCCCAGGTCGTCGAGGAGCTCCCCGACCAGCCGCGTCGCGCGCCGCACCCGCCGCAGGCCGCCTTCCCCGGCCTCCGCGGGGTCGCCCCGGGGGTCGAGGTCGAAGACCATCTGGTCGGGGTGGTCGAGGTCCGCGACGGTCGCCAGCCAGGTGTGCGGGGTCACGCAGGCCTGGTCGGCGAGGTACACCAGCGAGGCCGCGTCCTCCACGAGCACCTGCCGCTGCGGCCCGTCCGCGGTCCGCACCTCGGCCGTGTGCACCCACGAGGGGAAGTGCGCGGGCACCTTCTTCTCGTAGAAGGACGGCCCGCCGATCCCGTCGGGGAACCGCTGCATGCTCACCGGCCGCCCCGCCAGGTGGCGCCCCATCGCCGGCGCCACGGCGGCGTAGTAGGTCGCCAGGTCGAGCTTGGTGCGGCCCTCGTCGGGCCAGAGCACCTTGTCGGCCCGGCCGATCGGGACCCCGGCGACGGTGGGTTCGGCGTCGCTCACTCCCGGGTCACCTCCTCGGGCCGCTTGTCGGGCCGGAGACCCAGGTAGCGCGGGTGGCGCAGCTGGCCGGCCGACGTCCACTCGGTGAAGGCCAGCTCGGCCACCAGGCGCGGGGCGGACCAGTGCACGCCGCGGGTCGGCAGGCGGCCCCGGGCGCAGGGCGACTCGGCGACCTCGTGCTCGCCCAGCCGCCGTCGCAGGTCGCGCAGCTCCTCCTCGGAGAAGCCCGTGCCGACCTTGCCGGCGTAGACGAGATCAGGCCCGCGGTAGTGGGCCAGCAGCAACGCACCGAGCGCCGGACGGCTCCCCTCCGGATCCGTCCACCCGACGACCACCAGCTCCTGCCGCGCCTCGCACTTGAACTTCAGCCAGCTCCGCGAGCGCCCGCTCGGATAGGCGGCGTCCTCCTGCTTGGCGATCAGGCCCTCCCACCCGCGGCGGCAGCACCGGCGCAGGTACGCCTCGTCGGCGGTGCGGCGGTGGGGCGTGTAGTGCAGCGGCGCGTCGAAGTCGACCAGTCCCCGCAGGCGGCGCTTGCGCGCCAGCAGCGGCTCGTCACGCACGTCGTCGTCCCCGTCGCGCAGCACGTCGAAGAGGTAGAGGTGCACCGGGACGTCGCTGCGCCGAGCCCGGTCCGCATCGGCGACCTGGATGCGCGGTTGGAGGCGGCTGAAGCTCGTGCGCGGCCCGTCGAAGGCCACGACCTCGCCGTCGACCAGGAAGTCCCGGTCGGTGCACGAGCCCAGCGCATCGACCAGCTCGGGGAACGCGGCGGAGACGTCGCGGCCGGTTCGCGACCTCAGCCGCACCCGGCCCGACTCGCGGCTCGCGAGGCACCGCTGACCGTCGAGCTTGCGCTCGTAGACCCACCCCTCGGCCCAGAAGGGCTCGTGGGTCAGGGTGGCCAGCGCCGGCGGAGGCGTGTGGGTCATGGCCGCCCGGTACCCACTGCGCGGCCGGGGATGCCGTGGGGCCGCGCTCCTGCTCGAGGGTGCGGCCTCAGCGCCCGGCGCGCTGCCCGGCCTCCTCGACCACGGCCAGCGCCGTCCTGGTCAGCGGGCTGCCGGCCTCGGCGGCACGTCGCAGCAGCGCGTCGCCGGCCTCCTCCATGCTCACCCCGGAGGTCCCACGCGAGCACGCCCTTGGCCTGCTCGATCAGCTCGCGGGCGCTGAGCGCCTCGTGCAGCCGGGCCCACACCTGCTCGTCGTCCATCGGCGTCGAGTGCACCACCAGCAACGACGCCCATGTCGGCGACGGCCTGCGCCGCGGCGACACTGCCCGGGTCGTGCCGCGGCTCGGAGCCAGGCAACTCCGGCCACGGAACGGGGGGCCGTTGTCGATCACTCCAACACCGGGAGCGCAGAACTTGTTCTCGTCGTCCGGGGCGTCGACCTCGCCCTCCTGGACCACACGCACGTGCTCATGGCAACCGAGCTCGACGCAGTGCTTGACGTCGACGTCCGCAGGACGGCCCACCGACGGCTTCTCTCCGTCGGACGCCGAGATGCACCACTGCGACGTGTCGGCATCGACTTCGGCTGGCGCCAGGATGCCGACCAGGGGTCGAGTCCGAGACGCCGAGCCAGGCGGTGTCCACCTCGCTGAACTCCCCACCCTCATAGGCCTCGGTGTAGCCACCGAAGATCCACACGTTGCCGTCCTTGTCCAGCGCCAGGTAGCCCATGCCGACCTCAGCGACCTCGCCCGCGTCCGCGGACTCGTCGAGCATCGCAATCGTGGGAACGCCATCGATCTCGCGAACGACGTCGGTCATGGTGGTGACGACCGTGAACGGCACCTTGCGAGAGCCCACCTCGGTCGTCCCCCCGCGGACCCACTGCATGCCCGGCTTCAACGGGTGCCGGGGCCTGACCGCGGGCTGAAGAGCCTGTCGCGCGTGGATGAGCAGCGCCTAGCGCGCCCGTCTTCCCAGGGGAAGCCGCAGCCGCATGCTCGTGCCGGCCTCCGCGCCGACCAGGTCGAGGCGACCGCCGTTGCGTTCGGCGAGCTCGCGAGCAATCGGGAGGCCGAGGCCGCTGCCGCCGTTGCGCGAGCGCGCTGTCTCGGCACGGTAGAAGCGGTCGAAGATCCGGTCCCGGTGCTCGTCAGGCACTCCGGGCCCGTCGTCGACGACGAGCAGCTCCGCCCACGCCTCGGGCCCGTCCACGGTGCTGTCCACGACCAGCCGCACGCGGTCGCCCGCGTGGGCGACGGCGTTGTCGAGCAGGTTCCGCACGGCGCGACGCACGTCGTCGGCGTTGGCGTAGGCCGGTGCGGCGGAGACGGCGGAGGTGTCGACCTCCACCGGTCCGCCGGTGCGGGCGCGCGCCGCCTCCTCCAGGACGAGGCTGTCCAGGTCGAGCAGGGCCGGCGTCGCCGGCTGGTGGGCATCCAGGGACGCGACCACCAGCAGGTCGCCGACCAGGTGCTCCATGTCCGTGGTGGCGCCGAGAACCTCGGCGCGCAGTCGACCGGTGTCGATGCCGTCCGGCCCGGCGAGCGCGACCTCCAGCGCGACCCGCTGCGCGGCCAGCGGGCTCTGCAGGTCGTGCGAGACGTCGGCCACGAGGTCCCGCTGTCGCTGCGCGGCCGCATCCAGGCGACCGAGCATCGCGTTCATCGTGGCGGCGAGCCGGCCGACCTCGTCGTCGACACCGTCGCCGGCCACCCGCGTGTGCAGGTTCTGCTCCGAGATGTGGTCCACCTCCGCCCGAATCCGGTCGAGGCGTCCCATGACCCTGCCCAGCAGAAGCCAGATCACCACCCCGAGGAGCAGTGCGGTCGCGGGGACGCCCACCGTCAACGCCCACCGCAGAGCCGCGGAAGCCTCCGAGACCGCCTCGAGGCTGTTCCCCACATACACGGTGACCCGTCCGGACGGGCTCGGGCCGGAGGCGTACCAGAACCGATACGTCTCGGTCTCCTGGTCGTCGGGCGCCTGGAACGTGCTGGTCTCGGCATCCTCGCCGGGATGCAGGTCGGCGATCGGAGGGTGGCCGGCGATGTTGGCGGAGGCGGCCACCACGGACCCGGAGGCCGTGACCACCTGGGCGGCGCCGTTGTCGTCGACGTTCCGCAACGTGGTCGGGAGGTCGCCGGTGCGAGCCAGGCTCAGCAGGTCCTCGACCCGGGAGCGGGACAGCTGGTCGGACGCGTCGGTCAACCGGCTCTCCAGCGTGGAGACCAGCAGAAGCGACCCGGCGGCCAGGAGCAGGGCGAACACCAGGGTGCCCACCAGGGTTGCCCTCGCCCGCAGGCTCAGCCGGATCCTCACGCGTCCGGCGTCCTTCCCGGGCTCGACCCGCGGCCAGCCCCCGGCGCCAGATCGTCGACGATCCGATAGCCGACCGTCCGAACCGTCCGCAGCGACCCACGCCCGAACGGTTCGTCAATGCGCTGCCGCAGCTGCCGCACGTACACCTCCACGATGTTCGGGTGCCCGTCGTAGGCGAAGTCCCACACGTGCTCGAGGATGGTCGCCTTGGACAGGACCTGGTCGGGGTGGCGCATCAAGAACTCCAGCAGCGAGAACTGTCTGGGGGTCAGGTCGATGTCCGCCTCGCCTCGCCGCACCCGGTGAACCGCGGGATCGAGGCTCAGGTCGCCGACCTCGAGCACCGTTGGCCGCTCGCGACGGCCCCGTCGCAGCAGAGCCCGCAGGCGCGCGGCGAGAACCACGAAGGAGAAGGGCTTGGACAGGAAGTCGTCCGCGCCGGCATCGAGCGCCCGTGCCTCCTGATCCGGTCCGCTGCGCGCCGTGAGCATCAAGATGGGCGTCCAGTCGCCCCCGTCCCGGCGCCGGGCGCACAGCGTGTCGCCGGCCACACCGGGAAGCATGACGTCCACGACCATGGCGTCGTAGGTGTTCTCGGTCGCGAACCACTCGCCGTCGGTGCCGGTCAGCGCCACGTCGACGGCATACCCCTCGCCCTCGAGCCCGCGGCGCAGTGCGGCCGCAAGCTGCTTGTCGTCCTCGACCACCAGAACCCGCACGTCGCCACCCTCGCAGTGCCGCGCTGAAGGTGGGCTGAAGCTCACCTGATCGCTGGGCCGGCCTTGCCGGATTCAGGCTGGCTTCAGCACACCCGCGGCACCATGGTTGACGAGGAAGTGCCTCTGCAAGGAAAGGAGTGCCATGCGTAAGCGCGTCATGGTGGGTACAGCGGTCGCCGGCGCAGCACTCGCCGCTACCGGCGGCGGCGTCGCTGCCGCAACCAGCGGGGACGACGGGGCGGCCAGCCACCAGTACACCGAGGAGGAGGCCGCCGCGGCCACGCGAGCCGCGCTGGAGGCGACCGGCGGTGGTACCGCCAACAGCGTCGAGACCGACAACGAGAACGGCGCGACCTACGAGGTCGAGGTCACCAAGCCCGACGGGAACACCGTCGACGTTCGGCTGGACGAGAGCTACGAGGTCGTCATCATCGAAGGTGACAGCGACTCCGGTGGCAACTGACCCGGCCGGCTCAGCGGCAGGGTGCGGCTGACGCCGCACCCTGCTCCGTGCGCTATCGCGGCTTGGCCCCGCTCACGCGGGCGCCTCCCCGCCTGCCCAGACCGCCGACGTGGGGGCTCCGTTGACGGGGCGGCGGTCGTCCGGTGGGCCGCCGGACGCGGCCAGTGCCCCGGTGGAGGCCACCGACGCCGCGAGGGCCAGGGCGACGAGACCGCCGCGCACGCGTCCCACCCTGCGCAACGACCCCGTTCCCGACTCGACATGTGCTCTGGGGTGCCACATGGCTCCACCTCCCGGCTCGTTCCGACGGGCTCTGCTGGCCGATCGTTACGGTCAGTGTGGGCGCATGCACCTGCACTCGGCCTGACTGGCGGACGCCGCCTACCCCGGCAGGGGCCCGCCCGGGGCTTCCGTCCCGCGGAGGCTCGTACCGCGCGCCAGATGGTCGGTGAGCCGACGACGGCAGACCGCCTCGGTGGTGAGCAGGAGTCGGTCGGGGGGCGATGCGGCGCGCGTGAGGTCGGCGACCACCCGACCGACCAGCGCCTCGACCTGCACGGCCGGCACCGCGCCGGCGTACTCGACGGCCAGATGCTCTCCCAGGGCGCGTGCGCGTGGGAGGTCTGCCGCAGCGGCTCCGCGGACGGCGCCGGGCGCGCGGGCACGCACGTCCTCGCGGGCACGAGTGGCGCCGCTCCGCGCCGGAGCGGCGAGCTGCTGCGCCGCGCCGGAGCGACCCCCGCCGACCTCGCTCGTGCCGGCCGAGGCGGCCGGTCCCCATGCCCAGAAGGACGATCCGGCAAGAACGAGCGCCGCGACGGCGCGCTTGCCGTTCCGCCCCCAGGCGCCAGCTCGACGCCAGGTCGCGGCGTCGGCCCAGCCGCGGGAGCGCGCCGACAAGACGTCGGGCCGTCGTCGCCAGCTCCTCGTGTGCACGGGTCAAGCATCAACCGAACCACCTGACGCGCACCTGACCGTCGGGAGCGCCCCGCACATCGTCGGCGTCGCCGTCAGCGCTCGGGCATGAGCGGGGCAGCACGGGGTTCGCGGAAGACGATGTGCTTGTAGGTCAGGAACCGGCGAACCCGACGATGCTGAAGGTGAAGAAGAACGTGACCTCCCGCCTGCGCGCACTTTCTCCTGCGGGGTGTGCGTCTCGACGCCCTCGACGTCAGCGTCGAGGTCAGCGCGGCGGACAGCGCGGTGGATAGCGCGGCGGGCTGGCTCCCTTGTGCCCTCACCGGACCTCGACGAACCACTCCGTCCCGAGCACGAGCCGCGCCAGCGGCCCTGGGAGTGCCCGGAGCACCCCGACCGTGCGGACGCCGCCGCTGGCCTGGGAACGGTGGGCGGCCAGCGCAGCCTGTTTGGCGGCGACCTGATCGCGCACGTTCACCGCGAGGGGCAGGTCGTCGCGAGCGGTGAAGATTCGGTTCCCCGGGAAGGTCAGCCCGGGCAGAAGACGTGCGAAGGGCCGGATCACGCGCAGCACCCGGACCAGCCAGGTACGGTCGAGGGTTGCTTCCAGCAATCGCGGGCGTCGAGCGGCGAGACCTTGGGCGGCGCGGGCCACCCGATGGACCTGCAGGTGGTCGGGGTGGCCATAGCCACCCAGGTAGTCGTATCCGGTCAGCACGTCGGCGTCCTCCTCGTCGAGGATCGTCGCGACGACTCGTGCTGCTTCCAGCACGGGTACGTCGACGAAGCGGCCGGGTGCCGTGCTGGGCGCACCGACCATGCCCGAGTCCGCATAGCCCAGCCAGATCACGCGCGCGACGCCCAGAGCGCGGGCGGCCTGCTCAGCCTCGGCCCGACGGCGGCACGCCAGCGAACCGATGGCACCGGCATCTCGTGGGTCGCCGGACGACAGCCCGGCGGCCCCGTCAGTAGCGAAGGCCAGCACCACTCTGTCACCGGCCGCGGCACGTTGGGCGAGCCAGCCCCCGGTGAGGAGTGCCTCGTCGTCGGGGTGGGCGTGCAGCGAGAGGAGCGTCGGGGTGCACATCACGCCTCGGCCATCAGCGTTGCTGGCTGTCTCGTCGCTGCGACTTCCTCGCCGGATCGTGCCGCGACCCGCTCCCCCGCGTCTCGGTAGAGGTCGTCGGTGCGGTTGAGAGCCTCGCTCCAGTCGAATGACGGAGCGATGCGGCGGTTGTGGGAACTGATTCGACCACGCAGATCCTTGTCGAGGACGAGTTCGGCGATGGCGCCGGACATCTCGCGGTCGTCGGCAACGAGGATGCCGTCCACGTGATCCCGGATGAACTCGCCTACCCCACTCACCCGGTGTGCCACGACGGGAAGACCGGCGGAGCGTGCTTCCAAGGCGGCGATCCCGAAGGACTCCTTCGGCGCGGGCGCGACGTAGATCGAGGCGGAGCACAGCCGTGCGAGCAGCTCGCCGCGAGGGAGCCGGCCAGTCAGGCGGACGTCCGGCCCGATGCCTCTGCGCTCGATGTAGCGCTCGATCCGATGCCGTTGTGGCCCGTCACCGACGATCAGCAGCTGCACGTGGCGGCCCGGCGTCAGCGCACTGACCTGTTCGAACATCTTCAGCAGCTTCATCGGGCGCTTGCGCGGCATCAGGCGCATCACGCTTACCAGTGTGATGACGCCGTCGCATTCAACGGCCTTGGTGTCCACGATCCCACGACGCCAGGAGGTCACGTCGATCGCGTTCGAGAGCACGGCCACGGGCTCCGGGCAGATCGAGCGGGCGAAGGTCTCTGCGGTGGCGGCACTGACCGCCGACCAGACCACGGGCCAGCGGCGGAGGGCAACAACGCTGACCAGGCGAAGGATTCCGCCGGCGCCGGCCCACATCGAGTGCACGGTGACCACGGTCGGGACACCGGCCGCCATCGCGGCGCGGGCGACGCCGATGCCGTAGGGCGAGAGCACGGAGAGGTGCACGTGGACGACGTCGTACTGCCCGATCGCTTGACGGGCTTGGCTGAGAGGCATCCGACGCACCCAGGGTGGGTCGTCGTCGCGGTCGGCGGCGCGCGGGGTCAGCACCTCGACATCCATCCCCCGTGCGCGCTGGTGGCGGACCAGGTCGTCCACATGGATCTCGATGCCGCCCAGCCGGGGCAGGAACACGTCGGTCACCTGCGCGATCCGCTGCGCCGCACCGGTCCACCTGATCGGCTGCGGCACCGGCCTGGTGGCGAGCCGCCGCTCCAGCAGCCACAGACCCCAGACCCCGCCCCCGACCGGGACCTCCACGGCGAAGACGAACAGCCGATAGAGCACGGCACCCGCCGCAACGCCTGCCGGGTCCCCACCGAAGGCGAGCAGCACCCCGACCAGACCGAGGTCAGCCACCCCGACACCTCCGGGGGTCAGCGGAACGATGGTCAGCATCCGCTCCAGGGCGAATCCGGCGAGCACTTCCGGCCACGCGTTCCCGGCACCGGCCAGGTGCAGGCAGGCGGCCAGTAGCAGGCCCTGCAGCGCGACGTACCCGGAGATCCCCATCGACATCCGCAGCCAGCCGTTGGCCACCAGCCCGAGGCACTCGCGGCGGACCCCGAGTAGGGCCCCAACGACGTCACGCTCCGGCGATCTGCCAATCAGGTGCGCACCCAGGCGCACGAGCCGGTCAGCTGCACGTCCGACCGCAGCGGTGCATCGCGGACTGAGGATGAGTATCGCGCCGAACGAAACGACGCCGACGAATCCGATCGCTGCGACCACGGCGGCCAGGCGCAGCGGGGCGGTCGCCGCTTCGCCGGCGTGGGTGAGGACCAGCACCGCGATGACAGGAAGCAGGAGCTTGGAGCCGATGTCCCACAGGTTGGTGAGGAAGGTGTAGCCGGTGAAGCCGCGGCCGCCGATCCCCCAGGTCTTCATCATCCGGCGGTTGAGCTCGACGCCCGCGGCGCCCCCGAGGGGCACCACGTTGGCGACGGCACTGCCGGTGACGTTCAAGGTGAGCGCGCGGCGCCGACTGAGCCCCGGGGCGGCCGCGGTGAGCACGAAGGAGTGGACGAACAGCCCAAGAGACCACAACCCGATCAGGCCGAACAGTGCCGGCCAGTGCAACGAGCCCAGCACCGGCCACACCCCGTGCCACGAGATGTCGACCGCCCTCGGGACGCCGACTCCGACGAGGGCCAGGGCCAGCACCCACGAGAGCACAAATCGCACCCGCGGCCAGATCTGCGGCCGCGCGTCCACGTTGATGGTGTCGGCCCCGCTCATCGACGTCCGCCTGCCGGGAGCCGGGACGCGGCGGCCAGCGCCTCGGCGAACCCCGCGCGGTAGGCCGCGCGGGGGCCGTCCTTGGCGGACCGGGTCAGCAGCTGGATCCGGTGTCCGAAGGGGGGATGCGCGGCCACGATCGCGCCGGTTCCATCTGGGCTGCTGTCATCGACCACCAACACGTCTACCCACACCTCAGAGTCTGGCCCGGGGACGAGATGTGTCAGGGCGTCGAGCAGCGTGGAGACGGACTCCGACTCGTTGCAGGTCGGGACGACGACGATGCTGCGCATGCCCGGACCGTAGGTGGCTCGGGATGAAGCGAAGATGAAGGCGTCGAGAGCGCTTTCCCCGGTCTGCGGCGCACCCCCACGGTGCGCGGCGCCAGCCACCACGACAGGGCGGCGATTCCGAGTCCGGCCACGTCATCGACGGCGAAGTGCCAGCCCAGGTACACGGTCGCGACCATCGTGCCGACCAGGAAGACCGAGAGGGCGATCGTCGTCCGCCGCAGCCGGTTCCACCAGGCGATGCCGAGGATCACCGCGGTGACCCCGACGTGCAGGCTGGCGAAGGCGGCGACCTGTCCGAATGCGTCGTGGGCGAGCGGGTCTGCAAGCAGGTGAGCACGTTGGGACATGTACGTTGCCTGGGTGTCCTGGATCATCGTCTGCGGCAGGCCGGCGAAGTCTCCGGGCGCCGAGCTGAACGGCCCCAGGGAGGGGATCGCATAGTACGACGCGGTGCCCAGGATCCACACCCAGACCAGCGCGGCGATGGACACGAGGGCATCGCGCATCCGTCGAGCGAGCACCACCGCCGCCGGGAAAGCGACGACCACCAGGGTGGGGAACGCTTCGTACCAGACCATCAGGACCCAGGTAGCGACGTGTTGGCCCAGCAGGTCGTGCAGGAGGACGGCCGGGCTGTGCCCCAGGAAGAGCCACCGGTCCCACTGCAGCAGCATCGTGTCGCGCGGGGCGTTGAAGGAGTTCCAGCTCTTGAGGTTGTGATAGCTGAAGTAGGTGGCGTGGTAGGCCAGCAGGGCAGCCGCGGCGAGCGCCAGCCGTCCGGTGGTCCAGCGGGTCCTGATCCCGGCAAGCACCCGGCTCGCCCGGAGCGGGCGGCCAGTCCGGACCACCGCGTCGAGGACCACCAGCCCGATGAAGATGACGGCCGTCAGGGCGAGCCTTCCGGCCAGGAACGCCCCGTGGGGGTCACGGAACTGGATGCCGACCTGCACCGAGCGGAGGCCCGCGAGGATCAGGAACGCGATCACGACCACCCACAGCCGCGCTGCGGCCCACCACAACGATCTCTCCGGATCCACGGGTGGCACCGTAGGTACCCGATCATGAAGACCGCGTGAACCGCCCGCTGTGCGAGTCAATCAGCAGCCGCGCTCGGCAGCAGGACGGTCACGGTCATCGCCGATGTATGTGCGCACTCCACGGGAGCGGACTTGCCGTGGGAGGCGTGGTGACCCCCGTGACACAGGCGCAGCTCTCCGCCCGCCTGGGTCACCAACGCCTGAACCAGCGCCAGACCGACACCCGCCCCCGGGCGGGGCCTGGCGTCGTCCGAGCGCGCGAACCGGCGGGTGGCGGTCTCGAGCAGCGCCGGCGCCATGCCCGGGCCGGCATCGGACACGACGAGTCGGGCCCAGTCCGGTGCCGGTTGGTCCACGGTGAGCCGGTACGGCGCGGCACCGTGCGCGGCTGCGTTGTCCAGCAGGTTGGTCAAGACCCTTTCGACCTCGAAGTCGGCCACCGGGACCGGCACGGCCTCCGCGGCCAGGTCGGTCGAGATCTCTCCGGCGCGCTCCGGGACCGCGAGGCGTCGCTGGTCGACCACGCGGGCGGTCACGGTGGTCAGGTCGCTGGCACCGCCATCGGCGCGGTCACCGGGGCTTCCGAGGTGCAGCAGCTGCTCGGCAAGCCGGGCCAGGCGGTCCAGGTCGATCTGGAGCTCGTCGAGGATGTGCTCGTGCTCATCTTGGGATCGAGTCCGGCGTCGCGCGAGCTGGATCCGGCTGGTGAGCAGGGTGATCGGTGTGCGGAGCTCGTGGCTGGCCTCGTTGACGAACTGCCGCTCGCGGTCCAGAGCACCTTCCAGCGTCGCGAGCATGTCGTTGAGGGTGTGACCGAGCCGGGTGACCTCGTCGTCACGGAAAGGGGGCACATCGAGTCGCAGGTCCCCGGCACCGGCTGCGATGTCCTCCGCACGACGGCGGTACCGCTCGACTGGACGCAGCGCAGCGCGGGCCAGACGGTCCCCCACGAATGCCGTGACCACCAGGACGCCCAGCCCGGCCACCATGAGTTGGGCCAACAGCTCGCGTAGGGCCTCGTCGCGGTTGTCGCGGCGGATCCCGACCACCAGGTACGCCGTGGGCGACCCGGATACCTGGGTCACCCGCAGCCGATAGGGCGCGTCCGAGATCGGCAGGAAATCCCCGACGTTGAAAGTACGGGACGACGAGCCGACCCGCGCCAGCTGACGCGTAGAGACCATCGGCTCGGTCGGCGCCGGGCCGCCCCGGTCCACGACCACGCCAGACGCGTCCAACACCTGCCAGGCCACCCCCGTCGCCTCGGCCGCTGAGCGATTGGACACCTTGCCGTCGGAGGCCATCAGCGGGGTGAGTGCCTCGGCTGCCTCGATCAGCTCGGTGTCCAGACCCAGGTCGAGGGCGTATTCAACCCGCGAGTAGACGAACGCACCTGCAGCGAGGAGCACCACGAATGTCGCCGCCGAGAAGCCGGCCACCAGCCGCATCCGCAGGGGCAGCCTGGCCAGTCGGGCCCGGACCGGGTTCATCGACCGGTCGCCACCGGGTCGAGACGGTAGCCGACACCACGGAGCGTGGTGATCGTCTCGGTGCCGAACGGCTTGTCGATCTTCGCCCGGATCGCGGCGAGGTGTACGTCGATGACGTTGCTGCGCAGGTCAGTCTCGCCCTCCCACACCTCGTCCAGGATCATCAGTCGGGTGACGACCTGGCCGGCGTGGGAGGCCAGCAGGTAGAGGATGTCGAACTCGCGTGCGGACACCGCGACCTCGACACCGCGTCTGGACACCCGGTGGGAGACCGGGTCGACGACCAGGTCGTCGACCTGCACCGGCGCCTGGCCCGCCGAGCTGCCGCGGCGGTAGAGCGCCCGCAGCCTGGCCAGCAGCTCGTCGAGATCGAACGGCTTCGGCAGGTAGTCGTCCGCGCCGGCGTCCAGTCCGTCGATCCGGTCTCTCACATCGCCTCGCGCGGTGAGCATCAGGATCGGGATGGTCACGCCCAGGTCTCGAAGCTGTCGGGCCGCCGTAACGCCATCCATGCCGGGCAGCATCCAGTCGAGCAGGGCCACGTCGAAGCCGGCATCGGTCAGCAGCCTCTGGTGCGCCGACCTGCCGTCGTACACAACGTCGACCTGCCATCCGGCCTCGCCCAGCGATTCCTCCAGCAGACCGGCCAGGCGGACGTCGTCCTCGGCCACCAGGATCCTCACGGCCGCCTCCCTTCCTCGCGTCGCCAGACATGCCAGTCGCCGTGCGTCACCTGTTCAAAGTAGTGCTGTTCCAGGTAGTCCTGGGCGGACTCGGCAGTCACTCCCCACGTGTCGAGGCTGGCGCCGGCGACCACCATCCACCGCGGGGACCGAGGTCCGGCCATGACGCGCCCCAGGTGGCTCAGGTGGGGATCGCGCACCCGCTCCGGCGGGCTCCACGGGTCGGGGGGCCGATCCACCCAGTAGCCGCCGTACGGCGAGGAGCCAGGCGACCAGTGCTGGGCCAGCAGCAGGAATCCGGCCTCGTCGGGACCAAGAGGTGCGTGAAGGTAGGGCAGCCAGGCCGCGGCGGTGACAGTCGCGGCGAGCAGGACGAACGCACCCGTGGCACCCCGGCTGAGGAACGCATCCATCAGGCACGGCTGGTGTCGAGACGGCGCGCGCGACGTCGGTGCAACGCCCAGGCGCCCAGCAGCGCGGCAACCACCGCCACCGTGACGCCGATGCCCACCGTCGAGGCGACCTGTTGCACCACCGGCCAGCTGCTTCCCGCCAGGTAGCCGGCTATGACCATCGACCCTCCCCAGGCGACGGCGCCGGCGATGTTGAAGGCGGCGAACCTGCGGTAGGGCATCGCTGCCATCCCCGCCAGGCCCGGCACGAGCACCCGAAGGGCCACGGTGAACCGCCCCAGGAAGACACCCGCGCCACCGCGCCCGGCCAGGGCCCGCTCGGCTCGGTCGAGGTGCTCGGCCTTGACGAACCTCCCCAGGGTCGAGTCGAGGACGGCCCGTCCCCAGCGACGGCCTACCAGGTAGCCAACCGCGTCGCCGGCGACCGCGCCGCCGACCGCCGCCACCAGTACGCCTTGCAGCGGCACCTGGCCGTGGCTGGCGACCACGCCCCCGAAGAGCACCGCGATCTCGCCGGGGAAGACGAAGCCGAGGAACACCGACGACTCGAGAGCCGGCAGCGCGAAGACGACCAGCAGCACCAGCCAGGCCGGCGCCGAGAAGAGGTGCTCCATCAGCGTGGTCATCGATCCGCGCCGTCCACGATCAGCAGCGGTCGCAGCACCGTGTTGGCCAGAGCGCCGAGCAGCCTGGACAACCGGCTGGCGATGATGACGTAGGAGAACCAGGCGACCCCGGCGCCGAGCACCAGTCCAGCGGCGACGTCCAGTGGGAAGTGCGCGGCGACGTACACCCGGGTCGCCGCCATGGCCAGGGCAAGCACCGCGGCGACTGCGCCCAGACCGCGGTGCGCCACGAACAGTCCTGCGGCGACGGCCCCGGCCATCACCGCGTGGTCGCTGGGGAAGGACGGGTCGGTGCTGCGCGAGACCAGGACCAACGCATGCGGCAGTACGGTGTAGGGCCGTGGCTCCGCGACGGCGCCGGCGACGACCTGGTTGACCCCGAGGGCGAAGTCCCGCTGGGCTTGGCCCCACAGCAGACTGCCACCGCTCACCGCAATCGCCTCTCCGAGCTCTCCGCAGGGCTGGGTGCCCGCTTGGATTCCAGACGTTAGGCGGGGCCGGATGAAGGGCCGATGAAGAACGGCTCCACGAAGAGGTCGCCGACCACCCCCGCGCGAGCGAGGCCGCGGTCCTGCTCCTGCTCGCCGCCGACGGCGTGCTGGCGCTCGGCGAGGCGACCGACCTGTCGGTGCTCGTGGTCGCGGCCGGCGTCGGCGCGGGCGTGGTGCTCGACGCCCTGCCCGACGGTGCGACCTGGGCGTTGCTGTGCGCCGCTCGTCGCGCTCGGCATGACCTGGGGCAACCTCGCAGCGCTCGGTCAGGACGACGCCCGCCGGCTGCTGGCCTGGTCGACCGTCAGCCAGGTGGGCTACCCGCTGGCCGGGGTCGCCGCGGCTCCCGGCTCACCTCGCCCGGCCCGCCCTGTGGGTCTTCCTGGCCGGATTCGCCGTCACCAACCTGGGGGTGCTCGTTGCCGCCAACACCGTGCCCAGCCTCGCCTACTACCTGCGTTGGCTCGCCGCCTGCCTGACGCCCGCGGGTCCCGCGCCCGAGCACGCGGACGAGGATGAGCCTCGGGAGCCGTCGACTCCGCGTCCTGTCGGCACCGTCGTGGCCGTCGCCTGCGCCGCGGCCGCCGTGTCCCTCGGCGTGCTCTCCGGGGTGCTGGTGGGGGCGGCGTGACCGGCGGGACGGCCGGGCGGCTCAGCGCCGACGCCGGCCCTGCGCCCACCTCGCCAGCGCCACCAGCACGAGGAGGACCGCCCCGGCCACCAGCCAGGTCCCTAGATCGCTCATGCCGGACCCGGCTCCCTCGACCCCCGGCGATCGGGAGGCCGTCACCGCGTGCGACGACAGCGCCAGCGGCATCACCGCAGCCCCTCGAGCGCCGCGACCAGCCTGGCGCGCGCGTCGTCGGCGACCTCGCGGACGCCGGCGTCCGAGCCGCCTGCGAGCCGCACCATCGCTTCGGGGTCGAAGGCCTCGATGACCGTGCCGCCGGCCCCGGCCCGGACCACGACGTTGCACGGGAGCAGGGCGGCGACCGAGGGGTCGGCCTGCAGCGCGCGGTGGGCCAGCTCCGGCTGACACGCCCCCAGGATCACCTGCGGGTCGAGCTCGGCGCCGAGCTTCTCGCGCAGGGTCGTGGCCAGGTCGATCTCCGTGAGGATCCCGAAGCCGGCGTCCCCGAGGGCCGCGCGCACCTGCTCCAGGGTCTGGTCGAACGGGCGGTCCACGACGGTGCGCAGGGTGAAGTCGGTCATGTCGTTGCTCCTCTTGAGCCGGGTTGTGCCGTTACCCCAATTGTCCGTACATTCGGAGCCATCTTCAAGCCGACGAGGATCCCGTGGAACCCGTGACCCGCCGCCGCGCCCTGACCCTGGCGGGCCTCGGCCTGCTCGGCGCCGGCGCGTCCGGTTGCGGTCTCTTCCGGCGCGGCGAGGACGACCGCGGCGACGGCCTGAGGCCGGTCGGGGGCGCGGCGCTCCGGGAGCCCGACGAGCGCCGCTCCCGCGACGGCGTCCTGGAGACCAGCCTGGTCGCCGCCGCCGGGACCCAGCGGGTCGCCGGGCGCTCGGTGCGCACCCTCGGCTACGAGGGCGGCGTCCCGGGGCCGACCTTGCACGTGCACCCCGGCGACGTCGTGCGCCTGGAGCTGGTCAACCGGCTCGAGGAGGACACCAACCTGCACGTGCACGGGCTTCAGGTCAGCCCCGAGGGCGCCGGCGACGACGTGTTCGTGCGCATTCCGCCCGGCGGCACCCGCCGGTACGAGTACCGACTGCCCGACGACCACCCCACGGGCATCTTCTGGTACCACCCCCACGTTCACGGCTCCGTGGCCGACCAGGTCTTCGCCGGGCTGTACGGCGCGATCCGCGTCTCCGACCCGGGCACACCCGACGGGCCGCGCGAGCGCGTGCTCGTGGTCTCCGACATCGACCTCGACGCCGACGGCCGCGTCGGCGCCACGTCAGTGATGGACCGCATGCGAGGGCGCGAGGGGTCGCTCGTCCTCGTCAACGGCCAGAGCCAGCCGGCCGCAACGGCCCGGGTGGGATCCCCCGAGCTCTGGCACATCGTCAACGCCTGCTGCTCTCGCTACCTCGCTCTCGGCCTCGCCGGGCAGGAGGCGACCGTGGTGGGGCGGGATGCCGGCACGCTCCCGCGCCCGCGGTCACTCGACGACGTCGTCCTCGCGCCCGGCAACCGCCTCCAGCTGCGCGTCGACCCGGCCGAGGGCGCTGGCCAGCTGGTCGCCCGGCCCGTGGACCGAGGCACGGGCTTCATGGACCACATGGGCGACGGCACGTTCGACGGCACGGGCGACCATATGGGCGACCACATGGGCGACGGCATGGGCCCCACGGGCGCGGGACCGCTCTCGGACCGCGGCGACGTCACGCTGCTGCGTCTCGACGTCGGCCCAGCAGACGGCTCGGACTCCGACGGGGGCGAGGGGCCGTCACAGCCGACCGACGTGCGCGACCTCCGGGAGGCGGAGGTGTCGACCCGGCGCGCGCTGACCCTCCAGATGGGCCTGGGAGGCATGTCCCGCATGGGGAGCGGGACGAGCTTCCGCATCGACGGGCGGACGTTCGACCCCGACCGCACCGACCAGCGCGCCGCACTGGGCACCGTCGAGGAGTGGACCATCCGCAACGACTCGCAGCTGGCCCATCCCTTCCACCTGCACACGTGGCCCATGCAGGTGCTCTCGGTCGGGGGCCGCGAGGTGGCCGACCCGCTGTGGCTCGACGTCGTGGACGTCCCGGCCCGCAGCGAGACGGTCGTCCGGATCGGGTTCGACGCCCACCCGGGCCGCACCGTCTATCACTGCCACATCCTCGACCACGAGGACGAAGGGATGATGGGCACGATCGAGGTGGGTGCCGCAGCGGAGTAGTAGCCGCTGCGGGTCGCTCGCGGCCGACCACCCGGCCCGACCCCCACAGAGACCAAGCCCGGACCTGCCTTCCGCAGGTCCGGAATATGCCGACGTCCTGAGACCTCGCACTCGGTTGTGCGCGCCCGTAGGGATTCGAACCCCAAACCTTCTGATCCGTAGTCAGATGCTCTATCCGTTGAGCTACGGGCGCCCGTCGTGCGCGCGGGGCGGACCCCGAGCGCGGACCCGCCGAGCCTACCGGTCGCGCCGCGGGCCCGTGAAATCGGATCGTCGGGGGGCCCCGGAGCGCAGCGCCAGCGCGCGCGGCGACCGGCCAGGTGCTGGCTTCCGGCGCCCCACCCCAACCGACCTCAGTTGAGCCACCAGATCGAGGCGTTCAGCGCCGTCGCGAAGGCCACCCAGGCGGCGTACGGGAGCAGCAGCAGCGCGGCCGAGCGCACCCGCCGGCGGCACAGCGCCAGCAGCCACCCGATGGAAGCCAGCAGCAGGAGGATCTCCACCAGCGCGAGCCCGTAGCGGTCGCCGGCGAAGAAGAGCGGCGTCCACGCCATGTTCAGCACCAGCTGCACCGCGTACACGGTGAGCGAGCGGTCCCAGCGGTAGCGGCGCCAGACCAGCCAGCCCGCCACCGCGACCGTCGCGTAGAGCACCGTCCAGACCGGGCCGAAGAGCCAGCTCGGCGGCGCGAAGGGCGGGAGCTCCAGGGCGGCGTACGTGTCCGCGGCGGAGCCGGCGGCCACTCCCCCGATCGCGGCGACCGCGACGACGGCCGCGCCGAAGCCGAGGAGCCCGAGCAGGTCCCGGCGGTCGAGTGCCGGCGCCCTCGTCGTCGTGCTCATGCGTCCCAGTGTCCCGGGCCTCCGATGAGCGGCAGCCCCTCACGAGCGGCGGGCATCATCGATCTCGTGCCTTGCTCGGCCTCCCCACGACCCCGGCTGCGCGCCCGGCGCCTGGCCGGCGCGGCGGCGGCGCTGGCCCTGCTGCTGACCGGCTGCACCGGCGGCGGCCACCGGCCCGAGCCCGGCAACCCCGACGCGGAGGCCGCCGAGGTCGCCGGACCCAACCCGGAGGCGACGGGCGCGGTCGCGCGCGGCGGCAGCCCGCCGGAGCTCCACGGGGAGCGGGCGCTCGCCATCCGGCCGGGCCGGCGGGTGTTCGTGCAGCCGAGCTGCACCCCGGACGCCGACGGCACGCGGGCCTGCTGGGGCGAGACCGGCAACCCCATCGCGCGCGGCGGGTCACGCTCACCGACGCGACCATGTCCCTCGACGACCTGGGGCTGGAGTGGTCGGCGCGGCTGACGTTCGCCGAGCCCGGGGCGCCGACCCTCCCGCACCACCCTCTGCTCTCAGAGCGTGGTCGCCGGGCCTCCCCACCACCCCCTGCACTCAGAGCGTGGCCACCAGCCCTCCCGCACCACCTTCCGCTCTCAGAGCGTGGTCGCCGGGCCTCCCCACCACCCCCTGCTCTCAGAGCGTGGCCACCGGCCCTCCCGCACCACCCCCTGCTCTCAGAGCGTGGGCGCCGACCCTCCCGCACCACCCCCTGCTCTCAGAGCGTGGCCACCGGGCCCCCCGCACCACCCTCTGCTCTCAGAGCGTGGCCGCCGGGCCCTCCCGCACCACCCCCTGCTCTCAGAGCGTGGCCACCGGGCCCCCCGCACCACCCCCTGCTCTCAGAGCGTGGCCACAGGCCCCCCGCACCACCCCCTGCTCTCACAGCGCACCACCCCGGAGACACGCGGCCGCAGGTGGATCGTTCCAATTCCACGACCGGGCGACCGGCGGGTAACCTTCGGCGCACCTCGGGTCTCCCGGACGTCACCCCGGCGGCGAACGCCGCAAAAAAGGGGCCGCCGGGGGGCCCATGGTCGAGAAGGAAACAGTCGCCGACAACGACGCCGCGCGATCACCGAACTCCACGACACATCCGTCGACACGCTCGACGGCCGGGGGCGCCACCCCGCACGGGGCACCCCCGCGAGAAGCGCGAGAGGGACAGCCCAGGCATGACCGCCGACACACAGGTGCCCACGACCCACGAGGGAATCCTCAGCTGGGTCACCGAGATCGCAGAGCTGACGCAGCCGGACCGGGTCCACTGGTGCACCGGCTCCGACGAGGAGTGGGCGCAGCTCACCGACGCGCTCGTCGCGAGCGGCACGTTCACCCGGCTCGACCCCGCGAAGAAGCCGAACTCGTTCCACGCGGCCTCCGACCCCAGCGACGTGGCGCGCGTCGAGGACCGCACCTACATCTGCTCGGTCGACGAGAAGGACAGCGGGCCCACCAACAACTGGATGGACCCGGGCGAGATGAAGTCGCTCATGACGGACCTCTACCGCGGCTGCATGCGCGGCCGCACGATGTATGTCATCCCCTTCGTCATGGGCCACCTCGACGCCGAGCAGCCGATGTTCGGCGTCGAGATCACGGACTCGGCATACGTCACCGTGTCGATGACCGTGATGGCCCGCATGGGCACCGACGTGCTGCGCCGCATGGAGGAGCTCAACGACGCCGGCCAGGACGTGAAGTGGGTCCCCGCCCTGCACTCGGTGGGCCACCCGCTCGAGCCCGGCGAGGACGACGTCCCCTGGCCCTGCAACGACACCAAGTACATCGTCCAGTTCCCCGAGGACCGGATGATCTGGTCGTTCGGCTCGGGCTACGGCGGCAACGCGCTGCTCGGCAAGAAGTGCTACGCCCTGCGCATCGCCACGGTGATGGCGCGCGACGAGGGCTGGCTCGCCGAGCACATGCTGATCCTCAAGCTCACGTCCCCCGAGAACGTGGTCAAGTACGTCGCCGCAGCCTTCCCCAGCGCCTGCGGCAAGACCAACCTCGCCATGCTCAAGCCCACCATCCCGGCCTGGAAGGTCGAGACCCTCGGCGACGACATCGCCTGGATGCGCGTCGGCGAGGACGGCCGGCTCTACGCGGTCAACCCCGAGTTCGGGTTCTTCGGCGTCGCGCCGGGCACGAACTACCACACCAACCCGAACGCCATGAAGACCATCGAGAAGGGCAACTCGGTCTTCACGAACGTGGCGCTCACCGAGGACGGCGACGTCTGGTGGGAGGGCCTGGAGAACCCGCCGGCCAAGGCGACCTCCTGGAAGGGCGAGCCCTGGACGCCGGACTCGGACGAGCTCTCCAGCCACCCGAACAGCCGCTACTGCACGCCGATCAAGCAGTGCGACATCCTGGCCCCGGAGTACGACGACCCGCAGGGCGTCCCGATCGACGCGATCCTCTTCGGCGGCCGCCGCAAGACGACGGTCCCGCTGGTCTTCGAGGCGCGGGACTGGACGCACGGCACCTTCCTGGGCGCGACGCTCTCCTCGGAGACGACGGCCGCCGCGACGGGGGCCGTGGGCGTCGTGCGCCGCGACCCGATGGCGATGCTGCCGTTCATCGGCTACAACGCCGGCGACTACTTCGGCCACTGGATCAACATCGGCAAGGAGAACGACGCCTCCCAGCTGCCGCGGATCTTCTACGTGAACTGGTTCCGTCGCAACAGCGAGGACGACATCATCTGGCCGGGCTTCGGCGAGAACTCCCGCGTCCTGAAGTGGATCGTGGAGCGCATCGAGGGCCAGGCGGCGGCGGAGGAGACCGCGATCGGTCACGTCCCGACCCCGGAGTCCCTCGACACCGACGGCCTGGACATGACCGAGGACGAGGTCCGGGCCTGCCTCCACGTCGACACGGAGGAGTGGAAGGCCGAGATCCCGCAGATCGAGGAGTGGTTCGAGAAGTTCGGCGAGGAGCTGCCCACGGTGCTCTGGACCGAGCTCGACGGCCTGCGCACCCGCCTGGGGGACTGAGCAGCCACCGCAGCCCCGGCGCGCACGAGGCCCCGTCCGGCCACAGCCGGGCGGGGCCTCGCCGCGTCACGGCGGCCCCTCCCGGACCGGGCCACGGTCCTGCTCCACGGTGCCGAACGGCCCAGCGCCCCTGGCCGACCAGCGTGTCATCATGGCCGGGGAGTCGACGGGGTGCAACCAGCGCACGCGTCGGCGGGGAAGGCCGGCGCAGGGAGCCGCGGGGTGGAGGTCATGCGTGCAGGGACTCGGGCCTGAGGAGCGACGCCTGCTCGAGAGCGAGGCGACGGACTTCTACGAGCAGGTGCTCGCCCAGGGCAGCCTCCGCGTCGACGACCCCCGGGCGTCGGGGGACGCGCCTGAGCGTCGCAGCTTCGAGCTGCTGCGCAACCTCGGGCTGCTGGTGCCCGACGCCGCCGGCGAGGCCTACGAGGCCGTCGACCCGTCGGCGGTGCAGTCCCAGGTCGTGGCGCCGCTCGGCCAGCACGGCGCCGAGCTGCTCGTGGAGTCGGCCGCCTGGGCGCGGGCCTTCGGCTCGCTGGGCCAGCTCTGGCGGCGCACGCCCCAGCCGGCCCAGGGCCCGATCACCGAGATCCGCGGCGACGCCATCGACCCCTTCATCGCCTCGGCCGTCGCGGACGCCGAGGAGGAGCTGATCACCGCCCAGCCGCAGACGGGCCGCGACGCCCCGACGCTGGCGGCCGCGACCGCGCGCGACACCGCCGCCCTGGAGCGCGGCGTCACGTTGCGCACGCTCTACCAGCACGCCGCGCGTCGCAGCACGAACACGCACAAGTACGTCGCAGCCGTCGCCGCGCGCGGCGCCGAGGTGCGCACGCTCGACGAGTTCTTCAACCGGCTGATCGTCATCGACCGCCAGCTGGCCGTGATCCCCGGGCACCAGGGCCTGGGCGTCGCGCTCGCGGTCCGGGAGCCGTCACTGGTGGCCTACCTCGTGGACATGTTCGAGCGGCACTGGGAGCGCGGCCGACCCTTCACCAACCGCGAGAGCTCCCTGATGCGCGACATCGCAGCGGAGCAGCGGGCCATGACGATCCGCATGCTGATCGAGGGGCACGCCGACCCGTCGAGCGCAAAGCGGCTCGGGGTCAGCCCCCGCACGTATGCCGGCTACGTCGCCGACCTGAAGGACGAGTTCGAGGCGCAGACGCGCTTCCAGCTCGGCTACGCCATGGGCCAGCTCGGCATCTCCGGCCAGGACGAGACCGACGCCGGAGACGACCAGGACACCGGCTGAGGCCCCGACGGCGACGAGCGGCGCACCCGGTCCCTCGCACGGCCGGCCCGGTCCCATGGGGAGGACCGGGCCGGCCTGGGGAGGGGCGAGGGCAGCGAGCAGTCTCGCCGCCCCCGCGGGGTGAGACGGCCGGGGGGGATGGCTACGGAACCAGCCGAGTGGGGGGTGGCCGGTTCCCGTCTCACGTCTGCGGGCTCCGTCGGGTGGCGCGCCGACGGAGCGGTCGGGGGCGCCCTCCCAAGCGCCCCCCGGGGCTCAGCGGCCCCAGTGGGCGATGCGCGCTCCGCCCCAGCTCGTGTCGCGTCCGGCGTCGGCGGGGCCAGCGCCGATCAGGCCGACGGTCAGCATCACCGTGGCGACGACCGTTCCGGCTCGGCGTACGAAAGTCATCTTGTGCTCCCTCACTTCGACGTGGCCCGCCCCCCGGGCCTGCGGTCCATCATGGAGCACGCCACCGGACAGCGTCATCGTCCGCCACGCTTCAAGTCTTTGCATTGCACGATCCTGCAAATGTTGCTCGTGCCACACCCCGACCAGAGAAGCCGCACCGCGGATCGAGCGGACCCAGAGACGGCCAGGGCCCCCTCGACCGGTGGCCGAGGGGGCCGGCGACTGGCGGAGGCGGAGGGATTTGAACCCTCGATGGGGTTGTAGCCCCAAACCCGCTTAGCAGGCGGGCGCCATAGACCAGACTAGGCGACGCCTCCCGGCAGCGGCCTCAGGCTACAAGGCGGCGGCGGCGCCCACCGAATCAGCCGGGCCCCGGGGTCCGCCTCGGGTCGGGATCAGGAGGCGCGGCGGCGACTGGCACGCAGCCGCGCCCGCACCTCGTGGGCCAGGGCATCCTTGTCGGCCGCCAGCAGCGCCACCGGCACCGTGGTGGAGCGGCCGTTCTGCAGGCGCAGCACCACGCAGTCCGCGCCCCCCACGCGGGCGGCCACGACGTCCTCCACGTCGACCCAGCGGGCCGAGGTCGTCCCCGCTCCGCGCACGAAGCGGACGCGGTACCCCGCCGGCGTGAGGCGGACGACGTACGCCCGCCGCGTCACCAGGATGGCGGCCGTCCCGACCCCCAGCAGGGCGACCGCCGCCACGCCCAGCACGGCGACCGTGTGCAGGTCGAGAAGGGCGACCAGCAGCGTGGCCAGCAGGATCAGCAACGCGATCCCGACGAGCGCGAAGCCGAAGAGTCGGGCGGCGAGCGCGGGCGAGAGCCGGTAGTCGGTCGCGTCCCCCGCGCCGGAGGTCCCCGGGAGTGGTCGATCGTCGGCTGTCACGGCCACCATTGTCCCCCGGGGGCCGAGCGCGGCGACACCGGCCGGACCGCCCGTGCCGCGCGCCCCTGGTCGCGCCGGGGCGGGGCTCCTCACCCGGACGGACGAGCGTGGCGGGTTGTGTTCCTGGTCACAATGGCGGGGACTCTCGGGGACCAGCAGCCGATCGGCCGGAGGTGGCCATGTCTTCAGCAGCCGCACCCGAGGGCGCGCCAGCGTCGCGCACGGAGGCCGCGCTCCGCGCCCTCCGCGGCGCCGTCGAGTCGCCCCCCGGCGAGGGCGTGGCGATCGGCAACTGGCGCTGGACGGTGCGGCAGCGCGTCCAGCACCTCCGCGACGCGCTCACGGTCGACAGCACCCTGACGGCCGACCCGTGGGCCGCCGCCGTCGGCGGCGCGCTCATCCGGGAGCGCAACGCGCTGCTGGTCCGCCTCGCCGAGGCCGGGCCGGCGGTGCTCACCGAGCAGGACCTCGAGGCCCTGCGCCGCGAGCTCGGCCAGCTCGTGACGGAGGTCGCGAAGCACCTGCGCTCGACCCTCTCGTGGCGGCAGTCCCAGTCGGTGCCCGACTGATCGGCGGGCTCCCTCCTAGACTGGCGCCGCGGCGGGAGCGACCCCGTCGACCCGGAGGGGTGCCGGAGTGGCCTAACGGAACCGCCTTGAAAGCGGTCGCTGGCGCGAGCCAGCCGCGGGTTCGAATCCCGCCCCCTCCGCCAGGCGGCGCGGTCAGGAGAGGACGAGCATGAGGGTGCCCTCCTGCACCACGTCACCCGCGGACACCCTGACCTCGCGCACCGTGCCCGGCTTCTCCGTGAGGACCGGGATCTCCATCTTCATCGACTCCAGGAGCACGACGGTGTCCCCGGCCTCGACCCTCTGACCGACCTCGACGGTCACCTCGATCACGTTGGCCACCATCTCGGCGGCGATGTCGATCTGCGGCGTGCGTGCCATGGCCGCGAACCTAGTCGTTACTGCTCGGTATGTGCAGCGACCGGCGCCGGCCCCCGTCCGGCACCCCGAGCGGGGCCCGCCTCACAGCAGTGCGCGCCAGCGCGGGGGCTCGGGGCGGCGGGCGCGCCGCTCCTCCGCCCGCCGGGCGTCGGCCCCGCGCGGCCCGCGCAGGCGCAGGTCGAGCCGGATGAGGAGCCAGCCGAGGACGATGCCGACGAGGAGCGAGTAGGCCAGCGACGCACCCTCGGTCGCGAGGCTCGAGTCGGGGTAGACCAGCGAGCTGGCCGTGCGCACCGTCGCCGTCACGCCGAAGGCACAGATCCACCACCCCTGCCGGCGCCGCGCGCGCACGTGCGTCCCGTAGACCAGCGCCGGGATGCCCAGCAGGCTCGGCAGCGGTTGCGGCGTGCCACCCGCGTGGGCGCGCAGCCAGGCGACGCCACCCAAGCCGTTGTCGACCAGCTCGGGGGTCCCGTAGCGGCGCACGACCTCCGCGTACGCCAGCACGAGGCCCAGCACCACCGCCCCGGCGAGCACGAGCACCAGGCCGCGCCGACCCAGGCCGTGCCACCCCGCCCCGAGCCGGTACACGAGGGCGAACGTGCCGAGCAGGGCGGCCCCCAGCGTGAGGTACTCGAAGCGCACGAGGTTCAGGTCCGGGCCCCAGCCCACGGTGGCGAAGGCCCCGATCACGGCGACCGAGGTCGCGAAGAGGGCCTCCCCGGCGGCGCGCCGGACGCGAGCCGCCGGCACCGTCCCCATCACCGCGAGCGTGGCGGCCAGCGCGCAGGTCAGCGCCGCCGCGCCGCTGCGCAGCACGGGCGTGTCGACCGTGAGCACGATGGCCGACATCACCGCCGCCAGGGTGCCGAAGACGTAGGGGCGGCCCCCGGTGCGCGCGGCCAGCGCCCAGGAGTACGCCGTCGCGACCACCGCGGCGCCGATCCTGCCGGCGAGGTTCGGGGCCAGGTCGACGGTCGTGGCGACGAGGGCGGCCGTCCCGCCGGCCACCAGGAGGAAGAAGCCCAGCAGCGGCCACCGCGACGCGTGGAACCGCGCCACGGCGCCCGGCGACGGGGCACGGACCACGATGCGCGATCCGTCGGCGGGGGTGGACACCCCCCGGACGCTACATCCGGCGGTTCGCCAGGGACGGGTTCGTGGACCGGGCCTCCTCGAGCACCGCGCGGTCGAGCCGGGCGCGCAGGGTCTCCTCGTCGTCGCCGCCCTCGACCACGACGTCGCCCCAGGGGTCGACGACGACCGAGTGGCCCGAGTAGCGCGGCGCGGGCTGTCCGACCGCGACGACGTAGACCGTGTTCTCGATCGCGCGCGCCCGCGCGAGCGTGCGCCAGTGCTCGACCTTGCGGGGGCCGGCCAGCCAGGCGGAGGGCACCACCAGCACCTCGGCGCCGGCCGCCACGAGGGCACGGGCGAGCTCGGGGAAGCGCAGGTCATAGCAGGTCATCAGCCCGAGCCGCCACCCCGCGAGCGGGACCACCTGGGGCTCGACCTCCCCGGCGCTGAGCCGGTCGGACTCCCGGTAGCCGAACGAGTCGTAGAGGTGGATCTTGCGGTAGTCGGCCCGCGCGGCGCCGCGCAGCAGCAGGGTGTTCCAGGGCCGGTCCGGCTCCTCGCTGCGCTCGAACATCCCCGCCAGCACCGAGGTGCCCGCCTCCGACGCCACCCGCGCGAGCTCGGTGCCGAACGGTCCGTCCACCGGCTCCGCGTCGGGACCCAGGGGCGAGTCGGGCCGGCCGAAGTCGCGGGCGTAGGCCTCGGGCAGCACGGCCAGCTCGGTGTCGGACGGCACCAGCCCGGCGAGCCGCGCCCGGTTCTCCGCCGGGTCGAGCCCGGAGGCCACCTGCAGCAGGGCCACGTCCAGGGCGTCGTCGCTCATGCACCCAGCGTGCCACCCGGGCCAGCGCGCCGGCCCGGCTGGGAGACTGGCGCCCATGGCCACCGACCCCGCGGACTCCCCCGGCTTCGACCTCGACGCCGCCGGCCTGTGCGCCGTGATCCTGGCGGGCGGCGAGGGCGTCCGGATGGGCGGGATGGACAAGGCGAGCATCGAGCACGCCGGCCGCACCCTGCTCGACCTCGCGATCGACGCCTGCCTGGACGCGACCGAGGTCGTCGTCGTGGGCCCGGAGGTGCGCACGACGCGCCCGGTGACCTTCGTCGTCGAGGATCCCCCGCACGGCGGCCCCGTCGCCGGCCTGCTGACCGGGCGCGACGCCCTGTGGCACGCGCCGAGGACCGTGGCCGTGCTGGCCGCCGACATGCCGGGCGTGACGCCCGCGACCCTCCGCCGGCTGCGCGCGGCGGCGGCGGGCCGCGACGGGGCCTTCCTGCGCGAGCCGGGCGGACGCCGCCAGCTGGCCGGCGTCCTGGACGCGGCCCGGCTCGACGCCGTCCGACCCGACCACGAGGGGCAGCACGGCATGCCGATGCACCGCCTGATCGAGGGGCTCGACCTCGCCGACGTGGAGGCCACCGGCGACGAGGGCGTGGACATCGACACGTGGGACGACGTCCGGGCGCTGCGCGAGTCCGGGGCCGGCGAAGGCGCGTGATCCCGACCCCGGGACGTTCGGGTCTTGCGGTGCGGCGCCCGCCCGCCGACAGTTGACCCGTGAACCTGCACGACTGGATCGACGAGCTCTGCGACACCCTCGACGTGACCACGGAGGTCGACGAGGGCCTGGTCTCCGACCTGGTCACGATCGTCGGCAAGACCGTGCAGCCCACCGCGGGGCCGGTGACCGCCTACCTGCTCGGCTACGCCGCCGCCGGCGTCGCGGGCAACCCGGAGCAGGTCGAGCAGCTCGCGGCGCGGGCCCAGGGGCTCGCCGAGGAGTGGGACCGGCCCCCCGGCGCGGACGACGACGATGACGACGAGGTGGCCGAGGTCATCGGCGACGAGACCGACCTCGAGTCCGACGACGAGTGACGCGACCGGCCCGTCGGGACGAGCCCTAGGGTGGGCGCATGCGCGCCGTGATCGCCACCGAGGACGGGGGCCCCGAGGTCCTCACCGTCGCCGACCAGCCGGACCCGCGGCCCGGGCCGGGTGAGGTCCTGCTGGACGTCGCGGCCACCGCGGTCAACCGGGCCGACACCCTGCAGCGGCAGGGTCTCTACCCGCCCCCGGCGGGTGCCTCGGAGGTGATCGGCCTGGAGTGCAGCGGCACGGTCGCCGAGCTCGGCGAGGGCGTGGCCGGCTGGGAGCCCGGCGACGAGGTCTGCGCGCTGCTGGCCGGGGGCGGGTACGCCGAGCGCGTCGTCGTCCCCGCCGGGCAGCTGATGCCGGTGCCGGCGGGCGTGGACCTGGTGACCGCCGCGGCGCTGCCGGAGGTCGCCTGCACCGTCTGGTCGAACGTCTTCATGGTCGCCGGCCTCCGACCCGAGGAGCAGCTGCTCGTGCACGGCGGGGCGGGTGGCATCGGCACGTTCGCGATCCAGCTCGCGTCCGCGCTCGGGGCCACGGTCTTCGCCACCGCGGGGTCCGAGGCCAAGCTCGAGACCTGCCGCGAGCTCGGCGCCGACGTGGCCATCAACTACCGCGAGGAGGACTTCGTCGACGTGGTCACCTCGCACGGCGACGGCCACGGCGCCGACGTGATCCTCGACCACGTCGGGGCGAAGTATCTCGACCGCAACGTCAAGGCGCTGGCGACCGAGGGCCGCCTGGTCATCATCGGGATGCTGGGCGGGATCAAGGGCGAGCTGAACATCGCCCGGCTGCTCGGCAAGCGCGGCGCCGTCATCGCGACCTCGCTGCGGGGGCGCCCGCCCGAGGACAAGGCCGCCATCTGCGCCGGCGTCGTCGAGCACGTGTGGCCGCTCGTGGAGGACGGGCGCGTGCGCCCGATCGTGCACGAGGTGATGCCGCTCGAGGAGGTCGCGCGCGCCCACACGCTGATGGAGGAGTCCGGACACACCGGCAAGATCGTGCTCACCTGCCGCTGAGGGGGCTGGGCCCGCCGCCCTAGGCTGGGCGGCATGAGCAAGGACGCAGAGCACTCCGCCAGCCCTGAGAACGGGGCCGGCAACGGGGCCGGGAACGGGGCCGGCGAGGACGAGGAGCACGTCGTCATGGTCGGCCCGGACGGCCAGCCCGTCGGCGCCGTCCCGGCCAGCGCCCTGCAGCGGCTCGGCCTCGACACCGAGGAGGCCCCCGACGAGGACGACGAGCGCAACCTCTCCGACCTGGTCGAGCAGCCGGCCAAGGTGATGCGGATCGGCTCGATGATCAAGCAGCTGCTGGAGGAGGTGAAGGCGGCCCCCCTCGACGAGGCCAGCCGCACCCGCCTCAAGGAGATCCACCACGCCTCGGTCGCGGAGCTCGAGGACGGCCTCGCGCCCGAGCTCGTGGAGGAGCTGGAGCGGCTCTCGCTGCCCTTCACCGACGGCACGCCCAGCGAGGGCGAGCTGCGGATCGCGCAGGCACAGCTCGTGGGGTGGCTCGAGGGCCTCTTCCACGGCATCCAGACCGCCATCTATGCCCAGCAGATGAGCGCCCGCATGCAGCTCGAGCAGATGCGCCGCGGGCTTCCCGCGTCCGCGGGGGACCAGCACGGCCAGGCGGGCCAGCAGCCGGGCGGGGGTCAGCCCGACCAGGGCCAGCCGGGCTCGGGGCGCCCCGGCCACGGCGGGGGGATGTACCTGTAGGTCAGTCGCGGCGGGCCCGGCGACGGACGAGGAGCAGCCCGAGCAGCCCCACGATCGCGAGCGCCCCGCCCGGCGCGGCGGTCCGGCCGAAGTCGGGGGGCTCGCCGTCGTCGACGCTGGTCCGCTCGGGCGGCGCGCTGGTGGGCGAGGAGCGGTCGACCGGGGTGCCCTCGCCGAGGGCGGCGCGCACCTCCTCGGTGTAGTCGCTGGTGGCCCGGTTCGTCCCGGTGCAGGCGTTGGTCGACAGGTCCGACCCGCGGGCGAACGCGAAGACGAAGTAGCGCTGGTCGTCGGGCAGGGCGCCGAGCCCGCAGGCGCCGGTGTTGGCCGAGGCCGAGACCTCCACCGTGTCGCGCGTGATGGTGCCCTTGTAGACGCGGTCGACGCTGACGGTCAGCGTCAGCTTGTCGCGGTTCGGTCGACCCGGCTCGACGCGCTCCCGGTCGGTCTTGACGACCGTGCCGCTGAGCACGACGTCGGCGTTCTCGGCCGACTTCTCGACGTCGGCGCGCACGCAGCTGCAGGCCGACGCCGGGGCCCCGGTCAACGCGACGAGGAGGCCGCTGAGCAGCAGCGTCAGGGCCAGCGCGACGCCGCCGCGGCGCAGGCCGGCGGCGCCGCGGCGAGGGCCGGGCAGGGGGAGAGGTGGCACGCCCCGAGGATAGTGGGGCGCCGACGCCCCGTGCCAAACGCCCGTGCCAAACCCCCGTCGCCCCGGGCCTCACCAGCCGGGACCCAGCGCGAACAGCTCGACGAGCACCCGCGCGACGCCGTCCTCCTCGTGCGGCGGCGCCACCCGGGTCGCCGCGGCGCGCGCCGTCTCGTGCGCGTCGGCCATGGCGTAGGAGGTGCCGGCCCACCGGAGCATGGGGACGTCGTTGGGCATGTCCCCGAACGCGACGACGTCCTGCCGCTCCACCCCGAGCTCGTGGCAGAGCCACTCGAGCGTGGAGGCCTTCGTGACGCCCGCCGCGCTCATCTCGACCAGGGCGCCGGTCGAGGACCAGGTCGCGGTGACGTGCGCCCCGACCGCCTCCTCCACGCGGCGCCAGAACTCCTCGGCCGGGTGGTCCTCGTGCCGGGCCAGCAGCTTCACGACGTCGCCGGCGGCCAGCTCCTCGAGCGGCGCGACGGGGACCCCGTCCGGCGGGGCCACGCGCGGCAGGAAGCCCGGCTCCCGCCCGAACCCGGTGGTGCGCTCGACGGCGAAGACGGTGCCCGGCACCGCGCGCCTCAGCTCCTCGCCGACGCGCGCCACCACGTCGGGCGTGATCGTGCGGGCGTCGCGGACCTCACCCGCCCCGACGTCGTAGATGATGCCGCCGTTGCTGCAGACCGCGAGGCCGTGCCGGCCGACGACCTCCCAGAGGTGCTCCATCCAGCGGACGGGCCGGCCGGTGACGAAGACGACCGGGACGCCGCGCGCGTCGAGCGCGTCGAGCACGGTGCGCGTGCGGTCGCTGACCAGGCCGTCGGGGCCCAGCAGCGTGCCGTCGAGGTCGGTGGCGACCAGCCGGGGCGGCGGCGCGCCTCGGCTCACGGGGCACTCACGGGGCGCTCACGGGGCCGCTCACGGGCCCCGCGGCGAACCAGCGCTCGAGCTCGACGGCGGCACCGTCCTGCTCCACGGGCGCGGTGACGTCGTCCGCGGCGGCGTGCACCTCGGCGACCGCCTGCCCCATGGCCACGCCGCGCCCGGCCCAGCCGAGCATCTCGAGGTCGTTGCGGCCGTCCCCGATCGCGAGCACGTCGCCGGCGCCGAGGCCCAGCCTCTCGGCCACGTGCGCCAGACCCGAGGCCTTCGTGACGCCGAGCGGCTGCAGGTCGAGCCAGGCCGTCCACCCCACGACGTAGTCGGTGCCGTGCAGGCCGAGCCGCGCCACCAGGGAGAGAAAGTCCTCCGGGGTCGACTGCGGGTGGCGGATGATCACGCGGCTGACCGGTTCGCCGACGAGGTCGTGCACCTCCGTCTCGATCATGTCGCCCGAGAGCTCGCCACGCGGAAAGGGGCGGTTCACCCGGTAGCCGACGCCGCGCTCCTCCACCGCGACCAGCGCATCGGGGAGGTGGGCGAGCACCTCGCGCACGGCGTTCGAGGCGTCGAAGGTCTCCTCGTGCACGATCTCCATCGGCGGGTAGCGGAACACCACGGCCCCGTTGCTCGCGACCACCCAGACCCGCTCCTCGCCCTGCCCCCGCAGGCCGAGCAGCTCGGCGACGCCCGTCATGCCGTGCGGGGACCGGCCGCTGGCCAGGACGACGTGGGCGCCGGCGTCCAGCACCCGGTGCACCGCGGCGCGCACCCGCGGGCGGATCTCCTCGCTGGTCTGGCCGGAGCCCTCGATCCAGCGCAGCAGCGTGCCGTCGATGTCGAGCGCGACGAGCCGTGGCTGCCACGCCGAGTGCGGGCCGCCCCCCGGGGCTGAGCGCGCCGGGGCGGGCTCAGCCACCGACGGGCTCCAGCACGCTGCGCCCGCCGAGGAACGGCTGCAGGGCCCCGGGCACGCGCACCGACCCGTCGGCCTGCTGGTGGGTCTCGAGCAGGGCCACGATCGTGCGCGGGACGGCGCACAGCGTGCCGTTCAGCGTCGCGACGGGGCGGGTGTCGCTGCCACCGCCCTCGGCGGGGAAGCGGGCGCGCGTGTCGAGGCGCCGGGTCTGGAACTCGGAGCAGTTCGAGGTCGAGGTGAGCTCGCGGTAGCGGGCCTGCGAGGGGATCCAGGCCTCGCAGTCGAACTTGCGCTTCGCCGAGAGGCCGAGGTCCCCGGCGGCGGTGTCGATCACCTGGTAGGCCAGCTCGAGCCGGTCGAGGAACTCCTTCTCCCACGCGAGCAGGCGCTCGTGCTCGGCCTCCGCCTGCTCCGGGGTCGTGTAGACGAACATCTCGACCTTGTCGAACCAGTGCACCCGGAAGATCCCGCGCGTGTCCTTGCCGTGCGAGCCGGCCTCCTTGCGGAAGCAGGGGCTGAACGCCACGTAGCGCAGCGGCAGGCGCTCGCCGTCGAGGATCTCGTCGGAGTGGTACGCCGCCATCGGCACCTCCGAGGTGCCGACGAGGTACATCTCCTGGCCCTCGATCCGGTAGACGTCGTCCGCGGCCTGGCCCAGGAAGCCGGTGCCCTCCATCGCCCGCGGCTTGACCAGCGAGGGCGGGATCGCCGGCGTGAAGCCCGCCCCGCGAGCCTGCTCCATGGCGAGGTTGACCAGCGCCAGCTCGAGCTCGGCGCCGACGCCGGTGAGGAAGTAGAACCGCGAGCCCGACACCTTCGCGCCGCGCTCGGTGTCGATGGCGCCCAGGATCCGGCCGAGCTCGAGGTGGTCGCGGGGCTCGAACCCGTCGGCGGTGAAGTCGCGCGGCGTCCCGATCCTCTCCAGCACGGTGAAGTCGTCCTCGCCGCCGGCGGGCGCCTCGTCGGCCGCGACGTTGGGGATCGCGGCCCACGCCTCCCGCCAGGCCTCCTCCGCCCGGCCCTGGGCCGCCTCCGCGGCCTTCACCTCGGCGGCCAGCGCCTTGGTCCGGGCCAGCAGCTCCTCCTTCTCCTCGCCCTGCGCCCGGGGGATCCGCTTGCCGAGCTGCTTCTGCTCGCCGCGCCTGACCTCGTAGTCGGCGATGGCCGCGCGGCGCGCGGCGTCCGCCTCCAGCGCGCGGTCCACCGGCTCGGAGGAGAGGCCCCGCTTCGCCTGGGCGGCGCGCACGCGGTCGGGGTCGTCTCTCAGCAGGCGGGGGTCGATCATGGGGGGCAGGCTATCCCTCGGCCCAGCGGCCGCCACGTGACCTGCGCCGCACCGGGAGGCCCCCGCGGCCGGGGCGGTCCCCGGGGGAGGCCGCTCCCGGCGGCATACTTCCGAGGGTGGCTGACCTCGCCCCCAGGAAAGCGCTGACCTGGGGCGGGGTGTGTCTCGGCCTGGTGCTGCTGCTCGCCGCGGTGGTCCGCGCCGACTGGGGCCCGCTGATGGACGTCGACCGGCGCGGCCTGCCCGCCGCCACGTGGGCGACCGACCGGGCCTGGCTGACGGACGCCCTGCTGGCGTTCGAGACGGTCACCCGCCCCTGGGCGATCACGCTCTACGCCGCGGTGCTGGCCGGCCTGCTGTTCTGGAAGGGCCACCGGCGCGCGGCGGGGTTCGCGCTGACCGCCGTCCTCGCCACCGCCCTCGCGACCACGCTGCTCAAGCGGGTCGTCGGCCGGGCCCGACCGGACTGGCAGGACCCGACGGCGTTCCTGGGCAACGGCGCCTTTCCCTCGGGCCACGCCTCCGCCGGCGCGGCCTTCGCGGGAGCCTCGATCGTCCTGGTGACCATGCTCGTGCGGCGCGGCGGCACGCGCCGCCTGCTCGACGTCCTCGCCGTCCTGCTGGTGCTCGCGGTCGGCCTCGACCGGGTGCTGCTGGGGCGGCACTTCCCCAGCGACGTGGTCGGCGGGGTGCTGCTCGGCGCCGGGCTCGTGCTGGTGAGCATGGTGGTGGTCTCGCCGCTGCCGCGCAGCCTCGTCGTGACCGCCCCGCCGATGCCGGAGGCCCTGCCCACCGCGCGCCGGCTCGCCGTGGTCCTGAACCCGTCGAAGGTGGAGGACGCCGGGCAGTTCCGCGCCATCGTCGAGGCCATGGCGAGCGAGGCGGGCTGGCGGGACCCGACGTGGCACTACACGACCGTCGAGGACTCCGGCACCGGGATGGCCGAGGACGCCTCGATCGCCGGCGCCGACCTGGTGCTGGTCTGCGGCGGCGACGGCACGGTGCGCGAAGTGTGCGCCGAGCTGGCCGGCACCGGCATCCCGGTCGGGATCGTGCCGGCGGGCACCGGCAACCTGCTGGCGCGCAACCTGGCCATCCCGCTCTACATGCGCTCGGCCATCGACGTCGCCCTGAACGGCCAGGACCGCGCCATCGACCTCGTGGAGGTCAGCGGCGACGGCATCGAGGACAGCCACTTCATGGTGATGGCCGGGATGGGCTTCGACGCCGCGATCATGGAGGGCGTCAACGAAGACATCAAGAAGCGCGTCGGCTGGATCGCCTACGTCCTGTCGGCGCTGAAGTCGCTGATGTTCCCGGTCGTGCGGGTCGAGATCTCGCTGGACGGCGGGGAGTTCACCAAGCACCGCGCCCGGACCATCGTCGTCGGCAACGTGGGCTACCTGCAGGCCGGGATGCCGCTGCTGCCCGACGCCGAGATCGACGACGGCACGCTCGACGTGGTGCTGCTGCACCCCCGGCGGTTCCTGTCCTGGATCCCCCTCGCCGCGCGGGTGCTCCTCAAGCGCCCGCACGTCGACGAGCTCGTGAACCGGATGACCGGCGCCACCGTCACCGTGCGCGCCGGCGTCGACACCCCGCGCCAGCTCGACGGGGACTCCATCGGCCCCGGTCGCGAGCTGACCATGACCTGCGTCCACGGCCGGGTGCTGGTCCGCGTCCCCCGCTGAGCGAGTGCTGCTTGCGGCAAGAAATGAACTGCGGTTCAATGCTTGCATGGCCTACCGCCGCACCGCCGCCACCCAGGAGCGGCTGGACGCCGTGCGGGAGGCGATCCTGGCGGCCGCGGCGGCGCTCGTCGCCGAGCAGGGGTACGCCGGCTGCAGCGTCGCCGCCGTCGCCGACCGCGCCGGCGTGGCGACCGGGTCGGTGTACCAGCACGTGCCCGGCAAGGGCGCGCTGCTGGCCGAGGTCTTCCGCCGCGCCACGGCCCGCGAGGTCGAGGCCGTCGGCACCGCGCTCGACACGGGCGCGACGGCCGCCGAGCGGCTGACCGCGGGCGTCCGCACCTTCGCGCGCCGGGCCACGCGCTCCCCGCGGCAGGCCTGGGCGCTGCTGGCCGAGCCGGTGGACCCGCTCGTCGAGGCCGAGCGGCTGGCGTTCCGCCGCTCCTACCGCGAGCTCTTCGCTGCCGTCGTGGCGGACGGCGTCGCGGCCGGCGAGCTGCCGCCGCAGGACGCCGACGTCACCGCCGCCGCGGTCGTCGGCGCCATCGCCGAGGGCCTCGTCGTGCCGCTGCGCGCGGGCGACGTCCCGCCCGCCACCGTCGACGACCTGACCGCCGTCGTCCTCCGCGCCGCCGGCGCGGGCTGAGGAGGAGAAACCGTGCACCGCACCCACGAGGTCACCAACCAGGCCCCGCCCCTGGTGGGCCACGACACCGCGCAGGACCCCGCGCTGCTCGAGGGCCTGCACCGCGAGGGCGCGGGCTGGGCCGAGGACGAGCTGCACGCCCTCGGCCGCCTCGCCGGCTCGGCCGAGGCGCAGGAGTGGGCGCGCCAGGCCGAGGAGCACCCGCCGGTGCTGCACACCCACGACCGCTACGGGCACCGCATCGACGAGGTCGAGTACCACCCCTCCTACCACCGCCTGATGGGCACGGCCGTCGAGCACGGGCTGCACGCGTCGGCCTGGGCGGACGACCGTCCGGGGGCTCACGTCGCGCGGGCGGCGAAGTTCATGACCTGGAGCGCCGACGCCGGGCACGGCTGCCCGATCTCGATGACGTACGCCGTCGTGCCGGCGCTGCGGGCGAACCCCGGGCTCGCCTCCCGGTTCGAGCCGCTGCTGGGCTCGAGGGGTTACGACCCCGCGCTGCGGGCCCCCTCGTCCAAGGCCGGCCTGATCGCGGGCATGTCGATGACCGAGAAGCAGGGCGGCTCCGACGTGCGGGCCAACACGACGACGGCGACGCCCCGCAGCGGTGGGGCCGGGGGCGACGGGGCCGGGGGCGACGGGGCCTACGCGCTCGTCGGCCACAAGTGGTTCACCTCGGCGCCGATGTCGGACCTGTTCCTCACGCTCGCGCAGGCGCCCGGCGGCCTGTCGTGCTTCCTCGTCCCGCGGGTGCACGAGGACGGCTCGCGCAACGACCTCCGCCTGATGCGGCTGAAGGACAAGCTCGGCAACCACTCCAACGCGTCGTCGGAGATCGAGTACGACGGGGCGCTGGGCTGGCTGGTCGGCGAGGAGGGGCGCGGCGTGCGGACCATCGTCGAGATGGTCAACCAGACCCGCCTCGACTGCGTGATCGGTTCGGCGATGGGGATGCGCACCGCGACGGTGCAGGCGGTGCACCACGCGCGGCACCGGTCGGCCTTCGGGCGGACGCTGGTCGAGCAGCCGCTGATGCAGAACG
This sequence comes from uncultured Actinomycetota bacterium, assembly GCA_963832415.1. Lineage (GTDB taxonomy): Bacteria > Actinomycetota > Actinomycetes > Propionibacteriales > Nocardioidaceae > Nocardioides. Next base: position 118,494 of record CAWHTZ010000005.1, on the reverse strand, counting down.
TGCTGGCGGACCTGGCCGTCGAGTCCGAGGCCGCCACCACGGTGATGCTGCGGCTCGCGGGCGCCAACGACCGGGCGATCCGCGGCGACGAGGGCGAGGCGGCGTTCCGCCGGCTGGCGCTGGCGGTCACGAAGTACCACGTGTGCAAGCGCGGGCCGTCGGTCGCGGCGGAGGCGCTGGAGTGCCTCGGCGGCAACGGCTACATCGAGGACTCCGGCATGCCGCGGCTCTACCGCGAGCTGCCGCTGCTCTCGATCTGGGAGGGCTCGGGCAACGTGGCGGCGCTCGACGCGCTGCGCGCCATGGGCCGCGAGCCGCAGGTCGTCGAGGCGTTCCTCGCCGAGGTGCAGCAGGCGGCCGGCGCGGACCACCGCTTCGACCAGGCGGTCACCGCGCTGACCAAGGAGCTCTCCGACACCGACGACCTCGAGGTCCGGGCCCGTCGGGTCGTCGAGCGGATGGCGCTGGTGCTGCAGGCCTCCCTGCTGCTGCGGCACGCCCCCGCGCCGGTCGCCGACGCGTTCTGCGCGACCCGGCTCGGCGGCGACTGGGGCGGCGCCTTCGGCACCCTGCCGGCCGGCCTCGACCTGCCCGCGATCATCGGCCGCGCCGAGGTCGACGTCCCCGCCTGACCGCGGCCGGTCGGCCGGCCTGACCCTTCGCTGGTCGAGCAGGACGCGCAGCGTCGGATCGAGACCCCGCACGATCGCCGGATCCGCGATTTCCTGTGTGTGCTGGGGATTCTCGCCCCGGGACTGTCGGTGGTCGGTGCTGGAATGGGTGTCATGACGGCGACCAGAGGCGGCCGCGCCGGGCACCCGGTGTCCCGGATTCTCACCGCCGTGTCGGCGGAGATGGACGACACGGCCAACGTCCCCACGTGGTCGATGAGCCCCGCCGAGCAGCGCGAGGCGCTGGTCGAGCTTGCCGCGGTCGAGTCCCGGGTCACGGCGTTGCGGCTCCGGGTGCTGCGGCAGGCCGAGGGCGACGACGCCGGGTCGGCGTCGGGGGCGACCTCGACGGCGGCGTGGCACGCCAACGCGACCGGCCAGACCGTCTCGCAGGCGTACCGGTTGTCGCGGCAGGCCGCGAAGCTCGACCGCCACGACCCGGTCGCTGCGGCGCTGGCCGCGGGGGAGGTGCGGCTGGACCAGGCCGAGGTGATCGTCGACGCCGTCGACGCCCTCCCGACGGATCTGGTCGACGAGGCGGTGCGGGACCGGGCGCGGGAGCAGATGCTGGCCTTGGCCACCGGGGAGCCCGCGCTGGACGCGCCCCGGTTGCGCAAGGCCGGCCAGCGGATCCTGGAGGTCGTCGCGCCCGAGGTGGCCGACGAGCACCTGCGCCGCCTCCTGGAGGCCCAGGAACGCCGCGCGGCCCAGCAGACCCGCCTCACCATGTCCGACGACGGCCAGGGCTGCGTGCACGGCCGGTTCACCCTGCCCGTCGCGGTCGCCGCGATGCTTCGCGCCGCGCTGCGGGCCATCGCGGCGCCGAAGCACCAGCTGGCCGTCCATGGCGCCGGATCCCTGGTCGATGCCACCGGGCAGCGCAAGGAGCGGCCGCTCCGCCTCGGGGACGCCTTCGCGGAGTACGTCTCCCGCTACTCAGCCGATGACCTGCCCACGGCGGGCGGGGTCAACGCCACCGTCGTCGTCACGATGGACCTCGCGACCCTCCTCGGAGCCGAGCGGGCCGCCACCCTGGACACCGGCGACGCCCTCTCCGCCGGGAAGGCCCGCCAGCTGGCCTGCGAGGCCGGGATCATCCCCTTCGTCCTCGGCGGACCCACCGAGGCCCTCGACGCCGGGCGGCTCAAGCGGTTCCACGCCCGAGCCCACGACCCCGCTTACACCACCGTCCTCCAGCACGACGGATCCGTCACCTTCCACCGACGCACGTGAGTGCGTGGCTCAGCCCTGGCCCGAGGGTTGGCCCCGTCGCACCCGGTTTCGCCGAGCCGGCGCGCGCATCTGCGCGGCGCGCCCGCCGCGCCTCTTGCAAGGATGGGCCCGTGACCGAGACCTCCGGAGCCCGCCGCGTCGCCTACCAGGGCGAGCCGGGCGCCAACTCCCACCTGATCTGCAAGCAGGCCTACCCCGACTGGGAGGCCGTGGCGTGCGCGTCGTTCGAAGACGTCTTCGCCGCGGTCGAGCGGGGGGAGGCCGAGCTGGCGATGATCCCGATCGACAACTCGATCGCCGGGCGCGTGGCGGACATCCACCACTACCTGCCCACCTCCGGGCTGCACATCGTGGGCGAGCACTTCCTGCGGATCCGGTTCCACCTGATGGCCGTCCCGGGGGCCAGCGAGGCCTCGCTGCGCACGGTGCACAGCCACGTGCACGCGATGGGCCAGTGCCGGCGGATCATCGCCGAGCTCGGGCTCACGCCGCTCATCTCCGGGGACACGGCGGGCGCGGCCCGCGAGATCCGCGACGCCGCCGACCCGACCCAGGCCGCCATCGCGCCCCCGCTCGCCGCCGAGATCTACGGCCTCGAGGTGCTCCGCCGCGACGTCGAGGACGAGGACCACAACACGACGCGGTTCGTCGTGCTCGCCTCGACGCCGATCACCCCGGAGCGCGGCACCGGGGAGATGGTGACCACCTTCATCTTCAACGTCCGCAACATCCCCGCCGCGCTCTACAAGGCGCTCGGCGGGTTCGCCACGAACGGCGTCAACATGACCAAGCTGGAGTCCTACATGGTCGACGGGCGGTTCACCGCGACCATGTTCCTCGCCGAGGTCGACGGACATCCCGACGACCCGGGGCTCGCCCGCGCGCTGGAGGAGCTGCGCTTCTTCACCCACGAGGTGACGGTGCTCGGCGTCTACCCGGCGGCACCCGAGCGGCACCAGTAGCCCGGCACCCCGCCCTGCCCCCGGGAGCCGCCGTGCGTCAGGGCCGCGCCCGGGAGATCGCTTCCTCCTCCTCGGGCGAGAGCTGCTGCTCGGAGGTCCAGCCCTCCACGGCCTTGGCGTAGGTCCGCACCTCGGACCGGCCGCTGATCGAGGTCACCACCACGCCGCGGCCGGCGTCGTCGAGCACCGACAGCGACCAGGACAGGTGGCCGCCCATGTCGCCGAACGCGTCGTAGCGCACCACCGACGAGTAGCGCAGGGCGTGGGCCACGTGGGACCGCAGGGCTCCCACCTCGCGCCGCAGGCCGGGCAGGTCCTCGGGCACCGACTCGAGGTCGCCGCGCCTCCACGGCGGGCCCGCGACCGCGACCCACAGGGCCAGGCCCGCGAGCAGGAGGGCGAGAGCGGCGAGGACGACGGCCACGGCGAGCATGGCGCTCAGCGTAGGAGGCCGGGGGCCCCGGGCCGCGGCGGCGCGTCGAGTAGCGTCGGCCCGTGACCGAGCAGCGCCCCGATCCCGGCCCCCCGGTCGCCGACCTGGGCTTCGCCCGCGTCGACCTCGACCGTGCCGGCCGCACGGGCGACCCGGAGGTCGTCTACGGCGCCGGCAAGACCCCCGACCAGGTGGTCGCGCTGCTCACCACGCTGCACGAGCGGCACCCCGACCGCGCGGTGCTCGCGACGCGTCTCTCGCCCGAGGCGATGGAGGCCTCGGCGGCCGCCGGCGCCACGACCGACCCCGTCGCCCGCGCGGCGCGGATCGGTCCGCTCCCGGAGCCCCGCGGCCGCGTGCTCATCGTCAGCGCGGGCACGTCCGACGCCGCGGTCGCCGGGGAGGCCGCCCTCACGGCCCGCGTGCACGGCGCCGGCGTCCACGCCGTCGGCGACGTCGGGGTCGCCGGGCTGCACCGCCTGCTCGCCGTCCGCGACGAGCTCGACGGGGCCGACTGCCTCGTCGTGATCGCCGGGATGGAGGGTGCGCTCCCGTCGGTGGTGGGCGGCCTGACCGGCGTCCCCCTGGTGGCGGTGCCGACCAGCGTCGGCTACGGCGCCTCGTTCGACGGCCTCGCCGCGCTCCTGGCGATGCTCAACTCCTGCGCCCCCGGCGTGGTCGTGGTCAACATCGACAACGGCTACGGCGCCGGGGTGCACGCCGCCCGCGTGGCCCGGCGCGCCGGTCCCGGCCCCCGGGAGGCGAGCGCGTGACCGTGTGGGTCGACGCGTCGGCAGGCGCCAGCGGTGACATGCTGCTGGGCGCGCTGCTCGACGCCGGCGTGCCTCTGGGGGTCCTCGGCGCCGCCGTCGACGCCGTCGCGCCCGAGCCGGTCAGGCTGCGCACCGAGACCGTGCGCCGGGCCGGGCTGGCCGCCACGCGCTGCCACGTCGACGTGCCGCTGATCGACCCGGCGGTCGACCCGAGAGGCGCAGCCGCGGGCCGCACCTGGCGCGACGTCCGCGCCCTGCTCGGGGAGGCGCCGCTCGACCCCGGGGTCGCCGGTCGCGCCCACGCGGCCTTCGCGCGCCTCGCCGAGGCCGAGGGCGCGGTGCACGGCACCGACCCCGACGCGACCCACTTCCACGAGGTGGGTGCCCTCGACGCGATCGCGGACGTCGTCGGCGTCTGCGCCGGCTTCGCCCACCTGGCGGCGGCCGGCCGCGGCCCGGTCGTCGTCTCGCGGGTCGGCGTCGGCCACGGCCACGCCTCCGCGGCCCACGGCACCCTCCCGGTCCCGGTCCCCGCGGTGGCCTCGCTGCTGCGCGGCGTGCCGTCGTACGCCGGGCCGCCCGGCGCACCGCCCGCCGAGCTGTGCACCCCCACGGGCGCGGCGCTCCTGGTCACCCTCGCCGACGCCTGGGGCCCCCAGCCGGCGATGACCACCGCCGCCATCGGCGTCGGGGCCGGCGACCGGGACCCCGACGACCACGCGAACGTGCTGCGGCTGCTGGTGGGCGAGCCGCAGCGCCGCGACTCTCAGACCGCGGAGCCCGGGGGTCCGGGCGAGCCGGGGAACCTGCTGCTCGAGACCAACGTCGACGACCTCGATCCGCGACTGTGGCCGGCGGTGCTCACCGGGCTCCTCGAGGCGGGCGCGAGCGACGCGTGGCTCACCCCGATCCTGATGAAGAAGGGCCGGCCGGCGCACACCCTCAGCGTGCTCGTCGGCTCCGCCGGCGCCGCCGCCGTGCGCGCCCGGATCTTCCGGGAGACCTCCGCGATCGGGCTGCGGGAGCAGGCCGTGGGCAAGCACGCGCTCGACCGCGACGTCGCCCGCGTCGACGTGGGCGGCGAGCCGGTCGCGGTCAAGCTCGCCCGCCTGGACGGCGTGGTGGTGAACGCGCAGCCCGAGTACGACGACGTGGCCCGCGCCGCCGAGGCGCTCGGCCTCCCCGCCAAGCAGGTCCTGGCCCGCGCCGTGGCCGCCGCCCACGACGTGCTGGCCCGACGTGCTGGACCCGACGTGATGGACCCGACGTGATGGACCCGACGTGATGGACCTGGGCATCGCCGCGCTCGTCTTCGGCACCATCTTCGTGGTCGAGCTGCCGGACAAGACCTTCATCGCGACGCTCGTCCTGACCACCCGCTACCGGCCCCTCCTGGTGTGGACCGGGGTCGGCCTTGCCTTCGCGGCCCAGACCGCCATCGCGGTCGCCCTGGGCAGCGTGGCGGCCCTGCTGCCGCGGGCCGCGGTGCGCACGGTCGCGATGCTGCTCTTCCTGGGCGGCGGCGTCCTCCTGCTCCGCGAGGCGCGTGGCGACCCCGGGGGCCCGGGGAGCCCCGATGACCCGGAGGAGCAGGAGGTCGCCGCCCGCGCCGGGAACGCCCAGGGCTTGCGCGCGGTGCTCGCCAGCTTCGTCGTGCTCTTCGCCGCGGAGTGGGGCGACCTGTCGCAGCTCCTGACCGTCTCGCTCGCCGCGCGCTACGACGACGCCCTCGCCGTGTTCGCGGGCGCCTGGGGCGCCCTGCTCGCGGTCAGCGGGCTCGCCGTCGTGGTCGGCCGGGCGCTCCTCCAGCGCGTCCGGGTGCGGGTGCTCCACGCGGTGGGGGGCAGCGTGTGCCTCGCGCTCGCCGCGGCGACGGCCTACGAGCTGCTGGCGTGACGCCACCGGCGAGACCACGACTACTGTCAGGAGGGTGACGGAATCCGCGCAGACGCACGCCGGCCCCCCGGCCGCCCGGCACGGCGCGGACAGCGAGGTCGGCACCCTGCGCACCGTGATGCTGCACCGCCCCGGCCCCGAGCTGCGGCGGCTGACGCCCCGCAACAACGACCGACTCCTCTTCGACGGCATCCCGTGGGTCGCGCGGGCCCGGGAGGAGCACGACGCGTTCGCCCGGGCGCTGAGCGACCGCGGCGTCGAGGTCCTCTACCTCACCGACCTGCTCGCCGAGGCGCTGACGCGCGAGACCGCTCGCAACCACGCGATCACGACGACGCTCGGGGGCCGGCACCTCGGCGACACCCTGCGCGCCTACCTGGCGACCGCTCTGGCCGACTGCACGGCCGAGGAGCTCACGGCGTACCTGACCGCGGGCATCCGCAACGACGAGGTCCGCGGTGGCCACGGCCTGGTGACGAGCCTGCTGGCGCCGGAGGAGTTCCTGGTCGACCCGCTGCCCAACCTGCTCTTCACCCGCGACTCCAGCGTCTGGGTGCGCGACCGCGTCGCCGTGACGAGCCTGGCCATGGACGCACGCACCCGCGAGACGCAGCTGACCGAGCTGATCTACGCCGAGCACCCCCGCTTCGCGGGCACCCGCCGCCTGCACGGCTGGACCCACGAGCACGTGGAGGGCGGCGACGTCATGCTGCTGGGTCCCGGCGTCGTCGCGATCGGCGTCGGGGAGCGGACCACCCCGGCCGGCGTCGAGCGCTTCGCCCGCCAGGTCTTCCACGCCGACCTGGCGCACACCGTGCTGGCGGTGCCGATCGCGCAGGACCGGGCGACCATGCACCTCGACACGGTCTGCACCATGGTCGACGTCGACCAGGTGGTGATGTATCCCCACGTCGCCGACACCCTGCAGGCCTACACCGTCACGCCGGGCGAGCCGGTCGCCGGGGATGCCGGGCCCGCGGCCGCGACGCGGCCGCTGCAGCTCTCCGGGCCGGAGCCGTTCCTGCGCGCCGCGGCCACCGCGATGGGGATCGACACGCTGCACCACATCGACACGGGCCTGGACCCCGTGGTCGCGGAGCGCGAGCAGTGGGACGACGGCAACAACACCCTCGCGCTCGCCCCACGGCTGGCCGTGGCCTACGAGCGCAACGACGAGACCAACGCGCGGCTCGAGGCGTCGGGGATCGAGGTCGTCCGGATCGCCGGGTCCGAGCTCGGGTCGGGCCGCGGCGGCCCGCGCTGCATGAGCTGCCCGGTCACGCGGGACCCGCTGCCCACCTGACCCACGACGGCCCGGGCGGGTGTGACGCTCGCCGCGCCACCCGGTCGTCCCGTGACCGGGCCCCCGTTCTGTCGTTGAATGGACAGGCATCAGCGGGGTTCGGGAGAATGCCCCCCAGACCTCGCCGCCGATCGGCGACCAGCCACCGACGCAGAGGAGACCCCATGTCCGTCTTCGACGGCTTCAGCGAGCGCGAGGCCCGGCAGATCCGCGAGGCCGGCACCGAGGTGACCATCCCCCAGGGATGGTCACCGATCTCGGAGGCGACGCCGGCCGACAAGGCCTACATCGTGCTCGAGGGCGAGGTGTCCGTGCGCTCGCACGGCCAGGAGATCGCGCGCGTCGGACCGGGCGAGATGATCGGCGAGGCGGCGATCATGAACCACCAGCTGCGCAGCGCCTCGATCATCGCGGTCACCAAGCTCCGGCTGCTGCACTTCACCGCCGAGGCCATCAACGAGCTCTGCGAGGAGCTGCCGGCCTTCCGCGACGCCCTGCAGGAGACGCAGGCCGCCCGCGCGGCGAAGCACGCCGCCGAGGAGCAGGGGTAACCCTGACGCCCGACGACGACCGGGATCTCTTCGCGCGCGTCGAGAGGAGCCTCCTCGGCGAGGCCCCGCACCTGACGCGCGGCGAGGTGAGCGAGCGGGCGGGAGTCCCGCTCGAGGTCGCCGAGCAGCTGTGGCGGTGGCTCGGCTTCGCGACGCTCGACGACGAGACCGTCGCCTTCACCGACGCCGACGTCGAGGCGCTCCAGCACGTGTCGAGCCTGCTCGAGGCCGGCATCATCTCGCCCGACTCGCAGGCCGCGCTGGTGCGCACGTGGGGCCGCAGCTTCGCGCGGCTCGCCGAGTGGCAGGCCAACCTGCTCGCCGAGGCGGTGATCGAGGGCCGGGCCGAGGGCGGCGCCGGGCAGGATGCTCAGGCCGGCACCGACGACGCGACCGCCACGCAGCTCGACGAGCTCTCCCGCGACGTGCTCCCGCGGCTCGAGGCGCTGCAGAGCTATGCCTGGCGGCGGCACCTCGCCGGGGCCGCCGGGCGTTTGCTCTCCCAGGCGGGCGACGAGGACGGCTCGGTGTCGAGCGTGTGCTTCGTCGACATCGTCGGCTACACCACGCGCAGCAAGGCGCTCGAGCAGTCCGAGCTGGTCGACTGGCTCGAGCACTTCGAGGACCAGGCCAGCAGCGTGGTCATCGAGGCCGGCGGGCAGGTCATCAAGACCATCGGCGACGAGGTGCTCTTCGTGACGGACCACCCGCGGGCGGCGGCCGACGCGGCCATGGCCCTCGTCGCCCGCGGCGAGGACGACGACGACGCCTTCCCCCGCGTGCGAGCCGGGATCGCGCACGGCTCGATGGTGCACCGCCTCGGCGACGTCTACGGGGCCACGGTGAACGTGGCCGCCCGCCTCACGTCGGTGGCCCGACCGGGGACCGTGGTGGTCGACGAGGGCGCCCACGACGTCCTGTGCCCGGACCACGGCAGCGACCCCGGCGACCCGGCGTACGGCCTTCGCCGGCTGCTGCGCATCTCCGTCAAGGGCTACTCGAGGCTGCCGGCCTGGGCGCTGCGGCGCTCGCGGTAGCCGGCTTCGGCTTCGGCGGCGGGGCTCAGCGCTCGAAGCCGTCGGGCAGCCGGGGAGCGCCCAGCAGCTCGACCAGCTCGTCCAGGTCCGGCAGGTCCAGGCCGCTGACGCCCGGGAGCGGGGGGAGCCCGCCGAGCCCCGGGAGGATGGCGACCGCCAGGTCGCAGTACTCCTGCGGCAGCCCGGCGTCGCACAGGGGCTGCATCCCGCTGTCGCCGGCGGAGTCCGGCGCCTCCGGGACGCCGGTCGTCGCGGCGCACAGCGGCTGCAGTCGAGGGACGTCGGCGCACAGCGGCCGGAGCGGGCTGTGCGCATCCGCCCGGGGCTGGGGCAGCTGGTCCGTGGCGTCGCAGACCGCCTGCGCGAGGCCCGCGTCGCAGAGCGGCTGGAGCGCCCCGGCGGGCTGGGTCGACGTCGACGGCTGGGTCTGGGTCGACGGCTCGGTCGACGGCTGGGGCTGGGTCGACGGCTGGGCCTCCTGCTCCTGCGCCCACCGGTCGCGGCAGTCGCGCCGGCTCTGCTTCGCGTCGACCAGGGCCCGGCGCGCGCGGTTGCGCCTGAGCACGAGGTAGCGCTGGTGCCGCCGCACGCGCCTGAGCTGGTGGACGGCGTGGCGGCGGGCGCTGCGATGGCGGGCGCCACCGAGGTCGCGCCAGGCGCGCCGCACCTGGGCCCAGCCGCGCCACATGCGCCTCGCGCTCGACCAGCGCTCGGTCCGGGCCTGCTTGACGGCGTCGATCTCGGCTCGGCAGAAGTCGGCGTACGACGCCGCGACGGGGCTCGTGCGCGGCCCCGGGGCCACGCGGTCGACGCCGCTGACGATGGCCGCCATCACACCGAAGACGAGGAGGCAGGCCGTCACGATGTGCAGCGTCTGACGCTTCACGATGCCCCTCCCCGAACCGTGCCGACCGCCGCGGTCCCGGCCCGGCGGCGTGGACTCACGACGGTAGGCGGGTCCGCGGCCTCCCGTCGGCGATCGCCCGAAAGGGGCCCGGTCGGGCCACCTGGTCTGGCCGTCCGGAGGACCCCGGGGGCATCCGGGCACGAAAAAGCCCGGCCGCTGTTGACGGGGGATACAACAACGACCGGGCAGTACATAAAATACTGCGCGGAGACGTTCCAGACAACACCGCCACACCGCATTTTGCGTGCGACCCATGCCACACGCGGCCTACCCCCTGGGGTGTGCTGGGCCTCAGCGGATGGTGACCTGCCGACCGGTGATCCCGGCGCGCGCGGAGCGCTCGTCGGAGGTGAGGGGGCGCGGGTCGGCGAGGGCCGCCTCGAGCGCCTCACCGAGCTCCGTCGCGGGGTCCTCGACGGCCTCCGCGCCCGTCCCGACGGGCAGGTCCCAGACCGGCACGACCAGCCCGTGGGCGCGGAAGTGGCCGACCAGTCTCGCGCCCTCGACCAGCACGTCCTGCCCGGTGACGTGCATCCTCGCCAGCGCGTCGAGCAGCTCGTCCTCGGGCTCGGGGCGCACCCAGCGCAGGTGCTCCTTGGTCGTCACGTCGCACCAGTAGGCAGCCGGCACGGAGGCGAGCTTGGCGGTGGGGTTGACGACGCCGTTGGCCTGCTCCAGCGCCGCCTCGACCTCGGGCCCCTGCTCCTCCAGGTCGGCCACCCAGAAGCCGAAGCCGTCGTGCACCGTGACGTCCAGCTCGGCCGGCTCGACGAGGTCCTGCAGACGCGGGCCGGGCCCGGGGGCCTGCGGGAGGCCGACGGTCTCCCCGGGGTCCGCCCGGAGCGCCGCCTCCAGCACGGCGCCGAGGTCGCGTGCGGGGTCCCCGTAGTGGTGGCGCACCTGCAGGCCGAGCCAGATCTCGCCGCTCTCCCGCACCATGGCCGGCGCCGCGCCCGGCAGCAGGGTGGCCAGCAGCACCGAGCGGTCGGAGTCGCGCAGCGGCAGCGGCGCTGTCGCCGAGGGGACCAGCTCGCGCAGCGCGACCACGTCCGGCTCCGAGGGCATCCCCTCGAAGGGCCGCGGGACGTACGGCGTTCCGTCCGCCGACCCGTGACACGCCTTGTACCGCTTGCCCGACCCGCAGGGGCAGGGCTGGCGCGGGCCGACCTCGCCGGCCGGCCGCGCCTGCTGCTGCGACGTTCCCGCGGCGTTGCGCGCCCTGTCCCGCGATCGCTTGCCCATGCCGGGCAGGTTAGCCGCCGGCCGCCTCGGTGCCGGCGGCATCCACCAGATCGCGGACGTAGCCCGGCTTGTCGGTGATCAGCGCGGAGACGCCGTAGGTGCGACAGACCTCGACGTGCTCGGGCGTGTTCACCACCCAGCTGTGCACGACGCGGCCGGCGTCGACCAGCCGGCGACCGAGACCGGGGTGGTCGCGCAGCTCGAGGACGTCGGGCCCGATGATCCAGTGGTCGGGCACCATGCGGCGGACCATCGGCCAGTGGTGGGCCTTCTCCAGCAGCTGCACCAGCGGCACCTCGGGGGCCATCCGCTGCACGCGGTGCAGCGCCGTGTTGGAGAAGCTCATCACGCGGACCGGCGGGTCGTCGCGGTCCCAGGCGAAGTCGCGCAGCAGCTCGACGAGGCGCTTCTCCACCAGGCCGGCATACCTCGTCGGGTGCTTCGTCTCGATCGCGACCTCCACGCGACGGTCCAGGCCCGCGACGGTCTCGAGCAGCGCGCGCAGCGTGAGCACCCGGCCGTGCTCGTCCTCCCGCTGCGGCGCCTCGTCGTCCAGGTCCCGCCACGGGTTCTTCCAGGTGCTGACGTCGAGCTGCGCCAGCTCGCTGAGCTCCATCGTCGAGATGAGGCCGCGGCGCCCGGCCACCCGGCGCAGGTCGCGGTCGTGCACGCAGACGAGGTGCCCGTCGGCGGTGAGCCGCACGTCGCACTCCAGCGCGTCCGCCCCGTGCTCGAGGGCCGCGAGATAGGCGCCGAGGGTGTGCTCGGCGACGTCGTGGCTGGCCCCCCGGTGCGCGACGACCTGGGGTGCCTGGGGCGGGGTCATCGCCTCCATGGCATCACGTCCCGACCGGATGGGGCAGCCCCCCGCGCCGGACCCGCCTCCCGTCGTCGGGGGAGGTGGTCGACCGGCGCTACCGTCGTTCGCATGCAGGGAGCGGCCGCGGACGTGGTGGTCATCGGCGCGGGCGTGCTCGGCCTCTCGACGGCGTACGCGCTGAGGGAGCGCGGCGTCGCGGTGCGGGTCTACGAGCAGGGCCTGCCGGGCAACGGCCAGTCGGGGGGCGAGTCGCGGATCTTCCGGCACGCGCACGACGACCCTCGGTTGATCCGGCACACGGTGGAGAGCCGCGCGGCCTACGACGACTGGGGCGAGCAGCTCGGCGTGCGGCTCGTCTCCGACGACGGCGCGGTGGCGATCGGCCCGGCCGTGGAGCAGCGCCTGCCCCTGCTCGAGCAGGAGGGTGTTGCGGCCCGCCGGATCGACACCGCCGAGCTCGCCGCGCGGCTGCCGGTCCTGGCGGCGTACGACGGGCCGGCGATGCTGGACGAGCGGGGCGGGTCGATCCGGACCGGCGCGATGATCCGCGCCCTGACGGCGGCGCTCGGCGAGCGGGTCGTGCGCGACGAGGTGCTCTCCGTCCGCCCGGTGGGCGGCGAGGTCGAGGTCCGCAGCGGCGGCGCCACGGAGCGCTGTCGGCGCGCCGTGGTGTGCGCCGGCCGGGCGACCGAGCGGTTCGCCCGGTCGCTGGGGGTCTCCCTCCCGGTGCAGCACGGCGCCCAGGTCCGCCTGACGTACGCCGTCCGCGGCGCCGCCCCGGCCGCGCTGGCGACGCTGCAGGACGCCAGCGGCGCCTTCGGCCGCGACCGCGTCTATGCCGCGGCCCTCGAGGGCAACGCGGCGTACTCCGTCGGGCTGGGCGAGGAGACGCCCGCTCGCGAGGACGGCAGCCTCACCGAGCCGGCCGACCTCGCCGACTTCGCGGCCGGGGCGTCGGAGTACGTCCGGCGCGCGCTGCCGGGGCTGGACCCGGTCCCGGTCGACGTGCGGCACTGCTGGGTGACCCGGCTGCCCTGGGGCGACGACGGTGTCGGGGTGTGGGAGCGCGGCGGCGTGCTCCTCCCGGCGGGGAACAACCTCTTCAAGCAGGCGCCGGGGCTGGGGCGTCGGCTCGCCGCCGCCGCCGCCGGCGAGCCCTTGCCGGAGGACCTGCGCCCCGAGTCGCGGCTGGGTGAGCCGACTACGAGACGGTCTTCGCCGTCCGCGCGCTGACGGACCGACCCAGGTTCGCCACGTCGGCATCCGTCTCGGCGATGGCCTCCGGGGCGATCTTGAGGGCCCGCCGTTCGGCGGCCGGGCTGTTCACCATCGTGCGCAGCCGGGAGATCCTCCCGACCCACTTCGGCACGTAGACGCGCCGGCTGCGGTGCGCGATGCCGTCGACGAACGCGTCGACGCAGGTCGCCAGGTCGGTGGTCCTGTTCAGCGGCGGGGGCAGCCTCGAGATGTGGCGGGAGAAGCCGCTGAGCTCGTCGTGCAGCTCGCGGACCAGTGGGGTCTCGATCCAGGACATGTGCGCCGAGCCGACGTCCACGCCGAGGTGGGCGACCTCGAGCCGCAGGACGTTGGCGAAGTTCTCCGCCGCCGCCTTCGACGCGTGGTAGGACGCCGCGCCCGGCGAGGCCGTGAACGCCGCGAGCGAGGAGACCACCAGCACGTAGCCCTTGCGCTCGATCACCGACGGGAGCGCGGCGCGCACGGTGTGGAAGACGCCGAGCAGGTTGATGTCCATCACCCGCTTGAACGCCTCGGGGTCGACGTGGAGCACGGAGCCGAAGGACCCGATGCCGGCGTTGGCCATCACGACGTCGATCCCGCCGAAGCGTTCGGTGCCGGCGCGCACGACGTCCTGCATCGCCGCGAGGTCGCGGACGTCGGCCACCTGGGCGACCACCTGGTCGTCGGGGATCGTCGAGGCGGTCTCCTGGAGGCCGGCCTCGTCGACGTCGCAGAGCACCAGCCGCGCACCCTTGGCCGCCAGCGATCTGGCCGTGGCCGCGCCGATGCCGCTGCCGGCGCCGCTGATCAGGGCGACGCGTCCGCTGAGGGAGGGGGCCTGCTTGCTCTTCTTCGCCATGCCGACACCCTCGCGGGTCCGGCGACCCACGTCCAGAGAGGCGGCCTCGACGCCGGGGCGTGGCAGGCTGGCCCGATGGCCCCTCGCGAGATCCGATTCGATGTCGCCGAGCTGCCCCCGGCGAAGAGCGAGGCCAAGTCGGTGCTGGCCGCCGGGCACCCGCACCACGCTCGGGTGTCGCGGCTGCTCGCCGCCGCCCGAGCGGCGCTTCCGGACGGCGGCGCGGGTGAGCCGCCCCTGGCCGCGAGCCCGATCGGCCTGGACGTCACCGTCACCGCCCCGGATGTCCCCGACTCGGACGCGACCAACTACCTCGGCGGCATCGCGGACGTGCTCGAGGACAAGCGTCGCCGTGGCCCGCTTCCACACCTCGGTGACCTCGCGGACGTGGCCCTCTATGACGACGACCACCAGCTGCAGGAGGTGCGCTACCGCTGGCGACCCGGCGCCCCCGTCCGCTACACGGTCAGGGTCTGGGTCCTCGACACGGTCAAGGTCTGGACACTCGACAGTCCGCCCTGAGCGGCGCCGCCCTCGGTCACCCGACGCAGCCCGCCGCGGGCGGCCCGAACCACGACGCCAGCGCCTCGCTGAGGCCGCTCTGCGTTCCCTCGCCCACCCACGCCACGTGTCCGTCGGGCCGGATCAGCACCGCGGTGGGAGCAGGCACGGTGCCGACGACGGGCAGCACCCACGCACCGTCGTAGGTGGCCTCGACGCGCCGGACGCGGTCCGCCCACCCGGCGAGGTCGATTCCACCGGGCTCGCCGAGGTCGAGGAGCAGCGGCCGGGCGTCGTGCAGCAACGCGTAGACCGGCCGGGGGCCGTCGGCCGCGACCAGGTCGAGATCGGGCATCCGGCGACCGAGCAAGGGGTGCGCCCCGCCCGGCTCGGGGCCGAGGTCGTAGGCGACGTCGAGCCCGGACAGGAGTCCGGCCAGCTGCGTGCGCGGCCCGTCGAAGGCCAGCATCTCCTCCGTCGTGTCGCGCAGCGCGGCGATGCGCGGGTCGGAGGTCTGGGCGACCGACTGCGCCATCGTCTGCTTCAGCACGCGGGCCGTGGCCGGGTGCCGCTCGGAGTGATAGGTGTCCAGGAGGCCGTCGGGTGAGATGCCCCGGACCACCTGGGCGAGCTTCCACCCGAGGTTGACCGCGTCCTGCACCCCCAGCCCGATCCCCTGCCCACCCGCCGGGCTGTGGACGTGTGCGGCGTCGCCGGCGAGCAGCACCCGCCCGTCGCGGTGGTCGACCGCCTGCCGGGTGGCGTCGGTGAACCGCGAGATCCACGTCGGGCTGTGGATCCCGAAGTCGGTGCCGTAGACGTGCCGCAGCGCTGCACCGAGGTCCGCCAGCGTCGGCTCGGTGGTCCCCCCGAGCCGCTGCTCGGTGGTGACCACGCGCACGGTCCGCCCGTCCTCCATGACCTGCATCCCGTGGATGCCCGTGGCGTCGAGGCGGATGCCGACCGGTGTCTCCTCGGTCACCTCGACCTCGGCGATCAGGTTGCTCCGGGTCGCCCCCCACCCGGCGAGCTCGATGCCGGCCGCCGAGCGGACGACGCTGCGCCCGCCGTCGGCGCCCACGAGGTACCCCGCCGCCAGCGGCCCGCCCTCGGCGAGGTGGACATCGACCCCGGCGTCGTCCTGCGCGAAGCCGGTGACCTCGAGCCCGCGGCGGATCGGCACCCCCAGCTCCTCGACCCAGCCGAGCAGGATGCGCTCGATGTCGTTCTGCCACAGCGCCAGGCCGTGCGGATGCCGGGTGGGGAAGTCGCCGAGGTCCAGCGTCGTGCTCCCGAAGCGTGTCGTCTGGGCGATGGTCCCCTCGGCCAGGAAGCGGTCGACGATGCCCCGCTGGTCGAGGATCTCCAGCGTGCGGGAGTGGAACCCCCCGGCCCTGGAGCCCACCAGCTCCGGCGTCGTGCGCCGCTCGAGGATCGCCACGTCGACCCCCGCCAGCGCCAGCTCCCCGGCGAGCATCAGGCCCGTGGGCCCGCTGCCGACGATCAGGACGTCGTTCGCATCTCCCGGCACGGCGAGCACTCTGGGGCACGCCGGGGGTCTTGCCGCAAGCCCACCCAGCCGCTATACGTTGGAAGTGGCAGGGGCGACGGGCTGTGCCAGGACCTCCGTCTCCAGGCGCGCGTAGCTGGTCTCCATGCCGTCGGCCATCCCGGTCGCCAGGACGGCGTCGCGGGTCTCGGCGTCGGGGAAGGTCATCACGACCGCGAGCAGGGTGCCGCCGTCGACCGGGGTGAGGGTGAGCTCGTTGACGAGGCCGTCGCCCGGCATCCCGGTCATCCGCTGGGTCGTGACGGCGCGGTGCGGCGGGGCCGACGCGAGCAGCTCGCCCTCGAACCCGAAGCGGCCCTCCCCGCCGCCGGCCGGCTCCCACTCGTAGCGATACGTCTCGCCGACCGTGGTCGCCACCTCGCAGACAGGCATCGTCCATCCGTCCGGGCCGAGCATCCAGCGCCGCACCAGCCCGGGCTCGTGGTGCGCGCGCCAGACTTCCTCGACGCCGCCCCGGATCACCCGGCTGATCCGCGCCCGGGTGTCGGAGAGGACCTGCGTCATCGTCGCCCGGTCGGCGGCAAAGGAGGTGAGGTCGGCGAGCAGCGCGTCCATCTGGCCCATCGCCTCGCGCAGGCCCTCCTCCATGCCCATCCCGAGCAGCTGCTCGAGCTCGGCCAGGGAGCCGAACCAGGTCGTGGTCGTCACCCGCGAGCCGGCGTCGGTCTCCTCGAAGGCGAACCGCAGGCGCATCGACGGCATGTCCGGGTTGGGCTCACCGTCCGGAGTCGCGAACCCGTCGAGGACCTCGAAGCTCCGGCCCGGCTCCACCGAGAGCCACTCCCAGTAGCCGCCGTGGGCCTCCCCCTCCGGCCCGGTCATCGTGTACGCCGACCGACCCCCCACCGCCGCGTCGTGGCGGGTGAAGGTCGCCGGAAAGGTCGGCGGCCCCCAGAACCGCTCCAGCTGGCGCGGGTCGACGTATGCCTCCCAGAGCCGCTGCACGCCGGCCGTGAAGTCGGCGACCACGGTCATGGTGAGGGCGTCGGTGTCGCGGGTGACGGACGTGACGGGCATGGTGTTCTCCTTGGTCTCGGTGGGGCTCAGTCTTCGGCGAGCAGCGCGTCGAGGCGGTCGACGCGAGAGCGCCAGATCTCCTCGTAGCGGTCCAGCAGGCCCTGCGCGTTGCGGATCGTCTCGGGGTTGCCGCGGATGATGCGCTCGCGGCCGTGGGGCTCCTTGGTCACCAGACCGGCTCCCTCCAGCGTGGCCACGTGCTTCTGCACGGCCGCGAACGACATGTCGTACGCCGCGGCCAGCCCGGAGACCGACGCCTCCCCGGCCAGCGTGCGGCGGAGGATGTCGCGCCGTGTCGCGTCGGCGAGGGCCCGGAAGATCCGGTCCACCTCGGCGTCGGCGAGCTCCATCTGATCTACAACCATTTGGTTGTAGGTTAGGCCCCGGCCCCCGTCCCGTCAAGAACCGGGACGGCCGCGGCCCGGCGCCGAGGGCGTACTGTCGCAAGCACGGAGCCGCCCGGGCTCCCGGCCAGGGAGATCCGCCATGAACGACAAGTCGCCGCGCCACACCATGTCCAAGAAGTCCGGCAAGTCCATCAAGGAGAAGCGCGCCGAGAAGCGCGCCAAGGAAACCGCCGAGACCTTCTCCGACAAGATCCACCCGAAGAAGACGAAGTAGCGATCCCCGAAGCTGTCCGAGCGTCCGGGTGCGGCGCCCACCGACGGCTCACGCCGGCACGGCCGTGACCACGAGGTTCTGCTGGTACCCGCCCTCGTCGGGCAGGTACGCGCCGGTGCAGGTCACGATCCGCAGCCGCTCGGGACCGGTGCGCGCGAAGACGGCGTCCGGAAGCGCCCGCCGGTCGAAGCGCTCGACGCTGTCCACGCGGTAGCTCCTCCAGCGACCCGACGACAGGCGGACCGCCACCCGGTCCGTCGTGTCGACGACACCCAGGTCGGCGAGCGGCCCCACGCCGTACCGGTCGGAGTCGACGTGGCCGGCGAGGACCGCCGAGCCCGCGCCGCTGCCGGGGGCGGGGCCGAAGCGGTACCACCCCAGGACGCCGGGGTCGTCCGGCAGGCGCATCTGGCGGTCCGCCGCGACCCCCACGGGAGTGACCGGGACGTCGATGCCGGCCGCGGCGATCCGCACGCGCCGCGGTGCGCCCTGTTGCCGAGAGGCGGCCCGCAGCCCCGCCGAGGACCGGCCGACCGACGACGACGGGGCCGCCGGGTCGGCGGCCCCCGAGGCGACGGGTTGCGGCGCAGGTCGCGACGCGGCTGCCACCCCCCGCGCCTCCTCGACGGGCGCCGCCTCGTCGCTGTCGAGCACCACGCCGAGGCTGAGCAGGAGCCCGCCGGCGGCGGTCGCCAGGACCACCCACCAGGGGCGCCTGCCCAGCCACGACATGGTGGCCACCTCAGCGACGCAGCGAGACCGGGGCGACCCGGCGCGCGGCCATCAGCAGGGCGAGCAGCGACGCCGCGCCCGCGGCCCAGGCCCAGGTCGGCGCGCCGCCCACGGCGGCCGCCTCGCCGGACTCGCCCCCGGGCACGCCCGACGGCGCGGAGTGCAACCCGTCGATCGTCTGGACCGCGAGGTCGAGGTTGCCCTCCTCGGCGGAGCCCCAGGCGTAGACGATCGTCGAGGTGCCCTCGGCGAGCTCGACGTCGGTGGGGCCGAGGACCGGCTGGCCCTCTCCCGCCAGCGTCACGGCCGCGGAGTAGGTGCCGGCCGGCACGTCCGCGGACTCCTCGCCCGGGTTGGTCAGCCCGCCGAAGAGCAGGTCGCCGTTGGCCTTGACGTCCACGGCCGGGGCCGCCGCGTCGTGACGGACGACGAGGCGGGACTGCCCGGGGTCGGTGGCCGACACGTCGTTGACGTAGGGGGTGAGCGTGGGCTGGCCGTTCGCGCCGAGGTGGGCGACCACCGTGGCGTTGGCCCCGGCCGGGACCTCCACCCCGTTGGCCCGGATGGCGGGCTGGGCGCTCGCGGGGTCGTCGCCGTCGGCGTACACCGCGAGGTCGTAGGTGCCCGCGGGCAGAGTCAGCGGGTCGGTGAGCGTGCCCGGCTCGAAGTCGGGGATCAGCTCGTCACCGTTGGCGTAGACGTCCACGGTCAGGCCCGGGACGGCGTGGAGGACGGAGACCGTCGCCTCGCCGTCCTGGGCGGACGCGGGCGCGGCCGTGGCCGTGGCGATCGCGGTGAGCGACACCGCCGTGACGGCGGCCAGGATTCTCTTCATCGTGCTGCTCCCTCTCCTTGGTGTGTTGCGGTCGTCCGGAGTTCGGAGCGAACCTCGACACGGATGGGAGGTATTGCAGATTTTTTTTGACGGAGCGTTGAGAGATCCGCCTCGGGACGGCCAGGTCAGACCCGATCTCGCAGTTAGCCGCTCGGCCCGGCATCGGGGAGGCCGGCGAGGATGCTGGATAGCGCGGCGAGTGTCTCCGGGCCGTGGCTCAGGGCTACGAAGGCGGCGGTGAGCCCGCCGCTGAGTTTGATGGCCGACAAGACGGCGGTCTCAGGTCGTCCGAAGGCTCGGTGGACCGCGACCAGCACAACTGTGACGGCGACGAAAGTGAGGAGGATGCAGATCACGGGTGCTCCCTAGTCGGTTTTCCGAGCGGCCGGCTTCTCGGCGGAGAAGCCCTCTCAGTTCTTCGACTGGGAACCTGAGCACTTTGAACAGGTCAGTGTCGCGTCCTAGGCCAGCGTAGGCAGAGCGCGGAGCCGGGCGAGGACCTCGGCGAGGACCGTGTCCCTGGGTGGAAGCCGCAGCGTGGTGCGCCGGGCGTGGCGGATCACGCGTCCGGGGATACAGATGAGTTCGCGGCGGAGCCGGGTCAGGTGGGCTCGGCCGCGGCCGTCGCCATGGTCAAGGCCGGCGAGTTCGTGGAGCCAGGCGGAGAGGTTGACCGCGAGTAGGGCGCCCCACATCCAGGCGGTGTTCACCGCTTGGTTCCCGGAGGGGAGGTGGCGCAGCGCGGCGCCGTGTTTGGCGTCGCGGATCCGGTCTTCGATGTCGGTGCGGTGCCGGTACCAGGCTTCGACGGCCTGGGCCTGCTCGGCGGTGGACACGTCGAGGTTGGTGACGATGAAGGAGTAGGCCCACACCTGCTCGAGGTCGCCGTCCAACGCGAGGGCGAGCTGTTCGGCCGGGATGGTCTTGCGGCGCCGCGCGCGAGGGTCGGCCGAGATCGTCGCGGCGTCGTGGCGGACTCGTCGGATCAGGCAGCGGGTCCCGGGCGGCCAGCCGGCGGGGGTGTAGTCGGTGACCGCGACCTGGGCGCCATCCATGCCTGCGGCGTCGCTCCAGGCGTCCTCGGCCACGTTGGCGGCCAGCCGCCAGGTGGCGGGGTTTCGGTTCGCGCCGATCGCGTAGTCACAGCCCGCATCGACCACGGCGTGGGCGAGGTCCTTGGTGAAGTAGCCGATGTCAGCACGGACCCGGACCCGGCCGTGCCCGCCGTGTGGGTCTGTGGCGGCCGTGAGACCGCTCAGCGCGCGGCCGAGCAGGTCGACCACGCCGGCGCGGGGGTCCTCATCGCCGGCGAGGAGGTCGGCGGCGAGCACGATCCCGGCCTCGGCCCAGGTCGCCAGATGGGGTCGCCCGGCCCGCTGTCCCTTGTAGTTGTAGGCGACCCCCTGCTTGCGGCTGCCATAGACCTCGACGTCGGTGGCGTCCAGATCCAGCGTCGGGGCCGCCAGGAGCGCTGCACGGCGCCGCGCGTCGAGGTGGCCCAGCACCCGCCCGGCAACCCGTCCGATCCCCGCTTCCACCGAACGCCACCTCACGGTGTCGAACCGCTTGGCCAGCGTCGAGGCCGTCGTGGACGGCGCCGTTCCTACCGGCGACAAGCAACTCCCGGCGACATCGGCACGGCGGCGGTCCAGCCCGATCAGGTAGTCCTCACCGGCCAGCTGGGCGCACGCGAGCCCGACCAGGAACTCACCACCAGACAGGCCGCGAGCGCGCTGCTTGATCGGCCCTACCGCCTCATCGAGGGCGCTAACGACGCCCACCCGATCGACCAATTCGGTGACCGCGAGCATCCCCGCCGCCGGCGTCAACGACGGGTCCGGCGCACCGATCCGGACCTGCTGGCAACGACCCCGACGACCTCGTAAGATGCTCACCCAACAGGTGCCTTCCACTCGGCTCAGATCAACGTCTCGACAACCGCGATCTTGCCGAACTGGAAGGCACTTGTTGCGTTCACACCCCGACCACGTCAGGACCTACCTGCGGATCCGGGTCAGAGCGCCAGCAGCCCGTCCACGACCTCCACCAGGTCGTCTCCCCGCACGTCAGCGGGCAGGAACACGTCGCCGGGCTCGCCCTCGAGCCGGGAGCACCAGCCCGCGAGGGCTCCGGCGCGCTTCGCGCCGTGGCAGTCCCAGGCGTGCACCGCGACCAGCGCCATGCGGTCCAGCTCGCAGCCCAGGGCCTCGGCGGTGTGGTGGTAGACGGCGGGGGCGGGCTTCCACACACCCACCGCGGCGGAGGTCACGACGTGGTCGACGTAGGTGTCCAGGCCGGCCCCGGCCAGGAACCGGCGGGTGTTCTCCGGGTCGCCGACGGTCAGGCAACCGACCGACACCCCGGCCTCGGAGAGCTTCCGCAGCGCCGGGGCGGCATCCGGGAACGCCGGAACCTTGGCGAAGCCCTCCAGGACGTGGGCGGTCGCGTCATCCGACATCGCCTGCCGGGTCTCGGTGCGCAGCGCCTGGCGGGCGGTTGCGGTGAAGTCCGCGACGTCACCGGCCAGCGTCAGCGCCATCGCGTCACGCTGGAAGCGCATGAAGAACGGCTCCAGCACCGTCGCGGGTTGCCCGACCTCCTCGAGCCGGGCCCCGATGGGCTCCAGGTCGAGCAGCGTCTCGAGGACGTCGAAGGCAACGGCGTCGACACGACCAGTCATGCGGGACTCCTTCATCCGTCACGGGCCGCTGAACCGGCCAGCGTGCTGACCCATGCATACCAGTCCCTTGGCGGGTGTCGCGGCCAGCGGACCCGAGCCGAGCGAGCACCTCCGCTCCCTTGCCAGCGGCACCGGGAGGCGACACTGTGGCCCTTCACCACGAACCAGCACAACGAACCAGCACAACGAACCAGCACAAACGAGCCAGCGGGAAGGGCGGTCCGGGCGATGACGAAGCACGCCGCGCCACCTCCGGGCGCGGACGACGTCGGAGGCGTCCACGACCGCCCGCTCGACCGCACCTGCTACACCAAGGACGGCCGGCTGAAGTCGGCCATCTACGAGGCCGAGATGGACCGCCTGCACGAGCAGCTGGTGCTGCTCCAGTACTGGATCCAGAGCCGCGGCCTCAAGGTGCTGGTGATCTTCGAGGGTCGGGGCTCGGCCGGCAAGGGCGGGGTCATCAAGCGGATCACCGAGCGCACCAGCCCGCGCACGGTGCGGGTGGTGGCGCTGCCGAAGCCGACCGAGCGCCAGCGCACGCAGTGGTACTTCCAGCGCTACGTCCAGCACCTCCCCGCCGCCGGGGAGATGGTCCTGCTCGACCGCAGCTGGTACAACCGCTCGAACGTCGAGTGGGTGATGGACCTGTGCTCGGAGGCCGAGCACGAGGAGTTCCTGCGCTCCTGCCCCGAGTTCGAGCGGATGCTCGTGCGCTCGGGCATCACGGTGCTGAAGTACTGGTTCTCGGTCTCCTTCGAGGAGCAGCGCAAGCGCTTCGAGGCCCGCAACGCCGAGCCGCTCAAGCGCTGGAAGCTCACCGACATGGACCTCGCCGAGCACGAGCTCTACGTGAAGTACTCGATGGCCAAGGACACGACGTTCCAGTACACCGACATCAAGCAGGCGCCCTGGTACGTCGTGCCGTCCGACGACAAGCGGGCCGCGCGCCTCAACTGCATCTCGCACCTGCTCAGCCAGTTCGAGTACGAGGATGTCGCGCCGGACGTCGTCCAGCTGCCGAGAATGCTGGAGTTCCCCTACATGCGCCCGCCGATGCACGAGCAGACCTTCGTCCCCCAGCGGTTCTGAGGCGACAGGTCTGCGGAGCGGCCTCGGCATGTGTCGCTTCGAGTCGAGCGCTCCCGCGTGCCAAGATCCAGTATGCGCGAGGTTGACGTCGACCCGGTTCCGCTCCAACGACTGGCCCGGCTGCTCGACCCCGAGCGTGGCGAGAGGCTCGAGAGCACCGCTCGCCAGGCACGGGGCGCCCTGGCCGGCCGCGTCGTCTGGAACGTGAACGCGACGGCGTCCGGTGGCGGGGTGGCGGAGATGCTCACGACGCTGCTTGCCTACACGCGCGGCGCGGACGTCGACACGCGGTGGCTGGTTCTCGACGGGAATCCGAGGTTCTTCCGGATCACGAAGCGGCTCCACAACTTCCTGCACGGCTCCCCGGGAGACGGCGGGGAGCTGGGCAGCTCCGAGCGCGAGGAGTACGAGTCCGTCCTCGCCGGCAACCTCGAGAACCTTCTGGCCCGGGTGCGGCCGGGCGACATCGTGCTCCTGCACGACCCCCAGACGGCCGGCATGGCGGACGGGTTGCGCGCGGCCGGCGCCCACGTGGTGTGGCGATGTCACATCGGGCGAGACACGCCCACCGACCTCACCGACGCCGGGTGGGACTTCCTGAGGCCCTATGTCAGCCGAGCCGAGGCCACGATCTTCTCGCGCGCGGCATACGTCCCCGGCTGGGTCGACGCACGAAGCCTGAGCATCATCCCTCCCTCCCTCGACCCGTTCAGCACCAAGAACGTCGCCCTGCCCGACGCGGACGTCGGCGCCACGCTCCGCCACGCCGGCCTGGTGCACACGCCGGGGGACCAGGGCAGCCTGGCGTTCGCTCGACGCGACGGGTCCACGGGCACGGTGCGGGCTCGGGGCAACCTCCTTGCTGCCGGCGACACCGTCCCCGGAGACGGGCGCATCGTCATGCAGGTCAGCCGATGGGACCGGCTCAAGGACATGTCCGGGGTGCTGACGGGGTTCGCGGACCACCTCTCCCGGCTACCACCCGACGTCCACCTGATGCTGGTCGGACCCGACGTGCTGGGGGTCAGCGACGACCCCGAGGGCGCCGAGGTGCTCTTCGAGTGCGTCGACCTGTGGAAGGCGCTGCCCGCCCGCGCGCGGGAACGGGTGCACCTGGTCTCGTTGCCCATGGATGATGTCGACGAGAACGCGCACTTGGTCAACGCCCTGCAGCGTCACGCCACGATCGTCGTGCAGAAGAGCCTGGTCGAGGGGTTCGGCCTGACCGTGACCGAGCCGATGTGGAAGGCCCGCCCGGTGGTCGCCTCCGGGGTCGGTGGCATCCAGGATCAGATCGTCGACGG
Organism: uncultured Actinomycetota bacterium; assembly: GCA_963832415.1. Taxonomy (GTDB): domain Bacteria; phylum Actinomycetota; class Actinomycetes; order Propionibacteriales; family Nocardioidaceae; genus Nocardioides. Next base: position 94,216 of record CAWHTZ010000005.1, on the reverse strand, counting down.
TGAGAGCGGCCGCCTGCTGGCCGATCCGGCCGACCTCGACGGCTTCGCCGACCTGCTGGTCTCGACGCTCGCAGACCCAGCGGGCTCCGAACGGATGGGTGCGGCGGCCCGGGAACGCGTCCGCGACCAGTTCCTGGGCGATCGGCACCTGACCCAGTACGCCGAGCTCTTCGCCGATCTGGTGCAGGACTGAGGGAGCCGGCCCCGTGGCCTCGAGCGCGACGGGGCACCCGCTGTCGCCGCACGCGCGTCCCGACCGCATGACTGCCGCGTACGCCGCCCGGCCGGTGTGGGCTAGCGTCCGGTCATGTCGTACCCCGACCCGACCTACTTCGGCGACGGCGAGGTGCTGGCGAGGTACCGCCCCGCCGACACGCCGCCGGACCTGCCTCGCCCGGGTGGCGCGGCGAGCTACCTGGCCACGGGCGCCACGACCGCGGGGCGCTTCGGGCTGTACCGATGGGACATGGGACCCGACCCCGCCGGCGCCTCGCCGCACTTCCACCGGACCATCAGCGAGTCCTTCTTCGTGCACGCGGGCAGCGTGCAGCTCTTCGACGGCCGCGCCTGGCTCGGCGGTCGGCCCGGTGACTTCGTGTACGTGCCGGAGGGAGGCCTGCACGGCTTCCGCAACGAGTCGGGCGAGCCCGCCACGCTGCTGATCCTGTTCGCGCCGGGCGCGCCCCGCGAGGCCTACTTCGAGGGGCTCGTCGAGATGGCGGAGGGGCGCTGGAAGCCCGGCCACGACGAGCTGCAGGCGTTCTTCGAGGAGCACGACAACATATACGTGTAGCGCGAGCACCCCGGAGCATGCGCCGTGGCAGGCTGGCTGCATGGGCGACGAGCAGCCGGGTGAACTGGCTGGTCCGCGGCCCGGGCGACCCCCGGAGGTGGCCGAGCACTACGACGCGTGGGCCGAGACCTACGACGGAGACCTGGACGCGTGGGCGTAGCAGGCGCCGGCCGCCGTGGCCGAGACGGTCATGGCACACGAGCCGGCGCCCGGCTCGGTGCTCGACGTGGGCTGCGGCACGGGACTCTCCGGCTGACGGTCGAGGGCGTGTGGGTGTCGCCCGCGGTCCGCGGCCCGGCGCCGTACCTGCGACCGTCACGAGCCGGTCGACGCACCGACCGAGATGGTCGCGGACACGGTGGTGCCGCCTCCGGGGCAGCTGTCCACCACCACGTTCCCGTCCAGTGCCGCGAACCGGTCCTGCATCCCGGTGAGCCCCTGCCCGGTGAACTCGAGAGGGTCGGCGGGGCGGAATCCGACCCCGTCGTCGGAGACCGTGATCCGCAGGTCGTCCTCCTGCCGTACCAGCTCGACGTACACCCGACGGGCGCGCGCGTGCTTGAGCGTGTTCGCGAGCGCCTCGGCCACGGTGAAGTAGCACGCGGCCTCGGCCTCGTCCGCGAACCGCAGGTGCCGCAGCTCGGGGTCGGCCCGGAGGTCGACCGGAACGGGGTGCCGGGCCGCCAGGGACTCGACGGCGACCAGCAGGCCCTTGTCGGACAGCAGGCTCGGGTGGATGCCACGGGCGAGGTCGCGCAGGTCGTTGAGGACCCGGCTCAGCCCGTCGGTCAGCAGCCCGAGGTCGCGCTCCTGGCTGCGGTGCTCCGCCGGTCCGGCGGTGGTGATCTGTCCGGCGAGCCCGATGAGGGCGACGAGGTCCTGCTGGACGCCGTCGTGGATGTTGCGCTCGATGCGCCGGCGCTCCGACTCCTGCGCCTTGACGAGCCTGCTGCGGGACGCCGCGATCTCGTGCGCGTGCGCGGCCAGGTGCTCGGTGAGACGCACGTTGCGGACCGCTAGGGCCGCCTGCCGGGCGAAGGTCTCGACGACGACGCGGTCGTCCTCGCTCCAGCCGCCGGCGTGCTTCGGTCCGCAGGCGACGACGCCGAGGTGTTGCCCGTCGAGAAGAACCGGCACCGCGACCTCGGCGTCGGGCGCGTCGCGGACGTCGAGCCGCACCTCAGCCCAGGTCAGGTCCAGGCCCGACTCCACCGCGGCGGTCATCCGGGGCAGCAGCGTCTCGAGCTCGAAGGTCTCCGCCAGCGTCCTGCCCAGGTGGGAGATCGCCTGCGCGGGATCGGTGCGTCGGCCGAACACCCAGCGGTCCGCGAGGCGCTCGAGCCGCTGACGCGCGGGTTGGAAGAGCACAGCGGCGGCCACGGCGAGTGCGACCGCCACCGGGACCGGGACGTAGCGCCCGGCGGTGCTGCCGACCACGGTTGCCACGCCCACGTACGTGCCCGCGATGGCCAGCCACAGCGCGCCGTAGACGACCGTCCTCCGCAGCACCGTGTCGACGTCCAGGCCGCCCAGGCCGAGCAGCCCCATCGTGACCGCCAGCATGACGACGGTCATCACGGTCATCCAGAGCAGCCAGATCACGACGGTCCCGGTGGCTCCCGTGCCGATGAGCAGCTCGGTGACGATGCCGATCGGGATGAGGACGACCGGCAGCAGCAGCCACCGGATGCTGCGGCGCACCCGTTGGTCCGACCTGCGATAGCGCAGACCGAGGGTGGTGAAGGCGGCCAGCCACAGGAGCGTCGGCACGAGGGAGAGCGCACCCGCGACGGCGTCGGAGAACGTGACGGGCAGGATCGCGAGCGGGTTGGCGACGGTCTCGATGTCGAGGTACCACTCGTTCTGGACGTTCTCGGCGCCGAGACCCACCAGCAGCGGCAGGGGCAGCAGGGCGAGAACCCCGCGCACCAGCAGTGACTCCGATCGGGTGCGGGCGCGCCCCTCAGGAAACAGGCCGATGAGCAGCACGGCCGCCGCCCCGCTCACGGCTGAGCCGACGCCCCCCGCCAGCGACACCCAGGCGAGGGCGAGCGAGCTGCCCTCCCGGGCCGCTGCCTGGGCGAGCGTCTCGAGGAGCCCGGTGACCGGCCCCAGCCCCGCCATCAGCGCGAACCAGGTGGACGCCGGCAGCGTCGGACGGCGGTACCGAACCAGCGCCGCCAGGCCGATGCCGAGCAGCTCCAGAGCCATCCAGGGCGGGTCACCCCACTCCCGGGCCCACGCCAGCAGAGTCACGTGCACCACGCTCGCCAGCACCCCGACACCGAGCACGGCCTCCGCGGCCCGCCCCCCGTGGCGGGGGGCGGCCTCGACGGCGACGGCGCTCATCAGGGCCGCTGGGTCGGTTCGGCGGGGGTGATCGGTCTGGCCCGGCCCTCGGCGTCCAGGAAGGCGAGCACCGCCGCCACCCGGCGGTGCAGCTCGGGTTCCTCGGCCAGGTCGAGCTTGGCGAAGATCAGGGTCGAGTACTTCTCGATGGAGGACTGCGACAGGTTCAGCGTGGTGGCGATGGCCGCGTTGGTCTTGCCCTCGGCCATGAGGGACAGGACGTCGCGCTCACGATCGGTCAGCCGCGCGACCGGTGACTCGTCGCGGGCTCCGGTGCGGGTCACCAGCGCCTGGACGACCTCGGGGTCCACGACCGAGCTGCCGGTCACGACCTCCCGCACCGCCCGAGCCAGCTCGGCGGGCTCCCCGACCCGCTGCTTGAGGAGGTAGGCCATGCCGCGGTTGCCGTCGCGGAAGAGCGTCATCGCGTAGTCGGGGTCGTTGTGCTGGGAGAGGACGACGATCCCGACCGACGGCTGCCCGGCCCGGATCCTCAGCGCGACGTCGATGCCCTCGGTGGAGTGGGTCGGCGGCATCCGGATGTCGGTGACAACCGCGTCGGGCTGCTCGCGGGCGACCACCTGGAGCAGCTCGTCGGCCGTCGACACCGCGGCCACCAGCACGATGTCGCCCGAGAGCTCGAGCGCCCGGCGCACCCCTTCGCGCACGAGGTAGTGATCCTCCGCGACGACGACCCGCAGCGGTTGGCTCACGGGCCCATGATGCTCCCTGCCGTCGGCCTCGTCACCGGGGATCGCCCGAGCCTCCGGGTAGGGCTGTCCGGAGTCCGGCTCGGCGGCCAGCCCGGTGCCCCGCCCGGTGATCCGCTGGTTGCGTGGCCCACACCCACACCGCGTGGTGGTCTGCCGGCACTCGAAGGGTTGAGATCATGGAGAACACACGCAAGCCGCTCGCCGAGGCCGACCGTCGCCGGCTGGGCGTGGCGATCTGGCTGATGGTCGCCGCCGCCGTGCTCGCCCTCGTCGGCATCTTCGGGTTCGGGGCGTTCACCGGCGCCGGCGACTACTTCGACGAATCCACGAGCGACGCGGCGGTCCGCGACTACTACTGGCAGATCTGGGGCATCCTGCTGCCGGTCGCCATCGCGATCGCGCTCTCCGGGGTCTCCCTCTTCATGGTGGCCGGGGTCCTGTCGAGGATGAGGTCGGGCTGGACGGCCGTGGTGACCACGGTGGCGCAACGCGTGGTCCTACCCGCCAGCTTCCTCGCGGCGGTGCTGTACTTGGACGGGCCGGAGCCCGACCTGCCCACGTGGTTCGACGCGGTCGCCGGCATCGCGGGGATGCTCGCCTACGCGAGCGTCGTCGCCATGGGGGTGGCGATCCTCGCGCTCCCGATGCCCCGGTGGACCGGGGTCGCCCTCCTGCTCGGCGCGCTCGCCGCCTTCGCCACCTTCCTGCCGCTCTTCGTCTTCGTCGGCACCCTCGCGGCCGGCATCGGCATCCTGCGGTGGAACCGCAAGGGCCTGGCTGCCCCGACCGACAGTGCCACGCCCGTGACCACCCCGCGCTCCTGAGAGGTCCGGAACCCCGCGACATCCCCCTGTCACACGCGGGCCGGAGCCGGTGTCTGTGTGGAGGTCCTCGCACCGAGGTCGTCGGGGCGCACAAGGTCAGCAACTCCCTGTCGCGGTTCTCGACCCTCGCGCCCGGCGCCACCCTCGACACGGTCCGGCTCAACGGCGGCCTCGGCATGCGGATCGTGATGGAGGGAGAGGTCGACACCGTCGCGAGCCTCCTCGTCGAGGACGGCCGGATCTCGCGCGTGTACGCCGTCCGGAACCCGGCCAAGCTGGCCCGGCTCGGCAAGGTGGCCGCGCTGACGCGCTGAACCGGCGTCGGCAATGGGTGAAGCCACCCATCGACCGGGTGCGCGGTTTGGGTGTGCTGACCGATGTGGGGTGCGGTGTGCCGTCCCTAGCGTCGCCGACATGTCCACACAGCACATCGAGACCCTTGTCATCGGCGCCGGCCAGGCCGGCCTGTCCACCGGCTACCACCTGAAGCGGCGCGACCGGGAGTGCCTGATCGTCGAGTCGCTCGACCGGATCGGCGACAACTGGCGCCGGCACTACGACAGCCTCAGGTTGTTCACGCCGTCGCGGGCGGACAGCCTGGACGGCACACCCTTCCCCGGAGATCCGTGGGCGTTCCCGAGCAGGGACGAGTTCGCTGCCTACCTGGAGATGTACGCCGTCGAGCACGGCCTCCCGGTCCGGACGCGGACGCGGGTCGACCGGCTGGGTGCCCGCGACGGCGGCGGCTACACCGCCACCCTCGGGGCCGAGGAGGTCACCTGCGACAACGTCGTGGTGGCCACCGGCACCTTCGGCCGCGCTCCGCGGGTGCCCGACTTCGCCACCGAGATCGATCCCCGGATCCGCCAGCTCCCCTCCGGGGAGTACCGCCGCCCCGCGCAGCTGCCCGACGGGCCGGCCCTGGTCGTCGGCGCCTCCCACAGCGGGTTGGACATCGCACACGAGCTGGCCGAGTCGCGTCCCACCACGCTGGTCGGTCCCGAGCGCGGGAACCTCCCCCTCGAGTGGGGCTCCCGACGGTTCCGCGCGGCCTTCCCGGCCATCGAGTTCGCCTTCAACCACGTCCTCACCCGGCGTACGCCGATCGGGCGCAAGGTGATGCAGCAGCTGCGCCACCACGGTGCCCCGCAGCTGCGGGTCAAGCGGCACCACCTCGAGGCCCGGGGCGTCGAGTGGGTCGCCGAGCACGTCACGGGCGCGACCGAGGGGCTCCCGCGCCTGGAGGACGGTCGCACGTTCGACGTGGCGAGCATCGTCTGGGCCACGGGGTTCCGGCAGGGGTTCGACTGGATCGACCTCCCGCTGCCGATCGAGGACGGCTGGCCGGTGGAGTACCGCGGCGTCGTCGCATCGCTGCCGGGTCTCTACTTCTGCGGCCTGGCCTTCCAGTACTGCTTCGCCTCGGGCGAGGTCAACGGCGTGGGCCGCGACGCGGCGTACCTCGCCGACCGGATCGCGGCGCGGATGACGACCCGAGCCCCCGCCACCGTCTGAACCACCCCATCGCTACCCGAGGAGCCCCGATGAGCTCGACACTTGCCCACCGATCCCGGACCACCGACGCGGCCCCCGGGGCCGGGGCGAGGGCGCTCGTCGTCGCCGCCGGCCCGGTGCTGCTGACTGCGGCGCTGCTGTGGCACCCGCCGCTCCCCGGCCGCCTGCCCGACAGCGCCGGGGTGGCCGACGCCGCCTCGGCGGACTTCACGCGCTGGGGCCTCTCCCACGTGGCCGCCGCCCTGGCCTCCGCGGCCATCGCCCTCGCGTTCGTGGCGGTCCGCGGGTTCCTCCGCGAACGCGGCGACGGGTCGGCCAGCGCGGTCGGGCTCGGGCTGGTGCTGATCGGGAGCACCCTCTACGCCATGCTCCCCGGCATGGAGTTCGCCGTCATCGCGGCGCACGAGACCGGAGCCGACCTCGCGGAGACCCATGCCGCCCTGGAGTCGTGGTTCGTGCCGGTCCTCGCGATCGGCGGGGTGACCTTCGCCCTGGGCACCGCCTTCTTCGCGGGTGCCGTCCTCCGCACGGTCAGCTTCGGCCGGCTGCCCACGATCGTCGTGGCCCTCGCCCTCGTGGTCTTCGGGCTCTGCCGGCTCGTCCCGGTCGGGGCCGTCCAGTTCTACGTGCAGTCGGTCGCGGCGCTGGTGGCGCTGCTGCCGCTGGCCGTGGCGATCGGCACCTCGCCCCGCGGTGGCGGAACCCGCTGACCCGCGCTCCCCGATCGCCGCGCTCGGGGGCTGCGGACCACGCTCTCGCCTACTAGCCTCGACCCGAGGTGGTCCGCGATGAGCGTGGTCGACGATCTGCACCGAGCCCGGGAAGCCTTCGAGCGCCGCGAGTGGGTGGCGGCCTACCGTGCCCTGTCCGACCTGGACGACACCCACCTGCAGGCCGACGACTTCGCCGCCCTGGCGACCACCGCCTTCCTCCTGGGCCACCGCAACGACTGCGTCCAGGCGCTGCAGCGCGCCTATCAGGCCAGGCTCGACGAGGACGACATGCTGGGAGCCGTCCGCGCGGCGTACTGGCTGGCCATGACCCTGTGGCAGGGCGGGGAGCTCGCCATCGGCAACGGCTGGCTCGCCCGGGCCGAGCGGCTGCTCGAGGGCGTCGAGGACGACGTCGTCGAGCGCGGCTACCTGCTCGAACGGGCGACGTTCGGGCACATCGCCCGGGGGGAGTTCGCGGAGGCGTTCGCGGCCGCGCCGAGGGTCGCCGAGTACGGCCGCCGCTTCGGTGACGCCGATCTGACCGCCATGGGCCTCCACATGGAGGGCCGCCTGACCGTCTTCTCGGGCCAGGTCGCCGACGGGCTGCGGCTCCTCGACGAGGCGATGGTCTGGGTCCTGGCCGGGGAGGTCTCGCCCATCTTCTCCGGGGTGATCTACTGCTCGTGCATCGAGGCCTGCCAGCAGGTCTCCGACTTCGGCCGGATGGGCGAGTGGACCCATGCACTGACCGCGTGGTGCGACCGCCAGCCCGGTCTGGTCGCCTTCACCGGCCAGTGCGCGGTCCACCGCGGGCAGCTGATGCGACTGCACGGCGCCTACCGCGACGCGATCAGCGAGCTCGAGCACGCGGCCCAGCGGTACGCCGCGGCCGGGGGAAGTCCCGCGGTCGGGCAGGCCCACTACGAGCGCGGCGAGGCGCTGCGGGTCCGGGGCGAGTACGACGCCGCCGAGGCCGCCTTCGCGGAGGCGGCCTCGGCGGGTCACCCGGCCCAGCCCGGCCGGGCGATGCTGTGGCTGGCTCGCGGCCGGCTGGAAGCCGCATCCGCGGCGATCCACCGCGTGGTGCGCGAGGCGCCGGATCCCGTGCACCGGTCGCAGGTGCTGCCGACCGCGGTCGAGGTGCTGGTGGACGTCGGGGAGATGGAGGAGGCCGCCTCCATGGCGGACCAGCTCCGCGGGTTCGGCTCGACCTTCGGCTGCACCGCCCTCCGGGCCGCCGGCGACTACGCCAGGGCATCCGTGGCCGTCGCTCGTGCCGAGGGCGAGGACGCGCTCGCGGCCGCCCGGAGCGCCGCCGACGCCTGGGCCCGCTTGTCCGCGCCGTACGAGGTGGCCCGGTGTCGCGTGTTGATCGGGCGTGCCCTCCGGCTCCTCGGCGACGCGGAGTCGGCGGAGGTCGACCTGGCGGAGGCGCGCCGCGCGTTCGCGGCTCTCGGTGCCGCGCCGGCCGAGCACGACGTCGCCGTGCTCCTGGGGGATGTGCGGGCGCCCGCCGGCCTGAGCCCGCGCGAGGTCGAGGTGCTGCGGCTGGTCGCCGCCGGTCGGAGCAACCCCGAGATCGCGGCGGAGCTGGTGCTGTCGGAGAAGACGGTCGCCCGGCATCTGTCGAACATCTTCGCCAAGCTCGACGTCGGGTCCCGGACCGCAGCAGCGGCGTTCGCGTTCGAGCACCACCTGGTCTGAGCCGGACAGGTCGGGCCGACCTCGGCCGGCCTACGTCCGTCGGTGGAAGGTGACGGATCCGTCGGGGTGGCGGGTGTGGGTGTAGGCGGGGTCGTGGGCGCGGGCGTGGTGTCGGGGGCACAGCAGCCCGGCGTTGCGGGTGTTGGTGGGTCCGCCGCGGCTGAAGGGGGTCCAGTGGTGGACGTGGCACATGCCCGGGGGCCAGTCACAGCCCCGGGCGGTGCACTGGCGCTGCTCGTGCTGGATGACCAGCCGCATGATCCGCGTGTGGAACCGCCGGTCCGCGCCGGCGTCGAGGACCTGGCTCTTCCCGCCGAGCACGAAGGGGATGATCCCGGCCTCACAGGCCAGCATCCGGGCCCTGCCGGCGGTGATCGCCTCGCCGGTGTCGAGGGTGGCGGCCCTCTCCGCACCCAGCAGGGTCTCCAGGGTCATCGTCACCACCACGGTGGCGTTGGTGCCCCCCGACTGCGGAAGGTCCTCGGCTGAGTACCTGCTGACGTACTCGGCGAACGCCTCCCCCAACCGCAGCGGCCTCGCCTTCCGCTCCCCCGACGCCTCCCGGACCGACCCCCCTGTGGCGCGCTGGTGCTTGGGCGCGGCGATCGCCTCCAACGCCCGGCGCAGCATCGCCCCCGCCGCGGCCGGCAGGGTGAACCGGCCGTGGACGCAGCCCTGCCCGTCCGCGGACATGGTGAACCGGGTCCGCTGCGCCGCCCGGCGCTCCTCGGCCTCCAGCTTGCGGCGCAGCGCCTCCTCGGCCACCTCGGGGGCGACAGCCTCCAGGATCCGCGCACCGACCCGCCGCAGCTCCGCAGCGTTCAACGCATGCTCCCCGGTGGCATAGCCCAACAACGCCCCGCGGGCCTCCTCCCGGACCTGCTGGTCGACCAGGTCCGCGGGCAGCGCGTCGACCGCGTCGATGATCACCACCGCCTGATCCACCCGCACCGACCCGGCCCCCAGCGCCTCGACCACCGGCGGATGCTGCTCGAGCTTCTTCGCCTGCCGCACCATCCGCGCCGTCTGGGTGGGGGTCTGCCCGGTGGCGTCGGCATGCCACGCCGCCGTCGACGTCGCCCCGGCCTGCGCGCCGGCGTCGTCGGCCTGCGCCTGCGCCACCACCGCCAACCGGAGCGCCGCGACCCGCGACTCGTGTCGAGCCAGCGCGACCAGCGCCGCGCGCTCGTCCTCCGGGGTCATCGACCACGTCGCCCGCCCCACCACCTCCTCCAGCGCAGCGTCCATCTCCGCCAGCACCCGGTTGATCGGGTGCTCGGAGGTGTCCGTGGATGCCGCCGGCATGGAGCCATCCCACCATCGCCCGCCGACAGCCTTCGGCGCCCAGGACACGCCTGTGGACAGGGCTTTCGGCATTGCAGCTGTGGATAGAACCGGGTCTCGATACGGGCCCTGGCTCGCCCTGCTCGACGACCGACGGCGCCGCCCCTATTCGACCGCCGAGGTCGCGCACGACCTCCGGTCGAGCCACCGGGGCGAGGCTGCGCAGTAGGCCTCGTACTCCGGACCGAACTTCTCGAGCAGCGCCGCCTCCTCCGCCCGGACCTGCCAGCGATCCATCACCGCGACGAAGCCCGCCGCCGGGAGCAGCGCGGCCCACGAGCCCCGCCAGGCGGCGTGCGCCGTGAGCAGTCCGGTCAGGCCGACGTACATGGGGTTGCGGGTGATCGTGAAGGCGCCGCTCGTGACCAGCACCGACGCCGCCTCGGGACGGAACGGCTCGACGGTCGTGCCGCTGCGGCGGAAGAGAGCCGCCGCGGCACCAGCCATTGACACGGACGCGAGCGTGATCGCAGCGGAGACCGTGGCGCGACCGGCACCCCGCCGTCGTGTCGGGCGGGACAGGCCACGCTGGGCCACGGCGGCGCCCAGGGCGAGCACGGGCGGAGGGGGTCGACGCATGGACACAGCCTGCTCCCACCCCGCTGCTCCGTCGAGCCAACGGTCCGCACGAGCGTCGGCGGCAGCCGGTCTTCTCGGCCAGGACCTTGAGCGCGGCCGATAGGCTGAGCCCAACCGGGGGTGACCATGCGATTCGTGCTGAACCTGCTCTGGCTGGTGCTGTCGGGGTTCTGGATGTTCCTCGCCTACATGGTCATCGGCGTGATCTGGTGCATCACCATCATCGGCATCCCGTTCGGCATCGCGTCGTTCCGCATCGGGCTCTACGCGCTCTGGCCGTTCGGGCGGACGATCGTCCAGAAGCCCGGCGCCGGCATCGGATCGGGCATCGGCAACGTCTTCTGGTTCATCCTGTCCGGCGTGTGGCTCGCGATCGGCCACGCCGTGACGGGCGTCCTGCTGTGCGTCACGATCATCGGGATCCCGCTCGGGCTGGCGAACTTCAAGCTGATCCCGATCTCGCTCTTCCCCCTCGGCAAGGACGTCGTGTCGGACGACCGCGTGAACGCCGCCCACGCGAACGCGGCGGTCGTCGGGCCGCGCCCGTAGACCTGATACTGCTCCTCGTCAGCGCGCTCGCCCCCGGCGTCGCCGCCGGGAGCCACTCGCATGCCGGAGCGTCGCCCGCGGCTCGCAAACGCCTCGCCGCTTGACAGCGGAGTGAACGTTTGTTTAGCGTTCTGAACGTGCGTTCAGCCGCGGACTCCGACCTCACCGCCCGGGCGTCGATCCGCGAGGCGGCGCTGCGGCTGTTCGCCGACCAGGGCCCGGACGCGGTCACGGTGCGGGCGATCGCGGCGGAGGCGGGCGTCTCGCCGGCGCTGGTGATGCACCACTTCGGCAGCAAGGCCGGGCTCCGGGAGGCCGTGGACGAGCACGTGGCGCGCAGCTTCGAGCGCGTCCTCGACGCGCTGCGCGACGACGGCCTGGCCGACGGCCTCACGGGGGGACCACCGGCGTCGCTGGCCGAGGCCTTCCTCGCCGCCTTTCCCGCGGACTCGGCCATCCCGGCGTACCTGCGGCGCCTGCTGCTCTCCCACGACCCCACCGGGGACGCGGTCTTCCTCCGCTGGTTCGAGCTGACGGAGCAGGTGATGGCCAACCTGGAGGAGGCCGGCGTGGCGCGGCCGAGCCACAACAGGCCGGTCCGCGCCGCCTTCCTGCTCGTCAACGACCTCGCCGCGCTCCTGCTCTCCCGGCAGATCGGCCGGGCGTGCGGGCTGGACCTGCAGACCACGGACGGAATGGCCGCGTGGGCCGTCGAGGCCGTGGACGTGTACGCCCACGGCGCCTTCATCGCGAACGGAGAGGACTCATGAACACCGACGACACGAGCACCCCCGGGCACGAGCGCCGGCGAGCCCGTGGTCCTCGCCGAGGGGCTGGTGAAGCGCTTCGGGAGCTTCCGGGCGCTCGACGGGCTCGACCTCGACGTCCGCCGGGGAGAGGTGCACGGGTTCCTCGGGCCCAACGGCTCGGGCAAGTCGACCACGATCCGCGTCCTGCTGGGCCTGATGCGCCACGACGGCGGCCGCGTGACGCTGCTCGGCGGCGACCCCTGGCGCGAGGGTCCCCGGCTGCGGGGCCGGCTCGCCTACGTCCCCGGCGACGTCGCGCTCTGGCCTGGCCTCACCGGCGGCCAGTGCCTCGACATCCTCGCGGGCGTGCACGACGGCCTGGACGACCAGCGCCGCAAGGAGCTCATCGAGCGGTTCGACCTGGACCCGACGAAGCGCGTCCGCGACTACTCCAAGGGCAACCGCCAGAAGGTCGGCCTCGTCGCGGCCCTGGCGGGCAACGCCGAGCTGTTGGTGCTGGACGAGCCGACCTCCGGGCTCGACCCGCTGATGGAGCAGGTCTTCCAGGAGGTCGTCCGCGAGCGCCGCAGGGAGGGGACGACGGTGCTGCTCTCCAGCCACATCCTCTCGGAGGTCGAGGCGCTCGCCGACCGGGTCAGCATCATCCGCCGCGGCGCGACCGTGACGACGGGCTCGCTCGCCGACCTGCGCCGGCAGACGCGGACGACCATCCGCGCCGTCACCCGGGGCGACGTCCCGGCGCTCGCCTCGCTCCCGGGCGTCGCCGACGAGTCCGTCTCGCGCGTCGACGGGCACGTGGAGACCCGCTTCACGATCGGCCCCGAGCACCTCGACGACGCCGTCGGCCGCGTGCACGAGGCCGGCATCAGCGCCCTGACCGTCCACCCACCCAGCCTGGACGCGCTCTTCCTGAGCCAGTACGCCGACGCGGGCGAGCCCGCCGAGGCGGCGGCGGGTGGCGACCGGTGAACGGCGTCGGCACCCTCCTCGGCATCCTCGGGCGGGCCCAGCGGTGGCGCGTGCTCGTCTGGGTGGTCGCGCTCGTGGGCAGCCTCGGCGGCACCGCCCTCTCCATCGCCGCCCTCTACGACACCCAGGCCGAGATCGACTCCTACGCGAACGCCGTGGTCAGCGACGCGCTCATCGCCATCAACGGCGAGGTCGAGGGGATCGCCACCCTCGGCGGGATCATCCAGGACGAGTTCGGCTTCATGGCGGCCTTCCTGATGCCGCTGGTCGGGATCTCCCTCGTCGCCTCGACGACGCGGGGCGAGGAGGACTCGGGGCGCCTCGAGGCGCTGCTGGCCGGGCGGATCGACCGCCGCGCCCCGGTCGTCGCATCGCTCCTGCTGGTGGCCGGGGCCGTGCTGGTCATCGTCGTCGGCTTCGTCCTCTCGCTGCTCGCGGCGGGGATCGACCCGGGGCCGGCGGTGCTCTACGCGGCCGCGCTGGGCTCGGTCACCCTGGTCTTCGCCGGCGTCGCGGCGGTCTCCGCACAGGTCGTGCTGCACAGCCGCGGCGTCTACGCGCTGGGGTTCCTGGTGCTCGGGGCCTCCTACCTGCTCCGCGGCGTCGGCGACGTGACGGACACCTTCTGGGTCTGGCTCTCCCCGCTCGGCTGGATGGAGAAGACGGCCCCCTTCGCGGCCGAGCAGCGGTGGTGGGCCCTCGCCCTGCCGCTCGCCGCCGCTGCGGTGCTCTCGGCGACCGCCGTCGCACTCGCCGCGCAGCGCGACCTCGGGGCGTCGCTGCGCCGCCCGGGAGCCGGCCCGGACGCCGCCTCCCGCTGGCTCGTGCGACCGGTCGGCCTGGCCTCGGCCGTGCAGCTGCGGTCGTTCGCGGGCTGGCTGACGGGCGCCGTCGTGCTGGCCGCCGTGATGGGCGCGCTCGCGCAGGAGGTGGCCGACGCCGCGCTCGGCAACCCGGCGCTCAGCGACGCGCTCGGCATCACCGAGCAGAACGCCGCCGACGGGTTCCTCGCGCTGGTGCAGGTCTACCTCGCGATCCTCGCGTGCGGATACGTCGTGCAGTCGGTCGGCACGATGCGCCGCGAGGAGGTCCAGGGCCGCCTCGAGCCGGTGCTGGCGGGTGCCCTCTCGCGGCCCCGGTGGCTGGGCGCGCAGCTGGCGGTCGTCGGCGGCGGGCTCGTCGTCCTGCTGGCGCTGTCGTCGGGCACGCTCGGCGCCGCGACGGCGCTGTCGACGGGCGAGTCCGGCTACGTCGGGGCGGCGCTGGGGGCCGGCCTCGCCTACCTGCCGGCCGTGCTGGTGGTCGCGGCGGTGGCGGCCGCGCTCTTCGGCCGCGTGCCCCGCGCCTTCGCCGTTGCCTGGGTCGGGTTCGGCCTCGTCGCCGCCATCGGGCTGCTCGGTCCCGGGCTCCAGATGCCGCAGTGGATGCTGGACCTGTCGCCGCTCACCCACGTCGGCACTCCGCCGGAGGGGAGCGTCGACGCCGTCCCGCTCGCCGCCCTCGCCGCGGTCGCCGTCGTCGTCACCGCCGCCGCGTTCGCGGGCTTCCGCGCGCGCCGGATCCCCCAGGGCTGACGGGGGCCAGCGAACGTCTCGAGACGGCTCCCCCTCGCTGATCGAGTAGCCGGCCGGGGGGCACTCCGCTCCCGAGCGACTTCGGCAGGTCGCTGGCCGCCGGGAGCGGCGTAGCATGGATCCATCACTCACGGATGGGTGGTCACATGTGGTGGATCTTCTGGCTCACGGCGGCAGTCCTGCTCGGCGTGGCGGAGTTCTTCACCCTGACCATGGTCTTCAGCCTTGTCGCCGGCGCGGCGCTCGCCGCTGCGGTCGCCGCCGGCCTCGGGGCGTCGCTCCCCCTCCAGCTCCTCGTCTTCGCAGTCACGGGCGGCCTCGGGCTCGCCGCGGTCCGGCCGATCGCCAAGCGTCATCTCGCCCTGCCGCCCCCGTCCCGCGAGGGCAGCGACGCCCTGGTCGGCCGGTCGGCGTGGGTGACCCGTGAGGTGAGCGCGACGGGCGGACTGGTGCACCTGTCCGGCGAGGACTGGTCGGCCCGGCCGTACGACGAGGACCTGGTGATCCCGCCCGGAGTGCGCGTCGACGTGTTCGAGATCGACGGCGCCACGGCGCTCGTGCACCCGCGCGAGCCGCTGCCCGACCCATCACCGAGAGAGTGGTGAGCGACCATGGAAATCCTGATACCGATCGCCATCCTGGCCGGCCTGGTCGCGTTCGTGGTGGCCTCTGCGGTCCGGATCGTCCCGCAGGCCCGGCGCTACAACATCGAGCGCTTCGGCCGCTACCAGCGCACCCTGCAGCCCGGGCTCAACGTGCTGATCCCGCTGGTCGACCGGGTGAACACGAAGCTCGACGTGCGCGAGCACGTCTACTCCTCGGACCCCCGTCCGGTGATCACCGCAGACAACCTGGTCGTGAACATCGACACCGTCCTCTACTACCAGATCACCGACCCCCGGGCGGCGGCGTACGAGGTGGCCGACCACCTGCAGGCGATCGACCAGCTCACCGTGACCACCCTGCGCAACCTCATCGGGTCGATGGACCTCGAGAGCACCCTCACCTCGCGGGAGACCATCAACACCCGGCTGAGGGAGGTGCTCGACGAGGCGACGGGCAAGTGGGGCATCCGCGTGAACCGCGTCGAGATCAAGGCGATCGACCCGCCGAACTCCATCAAGGAGGCGATGGAGAAGCAGATGCGGGCCGAGCGCGACAAGCGCGCGGTGATCCTGCACGCCGAGGGCGAGCGGCAGTCGCTGATCCTCACCGCGGAGGGGACCCGGAACAAGCTGATCCTCGAGGCGGAGGGGAAGCAGCAGGCGATGGTCCTCGAGGCGGAGGGCGAGGCAACGGCCCTGGAGCGGGTCTTCCAGTCCCTCCACGCCAACGACGCGGACCCGAAGGTGCTGGCCTACAAGTACCTGGAGATGCTGCCCCGGCTCGCCGAGCACGGGAACGGTTACTTCGTGATTCCCGGCGAGCTCACCGAGGCCGTGAAGACCGTGGCGTCGGCGTTCGCGGCGGGGCGGGACGTGGGGGACGCCGGCGAGGACGCGGCGCCGGCCGACGTGGACACCTCGGCCGGAGCCCTCGGCCCGGTGCCCCAGCAGCCGACGCGGTCGACCGCGACCCAGCGGGACGTGGAGGTGGCGAGAGCCGCCGCCGACGAGGCAGGGGCCGAGGCCCAGCAGGTCAAGCGGACTGCGCCGATCGAGTAGCCCCGAGGAACGAGCCCGGCGTACCGAGATCATGTCCGGCGGTGGATGGGTGACGGACCCGTCCGCCAACCCTGACTCGCTCAGTAGCCGGCGAGCACGTGGTCGACGTTCCCGCGAAGCTCGCGGCACGGGTCCGGCTCTTCGACACCGGCCACAACCGGAAGACCGATGCCCACGACGCGCACTCCATCGCGATGGTCGCTGTCCTGACCAAGGATCTGCGGGTGCTGGCCCTCGATGGTGAGCTCGAGGCGCTGCGCATGCTCGTCGAGCGTCGGGAGTCGCTGAGCCGGCGCCGGGTCCAGACCGTGGACCGGCTTCAGGCGCTGCTGGCCGAACTCCTGCCTGGCCAGGCGAAGAAGGACATCACCACCGGACAGGCCAAACGTCTGCTCGCCTCAGTGAGGCCGCGCGACATCGCCGGGAAGACCCGCCGTCGGATCGCCGCCGAGGAACTGGCCGAGCTGGTCGCGGTGGAGGCGAGGATGAAGAAGGCCAACGCAGAGCTCAAGGCCATCGTCTTGGCGCGTGGGTCGCACCTGATGGACCTGCACGGGGTCGGCCCCGTGGTCGCCGCCCGGATCCTGGCCGACGTCGGAGACGTCGCCCGGTTCGCCGACCGCAACCGGTTCGCTTCCTGGACCGGCACCGCACCCCTGGACGCCTCCTCCGGTGAGCAGAATCGGCACCGGCTATCCAGGGCCGGGAACCGGCGGGTCAACCACATGATCCACATCGCCGCGATCAGCCAGATCCGCCTCGACACCGACGTCCTTCTACCGACGCAAACGAGCCGAAGGGAAGAAGCCGCTGGAAGCGATCCGGTGCCTCAAGCGCCGGATCTCCGACGCGATCTACCACCAGCTCGTCGCCGACGCCGCCGCGGCCGAAAGCGCGGACCCGGGAGGGCACCGCGGGGCGGCTCCTGAATCCAGCGCGGTCGATTCACACCCGCAACATCGACACTTCGGATAGCCACTCCCGGACCCGCGACGCCGACGCTACGCCCGCCCACGACCACCCGGAAGAGGCAACTCAGAGCACCCGCTTGACACAGAGGGGAGCCGGTGTGACGTGGCCGCTTCGCGGCGAACTGACGCGCCACAAGCTCTCCTGACCGGATGCGTGTCCCGCCTGGCGCCACGGGCCGGTCCCTGGCGTGTGGGCCGGTGCCCAGAGCGATCCCGGCGCTCTGTTCCATCCACCGCGTCCGGACCGGCCCACCGGCCGCTGGAGCTCGGGTTGGTGGGCACGGCTCCAGCCCGTCCGAATAAAGTCTCCAGAACGCCGCAAGTCTGCTGGTCGCGTGCTCACGACTGTTGACCCGTGCAACTCGTCCTGCGAGGTTTCATGCTCCACGGCAAAATCTGGGAGCCCGCTGGGGGCGGTCGCCGTGGATTCGAATGGGGAGAGCGGCAGCGACGTGCGTGACCGCTCGCAAATGTGGGGAGAAGAGCCTATGAGTATGTCCAAGAACGCCCGTGCGGGTCTGGCC
Organism: uncultured Actinomycetota bacterium; assembly: GCA_963832415.1. GTDB lineage: Bacteria > Actinomycetota > Actinomycetes > Propionibacteriales > Nocardioidaceae > Nocardioides. Next base: position 76,661 of record CAWHTZ010000005.1, on the reverse strand, counting down.
GTCGTGGCTGCGGCGGCTACCGGCCTGTCGGCCCTGGTCGCCGGCCCGGCAGCTGCCGACGACCCGGCACCGTCCGCGACGATCAGCGGAACGGTGGGAGAGAACGTCAGCACGACCGACCACTACGACGGGCGGTACCTGAGGTACGTCGGCAACCCGGCTCCGGCTGGGTACGACATTTGGTACCAGTGGGGCAGCCCGTACATCCTGACGACTTCGCCCGAGGAAGGTCCGGTCACGATGTCGGGCACCCTGGACCTCACCGACATGACGAAGACCAACCAGGTCGCCGTCATCGGGTTGACCGACGCGGACGCGCTCCGCGCCGGAGACCGTGGGGACAAGGCCGATAACGGCATCTACGTCGCGCGGAGGGCAGCTACCTATCGCATCGGTGTCACCGACGGCGACGCCGGCGGTGGAGAGTTCGTCCAGAGCTTCATCGACCTTCCGGCGTCGACCACCAGCATCGAGGTCGAGCTCGTCGTGGACGGTACGGCTGGCCCGGCTGCCTGTGCCAGTAGCGCGGCTGACATCCCGACGGCCGACGGATGCATGACCCTGACCGTCAATGGTGGCGCACCCCTCGCCGACTCCTACGGCACGATCGCGCCCACGGACATTGTGATCGAGACCGAACTGGGGAACGGCGCCCACCCGGGCTGGTATTCGGCGTACCCCGAGGGAGCGGGACCGAACGTCGGTGTCGACTTCAACCTCGTGGCCAGCCCGGTGGTCAAGCCCGAGACCAAGGAGGACTGCAAGGACGGCGGCTTCAAGGCCTACGGGTTCAAGAACCAGGGCGAATGTGTGTCCAGCGTCCAGAGCAACGAGAAAGCCGGCAAGCGCTGACCCGAAGATCCAGCGAGGGGCGGTGCCGACGCGATCCGGCACCGCCCCTTGCTTTTGTCCCCCCGTCGTCACGGCGGTCAGACGCGGTTGTTCAGTACCTCGAGCCAGCCAACGAACTCTGCAGTGCCGCTGGGCTTGCGCCGCGCAACCGCTGGGAACTGACACCGGATCAACACGCTTAGCTCCGCGCCCGCTTCGGGGGCTGACTCGGCCAACGCCGTCCTCGTCGGCAGCTCCTTGGCCGGCGGTCGACCTTCGGCCGAATCGCCGCGGCGTGACGCCCGCGGCACCTCTGGCGTAGATGGCACGTAGTGGAACGACCAGACATGGCTCCGACGATCTACGTGCACGCTCAACCTGGCGACGAGCGGCCATCTTTGGTCGCCCGTCTACGTGCGCCGTGGTCCTTCTGGGCGAAAGGATTCGCCCGTCAGGTCACGCGTGCTCGCGGAGGTACCGCCCGAAGTGGGGCACGCTGAAGGCGATCCGCCCGCGCTCGCCGGAGTAGATCAGGCCCTTCTTCAGCAGGGAGTCCCGCGCGGGTGAGAGCGACTGGGGGCGTTTGCCCAGCACGGTCGCCACGTCCGAGGTCCCGACCGACCCGACCGCGTCCGGCTCGCCGCCCTCGGCAGCATCAGCAGCGGCGTCGGCCATCGCGCGCAGGTAGTCCCGCTCCCCCGGGGTCGCGCGCTCGTAGCGCGACCCGAAGAAGCCCACCGCCAGCTCGGCCTCGGCCTCGGGGGCGGCGACCGCGACGTCCTCGGCGGTGATCGGGCTGCGCGGGGCGCGGTCCCACACCGCCTTGCCGTAGGCCTGGATGACGTAGGGGTACCCGCCGGTGGCGGCGTACATCGCGTCCAGCGCATCGGGCGCCCACTCGGTGTCCTCCTCCTTCGCCGGCGAGGTCAGCGCCCAGTCCGCGAAGTAGCGCGGCAGCCGGTCGATCCGCTGGTAGCCGAACAACCGCTCGGAGTAGGACTTGCTCGCGCTCAGCACCGCCCATCCGAATCAACCGGCATCGGCGTGTCCCCCGAGGGAGCGTCCAACGGGGCAGAAGGCCGAACCGGCCGACCGCGGCCGAGCGGGCGGCTAGCTGAATTGCGTCAGAGAGAGGACGTTGCCATCGAGGTCGGCGAACCAGGCGATCCGGTCACCGTTCGGGGCTGTCCAGATGCCTTGGGCGTCCTGTTCGATGCGGTCGTAACGGGTGAAGGCGAGGCCGCGGCTTTCCAGCTCGGTGACGGTCTCGGCGATGTCGATGACGGACCAACCCAGCACCGTGTAGCCCGGCCGCGCCACCTGTCCGACGGCGGTAACGCGCAGCATCGTGCCGTGTGCGTCGAACACGCAGGCATAGGCGTTCTCGTCCACGACGGGGAGTCCAAGAACCCCTTCGTAGAAGCTCCGCGCCCGGGTCACGTCGGTGGTGGAAGCGAAGGCGATCACGTCGCTGGTTGCAAGCATCGTGGACCTCGTAGCGTCGTCGACGGCGGACGACCAGTGTCGCGCACCGAGCATGTCGTCTTCGAGAGTGCGCCTGCTCGCGACGGGCAGGCGGCCGGTCAGCTCCGTTCAAACACGTAGGCGAACGCCGGCCGGGTGTAGGCGATGCCCCGGTTGGTGGCGTGCAGGCTCTCTCGGGTGATCTCGGTGTCTCGCTTCGGGATCAAGTACGAGTCGAGGTCGTCCTGCCGCACGGCGTACTTCCCGTCGCGGGAGGTGACCGCGGCGACCAGCCGATAGCGAGGGTCGAGGCCGGCCATCGCGGCGTCCCCATGGCTGGGGTTGACCAGCAGCAGCCCCCCGGGTCGCAGGTGGCGAGTGCAGTGCTCCGAGACAAACCCGGCGTAGAGCGAGATGAGCAGGTCGAAGTGCTCCTCGGGCAGTGGGAGCACCGACGTGTAGTCGGCCCGCTGGAAGCTCCACTCCGCGCTCCCGCAGTCGTCGCGGTGACTGCGGATGATCTCGTCGACGCCGGCGTTGTCGGCGAAGAACTGCGCCGCACGACGATCGACGTCGAGGTAGGCGACCGAGTCGAGGACGAACGACGGCGCGATGTCGACGTAGCACCCTGGGTAGAGGGCGGTGGAGATGCCGAAGGCTTCGGCGACGGCGGCGAACAGGCGGTGGCGGTCTCCGGGGTGCTGGTTGTGGCCGTCCCAGAGACGGCGGGTGCGGTCCTTCATGCCGGCTTGGTCGCGGTGATGACGGTGGCGGGGGCGCCCGCCACGGTGCGGTACGCCGACCCCGCCTCGGCGAGGCCGGCACCGGCGAACAGCGCGAGAAGCCCCTCGACGTCGATCGCGTGCGGACCGTGGTCGTGGTGCCCCAAACCGGCTGCCTGTGCGAAGGGGTGGCCGGGGTGGTTCAGGTCCTCTTCCACCAGGACAACTCGACCGCCGGGGCGCAGCACACGGGCCACCTCAGCGGCGAAGCGACCCAGGTCCCTGAAGTGGTGGGTGGCGTTGACCGCCCACAACGCGTCCACCAGGCCGACCTCGACCGGTAGCGACTCAGCAGTCCCGTCGCACACCTCAACGGCACCGAGGCCGCGACGCGCGAGGCGACGCAACCGCAGCACCGCGCGCATCGTCCGGGACGGGTCCACGGCGACCACGCGGCCCGTCGGCCCGACGAGTCCGACGGCCTCGACGCTCGCCGGGCCCAGGCCAGCGCCGAGATCGACGACGACCTCGCCGGGCCGTGGGTCGACCAGCTCGACGGTGGCGCGGTTGAGGTCCGAGGACCAGAAGTCCTGCAGCGAGCCGGCGACGTGCCAGACGAGCCCCACCCGTCTGGCGAGCCGGGTGAGTGGTCCCATGCTCACATCCTCCATCTCCATGGCCGGGTCACGGAGTGCCCGCGGCCACGTAGATCGCGCCACCGATGGCATCCACGTAGGTCACGGATGTCGTGTGTCGGCGAACCGCTTCCCAGGGGCGGTGGTGGCGGTAGTCGTTGGAGACCCCGAAGGGGCGGTTGAGCGCACTCGCGAACCGGACCAGCCACTCGGGCCACCGTTCGGGGTCCCGCAGGCCGGTCACGGCGAGACGCCCGTCGGGGGGCAGCTCGCGAGCGAGGCGGGCGATGACGGCGTCGTAGTCGGGAAGCATCTCCATGGCGAAGGCCGACATCACGGCCCGCGTCCCTTCGGGGAGTCGGTAGGCGGCGATGTCGGCCTCGACGAGCTCGACGTTGTCGTAGGACGCGACGCGGCGGCGGGCGCGGGTGAGCATGCCGGCGGAGATGTCGACCCCGACGACCCGGCCGTGTGGGCCGACCGCGTCGGCCAGCCGGGGGAGGGCCCAGCCGGTGCCGGTGCCGAGATCGACCACGGTGTCGCCGGGCCCGAGCCTCAGCTCCTCGACGGCCCGGTTCGCCAGACGGCGACCGTCGACGAGCTCGTACGGGCAGGCGAGGAGGTCGTACAGGGGGGCGACGCGGTCGTAGAGGCGGCGTACCCCGGCGGCATCGAGCACCTCGCTCCTGGTTGCGTCTGACCGCCGGTGGCGGCGCCAGGCCGCGGTTGCCACGAGTCCGCCGGCAACGGCGCCGATCGCGCGCGAGCGACCCCGCAGCAGACCGTCGCGGGCGCTTCTCGTCGGCTGGGTCATCGGGGTGCCTCCCGTCGTGTCTTGGGTGCGCTTCGGTGCGAAGCCCCCGCCCCGTTCGTGGGGGCGCGGCCATCGCCTGTTCGTCACGACTCCCGCGGCGCGGGCGGAACGACGTCCTCGGTGGGGACGAACCGCGCCGCCGCGTGGTCGATCTGGAGGGTGGTGTGGTCGATGCCGTAGGACTCCTCGAGCAGCGCCTCGAGGACCTCGCGGCGCTCGTGGCAGTCGTGGTCCGGCTCGACGAGGACGTGGGCCGACAGGGCAGGAAACCCGGAGGTCACCTCCCACACGTGGAGGTCGTGGATCTCCACCACGCCCTCGACGCCGTGCAGGTCGGCGTCGATGGCAGCGACCTCGACGCCGCGGGGTGCGGCCTCGAGGAAGACGCGCCAGGAGTCACGGATCAGGCCCCAGCCACCCTTGGCCATCAGCGCCGCCACGAGCAGCGCTGCGACGGCGTCGGCCCGGGCCCACCCGGTGAGCACGACCACCAGCCCGGACACGGCGGTGGCGATGAAGGCGAAGAGGTCGTTGAGGATGTGCTGGAAGGCTCCCTCGACGTTGAGCGAGGTCCGGTTCGCCCGGCTGATCAGCCACGTGGCGGCCAGGTTCACCCCCACACCGACCACGGCGGTGACCAGCACCGGCAGGCCCTCGACCGCCGGCGGGTCGAGGAGGCGCGCGATGCCCTGGTAGAAGAACCAGGCCGACAGGGCCCCCAGGGTCAGCCCGTTGGCCTGGGCGGAGAGGATCTCCACCCGTCGGAGCCCGAAGGTGAGGTTGCCCCGCGCGGGACGGGAGGCCAGCCGCGCCGCCACCAGGGCCAGGGCGATCGCGGCGGCGTCGGTGAGCATGTGCGCGGCGTCGGTGAGCAGCACCAGGGACGACGCGAGCAGCCCCACGACGACCTCGCCGACCATGAAGACCGCGATCAGGATCAGGGCCGACCACAGGTAGCGGGCGTCCGGGCTCCTGCTCTCGCCCTCGGCGCTCATGCCGGCTCCCCCGCGGCAGCGGAGTCACCGCGGGAGGGGTCACCGGCGGAGGCGTCACAGCAGGACTCGCCCCGCCACGCCTCCAGCCCCTCCCGGGCCGCCACCGCCGCGATCACCAGCCCGGCCACCGGGTCCGCCCATGCCCAGCCCAGGGTGGCGTTGAGCACGAGTCCCACGAGGAGGACCGCGGAGAGGTAGGTGCACAGGAGCGTCTGGGTGCCGTCGGCCACCACGGCGCGCGAGCCGAGCTGGCGGCCGGTGCGACGCTGGGCCCACGACAGGGCCGGCATCACCAGCAGCGAGGCGACGGCCAGCGCGATGCCCACGGTCGAGGGCTCGGGCTCGGCCGAGCCCAGCAGGGCACGCAGCGACTGGATGCCCACGTAGCCGGCCAGGGCGAAGAACGACACGGCCAGCATCCGCAGGGCCCGCTGCTCGCGGGACTCGGGCAGCCGGTGACTGAACTGCCACAGGATGATCAGGCCGCTGGCCACCTCGATCGAGGAGTCCAGGCCGAAGCCGACCAGCGCCACCGACCCGGCGACCACGCCGGCGGCGATGGCGACCGCGGCCTCGAGCAGGTTGTAGGTCACCGAGGCCAACGCCAGCAGCCGGGCACGCCGGCCCAGGGCGCGGCGACGCTCCGGCGACACCGGGCCGGCCGAGGGCCCGTGCCCCCGTACCGCGCCCGCCCCTGCGCTCACCGGGAGACCCCGGGCGCCGAGGACCCGGGCGCCGAGGACCCGGGCGACGAGGTCGGGCACAAGGTGACCGCGTCACCCGTGGCGGCCAGCAGGCCCTCCGCGGCCGAGAGCACCTGGGTCACCAGCTCCGGCTGGGTCAGCGAGAACACCGATGCCCGCCCCTGCGGTCGCGAGGCCACGAGGCCGCAGCCGCGCAGACAGGACAGGTGCTTGGAGACGGTCGACTGCGCCAACCCCAGGTGCGCCATCAGGTCGACCACGCGGTGCTCGCCCAGCGCCAGGTGCCGCAGGATCGCCAGCCGCGAGGGGTCACCCAGCGCTCGGAACAGACACGCCGCCGCAGACAGGGCATCCGTCTCGTCGACAACGCCGGCCTCGAGCACCGGTGTCGCAGCATCGTCGGAGGGAATCGGTATCGCCATGTGGCGATGGTATCCCAGAGCGAGCCTTCCTGAACACGGGGAGGCCACGGGAGGGCACCGCGGGACGTCTCAGGAGTCCAGGGCGGTCGACTCGCACCCTAGGCGTGCTCGCGCAGGTACCTCCCGAAGTGCGGGACGGTGAACGCGATCCGTCCGCGCTCGCCGGAGTAGATCAGGCCCTTCTTCAGCAGGGAGTCCCGCGCGGGTGAGAGCGACTGGGGGCGTTTGCCCAGCACGGTCGCCACGTCCGAGGTCCCGACCGACCCGACCGCGTCCGGCTCGCCGCCCTCGGCAGCATCAGCAGCGGCGTCGGCCATCGCGCGCAGGTAGTCCCGCTCCCCCGGGGTCGCGCGCTCGTAGCGCGACCCGAAGAAGCCCACCGCCAGCTCGGCCTCGGCCTCGGGGGCGGCGACCGCGACGTCCTCGGCGGTGATCGGGCTGCGCGGGGCGCGGTCCCACACCGCCTTGCCGTAGGCCTGGATGAAGTAGGGGTACCCGCCGGTGGCGGCGTACATCGCGTCCAGCGCATCGGGCGCCCACTCGGTGTCCTCCTCCTTCGCCGGCGAGGTCAGCGCCCAGTCCGCGAAGTCGCGCGGCAGCCGGTCGATCCGCTGGTAGCGGAACAGCCGCTCGGAGTAGGACTTGCTCGCGCTGAGCACCGCCGGCAGGTGCGGCAGCCCGGCGCCGACCACGATCACTGGCAGCCCGTTCTGGCTGATCTCGTGGCACGCCGCGCACAGCGCGGAGACGTCGTCGGGGCCCAGGTCCTGCATCTCGTCGATGAACACCCCGATGCCCCGCCCCAGGTCCGCGGCCAGCCCGCCCAGGTCGGTCATCAGCTCGACCAGGTCGATCTCGATGTCCCCGGAATCGGCACGCCCGCGGACGGCGGGCACGTCGATGCCCGGTGACCACTGGTCGCGCAGCTTCGCACCGGCACCCGCCTCCCGCTGGGCGAAGGCGCGCACGACGCCGAGCACGTGGTCGACCTGGTCGCGCTGCGGGTGCCCGAGCTCGCGCACGGCCTGGTGCAGCGCGGACGCCAGGGGCCGGCGCAGCCCCTGGTCGGGCCGGGCCTCGAGCTTGCCGGTGCCCCACTGCCGGCGCACGGCGGCCGAGCGCAGCGCGTTGAGCAGCACCGTCTTGCCGACACCGCGCAGGCCGGTCAAGACGATGGAGCGCTCGGCGCGGCCCCGCGCCACGCGCTGCAGCACGACGTCGAACGCCTCGAGCTGCTCGTCGCGGCCCGCGAGCTCGGGCGGGCGCTGGCCGGCGCCGGGGGCGTACGGGTTCCGGATCGGGTCCACGCGAGGACCGTATCGACCTCTCTAGCGAATCCCGTAGATATCCCGATCAACCGGCATCGGCGTGTCTCGACACCTCCGCGGCCCCGCTCTCCGGCCCCAGCGCGGCCTCCGCAAGCCCCGCGGCCAGCTCGCGCCGCTCCAGCATGTCGAGCCCGTCGGCGAGGAAGGCGATCAGGCCGGGCACCTCCTCGCGGCGCAGCCGGAACGTGCCCGCGCAGACGTTGCCGCGCCAGAGGCTGAGGACGACGAGCGGGTCGGGCTCGCCGTCGTCCTCGCGGTCGAGGTGCCAGGTGAGGCGCAGCGCGCGGTCGCCGCCGCGGGCGTCGGATCGCACCGCGGTGGGTTTCCTGCCGTTCCCGGCCGCCATCGACCCAGTCTCCCCGACGTGCCTGTCGTCCGCCAGAGAGGACCCTGAGCGCCGGCTGTGCGAACCGGCCCGCCGCGCCATCGCCCTACACTCGCCCCGTGCCCGAGCTGCCCGAGGTGGAGGCGCTGGCCCTGGACCTGAGGGGCCGGCTCACCGACCGCGCGATCACGCGCGTCGACCTCGCGGCGTTCAGCGCGCTGAAGACCTTCGACCCGCCGGTCCAGGCGCTGCACGGCACGCTGGTCGACGACGTCACCCGGCACGGCAAGTTCCTCGACATCAGCGCCTCAGGCCTGCACCTGGTCATGCACCTCGCGCGCGCCGGTTGGGTGCGCTGGCGCGACGAGGTGCCCGACAAGCCGCCGAAGCCGAGCACCCGGTCTCCGCTCGCGGCCCGCGTCACGCTCGACGACGGCTCGGGTCTCGACGTCACCGAGGCGGGCACGCGCAAGAGCCTGGCGCTCTACGTCGTCCGGTCGCCGCAGGACGTCGAGGGCATCGCCCGCCTCGGGCCCGACCCGCTCGGCGACGGCTTCACCGTCGACCGCTTCCGCGAGATCCTCGAGGGCGAGGGGCGCGCCCAGATCAAGGGCGTGCTGCGGCACCAGGGCACGATCGCGGGCATCGGCAACGCCTACTCCGACGAGATCCTGCACGCGGCGAGGATGTCCCCGTTCAAGCCGGCGAGCAGCCTCACCGAGACCGACGTGCAGACGCTCTACGACGCCGTCCAGTCCTGCCTCGGCGACGCGGTCGCGCGCTCCCGCGGCCTCGCGGCGAGCGAGCTCAAGGGCGAGAAGAAGTCGAACCTCGCGGTGCACGCGCAGACCGGCAACCCGTGCCCGGTCTGCGGCGACACCGTGCGCGAGGTGTCCTTCGCGGACTCGAGCCTGCAGTACTGCCCGACCTGCCAGACCGGCGGCAAGCCGCTCGCTGATCGGCGCACCTCGAAGTTCCTGAAGTAGATGCCGGAAGGGTCCCTCCTCGGCCGGGTCCCCACCTGGTTCCTGCTGTCGGTCGCGGTCGCCGGAGAGGTCGCGGGCACCGCGTCCCTCCGGCTCTCCGAGGGCATGACCCGGCCCGGTTTCGCCATCGGCGTGGTGGTGCTCTACGGCGGCAGCATCGCGATCTTCGGGCAGGTCCTGGTCCGAGGGATCCCCCTGGGCGTGGCCTACGGCGTGCTCACGGCGACGGGCCTGGTCGCAGCCGCGGGGCTCAGCATCGTCGCCTTCGGAGAGCCCCTCACGCTCCTCCAGGTCGGCGGCATCGTCCTGCTCGGCACCGGCGCCTGGCTCCTGCAGCGGGACGCCGGATGACCAGGGACGCCGCGTGAACGCCGGGGTGTGGATCGCCGTCGCGGTGGCGGTGCAGGTCGGCGGGCTGACCGCGCTCCGCGCCTCCGACGGGCTGCGCCGGCCGGCGCTCGCCCTCGCCGCGTACGCCGGCCTGGTCGGGTCGCTGCTGCCCGTGGCACGGGCGATCGAGAGCGGGATGACCCTGGCCGTGGCGTACTCCATCTGGACCGGCGCGGGCATCGCCTTCGCGGCTGTCACGGGCGCGGTCGTCTTCGGCGACCGCCTCGACCGGCGCCAGCTGCTGGGCCTGGCGCTGGTGCTCCTCGGCGTCGTCGCCCTGGAGGTCGGCAAGGCCGCGTGACCCTCGCGCAAGCGGGGCCATCGAGCGCGTGCCCGGGCCCGCGCTTGACCGCATAGGCTATATCTCATTAGCCTTACACCTAATCCCACTAGCCACGGAGGCCGCCATGACCGAGTTCCTCGCCCTCGAGGGCGGCACGATCGCCTACGAGGTCAGCGGCAGCGGGCCGCTGGTCGTCCTCGCCCACGGGATGGGCGACGACCGCTCGTCCTACCGCTTCGTCTCTCCCCGGCTGGTCGAGGCCGGCTACCGCGTGGCCGCGGTCGACCTGCGCGGCTGCGGGGAGTCCAGCGTCGACTGGCCGGCGTACAGCCGCACCGACATCGCCGGGGACCTGGTCGCGCTGGTCCGGCACCTCGGCGGTCCGGCGGTGCTGGTCGGTCACTCGGTCTCCGGGGGCGCGGTCACGATCGCCGCCGCGCAGGCGCCCGACCTGGTCGAGGCCGTCGTCGAGCTGGCGCCCTTCACGCGCAAGCAGTCGATCGGGCTGGGTGACGTGCGGGTGAAGCGCTTCCGCGTCGCCATGACCCGGCTCCTGATGACCGCGGCCCTGGGCAGCGTGGCGTGGTGGCACCGCTACCTCGACGTGGCGTTCCCGGGCGCCAAGCCCGCCGACTGGGAGGAGCAGCTGCAGCGCAACGCGGCGATGCTGGGCGAACCGGGGCGGATGAAGGCGATGCAGCGGATGGCCCGGTCGGCGCCGACCGACGCCGGGGCACACCTGGCCGACGTCCGCTGTCGGGCGCTGGTCGTCGAGGGGTCCCTCGACCCCGACTGGGCCGACCCGCGGGCCGAGGGCGAGGCCATCGTGGCCGCGCTGCCCGAGGGGCTCGGCGAGCTGCGGGTGATCGACGGCGCCGGGCACTACCCGCACACCCAGCTCCCCGACGAGACGGTCGCGCTGCTCCTGCCGTTCCTGCAGGAGCAGACCCGTGCCTAGGGCCGGCCTGGACCCGGCCGTCGTGACCGCGTGCGCCGCCGGGCTCGCCGACGAGGTCGGGCTCGCGAACGTCACCATGGGCCTGCTGGCCGAGCGCCTCGGCGTCCGCGCGCCCTCCCTCTACAAGCACGTCGACGGGCAGGAGGACCTCCGGCGCCGTGTCGCCGAGCTGGCCCTCACCGACCTCGGCGACGCGCTCCGCGACGCCCTGCAAGGTCTGGCCGGCCGCGACGCCCTGGCGGCCGCGGCGCGGACGCTCCGCGCCTACGTGCTCGAGCACCCGGGGCGGTACGCCGCCACGGTGCGGCTCGACGCGACGGGCCCCCACGACCCGCTCACCGCGGCCGGGGACCGGGTCCTCGGGTCGCTCGCGGCGGTCCTGGCCGGCTACGACCTGGCTCCGGGCGAGACCATCCACGCGCTGCGGATGCTGCGCAGCCTGCTCCACGGCTTCGCCGTGCTCGAGGCCGCCGGCGGCTTCCAGATGGACACCGACGTCGACGACAGCTTCCACTGGCTGGTCGCCTTCGCCGACCGCGGCCTGCGACCGGAGCCCAGCCGGACCCCTGGGGCGCGCCGAGGTCGAGTAGTTTCCCTGCCGTGAGGCCCGCCCGATGCCCGTGATCAAGCGCCGCTGGCTGCGCTGGAGCGTGCGCGCCGTCGCCCTGGTCGTCGTCCTCGGCCTGCTGGGCTTCTTCCTCTTCGCGCCGGGCATCGTCGAGGGCGGGATGAACCGGGTCGTCGACGGGGACTTCGACGAGGTCGACCCCGGGGCCCAGCGGCTGCACGACTCGCTGACGGTCGTGGACATGCACTCCGACACCCTGATGTGGGACCGCGACCTGCTCGCGGAGGGCGACCGCGGGCACGTCGACCTGCCGCGACTGGAGGAGGGCAACGTCGCGCTGCAGGTCTTCTCGTCGGTCTCGAAGTCGCCGAAGGACCAGAACTACGAGTCCAACAGCGCCGACAGCGACAACATCACCCTGCTCACCATCGCCCAGCTGCAGCCGCCGCGCACCTGGTTCTCGCTGCTCGAGCGCTCGCTCTACCACGCCCAGAAGCTCGAGGACGCGGCCCAGGACTCCGACGGCCGGCTGATGCTGATCCGCACGAAGGGCGACATCGACGAGCTGCTGGAGCGGCGCGCGGCCGGCGAGCAGGTCACCGGCGGCCTGTTCTCGGTCGAGGGCCTGCACAACCTCGAGGGCGAGGCCGCCAACGTCGCGGACCTCTACGACGCCGGCATGCGGATGGCGGGCTTCGCGCACTTCTTCGACAACGAGGTCGCCGGGTCGATGCACGGGGTCGAGAAGGGCGGGCTGACCGACCTCGGGCGCAGGGTCTTCGACGACCTCGAGCGCCGCGGCGTGGTCATCGACCTCGCCCACGCCAGCCACACCGCGATCGCGCAGATGCTGCGGCGCGCGACGCGGCCCGTGGTCGCGAGCCACGGCGGCGTCCAGGCCACCTGCGAGGTGAACCGCAACCTCACCGACGCGGAGATCGAGGGCGTCGCGGCCACGGGCGGCGTGGTCGGCGTGGGCTACTGGGACGCCGCCGTCTGCGACCTCACGCCCGCGGCGGTGGTCGACGCCATCGAGCACGTGATCGAGGTCGGCGGCATCGAGACGGCAGCCCTGGGCAGCGACTACGACGGGGCGGTCACCGTCGCCTGGGACACCAGCCGGGTCCAGCTCGTGACCCAGGAGCTGCGCGAGCGCGGGCGCTCGGAGCAGGAGATCCGCGCGATCATGGGCGGGAACACCCTGCGCGTGCTGCGCGAGGTGCTTCCCGACTGACCGGGGACCCGGCCGACCCGCGAGGCGGCCGGCGGCGCCCTCAGCCCGCCAGGGCCTCCGCGGCGGCGGCGAGGTCGTCGACGCCGGCGGCGAGCTCCGCCGCGCGCGTGGTCGCCAGGTCGAAGTGGAAGCCGCAGAGCCCCCAGTCCACGAGGCGGGTGACCCGGTCGACGCGCCCGGACGGGGCGCCGCTGCGCCGCAGGTAGTCGCGCAGGGTGGCGGACCAGCGGGCATTGCCGGCGCGGGTGCGCGACCGGTAGGGCTCCGTGCCGATGAACCCGGTGGCCGCGGCCTGGTAGTAGAGCCACAGCAGCGGCCGCAGCGGCTCGCGGCGGTAGGCCTCCCACAGCCGGTTCACCCCGTCGTGCACCGACACACCGGCGGGCAGCGCGTCCACCGCGGCGATCGCCCGCTCGTTGGCGAGCCCCAGGACGTCGGAGACGAGCTCGTCGCGGCTGCCGAAGTGATAGATCAGCATCCGGTCGCTGGTCCCGACGGCCCGCGCCAGCGGGCGCAGCGTGAGGCCGATCAGCCCGTGCGCCAGCACGTGGTCGGTCACCTGCTCGAGCAGCTCCGCGCGACGATCCATGGGGCCATTGTAGCGACTGCTACAGTCGGATGTAGCAGACGCTACACGTCGCCACGCCCACCGGAGGAGGTCCCATGCCCGTCGCGATCGCCCTGCTCGTGGCCGCGGTCGCGGTCGAGGTCGCCTCGACCGCCCTGCTCCCGCGGGCCCAAGGTTTCACCGACCCCGTCTGGACGGCCGTCGTGCTGGTCGGCTACGGGGTCGCCATCTGGCTGCTCGCGCTGGTCGTCCGCACGATCTCGGTGTCGATCGCGTACGCCGTGTGGGCGGGGCTCGGCACAGCGCTCGTGGCCGTGATCGGCTACTTCCTGCTCGGCGAGGAGATGAGCTGGCTCAAGGGGCTCTCCCTGGCCCTGGTCGTGGCCGGCGTGGTGGGCCTCAACCTCGCGGGCACCCACTGAGCGCACGCGGGCCGGGGGACGTTCGGCCCCTGCCGTTCGGCTGCCGGTTCACTACCCTCAAGGCATGCCCGTGGACTCCTCCCTGCCCGCGACCGAGGTCGCGCTCCTCCCCGACCCCCTTCCCCAGGGTCTCGCCGTCCTCGACGTGCGCGAGCCCGTCGAGTGGGAGCACGGCCACATCCCCGGCGCCGTCCACGTGCCCCTCAGCGAGCTGTCCACGCGGACCCAGGACCTGCCCGAGGGCGAGGTGCTCGTCGTCTGCCGCGTCGGCGGGCGCAGCGCCCAGGTCGTGGCCTGGCTCGACCAGGCCGGGCACCGGGCCGTGAACCTGCACGGCGGCATGATCGAGTGGGAGGCCGCAGGCCGGCCGATGGTCAGCGAGAACGGCGAGCCGCCGCGCGTGGTGTGAGCGGCCGGTCGGGGGCTACAGCGCGCCGCTCTCGTCGTCCAGCGAGGTGCAGGTCTCGCTGCCGTACTCGAGGAACGCCTGTGCCTGCTGCTCCTCGCGATCGCTCACGTTGGGGTCCTGCAGCTCCTCCAGGCTCGCGTCGGACTCGAGGCTGCGCGCCACCCGGACCACGACCTCGAACCCGGCGCGCCCGTCGCGGCTGATGTCCCCGGGGGTGCCCGCCTCGTCGAGGCGCTCGGCGAAGGCGCGGAAGTCCTCGCCCGTGCTGGCGTCGGCCAGACTGTTGAAGGCGGCGCAGAAGTCCTCCCGCGAGGCGTCCGACGGCGCCTCCTCGGCGCAGCCCGCCAGCCCGATCAGCGGTGCGGCGAGCAGGACGACCGCGACCCGGCGTGCCACGCGGCCTCTCACGCTGCACCCCCTCGCCTCCGCGGGATCAGGCCCCCTCGTCGGGGTCCGCCCTGGACACATCGTGGCACGGTCCGCCGAGGCCCGGGGGCGCCTTCAGCCGGAGCGCCCGCCGCAGGCGGGCAGAGTAGTCCGAACGGGTGATCTCCACGACGCCGAGGCTCGCGAGGTGGGGCGTGCGCCACTGCACGTCCAGCAGCCGGTGATGGCGCGTCGCGGGGTCGGTCCCTCGCTCCAGCAGCTCCGTCAGGCCCAGGAGCGCGACCTTGGAGGCGTCCCGCTCGCGGTAGAACATCGACTCCCCGGCGAAGAGCCCGCCGATCGCGACGCCGTACAGCCCACCCGCCAGCTCGCCGTCGCGCCACGCCTCGACCGAGTGCACCCACCCCAGCCGGTGCAGCTCGAGGTAGGCCTCCCGCACGTCGTCGTCGATCCACCCCGAGGGCCGGTCGGGGTGCGCGCAGGCGTCGATCACCGCGGGGCAGGCGGTGTCCACGCGGATCTCGAACTCCCGGGCGGAGCGACGCAGCGAGCGGGAGACGCGCAGGCCGCCGGGCGGGAGCACGCCGCGCCGGAGGGGACAGAACCACAGCGGGGCGCCCCCCGCCTCGCCGGAGGGCATCGGGAACAGGCCGTGGCGGTAGGCCTCCAGGAGCGTGCCCGGGGAGAGGTCCGCCCCGACGGCGACCAGGTCCTCCTCCGACTCCAGCGACTCCGCCGGGCCGAAGCGCCACTGGCTGGGCGGCGGCTCCTCGGGCGGGCAGGGCGGCGACACGCCGGCCACGCTAACCCCCGGGCGGGCCGGGCCGACCACCCCCGAGGAGCGCTTGCGTAGGCTCTCCGCCATGAGCATCAGCGGGCGCGTGGGCCGCCACATGGCGCCGCGCCTGACCCGGATGGCGCCCCGGACGGCCACCGGGTTCGTGCGCGAGGCGCTGACGCGCGCCATCAGCGGGGCCGGGCCGTTGCCGCCGGCGGCGGAGGCCGCCGACAAGCAGCTGGCCGAGCAGCACGGGGACGTCGAGCGCGCCGTGCACGAGGTCATCGAGAACAACGTGCGCCTCGCCGGCGCGGGCGGGTTCGTCACCAACCTCGGCGGCCTCGTGACGGCCACCCTGACGGTCCCGGCGAACATCACCGGCCTGGCCGTGATCCAGTGCCGGATGGTCGCCGGCATCGCCCACCTCCGGGGCTACGACCTGGAGGACCCGCGGGTGCGCAACGCCGTCGTGGTGTGCCTGCTGGGCGAGGACCACGTCGCGCGGATGGTCAGGCAGCGCCGCCTGCCCGGGACGCCGCGCGTGCTGGCGACGGCCCCGGCCCGCGACCCCGAGGAGCGCGCCACGATGGACCACGCCGTCTCCCGAGAGGTCGCCGCCGGGCTGATCGAGCGCGTCGTCGGCAAGCGGATGGCGAGCACCGTGGCGCGCCGCATGCCCGTGGTCGGCGGGTTCGTCGGCGCCGGCACCGACGGCTTCCAGACCTGGCAGGTGGGGCGCTACGCCGACAGGGAGCTCCTGCCGCGCAAGCGCCGGTAGGCGTTCAGCGCCGCCAGCCCCGCCTCGGAGTCGCGCAGCCGGTCGACCACCCGCTCGCGCATCTTGTACGTCGGCCGCAGGTAGGCGCGCTCCAGCGCCCCGCGCAGGTCGTCGACCTCGTGGCGCAGCGCCGCCTCCCTCTGGTGGATCGCGACGTTCTCCAGCAGCAGCGCCCGGACGGCGTCGACGCTCGCCGCCGCCACCAGCGACTCGTCGGGGGCGTCGGGGTCGGCCCAGGCCGCGGGGTCCGGCGGGAGGCCCATCAGGTCCTCGAGGTCGCCGACGACGTCGTACCCGCGCTCGCGCATGCCGTCGACCCACCGGCGGGAGAGCGCGGTCGCCCACTCCGCCGCCTCGGGGGAGAGCGCGAGCCGGGGCGAGCCCGCGCGCTGGGAGAGGGTCCGGTGGGCGAGCAGCTCCCGCACGAGCGGCCGGTACTGCGCGGGCCGCACGTCGCGGTTGACGGCCTGGTTGAGCCGCCGCACGAGCGCGGTCTCGGGCACCCCCAGCGACGGGTTGGCGCGCTCGGCCTCCTCGTCGAGCGGGATGCCCTCGAGCTCGAAGACCTGCTGGAACCGCCTCCAGAGCAGGTCCGGCGGCGAGCCCGGGAGCGGCACCGTCACCACGTGCACGCGCTCGGGGGGCAGGTCGGCGCCCCAGCGCTCGAGGATGTCGGGGACCTCCTGCACGCTCCAGAACCACGCCGCGATCGTCGAGGCGCGCTCGGGGTCGCGGATCTCCTCCAGGAACGTCTCGTAGCTCAGCGTGGCCCGGTGCTTGACGTTCTCCTGCCACTCGGCCGGCACTTGGCGCAGCAGGTCGCGCGCCGAGACGACCAGGTGCAGCTCCACGTCGTCGTCGCCCGCGCCGAGCGACTCCAGCGCCCGCCGGACGTGGGCCTGGGAGGAGTGCGCGAGGATCTCGTGGCTGACGATCGCGGTCCCGTGCCAGGCGCGGACCTGCTCCGCCAGCCGCTCCCAGGAGCCCACCGCCTCGCGCTCGAGGCCGCCCCAGGTCAGGCGCATCAGGTCGAGCGCGGCGAGGAAGTGGCTGTCGAACCGGTCGGCCGGGTAGAGGATGCCGTGCTCGACGAGGCGCTCGCGGTTGCGGAAGAGGACGTCCTGCAGGTAGGACGTGCCCGTCTTCGGGGTGCCCACGTGGAGCAGCACCCGCTTGGCCGTCACCCTCGCGCCTCCGCCTCGTCGGTGTGCTCCGCCCCCACCAGCGCCGCCACGGCGACCGCCAGCGCCTGCCGCGGACCCGGGGAGCCGCCGGCCGTGCGATCCAGGAGCGCCTCGAGGTCTCCGTGGACACGGTAGCCACCCTCGCGGACCGCGTCGCGGAGCACACGCGCGCGGCGGTCCAGCCACGGCTCGGCCCACGCGGGCACGCCGGGGGTGGGCCCGCCCGCGGGCACGTCCAGCGTCGCCAGCCACGGGAGCAGCACGCGCCCCACGAGCCGGTGCCGCTCGGTCGGCCCGACGAGCACCCCGAGCACGCCGGCCACGCGCCGGGCCAGCTCGGCGGCCCCGGCCGCCGGGGGCGGCGCCGGCGGCGGCAGCCCGCGGTCGCGGACCAGCCGCGGCAGGGCCCCCGGGTCGAGCACGACGTGCACGCGGTGGGCCCCCTCGCGCCCGGCCCACAGGTCCGCCGCCGCGGCCAGGTCGGTGCGGGGCGGGCTCGCGTCGTGCTCGCACCAGCCGCGCACCCACGCCTCCCAGGTCGGCGCTCCGGGGCCGAGGAACCGGGTGCACCAGACGTCGACGAGCATCTGCTCGAAGCCCGCGCCGAGCACCAGGATCCGGCTGTCCCGGCCGCCGATGGGCCGGTGCCGCCGCGCGGCCGCCTCGCGCACCGGATCGGCCAGGCGCGGGTCGCCCACCATCCGGTAGCGGCGACGGCCCGGGAGGTGCCAGGGTCGGGGCGGGTCGGCCACCGCGGCCGGCTCGCGCGCGGCGTACGCCACCAGGTCGTCGGCCACCAGGCCGACCGCCACCCGCAGCAGCTCCTCGGCGGGGAGCGCGGTCGGGTCGACGGGCGGGGCGCCGTGCGGCCGTTCGGGCCCGTCGCCGACGAGCTCGAGGTCGAGGCGGCCGCGGCCGGTGCCGCCCGCGGCGAGCACCCGCTCGGCCAGGGCCCCCGAGGGCCGGCCGGCCAGGTTGAGCCGGCGCAGCAGCTCGAGCTCCTGGGCGCCCGGGAGCGCCCCGCGGGGCAGCGCCCCCGCCGGGCCGTGGCGCTCGAGCCACGCCGGCCAGGGCGTCGTCCCGCCCGCGCGCAGGTGGACCGCCCAGCCGGGACCGCCCGCGCGGCCGGACATCGGCGCCGCGCGGTGGCCCACGGAGGGTGCCGCCGGGCTCATCGGGCTCTCACCCGGGGCCTCACCCGCGCGACCGTCCCGGCTTGAGCCGTCGCGCGTTGGCGCGGAGCCTGGCGCGCACGCGCGTGCTGGGGTCCTGCCGGCGGGCGGCCTCGCGGGTCATCGCCTCCAGCGCGTCGAGGGAGGCGCCGAGCAGCATCTTCGGGCCCACGCGGTCGGGGTCGCGCCACCGCTCCTCGGGGTCCGGGCGCCGGGGCCGCAGGTCCTCCGGGTCGCCGACCACGTCCACGCCGCTGTCCGCGATCCACTCCATCCACGCCTCGGCGCGCTCCTCGGCCCAGTCGAAGCGCTCGGGGGGCAGCCGCACCGGGGGTGACCCGCGGTCGGCGAGCTCGCCCTGCGCGAGCAGGTTGCGGACCAGGTGGTCGTAGGACACCTCGCGGCGCGCCGCCCGCCCCATCCGGCGGTTCAGGCGGCGCACCAGCTGCGTCTCCGCGATGCCGAGCGACGTGTTCGACCGCTCGCTGTCCAGCGGCGCCCAGTCGGGATCGATCCGGAAGACCCGGCAGAAGCGCTGCCACAGCTCGTCGGGCGCGGCGTCCGGACCCCGGTGCGGCACCGTCACGACGTGGAGGCGCTCGGGGGGCAGCTGGGCACCCCAGGTGGTGAGCACCCGCGGCAGGTCGAAGGCCCGCGAGAACCAGGGATTGCCCTGCTCGACCCGGTTCAGGAACCGGCGGAACGGCCACTTGCGGCCCTGCTTCACGCTCTCCTGCCAGGCCGCGGGCAGCTGCCGCCCGAGGTCGCGGGCGGAGTAGACCACGTGCACCTCGCTGTCGCGCAGGTCGTTCATCACCTTGGCGACCTTGTCCTCCGGCGCCGGGGCGAGGATCTCGTGGCTGAGCACGACGGTGCCGTCGCGGCGACCGATCCGGCGCACCATCGCCTCCCACGACCCCTCCGCGTGGCCCGGAGGCCCGCCCCAGTCCTGCTCGAGCAGGTCGAGCGCGGCGCGGAAGTGGAAGAGGTCCGCGTTGACGAAGCGCGAGCGCGACGGGAAGTGGACCCCGTGGTCGGCGAGGGCCGGCGCGTTCCGCATCAGGCGGTCCTGGAGGTACGTCGTCCCCGTCTTCGGCGCACCGACATGCAGGAAGACGACGCGGCTCATGGGGCCGATTGTGCCCGACCACCGGCGCGCTCGTCCCCCGCCTCCACCACGACCAGCGTGGCCCCCAGCGCCACCTGGTCGCCGGCCGCGACCGCCACCTCCGCCACCGTGCCCGCGCAGGGGGCCGTCAGGGCCAGCTCCATCTTCATCGCCTCGAGCACCCCGAGCGTCTGCCCCTCGTCGACGGCGTCGCCCGCGGCGACGCGCACGTCGAGCACCGTCCCGGGCATCGGCGCGGTGACGGTCCCGTCGGTCGTCCCGGCCGAGCCGGCGAGGCGGTCGGGCGGGGTGAACGCGTGCCGCTGCCCGCGCAGGGACACCTCGTAGCTGCCGGGCCGCACCTGCACCACGGCGTGCACCGGTCGCCCGTCGACGATCACCTCGAGCGCGTGGTCGTCCGCGGAGAGCTGGCGGACGGGGACGCCGTCCACCGCCCCGCCGCGCCCGTCGGGCGCCCGGTCGACGGCCACGTCCCGGTCGAGCTCCACGCGGATCGGCGCGGGCGACCCGCCGAGCCGGAACCCGTCGGACTGGAAGGGGTGCCGCCGGTCGTGGGCGGTGTCGCCGGTCGCGAGCGTGGCCGCCGCCCAGGCGACGAGCAGCCGCGGCAGGTCGTCGCCGGGTGCCGGCACCTCGTGCCGGTCGAGCCACGCCGTGTCGATGGCGGCGTCGCGGAACGCGTCCCCGGCGACGAGCGCGCGCAGGAAGCCGGCGTTCGTGGTGAGCCCGAGGATCGCGGTCTCGTCCAGGGCCGCGACGAGCACCTGCCGGGCCGCCTCCCGGTCGGCCGCGTGCACGACGACCTTGCCGAGCATCGGGTCGTACGCCGTCGAGACGACCTGGCCCGTCTCCAGCGCGTGGTCCACCCGGACGTCGGGGTGACCCCGGCCCTGGCCGCCGGGCCAGCGCACCAGGGTGGCGGTCCCGGCCTGGGGCAGGAAGCCGGCGAAGGAGTCCTCGGCGTAGACCCGGGCCTCGATCGCGTGGCCGTCGAGGCGCACGTCCTCCTGGGCCAGCGGCAGCGGCTCGCCCGCCGCGACGCGCAGCTGCAGCTCGACCAGGTCGAGCCCCGTGACCATCTCGGTGACGGGGTGCTCGACCTGGAGCCGGGTGTTCATCTCGAGGAAGTAGAAGGCGCCGTCGCCTCCGTTCGCGTCCGGGTCGAGCAGGAACTCGACGGTGCCGGCGTTGACGTAGCCGACGTGCGCGGCGAGGTCGACGGCCGCGCGCGTGATCCGCTCGCGGGTGGCGTCGTCGAGCGTGGGGGCCGGGGCCTCCTCGAGCACCTTCTGGTGCCGGCGCTGCGTCGAGCAGTCGCGCTCCCACAGGTGCAGCACGGTGCCGTGGGCGTCGCCGATGACCTGGACCTCGACGTGCCGGCCGCGCTCGACGTAGCGCTCGACGAGCAGGGTGTCGTCGCCGAACGCGCTCCGCGCCTCGCGGCCGGCGGCGGCGACGGCCTCCTCCAGCTCGCCGGGTGAGCGCACGACGCGCATGCCCTTGCCGCCCCCGCCGGCCGCGGCCTTGACCAGGACGGGGTAGTCGAGCGAGTCCGCCGCCGGCACCGCGCCGTCCGCCGCCTCGAAGGAGGGCACCACGGGCACGTCGGCCGCGATCGCGATCTCGCGGGCCGCGTCCTTGCGGCCCATCTGCTCCATCACCGACGCGGCCGGCCCCACCAGCCGGACGCCCGCCTCCTCGAGCGCCGCCGCGAAGGCGGCCCGCTCGGAGAGGAAGCCGTAGCCGGGGTGCACCGCGTCGGCGCGACACCCGACCGCGACGGCGACGACCTCGTCGACGTCGAGGTAGGAGTCCACGCGCACGGCCTCGTCGGCGGCGTGCACGTGCGGCGACTCGGCGTCGAGGTCGGTGAAGACCGCGACCGTGCGCACGCCCATCCGGGCGGCGGTCCGCATCACGCGCACCGCGATCTCGCCGCGGTTGGCGACCAGGAGCTTCTCGATCACGGGGCCCCCCTCACATCCGGAAGACGCCGTAGGAGGGCGGCGCGACGGGCGCCTGCGCGGCGGCCGCGAGGCCCATGCCGAGCACCCGGCGGGTGTCGGCGGGATCGATCACGCCGTCGTCCCACAGCCGGGCGGTGGCGTAGTAGGGCGACCCCTGCTCCTCGAACTGCGTGCGGATGGGGTCCTTGAACGCCTCCTCGTCCTCGGCCGACCACTCCTCGCCGCGGGACTCCAGCCCGTCGCGGCGCACCGTGGCGAGCACGCTCGCGGCCTGCTCCCCGCCCATCACCGAGATCCGGGCGTTGGGCCACATCCACAGGAAGCGGGGGTCGTAGGCGCGACCGCACATGCCGTAGTTGCCGGCGCCGTAGGAGCCGCCGACGACGACCGTGAGCTTCGGGACGACGCTGCACGCGACGGCGGTGACGAGCTTGGCACCGTCCTTCGCGATCCCGCCGTTCTCGTACTCGCGGCCCACCATGAAGCCCGAGATGTTCTGGAGGAAGACCAGCGGGATGCCGCGCTGGTTGCACAGCTCGATGAAGTGCGCGCCCTTGAGCGCGGACTGGCTGAAGAGGATGCCGTTGTTGGCGAGGATCCCGACCGGGTGGCCCCAGATGTGCGCGAAGCCGCAGACCAGGGTCTCGCCGTAGAGCTGCTTGAACTCCTGCAGGCGGCTGCCGTCCACGACCCGCCGGATCACCTCCCGCACGTCGTACGGCGTGCGGGGGTCGACCGGGACGACCTGCGGCAGCGTGGCGGGGTCCTCGGCGGGCTCCTCGACGGGCCGGACCTCCCAGGGGGGAGCGGGGGGAGGCGGGAGGGTGCCGACGACGCCGCGCGCGATCGCGAGCGCGTGGTCGTCGTCCTCGGCGAGGTGGTCGACCACGCCGGAGGTGCGGGCGTGCACGTCGCCGCCGCCCAGCTCCTCGGCGGTGACGACCTCGCCGGTCGCCGCCTTCACCAGCGGCGGGCCGCCGAGGAAGATCGTGCCCTGGTCGCGGACGATGATCGACTCGTCGCTCATCGCCGGGACGTAGGCCCCGCCGGCCGTGCAGGAGCCCATCACGCTGGCGATCTGGGGGATCCCGGCGGCCGACAGGTTGGCCTGGTTGAAGAAGATCCGGCCGAAGTGCTCGCGGTCGGGGAAGACCTCGTCCTGCATCGGCAGGAAGGCGCCGCCCGAGTCGACGAGATAGACGCAGGGCAGCCGGTTCTCTGCGGCGACCGCCTGCGCGCGGAGGTGCTTCTTGACCGTGACCGGGTAGTACGTGCCGCCCTTGACCGTGGCGTCGTTGGCGACCACGACGCACAGCCGGCCGGCGATGCGGCCGATGCCGGTGACGATGCCGGCGCTGGGCACGGCCTCCTCCGCGTGGGTGCCGCCGTACATGCCGGTGGCCGCGAGCGGGCTCAGCTCGAGGAAGGGGCTGCCGGGGTCGAGCAGGCGGTCGACGCGGTCGCGCGCGAGCAGCTTGCCCCGGTCGGTGTGCTTGCGGCGGGCCCGCTCGCCGCCCCCCGCGCGCGCCCGGGCGAGGCGCTCGTGGAGCTCGTCGACCAGCGCCCGCATCTCGTCGCTCACGCGACTCAGGTTAGCGATCGTTAACCGGGCCCGTCCACCGCCGGGAGATGGCCCGGCTTCCCGGCGCTGGGCACCCGTGGCCGCGCGTGCCCCCCGCCGGAGTCACCGGGCGACCGGCGACTCCGACGCGGGGCGGGCGGGCGCTCTGGGGCGTCCGACGCGGCTGGTTGCGGTCCTACTTGCCGACCGACTCGCGAGTCGTGTCGTCGGAGTGCTCGCCGCCCCCGGCGGCCTCGGCCTCCTGGCGTGCCCGGCGGTCGGCCTGCATGTCACCCGCGCGCGGCGGACGGGTCCGCTCGGCGAAGGCGCGCATGCCGGCCAACGGCGGAGGGTTGTCGATGTCGGGGCGCTCGATCCGCTCGTCGCGCAGCGCCCTCGTCAGCCCGATCGCCATGAAGATCAGCAGGGCCAGGACCGGCAGGCCGGCGGCGATCGCCGCAGCCTGCAGCGCCGCGAGCGCGTTGCTGCCCGAGGCCGCGGACGCGATCAGCAGCACGGCGGCCACGGCGCCCTCGGTGATCGCCCAGAAGAGGCGCTGCTGCCACACGGGGTTCGGGTCACCGCCGTTGGTGAGGATGTCCACCACCAGCGAGCCCGAGTCGGAGGACGTCGCGAAGAAGAGGACGACGACGATGACCACCATCAGCGAGGCCAGGGTCGCCAGGATGCCGGCGACCGGCAGCTGGTCGAGCAGCACGAACAGGCTGTTCTCCGGCGTGTTGATCGCCGTCTCCTGCAGGCCACCGGCGTCCCCGCTCAGGATCTCGCGAAGGGCGGAGTCACCGAAGACGGTCAGCCAGACCATCGAGGCCCCGACGGGCGCGAAGAGCGCGCCGGCGACGAAGGACCGCAGCGTGCGGCCGTAGGAGATCCGGGCGAGGAACATGCCGACGAAGGGGGACCACGAGATCCACCAGCCCCAGTAGAAGAGCGTCCAGCTGCTCTGCCAGGACTGGGCCTGCTCGCCGCCGTTCGGGAAGGTCTCCAGGCCCAGCTGCGGGAGCGTCTGGATGTAGGTGCCCACGTTGGCCATCAGCGTGTTCGCGATGTCACGGGTCGGCCCGAAGGCGAACACGAAGATCATCAGGGCCAGGGCGAGCCACAGGTTGGCCAGCGACAGGTTCCGGATCCCCTTGTCGACGCCCAGCATCACGGAGACGACCGCGACGGCGGTGATGGCCGCGACGATCAGGACCTGGGCGGTGGTCGTGTTCGGGATCCCGAAGAGGGTCTCCAGGCCGGCGCCGACCTGCTGGCCGCCGATGCCCAGCGAGGTGGCCAGGCCGAAGAGCGTGCCGAACACCGCGAGGATGTCGATCAGGGCGCCGGGCCACCGGTAGATGCGCTCACCGAGCAGCGGGTAGAGCGCGGAGGCCGGCCGCAGCGGCAGGCCACGCCGGAAGGTGAAGTAGCCCAGCGAGGCGGCGAGCGTGATGTAGACCGCCCAGGGGTGGAAGCCCCAGTGGAAGAACGTGTAGTTCATCGCGTTCGAGGCGGCCTCAGGGGTGCCGCCGTCGCCGGTCGGCGGGCTGGCGAAGTGGTTCACCGGCTCGGCCACGGCGTAGAACACCAGGCCGATGCCCATGCCCGCGGTGAAGAGCATGGCGAACCACGAGATGGTGCTGTACTCGGGCTTCGCGCCGTTGGGGCCGAGCCGCACCGAGCCGTAGCGGCTCAGCATCAGCCACACGACGAAGACGATGAGCGCGGTCGTGCCGAAGATGTAGAGCCACTCGAAGTTGGTGGCAATGAACGACAAGAGGTCCTGGGCGGCGTTGTTGACGCTCGCCGGCGCCACGACACCCAGGACGAGAAAGCTGAGCACGACGGCCGCCGAGCCCAGGAACACGGGTGGGTTCGTGTGCTCCTTCAGATACTCACGCATCACGGATCCTTCCGGACGGGGTCACCGGCGTGCTCTCCGCGGGATCTCCGCGGGGCCGAAACACGCGCGGCGGTACCCCCTACCGATACCCCTTCCGCACGCGATGAACCAATCGAGGCCGCACCCTCCTCACCCCTGGGGGTGGAGGAATGCGCCGCGACCAGGGGCGTCAGCGCTCGTAGACGAGGCGGCCCTGGGTCCAGGTCCCGACCACCTCGGTGGCCCCGATCTCCCGGGTCGGGAGGGCGTAGGGGTCCCGGTCCAGCAGCACCAGGTCCGCGCGGGCGCCGACCTCGACGTGCCCGGCGTCGTCGTGGTAGTTCACCCAGGCCGAGCCCCGGGTGTAGGCCGCCAACGCCTCCGAGAGCGAGATGGCCTGGTCGGGCACCAGCGGCTCCTCGGGGTCCGCACCCTCCTCCTGCCAGGCGGTGCGGTTGACCAGGCAGTGGACGGCGGCGATCGGCTCGGGGTCCTGCACCGGCCAGTCGCTGCCGCCGGCGAACTTCGCGTGCGCCGCCAGGATGTCGGCGAAGGGGTAGTGCCAGCCCATCCGCTCCTCGTCGAGGTGCGGCTCGAGCATGGTCACGGCGGGGGTGTCGTGGTGCGCCCACATGCCCTGGAGGTTGGCGACGACCTCCAGGTCGCCGAACCGGTTGCGGTCCTCCGGGCGGACCAGCTGCAGGTGCGCGATCTGGTGCCGCAGGTCGCGCAGCCCGTTGGTTCTCCGGGCCTCGTCGATCGCATCGAGCGCGTGGTGCACCGCCTGGTCGCCGATCGCGTGGACGTGCACCCGCAGGTCCGCCGCGTCGATCGCGACGACCGCCTCGATCGCCTCGTCGCGGCTCAGGAACGGCAGCCCCCGGTCGCCGCAGGGGCAGTGGTGCAGGTCGTGGTAGGGCTCCGCGACGTTGGCCGTCATCGTCTCGGCGATGCCGTCCATCATGATCTTGATCGAGCTCGCGTCGAGCCCGAGCCGACGCAGCCGGTCCCGCTCGGCGAGCAGCTCGGTGACCTGCTGGCGGACCTCCCGGGGCCCCGTGCGCGACCGGTCCCACCACTGCGAGCACGTGACCCGCGCGGTCAGCTCGCCGCCGGCGATCAGGTCCAGGTAGGCCTGCGTCGGGTCGTCGAGACCGGCGTACCCGCCGATCAGCGCGTCGTGCCAGCCCGTGACGCCCCAGGAGTGCAGGTGCGACTGCGCCTCGCGCATGGCGTCGGCGTACTCCTCGCGCGTCGTGGACACGTGGGGCCAGACCAGGCCCATCGCGCCCTCGCGCAGCGTGCCGGTGGGGTTGCCCTGGGCGTCGCGCTCGATCCAGCCGTCGGCGGGGTCGGGCGTGTCGCGCGTGATGCCGGCGATCTCGAGCGCGCGCGTGTTGACCCAGGCGTCGTGGTGATCGGTGCTCGGCAGGAACGCCGGGCGGTCGGGCACCAACCGGTCGAGCTGCTCGGCGGTCGGGCCGTGGGCGTCGAAGAGGTCCACCGACCAGCCGCCCCCACGGAACCAGGCGTCGTCGGGACGCCGGCGCGCGGCGTCCTTGATGGCCTCGAAGCAGGCCTCGGCCGACTCGAGCTCGAACATCTCGCACCGCAGCCGCTCCAGGCCGCCGACGAGCGGGTGCATGTGGCTGTCGAAGAAGCCGGGCATCAGCAGGCCGTCGCCGATGTCGACGACCTCCACGTCGGTGCTGGCCCGGTCGCGCACGTCCTCGGGAGTGCCGAGGCCGTGGACGCGGCCGTCGCGGACGAGCACGGAGACTCCCTCGCGGTAGCGCTGCCCGTCGAACACGTTGCCGTTGCGGAAGTGGATGTCGGCCATCCGCCGGACGGTACCCGCGCCCCGGCGGACGCGGCCCACCCCGGTGAACGATCGCTAACCTGAGTGGGTGGACCGGCGGCACCAGATCCTCGACACCGCGGCGGAGCTCTTCGCCGCGCGGGGCTTCCACGGCGTCTCGGTGGCGGACCTCGGCGCCGCGTGCGGCATCTCCGGGCCGGCGCTCTACAAGCACTTCGCCTCCAAGGACGCCATGCTCGCCGAGATGCTGGTGTCGATCAGCGAGGAGCTCCTGGCCGTCGGCCGGGAGCGCGCCGGGTCCGCCTCCGACGCGGCGGCGGCGTGCGCGGCGCTGGTGGGGTGGCACGTGGAGTTCGCGCTGCGACACCGCCCGCTGATCGTCGTGCAGGACCGGGACTGGTCCTCGCTGCCCGTCGAGGCGCGGGCACGGGTGCGGGCGCTGCAACGGGCCTATGTGGACCTGTGGGCCGAGCAGCTGCGGGCGATGCAGCCCACGCTCGCCCCCGAGGAGGCGCGGGCGCGGGCGCACGCGGCCTTCGGGCTGATCAACTCCACCCCGCGTTCGGGACTGCTCGACGACCGGGCGCTGCGCGCGACGCTGGAGGCGATGGCGCTGCGCGCGCTCGACGTGCCCCCCGGGTCCTGACCACCGCCTAGCGGAAGAGGTCGTCGACGGAGTCCGGGTCGCCGGCCTCCAGGGCGGCGAGGACGGCGGCGGCCCGGCGGGCGGCGTCGGCGCCCAGCTCCAGGGAGACCTCGTCGACCTCGTCGACCTCGTCGACCCCGTCGCCCCCGTCGGCCCCGTCGGGTCGGGCCGAGCCCGCGTGCAGGTCCGCGAGCAACGCCTCCCGGGGCACCCCGCGCAGGGCGAGCAGCACGAACGGGTCGGTGTCGAGCAGCCAACCGACCTGGGTCAGCACGGCGAGGGCGTGCTCGCAGGGGTCGACCCAGTGCCCGCAGGGGCAGGCGGTCCCGAGCTCGCCGCCGGCCGGCAGCAGCTCGACGCCCGCGTCCTCCGCCTCCTCGACCAGCTCGATCGGCAGCTCGCCCGCCAGCAGGTCGGCGACCCGGCCGGCCTCGGCGGCCACGAGCTCGACGAGCATCGCGCGCCCGCCGGCGTCCAGCACCGGCAGCGTCGCGTCGACGGTCACGGTCTCGGCGGACCCGGCGCCGACCCGCACGGCCGCCGCGACCGAGCCCGCGCGCACCCCGATCGCGCCCACGGCGCCCGCCCGCGCCAGCGCGCGGGCGCGGCGCAGGTCCGCGGCGTCGTACGCCGCCTCCTCGACCGCGCGCCCCCACGCCCGGCCCCACCAGCTGGCGAGGCGGCCCGAGCGCCGCGGCCGCAACCGCGGGTGCACCACGGCGCTCACCCGGGGTCCGGCCGCCGCAGGGTCACGAGGTCGCGCAGCTCGTCGTCCGAGAGCTCGGTCAGGGCGGCCTCGCCGCGCCCGAGCACGGCGTCGGCGAGCGCCCGCTTGCGGGTCAGCAGCGCCGCGATCCGCTCCTCGACGGTGCCCTGGGTGACCATCCGGTGCACCTGGACCGGGCGCGTCTGGCCGATCCGGTGCGCACGGTCGGTGGCCTGGTCCTCGACCGCGGGGTTCCACCAGCGGTCGACGTGCACGACGTGGTCGGCGCGGGTGAGGTTCAGGCCGGTGCCGCCGGCCTTGAGCGAGAGCAGGAACACCGGGACCTCGCCGGCCTGGAACCGCGCCACCATCGCCTCCCGCTCGGGGACCGGCGTGCCGCCGTGCAGCAGCTGGTGCGGCACCCCGGCCCGCCCGAGGTGCGCGGCGAGCAGCCGGGCGAGGGCCACGTACTGCGTGAACACCAGCACGGCGCCGTCCTCGGCGAGCACGGTGCCCACGAGCTCGTCGAGCAGGTCGAGCTTCTCCGAGCGCCCGCGGCGGCCGGGGTCGCTCTGCCGGAGGAACTGGGCGGGATGGTTGCAGATCTGCTTGAGCCCGGTGAGCAGGGCGAGGACCTGCCCCCGGCGGGCATCCTCGTCGGCGCGCTCGATCCGGGCCATCGCGTCACGGACGAGCGCCTCGTAGAGCACCACCTGCTCCCGCGTCAGCCCCAGCAGGTGGTCGGTCTCGGTCTTGTCGGGCAGCTCGGGGGCGATGCCGGGGTCGGCCTTGCGGCGACGCAGCAGGAACGGCCGGACCAGCTCGGCGAAGCGCGCGGTCGCCGCGGGGTCGACGCCCGCCTCGATCGGCCCCGCCCACCGCCGGCGGAAGGCGAGCCGGCTGCCGAGCAGCCCCGGCGTCGTCCAGTCGAGGATCGCCCACAGCTCGGAGAGGTCGTTCTCCACCGGCGTGCCGGTCAGCGCCACCCGCGCCTCGGAGCGGATCGCGCGCAGCGCCCGCGCCGTGCCCGAGCGGGGGTTCTTCACGTGCTGCGCCTCGTCGGCGACCACCAGGTCCCAGGCGACGCGACCCAGCTCGGCGGCGTCGCGGCGCATCGTGCCGTAGGTGGTGAGCACGAAGCCCGGGTCGGCTCCCGGGTCGAGGCCCGGCAGGGTCCCGCCCGCGAGGTCGGCGAGGTCGCGCCGGCTGCCGTGGTGCCGCCGCACCGGGACGCCGGGCGCGAACCGTGCGATCTCGGCCTCCCACGTGCCGAGCAGCGACGTCGGGCACACCACGAGGGTCGGGCCCGCGGCACCCCGGCCGCCGGCGGGCTGGTGCCGGTGCAGGTGCAGCGCGATCAGCGTGACGGTCTTGCCCAGCCCCATGTCGTCGGCGAGGCAGGCGCCGAGCCCGAGCGCGGTGAGGTCGGCCAGCCAGGTCAGCCCCTGCCGCTGGTAGGCGCGCAGCTGCGCGTGCAGGCCGGCGGGCTCCGCGACCGGCTCGCGCGAGGCGGCCGCGCGGACCTGCTCGCGCACCCGCTCCAGCGTCGCGCCCACGACGACCTGCTCCTCCACCGGCCCGTCGCTCGAGTCGACCTCGACGACGCCGGTCAGCGTCGCGGCGAGCGCCTGGGCCGGCTTCGCCGTGCGCAGCAGCCGCTTGCGCGCACGCCGCGCGACGGCCGGGTCGACCACCACCCACTGGTCGCGCAGCCGCAGCATCGGCGAGGTGGCGGCGGCGAGCGCGTCCATCTCCTCCTCGCTGAGCGGCTCCCCGTGCAGCGCGACCTGCCAGCGGAAGGCGAAGACGGCGTCCGGGCCGAGCAGCCCGCTCTGCAGCGCCTCCTCGCGCCCGGCGGCGTCCCCGCCGCCGGGGGGCGGGCGGCCGCCGGCAGGGCGCCGGTCCTCGGCGTCGAGCACCGCGCGGGTGGTCAGGTCGCGACCGAGGGCGCGCGGCCACAGCACGTCGACCCCGCGGCGGCGCAGGGCCTCGACCCCGTGCTCCAGCAGGTGGGCGATCTCGGTGCCGTCCAGCGTGATCTCGTCCGGCACCCGCAGCTCCAGGAGCCGCTCGAGCACGGGCCACGCCTCCGCCGCGGCGCGCAGCGCGATCCCCGTGTGGGTGCGGGCCCGCGAGCCGAACCCGTGCCCGCCCGGGGACGCCGCCTCGCCGGGCTGCTGGGTCCACAGCAGCGCGGCGTCCGCCACGTGCGCCGGGTTGCGCTGGTCGTGCACCTGGAGCACCAGGCGGACGGCGCCGGCGAGCAGCTCGCCCTCGTCGGCCTCGACCCGGAGCGACAGCGTCACCAGGTGTGGCAGGTCGTCGTCGCGCGGTCGGTCGGCGTCGCCGGGCTGCAGGTGGCGCTCGAGCCGGGCCCGGAGCCGCTCGGGGTAGCCCACCGCCCGCCCGCGAGGGCGCCGGTGCCCCGCCGTCGAGGGTCCCGGCGGCGAGCCGGACGACGACCCTGGCGACGACCCTGGCGACGACCCTGGCGACGACCCCACGGGCGGCGCCCCCCGCGGCATCGCGTCCACCACGGCGTCGAGGAACCCGCGCACCAGCCCCTCGGCGGCCGCCGCGTCGACGTCGCCCCAGGCGCGCGTCTCGGCCAGCAGCCGCACCCGCTCCTCGTCGTCGGCGGGCAGGGCCGCGAGCCGCCAGCCGGGGCCGCCGGCGTGGCCGCCGGGCTCGAAGCGTCCGGCGGCGACGAAGCGCAGGCCCAGCAGGGCGGCGCCCGAGAGCAGGGCGACGCTCGGGTGCAGGTCCTCGCGGGCGTGCGCCCGGGTGAGCACCGGCAGGGCCGCCCGCACGGGCAGGGCGACCGTGCGCCGCTCGTCGGTGAACTCCACGACCCCGTCGCGGGGCGGGTCCGCGGTCCGGAAGGCGGCGCGGCCGGTGACGGGGACGAAGGACACGCTGGGGTGGCCCGTCAACCCACGGAGGCGAGGACGAGCGGGAGGACCGCGGGCGCACCGGCCTGCCGAAGCGCCCGCGCGGCCAGCGTCGCCGACCAGCCGGTGACCACGCGGTCGTCGACCAGCAGCACGGGCCCGGTCACCGGGCCGTCGAGGACCAGCTCGTGGCGGCGGCACACGGCGGCCACACGCTGGGCGGAGTTCACGGCGCCGGCCCCCGGCGGCACGCTCCCGTCGGCGATCGCCCAGCGCCCGGCGACGGGGACCTGCAGGTGCCGGGAGAGGCCCGAGGCGAGGTCGGCCACCAGCCCGGGGCGGCGCTCCGACTCCGCGTGCACGATCGCGGTGACCTCGGGCCGCCACTCGCCCAGCACCTCGAGCACGGCGCGCACGAGCGGCACCGGCACGGGCCCGTCGGGCGTCCCGTCGCGGAACAGCTCCCGAAGCGTCTGGCCGTGGCCGAGGTCCGTGAGCCGGGCGACGGCCCGGCCCTCCTCGGCGGGCTCGGCGATGCGGCCCTTGAGGTCGATCCCGTGCGCGCCCAGGCCGCTGGGCCACATCTTGCGCGGGGCGACGGCGACGCCGGGGCGCGCCAGCCGCGCCCCGGCCTCGGCGACCGCCTGGTCGGAGAGCGTGGTCGGCAGGTCGAGCCCGCCGCAGGTGTCGCAGCGCCCGCACGGCTCGGCGGCCGGGTCGTCGAGCTGTTCGCGCAGGAACTGCAGGCGGCACCGGTCGGTGTCGAGGTAGGCCAGCATCGCGCGCTGCTCGCGCTCCCGCGCCTCGGCGACGCGGGCGAACCGCTCGTGGTCGTAGTGCCACGGCCGGCCGGTGGCCTCCCAGCCGCCCTGGACGCGCCGGACGGCGCCGTCCACGTCGAGGACCTTGAGCATCGTCTCCAGGCGCGTGCGGTTCAGCGCGACGTGCGACTCCAGCACGGCCGTGCTCATCGGCCGGCCGGCGCCCGCCAGGGTCTCGAGCGTCTCGGTGACCAGCTCCTCGCGCGGGAACGCCAGCGAGGCGAAGTAGGCCCAGATGTCGCGGTCCTCGGCCGCCGGCAGCAGCACGACGGTCGCCTCGTCGGTGCCGCGCCCGGCGCGGCCGACCTGCTGGTAGTAGGCGACCGGGCTCGCGGGCGCCCCGAGGTTGACCACGAAGCCGAGCGTGGCGTCGAAGCCCATGCCCAGCGCGCTCGTCGCCACCAGCGCCTTCACCCGGCCCGCCGCGAGGTCCTGCTCCAGCGAGAGGCGCTCGGTCGGGTCGGTCTGCCCCGAGTAGGCCGCCACCTGGTGACCGCGCTCGCGCAGGAAGGCCGCGACCTCCTGCGTGGCGGCGACGGTCAGGCAGTAGACGATGCCGGAGCCCGGCAGCTCGTCGAGGTGGTCGGCCAGCCAGGCCAGCCG
This sequence comes from uncultured Actinomycetota bacterium, assembly GCA_963832415.1. Classification (GTDB taxonomy): domain Bacteria; phylum Actinomycetota; class Actinomycetes; order Propionibacteriales; family Nocardioidaceae; genus Nocardioides. The sequence continues at coordinate 44,276 of CAWHTZ010000005.1, read as the reverse complement.
CTGCTCGGCCGCGGGCAGCCGGAGCACGCCCAGGCGCAGCGAGTCGCGGTCGAGCGACCCGCGCAGCGTGAGGGTGTCCGCGCCGAGCTGCTCGGCGACGTCCTCGGTGACGCGCGCGTTCGCGGTCGCGGTCGTGGCCAGCACCGGGACACCGTCGCGCAGCTCGCCGAGCAGCGTGCGGATCCGCCGGTAGTCCGGGCGGAAGTCGTGGCCCCAGTCGCTGATGCAGTGCGCCTCGTCGACCACGAGCAGCCCCGTCGTCGCCGCCAGCCGCGGGAGGACCTGGTCGCGGAAGGCCGGGTTGTTCAGGCGCTCGGGGCTGACGAGCAGCACGTCGACCGACCCGCCCCGGATGTCGGCCTGGATCGCCTCCCACTCCTCGATGTTGGTCGAGTTGATGGTGACCGCGCGGATGCCCGCCCGCTCGGCGGCCTCGATCTGGTTGCGCATCAGCGCGAGCAGCGGCGAGACGATGACGGTGGGCCCGGCACCGGCGGCGCGGAGCAGCGCCGTGGCCACGAAGTAGACGGCCGACTTGCCCCAGCCCGTGCGCTGCACGACGAGCGCGCGGCGGTGCTCGACCGCGAGCGCCTCGACGGCCGCCCACTGGTCCTCGCGCAGGGTCGCGTCGTCGCGGCCGACCAGCGCCCGCAGGTGGCGCTCGGCCTGCTCCCGCACCGCCGCGCCGTCCCCGATCACTGCCCCGACCCCGGCTGCGCTCGTCACGCCGCCCTGTCTACCAGCGGGGGCCGACGGCGCCGGGGGGTCGTCCCCAGCCCGGTCACCAGATGCGCACGCGCTCCGCGGGGTCCAGCCACAGGCCGTCCCCCTCCACGGTGCCGAAGGCGTCGTGGAACTCGTCGAGGTTGCGCGCGATGTTGGCGCGGAACTCGGGCGGGCTGTGCGGGTCGACGGTGAGGTACTGGAGGTCCAGCTCCTTGCGCCGCTTGAAGCGCCACACATAGGCCCAGTTCAGGAAGAGGCGCTGCACGCCGGTGAGGCCGTCGCGCTCGGGCACCGGCCGGTCGCCCAGCGAGATGCAGTAGGCCTTCAGGCCGATGGTCAGCCCGCCGAGGTCGCCGATGTTCTCGCCCACGGTCAGCGAGCCGTTCACGTGCTCGCCGGGCAGGCCGCGCGGCTCGAGGCCGTCGTACTGCTCGACGAGGGCCGCGGAGCGCTTCTCGAAGGCCGCTTTGTCGGCGGGAGTCCACCAGTCGTGCAGGTTGCCGTGGGGGTCGTACTGGGCGCCCTGGTCGTCGAACCCGTGGCCGATCTCGTGCCCGATCACCGCCCCGATGCCGCCGTAGTTCTCCGCCGGGTCGGCGTCGGGGCTGAAGAAGGGCGGCTGCAGGATCCCCGCCGGGAAGCAGATCTCGTTGGTGCCCGGGTTGTAGTAGGCGTTCACCATCTGCGGCAGCATGAACCACTCGTCGCGGTCGACCGGACTGCCGAGCTTGGCCAGCTCGCGGTCGGTCTCGAAGGCTGCCGAGGCGTGCGCGTTGCCGAGCAGGTCGTCGGCGCTGACCTCCAGCGACGAGTAGTCGCGCCACACGTCCGGGTAGCCGATCTTGGGCCGGAAGGTCGCCAGCTTGTCGAAGGCGCGGGCCTTGGTCTCCTCGGTCATCCAGTCGAGCGCCGAGATCGACTGCCGGTAGGCCTCGATCAAGTTCGCCACCAGCCGGTCGATCTCGGTCTTCGCCTCGGGGGGGAAGTGCCGGGCCACGTACTCGCGGCCGACCGCCTCCCCGACCGCGCCCTCCACGAACGAGACGCCCCGCTTCCAGCGCGCCCGCAGCTCGGGCGTGCCGCTGAGCGTGCGGCCGTAGAACTCGAAGTTCGCCTCCACGACCTGGGCCGGGAGGTACGGCGCGGCGCCCCGCAGGACGCGCGTGACCAGCCAGGGCTTCCAGTCCTCGATCGGCACCTCCTCCAGCACGGCGGAGAGGTGCTCGAAGAAGGACGGCTGCCGCACGACGGTCTCGCCGAGCACCGCCGCCGCGTCGAGGCCGCCTCCGGAGAGGCCGTCGACGTAGCCGTCCCAGTCCCACGCCGGGCACAGCGCCCGCAGCTCCTCCAGCGTGGTGAGGTTGTAGGTCTTCTGCACGTCGCGGGTGTCGGCGCGCTCCCAGTGCCCCTCGGCGAGCCGGGTGTCGATCTCGAGGATCCGCCGCGCCGTGGCCTCCGCGTCGGGCTGGCCGGCGAGCGCGAGCATCCGGGTCAGGTGGCCGACGTACTGCTGCCGCACCTGCGCGAACTTCTCGTCGCGGTAGTAGGACTCGTCGGGCAGCCCCAGGCCACCCTGGGCCAGCAGCACCAGGTAGCGGTCGGAGTCCTTCGCGTCGGTGTTCACGTGGCTGGAGAAGAGGCCCGGCGTGCCGGTGCGCTCCAGCTCGCCGAGCAGCCGCGTCATCTCCCGCGCGTCGCCCAGCGCGTGCACGCGGTCGAGCATCGGCCCGACGGGGGTCATGCCGCGGGCCTCCACGCCCTCGGCGTCCATGAAGGAGGCGAAGAGGGCGGCGATCCGCTGGCCGTCGGCGTCGAGCTCGGCCAGCGGCCGGGCGGCGATCTCCTGGATCAGCTCGCGCACGCGCTGCTCCGCCGTGTCGGCGAGCTGCACGAAGGGCCCCCAGCTCGACCGGTCGGCCGGGATCTCCGTCTCCTCCAGCCACCGGCCGTTCACGTGGCCGAAGAGGTCGTCCTGGATGCGGATGGAGTGATCCATGCCCGCCCGAGCGTCGTCGAGGATCGTCACGGACCCGACCCTAGCCTCGGGTGCGAACCCCGACCCAGCCCGACCCAGCCCGACCCAGCCCGACCCAGCCCGACCCCGATGGCCCCGCCACCGGCCGGCTCAGCGCACCTCGAGCACGAGCTTGCCGAGCGCCCGGCGTTCCTGGAGGTCGAGCAGCGCCTGCGACATGTCCTCGAGGGCATACGTCGCCCCGATCGGCGGCAGCACCGTGCCGCTGGCCATCATCGGCTCGAGCGCGGCCCACTGCTCGGCCATGAAGCCCGGCCGCACCATCGCGTAGGCGCCCCAGCCGACGCCGCGCACGTCGACGTTGTTCAGCAGCAGCCGGTTCACCTTGACCTCGGGTATGCCCTGGCCGGAGGCGAAGCCGAGCACGAGCAGGCGCCCCTGCGTCGCCAGCGAGCGCAGCGAGTCGGTGAAGACGTCGCCGCCGACGATGTCGACCACGACGTCGACGCCGCGGCCCTCCGTCAGCGCGGCGACCGCGTCCTTGAACCCGTCGAGCGCGACCGTCTCGTCGGCACCGGCCGCGGCGGCGAAGCGCTGCTTCTCCTCGGTGGAGCAGACGGCGATCGTGCGTGCCCCCATCCCCTTGGCCACCTGGATGGTCGCGGTCCCGAGGCCGCCCGAGGCGCCGTGCACCAGGACGGTCTCGCCGGCCTGGAGCTGACCCCGGTGGTGCAGCGCGAACTGCGCCGTCAGGTAGTTCATCCCGATGGCGGCGCCCTGGGCGAAGGAGAGGTCGTCGGGCAGCGGGAAGGTCGAGACCGCTGGCACCACGGCTCGCTCGGCGGCGCCGCCGTAGGGCAGCACGCCGGCGACGCGCTGCCCGGGCTCGAAGCCCCCGTCCGACTCGGGGGCCGAGACCACCGTCCCGGCCACGTCCACGCCGAGCGTGAACGGCGGCTCCGGCTTCATCTGGTACTGCCCCAGGCTCAGCAGCAGGTCGGGGAAGGCCACCCCGACCGCGTGGACGTCCACGAGGACCTCGCCCTCCCCGGGCGTGGGCTCCTCGGCGTCGGTGACGCGGACGTCGGCGGGACCGGTGGGCTGGATGACCTGGGCGGCGCGCATGGGGCGACCGTATCGACCGGGCTGAGGCCGGGCAGGATGGGCGGGTGAAGTTCACGGAGCGGGAGATGACCGTCGGCGTCGACGCCGCCGCCCGACAGCTGCACGCCGCCGGGCGGCCCCCGTGGCGCCGGGGCAAGGCCGAGCAGGACTGGAAGCAGCTCGACGCGATGGCCCGCTACCAGCACCGGGCCACCGCCGGCGAGATGGTCCTGCCGACGCTGGTGGCGCTGCCGGAGCGGCCGACGGTGGGCGCCGCGCCCGAATTCAGCACGGAGGAGTACGCCGAGGCCGCGGAGGCCGGGGCGCGGGCGCTGGTGTCGGCCCGTCGCGAGCGGGCCTGGGAGGAGCTGGGCGAGAAGCAGCGCGCCCGGATGGTCGCCGCCACGGCGGCGATCGCGCGGGTCGCGGTCGACGCGATGCCGCACCGCCAGGACCCGGACGCACTGATCGTCCCGGACTACTTCGAGTAACCCCGGAGCCTCCCGGGCGTCAGCCGACCTCGACGAGCCGGGCGAGCTCGAAGTGCATCGGGTCGGTGTAGCTCCAGTCGCCACCCCAGGCGAAGCCCCACTTCTTGAAGATGGCCACGACCTGGCGGTCGAACTCCCCACGGGTGCCGCGCTGGTTGCCTGGCACGTTCATGTCGAGCGCGGTGCCGAAGGAGTGGTTCGAGAGCTTGGTGGTGCCGGCGATGAACCGGGGGTAGTAGCACCCGGCGTACTCGTCGGGGTGGATCTTGTCGGCCAGGCCACGGGTGACCACCTCGGTCAGCGCCGCCCGCAGCTGCGGGAGCGTCACCCTGTGGCAGCGCACCTCGCCGAGGATCGGCACGGTCTCGGTGCGGATGTTGGCGTTCTCCCACGACGCGTCGGGCTGCACCCGGCCGCCGCCGAGGACCTTGTAGCCGAACGTGCCCACCGCCTGCGCCACCGAGCCGCCGGTGAGGACCGCCGTCTGCTGCACGGAGGTGTCGAGGTCGGGCCCGAGGATCTGCACCGACGCCTTGTCGCCGAGCAGCTTCTGGATCGCCGGCCGCACCTCCTGCGGCGCGGTCTTGAAGGTCGAGAGCAGCAGCGCGTTGCCCTCGGTCATGCCGAGGTCGTCGGCCCACGTCGGGTTGACGACGGCGTCGATCTGCCGCACCTGCGGGGCGTACGCACCGATGTGCACCTTCGGAGCACCCTGGTCGTTGCCGAGGGTCACGTAGCCCTTGTCGTCCTGCAGCCGCTTGCCCAGCTTGGGGTTGATTGCGATCTCGCCGCCGGCGACGCGGTTCCACACCTCCTGGAGCTGGGCGCTCCTCGGCCGCGTGAAGCGGCGGTAGGACCCCGGGTTGACCGCGGCGACGGCGATCACCTTGGCCTCGACGGCCACGTTGGACAGCGACATCTGCTCGACGGCCTCGACGCCCTTCATGTTCGCGATCTTCTCGGCGGCGCCCTCCGGCAGCGTCTCCTGGCTGTAGATCAGCATGTCGTCGGGCAGCAGCGGCGTCTTGACCGGGCCCGGCTTCTCGATGGCGTGCTCCGACCCGTCCCCTTGTCCCGAGCCGCCGTCCGAACCCCCGCCCGAGCTGCCGTCCGAGCCGCCGGGCTCCTGGCTCCCGTCCTCGTCGCCGGCCGCGCCGTAGCTGACCTCGCTCTCGGGGGAGGGCTCGTCCGCGGCGGCGGTCGAGTCGCCGTCGGCCGCGGTCGTGGCCCCCTGGGAGCCGCCGCAGGCTGCCAGCACCACGGCGAGCACAACGCCCACCGCCAGGAGCGCCGACCAACGCGCGGGCGCGACCCACCCGCGACCCGGCCCCGGGCGCGCTGCCTGCGCCGCACCCCCCGCCGGGCCGCGCGCGAACTGTCGACCCATCGGTCCTCCTCCCAGACACCCAAGGGTAGGTCGGGCCGCCTGATCGCGGTATCGGGCCCGCGTCGCGGGCGACGAACGGGCCCCGCCTTCGTAGGATCGGCGCATGCCGCGCGCGCGCCGCACCGAGGCAAGGCTGGCCCAGCACGTCAGCCGACTCGGCGAGGAGCACCCGCCCATCGACCTGGGCACCGTCGACTTCACGGTGCGGGACCCCGAGCGCCTGGAGCGGCGGTTCGGTCACGTCCTGGACTACATGGCCCGGGTCGAGCTGGAGGTCGACCGGAACGTCCTCGAGCTCACCACGTTGCTGCCGGACCCGCCCGGGGTGGACGTGTTCTTCTACCGCGACGTCTGGCGGCCGCAGGAGGTGCGGCACGGCCTCATCCTCGACGAGCTGCAGCAGCGGCTCGGGCGCCCGCCGACCGAGGCCGACCTCGACTCGATCGGCCCGAAGATGCACGTGCTGGGAGCGCTCGCGCACCTCGACCCGATCCAGGACGTCGTGCGCATGCTCTACTACCTGACCGGGCTGTCCACCGAGCGCTCCGCGGTGACCGCCTACAACCTGCTGCACGCCGGGTTCCTCGGGGCCGGCGAACCCGCCCTGGCGCACACCGTGGTCGCGCCGATCAAGCGCCAGGAGCCGGGGCACTACGCCTTCTACAAGCTCTCGGCCGAGGGGCTGGCCGAGCAGATGCGCCCCTGGCAGCTCGTCCTCACCCGAGCGCTGCGGCGCATCTCCTACGCCCCCGTCGGCGCGAACGACGCGGGGCAGCGGGCCGACCTCGGCGACCTGATGGCGACGCTCGGGATCGACCAGCGGCTGCGGGACTTCGGCGAGAAGATCGCCCGGGTGGAGCGGGAGCTGCTCTGGGCGCGCCGCGCGGGCCTGGCGGTGCCGTCGTACGTGACCGACGCCTTCGCCGACGCCGTCGAGCGCGCCCGCGCCCGGGCGGCGTCCGCTCCCGTGCTCGTCGACTAGGGCGCGGCCCGCCCTCAGCGGGCGAGGAGCCGCGCCGCGACCCACGCGAGGTCGTCGGCGGTCCGGGCCGGGGCGGCCGAGGGCTGCATGACGTGGCTCATCACGACGCGGACGACCATGTCGATGACGATGTCGAGGCGCTCCCCGTCCAGCCCGATGTCGTAGGGCGCCACGCGCTCGGCGAGGACCCCCTTCGCCGTCGACAGCAGCGAGCCCGAGTGCGTGGTCAGCAGCGGCAGCAGGTCGGTGTCCGCGCCGTGCGTCGCGGAGACGACCGCGTGGAGCAACGGGTTGTCCTGCGCCAGCTCGAGGACGCCGCGGACCGCGCCGCGCATCGCCGCGAGCAGGTCGTCCGGGTGCGCGTCGAAGGCGCCGGTGACCACCCCGAGGAACCGCTCGAGCTCCCCGAGGATCACCGCCTCGGCCAGGTCGCCCTTGCCGCCGACCTCGTTGTAGACCGTTTGCCGGCTGACGCCGACCGAGCCCGCGACGCCCGCCATGGTGACCCCCGACCAGCCGACCTCGCTGGTCATCTGCACCGCCGCCGCGATGATGCGGGCGCGCAGCGGCGGGGCGGGCGTGCTGACGGGGGCGGTCACGCGGATGATCCTAGGCCGCCCCTCAACGGCGGCCCGGATCGTCGTGGGCCCGGCCGCCCTCAGCCCTCGAGGCGCAGGGCCGCCACGGGGCAGGCGTCGACCGCTGCGGCGACGTCGTCGCGGGCCTCCTCCGGGGGCTCGGCGTCGAGGACGTCCACGACGTCCTCGTCGCCCACCTCGAAGCGGTCGGGGTCCATCGACTCGCACATGCCGATGCCCTCGCAGACGGACCGGTCGGCCAGGATGCGCATCAGGCCGTGCTCCCCTCGCGGGCGAGCGGGACGAAGTCGACCTTCTCGCGCACGCCGCAGTCGGGGCAGCACCAGTCGTCGGGGATCTCCGAGAGCGGGGTGCCGGCCGCGAAGCCCTCGCGCTCCTCGCCGGCGTCCACCTCGTAGACGTAGCCGCAGCCGGGGCAGCGCGCCGCGGCGACCTCGTCGACGGGGACCGTCCGGGGCTTGCCGACGCCGGCGGGGTCCGCCGAGCCCTCGTGGTGGGGGTCGGCGTCCTGGGGCTCCTCGGCCCCGGCGGGCCCGCCGGCCGCGCCCCCGTATGCCGCGAGCACCTTGTCCCGCTTCGGGGGGTGGATGTTGGCGCGGGTGACGTCGCCGTCGAAGTGGTCGAGCACCCGCGGGTCCATCACCCGGCGCCAGATCGGCGGGAACATCGCGAGGACGATCATCCCGGCGTACCCGGTCGGCAGCACCGGCGACTCCTCGAAGTCGCGCAGGCTCTGGTAGCGCCGCGTCGGGTTGGCGTGGTGGTCGCTGTGCCGCTGCAGGTGGTAGAGCAGCACGTTGGTCGCGACGTTGTTGGAGTTCCAGGAGTGCGACGGGTCCACCCGCTCGTAGCGCTGGCGCGCGCCCACCTTCTGCCGGAGCATCCCGTAGTGCTCCATGTAGTTGACGACCTCGAGCAGCGAGAAGCCGACGATCGCCTGGATCACGAGGAACGGAAGCAGCTCGACGCCGAAGGCGGCGATCATCGCGCCCCACAGCACAGCCGACATGACCCAGGCGTTCAGCACGTCGTTGCCGAGGCGGAAGGGGTGCTTGCCCTTGCGGGCGTAGCGCTTCTTCTCGATGCCCCAGGCGCTGCGCAGGGAGCCGCCGACGGTGCGCGGCCAGAACGCCCAGAAGGACTCGCCCAGCCTGCTCGAGGCCGGGTCCTCGGGGGTCGCCACGCGCACGTGGTGCCCGCGGTTGTGCTCGATGTAGAAGTGCCCGTAGAAGCTCTGGGCGAGCGCGATCTTGGAGAGCCAGCGCTCGTGGCTCTCCTTCTTGTGACCGAGCTCGTGCGCGGTGTTGATGCCGATCCCGCCGATGGTCCCGATCGACAGCGCGAGGCCGATCTTGTCGACCAGCGTCAGGTCGAACGGGCCGCCTCCGCCGATCAGCCACATCACGCCGACGAAGCCGGCGTACTGGATCGGGAGGAAGAGGTAGGTGATCCACCGGTAGTACCGGTCCTGCTCGAGCGCCTCGATCACGTCGTCGGGCGGGTTCGAGCGGTCCAGGCCCGTCATCAGGTCGATGGCGGGGACGACCCCGAGCACCACGACCGGGCCGATCCACAGCCAGACACCCAGGCCGGTCAGCGCGTAGAGGCCCACGGCGAGGAAGGCCAGGGATGGCACCACCAGCCCGATCAGCCACAGATAGCGCTTCTTGTCCCGCCACTGCTGGGTCGAACCCTGCGGGACCGTTCCGGTCGCCTCGAGAGTCATGTCGCCTCCACGTGTCGCTCGGGAACACCCGTCGCGGGGACGGCCCGATTGACACGACCATAGGGAATGTCAAACGCTTTGACAAGACCCCCGAGTTTGTAAACCTGCGCTCAGTCCTCCCCGGAGATCGCGCGGGCGACGGCCTTGGGCACGTCGGTGTCAAAGACACTCGGCATGATGAAGCTGGGGTTCAGCTGCTCGTCGGTGACGACCAGGGCCAGCGCCTCGGCAGCCCGGACCAGCATCTCGGTGGTGATGTCGCTGGCCCGCGCGTCGAGGAGCCCGCGGAACACGCCGGGGAACGCGAGCACGTTGTTGATCTGGTTGGGGTAGTCGGAGCGGCCCGACGCCACCACGGCGGCGTGCTCCCCGGCCAGGACCGGGTCGATCTCGGGGTCGGGGTTCGCCAGCGCGAAGACCACGGGGTCGTCGGCCATCTCGTCGATCCACTCCGGTTGCAGCACCCCGGGCCCGGAGACCCCGACGAACACGTCGGCCCCGCGCAGGGCCTCGAGCAGGTCGCCGCGCACCCCCCGCGGGTTGGTGCGGCCGGCGAGCTCCGCCTTGGCCGGGGTCAGGTCCTCGTCGTCGGAGGAGAGGCAGCCCTCCCGGTCCCACACCACGACGTCGGGGACCCCGGCGTGCAGCAGCAGCGTGACGATCGCCGAGCCGGCGGCGCCGGCGCCGGCCACGACCACACGCACCGCCGACAGCTCCTTGTGCACGCAGCGCAGGGCGTTGCGCAGCGCGGCGAGCACGACGATCGCCGTGCCGTGCTGGTCGTCGTGGAAGACCGGGATGTCGAGGGACTCGCGCAGCCGCGCCTCGATCTCGAAGCACCGCGGCGCCGCGATGTCCTCGAGGTTGATGCCGCCGAAGCCCGGCGAGATCATCTCGACCGCGCGCACGATCTCGTCGGTGTCCTGGGTGTCCAGGCAGATCGGCCAGGCGTTGATGTCGGCGAAACGCTTGAAGAGCGCGGCCTTGCCCTCCATCACGGGCAGGGCGGCCCCGGGGCCCACGTTGCCGAGGCCGAGCACCGCCGAGCCGTCGGTGACCACGGCGACGGTGTTGCCCTTCGAGGTCAGCCGCGGCACGTCCTCCGGGTGGTCCGCGAGGGCGCGGGCCACCCGGCCGACGCCGGGCGTGTAGGCCATCGACATGTCGTCGCGGTTCTTCAGCGGGACCTTGGAGGTGACCTCGATCTTGCCGCCGAGGTGCAGCAGGAAGACCCGGTCGCTGACCTTGTGCACGACGACGCCCTCGATCGCCGCCACGTCCTGCTGGAGCTGCTCGGCGTGTCCCGAGTCGGAGGCGGAGCACGTGAGGTCGACCACGAGCCGGTCGTGGCGCGAGTCGGTGACGTCGATCGCGGTCACCACCCCGCCCGCGGAGGCGATCGTCGTGGCCACCTGCCCGACCACCGCGTGGTCGGGATTGGTGTGCAGTCGCATGGTGATCGAGTACGACGAGGTCGTGGCGGCCATGGCGGCACCCTCCACCCCGGGCGTCGCTACCGGCAAGTCACCCCTCGCGGCGGCGCACCGCGCCACCGTCGCTCACCGGCGGCTCACGGGGCCTCGTCGCCCGCGGGCCAGGGGCGGCCCCAGGCGCCGACGTGTACGAGCTGCGCCAGGTCACGGCGCCGGCGCTCCCGGGTCTCCCGGCGGGCGACCTCCGGGTCGGCGGCCGCGGGGTCCCCGTGGCGACCGATCGCGACGCCAGTCATCACGCGATACCACGCCGGCACGCCGGCCAGCTGGGCGAAGCGCTCCCGGTCGAAGCCGGCGAACTGGTGCGTGGCCAGCCCGAGCGCGGTCGCCTGCAGGGTGAGGTGCGCGACGGCCTGGCCGAGGTCGTACGCCGCGTGCGGAGGGGGGTCCTTCTCCTCGCCGGGGGCCCGGGCCGACCGGTGGGCCGTCACGACCACGACCGGGGCGCGGGGCACCCAGGCCCGGTTGCCGGGCCTCAGCGTGCCCATCAGCCCGTCGTGGGCCTCGGTGCCCCGACGCACCACGACGAAGGACCACGGCTGGCTGTTGCCCGAGCTGGGCGCCCAGGCGGCCGCCCTGAGCAGCGACGACAGCTGGTCGTCGTCCACCTCGCCGGCCTCGCGAGCGTCGAAGACGCTCGGGCTCCAGCGCGAGCGCATGGGCTCGGCCACGGGATCCGGTCGCGGGTCGCGCGGGGCGTCGGCTGGCGGGAGCACGGCTCGGGGGTCCGGGTGCGGGTACGAGAGCGCAGAGGGCGCCGGATCTCAGCGGCCGGCGCCGAGGTGCCGGATCAGGTTGTGCGAGAACCGGTGGCCCATCGTGCCGATCACGCCCTTCATGGCGCCGACCACCGCCGGCGAGAGCCGCTTGGAGAGCGGGAGCTCGACGCTGATGGACAGGCTGATGGCGAGGTCGGTGGCCGAGGACCCGGCGTCCGAGAGGTGGTACCAGCCCTCCACGCCCGTCCGCTCCACGGCGCCCTCGGGGGGCTCGTGCCGGAACTCGATCCGCTCCTTGTCGGTGAACGTCATGCGCTCGGTGAAGGAGGGGCTGATCGCGGTCGTCAGGACCGGGATCTTCTGCATGTTCCAGGTCCACAGGTCGCCGTCGGCGTCGATCGAGGTGAGGAACGGGGTCAGCCTGGGGAGCAGGACCGGGTCGGTGAGCGCGTTCCAGATGGCGGCCCGATCCGCGTGGACCGTGGCCTTCGACTCGTTGGTTGCCGTGAAGCGGTGCATGGTCTCCAGTCTCGCAGAGGGCGCCACACCCGGCCCCCGCCCGCAGGGGCCCGTTGGGGGGTGAGCCCGCCCACAGCGGGGCCCGAGCGGGTGACCCCGGGGCGGCCCGCGGGTGGGCTCACTGCCTAGCCTCGGGGGAACGCACCCGTCTCTGGAGGAGCCCCGTGCAGATCCGGCGCACCGTCGTGACCGCCGCCGCCCCGGCGAAGGTCTTCGCCTACCTCAGCGACTTCACCACGACCACGTCATGGGACCCGGGGACCGTGCAGACGACCCGCCTCAGCGGCGGGGGCGGCGTGGGCACCGTCTACCGCAACGTCTCGCGGTTCGCCGGCAAGGAGAGCCAGGTGACCTACGTCGTCACCGACCACGAGGCCCCGGCCCTCTTCGCCCTGCGCGGCGAGAACGCCACCGTCGTCGTCCACGACACGATGCGGATCGAGGCGCTGGGGGGTGGCAGCCGCGTCGTCTACACCGCGGACTTCGAGTTCAAGGGGCTCATGCGCCCGCTCGCGGTCCTGGGGTCGCCGTGCCTCTCCCGCGCGCTGCGCAAGCTCGGCAACGAGGCCGAGGTGGGCCTGAGCGAGGCCCTGTCGGCGCTCCCCGCCACCGCCTGACGCGACCGGGTCAAGGCCGGGCCCGGCCTCGACCCGCTGGCTAGCCTCACCGCATGAGCTCCCACCCGTCCGCGCCGAACCCGTTCTACCGGGTCGTCGACACGCTGCTCGACACCACGGTCGCGCCGGGCTACACGCAGGTCGGGCTCTCCCTCCGGCGTGCCCTGCCCGGCTGGCCGGCCGACCCGGAGCCAGGGGCTCTGCGCGGCCGGCGCGCCGTCGTGACCGGCGCCAGCAGCGGTCTCGGCATCGCCACGGCCCAGGGCCTCGCGGCCCTGGGGGCCGCGGTGCACCTGGTCGTGCGCGACACCGCCAAGGGCGACCGCGCGGCGCGCCGGGTGGCGGCCGCGGTGCCCGGGGCGCACCTCTCGGTGGACCGCTGCGACCTCGGGGACCTCGACGACGTACGCCGCTACTGCGGCGAGCTCGACCGGCGCCTGCGCGCCGCGGACGAGGATCCCGCCGGCGCGGGGGACCACGCCGGCGCCGGGATCGACCTGCTCGTCCACAACGCCGGGGCGCTGCCGGCCTCCCGGACGGAGTCGGCGCAGGGGCACGAGCTGACGATGACCCTGCACGTGCTGGCGCCCGTGCTGATGACCGAGCTGCTGCGCCCGCGCCTGGCCGGGCGCGACGCCCGGGTGGTCCTGGTCTCCTCCGGCGGCATGTATGCCCAGCCCCTGCGCGCCGACGACCCGGAGCTCGTCCGGTCGCCCTACTCCGGCACGACCGCCTACGCCCGCAGCAAGCGGGCGCAGGTCGAGCTGGTCCCCCGGATGGCGGAGCGCTGGCGGGGCGACGGGATCGGCGTGCACGTGATGCACCCGGGCTGGGCCGACACGCCCGGCGTCGTCGAGTCGTTGCCGCTGTTCCACAGGATCACCGGCCCGCTGCTGCGGGACTCGGAGGGCGGCGCCGACACCACGGTGTGGCTGTGCGCGACGCGCCCGCCCCCCGACCCCGGGATGTTCTGGCACGACCGGCGACCCCGGCCGACCCACTTCCTGGGTCGGCACCGGGCGTCCGAGGAGGACGTGACCGCGATGTGGCGCTGGGTCGCCGGCGCGCTCGGGCTCTGACCCGGGCCCGGGCCGGTCGCGCCCCTGACCGGGGCGGCGCGTGGCTACCGTGGGCCCCGGAGCCCGCGCGTGGAGCCGGGCGAGGAGGAGGTGACGGGCGTGCTCTCCCGCTTGCTCGTCGCCGGCCTGCTCGCCGTCCTCGGCCTGGCGGTCACCACGCAGGTGCAGTTCCGCGGCGGCGACGAGAGCTACGAGTCCTACCGCGAGGCGGACCTGCTCTCGCTCGTCGACGGCCTCGACGGCAGCATCCGCCGCAGCCGCGCGGAGCTCGCCCGGCTGCGCCAGGTGCGGGAGCAGCTGCGCTCGGACCTCGCCGACGACGAGCTGCGCACGGCGCAGGCGAGGGACCGGATCGGGCCGCTGCAGATCCTGCAGGGGCTGGAGCCGGTCCGGGGCCCGGGGGTGCGGGTCACCATCGGCGACCCCGACGGCGTGGTCGGCTTCGACCTCGTCGTGGACCTGGTCCAGGACCTCCGCGCCGCGGGGGCCACGGCCATCGAGTTCGACGACACCGCCCGCCTGGGCGCCGAGAGCTGGATCTCCGGCCTCGGGGGCGGGATCACCGTGGACGGCACCGAGGTCGACCGGCCCTACGTCATCGACGTCGTCGGTGACCCCGCCTCCCTGGCCGGGGCCCTCGACTTCCCCCGCGGCGGCGCCGACCGGATGCGCCGGGCCGGTGCCGACGTGACCTTCGAGCAGGACACGGTGGCCGTGACCTCGACGCGTCGGCTGCCGGAGCAGCCGACGGCCGAGCCGACGGGCCCGGCGCTGTGAGCGCCCTGCGCCCCCGCCTGGCGCGGCTGCGGTCCACACTCGGCGCCCGGGGGCCGGCGCGGCCCGGCTCGCCGTCCCCGCACCGCGGCGACCACCCATCGCTGCTCGACCGGGTGGTGGCGGGATCGCTCGAGCCCGACTACGAGATGGTCGCGCGGCGGCGAACGGAGCGCCCGCCTCCCGGGGGCGCCGGCGCCCGTCCCCGCCGACCGGCGCGCCGTCGGGCGACCACCGCGGTCGTGCTGACCGTGTTCGTGCTGCTGCTGGTCGCCGCGGCACTGGAGAACCGCGAGGACGAGCCAGCCGACGCGCTGGTCCGCGAGACGCTCGTCAGCACGGCGACCCAGCGCCGGGACGACCTCGCCGAGCTCCAGAGCGACGTCCTCGCGTCGCGCGAGGCCAATGCCGGGCTGGCGGCCCGGAGCCGGGAGGCCGCGCAGGAGCGCGCCGAGGCCGTCTCCGAGCTGCGCCGCGTGGCCGCGGTGGCGGGGTTCCAGTCCGTCACCGGGCCGGGGCTGCGGCTCGTGGTCTCGGACGCGCCGCCCGAGCAGGGCGGCGAGCTGATCCGCTCGGACGATCTCGCGCTGCTCGTCGACGGGCTGTGGGAGGCCGGCGCGGAGGCGATCAGCATCAACGGCGAGCGGCTCACCGCGCGCTCCGCGATCACGACGACCAACGTCTCGATCAACGTCAACCGGCGACCCCTGACCGCGCCGTACGCCGTGAGCGCGATCGGCGACCGGCGCGTCCTCGAGGCGGAGCTGGCGGAGACCCAGGGCGGCGGGGCCTGGTTCCTGCTGGTGCAGGAGTACGGGTTCGGCTACGAGGCCCAGCCGCGCGACGACCTGGTGCTGCCCGCGGCCCGGGATCTGCTTCTGCGCACGTGCGGCGAGTGCTTCCCCCACGTCCGCGAGCCCGGCGGGCGGCAACGGGGCGACTGAGCGGCCCTGGCCGGGGACGGTTCCGGCCACGATTTTGCCTTCTGGCCCATACCGCCCCAGACATCTCCTCGTTGAACCGGGGAACTGGACCACACCACACGACCCAGGGCAGTCGTCTCGGGAGCCCGGCAAGGGACTCCAATGCACCGTCAGCTCCACCTCGCTCCACCGCCGTCCGCACACCCGGTCGTCTTGAAGGCCGGGCCGCGTCGCGTGCTGGTCATGGGCGACCTCGACGCCTTCAGCGGCCGCTCGATCGAGCCCGACCTCCTCGCGATCGCGGAGGACCGGCAGGCCGTCGTCATCGACCTCTCCGGCGTCGACGTGCTCACGAGCGGCGGACTCGCGGTCCTCGAGCGGTGCCTCGACCACGCCGCCGCGCTGGGTCACGCCTTCCTCCTGGTGGTCCCCCCCGCGACGCTGGCGCAGCGCGTGCTCGCCTTCGCCGGCGTCGGGCACCACGTCCTGCACCCCGACCACGAGCCGCGCCCCGTGCGGCAGCGCCGGCCCGAGCGGACGGCCTGACGAGAGGCCGCACCAGGCGCCGGGGAAGCTGTCCGACCCCGGCCGCGTCGAGGATGCGTGAGCTCGGCGCGGCCGGGGCCGTTACCCCTGACGGGCCCCGACCCCTCGAGACCCGCGTCCTCTCCGTGCCCGCGACGCCGGACCTGCATGCTCGTCCGGAGGTGTGATCGGACCGGGCGCGGGGTCCGGCCTTCCGCGGCGGACCGACGACTCCGGTCCGCACGTGGTGCGCGAGGGGGGAGTTGAACCCCCACGCCCTCTCGGGCACACGGACCTGAACCGTGCGCGTCTGCCTATTCCGCCACTCGCGCGAGAAGCGGGCACAGGCTATCCCAGCGCCTGACCGCAGCCCAAACCGAGGTCCCGCGGCGCGGAGCCGGCCGGGACCGGGCCGGGACCGGGCCGGGACCGGGCCGGGACCGGGCCGCGGGAGCGTGTCGGCGCCCACATCCTGGTCGCTGCACCCGGTGGCGAGATACTGCGACCTGGCCGCCCCGTTACGATCGTCCCGCCGGACGGGTCACGGACCCCGCGCCGCCCGCGTGCCGTGCCACCGTGCGTGCCCGGCGTCGGGTCGGGTGTCCGGGCGAGAGCGAGGCGAGAGTGGGGAAGGAGAACCGCGTGGGTGGCTTCCAGCGCTTCGAGAACCGCCTCGAGCAGGCGATCTCCGGCGCCTTCGCCAAGGCCTTCCGCAGCGCCGTGCAGCCCGTGGAGATCTCCGCGGCGCTCGAGCGCGAGGTCGACAACAACGCCCAGATCCTCAGCCGCAACCGGCGCCTGGTGCCCAACGTCTTCGTGGTCGAGCTCTCCGAGGCCGACCTCGACCGGCTCTCGGCCTACGACGAGGCCATGGCCGACGAGCTGACGAACAACCTGCGCGACCACGCCGACGAGCAGTCCTACGTCTTCCCGGGCCCCGTCAGCATCACCTTCGAGCAGGCCGACGACCTGACCACGGGCCGCTTCCGCGTGCGCAGCCGCGCCCAGGCCAAGGTCACCGGCAACGACACGCGCACCCAGGTCGGCAAGGCCCGGGTGCTCCTCGACGTCAACGGCAGCACCCACGCCCTGCGGCCGCCGGGCATCGTCGTGGGGCGCGGCACGGACGCCGACATCCGGATCAACGACCCGGGCGTGAGCCGGCGGCACGCCGAGTTCGGCATCGAGCTCGGGAGCAGGCGCAGCCGCGAGGGGATGCGGATCGCGGTGCGCGACCTCGGCTCGACCAACGGCCTGCTGGTCGACGGGGTCAAGGTCGCCCAGTCCCCGCTCGAGCACGGCTCGACCGTGAAGATCGGCAACACGACGCTGACGGTGCGCGTCGTCGACGAGGAGGACGCCGGGTGAGCGAGCTGACCCTGTTCCTGATCCGGTTCGCCTATCTGGCGATCCTGTGGATCTTCGTGCTCTCGGCGCTCTCGGTGATCCGCTCCGACATGTTCGGCGCCCGGATGCCGGAGCCGGCGCGGGCCACCGCCGGTGGGGGCGGGGGGCGCGGGCGGACCAAGCAGCCCAAGCCCCCGCCGAAGCGGCGCGGCTCGCCCAGCCAGGTGCTCGTCGTGGAGGGCAGCAACGCCGGCGAGAAGGCGTCGCTCGACCAGGCCCCGATCCTGATCGGCCGCGGCTCCGATGCCGCCATCCGGCTCGACGACGACTACGTGTCCACGCGGCACGCCCGGATCGCCGCCTCGGACGACCAGTGGTTCGTCGAGGACCTCGGCTCCACCAACGGGACGTACGTCGGCAGCGCCCGCATCACCGAGCCCACGGCCCTGGTCCTCGGGACCCAGGTGCGCATCGGCAAGACGATCATCGAGCTGCGGAAGTGACCGGCGCGCGATGACACCTCCCAACGCCGCGGGGTCGCAGGACGCCCCCGACGACATCGACCAGGACCAGACGGACACCGGCGCGCTGCCGCCGACCGAGGGTGGCTCGATGCACCTGGCGTTCTCCGCGCTCTCCGACGTGGGACGGGTCCGCAAGGACAACCAGGACTCGGGCTACGCGGGCCCCTGGCTGCTCAGCGTCTGCGACGGGGTCGGCGGCGCCGCGCGGGGCGACGTCGCCTCCAGCACGGCCGTCGGGCAGCTCCGCAAGCTCGACGAGCAGCCCCACGAGGACCTGCTCGGCCTGGTCGCGGGCGCCCTGCACCGGGCCCACGTCCGCATCGGCGAGCTCGTCGACGAGGACCCCGAGCTCAGTGGCACCTCCACCACCGCCGTGGTGGGGCTTTTCGACGGCCACCGCCTCGGGCTGGGCCACGTCGGCGACAGCCGGGCCTACCTCCTGCGCCGGGGCGACCTCCGGCAGCTCACCACCGATCACACCTTCGTGCAGAGCCTGATCGACGAGGGCCGGATCTCTCCCGCGGAGGCGCGCACGCACCCCCACCGCAACCTGATCCTGAGGGCCCTCGACGCGAACCAGGACCCCGAGCCCGACCTCTTCACCGTCGACCTCGCCCCCGGCGACCGGGTGCTGGTCTGCTCGGACGGCGTCCTCACGCTCGAGGACGACCGGATCGCCGAGATCCTCGGCTCCGGGCCGCCGGACACCGCCTGCGTCGAGCTGGTGCGCCAGAGCCTCGACGCCGGGAGCAGCGACAACGTCACGGTGGTCGTCGCCGACGTCGTCGAGGACGCGGCCGCCGTGCCCGACGGGCTGGAGCCGATGCTCGTCGGCGCCGCGGCCAACCTCCCCCGCAAGGCCGGCCGGGGCGCGATGACCGGCCTCTTCCGCAGCCACAAGACTCCGGGCACGACGGAGACCCAGCTGCCCGAGGACCTGCCCGACGACGTCCACGCCATCCCCTCCGACCCGATCGACCCGGAGGAGGCGCGCTACGCGCCCCGGCCCCCGATGCGCTTCACCTGGGCCCGCCGGCTGCTCGCGCTCTGCCTGCTCGTCGGCCTCGTCTGGGTCGCGGTCGCCGGCGCCTGGGCCTGGAGCCAGCGGCAGTTCTACGTCGGCGAGGACGACGGGCGCGTCGCGGTCTTCCGGGGTGTCAACGCCTCGCTCCCGGGCATCGAGCTCTCCCAGCCCTACGAGACCTACGACGTCGAGCTCGACACCCTGCCCGGCTTCGACGCCAACAAGGTGCGCGAGGGGATCGGGGCCGACGACCTCGCCGACGCCCGCAGCACCGTGGAGGAGCTCGCCACCCGCCAGTCCGGCTCCGGCACATGAGCGCGCGCACCTCGGACCCGTCCTCGGGCAGCCTCTTCGGCTTCGCGCACCGCCGCCGGCGCGGCGCGGAGCTCTTCCTGCTCGTCCTGGCCCTGCTGGTGGGCATCGGCGCCTACGCCGCCGTCGGCATCGGCGTCGAGGGCGAGATCCCCGCCGACCTGCTCGGCTACGGCGGGTGGCTGCTCGTCCTCATCGTCGCGTGCCACGTCGTGGTCCGGTTCTTCGCGCCGTACGCGGACCCGGTGCTGCTGCCGGTCGTCGCCGCGCTGAACGGCCTCGGGCTCGCCGTCATCCATCGGCTCGACCTGGCCTACGCGGCGCGCGGGGACAAGTCGGACTACGCGCAGCAGCAGCTGATCTGGATGACGGTCGGCGTGCTGCTGTTCATCGCCACCCTGGTGCTGCTGCGCGACCACCGGATCCTGCAGCGCTACACCTACACCTGCGGCCTCGGCGCCATCCTCCTCCTGCTCCTGCCGATGCTGCCCGGCGTCGGGCGCACCATCAACGGGGCGCGGATCTGGATCAACGTGGCCGGCTTCAGCTTCCAGCCGGGCGAGGTGGCCAAGGTCCTGCTGGTCATCGCCTTCTCGGGCTACCTGGTGCTGCACCGCGACGCGCTGGCCCTGGCCGGCCGGCGGTTGCTGTTCGTGGACCTGCCCCGCGGCCGCGACCTGGGCCCCGTCCTCGCCATGTGGCTGATCAGCCTCGGTGTGCTGGTCTTCCAGCGCGACCTGGGCTCGTCGCTGCTCTTCTTCGGCCTCTTCCTGGTGCTGCTGTTCGTGGCGACCGAGCGCCCGGGCTGGCTCGTCGTCGGCGGCGGCCTCTTCGCCGCCGGCGCCTTCGCCGGCTACCAGTTCTTCAGCCACGTGCGCACCCGCTTCGACATCTGGCTCGACCCCTTCGCGCACTACGGCGAGGGGACGGACGACCGCGCCTTCCAGCCCGTCGAGACGATGTTCGGGATGGCCTGGGGTGGCCTGCTCGGACGCGGTTTCGGCGAGGGCAGCCCGGAGCGCATCCCCTACGCCAACTCCGACTTCATCATCGGCGCCATCGGCGAGGAGCTCGGGCTGACCGGGGTGATGGCCGTGATCCTGTGCTACGGCCTGATCGTCGAGCGCGGCCTGCGCGCGGCGCTGGTCTGCCGCGACGGGTTCGGCAAGCTGATCGCCGCCGGGCTCGCGGTCACCCTGGCGCTCCAGGTCTTCGTCGTGATCGGCGGCGTCACGCGGCTGATCCCGCTGACCGGGCTGACCACCCCGTTCCTGTCCTACGGGGGCTCATCACTGGTGGCGAACTGGGTCATCGTCGCGCTGCTCCTGCGCATCTCCGACCAGGCCCGGCGGCCGGTGCCCGACCTCTCGGCCGAGGGCGAGCCCGACGACGACGCCACCCAGGTCGTGAAGGCGGTGCGCTCGTGAACAAGCCGATCCGGACGATGTCGATATTCGCGCTGCTCCTGTTCGTTGCGCTGATGATCAACGCCACGGTGCTGCAGTACGTGCGGGCCGACGAGCTCAACGAGGACCCCCAGAACCGGCGCGTCGTCGTGGCGTCGTTCTCCCGCGAGCGGGGCGCGATCCTGGCCGGTCGCGACCCCGTCGCCGAGAGCGTCCCCACGGACGACGAGTACGACTTCCAGCGCACCTACCCCCTGCCCCGCGAGTACGCGCACCTCACCGGCTACTTCTCCTACTACAGCCAGACCGGGGTGGAGCGCTCGGAGAACGACGTGCTGTCGGGCGAGGACCCCCGGCTCTTCGTCACGAGGCTCGTCGACATGCTCAGCAGCTCGGAGCGGCAGGGCGGCAACGTGCAGCTGACGATCGACCGCGCCGCCCAGGACGCCGCCTACTCGGGCATGCAGGCCCTCGGCGAGGACACCCAGGGGGCCGTCGTCGCGATCGAGCCCTCGACCGGCAAGATCCTGGCCATGGTGTCGTCGCCGACCTACGACCCCAACCGGCTGGCCGACCACGACCTGGACGCCGTCACCGAGGCCTACGGCGAGCTGGAGTCCAGCGAGGACCAGCCGCTGCTCAACCGCGCCGTGCAGACGACGCTGCCGCCCGGCTCGACCTTCAAGCTCGTCACCGCCTCCGCCGCCATCGAGACCGGGAACTACGACGCCGACGCCCTGGTGCCGGGCGGTTCGACCTACCAGCTGCCGCTCACCTCCGGCGAGACCGGCCGGCTCGACAACGGCGGCCGCAGCTGCGGGACGGACAAGATCCCGATGACCCAGGCGCTCGAGCAGTCCTGCAACACCACCTTCCTGGCGCTCGCCGACGAGCTGGGCGCCGAGAAGATGAAGTCCCAGGCCGAGGCGTACGGCTTCAACAGCGACTACCTCGACGACCTCCCGCTGCAGGCGCAGTCCCGCTACCCCGGGGGCCTCGACGAGCCGCAGACCGCGCTCTCCGGCATCGGGCAGTCCGAGGTGGCGGCGACCCCGCTGCAGATGGCCATGATCCC
The DNA here is from genome assembly GCA_963832415.1 of uncultured Actinomycetota bacterium. GTDB lineage: Bacteria > Actinomycetota > Actinomycetes > Propionibacteriales > Nocardioidaceae > Nocardioides. The sequence continues at coordinate 22,949 of CAWHTZ010000005.1, read as the reverse complement.
GGCCGGCATCGCCAACGGCGGCATCGTGATGAAGCCCTACGTCGTGGACGAGATCCGCTCGCCCGACCTCGACGTGCTCGAGCGCACAGACCCCTCGGAGCTCTCCCGTGCCGTGTCGCCGTCGACCGCCGACGAGATCACCGACATGATGGTCTCGACGGTCTCGATCGGCACGGCGACAGCCGCCCAGATCCCGGGCACGGACGTCGCGGGCAAGACCGGAACGGCGCAGAGCAGCGCCGACCGGCCGCCGTACGCGTGGTTCGTGTCCTTCGCGCCGGCCGACGACCCGCAGGTCGCGGTCGCGGTGCTGGTCGAGTCGACCGACGTGGCGCGCGACGAGATCGCGGGCGGCGCCCTGGGCGGCCCGATCGCGAAGGCAGTGATGGAAGCGGTGATCAACCAGTGAGCGACACGTCCGGCGGCCAGCGGTTCGTCGACCAGGCCCAGCGCTATCGGCTGGACTCCCGGATCGCGACCGGGGGCATGGGGGAGGTCTGGCGCGCCGAGGACACGGTCCTCGGCCGCACCGTGGCGGTGAAGCTGCTCAAGCGGGAGTACGCCGATGACGCCTCCTTCCGCAACCGCTTCGAGAGCGAGGCCCGCAACGCGGCGGCGCTGCACCACCCCAACGTCGCCGCCATCTTCGACTACGGCCAGGCCCCGGCGCCGCAGGACCCCGACTCGCCCCAGCCCTACCTCGTCATGGAGCTCGTCGACGGGAAGCCGCTCTCGGACCTGATCCACCGCGGCCACCCGATGGACCCGGACGCGATGCGCGAGCTGCTGGCCCAGGCCGCCGACGCCATCGGCGCGGCGCACGCCGCCGGGATCGTCCACCGCGACGTCAAGCCGGCCAACCTGTTGGTCACGCCCGACCGGCTGGTCAAGATCACCGACTTCGGCATCGCGCGGGCCACCGAGGGGATGGCCCTGACCCAGACCGGCCAGGTGATGGGCACGCCGCAGTACCTCTCGCCGGAGCAGGCCCAGGGCCGCGCGGCGACACCGGCCTCCGACGTCTACTCGCTCGGCGTCGTGGGCTTCGAGTGCCTCGCCGGCCACCGGCCGTTCGAGGCGTCCTCGCCCGTCGCGACCGCCCTGGCCCACGTGCGGGAGCCGGTCCCGGACCTGCCCGACGACGTGCCGGCCGACCTGGCCGCGGTGGTCTACAAGTCCATGCAGAAGGACCCCGGCGACCGCTTCGCCGACGGGAGCGAGCTCGCCCGGGCGCTGCGTGACCCGGCGACCGCGGCGACGGAGATCCTCGGGTCCGGGGCCAGCGGCGGGCGCACCTCCGTGCTGCCCGGCGCGGCTGCCGGCGCCGGTCTGGGTGCCGCGGCGGGCGCGGCGGCGGGCGCCGCCGCGGGACGCGGTTCGCGCGACGACGCCGACGACGCCGACGACTGGGACGACGCCGGCTCCCACACCCGGGCTCAGACCCGGCAGGGCGACGCGACCGGCCCGCAGACGGCCGGCACGACCACGACGCGCGACCAGGACCGCAAGTCGCGCTCGCGGCCGTGGCTGTGGGCCCTGCTGGCGCTCGCCGCGATCGTCATCGTGTTCCTGCTCGTCACCCAGCTCGGCGGCGACGACGAGCCCACGGACGCGCCGACCGACTCCCCCAGCCAGTCGGCGGAGCCGACGCAGGAGCCGACGCAGGAGCCCACCCAGGAGCCCACCCAGGACCAGCCCGAGACCGTGGAGGTCAGCTCGGGCGACTACGTCGGCCGCAACGTCGACGAGGCCGCGGCCGACCTGCGCGGCCTCGGGCTCGAGGTCGGGCGCAGCGAGGTCGACAATCCCGGCGGCGAGACCGAGGGCGAGGTGACCTCGGTGAACCCGACCGGCACCCTCGAGAAGGGCGACCAGGTCACGCTGGAGTACTACGGGCCCCAGCCCGCGCCGGAGACGCCGACGCCCACGACGCCCACCACGCCGACCGAGACGGCGCCGACCGGCCAGAGCTCCTCCGCGACTCCGTCGGGCTCCCAGACCACGCCCGGCGCCGACCAGCCCTCCGACGCCGGGTCCCCGTCGATCTCGCGGGTCGGTGGCCAGGAGCCGAGCGCGAGCGGGGAGAGTGCCGGGCCGAGCCCCTCGGGCGGGGGGGACGGGACCGCCCAGGGGCGCGACAGCATGGCCGGCGGCAGCTCCAACCAACCCGTGCTGGCGGCCGATCGATGACCCAGCCCGGATCCGGCGGGCCGGTCGTCGGGGGCCGCTACGAGCTCGGCGAGCTGCTGGGTCGCGGCGGCATGGCGGAGGTCCGCAAGGGAGTCGACACCCGGCTCGGCCGGACGGTCGCCGTGAAGCGGCTGCGCACCGACCTGGCCAGCGACGCCACCTTCCAGGAGCGGTTCCGGCGCGAGGCCCAGTCCTCCGCCTCGCTCAACCACCCCTCCATCGTCGCGGTCTACGACACCGGCGAGGAGATGGCGACCGACGGGACCGAGGTCGCCCAGCCCTACATCGTGATGGAGTTCGTCGAGGGGCGCACCCTGCGCGACGCGCTCCGCGAGGGACGCAAGATCCTGCCCGAGCGCGCGCTCGAGATCACCGCCGGAGTGCTCTCCGCCCTCGACTACAGCCACCGGGCCGGGATCATCCACCGCGACATCAAGCCGGGCAACGTGATGCTCAGTCGCACCGGCGAGGTCAAGGTGATGGACTTCGGCATCGCCCGCGCCGTCTCCGACGCCGCCGGGTCGATGACCCAGACCGCGGCCGTGGTCGGCACGGCGCAGTACCTCTCCCCCGAGCAGGCGCGCGGCGAGACGGTGGACTCGCGCTCCGACGTCTACTCCACCGGCTGCCTGCTCTACGAGCTGCTCACGGGTCGTCCGCCCTTCGTGGGCGACTCGCCCGTGGCGGTGGCCTACCAGCACGTGCGTGAGCCGGCCACGCCCCCCTCGCACCACGACGTCGAGCTCCCCGAGGCCATCGACGCCATCGTGACGAAGGCCCTCGCGAAGCGCGTCGAGGACCGCTACCAGTCCGCCGCCGCGATGCGCTCCGACATCCAGCGCTTCCTCGACGGCCAGGACGTGAAGGCACCCGCCCCGCCGCCGGGGGCCGCCGGGGCCGCCGGGGTCGCGGGTGGCGCCGCGGTCGGGGCGGCCGGCGGTGCGCTGGCCGCTGGCGCGGCGGACGGGGGCGGCGGGGGCTGGGACACCTGGGGCGGCGCCTCCGGGGGCCCCGACGGCCCCGGCGGCGCTACGGCCACGGCGGGTCAGCCGGTGCCCCCGGTCCGCGACGACGGGCCGAACCGGACCCCGCTGCTGATCCTGCTCGGCATCCTCGTGCTCGTGCTGCTCGGGCTGGCGGCGTACTTCCTGCCCCGGCTGATGGAGAGCCCGCCGGACCAGGTGCAGGTGCCGAACCTGATCGGCCTCGACGAGGACGAGGCGCGCACCGCGATCGGCGACGCCGGGCTCGTCGTCGGCACGCCCGAGTACGCGACGGATCGCGAGGCGGAGGAGGGGACCATCCTCAGCCAGGACCCGAACCGCGACACCTACGTCGACCCCGGCAGCACGGTGCGCTACGTCGTCTCCAGCGGTCGGCCGATGGCGGACGTGCCGTACGTGCTGGACCAGCCGCGGGCCGAGGCGCGGCGCACGCTCGAGGACGCGGGCTTCGGTGTGCGCTTCAAGCAGCGGGACTCCGACGAGGACCAGGGCACCGTCGTCGCCACGGACCCCGCGCCGGGCGCGAGCGTGCCCGAGGGTTCGCAGGTGACGGCCTTCGTCTCCGACGGCCCCGAGGCCGTGCCCGACGTGGTCGGCCAGAACGAGAACGATGCCCGCGGCGTCCTCGAGGACGCCGGTTACCGCGTCGAGGTCCTGCGCAACGCCGACACCACCCAGCCCAAGGGCACGGTGATCCGGCAGTCCCCGACCGGCGGCACCTCGGCCGACGAGGGGTCCACCGTCACGCTCGTGGTCTCCAGCTTCGAGCCCTCGCCGACCCCGTCCCCCTCGGGGTCCGGCTCGTCGTCCCCCTCGGGCGGACCGTCCGGGAACGGCGGCGGCAACAACGGAGGCGGCGGCAACTCCGGAGGCGGCAACAGCGGAGGCGGGGGCGGTTCCGGAGGCGGCAACAGCGGAGGCGGCGGCGGTTCCGGAGGCGGCAACGGCAGGGGCTCCGGGCCCGGGGCTGCGCCCGCCGAGCCCCCGGGCTCCTCCGGCTCCTCGACGAACAGGGCGTCGCCGGCCACCCGGCGGTGAGCGGCGCGGGTCAGGCCATCGGCTCGGCGTACCCGATGTCCAGCAGGCCGTCGTAGGCCGGCGCCTCGACGTTCTTGCGCGTGAGCAGCTCCCAGCCGACCTGGATCTCGGGGTCCGCCGCAGCCAGGCGGTAGCCCTGCAGGTAGCGGTCGCTGCCGATCGAGTCGAGCAGCTCCTCCTGGTCGCCGACGGCCTGGATCACGTAGGGCTGGGGGTACGGCACGCCCTGGAGCTGGACGGAGTTGCCCTCGCACTTGATGCCGGTGGTCGTGATCACGCGCTGCCCCTGGACGGTGACCGCCCGGGCACCCCCCGCCCACATGGCGTTGAGCACGGCCTGGATGTCCTGCTGGTGCACCACCAGCGGGTTGACGTCGCCCTCGGTCGACTCGATGAGCGTCTCGGGCGCGTCGGCGAGCACCACCGTCACGCCCTCGCCGCTGACCGGCTCGAGCCCCGCCCGGCCCTCGAGGGCGTCCGCCCGGCGCTGGTAGCGCTCCACCGTGGAGTCGGGCACCTGCTCGGTCAGCTCGCTGACCTCACCGTCGAGCTCGGCCGCCCGCTCGTTCAGCGCCTCCACGCGCTGCGCCTCGTTGCCCACGAGCGAGGCGAGATCGGTGTAGCGGCCCGGCCGCAGGTCGGTGCCCTGGCTGCTCTCGGCACTGGTGACGAAGAGAACCCCGCAGGCGAGCACGATGAACGGGGTGCCGATGCGCCAGGGCCGCAGCGTGCGCCGCATCAGGCGCCCCCGCCCGCGTCCGGGCGCCGGGGCCGCCCCGTCGTTCCCGGGGTTCGCGTGGGGTTCATCGGTCATCACCACTACGCTAGCCCGCGGACGCACACCACCGACGAAGGAGAACCGTGGCGAAGTCCCGGACGGACGAGGACCCCCTGAAGACGCAGAGAAGCGGGCCCCGCTTCTCGGTCCGGTTCCTGCTCGCCCTCGTGCTGATGGTCGGCGGCGTCGCCTGGGTGGCCTACTTCTGGTTCGTCGTCCGCGTCGACCCCACGGCGATCCCGGCGGGTGAGCCGGGTGGGCCCGCCTTCATGGGCGACCTGGGCCGCGGCAACTACGCCATCGGCATCGGCGCCCTCCTGCTCGGTCTCGCGGTCTCCGCGCACCCGAGCACGCCGTTGGGCCGGGGCCGCGGGGTGGTCGTCGGGATGCTCACGTGCTTCCTCGTCGGGCTGATCTGGATCTGCACGTTCTACCTCTTCACGAACACCTCGACCGAGCCCCCGGTGCTCGGCGACCTCGACCAGTGGAACCTGGTCGTCGGCATCGGCTTCATGGCCGTCGGGTTCGTCTTCGCCACGCACTGGGAGTAGGGCGACGGGGGGACCGCCCCCGCGCCGCCTCCGTGCACAGGTGTGGACTGTGCTGTGGATAAGTACACCGGTGTAATTATCCACAGGAGATTCCACACCTGTGCACAGCGCCGGGCCCCTCGGGGCCCGGATCAGAGCAGGACGAGGGTGCGGACGACGAGGGCCGCGACGAGGAACAGGGCGAACAGGCCCAGCCCCAGCCACTGCCAGAAGGTGCGCCGCTGGCGCGGGGCGTAGACCAGGATCGCCGCGATCAGGAGCCCACCGAGGAACCCCCCGAGGTGCCCCTGCCAGGAGATGTTCGGGATGGTGAAGGTGATCACGGCGTTGATGCCGAGGAGCACCAGGATCTGTTGGTACTGGCCGCCCATCTTGACCACGACCACGAGCAGCGCCCCGAGGAGCCCGAAGATCGCGCCCGAGGCGCCGAGCGTGCCCTGGTACTCCGGCGCGGCCCAGTAGACCATCGTCGAGCCGGCCAGGCCGGAGAGCAGGTAGAGCGACAGGAAGCGCGCGCGCCCCAGCACCAGCTCGAGCTGCGGCCCGAGGATCCACAGGGCCAGCATGTTGAAGCCGATGTGCCAGACCTCGATGTGGGCGAACATGCTCGTCACGAGCTCCCACGCCGCCCCGTCGGAGACGCCGGGCACCCACTGGGCCCCCGGCACGGCCGCGCACTGCTCCCGGGTGACCGCGAAACCGCCGTCCCCCGCGGCGCACAGCCCGCGGGTCCGCTGCAGCAGGAAGTCCAGCAGCCGGCTGCCGGCGCCGCCGGTGGCCAGGATGGCGATCCAGACGGCCACGTTGAGCCCGATCAGCACCGTGGTGGTCAGGCTCGCGTCCCGCGAGCGGATGCCGCCGTACGTCGTGCGGTCCTGCCGCGTGGACCGCCGCCCCTGCGCCACGCACTCGGGGCAGTGGAAGCCGACCGCCGCGTCGCGCATGCAGTCCGGGCAGATCGGCCGGTCGCACCGCTGGCAGCGGATGTGCGCCTCGACCGAGGGGTGCCGGTAGCAGACCGGGACCCCGCTCCCGGGGCTCGGCTGGCTGCTCACGGGCTACGGGCGTGGCGTCGGACGGTCGCGCCGGGCGCGTCAGCCGCGGTCGATCCGGACCGTCTCGATGACGACCGGCTCGACGGGCTTGTCCATCGGCCCGGTCGGGACGGCGGCGATCCGGTCGACGACGTCGCGGGACTGCTGGTCGGCGACCTCCCCGAAGATCGAGTGCTTGCCCGTCAGCCACTGCGTGGCGCCGACCGTGATGAAGAACTGCGAGCCGTTGGTGCCGGGGCCGGCGTTGGCCATCGCGAGCAGGTAGGGCTTGGTGAAGGCCAGCTCGGGGTGGAACTCGTCCTTGAAGGTGTAGCCGGGGCCCCCGGTGCCGCTGCCCGTCGGGCAGCCGCCCTGGATCATGAAGCCCTCGATCACGCGGTGGAAGACGAGCCCGTCGTAGAACGGGCCGGAGGTCTTGCCGTTGTCGGCCTGGTAGTCCTTCGTGCCCTCGGCGAGGCCCACGAAGTTGTCGACGGTCATCGGGGCGTGGTCCGGGAACAGGTCCAGGACGATGTCGCCGTGATTGGTCTGCAGGGTCGCCTTCAGGTCGGCCATGACTGCCTCTCGGGGGGTGGGGCGGGGCGGCGGCCGGGCCCGGGGAGTGCTCCTCCCACGGCCGGGACCACCCCGATCCAATCATGGACCGCCATCCGGGCAGGTGAGGCCCACCCGGGCGGTTGTGGCCGGCCCTGTGGGGCATGGTTCGATGGGCGCGTACCACACCACAGAGGGAAGGCCACGATGGGCATCCGCAAGAAGAAGTCCTTGCTGGAGCAGGCGATCGACGAGGCGTCCGACCTCGCCGAGGCCGCGAAGCCGACGGTCCGGTCGGCGGTGGAGAGCACGCGCGAGGGCGTGGAGCAGGCCCGCGCGGCCGCTGCCCCCGTCGTCGCGGAGGTCCGCAAGCAGGCCCCGGTCTATGTGGAGGAGGCCCGCAAGCAGGCCGCCGAGCTGGGCAAGCAGGCCCAGCCCTACCTCGACGAGGCCCGCAAGCAGGCCCCGATCTACGCCGAGGAGGCCCGCAAGCAGGCCGCCGAGCTGGGCAAGCAGGCCCAGCCCTACCTCGACGAGGCCAGGAAGCAGGCCCAGCCGTACCTGGACGAGGCGCGCAAGCAGGCGCAGCCCTACATCACGGAGGCGCGCAAGCAGGCCGAGCCCTACATCACGGAGGCCCGCAAGCAGGCCGACCCCTACGTCAAGCAGGCCCGCAAGCAGGCCGCCGAGGTCCGCAAGCAGGCGCAGCCCTACCTCGACGAGGCTCGCAAGCAGGCCGCCCCGGCGCTGGCCGAGGCGCGCAAGCAGGCTTCGGAGGGCGCCGCCGCCGTGCGCGACCTGGCCGACGAGAAGGTCGACGAGCTGCGCGGCGGGCCGCAGAAGCGGCGTCGCCGCCGGCTCCGGACCGCCGCCGCCGTCGCCGGCCTCGCGGCCGTCGCGGCCGTCGTGGCCAAGAAGCTCTCGGCGTCCGACGACGCGGGCTGGCAGTCCTCCTACACCCCGTCGCCGCCCCCGACGCCGACCACCCCGCCGACCCCGCAGGCGGGCGCGGCCGCGGCGGCCGACCCGGCCGCGACGATGCACCCGGCCGCAGCCGGCACCGACACCGGCCCCGACGACGACGAGGGGGCCGCGTCGCCCGACGAGGCGCTGGCCGACGCCGCGGAGACGCCGCACGTGGCGAGCACGCCGGACGAGCCCGCGGAGCAGCGGGACGTGGCGCAGCCGAAGCCCAAGAAGAAGAGCTGAGCGCGCCCGGCCCTCAGTCCGCGGACCGGTCGGCCGCCGGCGAGCCGGCGGCCGCCGCCGCGAGGCGTGACGGTGGCAGGTCGACCGGGCGGTGCTCGGCGACCCAGGCGTCGATGCGCTCCCACCAGCCGTAGAGCCAGTCGATCCGCCCGGGTCGGTCGGCCGGGATCTCGCCCCGCGGGATCCGCCACCACCGCATGATGATGCGCTTGTCCATCGGCAGCTCGCGCCACAGGTCGCGCGCCGAGTCGACGTGGTCGAGGCCGGTGTGGGCGACCATCACGACGTCGGCCTCGGGGGCGGCGTCCAGCGCCGCCAGCAGGCCGCCGGGCCGGGGAGCCAGCACGTGCCGCATGCCCTCCGCGCGGTCGGCCATCGCCCCGTGGCCGCCGGCGCGCAGCCGGTCGATCTGCTTCGCGCGGCGACCGGTCGTGAAGTTTCCGCCCTCCGGGAAGATCACGAAGGCGTCGTCGCCGTCCAGGTCGGCGGCGAGGGCGCCGATCTGGTCCACGACGTCGTCCCCGCCGGCGATGAACTGGGCCGGGATCCTGTTCAGCAGCACGTCGATCACCGGGTCCCAGGCGAGCGTCTGCTTGAGCACCACCCGCGGCTCGCGGTGGTAGGTGTGCATCAGCGCGTGGATCAGCATGAAGGAGTCGGCCGGGCCCGCGTGCCGGCAGGCGACGATCAGCTGGCGTCCCGGGAAGGCGTCCGGCGTCGGGCCCTGCGTGGCGATCTCGAGGTGCACCACGCGCTTGGCCTCCCGGAAGAGCACCCAGGTCACGGCCTGCACCAGCTCGTAGTGGATGCCCTCGAAGTACGGCGAGCGGATCCGCCGCCCGAAGCCGCTGGCGAGCCACAGCCCCAGCAGCGTCGGCAGCAGCAGCGCCTCCAACGTCAGGTAGAGCACGAACATCCAGAGGAGGCGCGGCGCTCGCCACCGGCCGGGCACCCAGGGCGACGCCGCGGCCGCGCCGAGCAACCACAGCGGGAGGCCGGACCACACCGCCACCCCGAGCAGCACCACGAGCGGGGCGACGACCACCCGGCGCACGACCCGCAGCAGCCCGGGGCTCACCCGGCCCCCGCTCCCCCGGGGTCGGCGACGCCCGGCCCCGCGACGTCCGCCCCGTCCAGGTAGGCGGCGCTGGCGGCGTACGTCGCCTCGATCCGGCTCCGCACCGAGCCGAAGTCGCGGTGCGCGAGCAACGAGTCGTCGCGCGGGCCGGTGCCCCCGGCCGGCAGGACGTGCGTCTCGACCTCGGCGGGCACCTCGCCCAGCTCGCGCACGAACCGGTGCCGGCGGGCGATCTCGAAGGACACGCGCGCCACCTCCCAGGGTCGGCGCGGCACCCGCAGCGGACGGTCGACGCGCCCGACCTGGAGGACGAAGACGCGGTCCGCCCCGAGCGAGACCGCCCGGCCCAGGGGGATCGAGTTCACGATCCCCCCGTCGAGGTAGTGCTCGTCGCCGACGCGCGCGGGCGGCAGCAGCCCGGGGACGGCGGCGCTCGCCACGACCGCGTCGACCACGGGGCCGGAGTCGAACCAGGTCTCGGCCGCCCGCTCGATCGATGCCGCGCAGACCTGGAAGCGCACCGCGAGGTCCTCGAAGCGCAGGTCGCCCAGCTCGTCGGCGAGCCGTCGGCGCAGCGGCGCGTCGCTGTAGACGTGCGTGCCGGAGGAGAGGGCGCGGCGGACGGTGCCCAGCCGGCTGGTCAGCGCCGTGCCGCCGTAGACCTCGCCGGTCTCGGCCGCCTCCTCCCACAGCGCGACGAGCCGGTCGACGACGGCCGGGGTGGGGTCGCGGGCGACCAGCGCCCCGTTCAGCGCGCCCACGCTGGTGCCGAGCACCAGGTCGGGGGTCACGCCGCGCTCGAGCAGGGCGCGGAGCATGCCCACCTCGGCGGCGCCGAGCACCCCGCCGCCTCCGAGCACGAACGCGGTCGTCGGCACGGGCTCAGGCGCGGTCGGCGACGAGCGGGTGCGCCGCGCGGACGCGGGCGGTGGCGCGCCGCTCCGCCCAGAACGAGAGCACCGGGACCGTGCCGAGGACCAGCGTGACGACGGTGAAGGTCGCGTCCCAGCGCTCCCGGCGGGCGAGCAGGAAGGCGGTCACCAGGAAGCCCATGTAGAGCCACCCGTGCGCCACCCCGAGGTACTCCGTGATCGCCTCGCCGGCCTCGTGCGGGGCGCTGCCCACGGCGAAGAGGTCCGGCGTGGCCGGGATCACGAACCACATGCCGGAGCCGTCGAAGTTCGCCAGCGGCACGCCGACGAGGACCAGCACGATCAGCAGCACCCCGACGACGTTCGCCATCACGCGGTAGCGGAAGAGGGCGTCCATCACGGAGCCGAACCTACCGCCTCGGTCTCGTCGACCGACCCGCGCACCGGTGTGGCCGACGCCCGCTCGGCGGCGACCACGTCGCGCGCCCAGCGCCACCAGACGACGAGGGCGAAGGCCCCGAAGAGCCACCACTCCACGGCATAGAGGACGTTGCGCAGCGCCGTCGTGCGGCCCGCCTCCGGCAGCTGGTCCGGGGTCGCGGGCGCCAGGCCGGCCGTCGCGTCGCCGGCCGCGGGCGAGCGCCCCGCGTCGAGCACGGCGTAGCCCCCGTAGAGGTCCTCGGCCTGGCGCTGCACCAGGTCGGCGGTGCGCAGCTGCGGCAGCACGTCGTCGCCGGCGTCCTCGTCCACCGCCCCGGTCCCCTCGGGCGGCTGCAGCAGGGCCACGGCCTCGGTGTCTCCGGCGGGGGCCTCCGGCGGGTCCTCGTCGGCCGTGAAGCCACGCACGACATAGATCGCCGAGCCCGACGAGGCGGCGACCAGCGGGGTGGCGACCCAGAAACCGTCCTCGCCGTCCTGCTCGCGACCGGAGACCAGCACCGTCGCCTCGGGGAGCCAGCGCCCCCGCAGCAGGACCGGCCGACCGACGGCGTCCTGCTCGAAGGGAGCGTCCGGGCCGAGCGCCCGGTCGAGCGGCACCGGCTCGGCGCCGCTGCGGTCGAGCGCGGCGTCCGCGCGGGCGTCGCGCCAGGCGTCGAGCTGCCACGCGCCCAGCACGCCCGTCGCCAGCACGGCGACGAGGACCGCCAGGTGCGCGCCCCAGCGCCGCGGGGAGAGCAGGGCGCGCATGGCTCCAGCGTACGGCGCGCCGGGCGCGGACCCGCGGCCACTGGTCAGACCACTTGACCATCGCCCGCGCGGTTCCTAGGGTGCCGGGCATGCCGCTCCAGCCCGTGCACCGCCGCTCGGTCCCCGACGAGGTCTTCGACCAGGTGCTCGGCGAGGTGGTCAGCGGCTCCCTCGGCGCCGGCGAGTCCCTGCCCAGCGAGCGCCGGCTCGCCGAGGTGCTGGGCGTGTCCCGACCCGCCGTGCGCGAGGCGCTGCAGCGGATGGCCCAGAGCGGGCTGGTCGAGGTGCGCCAGGGCGGCTCGACCACGGTGTGCGACTTCCGGCGCGACGCCGGGCTCGACCTGCTGCCCCGGCTGCTGGTCCGCGGCGGCGGGCTGGACGCCTCCGTGGCGCGCAGCGTGCTCGAGGCGCGGCTGGTCGTCGGTCCGGGCGTCGCCGCGCTCGCCGCCACGCGCGGCGGTCCCGCGCTGGCACACCCCCTGGCAGCGGCCCTCGACGCGCTCGGAGCCGCCGAGACGGCCGCCGACGCCGTCGCCCGGCAGCACGCGGCGCTCGCCTTCTGGGACGCCGTCGTCGACGGGGCCGACTCCCTGGCCTTCCGGCTGATGTTCAACAGCCTGCGGCAGGCCTACGAGCCCGCGATCGAGGCCCTGGCCCCGATGCTCGCCGCCGGCGGCGGGCAGGTGGAGGCCTACCGGGTGCTCGCCGCCGCCATCGGCGCGGGCGACCCCGAGACCGCCCGGGCCGCGGCCGAGCGCGTCCTGCGGCCCGCCACCGAGACCCTCACCGATGCCCTCGCCGCCCTCGATCCCACCGGCGGCGCACCCCAGGAGGAGGACCGATGACCCGTCCCGACGTCGAGCAGGAGGCCGCCGCCCGCCTGGCGGACGACGAGCGCCGGATCACCGGCAGCCGCCGCAGCGGCCTGTCGCTGGGGGCGGCCTTCCGGCAGTTCCTGCGCGCCCCCTCGCCTTGGCTGATCGGCGCATTCCTGGCCGGGAGCGTCGTGGCGCGCGTCGTGGCCGGGCCCGGCTCCTGGTGGGAGCTGCTGGTGCCGGCGGGCCTGGTGGCCGCCTTCCCGCTGATCGAGTGGGTCATCCACGTCGCGATCCTGCACTGGCGTCCCCGCCGCCTGGGCCCGGTCGAGGTGGACTCGCTGCTGGCGCGCAAGCACCGCGAGCACCACGCCGACCCGCGCGACCTGCCGCTGGTCTTCATCCCGACCCGCGCCCTGGCGTGGCTGCTGCCGGCGTACGTCGCCGTCGCCCTGCTCGCGGTCCCGTCCACGACGACGGCGCTGACGCTCCTGGTGTCGGTCTACGGGCTGAAGCTGGGCTACGAGTGGACGCACTACCTGGTGCACAGCGACTACCGGCCCCGCTCGCGCTGGTACCGCGCGGTCTGGCGCAACCACCGGCTGCACCACTACAAGAACGAGCACTACTGGTTCACGGTCACCAGCGCCGGGACCGCCGACCGGCTGCTCGGCACCTGCCCGGACCCGTCGACGGTCGCGACCTCGCCGACCGTGCGGGCGCTGCACGCCGCGGAGCGCTGACCGCGGCGTCGCCACCGGGTCGCGGCGACACCCCGCCGGTCAGACCGCCCGCGCGCTGGCGCTGGGGCCGGGGCCATGGTGTCCTGACAGCCGGACACCCCGCGCGAGAGGCCTGGGCCCATGGCGACGTCGAACCCCCAGGTCGAGAGACGCGACCCGCTCGGACTGTTCCGCGGTGGCGAGGGTGCCATCACCGGCACCGTCGTCTGCGCTGCGGCCATCGCCGCCGGTTCGGACCACATCGAGACGACCGGCCAGCTCAGCGCGGTCATCCTCAGCACCGTCGCGGTCTACTGGGTCGCCCACCTGCACGCGGAGACGCTCGGGATCGCGCTCACCCACCGGCACCACCCCGCCGCGGCGGCACGACACGCCCTCGTCGAGGCGCTGCCGATCGCCGGTGCCTCGGTCGTTCCGCTGGGCGTGCTGCTGATGAGCAGGCTCGTCGGCGCCGACCTGGTGGCCGCCGCGTGGACCGCCCTGATCGCGACGATCGGCCTGCTCACCGTCTACAGCTACGTCGCCGGGGCCCGCGGCGGCCTGGGGACCGGCGGTCGGCTCGCCAGTGCCGCCGCCGGGGCGGGCGTCGGTCTCCTCGTGGTCGCGCTCAAGGCGGGTCTCCACTAGGCAGGGTGCGGGTCTCCACTCGGCAGGGTGCCGCGACCGGTCTCGAGCTCGCCGACTCCGCCCGGTCCACCTGGGCACGTCACCGTCGCGGAGACCGGCTCACTCCCGCTCGGCGCAGACGGCGTACGGCGTCACGCCGGCCTTCGTCACCGCCGCCGCGCGCGCGGGGTCGCGCATCGGGAAGCCGATCCGGCCGCTGCTCGGGTCGGCCACGGGGTCGCGCCCGAAGGCGCGGCGGAACCGCGACCCGTCGGGCCAGTCGTCGGCCAGGTCGGCCCGCGCGAAGAGGTCGCCCCGCGGCTCCGCGAACTCCGCCATGCCCAGGCGGGCCGTGGCGACCCGGTCGCCGAAGACCACCGCGAAGGCCTCCACCGGTTCGAGGTCGTCGAGGTGGTGGGTCGCGCGCACCCGCCCGGCCCGCGACGCCTCGGGGCCCAGTGCCTCCTGCAGGGCGACGCAGCCCGCGTGCAGCAGGACCGACTCGGGCCTCCGCTGGGTGCCCGCGCCCACCAGGGCGCGCGTCTCGCGCCAGCTGTCCGAGGCGTCCTTCCGCGCGGACCCACCGACCACGACGCGGCGCTCGGGCAGGACCTCCCCGGCGGCGAGCACCCCGACGCCGTCGTCCACGGCGCGCTGCAGCGCGTCGGGGTCGACGCCCTCGTGCAGCGCGATCACCCAGCCGTCCTCGAGGTCGCCGTCCTCGTCCTCGGCCAGCGCCTCCCAGAGCACGTCGTCGGGCCCGAACCCGTAGTCCCGCTCGAGGCGGTCGGCCTGCGGTCGCAGGAGGCCGTCCGTGAGCAGCGCCGCCTCCTCCTCCGCGCGGCGCCACAGGTCGTCGGCGCCCGGTGACGCCGCGGGACTGGGCCCGTCGAAGCCCAGGGCCGGCTCGCCGAGGCGCTCGCGGACCTGGTCGAGGTCCGTGACCCGGACGGTCTCGAGGCTGCGGGGGAGGTAGGTCGAGGCGCGGACGACCACCGGCAAGGCCTCGCGTGCTTGCCCGGCGAACGGGTCGACGAAGGGGGTCTCCGTCACGACCGGCACCGGTTCGGGCTGCGTGCCGCACCCCGCGGCCGCGAGCACCGCCACCCCCGCCAGCCAGCGGGCGGGGCGCGAGCGCGCGGGGTGGACCGTCGACACGGGCGACGATTCTTCCGCAGAGGACGGGTCCGATGGCAGGTTGCCGCCGACCGGCCCGACCTGTCCGGACCAGTACCGTCCGCCGGCCCGCGTGGGGGCGCGCGCGCCGCGGTGGGTGGGGCCGGGAACGCGACGTCCGCGTGTGATCTGCGCCATCTCCGTGAAATGTCCGGACTATTTGGCCGGCATGGCATGTTGGCCCGACAGAAAGCCACATACCCGCGGGGGTATGACACCGGGCATGACACGGAGAAGGGACCATTCCATGACCACCACGACCACGGTCATCCCGATCGACACCTCGGGCCTGGGCGACCGGAGCTACCTGGCGCACGACGGCACGCAGGCCCTCGTGGTCGACCCGCAGCGCGACATCGACCGGGTCCTCGAGCTCGCCGAGGCCGAGGGCGTGCGGGTCACGCACGTCTTCGAGACGCACATCCACAACGACTACGTCTCGGGCGGCCTGGCGCTGGCGCGCGAGACCGGGGCGGCGTACCACGTCAACGCCGACGACCCCGTGGCCTTCGAGCGGGTCGGGGTGCGCGAGGGCGACGTCGTCGAGGTCGGCCCCCGCATGCGCGTGCGGGTGCTGCACACCCCGGGACACACCCACACCCACCTGTCGTTCGTGCTCGAGGACGCCGACGGGCAGGCCGAGAGCGTCTTCACCGGCGGCTCGCTGCTCTTCGGCTCGACCGGGCGTCCCGACCTGCTCGGCCCCGCCCACACCGACTCCCTCGTGCACGACCAGTGGCGCTCCGCGCGGCGGCTGGCCGCCGAGCTGCCCGACGCGGCGGCGGTGCTGCCGACGCACGGCTTCGGCAGCTTCTGCTCGTCGACCCAGACCGAGGGGACGTCGGGCACCATCGGCGACGAGAAGCGCAACAACCCGGCGCTGACCCGCGGCGAGGAGGCGTACGTCGCCGAGCTGCTCGCCGGCCTCGAGGAGTTCCCGGCCTACTACGCCCACATGGGACCGGCCAACGCCGCCGGCCCCGGCGCCCCGGACCTCTCGGCGCCATCGCCGGCCGACCCCGCCGAGCTGCGGGGCCGCATCGACGCGGGCGAGTGGGTGGTGGACCTGCGCACGCGCGAGGCGTTCGCGGCCGGCCACCTGCGCGGCACGCTGAACTTCGGGCTCGACGGGCAGTTCGTCACCTACCTGGGCTGGCTGATCCCGTGGGGCACCCCGGTGACGCTGCTGGGCGAGACGCCCGAGCAGGTCGCGGAGGCGCAGCGCGAGATGGTGCGCATCGGGATCGACCGGCCCGCCGCGGCGGCGACCGGCAAGCCGGAGGAGTGGGCCGGCGGGGACCCCGTGGAGTCCTTCCCGCGTGCCACCTTCGCGGACCTGCGCGCCGCCATGGAGGCCGGCGACGAGCTCGCCGTGGTCGACGTGCGCCGCCCGGCCGAGCACGACGCCTCGCACGTCGAGGGCTCGGTCAACGTCCCCATCCATCTGGTGCTGGCGCACCTCGACGACGTGCCGCGCACCCGGCTCTGGGTGCACTGCGCCGGCGGCTACCGCGCCAGCGTGGTCGCGTCCGTGCTGGCCGCCCACGGCCACGACGTCGTCGCGGTCGACGAGTCCTACGACGCCGCCGGCCCGGCCGGCCTGCCCCTGACGGGCGCCGAGCACCCGGCTCCCCAACCCGCCTGAACCACCCGAACCGCGGCGCCCCGGCGCCGCGATCCGAGCACAGGAGGCTCACACGATGAAGACGACCGAGACCACTCCGGGCCCGACCACCACCGTCGGCGCGCACGAGCTCCGCGACGCGCTCGAGGGCGAGCAGCGTCCCACGGTGCTCGACGTGCGGACGCCGGCCGAGTTCGAGGCCTCGCACATCCCCGGCGCCTGGTTGGTGCCGCTCGACACGCTGCGGGAGCACCGTGACGAGCTCGGCGACCACCTCGGCCGCGACACGGTGCTGATCTGCCGTTCCGGCGGCCGCGCCGAGCAGGCGGGGCAGTCGCTGGCGGCCGCCGGGCTGCCCGGGCTGCGCGTGCTCGAGGGCGGCATGAACGCCTGGGAGAGCTCGGGCGCCCCGGTGCGCAGCGGCCGCCAGATCTGGGACCTCGAGCGGCAGGTCCGCTTCGCCGCCGGGCTCCTCGTCGCCCTGGGCGCCCTCGGCTCCCTGCTCGTGCCGGCGCTCGTGTGGCTCGCGGCGGCGGTCGGCCTGGGGCTGGCCTTCGCGGCGGTGACCAACACCTGCGCGATGGGGATGGCGCTGGCGAAGATGCCGTGGAACCGCTCCGCGAGCGCATGCTCGATCGACGAGGTGCTCGCCGGCCTGCGCGGGGACGCCCGGTGAGCGCCGTCTCGCCGGAGGTCGTGGCCCTCACGCTGGTGCTGGCCGGCGTGGTCGGGGTCTCGCTGGGCCTGCTCGGGGGTGGCGGGTCGATCCTGACCGTGCCGCTGCTCGTCTACGTCACCGGGCTGGACGCCAAGGAGGCGATCGCCGCGTCGCTCGTCGTGGTGGGCGTGACGTCCGCCTTCGGGGCGCTGGGCCACGCTCGCGCCGGCCGGGTGCGCTGGCGCACCGGGCTGCTCTTCGGGGCCGCCGGCCTGACCGGCGCCTTCCTCGGGGGGCTGCTGGGCGGACACCTGCCCGGCAACATCCTGCTCGGGGCGTTCGCGCTGATGATGGTCGCGACCTCCGTGGCGATGTTGCGCGGGCGCAGCAGCGAGGCGCCGGTGCGGCACGGCGACCTGCCCGTCGGGCGGGTCCTGGTCGACGGCATCGTGGTCGGCCTCGTGACCGGCCTGGTCGGTGCGGGCGGCGGGTTCCTCGTCGTCCCGGCGCTGGCGCTGCTCGGTGGCATGCCGATGGGGGCCGCGGTCGGCACCTCGCTGGTGGTGATCGCCATGAAGTCGCTGGGCGGCCTGGCCGGCTACATGAGCAGCGTGAGCCTGGACTGGGGTCTGGTGGCCGCTGTGACCGCGGCGGCGATGGCCGGCAGCCTGGTCGGCGGCCGGCTCGCGGGGCGGGTGCCCGAGGACGCGCTGCGGCGCGGCTTCGCCTGGTTCGTCCTCGTGATGGGCGGGGTCGTGCTCTCCCAGCAGCTGCCCGCTGCCTTCGCGGTGCCCACGCTTGCGGCCATCGGTCTGCTCGGCGCCTCCGCGACGGCGTGCTGGTACCTCGTCTCCGGCTGCCCGCTGCGCAAGGTGTCGCTCGAACGGGCGTGAGCGGGTTTCCCGCGCGGGGCCCGCTCAGCGCAGCTGCGAGAACTCCAGCAGGTGGCCGTCCGGGTCGCGGGTGAAGCACCGCACCTCGTAGTCGCTCGTGACCGGCGGAGTCAGGAACTCGGCGCCGCGCGCCCGCAGGGTCTCGTAGACGTCGACGCAGTCCCGGACTCGCACCGTGATGGCGTTGGCCACCCGCGCGGGGTCCTGCGGGGCCGCGAAGGCGATGCCGGGCTTGTCGTCGGTCGGCGGACCGCCGGTGACGACGAGCAGCCACGACCCGACGAACCGGAAGACGGCGCTGCTGCCGCCGTACTCCCGCTGCAGCTCCGCGCCGACGACGTCCCGCCACCAGCGCACCGACCGGTCCAGGTCGGAGACGACGAGGATCGACGTCGCCTCGGCGTCGGGGTCGGGGAAGGTCACCGACTGCTGCTCGTCCGCCATGTGCTCCGCTCCCTGCAGAATTGGACGTCCTCAAGCGCGATCATGTCGACGTGTCCGGCCCTTGAGAGTGTCGGCGGCCAGCACGTCGATGTCGATCTCGAGCCGCAGCAAGTCGGCGTGCGCCAGCCGCAGTCCCACCTCGTCCAGGAGTGACGTGGCGTCGGCACGCGGCGTCCGTTCTCACACGCCACACTCCCGGCTGCGCAATGCTCGAGGTGCATCCCAGCTGTGACTCGCTCAGCACGTCGGATTGTCGCCTCGCACGCATCTCCACGCTTCCACAGCGTACGCCCACCGGTATCGCCGACGATGAGATCGCGCGGCCAGCTGCTGGCCTGTCGGACGTGGGTACAGTCCCGCGCGTCGGCACCTGGCCGATCGCCGCGCACCGTGCCGCGATCAACGACCCGGTCGTGCGACGGGTCCCGGGACCGGTCGTCTCCGGAGGTGGCGTGGACGAGGGCAAGCGTCGCGGCGGAGACCTCGGAGGACTCTCGGCCACGCCCGGGCCCGCTCGCCTCCGCCCGGGGTGTCACCATCACGCCATGACAACCCTTGGCGAGCTTCAGGACCGGCTCCGAGACTTCTCACGACAGCGGGACTGGGAGCAGTTCCACTCGCCAAAGAATCTGGCCATGGCTCTGTCCGGCGAGGTCGGAGAACTCAACGCACTGCTGCAGTGGATCCCCGCCGATGGCATCGAGGCTTGGCTCGAGGATCCTTCCAATGCGGACTCCATGCGCCTCGAGATGGCGGACATCCTGATCTTCCTGCTCCTCCTCGCCGACGCTGTCGACGTGGATCCGGTAGCCGCCGGCATCGAGAAGGTCGCCATCAACGAAGGTCGGTACCCGGGCAACAAGTCCCGAGGCAGCTCAGCGAAGTACACCGAGCTCTAGGCATTTCGCCACCTCGGCCAGGGCCGCGCAGGGGTGCGCGGCCGGGGGCGTACAGCGCGGCTGTGGTTGGATCGGACGCGCAATCCGCTCGGCATGACAGCGCGAGTCCCACTGCGGCAAGCCTCCAACCCGATCGGGAAGACATGTATGCCTTCCTGGAGACTCCGTGCCGCTTCACCGCGCCTCCGCCGGCGCGATCCGACAGCAGCTAGCTGCCGGCTCGCTGGTCGACCTGATGACCGAACAGTTCGGGTTCGAGTACGGGCACCGTCCGTCCCCGTCGGAGCGGAGGTCATGGGAGCGCAGCCTGACCACACTCATGAGCGACCTGCACGACGCTGGCCTCGCAGACGTTGAGGTACTGCTCGAGTACCGTCTGCCGCTCACCAGTCGGCGGGTGGATGCACTGCTGTGCGGTGTGCACCCCGCGACGGGTGACACGTCGTATGTCGTCATCGAGTTGAAGCAGTGGAGCCGAGCGCTGCCGGTCGAGGGCACCGACGACGTCGTCCTCGACGACGGTCGCGGGCGCCGGCTTCACCCCGCCGCGCAGGTGCGCGGGTACTGCGACTACCTGGCCGACTTCAACGCCAACTTCGCCGGGTGCGCCCAGCGACTGGCTGGCGCCGCCTACCTGCACAACGCCCAAGACGACGACGTGAACGGTCTGTGGTCCTACCCGATGTCGTCCCAGAGTCAGATGTTCACGGGCCAACGCCGTGGAGCGTTTCTCGACTTCCTGCGGTCTCGCCTCGACAGCTCACCAGGCGCCGCGGCGGCCGATGAGATCATGGGCGCCGCGATTCGTCCAAGCAAGCAGCTGCTCGATCTGGCCGCGGCCGAGATCCAACAGCGTGAGCAGTTCACTCTGCTTGACGAACAGAAGGTCGCCTACTCGATGGTGATGCGCGCTGTCGAGCGATCACGCCGCGCGAATGCAAAGGAAGTCATCGTTGTGACCGGCGGCCCTGGGTCCGGGAAGAGCGTCATCGCCTTGAGCCTGCTGGGCGAACTCTCGCGACAGGGGAGGACTGTGCTGCACGCGACCGGTTCGTCCGCGTTCACCCAGACCCTCCGCAAGGTCGCGGGCAGTCGAGCTCCCCGCGTCAAGTCGCTCTTCAAGTACTACAACCAGTTCATCGACGCACAGAAGAACGACATCGACGTGCTGATCAACGACGAGGCACACCGCGTCAAGGAGACCTCAACCAATCGCTGGACCCCATCGGTGAAGCGGACGGGACGCCCCCAGGTCGAAGAGCTCATCGATGCGGCGCGGGTTCCCGTGTTCTTGCTCGACGAACACCAGGTCGTCCGTCCCGGTGAGCGGGGAAACGTGCACGACATCGTTTCTGCAGCCGATCGGATGGGATGCGAAGTCGTTCAGATCGACCTCAACGACCAGTTTCGTTGCGGAGGGAGTCGGCTCTACGAAGAGTGGGTGCTCAGTCTGCTCGGACTGCAACCAGGCGAACCATTCGACTGGACCGGTGACGAGGCCTTCACTCTCGACATAGCCGAGAGCCCGTCGGAGCTCGAGAATCGGCTCCGCGCATGCTTGGACGCCGGCTACTCCAGCCGGATCTCAGCCGGATACTGCTGGCCGTGGAGTCAGCCTAAGGCGGACTTCCTCTTCCGAGACATCAAGATCCAGGGTTGGGAGCGTCCGTGGAACAACCCGAAGGAGTCGCGAGTCGGGGAGGCGCCGGCCCGGTCGCTGTGGGCCTCCGACCCTGGTGGCTTCGACCAGGTGGGATGCATCTACACAGCGCAAGGGTTCGAGTACGACTATTCGGGAGTCATCATCGGCCCGGACCTCGTGTGGCGCGACGGCCGATGGGTTGCCCGCCCCGAGTATTCGAAGGACGGCCAGGTGCGGAAGGCTGACACGGCCGACTTCGACCGTGCGATCCGAAACACCTACAAGGTCCTCCTGACTCGCGGAATGCGCGGGACCCTTGTCTATTCAGTGGATGCCGAGACGCAAGCCATGTTGCGGGCGCGCACCGGCAATCATCGCGCGGACATTGGCTGAGCACAGGCGCGGTGCCCCCCGAGGGACCCGTACGCGGCACTCCCAACACCCTCCTCGGTGGAGCCTAGGGGACTCGAACCCCTAACCCCCTGCTTGCAAAGCAGACAATTCCTCGCTCATATGTTCGACATGGAGCGTAAAACCGCAGGTCAGAATGGGTCTATAATGGACTCAATCTGACGTTCTTTCCCCCACCAGTCCCCCACCCACTACTTCGGGAGCACGGGGTTCCGGTAGCAGGGGGTTGGCATGGGGTTTGGGGGAAGCTCCCCCACAGGCGGTTTGCGGAGGTCGCGGGATGGCACGACGACGGGGTTTCGGGGAGGTCGAGCGCCGCTCCTCCAGCAGCGGCGTCTCCTACCGAGCGAGGTACGCGATGCCCGATGGCACGCGCTACTCGCGCAGCTTCGGCACCAAGATGGACTCCGAGGCGTGGCTCGCCGCGGAGCGCTCCCTGATCGATCGGGAGGAGTGGTCTCCGCCGGCGGCGCGCAGGATGGCGGCCGAGCGACGCGAGCGAGACGCCGTGCGCAACACCGTCGGCGCGTTCGCGAAGCGCTACCTGGTCGAGCGCGACCTCCGCCCCACGACGGTGCGCAGCTATCAGACCCTTCTCGACTCCCGGATCCTTCCCTACTTCGGCGAGATGCCGCTGCGGGACGTGACCCTCTCGGAGGTCAAGAGGTGGCGGGCTTCCCTGGACCCAGAGACCGAGTCCTCGAACGCCGCCGCCTACCGGCTGCTGCGCTCCGTCCTCCAAGCAGCCGAGGAGGAGGAGCTGATCGACCGCGCGCCACCGAAGATCCGTGGAGCCGGCACGGCGCAGGTGAAGCAGGTCGCCGTGCCGGCCACGCTCGACGAGATCGCAGTCATCGTCGACGCCATGCCCGAGCACCTGAAGTTGTTCATCGTCCTCGCTGCGTTCGTTGGCCTCCGCGAAGGCGAACTGCTCGAACTGCGCCGGTCCGACATCGACGGCATCACCGGCCGCATCAGTGTGACCCGCAAGGTGGACAAGGAGGCCGACAGGTCGATCCGGGGGGCCTGCCCCGAGTGCGGTCGTCCGATCAGCTCCCCCAAGACCCGGAGTGGCGTCCGGACCGTCCACGTCCCCCCGCCATTCCTGCCGATGCTGCAGCAGCACCTGCTCGAGCACACCGCCGAGGGATCGAACGGTCTGCTCTTCCCCGGCGACCGCACCGACCACATGAGCGTCCGCTACCTGATGGACCGCTACCGCCCGGCCCGCGAGAAGGCCGGTCGCCCGGACCTGACCATCCACCACCTGCGCCACACCGCGCTCACCCTCGCCGGCCAGCACGGGGCGACGGCTGCAGAGCTCCAGGCTCGCGCCGGCCACGCATCGCAGGCCGCGATGGCGATCTACCAACACGCCACCCTCGACCGGGACCAAGCGCTCGCGGAGAAGATCGGCGCAACGTATGACGCATGGCACAAGAACCGCAGATCATGATCGTTTCGTTGGCAATCTCGGGGTGTGAACTACAGTTGACAGCGATGAACGTCGTCACGACGGACGTCTACGAAACATGGCTGCG
>CAWHTZ010000004.1:0-36597 GCA_963832415.1 uncultured Actinomycetota bacterium | reverse complement strand
CCACGTGATGGCGCACGAGTCCTTCGAGGACGCCGGGCTCGCGGCGTACCTGAACGAGCACTTCGTGCCGGTCAAGGTCGACCGCGAGGAGCGACCGGACGTCGACGCGGTCTACATGCAGGCCACCCAGGCGATGACCGGGCAGGGCGGCTGGCCGATGACCTGCGCGCTCGACCACGAGGGGCGTCCGTTCTTCGCCGGCACCTACTACCCGGAGCAGCCGCGCCACGGCATGCCGTCCTTCCGGCAGGTGCTCGAGGCCCTGGCCGAGGCGTGGGAGAAGCGCCGCGAGGAGGTCGACGAGATCGGCGGCCGGGTGCGCGACCACCTCCGGTCGCTGGCGGGCGAGCTGGATGGCGACGGGGCGCCCGTGGCGGAGCAGGACCTCGCCGACGCGGTCGGCCGGCTCGCGGGGGACTTCGACAGCGAGGCCGGCGGCTTCGGCACCATGCCGAAGTTCCCGCCGTCGATGGTGCTGGAGTTCCTCCGCCGGCACGCCGATCGCACGGGCGACGACCGGGCCCGGCGCATGCACGACGCCACCGGCGAGGCGATGGCCCGGGGCGGGGTCTACGACCAGCTCGCGGGAGGCTTCGCGCGCTACTCGGTCGACAGGCGCTGGGTCGTGCCCCACTTCGAGAAGATGCTCTACGACAACGCCCAGCTGCTCGGCGTGTACGCCGCGTGGGGCTCGCCGCTCGGGCAGCGCGTCGCCCGCGAGACGGCGGGCTTCCTCCTCCGCGAGCTGCGCACGGCCGAGGGCGGGTTCGCCTCGGCGCTGGACGCGGACTCCGAGGGTGTCGAGGGCAAGTTCTACGCCTGGACGCCGGCCCAGCTCACCGAGGCGCTGGGCCCGGAGGACGCCGCGTGGGCGGCGCAGGTCTTCCGGGTCACCGAGGCGGGCACCTTCGAGCACGGGGCCTCGGTGCTGCAGCGGCGGGAGGACCCCGAGGGTCCGGGCGCCGCGCGGCTGGAGGACGTGCGCGCGCGGCTGCTCGCGGCGCGCGAGCAGCGCGTGCGCCCCGAGCGTGACGACAAGGTCGTGGCGGCCTGGAACGGCCTGGCGATCCGCGCCCTCGCCCGCGCGGGGGTGCTGCTCGGTGAGCGGGCGTGGGTGGAGGCGGCCGGGGAGGCGGCGACGCTCCTGTGGGAGGTGCACGTGCAGGACCGTGACGGCGAGGCCCGCCTGCTCCGCGTCTCTCGCGACGGCGTGGCGGGCGACCACGCCGGGGTGCTCGAGGACCACGCCTGCGTCGCCGACGGCTTCCTCGCGCTCGCCGAGGCGACCGCGGACGAGCGCTGGCTCGAGCGCGCGGGGGCCCTGCTCGACGTGGCGCTGCGGCGGTTCGCGGCGGAGGACGGCGGCTTCCACGACACCGCCGACGACGCGGAGGCGCTCCTGGCGCGGCCGCGGGACCCCTCGGACAACGCGTCGCCGTCCGGGACGTCGGCCCTGGTGCACGCGCTGCTCGCCTACGCCGGCCTCACCGGCTCGGGCCGCCACCGGGACGCCGCCGAGCGCGCACTGGCCGGCCTGGCGCCGCTGCTGCGCCGGACCCCCCGGTTTGCCGGCTGGTCGCTGGCGGCCGCCGAGGCGCTGCTCGACGGCCCCCGCGAGGTGGTCGTCGTCGCGCCACCCGGCGACCCGGACGGCGCGGCGATGGCCGCGCGGGCGCGGCGGCTGCCCGGGGCCGTGGTGCTGGCCGTGACTCCCGAGCAGGCCGCGGCCTCGGGCATCCCCCTGCTCACCGGTCGCGGCCTGGTCGATGACCGCGCGACGGCGTACGCCTGTCGCGGCATGGTCTGCGAGCGGCCCGCCCTCGACCTCGCGGGCCTGGAGAGCGCCCTGCAGCGCTGAGCCGCCGGGCGCGGGGGTCGGGCATCAGCGGATCGCGACCCACTGCCGGGGGCCCGGCCGGGAGGTCATCGTCCCGCGCTTCGCCACCATCCGCACGGCGTAGCGTCCCCGGGGCAGGGTGAGCACCGTCTGCCCCGAGCGGCGCGGCCGGAAGCGCCGGACCCGGCCACCCACGCGCACGCGCGCCACGTAGCGCTCCGCGTGGTTCCACCGCGCGTCCTTGCCCCAGCGCAGCACGGCCGAGCCGCGCCGCGTCTCGATCCGGTTGAGGCGGGGCCGCGGCTCCCACGGCTCTCGGTGCCAGACCCGCGGCCAGCGGGGAAGCACCCGCATCCGGTAGAGCGCGGTGGCGAAGTGCTCGGCCATCAGCGTCTCCCCGGTGCTGTTCGCATGCACCCCGTCGAAGGTGTGCTTGCGGGGCCGCCAGCCCCGCTTCGGATGGGTCCTCAGGTTCGTCCGGTACACGCGAGGGGAGTCGAGCCGCGCCAGCGTCCGGCCGATGCGCCGGTCGGCCTCCGCGGCCAGGGTGTTCCGCTTCTCTGCAAAGCCGGGCTTCCCGCGGATCCGGCGGCTGCTGCTGGGGATCTCCCCGAGCACCAGGCGCACGCGTGGGTCGGCCGCGAGCACCCGGCGCGTGAAGCGCATCGCGAGGCGGGCGGTCCTCGCGGCGGACGCGGGCTCGTTCCACTCGATGTCGTTGTAGCCGATCTGGGCCAGCACCACATCGGGCTCGAAGCGGCGGATGCGCCGGGTGATCAGCTCGGTGTGCTTCTCGTAGCCGCTCCCGGGAAAGGAGCCGTGCCGCTTCTGCTGGGCGAACCCGTGGTCGAGGTGCTCGTAGTGCCGGCCGTAGGCCAGCCACTGGTTGGGCCCGACCATCCGCACCGCGACCCCCTGGCGCAGGGTCTCGCGCCAGAGCCAGTAGCGCCAGGTGGCGGAGCCGGTCTGGCCCGCGGTGATGGAGTCGCCCACCACGAGGATCCGCGTCGGCCGGTCCGGGCCGGTCGACGCGGCGGCGGGCGTGGCCAGGGGCGCCCGAAGGCCGGCGACCGGCGCCAGGACCGCCACGGCGGCGAGCGCGACGGCGGTCGCGAGCGGGCGGACAGGACGGCGAGCGGCGACTCCCATGACGATCTCCCGGCGTTGCGGCAACCCCCGTCCGCCCCACGCGTCCGGCGGCAGCAGGCTAGGCGGTCCGGCGGCTTCGGTCCATCGCGGGGCCCCCGCCCGCGGTGCCCGCGCGGCGATGCTCAGCGCAGGGCGTAGGTCGCCAACGAGACGCCGACGTAGTGCGCGGCAAAGGCGAGCACGGTGCAGCTGTGGAAGACCTCGTGGAAGCCGAACCAGCGGGGCCAGGGGTCCGGGCGCTGGAGGCCGTAGACCACGCCGCCCAGGGTGTAGAGGACGCCGCCCGCCGCGACGAGGACGAGGCTCGCGATCCCGATCCCGAGGCCGACGTGCTCGACGCCGGAGGCGAACTGCGGCAGGAAGAAGACCGCCGCCCAGCCCAGCGCGATGTAGATCGGCGTGTAGAGCCAGCGAGGGGCGTCGGGCCACAGGACGCGGAAGGCGACGCCGAGCAGCGCGCCCGACCACACGGTCGCGAGCAGGACCACCTGGGCCGTGCCCTGGAGGAAGATCAGGGTGAAGGGCGTGTAGGAGCCGGCGATCAGCACGAAGATGTTGGCGTGGTCGAAGCGCCGCAGGAAGGCCCAGGTGCGCGGCGACCAGGTGCCCCGGTGATAGATCGCGGAGACCGTGAACAGCACGAGGGCGGAGCCGACGAAGATCGCCGACCCGGCCCTGGTCACCGGGGTGGGGGAGAGCGCGATCAGCACGATGCCGGCGATCAGCGTGAGCGGCACCGTGCCCAGGTGGAGCCAGCCGCGCAGGTGCGGCTTGACGTCCTCGGCCATCTCGTGGACGCGCGCGCTGACCCTCTCGCCGGCGTCGGAGATGCCGTGGGCGGCGCGGTGGCCGGCGTCCGCGACCCGTGCGCCGGCCTCGCGCCGCAGCCCCGCCATTCGTCCCCTCCATGCCCCGGTGGTGCGCCCACGATACCGGGCCTCG
This sequence comes from uncultured Actinomycetota bacterium, assembly GCA_963832415.1. GTDB lineage: Bacteria > Actinomycetota > Actinomycetes > Propionibacteriales > Nocardioidaceae > Nocardioides. Next base: position 32,669 of record CAWHTZ010000004.1, on the reverse strand, counting down.
GGTGAGCCCGCCCGAGGAGTCCGGATCATCGCCCGCGCGGGGGAACGCCCCTCGCTAGCATCGAGGGGTGGTGGACTGGAAGCACGGCGTGCGTCGGGTGCTCTACCCCGCGTACGAGGCCCGGATGCTCCGTCGGCTGCCCCAGGACCGGCTGCCGAAGCACGTGGGCGTCATGCTCGACGGCAACCGGCGCTGGGCCCGGGCCGTCGGCAAGGACACGGCGCACGGGCACCGCGCGGGCGCCGCGAACATCGAGCCGCTGCTCGGCTGGTGCGAGGACGCCGGCATCGAGGTGGTCACCCTCTGGCTGCTCTCGACCGACAACCTCAACCGGCCGGCGCGGGAGCTCGCCCCGCTGCTCGGGATCATCGAGGAGGCCGTCGACTCCCTCGCCGACATGCAGCGCTGGCGGCTGCACCCGGTGGGGGCGCTCGACCTCCTCCCCGCGGAGACCACGGAGCGGCTCAAGGCCGCGGAGGAGGCCACGCGGGGCGTCGACGGGATGCTGGTCAACATCGCCGTGGGCTACGGGGGGCGGCGCGAGATCGCGGACGCCGTCCGCTCGCTGCTCACCGAGCACGCCAGCCGCGGCACGAGCCTGGAGGAGCTGGCCCAGACGCTCGACGTCGAGCACATCTCGGAGCACCTCTACACGCGCGGCCAGCCCGACCCGGACCTGGTCATCCGCACCTCGGGCGAGCAGCGCCTGGGCGGCTTCCTGCTGTGGCAGAGCGCGCGCAGCGAGTTCTACTTCTGCGAGGCGCTGTGGCCCGACTTCCGGCGGGTCGACTTCTTGCGCGCGCTGCGCGCCTACGCCCACCGGGACCGCCGCTTCGGCGGCTGAGGTTCACCGGCGGTTGTCCCGCGAGGTCGGGCGTGTCGCGTCGGCCGGCGCCGCGCCGGGCGTAGCGTCGGAGCCAGCGGCGGGCGGGGAAGCCCGCCGCACCAGGAGGCTCCTTCGTGGACGTTCACGACCGCACCGCGACCCGGCGGGGGAGATCTCCCGCCCGGCCGCACGGGGGCCGGCTCGCCGTCCCCCGGGTGCCCTTCCGGTCCGCCAGCACGACCGACTGACCGGGGCGAGGGTGCGCGCGCCGGTCGCAGTGGAGGGGATGACCGTGACTCGACCGGCCACCACGAGCAAGTCCGCCGCCAGCCACCCGGCGGAGACCCCCGCGCCGACCGTCCCGCCGGGGGAGGGGCGCACCTACGTGCTCGACACCAGCGTGCTCCTGGCCGACCCTGGCGCCCTGGGCCGCTTCGCCGAGCACGAGGTCGTGCTGCCGGTCGTGGTCATCACCGAGCTGGAGGCGAAGCGGCACCACCCCGAGCTGGGGTACTTCGCGCGCAGCGCCCTGCGGACCCTCGACGAGCTGCGGCTGGTGCACGGCCGGCTCGACCGGTCGGTCCCGGTCAACGAGGACGGCGGCACGTTGCGCGTCGAGCTGAACCACACCGACGCCCAGGTGCTCCCTTCCGGCTTCCGCCTCGGCGACAACGACACGCGCATCCTCGCGGTCGCCCGCAACCTGGCCGACGAGGGCCGCCGCGTCACGCTGGTCTCCAAGGACCTGCCGATGCGGATCAAGGCGTCGTCGGTCGGGCTGGAGGCCGAGGAGTACCGCGCCGAGGGGGTGCGGGAGTCCGACAGCGGCTACACCGGCATGGCCGAGCTCGACGTCCCCGGCGGGGAGATCGACGAGCTGTACGCCGTTGGCGTCGCGGACCTCGACGAGGCCCGCGACCTGCCCTGCCACACCGGCCTCGTGCTGGTCTCGGAGCGGGGGACCGCCCTCGGCCGGGTCGGCCCGGACAAGCGGGTGCACCTGGTGCGCGGCGACCGGGAGGCCTTCGGCATCCACGGCCGCTCCGCCGAGCAGCGCATCGCGCTCGAGATGCTGCTCGACCCCGAGGTCGGCATCGTCTCCATGGGTGGGCGCGCCGGGACCGGCAAGTCCGCGATGGCGTTGTGCGCGGGCCTCGAGGCCGTGCTCGAGCGCGGGGCGCACCAGAAGGTGGTGGTCTTTCGCCCGCTGTACGCCGTCGGGGGGCAGGAGCTCGGCTACCTGCCCGGCTCCGAGTCGGAGAAGATGTCGCCGTGGGCCCAGGCCGTCTTCGACACGCTCGGCGCGATCACGAGCCGTGACGTGATCGAGGAGGTGCTCGAGCGGGGGATGCTCGAGGTCCTGCCGCTCACCCACATCCGGGGGCGGTCGCTGCACGACGCGTTCGTGATCGTCGACGAGGCGCAGTCGCTGGAGCGCAACGTGCTCCTGACCGTGCTCAGCCGAATCGGGTCGAACTCCAAGGTCGTGCTCACCCATGACGTGGCGCAGCGCGACAACCTGCGCGTGGGGCGGCACGACGGCGTGGTCGCGGTCGTCGACAAGCTCAAGGGCCACCCGCTGTTCGCCCACGTGACCCTGACCCGCTCCGAGCGGTCGCCGATCGCGGCGCTGGTCACCGAGATGCTGGAGCACGCCACCCCCTGAGCCGGGCGGCTCGCCCTGCGTCGCCGCCCCTGCGGCGCCGCCCCTGTGGCGCAGCTCATGCGCGGGTCGCAGGTGTGACCCAGATGACGGGAGGCGCACGCCACAGGTGATTGCGCATGGATTCACAAGGTCGAGAAGGTGGGGACGTCCCCCCGCAGCCGACCCCATTGAGATTCTGTGCTGACACGTTCGACCCGAAGCCCGAAGCACCGCCTCGACAGCCTCCAGGCCGACAGCACCCACTCCCGTCGGAGCACGCGTCGCCTGCTGCGCCACGGACTCGTGGCCGCAGCCGCCGTCGCCGTCACCGGGGCCGGCCTGAGCACCCTCGTGGCCACCGACGACGGCGCGGCCAGCGGCCGTGACGCCGTCGAGGCCGCGAGCGCCGGTCAGGCCGTGAACGAGGTCGCCTCCGACGACGACCTCGCCAAGCGTCTCGCCGAGCGCGAGGGCGGCGTCTCGCGATCGGACCGTCGCAGTGCCACCGACCCGGCGAAGGCTGCCGCGCTGGCACCCCAGGAGGCGCAAGCGGTCACGCGCACCGTGAACGTCGCCGACCAGGACCCCAAGAGCGTCGCCCGGTCGCTGATGGGCGAGTTCGGCTTCGCGAGCAGCGAGTTCTCCTGCCTGGAGTCGCTGTGGGAGAAGGAGTCGGGCTGGAGCGTCACGGCCGCCAACCCGAGCTCGTCGGCGTACGGCATCCCGCAGGCGCTTCCCGGCTCCAAGATGGCGTCGGCCGGCGCGGACTGGGAGAACAACCCCGCGACCCAGATCCGCTGGGGCCTCGGCTACATCCAGGACCGGTACGGCAGCCCCTGCGGCGCCTGGTCGCACAGCCAGGCCAACAACTGGTACTGAGCCCCAACCGCCGAGTCGGCGTGAGTTTCCAGAAACTCACGCCGCCTCGGCGTCGCTGGCGTTACCGGACCGGGGGACCGGTCATCGAGGCGACGTCGAGGGCGTCGTCCAGCTGCTGCTCGGTGAGGTCGCCGCGCTCGACGTAGCCCATGGCCAGCACCTGCTCCCGGATGGTGCGGCCCTCCGCCAGGGCGCCCTTGGCGACCTTGGCGGCCTCCTCGTAGCCGATGTAGGAGTTCAGCGGCGTCACCACGGAGGGCGAGGACTCGGCGTAGGTGCGCATCGTCTCGGTCTCGGCGGTGATGCCGTCGATGCAGCGCTCGGCCAGCACGCGCGACGACGCCGCGAGCAGCCGCGCCGACTCGAGCACGTTGCGGGCGATCACCGGCATCGAGACGTTGAGCTCGAAGCTGCCGCTGGCCCCCGCGAAGGTCACGGCCGCGTCGTTGCCGACCACCTGCGCGCACACCATGAGCGTCGCCTCGGGCAGCACCGGGTTGACCTTCCCCGGCATGATGCTCGAGCCCGGCTGCAGGTCGGGCAGGTGGATCTCCGCGAGGCCCGTCGTCGGGCCCGAGGACATCCAGCGCAGGTCGTTGCAGATCTTCGTGAGCCCGACGGCGTACGTCTTCAGCGCACCGGACAGCTCGACCAGCGAGTCGCGGGTGCCCTGGGCCTCGAAGTGGTTGCGCGCCTCCGTGAAGGGCTGCCCGGTGCGCTCGCCCAGCACGTCGATCACGCGCGGCGCGAAGCCGTCCGGCGTGTTGATGCCGGTGCCGACCGCGGTGCCGCCCAGCGGCAGCTCGCGCACCCGGGGGAGCACGGACTCCAGCCGCTCGGCCGCGTAGCGCACCGTCGCGGCATACCCCGAGAACTCCTGGCCGAGCATCACCGGCGTCGCGTCCATCAGGTGCGTGCGCCCGGACTTCACGTGCGTCGCGAACTCGCGCATCTTGCCCTCGAGCGACGTCGCGAGCACGTCGAGCGCCGGCAGCAGGTCGTCGACCACCGCGAGCGTCGAGGCGACGTGGATCGCCGTGGGGAAGGTGTCGTTGCTCGACTGGCTGGCGTTCACGTGGTCGTTGGGGTGCACGTCGACGCCCGCCTGCCCGGCGAGGGAGGCGATGACCTCGTTGGCGTTCATGTTCGAGCTCGTCCCCGAGCCCGTCTGGAAGACGTCGATCGGGAACGCGTCGTCGTGCTCGCCGTCGGCCACGGCGCCCGCGGCCGTGGCGATGGCCCGGGCCTCGGACTCCCCGAGGATGCCGAGCTCGCCGTTGGCCCGGGCGGCTGCGGCCTTGACGTGGCCGATGGCGTGCACGAGCGCCGGCTCGATCGGCGTCCCGCTGATCGGGAAGTTCTGCACCGCGCGCTGGGTCTGCGCGCGCCAGAGGGCGTCGGCCGGGACCTCGACCTCCCCCATGCTGTCGTGCTCGATCCGGACCTCGCCGCGGGACTGCCCGCCGGACTCGTTGCTGGGGCTCATGGGCTCGACCGTATCGGCCCCCGCTGGCAGCATCACCCCGGTGCCGGACGAGACCTCCTTCGACTCCCACGGCGATCGCGTCGACGCGACGCACTGGATCGCCGGTTCGCCCGACCTGACCCGCGACGGGCGGCGTCCGTGCGTCGTGATGGCGCACGGGCTCGGTGGCACGCGCGACAGCGGGCTTGACCCCTTCGCGGAGCGGTTCGCCGCGGCCGGGGCCGACGTGCTGTGCTTCGACTACCGGGGCTTCGGCACGTCCGGGGGCAGGCCCCGGCAAGACGTCGACCACCGCCGGCACCGTGCGGACTACCGCGCCGCGGTCGCCCACGCGCGCGGACTTCCCGGCGTCGATCCCGACCGGGTCGTCCTGTGGGGCAGCTCCTACTCGGGCGGGCACGTGGTGCACGTCGCGGCCGAGGACCCGCGGATCGCGGGCGTCATCTCGCAGGGCGCGGCGCTGGACGGCGCCGCCGCCGTGCTGCAGATCCTGTCGTACGCCGGCCCCGGGCAGCTGGCGCGCCTGACCGGGCACGCGCTGCGCGACGCGGCCGCGGGCATGCTCCGCCGCCCCGGTCGCGGCGTGGCCGTCTACGGTCCGCCGGGGTCCACCGCCGCCATCACCTCGCCCGACGCCGAGGCGGGCTATGGCGCCATCGTCGGCCCGAGCTTCCGCAACGAAGTCCTGGCGCGCGGCATCCTGCGGATCCCGCTCAACCGGCCCGTGCGCGCCGCCGGCCGGCTCACCCAGCCGGTGCTCTTCGTCGTCGCGACCCGCGACCAGGTCGCGCCGGTCCCGGCGGTGCGGCGCGCCGTCGCACGCGCCGGCCCCCGGGCCCGCGTGCTCGAGCTGGACGTGGGGCACTTCGAGATCTACCGGGGCCAACCCTTCGAGCGGTCGGTCGCCGAGCAGGTCGCCTTCCTGTGCTCCCTGTGAGCGGGCGGCGTCGCGTGGCTGGGCGCCGCCGGGCGCGGGCCGCGCGGCCTACCAGCCCCTCGTGCCGGGCTCGCCCTTGAAGGGCCCGGCCACCCACGGCACGATCCAGCCGCCGTAGAAGCCGCCCGGCTGCGGCTGCACCTCGACGCCGTCCACCAGGCAGCGGTCGGTCGCGCCGGGATACAGGGCGACGTGGTCGACGAGCTCGGCGAACGCGGGCGTCGGCTCCGGGTAGGACCAGGCGGCCTGCGCAGCCACCACCTGGCCGAGCGGGTCACCGCCGAGCAGGTCGAGATAGCTCGCGCGGCCCTTCCACTCGCAGAGGGAGCCGCCGCGCGCCGGCCGGAGCGAGCCGGCGACGAAGTCGACGACGGGCAGGTAGTAGGTGGGCGGATGGCTCGTCTCGAGGACGACGTACGCCGCGCGCGTGCGGGCGATCGTCACGCCGCCGAGGGCCACCTCGACGGTCTCGTCGGTGCGCTCGAGGGCCGGGGGCCGGGGAAAGTCCCAGACCGAGCGCTGGCCCTCGTCGACGGGGTCGCGACGCGGCGGGAACACGCAACGAGGCTAGCGCGCCACCCGGGGGGTGGCGCGCCGTCGCCCGACCTCAGCCCTCCGGGACGGCGTGCACGTCGTCCTGGTCGTCCGCCGACCGCTCGGCCTGCGCGTACTCCTGGGGCCGGTCGAGCGCCGGGACGTGTCCCGCCTTCGACGGGTCGATCGTGAGGTTCTCGCCGGTGGTCGGGTCGAAGAGGTGCACCATCCGCGTGTCCACCCAGATCTCGGCGTTGTCGCCCTCGGCGATGGTGCTCGCGCCGTCCAGCGAGACGACCAGCTGGGTCCGGAGTCCCTCGCCCTCGAGGTCGTGCTCGAGCTCCGTCAGCTGCTCCGAGACCTCCTCGTCGGGGTCGAAGGGGATGTAGGCGTACGCCTCGTTGCCCAACCACTCGACCACGTCGACGGTGGCATGGAACGTGGCGCCCTGGTCCCTCTTGGAGTCGTCGATGACGGAGGAGTCCTCGAAGTGCTGGGGCCGGATGCCCGCGATGAGCAGCTTGCCCTCCGGCGCCTTCTCCGCGCGCTCGTGGGGAATCTTCACCGTGCCGATCGGCAGCTCGATGGAGTCCCCGGTGCGCTTGGCGGGCAGGAAGTTCATCGGCGGCGAGCCGATGAAGCCGGCCACGAAGAGGTTGCCCGGGTTGGTGTACAGCTCGCGCGGCGAGGCGAGCTGCTGGAGCACGCCGCGCTTGAGCACCGCCACCCGGTCGCCCAGGGTCATGGCCTCGGTCTGGTCGTGGGTGACGTAGACCGTGGTGATGCCCAGCCGCTTCTGCAGCCGCGCGATCTCGGTCCGCATCTGTCCGCGCAGCTTGGCGTCCAGGTTCGACAGCGGCTCGTCGAAGAGGAAGGCGTCGGCGTCGCGGACGATGGCCCGGCCCATCGCCACGCGCTGGCGCTGGCCGCCCGACAGGTTGCCGGGCTTGCGCTCGAGGTGCTCGTCGAGCTCGAGCGTCTTCGATGCCTCCCGGACCTTCTGGTCGACCTCGCTGTCCGGCGCCCCGGCGAGGCGGAGCGGGAAGGCGATGTTCTCGTAGACGCTCATGTGCGGGTAGAGCGCGTAGTTCTGGAAGACCATCGCCAGGTTCCGGTCCCGCGGCGCGAGGTCGTTGACCTGCCTGTCGCCGATGATCATCTCGCCCTTGGAGATGTCCTCCAGGCCCACGATCATCCGCAGCAGGGTCGACTTCCCGCAGCCCGACGGGCCGACGAGGATCATGAACTCGCCGTCCGCGACGTCGATCGAGACGTCGTTCACGGCGGGGAACCCGTCGCCGTACAACTTGTAGATGTTCTGCATGCTGATGGCAGCCATGACGGAATCAACCCTTCACTGCGCCGGACGTCAGCCCGGAGACGATCTTGCGCTGGAACAGCAGGACGATGACGATGATCGGGATGGTGACGACCACGGAGGCGGTCGCCAGCTGGCCGTAGGGCGGGTTGAACGGGTCCGGACCCACGAAGTAGGACAGCTGCGCGGGAACGGTCCGCGCCCGCGTCGTCGACGTGAGCGAGATCGCGAGCACGAACTCGTTCCACGCGAAGAAGAACGTCAGGATCGCGGCCGTGAAGACGCCGGGTGCCGCCAGGGGCACGATCACCTTGCGGAACGCCTGCCACGACGTGGCCCCGTCCACCTGGGCGGCCTGCTCCATCTCCCACGGGATCTCGCGGAAGAACGCGGACAGGGTCCAGATGGCCAGCGGCAGGGTGAAGGTCATGTAGGGGATGATCAGCCCGGGCCAGGTGTTGAACAGGCCCAGGGTGCGCCACATGTCGAACAGCGGGCCGACCAGCGAGACCACCGGGAACATCGCGATGGCCAGGGCCATGGAGAGCACCAGCCGCTTGCCCCGGAAATCCAGCCGCGCGATCGCGTACGCCGCCAGCGTCGCGAAGACGACCGCGAGCCCGGTGGAGATCAGCGCGATCCCGAAGGAGTTGCGCAGGGCGTCGAGGAAGTCGGAGTTGGTGAGGATGTCGCGGTAGTTCTGCAGCGTGGCGTCCTTGGGCAGGAACTGCGCGCTGCCCGAGGCGGTCTCGTCGACCGACTTGAAGGACAGCGAGATGATCCAGACGACGGGGAGCAGGCACCAGATCAGGATCAGGGCAAAGCCGAACCAGGTGCCGGCGACGGTCCGCTTGTCGTTCATCAGCCCTCACCCCTCGCCGACGCCAGGTCGACCCGGAACCCCTTGACGATCAGCCACGCGAGCAGCAGCACGCTGGCGAAGAGCAGCACGGACAGGGCGGAGCCCAGCCCCAGCTGCACCTGCTCGATCACCTGTCGATAGGTCAGGAACGACGCGGACTCGGTGTCCTGCGCGCCCTTGGTCATCACGTAGATGTTGTCGAAGATGCGGTAGGCGTCCAGCGCCCGGAACAGGACCGCCACCATGATGGCCGCCCGCATGTTGGGGATGATCACCTTGAACAGCCGCTGGAACCAGGAGGCGCCGTCGACCTTGGCGGCCTCGAGCATGTCCTCCGAGACCTGCGAGAGCCCGGCCAGCAGCAGCAGCGCCATGAACGGCGTCGTCTTCCAGATCTCCGAGACCATGATCGCCGTCATCGCGGGCCAGTGGTCGCCGAACCAGTTGAAGTTGTCCTCGAAGAACGGGAGCCACGAGTTCACGAAGCCGTTGTTCAGGCTGAAGGCGAACTGCCAGGCGAAGGCCGAGACGACCGTGATGATGCCGTAGGGGATCAGGATCGAGGTCCGGATCACTCCCCGGGCGAAGATGATCCGGTGCATCACCATGGCGAACGCGAAGCCGATCACCAGCTCGACGGCGACCGTCACGACCATGATCACGACGGTGTTCCAGGTGTCCTGCCAGAACAGCCCATCGGTGAGCACGGTGGCGTAGTTGCTCAGGCCGACGAACTCCCGGTCATCGGGGGCGGTGAGCCGGTAGCGGAAGAGCGAGAGGTAGAGGGCCTGGAGCATCGGGTAGGCGGTCACGAGGACCATGAAGATGACTGCAGGGGCGACCAGCCGCATTCCGAGCCGGTTCTCGGCGCGGGTGCGGTCGCTGTCCGGAGCCCCCGGGCCCCTCGGTGTCGTGCCCTGGTCCCGCTCGCTGGAGACGGTCGTCGTCACAGCAGTCTCCTTCCCTGAAGCACGTCCTCGATGAACGCGGCGGACTCCTCCGGCGTCTGCTCGTCAACCGACGACGGCGGATGCCAGGTGCTCTGGATGCCGCCGGAGATGTCGCTCCAGTACGGCGACAGGGTGCGCGGCGCCGCGTCACCCAGCGACTCCTGGAACAGCTCGAGGAGCCCGGGCGGGAAGAGCTCCTGGACGGCCGGCTGGTCGTAGCCCGCCGGGCTGGAGGGCATGTTGCCTGTCAGCTCCGCGTTGGTCGCCTGGCTCTCCGGGCTGGTCATGCACTCGAGGGCCTGGATGGCCAGGTCCTTCTGGTCGGAGAAGGCGCTGACGCCGATCCCGATGCCGCCGTAGGGGGGCCGCGACTGCTCTCCCTCGACGGTGCGCGGGTAGCGGGCGTAGCCGATGTCGCCGCCGAGCTGGTCGTCGCCGTAGTTGCCCCAGATGAAGGTCCAGTTGACCATGAAGGAGCCGGTATCGCCCTCGAACGTCGCGGCGGCCGTGCCCTCGTTGGAGACCGAGAGGTCGCTCGGCGCCGCCGCAGAGTCGGCCAGCTTCTGGATCACGTCCGCGGCCTCCTTGCCGGCGGGAGAGGCGATGTCGATCTCCGCGTCCGCGCCCTGCTCGGTGTTGCTGGCGATGTCGCCGCCCGCGCCGGCGATGAGGGAGTTGACCCACACGGAGTAGCCCTCGTACTTGTTGGCCTGGACGCCGATCTGGCCGCCGTTGTCGGCCGCGGTCTGGATGATCTGGTCCCACGTGACGGGCTCGCTCATGTCGATGCCGGCCTTCTCCACGAAGGACTTGCGGTACCAGAGCACCTGCGTGTTGGACCAGAAGGGTGCGACCACCAGCTCGTCCTGCCAGGTCGCCGCCTCGACGGCGCTGTCGAAGGCCTGGTCGGCGAACTGCTGCTGCAGGTCCCCGGGGATCTCGGCGAGGTAGCCGGCGTCCGCGAACTCCGCCGTGAACGGGGGGTCGAGGCTCATCAGGTCGATCGCGGAGTCCTCCGCCGCCAGCCGCCGGGCCAGCTGGATGCGCTGCTGGCTGGCGTCCTGCGGCAGCACCTGGGTGGTGATCGCGTACTCGTCGGTGCTGCAGGCCTCGGCGACCGCGTCCTGGCCGCCGGCGTCGGGGTTGATGTACCAGATCAGCTCGGGCTTGCCGCTGTCGCTGGAACACGCGGCCAGCAGGCCGCAGGTCATCGCCGCCGCTGCGACACCGCCCGCGAGACGTCGCCGAGCGTGTCTAGTGACAGGCATTGGGTGCCCCTTCCCTCCACGGCCCTGTGATGCAGGTCACTTGCCTACCGCTTGTGGGCCGTGGTGTCCAGACCCTGGGCGCGCGCGTCGCCCGAGGGTCTGCCTGGGTCGATGAGCGGCCGGTGCCGGCCGGTGCCGGCCCGGGTGGCCTGAGCGCACCTGGAGGACGGCAGGGCCGGCCTCTAGTGTGAACCACGTCACTGTCAGGGCCGATCGTCCGGCGCTGCCGCCGGTCGAGGGAAGGCGTCGTCGTGGCCTCAGTCAGCTTCAAGAAGGCGCAGCGGTGGTACCCCGGGGCCGAGAGCGCCGCGGTGCAGGGCCTCGACCTCGACATCGAGGACGGCGAGCTCATGGTCCTCGTCGGTCCGGCCGGGTGCGGCAGCTCGACGGCCCTGCGCATGCTCGCGGGGCTCGAGGAGGTCACCGACGGCGAGATCTACATCGGGGACCGCGAGGTCACCCACGTGCCGCCGAAGGACCGCGACATCGCCATGGTCTTCCAGAACTACTCGCTCTACTCGAGCATGAGCGTCGCCGACAACATGGGCTTCGCGCTCAAGATGGCGAAGATCCCGCCGGCGGAGCGCCAGAGGCGGGTCGAGGAGGCGGCGCGGGTGCTCGGCCTCAGCGACTGTCTCGAGTGCAAGCCGAAGGCGCTCTCGGGCGGCCAGCGGCAGCGGGTGGCCATGGGGCGCGCGATCGTGCGCCAGCCGCAGGTCTTGTGCATGGACGAGCCGCTGTCGAACCTCGACGCCGAGATGCGGAACCAGACGCGCGCCGACATCGCGGCGCTGCAGGCCGACCTGGGCGTCACGACGGTCTACGTCACCCACGACCCGGCGGAGGCGATGACGCTGGGCGACCGGGTCGCGGTGCTGAAGGACGGTCTCCTGCACCAGGTCGCGTCGCCGCTGGAGCTCTACGACCGCCCGGCCAACCTCTTCGTCGCCGGCTTCATCGGCAGCCCCGGGATGAACCTCATCGACGCCAGCCCGTCGGACGGCCGCGTGGTCGTGGGCACCTACGAGGTCCCGATCGACCCGGCGACGGCGGCGAGGATCACCGGCGACGTGACCGTGGGCGTGCGCCCCGAGGCCTGGCGGATCGTGGGCGAGGACGAGAACGCGCTCACGCTCAGCGTCGGTCTGGTCGAGGACCTCGGCGCCGACTGGTTCGTGCACGGCGAGCTCGAGGGGGCCCACCAGCCGGTCGTGGTGCGCACTGCGGGCCGCTCCGACGTCGAGCGGGGCGAGACCATCCGCGTGGCCGTCGACCCCGAGCAGGTGCACGTCTTCGACGCCACCACCGGGGAGCGGCTGGGCGACTGAGCCGGCCCGCCGGGCCCGGGCGACGGCCGGCGCGCCTCAGTCGGTCGCGGCCGCCCGGTCGGCGGTGCGTCGGACCACGTCCAGCACGGTGCCGTGCAGCTCGCGGGGCACGTCGTGCCCCATCCCCTCGACGAGCAGCAGCTCGGAGCCGTGCACGGACTGCGCGGTCGCCCGGCCCCCGGAGACGTGCACCATCCGGTCGGCCAGGCCGTGGACGACCGTGACGGGGACCCGCACGCCGCGCAGGTGCGGCTCCCGGTTCGGCTGGCTGAGGATCGCCAGCATCTGCCGCATGATGCCGCCGGCCGAGAAGCCGCGGTCCCAGGTCGCCTCGGCCTGGGCGCGGACGTCCTCGTCGGCCTTCGGGTAGGCCGGCGAGCCGATCAACCGCCAGAAGGCCGCGGAGCCCTCGACATACCCCTCACGCCCGCCGGTCCGCCCGAGCAGCTCCGGCAGCAGGCGCGGGTGCTGCCACCCGACGGTCCGGCGCCCGGTGCTCGACATGATCGAGACCAGCGAGCGGACCCGGTCCGGGTGCTCCACCGCGAGGGTCTGCCCGATCATCCCGCCCATCGAGACGCCCATGACGTGCGCGCTGTCCAGGCCGAGGTGGTCGAGCAGGCCCACCGCGTCGTCCGCCATGTCCGAGAGGTCGTACGGCGTCCGCACGCGCTGGCCGACGAAGGCGCGCAGGAGCGCGCTGCGCTTGACCCGGTGCCGGATCCGCGAGGAGCGCCCGACGTCGCGGTTGTCGTAGCGGATGACGTGGAAGCCGCTGGCGGCCAGCAGTCGACACAGGTCCTCGTCCCACCAGATCATCGGGCCGCCCAGGCCCATCACCAGCAGCAGCGGCTCGTCCCCGGGGTTACCGAAGGTCTGGTAGCACAGCTCCACCCGCCTGCTGATCGGCGCGAACAGCTCCTCGGAGACCGGCACCTCTGCCGCGGCGCGGCGCAGCCCGTCGGAGACGGGCAGCGCGGCGTCGGGGGCCAGGGCGCCCTCCTCGTCGGCTTGGGCGCGCTCGCCACCCGGCTCGAGCCCCTCGGCGGGGGGCGACGTGCGGCGGTTGCGGCTCTCGGGGCGGCGCGAGTCGGTGGACACGCCCCTAGTGAACACGCCCGCAAGAGGATTTTACGGATGGTTGCGAACAAAATCACTCGCGTTGGATACCGTCGGGAGTATGACCCCGGACACGCACTCGACCCTGGCATCCTTCCTGTTGCCTGAGGGCTATGCGCGCCCCGCGGTGGCGTCCGCGCTGCGCGAGGGCTCCGTGGTGGCCGAGGGCGCCAGGGCCGCGGTCCGCATCGCCGAGCGGCGGCTGCGGCGGGGTTCGGCCCGGGTCATGCAGACACCGCCTCGGGACCTCGACCCGGTGATGCTCGTGCCGGGCTTCCTCGCCGGCGACGCGACGCTGGGGCTGATGGCCCGCGAGCTGCGCGGGCAGGGCGTGCGGACCTACCGCTCCCACATCAGCTGCAACGTCGGGTGCGTCCTCAACCAGGCGGCGGGCCTCGAGCAGCGGCTGGAGCGCATCGCGCTGCGCCGCGAGAGCCGGGTCCAGATCGTCGGCCACAGCCTCGGAGGGATGCTCGCGCGGGGGCTGGCCGTGCGTCGCCCGGACCTGGTCTCCAACATCGTCACGCTCGGCAGCCCGGTGCTCGCGCCCGGGGCCCACCACCGCTCGCTCTCGGTCGGGGTCGAGATCCTGAACCGGCTCAGCCAGGCGGGCCTCTCCGGCCTGATGGGCGAGGAGTGCGTGCGCGGCGCGTGCGCCCGCGACGCCTTCGAGGAGAGCCGGTCGCCGCTGCCCGCCGACGTGGACTTCACGGCGATCTGGTCGCGCCGCGACGGCATCGTCGACTGGCGCTCCTGCGTCGACCCCCTGGCCCGGTCCGTCGAGGTCACGGCCTCCCACATCGGCATGGCGGTCGACCCGCGGGTGCTCGACGCGGTGCGCGCCGCCGTCCGGCCGGTCGTCCCCGGCCTGGCCTCAGTGGTCGAAGTCGATAGCGGAGTAGGCGCGTAGCTTCGAGAGCCGGTGCTCCGAGGTGATCGAGCGGATCGTCCCCGAGCGCGAGCGCATCACCAGCGAGTGCGTCGTGGCACCGCCAGCGTAGTAGCGCACGCCGCGCATCAGCTCGCCGTCCGTGATGCCGGTGGCCACGAAGAAGCAGTCGTCCGCGGTGACGAGCTCGTCCGTGGTCAGCACGTGGTCGGGGTCGAGGTCGAGGCCGGCGTCGAGCGCCCGCTGACGCTCCGCCTCGTCGGTGGGGCGCAGCTGCCCCTGGATGACGCCGCCGAGGCACTTCATGGCGCAGGCGGTGATGATCCCCTCCGGGGTCCCGCCCACGCCGAGGAGCAGGTCGATACCGGTGTCGGGGCGGGCGGCCGTGATCGCGCCGGCGACGTCGCCGTCGCTGATGAACTTGATCCGGGCCCCCGCGTCGCGGATCTGGCGAGCCAGGTCCTCGTGCCGCGGGCGGTCGAGCAGGACCACGGTGACGTCCTCGGGCGCCGCGCCCCGCGCCTTGGCCACGAGCCGGATGTTCTCCGCGACCGGCAGCCGGATGTCGACCACCTCGGCGGCCTCGGGCCCGGTGACGAGCTTGTCCATGTAGAACACCGCCGAGGGGTCGTACATGGAGCCGCGGGGGGCGACCGCGAGCACGGAGATGGCGTTGCTCATGCCCTTGGCCGTCAGCGTCGTCCCGTCGATCGGGTCGACGGCGACGTCGCACTCGGGGCCGGTGCCGTCGCCGACGCACTCGCCGTTGTAGAGCATGGGCGCGTTGTCCTTCTCGCCCTCGCCGATGACGACGACGCCGTCCATGCCGATGCTCGAGATCATCACCCGCATCGCGTTCACGGCCACGTCGTCGGCGCCGTTCTTGTCGCCCTTGCCGACCCAGCGGCCCCCGGCCATGGCTGCGGCCTCGGTGACGCGGACGAGCTCCAGCGCGAGGTTGCGGTCAGGTGACTCGGGCCCGACGCGCAGTGAGTCGGGCGGTGTGGCCTGGGCGGCTGCGGGGTCGCTCATGGGCGGATGCTAGCGGCTGTGCGGCCCGGGATCAGTAGCGGCGGACCGCGGTCTGCTTCACGCTGAGCCAGACCTCCACCCCCGGCTCCAGACCGAGCTCGACGGCGGCGGCCGGCGTCACGTCGGCGAGCAGGGTCTGCTCGCGCTCACCGGCGCACTCGACGAGCAGCCGGAGGGCGTCGCCGTGGGAGGTCAGGTGCGCGAGCCGTCCCCGCCAGCGCAGCCGCGCGGAGCCGGTCGGCTCGGCGCGCCCCACCGTGACCGCGTGCGGGCTGAAGGCCGTGAACCCGGCCCCCGCCGGGTCGCGCAGCACGTTGAGGCCGACCAGCCGCGCGACGTGCTCGGTGCGCGGCCGGGCGGCCACCTCGGCCGGGGCGCCCTGCTGGGCCACGCGGCCGCCGTCGAGCACGACGACCTGGTCGGCCAGGGTCAGCGCGTCGAGCGCGTCGTGGGTGACCAGCAGGGTCACGCCGTCGTACGCCGCGAGGTGGCGCGCCAGCTCGACGCGCAGGGTCGTGGCGACCCCGACGTCCAGGCCCGCGAAGGGCTCGTCGAGCAGCAGCACGTCGGGCTCGGAGGCGAGGGCCCGGGCGATCGCCACCCGCTGGGCCTGGCCACCCGAGAGCTCCCGCGGCCGGCGGCCCCCGAGGTCGCCGACGCCGAGGCGGTCGAGCCAGGCATCGGCCCGCGCATCGGCCTCGCGGCGCGGCACTCCCCGGCTGCGCGGCCCGAAGGCGACGTTGGCCCGGGCCGTGAGGTGGCCGAAGAGCGAGCGGTCCTGCAGCACGAAGCCCACGCGCCGGTCGCGGACCAGCACGGGCGGGTGGGTCCACGACGTCTCGCCGAGGCGCACCTCGCCGTCGACGGGGAGCAGGCCCGCGACGGCGCCGAGCAGGGTGGTCTTGCCGGCCCCGTTGGGTCCCACGACCGCGACCACCCCGCCCGGGGCAGCCGCGAACGCCGCCTCGAGCCGGTCGCCGACGCGGAGGTCCACGGCGAGCCCGGAGCGGCCCGGGAGGGAGGCGGGCGCCGTCACCGCGCCGCCCCGGGCGCCGCGAGCCACCGGCCGCGCAGGGCGGCCAGGATCCCGAGGGAGACGACGAGCAGGACCAGGCTGAGGACGCGGGCCACGTCGGGGTCGCCCTGCAGCTCCGCGTAGATCAGCGACGGCATCGTCTGGGTCGTGCCGGGGTAGTTGCCCGCGAAGGTGATGGTGGCGCCGAACTCGCCGATGCTGCGAGCCCAGGCCAGCACGCACCCGGCCACGAGACCCGGGAGCGCCAAGGGGAGCGTGACGCGGCGGAACGTCGTCCAGCGGTCGGCCCCCAGCGTGGCGGCCACCGCGTCGGGGCCGTCGCCCGCGGCGCGCAGCGCGCCCTCCACGCTGATCACGTAGAAGGGCATGGCCACGAAGACGTGCGCGAGCACGACGGCGGCCGTGGTGTAGGGGATGGTGAGGCCGAGGGCCTCCCGCAGCGGTGCGCCCACCAGGCCGTCGCGCCCGAGGGCGCTGACCAGCGCCACGCCCGCGACCACCGGGGGCAGCACCAGCGGCACGGTCACCGCGGCCCGCAGGAGGGACCGGCCCGGGAAGTCGACCCGGGCCAGCAGCCAGGCCAGCGGCGTGCCCGCGAGCACGCACACCACGACCGTGGCCAGCGAGGTCAGCAGCGTGAGGACCAGCGCGTCGAGGACGGCGCCGTCGGTGAGGAGCGAGCCGAGCCGGCCCCACGGCGTGGTCGCGACCAGCGCCACGAGGGGCACGACCAGCAGGCCGGCGGCGAGGACCGCCGGGGCGAGCAGCGCCACCGGCGGCCGGCCCAGCAGCCGGGCCGGTGCCGAGGTCGCGGCGCCGGCCGTCACGGGGTGCCGAACCCGGCGTCGTCGAGGACCCGGCGGCCCGCGGGCGAGAGCACGAGGTCGACGAACTCCGCCGCCAGCGCCGCGTCCCCCGCCTGGCGGAGCGGGGCCACCGGGTAGGCGGTCCGCTCGCGGGAGGCGCCGTCGATGGGAACCGCCTCGACCCGCTCGGCCGCCGCCGCGGCGTCGGTGGCGTAGACGAGTCCGGCGTCCGCCTCGTCCGCGACGACCTTGGTGAGCACGGCCTTCACGTCGATCTCCAGGCTCGCAGGACTCCGGCTCAGGTCGCTCGTCAGCGCCCGCGCCACGCGGCCGCACGGGGCCGTCGCCACGCAGGCCACCCAGGTGACCCCGGGCCGGTCCAGGTCGGCCAGCGACCGCACGCCGCGCGGGTTCTCGGCGGGCGTGGCGAGGACCATCTCGTTGGTGGCGAAGACGCGGGGCGGGGCGGCCAGCGCGTCGTCGGCGTCGGCCATGGTCTGCTCGTCGGCGGTCGCCAGCACGTCGGCCGGCGCGCCCTGCGTGGCCTGCTGGGCGAGGGTCGCGGAGGAGTCGAAGGCCAGCCGGACGTCGACCCCCGGGTGCGTCTCCTCGAAGGCGACCGCCAGCTCGGTGAAGGTCTCCGTCAGTGACGCTGCGGCGAGCACGGTCAGGGTGTCCTCGTCCTGGGCGCAGCCGGCGAGCGGCAGCCCCAGGCCGAGCGCGGCCAGCCCAGCGAGCACCCGAAGCCCCCGGGGCCGGGTCACGGCCGCTCCAGCACGACGTTGGTCGACTTGACCGACGCCACGGCCCGGACCCCGACCTCCAGGCCGAGATCCCGGACGGCGTCCGCGCTCAGGAGGGAGACGACCCGGAAGGGGCCGCAGACCATCTCCACCTGGGCCATCACCGCGTCGGTGCGCACGCCGGTGACGATCCCGACCAGCCGGTTGCGGGCGCTCACCGACGAGGCCCGGGCCTCGGTGCGGTCGGCGCCGTCGGCGAGCTCCGTGGCCAGGCGGGCGAGGTCCTCGCCCGCCACGACGACGCGGCCCTCCTCACGCGAGGCGGGCACGCGGCCCTGCTCGGTCCAGCGACGCAGGGTGTCCGGGCTGACGCCGAGCAGCTCGGCCGCCTCGGAGATGCGGTAGTGCATGCGCCAAGTGTGCCGCACGTGCGGTGGAAATCGACAGGTGAAGCCGTATTTGCGGAGCGAGGCCGCCCTGTGCGCCCGGGCAGCCGCGGGCGCGGAACAATGGCCGGGTGAGCGACGGACGGGTGAGCGGCAAGCCGGGGCGCTACGCACGCTCCGCCGGGGGGCTGGTCGCCGCGATGGTGGTCCTGGTCGCCGCGGTCCTCCTCGTCGTGGGCTATCGCGAGCTGTTCCGGACGGACGCGGCCGTGGAGCCCGAGCCGGTCGACTACCTCGACGCCGCCCGGGGGGTCGCCTCGGTGGGGCTCCCGGTGGTCGCGCCCGACCCGCTGCCCGACGGCTGGGTCGCCACCAGCGCCGACCTCGACCGCGCCGCCGACCGCGACCGGCCGATCTGGCGCCTGGGGATCCTGACCGGCGACGAGCGGTTCGTCGGCGTCCGGCAGGGGGAGCGGACCCCCGAGGAGCTCATCGAGACCGCCTACCCGGAAGGGGACGCCGAGCCCGCTGCGTCGACGGACCTCCCGAGCCCCGTCGCCCGCACCTGGGACACCTGGCGGGTCGACGAGGAGCTCGCGTACACGGCCTCGGTCGCGGGCACCGTCGTGCTCGTGCACGGATCGGCCGGTGCGGACGCCCTGGAGGAGACGATCCGGCGCCTCACGCGGGTCGCGCCGGTTGGGGATCAGTCGTCGTCCTCAAGCCCCGCCCCGGCGTCCTCGTCCTCCCCCTCGTAGTCCCCCGCGTCGTCGCCGGACTCCAGGACCTCGTCGAGCCGGCGCCGGGCTCCGTCGAGCCACTCCTGGCACGCGCGCGCCAGGCGCTCGCCGCGCTCCCACAGCGCCAGCGACTCCTCGAGCGTCGTGCCCCCCGCCTCGAGGCGGCGCACCACCTCCACCAGCTCGGCCCGGGCATCCTCGTAGCCCCGGCCGGCGTCCGCGTCGGTGTCGGCTCCGGTGCTCGCGGCGGCGTTCGTCTCCGGCTCAGCCATCGCTCTCCTCGGTCTCCCGGTGCGTGGGCACCGCCGTCTCGCTGTCGACCCCCGTGACCGTGGCGGCCACCCGCCCGTCGGCGACCCGCGCGCTCACGGTGACGCCGGGCCGCACCCCGGCCACCGACGAGAGCACGTGGCCCTCCGCGTCCTGGAGGACGGCGTATCCCCGGTGCAGCGTCGCCAGCGGGGAGAGGGCCCGGGCCCGGGCCCGGTGGTGGTCGAGGTCGTCGGCCGCGCGGTCCAGCCGGTGGCCCACGCCGCGCCGGGCGCGGTCGCGCAGGGCGGCCACCTCCGCGGCGCGGTCGTCGAGGAGGGATCGGGGATCGGCCATCGCCGGGCGCGAGCGCAGGGCGTCCAACGCGCTCTGCTCCCGTGCGAGCCACCCGAGGAGCACGCCGCGCAGCCGGTCGCGCGCCTCCCCGAGGCGGAGGCGCTCCTCGGCCATGTCGGGGACGACGAGCCGGGCGGCGTCCGTGGGTGTCGAGGCCCGCAGGTCGGCGACCAGGTCGAGCAGCGGCGCGTCCTGCTCGTGGCCGATCGCGGAGACCACCGGGGTGCGCATGGCGTGCACCGCACGGATCACCGTCTCGTCGGAGAACGCCAGCAGGTCCTCCACGGAGCCGCCCCCGCGCGCCACGACCACGACGTCGACCCGCGGATGGCGCTCGAGCCTGTCGAGCGCGTCGA
Source organism: uncultured Actinomycetota bacterium (assembly GCA_963832415.1). Taxonomy (GTDB): domain Bacteria; phylum Actinomycetota; class Actinomycetes; order Propionibacteriales; family Nocardioidaceae; genus Nocardioides. Next base: position 12,923 of record CAWHTZ010000004.1, on the reverse strand, counting down.
GCACCTCGGGGCCGCACCGAGGCCCCTGCATGGCGCTGTGCACCACCTCGAACCGCACGGCCGGCCAGCGGCGCCGCGCGTTCTCCAGCACGTCGCGCTCGGCGGCCGAGCCGGGGGCGGTCACCAGCCCCACCCGGCCCGGCAGGAAGGGCAGTCGGCGCTTGCGCTCCGCCGCGAAGAGGCCCTCGGCGGCGAGCAGCTGGCGACGCCGCTCCAGCCTGGCGAGCAGCTCGCCCAGGCCGACCATGCGGATGTCGCGGGCGTACAGCGAGAGCGTGCCCCGGTTGGCGTAGAACGACGGCTTGGCGTGCAGCACCACGCTTGCCCCCTCGACCAACGGAGGGTTGAGGCTGTCGAAGAGCGTGCGCGAACAGGTGACCGTGACCGAGAGGTCGGCAACGGCGTCGCGCAGGGTCAGGAAGACGGTCGCCATGCCGGTCCGGCGGCTGACCTGGGCGACCTGCCCCTCCACCCACACCGCGCCCAGCCGGTCGATCCAGCCCGCGATCGCGTTGGCGATCTGCCGGACGGGTGCCGGCGACTCGGGGGACGTCTCCAGGGCCACGGCGGCGAGCCTAGGGGAGAGCGCCGACGGGGTTCGTCGCCGTCCCCGGGCCGCTCCTAGACTGGGGTGCATGAGCACCGATCTGGGGACCCCACCCATCCTGTCGCCGGACGAGGCGCGTGAGGTCCTGCTCGCCGCGCCCCGGGGCTACTGCGCCGGCGTCGACCGGGCCGTGATCACGGTGGAGAAGGCGCTCGACCTCTACGGCGCTCCGGTCTACGTGCGCAAGCAGATCGTGCACAACAAGCACGTGGTCTCGACGCTCGAGGATCGCGGCGCCATCTTCGTCGAGGAGCTCGACGAGGTGCCCGAGGGAGCCACCGTCGTCTTCTCCGCGCACGGCGTCTCGCCGGCCGTGCACCAGCAGGCCACGGAGCGCGGGCTCAAGACCATCGACGCCACGTGTCCGCTGGTGACCAAGGTGCACCACGAGGCGAAGCGGTTCGCCAAGGACGAGTTCGACATCCTGCTCATCGGCCACGCCGGGCATGAGGAGGTCGAGGGGACCTCGGGTGAGGCCCCGGACAACATCCAGCTGGTGCAGGGCCCCGACGACGTCGCGAACATCTCTGTCCGCGACCCCGAGAAGGTCGCCTGGCTCTCGCAGACGACGCTGTCGGTGGACGAGACCATGGAGACCGTCGACGCGATCCGCGAGCGGTTCCCCGCGCTGCTCGACCCGCCCAGCGACGACATCTGCTACGCCACGCAGAACCGCCAGCTCGCGGTGAAGGAGATCGCCCGTGACGCGGACCTCGTGATCGTGGTCGGCTCGGCCAACTCCTCGAACTCGGTGCGCCTGGCCGAGGTCGCCCTCGAGGCCGGCGCGAAGGCGGCGCACCGCGTCGACAACGCCGACGAGATCGACGAGGCGTGGCTCGAGGGCGTCGACAAGGTCTCGGTGACCTCGGGAGCCTCCGTCCCGGAGGTGCTGGTGGACGGGGTGCTGGACGCGCTCGCCGCGCGGGGCTACCCGGGTGCGCAGGCCGTGCAGAGCGCCGAGGAGTCGTTGATCTTCGCGCTGCCACCCGAGCTGCGCCGCGACATGCGCGCGGCCGAGCAGTCGGCGCGCGGCTGAGGCCCGCGCCCGCCGTGGCACGCTACCTCGACATCCACCCGGAGAACCCGCAGCAGCGGCTGCTGGAGCAGGTGGTCGACCGGCTGCGGGAGGGGGCGCTGATCGCCTACCCGACCGACTCCGGCTACGCCCTGGGCTGCTGCCTCGACAACCGCGAGGGGCGCGACCGGATCCTCCGCATCCGGGACCTCGACGAACGGCACCACTTCACGCTGATGTGCCGGGACTTCTCGCAGCTGGGCCAGTTCGTCATCGTCGACAACGCGGCCTTCCGGGACATCCGGGCCGTGACGCCGGGCCCCTACACCTTCATCCTCACCGCCACCCGCGAGGTGCCGCGGCGGCTGATGCACCCGAAGAAGCGCACCGTCGGCGTGCGGATCACCGATCACGTGGTGGTGCGCGCCCTGCTGGAGCAGCTGGGGGAGCCGCTGCTGACCAGCACGCTGACCCTGCCGGGCGAGGAGGAGCCCCGGACGCTCGGTTGGCAGGTCAAGGAGGACCTCGACCACGTCGTCGACCTCGTCATCGAGTCGGGCGAGACCTCGGCCGAGCCGACGACGGTGGTGGACCTCTCCGAGGGAGTGCCCGCGATCCTGCGTCAGGGCGCGGGCGACGCGAGCCGGTTCGAGCCGGCCTGATCCGGCTCGTCGAGGTAGCTGCCGTCGGGCGCGGTCCGGTCGACGTGCGCCGCGACGTGGGGGACGGGCGAGTCGTCGCGGTCCATGGCCTCCTCCTCGACCACCCGGCGCGCCTCGAGCGGCAGCCCCAGCCGGCGACGGCGCGCGGCCAGGGTCGTGAGGCAGAGCAGGTAGCCCACGACGAGGGCCCCGCTGTGGTGCGCCAGCCCCGAGATCGTGGCCTGCAGGACGCCGTCGCCCGCGGCGCCGACGCTGGCGGGGCGGACGCCGCCGAGCAGGGCGGAGAGCCCGGCCATCAGCAGCGGGGGGAGCACCCCGACCGTGAAGAAGTCGTGCGGCTTGACGGCGATCGCGAGCGCGAGGCAGAGCGTGACGAAGCTCAGGTCGAAGAACATCGTCAGCCGGCCCGCCAGGGCCAGGTCGAACGCGACGGCCGAGAGCGCGAGGGCCGCCCCGAGGACCACGACCTGGCGTCCAGGTTCGCGCCCTGCCTCGAGTGGCGAGCGTGGCTGCGTCACGTCCTTCACGCTAGGCCAGCGGCGCGGAGCGCTGAGCGCGACGCGCCGAGGCCTACCCGGTGCCTGCCTGCGGTCCCTCGGCCGCCGCGGGGGCGGCCACGACCCGGGGGACCCGGTCGACGGTCCGCGGCGGCTCGACCTCGTCGCCGGGCGCGAGGTCGGAGAAGCGACGCGCCGAGACGAGCACGCGGCTCTCGTAGGAACCCACCGCGGCGTTGTAGCTCTTCACCGCCGCGCCCAGCGAGCGGCCGACCCCGTCGAGGTGCCCGCTGAGCACGCCGAGCCGCTCGTGGACCTCCCGCCCGAGCTGGTGGATCTCGGAGGCGCGCTCGGCCAGCGAGGCCTGGGTCCAGCCCAGCGCGACGGTGCGCAGCAGCGCGATCAGCGTCGTGGGGGTGGCCAGCACGACCCGCTGCGCGGCGGCGTCCTCCAGCAGGCGGCCGTCGGTGTCGAGGGCGGCCGCCAGGAAGGACTCCCCGGGGACGAAGAGCACGACGAACTCCGGCGAGCCGGGCAGGGCCTTCCAGTACCGCTTGGAGGCGAGCGTCTCGACGTGGCTGCGCAGCTGGGCCGCGTGTCGGCGGAGGTGGTGCTCGCGCTCGTCGCGGTCGCCGGCGGAGGCGTCGTCGCCGCCGGCCACCTCGGTGGCGTCGAGATAGGCCTCGAGCGGGACCTTCGCGTCCACCACGACGTGCCGGCCGCCGGCGAGGCTCACGACGAGGTCGGGTCGCAGCGCTCCGTCGGCCAGGCGCACCTGCTCGGAGAAGTCGCAGCGGTCCACCAGGCCCGCGAGCTCGACGGCGCGGCGCAGGTGCATCTCGCCCCAGCGCCCGCGCACCTGCGGCTTGCGCAGCGCGGTGGACAGCGAGCGGGTCTCGCGCGCCAGCAGGTCGGTGGTGTGCCGCACGTCGGTGACGTGCTGCGCGAGCCGCGCCTCCCAGCCCTGTTGTCCCTCGGTGAGGCCCGCGAGCCCGCGCTCGAGCCGGTCGAGGCCGTCGCCGATGACGGCGGCGTCGGCGTGCGCCGCCAGGGCGGCCGCCGGGTGGCGTCGGCCCCACAGCGCGGCCAGCGCCGCGCCGAGGAGGAGGCCGACGCCGAGGGCGACGAGCAGGGCGAGGGCGGTTCCGGTGTCCATGGGGAGAGCATCCCGGTCGCCACCGACATCGTCCCGGAGGACGGTCGGCCCGGGCGGTGCGCGGGAACCCCGCTCGAGCGGGGAGCCGGGCCCAGCCCGCGTCCCGGCGCGCGGTCAGGCGAGGTCCACGAGCACCGGGGCGTGGTCGGAGGCGCCCTTGCCGGCGCGTTCCTGGCGGTCGATCCACGCGCCCGTCACGCGCTCGGCCAGCGACGGCGACCCGAGCACGAAGTCGATCCGCATGCCGCGGTTGCGCTCGAAGCGCTGCCGGAAGTAGTCCCAGTAGGTGTAGACGCCCGGCCCCGGCGCGTGCGGACGCACCACGTCGGCGTACCCGTCGGCCAGGAACGCCTCGAACGCCTCCCGCTCGGGTGGCGTCACGTGCGTCGAGCGGGCGTACGCCGCCATGTCGTAGACGTCCTCGTCGCGCGGGGCGACGTTCCAGTCGCCGACCAGCGCGGCGTCCTCGCCGAGCCACGCCCCGGCGGCCTCGCGCAACCGGGCCAGCCAGTCGAGCTTGTAGTGGTAGTGCGGGTCGTCGGGCTTGCGGCCGTTGGGCACGTAGAGCGACCACACGCGGACGCCGCCGCACACGGCGCCGAGCGCGCGGGCCTCGGCCGCGGGCGAGTCGCCCCACGCGGGCATCCCCGGAAAGCCCGCGGTCACCTCCTCGATGCCGACCCGGCTGACCAACGCGACGCCGTTCCACTGGTCGTGGCCCACGGCGGCGACCTCATAGCCCCGCGCGTGCAGCCCCATCAGCGGCAGCTGCTCCTCGCGGGCCTTGGTCTCCTGCAGCGCCAGCACGTCGACGTCGTGCCGGTCGAGGAACGCCTCGACGCGGTCGATGCGCGAGCGTAGTGAGTTGACGTTCCAGGTGGCGAGCCGCATCGGGCGAAGGCTATCGGGCGCAGCCGACGCAGGTGCGCGCCGCCGGCCTGGCCTCGAGGCGGGCGTCCGGGATCGGCGCGCCGCACCGTTCGCACCGCCCCCAGCTCCCGGCCTCCAGCCGCGCGAGGGCGTCGTCCACCTCGGCCAGGTGCCGCTCGGCCGCCCGCACCAGCGTCGCGACCTGCGACCGCTCGAAGGCGATCGTGTGGCCCTCGGGGTCGTGCTCGTCGTCGGCGTTGGTGTCGCGGCTGGCCGCCACGACCTCGTCGTGGTCGGCCCGGAGGGAGGCGAGCCGGGCGAGGACGCCGGCCCGCTCGGCGGCGAGCCGCGCGCGGGCGTCGGTCACGGGACGGGCGTCCGCATCGTCAGACGAAGGCGCTCTCGCCGGTGATCGCCTTGCCGACGATCAGGGTGTTGATCTCGCGGGTGCCCTCGTAGGAGTAGAGCGCCTCGGCGTCGGCGACGAACCGGCCGACGTGGTGCTCGAGCAGGATGCCGTTGCCGCCGAGCACCTCGCGCGCCCAGCCGACGGTCTCGCGCATCCGCGTGGTCGCGAAGGCCTTGCACAGCGAGGCGTGCTCGTCGCGCAGCAGGCCCTCGTCCTGCAGCTGCGAGGCGCGTACGTTCATCGCCGTGCTGGAGGTGACGTCGGCGAGCATCTGCACGAGCAGGTCCTGCACCAGCTGGAACGACGCGATGGACCGGCCGAACTGCTCGCGCTGCTTGGTGTAGCGCAGCGCGTGCTCGTAGGCGCCCCGGGCGCAGCCGACGGCCATCCACGCGACGTTCATCCTGGTCATCCGCAGCACCTCGGCGGTGGTGGCGAAGCTGTCGGCCCGCTGCAGCCGGTTCTCCTCCGGGACGCGGGCGTCCCGCAGGTGGATCTCCGAGTTCTGCACGGCCCGCAGCGCGATCTTGTCCTGCTGTATGTGGCACTCGAAGCCCTCGGTGCCCTTCTCGACCACGAAGCCCTTGACCTGGTCGTCGTCCTCGTCGCGCGCCCACACCACGGTCAGGTCCGCGAAGTCGGCGTTGCCGATCCACTTCTTCTCGCCGTTGAGCACCCACGCGTCGCCGTCGCGGCGCGCCGTGGTGGTCATGCCCTGGGAGATGGCGGAGCCGACGTCGGGCTCGGTGAGCCCGAAGGCGCCGATCAGCTCCATCCGGGCCATCGCCGGGAGCCACCGCTCCCGCTGCTCGTCGGAGCCACCCACGAAGACGGAGCCCATCGCGAGCCCCCCGTGGACGCCCATGAACGTCGCCATCGACGGATCCACCCGGGCCAGCTCCATGGCCACGAGGCCGTCCACGAGGGCGCCGCGCGCCGGGCAGCCGGGGCCGTCGTAAGCCAGCCCGGCAATCCCGAGCTCCGCCATCCCGGGCACCAGCTCGTGGGGGAAGGTGGCCCGCGTCCAGTGGTCGTTGATGACCGGCTCCACCTCGCGGGTGCCCCACGCCCGGACGCGCCGCACGAGGTCGCGGTCCTCCTCGGAGAGCAGCATCTCGAAGCCGAGGAAGTCCGAGAGCGGCGCCTCGTCGGGGTCGTCCGCCGGGTCGCCGGCCGGCTCGTGGCTCACTCGGGTGCCTCCTCGTCGAGGAACTGATCGATCACGGGTGCGAGCTCGTCGGCCTCGGTGATGACGCCGAGGTGCCCGCCGGAGTAGAGGTGGAGCCGGGCCCGCGGGATGAGCCGCGCCTGCATCCGGGGGTTCGCGGTCGGGATGATCGGGTCGTCCTCGCCGCCGAGGACCAGCGTCGGCTGCCGGATCAGCTTGAGGAAGGGCAGGCTCGTCCAGCCCGTCATGGCCGCGACCTGGTAGTAGTAGCCCCGCTTCGGGCCCGCGCGCGTGGCGGCGTGCAGCAGGCGCTCGCCGTGCGCCGGGTCCTCGCGCATCGTCCCGCCGTAGATCGTCGGCGCCACCTCGCGGGCGTACGCCGGGTCCCGGTGCCGCCGCGGCGTGGACATGATCCGCAGCACCCGAGGCGAGGCCGGCACCATCATCCAGCCGGTCCCGGTGGCCGTCAGCACGACGCGGCGCACGCGGCGCCGCGACTGGACCGCGAGCTGCTGGGCGAGCCCACCACCCCACGAGAGACCGAAGACGTCGAAGCGGCGGTGCCCGAGCTGGCTCATCATCGCCGCCAGCCACGAGGCGAGCCCGGCGACGGTGTACGGCGTCGGGGGCAGCGGGCTGCCCCCGACGCCGGGCACGTCGAAGCGGACCACGCCCCGGTCGGGATGCAGGCCGTCGACGAGGGGTTGCAGCGCCTCCAGGCTCACCCCGATGCCGTTGCACAGCAGCAGGGGAGGCTCGTCCGCGCGGGCGCCGCGGGCGGCCCGCGTCGAGACCCGCACGCTGATCCCGCGCACCGAGATGGTGCGGACGTAGTCGCCGGTCCGACCGGCGGCCGCGGCCGACCCGCCGTCCTCAGCGGTCATGGACGTAGGTGCCCGGGGCCTCGCAGACCGGCTCGTAGCGCGCGTTGCCCAGGCGCCGAGGCTTGTTGCGCTCCTCGCCGGTGCGCTCGTCGAGCCAGGCGACGTAGTCGTCCCACCAGGTGCCCTTGATCTTCGTCGCCTCGTCGAGCCACTGCTCGGGCCGCGGCGGGTTATCCTCCGCCGTCTGGAAGCTCGCCTTCGGGTTGCCCGGGGGGTTGACCATGGCGGCGATGTGGCCGCTGGTGGAGAGGACGAACTTCGTCTTCCCGCCGAACAGCTGGGTGGTCTGGTAGCACGACTCCCACGCGCAGAGGTGGTCCGCGATGCCGGCCACCGCGTAGGCGTCGACGTCGATCTTGCCCAGGTCGACCGGCGTCCCGAGCATCGTCATGCCCTCGGGCCGGGCGAGCGCGTTGCGGAGGGCGAGATCCATGAAGTCGCGGTGCATCGCGGCCGGCATGCGCACCGGGTCGGCGTTCCAGTAGAGAATGTCGAAGGCCTTCGGCGCGTGCCCCATCAGGTAGTTGTTGACCCAGTAGTTCCAGACCAGGTCGTTGGGGCGCAGCCAGGCGAAGACCTCGGCGAGGATCCGCCCGTCGAGATACCCCTTCTCGCGCGACGCGCGCGTCGAGGCCGCCGCCGCCTTGTGCGAGAGCAGCGCGTTGGGCAGCCCGGCGCGCTCCTGGTCGAGCACGGTGACGGCGAGGCTGAAGGCGGCGACGCGGCCGAGCTCGCCCTTCGCGGCGAGGTGCGCCATCACCATCGAGGCGATCATCCCGCCCGAGCAGATGCCGAACAGGGCGACCTGCTCCTGGCGGGCGATGTCCTGGGTGGCGTCCATCGCGTCGAGGATCGCCTGTCCGTAGGTGTCCAGCCCCCAGTCGGCGTGCCGGGCGTCGGGGTTGCGCCAGGAGATGCAGTAGACCTGCTGGCCCCGCTGCACGAGGTACTCCACCAGGCTGCGCTGCTCTGCCAGGTCGATGACGTAGTACTTGTTGATCGTCGGCGGGACGATCAGCAGCGGCACCGACTTCACCTGCGGCGTCTGCGGGGTGTACTGGATCAGCTCGAAGGTCTCGGTGCGCAGCACCACGGAGCCGGGGGTGACGGCGATGTCCTCGCCGACCGTGAAGGCGTCGGGCTCGACCATCGAGGGCACGCGCGGCGCCGTGGCGAAGTCGCGGACGAAGCGCCGTCCGCCGGCGAGCAGGTTGCCGCCCCCGGTGTCGATCACGCGCTTGATCACCTTCGGGTTGAGCGCCGGGTGGTTCGTGGGCGAGAGCGCCTCGACGAGGTTGTCCGCGATGAAGCGCATCCGCTGGTCGTCGCCCCAGTCGAGCTCGGCGTCGTCGACGAGCCCGCGCACCGTCGAGCCGGCGGCGAGGTAGCCCTGCAGCGCCCGGCGGAACAACGGGTTCTTCTCCCAGGCCTCGTCGGAGAACCGACGGTCCTTCGGGTCGGGCTCGACCTCGCTGCGGCCGAGGCCGACGCGCGCCAGCTCGGCGGTCAGCCCTGCGGCGCGCCCCGCGACGCGCCCGGGACGGCGCGCCAACCGGGCCGCCATCCGCAGGCCGGACCAGCCGGGCACGAAGCGGCGCAGGGGGTTGGTGGACGCGTCCGCGAGCAGCAGGTCGAGCGGTGCGGTCAGCGGCGGCGAGTCGCCCTCCTCTTCGAGGGTCACGACGACGTCCTGCTCGGCGCGGGCGCCGTCCTGGTCGGCGCGGGTGCCGTTCTGGTCGGTGGTGGTGCTGGTCATGCAGGTCCTCCCCGAGGGTCGAGTGCTCCTACGATCGTGCCTCGGGTGTGGTGGGCGACACACCCGGCCCGGGGGGCTCACGGGGGGGAGGGGTCGCCCGGAGGGTCAGGGGCGACGGCGGCTGCGGTGGCCAGGAGGTCCTCCCGCATGCCGGGGGTCGCGCGATCGGCGAGGCGGAGGGCCGCCTGGCGCGGGACGTCGACCACGCTGACCCGCTCCGGCCCCGCCGCCGTCGTGGCGACCAGGGTGACCAGGCCGCCGCGCCGCTGCAGCCACGACTCGCTGACGTTCCACCCGATCACTCCGTCTCGCTCCAGGGCGGTCCGGGTGCGGGTCGCGGAAGGGGCGCCCACCACCAGGTGCTCGTCGGTCAGCGCGTGGCCCAGGTGCCGCCACGAGAGCTCGGCCGAGGCGGCGGCACCGAGCAGGAGGGCCAGCAGCACCGGCGCGAGCCACCAGCCGGCGACATCGAGCACGACGGCCGTGGCCACCAACGCCCCGGAGGGGAGAAGCGCGCGCCGCAGCGCCCGGAGATAGCAGCGCCGGCGCGCTACCGGGCCGTGGTCGACAAGCGGCACCGTGAGCGGGCCCCCGCCCGGCGTGACCCCGGGTCCCGGCTGGCCGGGGCCCGGTTCGGAGTCGGCCGCGCCGAGGACGCGGGCCCCCACGGCAAGGTCGACGCCGACGGGGCTCGGCGGCAGGAGCTTGGTCATCCCGCCCGAACCGACGCCGGTCGCGAGCGCGTGGAGCTCGGCTCCGCCCGCCGGCCGCATCAGCACCGGCTCGGTCACCCGCACGCCGCGCACGCGGGCCTCCTCCACGGTCGTCGAGCGCGTCGTGAACAGCCCGGCGGTCAGCCGCAGCCGGCCGTCAGCGAGGACCAGCCGCAGGTCCCACCACTGCAGCACGTAGCCGATCACCGAGATCGCCAGCCAGCCGACGACGGCGAGCAGCAGGCCGACCCCCACGAGCACGACCACCCCGAGGTCGAGCAGCAACCGGCCCGCCGACCGCACGTCTTCGCCGTCGAGCACGGGGACGTCGTTGAACAGCTGGGAGATGAGCCCGACGAAGCCGACGACCACGACCAGGCGGCCCAGCGACAGGGGAGCGAAGCGCAGCCACGACCAGTCGATGCGCGCCAACAGCTCGGGCTCGCTCGGGGGAGTCGCGTGCGTGCCGGGCCCCGGCTCGGCCGCGGGTGCCGCCGAGGTCGGCCGGTCGCGCTCCCACGGGTGCCCCTCCCCGCGCGCCTCGGCGGGGCCGGCCGCTTCGCCTTGGGAGCGCCGCTCGAGGAGCCACCTCTGCAGGTCGGTCGCCTGCGCGACGCGCAGGGCGTCGAGCTCGATGCGGGTGTCGTCGACGCCGGTGCCCACCTTCACCACGGTCATCCCCAGCGCCCGGTGGAGGAGCGTCGCCTCGAGGTCGACGCTCCGGACCCGGTCGAGCGGCGCGGTGAGCATGGTGCGGCTGACCAGGCCGCGGCGGACCTGGACGTGGGTGCCGGTCACGCGCCAGCGAGTGGTCAGCCAGGGCACCAGGCCGACCAGCAGCGCGGCCACCAGCAGGGCGGGCAGGATGCGCAGGGACATGCCGGCGTCGCTGGAGCCGATGCCCACCATGGCGACGAGGATCGGGATCGCGAACCCCCGCAGCGTGCGCAGCGGACCGGCGACGGCCATCGCCGGCGCGAGACGCTGCCAGGCCTGCTCCTGCCCGGCCTCTTCCTGCCAGGCCTCCTCCCGGTCGTGCGGCGGGGCGGGACGTGCGTACGCCGGGGTCCCTGAGGCGCCCGGGGCCGGCGCCGGCCCCGGGGGCGGGTCAGGTTGCGTCACCGACGGCCTCCCCGGCCACGACGGTCAGGTCGGCGGCCACGCGCTCGGCCACCTGCTCGTCGAGGCACTGGATCAGCAGCGGTCCGGCGGCGGAGGCGGTCGTGACGGTGATCGAGCGGAGCCGGAAGAGGCGCATCAGCCCGCTCTGTGAGGAGTCCACGGTCTGCACCCGGGAGAGCGGGGCGACCCGCTGCTCCCGATTGATCCACCCCGACCGGGTCACGACCGCGGTCGGCGTGACCTCCCAGCGGTGCACGCGGTAGCGCAGCGGCGGCATCACGACCGTCGGCACCACGACCAGGACCGAGGCCAGCACCAGCAGCACCGTGACCCAGCCGGGGCGCTCGGGCAGACCCAGATAGATCCCGCCGGCCACGGCCCAGCCGACCGCCGCACCGCCCGCGGCGGTCAGGCGCCAGTAGCCCACCGCGCGGGGGGACACCTGGTGTGCGGGTTCACGGAGCTCCACGCCCCCAAGCCTGCCAGCCAGCGGTCACAACGCCACGTCGGCGAGGGCCCCACCGAGGCCCAGGAGCGCGCCGGCGCACCGCACGTGGTCGGCGCGCAGGAGCCGGCGCAGCAGCGCGGGGTCCGGCCCCTCCCGGCCGAGCCGGCTGTGCAGCGGGGCCGCGACCGTCGCCGTCGTCCCGACGGCGACGGCCAGGCCGGCCAGGGCAACCCAGGTCGCGACGCCGGGCCCCGCTAGGACGGACCGGGCGGAGGCGGCGAGCAGCACGGCGTACAGCGGGACGACCAGCAGCGCCATCCGCCGCGAGTGCGCCTCGTGCCCGCGCGCCCAGTCGGCGGCCGGGAGCGCGACCAGCGCCGGGTAGACCGCGACGGTCACGGTGGCCTGGAAACCCGCGTGCAGGCAGGCGGCCACGAGCAGGGTCGTGGCGGCGTCCATGCTCGCGCCGGCGGTCACGGCGGCGACGCTAGCCGCCCGCCGGGAGCGCCCGGCTCCGGCGGTGGGCCCGGACGTAGAGTGGCCGCCCGTGGCACTCACGATCGGCATCGTCGGACTCCCCAACGCGGGCAAGTCGACGCTCTTCAACGCCCTGACCAAGAACGACGTGCTCGCAGCGAACTATCCGTTTGCGACGATCGAGCCCAACGTCGGCGTCGTCGGCGTGCCCGACGACCGCCTGCCGCGGCTCGCCGAGCTCTTCTCGAGTGCGAAGGTGCTCCCGGCGACCGTGGAGTTCGTCGACATCGCCGGCATCGTCTCCGGCGCCTCGCAGGGGGAGGGCCTGGGCAACAAGTTCCTCTCCCACATCCGGGAGTCGGCCGCGATCTGCCAGGTGACCCGGGTCTTCCACGACGATGACGTGACCCACGTCGACGGGCGGGTCGACCCCGGCAGCGACATCTCCACCATCCAGACCGAGCTGGTGCTCGCCGACCTGCAGACGGTCGAGAAGGCCGTCCCGCGGCTCGAGAAGGAGGCCCGCGCCAAGAAGGAGCTCGCCCCGGTCGTCGCGGCCGCGAAGGAGGCCCTGGCCCACCTCGAGGCCGGGACGCCGGTCATCGACACCGACCTGGACACCGCGCTGCTGCGCGAGCTGTCCCTGCTCACGGCCAAGCCCTTCATCTACGTCTTCAACTGCGACGGCGACGAGCTGGCCGACGAGGACCTCAAGACCAAGATGCGCGACCTGGTCGCGCCGAGCGAGGCGATCTTCCTCGACGCCAAGTTCGAGGCCGACCTCGTCGAGCTCGACGACGACGAGGAGGCCCGCGCGATGCTCGCCGAGATGGGCGTGGACGAGCCCGGCCTCGACGTGCTCGCCCGCGTCGGCTTCGACACCCTCGGCCTGCAGACCTACCTGACCGCCGGGCCGAAGGAGTCCCGCGCCTGGACCGTCCGCCAGGGCGCCACCGCCCCCGAGGCCGCCGGCGTGATCCACACCGACTTCCAGAAGGGCTTCATCAAGGCGGAGATCATCAGCTTCGACGAGCTGATGGCCGCCGGGACGATGCAGAAGGCCAAGGAGCTCGGCAAGGTGCGCATCGAGGGCAAGGACTACGTGATGCAGGACGGCGACGTGGTGGAGTTCCGCTTCA
>CAWHTZ010000003.1:0-120452 GCA_963832415.1 uncultured Actinomycetota bacterium | reverse complement strand
CCAGTAGGAACTGCCCAGGGGCGGTCATGAAACCTGCCCGGTGACGGTCACGAGATTTGCCCGGTGGTGGCCATGGGATCTGCCCAGGGGGCTGCGGCCACCACCGACCAGGTCGGTCAGCTCAACGGGCTCACCCCCTGGCCGGCGAGTGCTTGGGTCAGGCGTACGGAGTCGCCGCTGGTCTGGCAGACGTGGGCGTGGTGCAGCAGCCTGTCGACGGTGGCGGTGGCCAGCGTCTTGGGCATCAGCTCGTCGAACCCCGATGGGTGCAGGTTCGAGGAGATCGCGACCGATCGTTTCTCGTAGGCGGCATCAACGAGCCGGTAGAGCCCTTCGGCGGCGTCGGTGGCCACCGGCAACAGGCCGATGTCATCGATGACGACGACGTCTGCTCGCAGGATGCGGGCGATGGCCTTGGACACGGTGTCGTCGGCGCGGTGGCGGCGCAGCAGCACCCCGAGGTCTTCCAGGGTGAACCAGGCGACCTTCAGCCCGGCCTCGACGGCTTGCTGGCCGAGCGCCTCGAGCAGGAACGTCTTCCCGGTCCCTGATGGGCCGCACAGCACGAGGTTCTCGCGGCGGTGGACCCATTCCAGGGTGCGGAGCGCCTGCTGGGTCGGTGCGGGGATCGAGGAGATCTCGGGCTGCCAGGCATCGAACGTCTTCCCGGTCGGGAACCCCGCCGCAGCGCGCCGGGTGGCCAGGGCGGAGCGTTCCCGGCCCGCGACCTCCTCGGCGCACAGCGCTTTCAGCACCTCGACCGGTTCCCAGCGCTGGGCCTTCGCGGTCGCCACCACCTCGGGGGCCTGGCGGCGGACGTGGGGCAGCCGCAGCTTGCGTAACAGCTCCTCCAGGTCGGCGGGCAGCGGCGGTGCCGACTGGGTTGTGGTCGTCATGCGATCACCTCGTCGTCGGTGCTGCTGGCCGTCTGCTGGCCGTGCTGTCGACCCAGGCGTGCCCACGCGCTGGTGCCCTGGGTCAGCGACGAGTTCTCGCTGGCTCGGTGCTCACCGGCCTTGGGCGCTTGGGCGTGGTGGTCGAGGATCGAGGACAGGTCGGCCTCGGCGAACCGGCCGTGCACGGCGGCGTGGCCCAGGGCCCAGTCGACCTCGACGGGGTCGAACAGCTTGGCCAGCGCGAGCGCTTCGGCCATCTTGACCCGCATCTTGGTGGTGCCGGCGGCGGCGGCCTCGACCAGCCACAACCGGGCACCCTCGCCCAGGTCGAGGAACTCCGACTCCGCAGCGTTCTTCGCGCGCGGCCGCCGATCCAGCGGTCCTTCAGGCCGGGCCGGGAAGTGGGCGTCGATCAGGCGCGGGCTGCCGGGCGTGGCCCGGTGGTGGCGCGCCACCTCGACCGGGCCGTCATCGCTGAGGTGGACGATGACGACCTGCTCGCCGTCCCCGACACCCTGGGCGCGCACCCACACTGTCGCGCCCAGCAGGGTGTGCGGGACCGAGTACTGACCGGACTCGAAAGTCACCATCGGCGTGTTGCCCGGGACCACCCGGGTGGTGCCGAACGCGACCGTGTGCGGTGTCGCAGGGACCGGGTGCAGCCGGGCCCGCTCCTCGGCGAGCATCTCGACCGGCGCTCGCTTGGTGATCCGGTGCGGCCGGGTGTTGACCTTCTCGCAGAACTCCTCGCACGCCTGCTCGAGCTCAGCGAACGATCCGTAGGCCTCGCACAGGTTGGTGTCCTTGGGCACGATGTCGGCTTTGCTGATCTTCACCGACGACTCGGTGCCGCCCTTGGATGCCGGGTCCGCGGGCACGCAGGTGTGCACGGTGACCGAGTAGTGCTCGGCGAAGGCGACCAGCTGCGGGTTGCGGACCGCGATCCCGGCGATGTGCTCGACCGTCACGGTCTTCTCGTTGTCGGTCAGCACGTAGGTCGGCACCCCACCCAACCGGCGGAACGTGACGTCCAGGGCGGCGAACACGCTGGGCATGGTCTTGTCACGCAGTGGGAGCACGACACGGAACCGTGACCAGGCCAGCCAGGCCACGAACAGCACCGTCCTCACGCCATCGACGACCGGCCCGTCGCCGTAGTCGTACTGCAGCCACATCCCCGGCTCGGTGACCCAGGGCCGGTGCACCCGCACGTGCCCGGCTCGATAGGACTTCTTCACCGTCGCGACCGCACGGCGGGTGGTGCGCCCGGAGCCGGTGTACCCGAGCGCGGTCAGCTTCTCGTGAGCCACGTCGGCGCGGACCTTGCCCAGCGACCGCTCAACCCACTCCTCGACCTTGGGCAGGTACTCATCGATCAGCTGCGGGCGCGCCGCGGCCTTATCGAGCACACCGGCCGCGGCACGGCGCTCGACGTAGTGCTTCACGGTGTGGTGCGAGCAGCCGGCCAGCTCGCCGGCATCACGCAACGACCCGGTCAGGTCGTAGGCATCCAAGATTTTCATGATCTCCTCGGCAGACTTCACGGTGTCCCTTCCTCGGGGCGATAGCGACTTCAAGCACCGCTCATCGCACCCGAGGAAGGGGCCTCAACCGCGCAAGGCGGTCAGGCAGACGACGTCGTGTCGGGCAGATCCCATGACCGTCAGCGGGCAGTTCTCATGTCCGCCAGCGGGCAGCTTCGTGGCCGTCTCCGGGCAGTTTCTCGTGGCCGCCGACACGAGTCCGCCTTGCGACTCCGGTGGCTCGATGCCGGCCTGCCGCAACCGCAGCTCCAGGTGCCGGTCCGTCGACCGGACGGTCGCTACTTCTATCTGGACCTGGGGCTGCGCGCACACCGGTTCGCGGCTGAGTACGACGGCCTCGCCTGGCACACCTCACCGAGCCAACGCCGGAACGACCGTGCACGACGGGCGTGGCTGCGCGACGTCGCCGGGTGGACCATCGTGGTGCTCACCCGCGAGGAGGTCTACGCGCAGCAGACCGCCATCGGCCTTCTTGCCGAGGCGTGGCGGAAGCATCGGCGGCACTGCCTGCCCTCGCCAGGGTGAAGTCCGGAAACTCACGCCGGCTCGGCGGCCCGGAAACTCACGCCGGCTCGGCGGCCCGGAAACTCACGCCGGCTCGGCGGCCCGGAAACTCACGCCGGCTCGGCGGCCCGGAAACTCACGCCGGCTCGGTCAGCTCAGGGCTGAGCCCTGCTTGTACTCGTTGAACGGCAGGTTCCAGTCGCCGTACCCGTTCTCGAGCGTCATCTGCCGGTCGGTGCCGGTCACGTCGACCACGTCACCACGTTCCGTGTGGTCGTAGACCCAGCGGGCGTTCTCCACGGCCATCCCGACGCAGCCGTGGCTCACGTTGTCGTAGCCCTGCGACCCGACCGACCACGGCGCCCCGTGGAGGAACTCTCCGGAGAAGGTCACGCGCATCGCCCAGGGCACGTCCTCGATGTCGTAGTACTCGGCGTCACCCTCGGAGATGCCCGTCGTCGCGGCATCCATGTTCTTCTCCGCGAACTTCTCGATGATCACCTTCGTCCCCGAACGCGTCTCGAAGCCCGGCTTGCCGCCGGTGATCGGGGTGGTGCGCGCCAGCTCGCGGTTGATGAACGTCTTCATCTGGTGCGTGTCGAGGTTGATCCGGTGCACGACCCGGTCGCCCACGGTGAAGCTCGCCTGACGGTTCTTCTGGCCGAAGATGCCGTCGCCCGCCGGGACGCTGTTCACGTTGGCCTTGACGGTGACCTCAGTGCCGGGCTTCCAGTAGTCCTTCGGGCGCCAGTGCACCTCGTTGTCGTTCAACCAGTTCCAGGCGCCGGGCTGTTTCGGGCTGGACTGCACGGAAAGGTGGCGCTCGATGGCCTTCTTGTTGGTGACCCCGATGTCGAACTTCACGATCACCGGCATGCCGACGCCGACGGTCTCGCCGTCGAGCGGCGCGATCGCCGGGTAGGTCTGCTCGTCGAGCGACAGGTCGGCGGTGCGGAAGCGCATGCGGTAGGGCGCCTTCTCGCCCGCCTCGTCGACGGTGGTGGCCCGCACGGTGTACTCCTGGCCGGGCTCGAGCCTGCCGGAGGCCTTCCAGGCGGTGCCGTTCTTGACCTTGGACCCGGGCACGGCCTGCTTGCCGCTGCGCACCTTCACCGATCCGAAGGTCCCGTTCTCGGCCGTCAGCCGGACCATGCGGTTGACCGGCACGGACTTGGCGTTGCGACGCACGTTGGCGCTGACGTCGACCGCCGGGACGCTGGCCTCGGAGGCGTCGGAGCCGTTCGAGCCGCCGCTGACGGCGTCACCCACGTCGGCCACCCCGGAGCACGCGGCCAGAACGGCGGAGCCGAGCAGGCCGGCGGTGCCGACCGCCAGCGACCGGCGGGTACGGGCCCAGCGAGGCTGGTCAGTGGTGCGGATGATGCTCATGTGGAAGGAAGCTCCCCCGAAGTGCGCGACAGGTACGCCATCCAGCCTACCGACGGGGCCCCCACGAGGCACGGGTCGGAGCGCGTGTAACGGGTCACGCGGGCCGCCTGCGCGGGCGCCGGAGGCGCCCCGGGGGGCCTCAGTGAGCGTGCACGCCCCGGTAGTACTCGAAGATCCACCCGCACAGGGTGATGGCGCCCACAGCCCCGCCGATGATGAACAGCCACCAGGCGCCGAAGGCCAGGCCGAAGACGCAGGTACCGAGCGTCATGGCGCACCACAGCGGCCACCACGAGTACGGCGGGAAGAAGCCGAGCTCGCCGGCCCCGTCCGCGATCTCGCCGTCCTTGCGGTCCTCGGGACGCGCCTCCATCCTCGCGGCGTGGAAGCCCAGGTAGATCGTCACCATCAGCGCCAGCAGGGTGGTCATCACCAGCGCGGAGGTCCCCGTCCAGTCGCCGGTGAGCAGCCAGTAGGCCGGGCTGACGACGAAGAAGAAGATCGTGGTGATGGCGAAGATGACCGTCTCGGCCCTCATCGGTCGTCCCTCCGGTCATTGCGCAGGATCTGGTCACGGCCGTCGACGGCAGGGTTGTCGGAGGGGCCGGTGCGCTGCTCGGCGAGGTTCTGGTCGAGCTCGATGGCGGCGACCTCCGGGTGGTGCAGGTCGAAGGCCGGGGACTCCGAGCGGATCCGCGGGATCTCGTGGAAGTTGTGCCGCGGTGGCGGACAGCTGGTCGCCCACTCCAGCGAGCGCCCCCAGCCCCACGGGTCGTCCATCTCGACCCTCGGGGCGTGCCGCGAGATCCACACGTTCCAGAAGAACGGCAGCGTCGACAGGCTGAGCAGGAAGGCGCCCACCGTCGAGACCTGGTTCAACGTGGTGAACCCGTCCGCGGGCAGGTAGTCGGCGTAACGGCGCGGCATGCCCTCGACACCCAGCCAGTGCTGGACCAGGAAGGTGAGGTGGAAGCCCACGAAGAGCAGCCAGAAGTGCACCTTGCCCAGCCGCTCGTCGAGCATCCGGCCCGTCATCTTGGGCCACCAGAAGTAGAAGCCCGCGAACATCGCGAACACGACGGTGCCGAACACGACGTAGTGGAAGTGCGCCACCACGAAGTAGGAGTCGGAGACCGCGAAGTCCAGCGGAGGGCTGGCCAGGATGACGCCCGTCAGGCCGCCGAAGAGGAACGTGGTCAGGAAGCCCACCGACCACAGCATCGGGGTGTCGAAGGACAGAGATCCCCCCCACATCGTCCCGATCCAGTTGAAGAACTTCACGCCGGTCGGGACCGCGATCAGGAACGTCATGCCCGAGAAGAACGGGAGGTCCACGGCGCCCGTGACGAACATGTGGTGCGCCCACACCGCGACGGAGAGGACCGCGATGCCCAGCGTCGCCCCGACGAGGCCGACATAGCCGAAGATCGGCTTGCGGCTGAAGACCGGGAGGATCTCGGTCACGATGCCGAAGAACGGCAGCGCGATGATGTAGACCTCCGGGTGCCCGAAGAACCAGAACAGGTGCTGCCACAGGATCGGCCCGCCGTGCGCCGCGTCGAAGACATGGGCACCGAGCAGGCGGTCGGCCTCGAGCGAGAGCAGGGCGCCGGCCAGGATCGGGAAGGCGATGAGCACCAGCAGCGAGGTGACCATCGTGTTCCACACGAAGATCGGCATCCGGAACATCGTCATGCCGGGTGCGCGCATGCAGATGATCGTGGTGATGAAGTTGACGGCGCCCAGGATGGTGCCGAGACCGGCCATCCACAGGCCCATCACCCACAGGTCACCGCCCACTCCCGGCGAGCGGACGCCGTCCGAGAGCGGGGTGTAGGCGAACCAGCCGAAGCTGGCCGCGCCGCCGGGGGTCAGGAAGCCCGAGGCGGCAATCAACCCGCCGAAGAGGAACAGCCAGTAGCTGAACATGTTCAGGCGCGGGAAGGCGACGTCCGGCGAGCCGATCTGGAGCGGCATGATCACGTTGCCGAAGCCGAAGAACAGCGGCGTCGCGAACAGCAGCAGCATGATCGTGCCGTGCATGGTGAAGAGCTGGTTGTAGCGCTCGTCGTTGACCACCTGGGTGCCCGGGAAGGCCAGCTCGGAGCGCATCACCAGCGCCATCACGCCGCCGACGAGGAACCAGGCGAACGAGGTGCCCAGGTAGAGCTTGCCGATCAGCTTGTGGTCGGTCGTCGAGAGGACGCGGGCGACCTGCTGGCCGATCCTCGGGCGCGGCTCCGGCGTCGTCGCGGTGGTGTGCGGGGCTGTGGCGGTCATTCGTCGCCTCCGTCGCTCTCGTCACTCTCGAGGCCGGACTGCTCGCGGGCGTCTGCGCCGCCCAGCAGTGGCTTGCCCGCCTCGTTGCCGGCGGCGGACAGCTCGTCGAGGTAGTCCTCGTACTCCGAGGTGCTGACCACCTCGACGTTGAACAGCATCCGCGAGTGGTAGGCGCCACACAGCTCGGCGCACTTGCCCTTGTAGCTGCCCTCGCGGTTCGGGGTGACCTGGAAGTGGTTCACCCGCCCCGGGACGACGTCCATCTTCATCAGGAAGCCGGCCACCCAGAAGTCGTGGATGACGTCCGGCGAGTGCAGGTTGAACTGCACCGTCTCCCCCACGGGCAGCATCAGCGTCGGCAGCTGGGAGGCCGTGCCGGCCTCGTAGACGTAGTCGTCGTAGCGGTAGTCCCCCGCGGCCACGTCGGGGGTCGCGGGCCCGGTGGGGCCCCCCATGCCGTGGTTGAAGGTCCAGGACCACTGCTGGCCGACCACCTCGATGACGCGGTCGGGCTCGTCGGTCTCGTCCAGGATGTCGTTCTGGACCGTCACGGTCCAGTAGAAGAAGACGATCACCATCATCACGGGGGCGATCGTGTAGAAGATCTCCAGCGGCAGGTTGTACCGCGTCTGCACCGGGATCTCGTCATCGGAGCGACGGCGGAACGCCACCACGGCCCAGCCCATCAGGCCCCACACGATGACGCCGGTGATGATCGCGGCGAGCCAGGCATAGCGCCACAGGTCGTAGATCGCCGGAGCCTCGAGCGTGGCCGGCTCCGGCATCGCGAGGCGCTTGATCTGGTCGGTGTCCTCGGCCGAGCACGCGCCCAGCAGCAGGAGGCCGACGCCCAGCACCGCCACCAGCGCCACCCGCCGCAGCGGGTGCCCAGCACGCTTGGGGAGTTGCAGACCCACGAACGAGCCTCTCTCTCAGGTGTGACAGACGAGGCTCAGCGTATCCGAACGCCGGGCCCGTGGTCCCGCAGGGTCGCCGGTAGGTTCGGCGTGTGAGCGAGCCCGCCCAGCAACGCGGGGAGCGGCCCCCGCGTGCCTACCTCGATGCCGCGTCGTCCGAGCCGCTGCACCCCGCCGCTCGGGAGACCCTGCTCGCCGCGCTGGACGCCGGCTACGCCGATCCGCGGCGTCTGCACGGGCCGGCGCGCTCCGCGCGGCTGCTGCTCGACAACGCCCGCGAGGCGACTGCCGAGGCGCTCGGCGTGCGCGCCGACGAGGTCACCTTCACGTCCTCGGGCACCGAGGCCGTGCACCGCGGCCTCCTCGGGCTGCACCGGGGGCGGCGGCGGGAGGGCGACGTGCTCGTCCGCGGCGCCGTCGAGCACTCCGCGGTGCTCCACGCGGTCTCGTGGTCGGGCGCGCCGACGGGGGTCGTGCCGGTCGACCGGGCCGGGCGCGTGTCCGCGGAGGCGGTTCGCGAGTCGCTCTCGCGCCTGGAGCGCCCCGCCACGGCGTTGGCCCTGCAGAGCGCCAACCACGAGGTCGGCACGGTCCAGCCGGTGGCCGAGGTCGCCGCCGCGGCGGGTGAGGCCGGCGTCCCGGTCTTCGTCGACGCGTGCGCCTCCGTGGGGCGCCGCCCCCTGCCGGAGGGATGGGCCGTCGCCGCCGCGTCGGCGCACAAGTGGGGCGGGCCTGCCGGCGTCGGCCTGCTGCTGGTGCGCAAGGGCTCGCGCTGGCGCAACCCCTTCCCGCACGACGACCGGGCCGACGAGCGGGCCAGCGGGTTCGAGAACGTCCCCGCGGCGCTGGCTGCCGCCGCGGCCCTGCAGGCCGCAACCAGCGAGGCGGCCGAGCGCAACGCCCGCCAGGCGGCGCTGGTGGACCGGCTGCGCGCCGGCGCAGCCGCGGTCCCCGACGTGGAGGTCGTCGGCCACCCGCGCGACCGGCTCCCCCACCTCGTGACCTTCTCGTGCCTCTACGTCGACGGGGAGGCCATCGTGCACGCGCTGGACCGGCACGGCTTCGCCGTCGCCAGCGGCTCCGCCTGCACCGCCGCGAGCTTCCGACCCAGCCACGTCCTGGAGGCGATGGGCGTCCTGACCCACGGCAACCTGCGGGTCTCGCTCACCCGGGACGCCGACGCGACGGACGTCGACCGCTTCCTCGCGGTGCTGCCGGACGTGGTCGCCGAGCTGCGCCGGGAGGTCGGGCTGTGACGGGCCCGGCTAACACCCCGGACCGGGAGCTGGACTGTCGGGGCATGCGCTGCCCGCGCCCGGTCATCGAGCTCGCGCGGGTCATCGGCGACCTGCCGGCCGGCAGCCGGGTCGCCGTGGTCTCCACCGACCCGGCGTCACGCACCGACGTCCCGGCCTGGTGCCGGCTGCGGGCGCAGGACTACCTCGGTGAGGACACCGCCGAGGACGGCGTCCCCCGCTACTGGGTGCGGCGCGTGGCCTGAGTCAGGCGGCGACCAGGTGCTGGCGGACCTCGGCGGCCGCGTCGGGGCCGTAGGAGGCCTCCAGGCGCCCGAGGAACTGCTCCGGGGTGAAGGAGTACTCCTGGGTGCCGACCGTCTCGACCACGTAGGCGGCGAGGACGCAGCCCACCTGGGCCGCACGCTCGCGGTCGACGCCCCAGCTGATGGCGCCGAGGTAGGCCGCACGGAAGGCGTCGCCGACCCCCGTCGGCTCGGCCGCCTTCACGTCAGCGGCCGCGCTCAGCACGATGTCGTCGGCACCCTTCTCGCGGATCCGCACGCCGTCCTTGCCCAGGGTGGTGACCTGGTAGCCGACCCGCTCGAGGACCTCGTCGGCCGACCAGCCGGTCTTCTGCTGGATCAGGTGCCCCTCGTACTCGTTGGAGAAGAGGATCGCCGCGCCGTCCACGAGGTCGCGGATCAGGTCGCCGTCGCCGAAGGCCAGCTGCTGGCTCGGGTCGGCGATGAAGGGGTATCCCCGCTCGCGGCACTCATGGGTGTGGGCCCGCATGCCGTCCGGGTCGTCGGGGGCCACGACGACGTAGGTCGGGTCGCCCACCTCGGCCACGATGGGCTCGAGCTCGATCAGGCGGGACTCGGCCATCGCGCCGGGGTAGAACGACGCGAACTGGGCCATCTCGGTGTCGGTGGTGCAGACGAAGCGCGCGGTGTGCTTGTCCTCGCTGATCCGGACGTGGTCGCAGTCGACCCCGTGCCGCTCGAGCCAGGAGCGGTAGTCGTCGAAGTCGTGACCCGCCGAGCCCACGAGCACCGGCCGGAGGCCCAGACGGCCGAGCCCGAAGCAGATGTTGGCGGCGACACCCCCGCGGCGCACCTCGAGGTCGTCGACGAGGAAGGACACCGACAGCTTCTCGAGCTGTTCGGCGACCAACGACTCGGAGAACTTGCCCGAGAACGTCATCAGGTGGTCTGTGGCAATGGATCCGGCGATCAGCAGCGACATGGTCAGTGAGGCTACCGAAGCCCGCGCCGAGAGCCGATTCGGCGCGATCCGGGCCCCGCGAGGCGATCAGCATCCGGACATCTCGGACGAGCCGCCCGGCAGCGTTGGGGTACTCGCGGGTAGCCCCTAGCGTCGTCCTCATGAGCGCACACGACGACCGCACGGCCCTGCCGCACGCCGACCTGGACTCGCCGACGGCGATGCGCGCCGACTGCGCCGCCGCGACGGCGCACTTCCCGCTGGCCCGCGCGGCCCAGCGGGCCGTCCGCCCGGCGCCCAGCCTCCACTACGAGGACTTCCCCCGCGAGGTGGCGAAGGGTGAGATCCGGGTGGACGAGGCGGCCGCCCGGCTAGCCCGGGCCCTCCACCTCGAGCTGGAGTAGGACGCCCACGCACGGCCCACACGCGAGGAGGCCCCCGCCGCGAGGAGGCGGGGGCCTCCTCGTGTCAGGTCCCCGTCCGACTCAGTGGAACGAGTCTCCGCAGGCGCAGGAGCCCGTCGCGTTGGGGTTGTCGATCGTGAAGCCCTGCTTCTCGATCGAGTCCACGAAGTCGATCATCGCGCCGTTGAGGTAGGGCACGCTCATCCTGTCGACCACCACGGTGACGCCGTCGAAGTCGGTGGTCACGTCACCGTCGAGGGTGCGCTCGTCGAAGAAGAGCTGGTAGCGCAGGCCGGAGCACCCGCCCGGCTGCACGGAGATGCGCAGGGCCAGGTCGTCGCGGCCCTCCTGCTCGAGGAGGCTCTTGACCTTCGCGGCGGCGACACTGCTCAGGTTGATCGAGTCGACGCGGCGCTCTTCGGTGGTCTCGACCTGCTCGGTCATCACTGCTCCCAGGGTTGCGGTTTCCTACCTCCCCAAGTCTCGCACACGGGGCGACATTCCCGCGGCTCGCGATCAGCGAGCCGGGCGGGACCAGGTGCGCGCGACCCGCTGCGCCAGGTCCGCCAGCGCGGCAGCCGGCTCGCGGAGGGCCCGATCCTCGCCGGCGTGGTCCACGACCGCGTACGCCGCCTCCACACCCAGCGTGCGCATCTCGCGGTTGCCGACCAGCACCCGCCCGGCCAGCGCCACGCACGGCCGCAGCGCCTCGGCGGCCACCTCGGCGACGCCGTAGGGCACCTTGCCCGAGCGGGTGGAGAAGTCGAAGGCCCCCTCGCCGGTCACCACCAGGTCGGCCTCCCGGGCGCGCCGCGGCAGCTCCAGCGCCTCGGCCACCAGAGTGATCCCCGCCACCCGGCGGGCCCCCAGCAGCGACAGGGCAAAGCCGAGGCCGCCGGCGGCTCCCGCCCCGGGCTCCAGCGCCGCGCGCCGGTCCGTCGCCCCCGCCAGCTCCTCGAGCCAGCCGTCGACGACGGGCAGGCGCTCCTCCGCGATCCCCTTCTGCGGCCCGTAGGTCTTCGTCGCACCGAACAACCCGGCGAGCGGATTGTCCACGTCGGTGGCGGCGACGACCTCGACGCCGGCCAGGCGTGCCCGTGCCGGCTCGACGTCGACGTGCCGGACGCCGGCCAGTCCCGCCGCGCCCCGCCGCAGGTCGACGTCGGCCCCGGCGCCCAGCGCCGCGAGCAGGCCGGCGCCCCCGTCGTTCGTCCCGGAGCCCCCGAGCCCGACCACCACCGCCCCCGCCCCGGTGCCGGCGGCCGCGAGCAGGAGGTCGCCGACCCCGGCGGACGAGGCGGTCTCGGCACCCTCCCCGCCCGTCAGGTGCAGCCCGCACGCCTGGGCCGCCTCGACGTACGCCGTCCGGCCGACGCGGAGCACCGTGGCCGGCACGGGCTCGCCGCGGGGCCCGGTCACGGTCACCGCGAGCAGCTCCCCGCCCAGCGAGGCCGCGAGCACGTCGTTGAAGCCCGGACCACCGTCCGCCATCGGCGCCAGGTCGAGCTCGTCGTCGGGGGCCCGGCGCCGCCAACCGGTCGCGATCGCCTCCGCGGCCTCGACGGCGCTCATGGTGCCCGCGAACTTGTCGGGCGCCACCAGAACTCGCATGAGGGCATTGTCCCCCGCGTCGTCCGCCACGCGGCAACGGCGGCGCCCGGCGCCGTGCGTGCACCACGGAGCCCGGCTCCGGGGCTTGCGTAACATGGGCTCATGACGACCGTGGACCTGCCGCTGCTGCCCCTCGGCCGAGGGCGGGACTCCCTCTCCGAGCGCGGCGTCGACTGCCCGGGCGACCTGCCAGCCGCCTCCGACCCCGACCTCGTCGACCGCGCACGCCGCGCGAAGGAGGCGCTCGGGGAGCGGCTCTTCGTGCTGGGCCACCACTACCAGCGCGACGAGGTGATCGAGTTCGCCGACGTCACGGGCGACTCCTTCAAGCTCGCGCGCGAGGCCGCGGCGCGGCCGCAGGCCGAGTACGTCGTGTTCTGCGGCGTGCACTTCATGGCCGAGTCGGCCGACATCCTGACCTCCGACGACCAGCAGGTCGTGCTGCCCGACCTGGCGGCCGGCTGCTCGATGGCCGACATGGCCCGGCTCCCCCAGGTCGAGGACGCATGGGAGGCCCTGGCGGACGCCGGGATCGCCGACCGCGTGGTGCCGGTGACCTACATGAACTCCTCGGCCGACATCAAGGCGTTCGTCGGGCGGCACGGCGGCACGGTCTGCACGTCGTCCAACGCCGACGTCGCGCTGGCCTGGGCGTTCGAGCAGCACGGTCCCGACACCCAGGTGCTCTTCCTCCCCGACCAGCACCTGGGCCGGAACACCGCCGTCCTGAAGAGCGGGATGGGCCTCGACGACTGCGTCGTGTGGAACCCGCACCTGCCCGGCGGCGGCCTCGAGGAGGGCCAGCTGCGCGACGCCCGGATGATCCTCTGGCGCGGTCACTGCTCCGTGCACGGCCGGTTCTCCGCCGACGTCGTCGACGAGCTGCGCGCGGGCGACCCGGACCTGAGGGTGCTGGTGCACCCCGAGTGCACGCACGACGTCGTGACCCGCGCGGACCTCGTCGGCTCGACCGAGTTCATCATCCGCACCGTGGAGGCGGCGCCGCCCGGCTCCGCCTGGGCCATCGGCACCGAGCTCAACCTGGTCAAGCGGCTGGCCGACGCCCACCCCGAGCAGCGCATCCAGTTCCTGGATCGCACCGTCTGCTACTGCTCCACCATGAACCGGATCGACCTCCCCCACCTGGTGTGGGCGCTGGAGTCGCTGGTCGAGGGCACGGTGGTCAACCGGATCCGGGTGGACCGGGACACCGAGCACTGGGCGCAGGTGGCGCTGCAGCAGATGCTGGACCTGCCTGGCACCTAGAGCGCCGGCGTGCCCCACACGCCGAACCAGCGGCCGCGGTCCCGCTCGAGGGGGATGTCCCCGTCGACGACGTCGGCGACCTGCATCTCGAGCATCTGGTCGCGGCCCCGCTCCCCCTGGGGCGCGAAGGGGTAGAAGGTGCCCTGCTTGTAGAGGTAGACCAGCCCCACCGTGCCGCGCAGCTGGCCGTCGGCCTCCGGCTCGGCCGCCTCACCGGGGCGGAACCCCACGACCGCGCACAGCATCCCGGAGGCGTACCCCTGCTCCGCGAGCAGCTGGTGCACCACGTGCAGCTCGGCGCACAGCTCGCCGACCGCTGCGTCGGAGCGGTCGATGTCGAACCAGGTGAAACCGAATCCGTCCTCGACCACGCGCACGCCCGGGACGCGGGGGTCGGCCTCCAGCAGCTGGCGGATCTCCTCGCGCGTGCGCTCGAAGGCGGGGCCGGCGGCGGCCTTGAGGCAGACGGCCGCGCTCCCCGTCGGCCGCAGGCCCAGGGTGGTCTCCAGCGTCAGCGCGGCCGTGGGCACGGCGAACAGCGCGTCGGCGCGGGGAGCCGGCATCTTGCGTCGGCCCGTCAGCGCGTCCCAGAAGCCCATGGCGGCCAGTCTCGATCCCGCCGGCTTCAGCCGGCCGGGCGACCGAGCTCGGTCTGGATCCGGGCGAGCTGCTCCAGCCGCTGCTCGAGGGTCGGGTGCGAGGAGGTGAGGGTGCGCATCGAGAGGCCCTTCACGGCGGGGGCGATGAAGAACGCGTTCATGGGCTGGGCCTGGCGCAGGTCCTTCTCCGGCGTCTGGCTGATCCCCCCGCTGATCTTCTGCAGCGCGGAGCCGAGCGCCGCCGGGTTCATGGTCAGGTAGGCGCCCGACCGATCGGCGCACAGCTCGCGGTAGCGCGAGAGCAGCCGGGTCAGGAAGAAGCTCACGGCGTAGACGACGAGGCTGACGACCAGCGCGATGATCCAGAACGGCGGGCCGTTGTTGCTGCGGCTGCGTCCCATCCCGCCGAAGAGCACGCCGTACCGCGCCCCCGAGCTGAGCATGCCCGCGGCGATGCCCGCCGACGAGGCCACCGTCATCACGAGGACGTCGCGGTGCGCCACGTGGGAGAGCTCGTGGGCGAGCACGGCCTCGAGCTCCTCCGCGGTCAGCAGGTGCAGGATGCCGGTGGTCACGACCACGACCGACCGCTCGGGCGAGCGACCGGTGGCGAAGGCGTTGGGCAGTCGGGTGTCGGCCACGCCGACGCGCGGCTTGGGCATGTCGGCGAGCGCGCACAGCCGGTCGACCATGGCGTGCAGCTCCGGGGCCTCCTGCTGGGACACCTCGCGGGCGCGCATCGCGCGCATCGCGGTGGTGTCGGAGGACCACCACTGGAAGACCGCCACCCCGATGCCGGCGATGCCGATGACCGGGATGAGGCCGCCGTAGCCGCTGCTGCCCGCGACCGCCATCAGGATCGCCAGGAACCCGACGAACAGCGCGCCGAGCAGGAACATCGTCAGCCACATCCGACCGGTCAGCCCGGCGTCGCCGATGAAGCGGGATCGCGCCATGGTCGTTCCTCAGGCAGGGTGGGTGGGACGGGAGCGCGCGGGGCGGGGTCGGCTCATGGACGTTCCTCGCCCTGCGGACGCTCCTCGGCGATCGGCTCGTCCCCGGTCCCGGCGGCGCCACCGGAGCCCGCGTCCAGGGCCTGCCGGCCGCCGCCCTTGAGCGCGGCCAGCTCGGCCTCGACGTCGGCGGTGGAGCTCATCCGGTCGAGCTCGCGGGAGATGTCGTCGCCACCGCCCACCTGGCTCACGTCGTCGAGCGCGCCCGAGGCGATCAGCTCGTCGATCGCGCCGGCGCGGGCCTGCATCTGCGCCGTCTTGTCCTCGGCGCGCTGGATCGCCGACCCCACGTCACCCATCTCGTCGCCGATGCCGGAGACCGCCTCGTTGATGCGCGTCTGGGCCTCGGCGGCGGTGTAGGTGGCCTTGATCGTCTCCTTGCGCGTGCGGAAGGACTCGACCTTGGCCTGCAGCCGCTGCTGCGCCTGGGTGAGCTTCTCCTCCTCCGCCTGCAGCTGGGAGTGCTGGGCGCGGAGGTCGTTGACCTGCCCGGTGAGGCCGGACTTGCGGGTCAGTGCCTCGCGGGCGAGGTCCTCGCGCTCCACCTCGATGGCCTTGCGGGCCTGCTCGGTGAGCTTGTCGGACTGCTGCTCGAGCTGGGTCAGCTGCAGCTCCACGCGCTTGCGGCTGGTCGCGACGTCCGCGACCCCGCGGCGCACCTTGGTGAGCAGCTCGACTTGGCGCTGGTAGCTGTAGTCCAGGGTCTCGCGGGGGTCCTCCGCCCGGTCCATGACCCTGCTGGCCTTGGACTTGAAGATCAGACTCATGCGCTTCATGAGACCCATGGTGGAGCGCCTCCTCGGTGCGGCTTCCGGCGCCAGTGGCGGTGACAGGACTGCTCTCAGCCTATGCCCCGGGGGCAATCATCGCGCCCCCTGGCGCCCGGAGGACGACAGGTAGGCTGGCCCCGTCCAGCCGTCCCGTCCGCCGAAGGGCAGCCGTCCGCAGCCGTGTTCCGTCAGCGCAAGCCCGAGGACCCCTCCTCCGGCCACGAGACCACCTCCCCGCACCTCGGGACGACCACGGCAGCCTCGGGCGCCTCCGCCGGCGGCAAGGGCCGGCCGACGCCCACGCGCCGCGAGGCCGAGGCCGCGCGGCGGGCCCGCGCCAAGAAGCCGCGCAGCCGCAAGGACAAGATGCGGGCCGACCGGGCGGCACGCACGACCTCCAGCAAGGAGATCCGGGCCGGGGTCAAGGCCGGCGACGAGCGCTACCTGCCCAAGCGCGACCGCGGGCCGCTGCGCCGCTTCGTGCGCGACTTCGTCGACGCGCGGTTCTCCTTCGGCGAGATCGTCATCCCGATGATGCTGGTGACCCTGGTGCTGGGCTACTCGGGTGACCCCCAGCTCGCCGCGCTGGGCAACTCGATCCTGATGGGGACCCTGCTCGTCATCGTCATCGACATGGTGATCCTGCGGTTCCGGCTCAAGCGCGAGCTGCGCCGGCGCTTCCCCGAGGAGCCGCAGCGGGGCGCGGTCTACTACGCCCTGGTGCGGGTGCTCCAGCTGCGCTTCATGCGCCTGCCCCGCGCGCAGGTCAAGATCAACCAGCCGCTGCCCGACACCTACCGCTGAGGCTGACAGGATCGGCGTCATGCCTGCCCACGAGGACCGGCCGACCGCCGACGTGTCGGTGCGGGTCGCGTGGAGCGACGACGCTCCGGCGATCGCCGCGGTGCAGGTGCGCGCCTGGGAGCGCGACCTCGCGGGCCGCGTCGACGGGGACGCGCTGCCTTCCCAGGACGAGGTCGCCGAGGTGTGGGCCGCCGCGATGACCCGGCCCGAGGACGCCCGCAACCGCGTCCTCGTCGCCCTGGAGCGCAACCGGGTGGTCGGCTTCGCGGTGACGACGCCCGCCGCCGATCCCGACTGCGACCCCGTCGTCGACGGCGAGATCGTCGAGCTGGTGGTCCACCCCGAGGAGACCGGGCGCGGCCACGGGTCGCGGCTCCTGCAGGCGGCGGCGGACACGCTGGGCGCCGACCGCTTCGCCCGCGCGGTCCACTGGGTGGCGTCGGCCGACGACCAGCGCCGGCGGTTCCTCGAGAGCGCCGGCTGGGCGCCCGACCAGGCCCACCGCGAGCTCGCCCTCGGAGACGGCGACGAGGAGGAGACCACCGCCACGCTGCGCCAGGTACGCCTGCACACGGCCCTGGCGTGAGCCAGGGGTCGACCCGGCGCGGGGGGCTCGGCGCCCTGCGCTCCCCCACCGTGCGCACCGGCCTGGCCGTCGCCACGGCCACCGGGTTGTACGGCGTCTCCTTCGGCGCCGTCTCGGTCGGCGCCGGGCTCTCGGTCGCCCAGACCTCCGCGTTGTCGCTGTTGATGTTCACCGGCGCCAGCCAGTTCGCCCTCATCGGCGTGGTGGCCGGGGGTGGCCCGCCGATGTCCGGCGCCGTGACCGCGATCCTGCTGGGGACCCGGAACACGCTCTACGGCCTGCGGCTCGCGAGCCGCCTGCGAGCGGGCGGCCTTCGCCGGATGCTCGCCGCACACCTCGTGATCGACGAGTCCACGGCCGTCTCGGTCGCCCAGGACGACGACCACGAGGGGCGCGTGGGCTTCTGGGTCACCGGGGTCGGGGTCTTCCTCCTGTGGAACGCGTTCACGCTCCTCGGAGCGCTGGCGGGCCGGGCGATCGGCGACCCCCGCACCTACGGCCTCGACGCCGCCGTCGGCGGCGCCTTCCTCGCCCTGATCTGGCCGCGGTTGACCAGTCGCGGCCTCGCCGCCGTGGCTCTCGGCGGCGGGGCGCTGGCCCTGGTCCTGGTGCCCCTGACACCCCCCGGCTTCCCCGTGCTGGGCGTCGGCCTCGTCGCGCTCGCCGCGGGGGCCCTGGCTCCGCCGCGGGTCGGGACGGAAGCTGGCGACGACGCGGACCTCCCGGGCTCCCCCGGGGCCGGGGGCCTGCCGTGATCTGGCTTGCCGTCCTCGTCGGCGCTGCTGGCTGCTACGCGCTCAAGCTCGCCGGCCTCTCCGTGCCCGCGCGCTGGCTCGAGCTCCCGCGGGTGCGTCGGGCCGCCGCTGTCGTGCCCGTGGCGCTGCTCGCCGCCCTCGTGGCCGTGCAGGTGGCCGCGGACGGCGACCGGCTCGTGCTCGACGGCCGGGCCGTGGGGCTCGCCGCGGCGGCTGTCGCGCTCCTGCTGCGGGCGCCCTTCCTCGTGGTGGTCGCCGTCGCGGCCATCGCCGCCGCCCTCGTGCGGCTGGCCTGAACGGCGCGACCCTGCCCCGCCTGCCGGCCCGGACGGCCTACCGTCACGGCGGTGACCACACACCGCCCGGCTGCCGCGCTCCTTCCCTGCTGACCACCCGCGGCGGTTCGAGTACGCCGCCGACGGGCGTCGCCGGAGTGATGACCAGCGCTCTGTCGGTCGTGCTCCTGTGGGGCATCTGCTTCCCGAAGGAGGCGCCCGGACACGGACGCACGCCCGAACGGGTGCGCCGGCTGGAGCCCCCGGTCGAGCAGCCCGCAGCGGCCTGAGCGCAGCCCGCCGACCGCGCCGGCACCGCGAGCTGACGGAGGGGGGCCCGCTCCGCGACCGCGACGCCGGCGTCGCCCGGCGGCCGGCCAGCCTGGCGCCGGGCTGGCCGGGTGGACCGGACACGGATCGGGCCCGACTGTCGAGCACGAGTTGGTGCCCGCCCGGTGCGCCGGCCTCAGCCGGGGGGTCCCGCCGGTCCCCGGTCGACGGGGTGGGTGCCGCGGTGGTCTCGGAGGTAGTGCTCGCCGTGGGGTGATCGCCACAGCCAGAGGCCGTGGTCGAGCTGGGTGATTCGCCATCGGTGCCGGGCGGGAGCGTGGGTCTTGAGGCGATGATGTCGTCGGCACAGGGGGCCGGCGTTGTCGGAGGCGGTGGGCCCGGGCTGGTCGCCGGGTTCGGCCTCGGGCCCGGCCTCGTGGTCGCGGTCGTGGGGCTCGACGTGGTCGGTGTCGCAGCTGCGGGCAGGCCGGGTGCACCAGGGGAACACACAAGTCAGGGCGCTCAGGGCGGCCTGCTGCTGCATGCGCTCCGGCATCTCGTACTGCTCGACGTGCGAGCGCTGGTCCAGGTCGAGCACCGGCAGGACGCGCAGGTGGGTGGTGGCCGGGGCGCCGCACCAGGCGCGGACCTGCTCGGCGGTGACCGGCGCCCGGGTCTCCTCGACCCGCCCCACTTGAACGCCTCCCGCGGCGCCGCTCCCGGTGACGGCCGACGCGGAGAGGTGCAGGTGCAGCAGCACCGCCCGGTCGCGGTGTCGCCGGGTCGGTGCCCCGGGGGTCTCGGTGCCGTCGTGGTCGCCGAGGGCCTCCTCGAGGGTGGGGTCGCGGCGGGTGACCAGCCCGGCGAGCGCGACCGCCGAGAGGGGGCCGGCGGCCTGGGTGGCGCCGAGCCGCCGGAGCCGGCGGACCTCCTCCCGGACGGCGTCGTCCACGGCCAGGGCATCGGCCAGGTCGAGGGTGCCATGGCACTCCAGGGTGCCCTCGAAGGAGACCTGCCGCTTGTCCACGGCGAACCCGCGCCGGTCGGGCCCGGTCGGGTTGTCGGGGTCGCGTTGGTCGGTCTCGGGCGTGGTGCGGGCGACCGCCTCCTCCACGCACCGCTCGATAGTGGGCAGGCCGGCCGAGGCCGCGACCGGGGCGAGGTGGCGGTCCACGAACCCCGCCGCCTCGACGCTGAGCTCGCGGCGGATCGTGGTCTGCGCGATCCGGCGGGCCCGCCAGGCCTCGACCTGACAGGCCTGGACCCGCGCCCACAGCCGGGGCAGCCGATGCCGCAGCTCCAGCGCCTCTCCGATCAGCGCGGCGCCCGCCTCCGAACGCAGCCCCAGCTGCGCCGCGAAAGCCGGCACCGAGAACTCCTCGACCAGCGGGGCCCCCGGCCCCGCGACGCTCAGGCCGGTGTCGCCCCAGCGCTCGATCAGCGTGGCGCCGGGCTCGCCGGGGCGCACCGGGTGGAGGTCGGCCCACGCGCACCCCGCGGCGAGCAGGTCGGCGTCCGCGCGCATCCGCGCCGCGTGGGCGCCACCGGCCCTGGCGAGCACCGCTGCGGGGGAACCCAGGCCCTCCTGGCCCTGGGGGATCTGGCCCGAGCTCCTCATGGGTCCCATTCGATCACCGAGCGCCGACACCGAGCGGCCCCGACACCGGGCTGTGCACAGGGGACCGATCGGGCGCCGTGCGGCACCGGGGAGCCTCGCGACAACCTGCACCCGCGGGCCGGCTCAGTCCAGCGGGAGGAACTCCTCGAGCCCCACCGTGAGCCCCGGACGGGAGACGATCGTGCGCACGCCGAGCAGGACCCCCGGGGTGAAGCAGGCGCGGTCGAGGGAGTCGTGGCGGATCGTCAGCGTCTCGCCCACCCCGCCGAGCAGCACCTCCTGGTGCGCGAGGAGGCCGCGCAGCCGCACGGCGTGCACCGGCACGCCCTCGACGTCCGCGCCCCGCGCGCCGTCGAGGGCGCTGGACGTCGCGTCGGGCGCGGGTCCTGCGCCCGCCCCGCGCCGCGCCTCCGCGACCAGCCGCGCGGTGCGCCGGGCGGTGCCGGACGGCGCGTCGGCCTTCTGCGGGTGGTGCAGCTCGACGATCTCGACCGAGTCGTAGAACGGCGCGGCCGTGGCCGCGAAACGCATCATCAGCAGGGCGCCGATCGAGAAGTTGGGGGCGACCAGCACGCCGGTCCCGGACGACTCCCCCAGCCACCCGCGCAGCGTCGCCAGCCGTTCGTCGTCGAACCCGGTGGTACCGACCACGGCATGGATCCCGTGCTCGACGCACCAGTGCAGGTTGTCCATCACCACGTCGGGATGGGTGAAGTCGACGACGACGTCGGCGCCGCCCCGCGCGAGGGCCTCGATGTCGTCGCCCTCGTCCACCTCGGCGACGAGCAGCATGTCGGGCGCCTCGTCGACCGCGCGAGCGACCTCACGGCCGACCTTGCCGCGGGCGCCCAGCACGCCCACGCGCAGCGGCTCCCCCGACTCCTGACCTGACGGCTTCTCCTGCGCGCTGTCCTCCACGTGGCCAACCTAGCGGCCGGGCCGGCCCCGGCTCATCCACCGGGTCGGTCACTGACGCACCGACCAGCAGGTGGCAGGCTGTCCGCATGGCGCTGCAGCATGTCCCCGGTCGGATCCGGTGGGGCGTCGAGATGATGGACGTGGCCCCCGACGACTCGCTGCTGGAGATCGGCTGTGGCCCCGGCCACGCCGCCGGCCTGGTCTGCGCGCGGCTGGAGAAGGGCAAGCTGTTCTGCATCGACCGCGCGGAGTCCGGGGTCGACCGCACGCGCAAGCGCAACCAGCGCCACGTCGACGAGGGCCGGCTGACGGTGCGGCAGATCGACCTCGCCACGCTCCGGGTGCCCGTGCGCCGCCTCGACAAGGCGTTCGCATTCAACGTGAACCTCTTCTGGGTCCGCGACTGCTCGGAGGAGCTGGCGCTGCTGCACGACCGGCTCAAGCCGGGCGGCAAGCTGTTCCTCTTCTACGACGCGGCACGCGCCGACCAGGTCTCCCCGGCGCGCCGCGGGGCGTCGCAGGCGCTCGAGGAGAGCGGCTTCACCGTCGAGGTGGTCCAGCAACCGCGCCCGCCGGTGCTCGCGATCGTGGCCACGAAGCGCTGAGAGCCGGACCGCTCCCCCTGCTCCGTCACCGGAGGCCCGGGCCCACGACGGCGAGCAGCTCCCGCTGGGAGAAGAGCTGGCGCGCGAGGGTGCGCACCTCGTCGAGCGTGACCGCGTCGATGCGTCCCAGCAGCTCGTCGACGCCGAGCAGCTCGTCGTGGAGGAGCTCCGCCTTGGCGATCCGCGCCATCCGCGCGTTGGCCTCCTCGAGGCCCAGCACGGCCCCGGCGCGCAGCTGCCCCTGCCCGCGGGCGAGCTCGGAGGCGTCGATGCCGTCCCCGGCCATCGCGGCGAGCTCGGCCCGCAGCGTGGCCAGCAGGGCGTCGTGCCGGCGCGGCAGGCACCCGGCCGTCACACCGACCAGACCGGCGTCCGCGTGGTGATCGGCGAAGGAGTAGACGGAGTACGCCAGCCCGCGCCGCTCGCGGACCTCCTGGAAGAGCCGCGACGAGGTGCCGCCCCCGAGGACCGTGGTGAGGACGCCCAGCGCGAAGCGGCGCGGGTCGGAGCGGGTGAGCCCCCGGACGCCGAGAACCACGTGGGTCTGCTCGAAGGGACGGACCGCGCTCGCCTCGCCGGGGCGGACGCCGCGCGCCCGCTCGGTCGCGCGGGGGTGCACGACCGCCTCCGCGACGTCCATGAAGCCGCCCCGGTCGAAGGCCCGGCTGACGCGCGCCACGACGTCGTCGTGGTCGACGTTGCCGGCCACGGCGACGACGGTGCGGCCCGGGCGGTAGTGCCGGCGGTAGAAGCGGCGCACCTGCGGGGCCGTCAGCGCCGCGATGGAGGCCGCTGTGCCGGCCACGGGGCGGCCGAGCGGCGTGTCACCCCAGGCGCGGGACTCGAACAGCTGGTGGGCGGCGTCCTCGGGGTCGTCGTCGTGCATCGCGATCTCGTCGAGGATCACGTCGCGCTCGGCCTCGACGTCGGCCGCGTCGAGCCGCGAGGCGGTCACCACGTCGCCGAGCACGTCGACGGCGCGCGACAGGTCGACGTCGAGCACGAGGGCGTGGAAGCAGGTGTACTCCTTCGTGGTGAAGGCGTTCACCTCGCCGCCGACCTCGTCGAGCTCCACCGAGATGTCCAGCGCCGAGCGCTCGGCCGTGCCCTTGAAGAGCAGGTGCTCGAGGAAGTGCGAGGCGCCGTGCAGCGTGGGCGCCTCGTCCCGGCTGCCGACGCCGACCCACACGCCGACGCTGGCCGAGCGCACGCCGGCCAGGTGCTCGCTGACGACCCGCAGCCCCGACGGGAGGGTCGTGCGACGCACCCGGGAGGTCACCAGCCCGTCCGGGCCGGTGACCTCCTCGAGGGTGACGGTGGTGCCGTCGGAGGCGGCGCGCCTCACGCCTCGGCGGGGTCCCCGGCGTCCGTTTCCGCGCCGGACCCGGCGCCGTCGCTCTCGACGACCGGCACCAGGGAGAGCTTGCCGCGGTCGTCGATCTCACCGATCTCGACCTGCAGCTTCTGGCCCACCGACACGACGTCCTCGACGGTCTCGACGCGCTTGCCGCCCGCCAGGCCGCGCAGCTTGCTGATGTGCAGCAGGCCGTCCTTGCCGGGCATGAGCGACACGAAGGCGCCGAAGTTGGTGGTCTTGACCACGGTGCCGAGGTAGCGCTCGCCCACCTCGGGCATCGTCGGGTTGGCGATGCCGTTGATGGCGGACCGGGCGGCCTCGGCCGCGTCCCCGCTGGTGGCACCGATGTAGATGGTGCCGTCGTCCTCGATGGTCAGCTGGGCCCCGGTGTCGTCCTGGATCTGGTTGATCACCTTGCCCTTCGGGCCGATGACCTCGCCGATCTTGTCCACCGGGACGCGCATGGTGATGATCCGCGGCGCGAACTGCGACATCTCCTCGGGCGCGTCGATGGCCTCAGCCATGACGTCGAGGATCGCCATGCGCGCGTCGCGCGCCTGGGTCAGCGCGGCCCCGAGGACCTCGGCCGGGATGCCGTCGAGCTTGGTGTCCAGCTGCAGCGCGGTGACGAACTCCCGCGTGCCGGCGACCTTGAAGTCCATGTCGCCGAAGGCGTCCTCGGCACCGAGGATGTCGGTGAGCGCGACATACTGCTGCTGCCCGTCGACCTCACCGCTGATCAGGCCCATCGCGATGCCCGCCACGGGGGCGCGCAGCGGCACGCCCGCCTGGAGGAGCGACATCGTGGAGGCGCAGACCGAGCCCATCGAGGTGGACCCGTTGGAGCCCATCGCCTCGGAGAGCTGGCGGATCGCGTAGGGGAACTCCTCGCGCGACGGCAGCACCGGGAGGATCGCCCGGCGGGCCAGCGCGCCATGGCCGATCTCGCGGCGCTTCGGCGAGCCCACGCGGCCGGTCTCGCCGGTGGAGAACGGCGGGAACACGTACTTGTGCATGTAGCGCCGGGTCTTCTCCGGCGACAGCGTGTCCAGCTTCTGCTCCAGCGTGAGCATGTTCAGCGTGGTGACGCCCAGGATCTGGGTCTCGCCGCGCTCGAACAGCGAGGACCCGTGCACCCGCGGGACCACGGCGACCTCGGCGTGCAGCGGCCGGATGTCGGCCAGGCCGCGGCCGTCGATGCGGACCTGGTCGCGCAGCACGCGCTCGCGGACGAGCTCCTTGTTCAGCGAGCGGAAGGCGGCGCCGACCTCCTTCTCGCGTCCCTCGAACTGCTCACCGAGCCGCTCGAGCAGCGACGCCTTGATCTCGTCGGTGCGGTCGTCGCGCTCCTGCTTGCCGGCGATGGTCAGCGCCTCGGCGGTCTCCTTGCGCACGGCGCCGTCGACGGCGGCGTACACGTCGTCCTCGTAGTCGAGGTAGACCGGGAACTGGGAGACCGGCTTGGCGGCCTCCTTGGCCAGCTCGGCCTGCGCCTCGCAGAGCTGCCTGATGAAGGGCTTGGCGGCGTCGAGCCCCTGGGCCACGACCTCCTCGGTCGGGGCCTGCGCGCCGCCCTCGACGAGCTGGAAGGTCTGCTCGGTGGCCTCGGCCTCGACCATCATGATGGCGACGTCACCGGTCGTCGGTGACCCGGCCGGCCACGACCATGTCGAAGACGGCGTTCTCGAGCTGGGTGTGCGTCGGGAACGCGACCCACTGGCCGTCGATGAGGGCCATCCGGGTGCCGCCGACCGGGCCCGAGAACGGCAGGCCGGAGAGCTGGGTGGAGATCGACGCGGCGTTGATCGCCAGCACGTCGTAGGGCATCTCGGGGTCGAGCGCCATCACGGTGATGACGACCTGGACCTCGTTGCGCAGGCCCTTCTTGAAGGTGGGGCGCAGCGGGCGGTCGATCAGACGGCAGGTGAGGACGGCGTCCTCGCCGGGCCGTCCCTCGCTGCGGAAGAACGAGCCGGGGATCTGGCCCACGGCGTACATCCGCTCCTCGACGTCGATCGTCAAGGGGAAGAAGTCGAGGTTCTCCTTGGGGTTCTTGCTGGCGGTCGTGGCCGACAGCAGCATGGTCTCGTCGTCGAGGTAGGCGGTGACGGAGCCGGCGGCCTGGCGGGCCAGGAGGCCGGTCTCGAACTTGACGGTGCGCTTTCCGAACGGACCGTTGTCGATCACGGTCTCGACGGCGGAAATGGTGGGTCCCTCGGTCAAGGGTGTCCCTTTCTGCTCGCGGAGCGATCCGCGACGCCCGCCACGCTGGCGGGCACGGGCAGGGCATCAAGCCCTGTGGGGCCCGCCGAGCCGCCCTCCACGACGGAGGGGGGCCGGTCTTCGATCGAGGCCCGCGGAGCGCGTGCCCCCTCCGGGGGGACGGTTCCGAAGGCCACTACCGAGGACCGGGCCGAACGCTGCGGGTCGCTCCTGGATGTGTGGTTCTTCAGTTGTGGTCGTGGGCGGGCGCGTGGCCCGCACCACGGAGCCTAACGGCTCTCGCGGCGCGGGTCACCGGCGCGTCAGCGACGCAGGCGCAGGCGCTCGACGATGGAGCGGTAGCGCTCGATCTCGGTCTTGCGCAGGTAGTTCAGCAGGCGCCGACGCTGGCCGACCAGCAGCAGCAGCCCGCGGCGGCTGTGGTGGTCGTGCTTGTGCTGCTTGAGGTGCTCGGTGAGGTGCGAGATGCGGTGGCTCAGCAGCGCGATCTGGACCTCCGGCGAACCGGTGTCGCCCTCGGTCGTCGCAAAGTCGGCGATGATCTTCTTCTTGGTCTCCGCGTCTGTCCCGATCGACATGCGGGCTCCTTCCGGTTTGTCCGTTGCGCGGCGCCCCGGCCCTGTGCTCCGGTTGGCTCTCTCGATCCGCGGCCGTCATGACGGCAGGCGTCACCCGTGCGGGCAACCGGTCGATGCTAGCAACGCGGGGCAGGTGCACCCAAAACGGGCCCGGTCAGGCGGGCGGCTCGGTCCGCTCCTCGCGGACGGTCTGGGAGCCGTCCTCGTGGGTGGTGGTCTGCACGGCGCGGGCGCCGCGCCTGCGCGACGCGTCCTGGGCCGCGGTCAGGACGACGATCACGCCGCCGGCGGCCGCCAGGATCCAGCCGATCATCACCAGGTCGACGCCAGAGATCGCGTCGCGCACGGCCAGCGCGAGGATCAGGCCCACGGCCCCGAGGAACACTCCGAATCCGTAACCCATGACTTCTTCCCTCCCTGGGGTCGGCCGCGGTCGGGCCCGCCCCGCGGCCATGATCGCAGGTCAGCGGGTCGACTTCGACGGTTCCCCCGGCACCTCACCCGTGCGGGGGGCCGCGCGGAGCGGCCCGCGAGGTCAGTACTGCCGGTTGCCGCGGCGGCGCGAGGCGTCCTGGGCCGCGGTCAGGACGACGATGACCCCGCCGGCGGCCGCCAGGATCCAGCCGACCATGACGAGGTCGATGCCCGAGATCGTGACGTGCACGGCCAGCGCGAGGATCAGGCCCACGGCCCCGACGAAGACTCCGAGCCCGTAGCCCATGGCCCCATCCCCTCAGCTCCTCGCGCCCGGACGGACGCCGACGGCGACGATCATCGCAGGTCAGGCAACGGCGTACCGACGGATCGGCGTCACTCCCGGCCCGAGCCCCGGTCGGCCTCGGCCTGGTCGGGCTCGGCCTGGTCGGGCTCGGCCTGGTCGGGCTCGGGGCCCGGGTGGTGCTCGGGGTCCGGGTCACGCTCGGGGTCGTACTCCACGAGGGTCCGCTCCCCCGGGTGCGCCGCGCGGGCACGCTCACGGGCGCGCAGCGCGAGGTAGACGGCCCGCACCCCCACGGCCCGCTCCATCTCGTCCATCACCCCGGTGAAGAACTGGCCGCGGTAGGCGTCGTCGGTGACGGCCGAGACCGTGAAGTAGAGGCCGGAGAAGGCGCCGAGGAAGAGCGAGACCTGGAACAGCTCGACCGAGATGTTCGACAGGTAGGGCATGTTGCTGAGGTCGTCCTTGGCCGTCCAGGACAGCTGGACCGTCTCGCGCATGGTCAGCGACCCGAAGAACAGGAAGAAGACCAGGACCGAGACGACGAGGAGCAGCACCTGGGCCAGCTGGATCACGAGCAGCACGAGGATCAGGTTCCAGCGCTCGAAGCCGGAGACCGGCGCGTAGGACGCGGGCCGCACCTGCGGGTCGGCCACCAGCTCGCGGGCCGTCTGCGCCAGCGGGGTGCCCCGGCAGGCCGAGACCAGGAAGCGGTCGTCGATCCGGTCGTCGAGCCGGTCGACCTCCTCCGGGAGGCGGGCCATCAGGAACGCCACGGCCATCGCGGCGAGCAGCAGCACCGTCAGCCACAGCACGCCCGGACGCAGGCCGCCGGCCAGCTGCCAGACCTCCGCATTGATGAAGAGGAAGGTGACGAAGAGCAGCAGCAGCGGCAGCGCCCGGGTCACCACCGGGAAGATCAGCCGGAGGCTGCCGAGCGTCCGGGCCCCCGCCCAGGTGACGATGCGGCGCGCGCGCAGCGCGGTCAGCGCGTACCCCAGCCCCGCAAGGAGGCCGATCGCGAACAACGTGGCGGGGGCCGCGCTGACCTGGTCGAAGACCAGGGCCAGGGCGGCTCCCGCCGTGGCGGCGCCGAGAACGGTGGCGGCGAGCAGCGGCCAGGTCCGGCCGGGCCGGAGGGCCTGGCGGGCCCGCGCCCGCTCGGCGGGCACGAAGTAGGGCAGGCCCCGGCGCAGGAACCAGGCCTCCGTCGCCGCCTCGGGCGTGGGGGCACCCCGGGCGCGGTGGGCCCGCGGTCGCGCGGCCACGGCTCAGGCCCGACCCAGGGCTCGGCGGGCGCCCCGGACGTCGTCGTCCATCTGCGCCACCAGGGCCGCGACGGTGTCGAAGCGCGCCATCCCGCGAAGCCGGGCCACGAAGCAGACCTCCACCTCGGCGTCGTAGAGCGCGAGGTCGTCGCGGTCCAGCACGTAGGCCTCGACGCGCCGCTCGCGCTCCCCCTCGAACGTCGGGTTGCTGCCGACCGAGACGGCAGCCGGGAGCGACTCGGCGGGCTCGCCGCCGTCGAGGCGCCGCAGCCACCCGGCGTACACGCCGTCCTCGGGGACCGCGAGGCCCGCACCCGTGGGCACGTTGGCGGTCGGGTAGCCCAGCTCGCGGCCCCGCTGATCGCCGCGCAGCACCGTCCCGCGGAGGGCGTACGGCCGTCCCAGGGCCTCGGCGGCGGCCTCGACGTCGCCCGCTGCGACGCGCTGCCGGACGTAGGTGGAGGACCAGACCTGGGGACCGCCGTCGAGGTCGACCCCGTCGGTCTCGAAGCCGTGCACCGCCCCGAGCTCCCGCAGGGTGCCGACGTCGCCGGCAGCCTTGTTGCCGAACCGGAAGTTCGCCCCGACCACGACACCGGCGGCATGCAGGCCGTCCACGAGCACCCGGCGCACGAACTCCTCGGGGCTCCACGACGCGACCTCCCGGTCGAAGGGCAGCACCACCACCGCGTCGGCGCCCGCCTGGGCGAGCAGGTCGACGCGTGCCGCGACCGTGCTCAGCATCGACGGCGCGTGGTCGGGCCGGAGCACCGCGATCGGGTGCGGGTCGAAGGTGACGACCACGAGCAGGTCGGCGCCGGTGCGCTCGACGGCCTCGCGGCCCCGGCTCAGCACGCGTCGGTGCCCGAGGTGCACGCCGTCGAAGGTGCCGATGGTGACCACGGTGCGGCCGAGGTCCGGCGGCACCTCGGCCAGGGATCCCCACGTGCGCACGCCAGCACTCTCGCACACGCGCGGGCCGCCTCCGTGCTCAGGCAAAGACCGCCACTGCGCGAGCCACGTCGTCCCGCTGCTCGTAGAGGGCGAGGAAGCGGCCGTCGGGTGCGAAGAGGGCGACCGGGCCCGCGGCGGGCAGCGTGGTCGCGAGCACCCGGCCGTGCCCGACGTCGCGCGCGGCCGCCTCGTCGAGGTCGACGACGGGGAACGTCGCCCGCGCGGCCTCATCGATCCCGACGAGACCGAGCTCCTCCTCGAGCTGCTCCAGGGTGCGGGCGCGGTCGAGGCCGAACGACCCCACGGCCGTGCGGCGCAGCGCCGTCAGGTGGCCGCCGACGCCCAGGGCCTCGCCGAGGTCGCGGGCGATCGCCCGCACGTAGGTGCCGGCCGAGCAGCGGAGCGTCACGCCCACGTCGAGGTGGGTCCCCGAGGGTCGCAGCGAGACGACGTCGAGCGCGTGGACGGTGACGCGCCGGGCCTCCAGCGTCACGTCCTCCCCGGCGCGGACGCGGTCGTAGGCGCGACGGCCGTCGACCTTCACGGCCGACACGGAGGTCGGCACCTGGTCGATCTCGCCGACGAAGGCGGACAGGGCGCCGCGCACACGATCGGCGTCGAGGTGCTCGGCCGACGCGCCGCCGACCACCGGACCCTCGGCGTCGTCCGTGACCGTGCGCGCGCCGAGCCGGATGGTCGCGTCGTACGCCTTCTCACCGCCGACCACGTGGCCGAGCAGCCGGGTGGCCCGGCCGACGCCCAGCACCAGGACGCCGGTCGCCATCGGGTCGAGCGTGCCGGCGTGCCCGACCTTGCGGGTGCCGGCGAGGCGCCGCACCCGCGAGACCACGTCGTGCGACGTGAGGCCTCCGGGCTTGTCGACCACGACCAGCCCGGCGGGGGGCTGGTCGGCCGGTCGGCTCACGGGCGCTCGTCGGGCGTGACGGACGACGCCTCCGCGTCGTCCGCCGCCCTCTCGTCGGTCCCTCCGGCGGCGTCGGCCTCGTCGTCGTGATGGCGGTACGGGTCGGCCTCGCCGGCGAAGGGCTTGCCCTGCCTCGACGCGGCCACCTCGGCGTCGGAGGCCCGGGCCCGGTCGAGCAGCTCGTCGATGACGCGGGCGTTCTCCGGCAGCGCGTCGTGGACGAAGGTCAGCGTCGGCACGTGTCGCATGCCGAGCTGCTTGCCGACCTCGGACCGGATCAGCCCGGTGGCCGACGCCAGGGCGGCCTCGGAGCCGGTGACCTCCTCCGCCTCCCCGAGCACGGTGTAGAACACGGTCGCCTGCTGGGTGTCGCCGGTGAGCCGGACGTCGGTGACCGTGACGAACCCGAGCCGCGGATCCTTGATCCGCCGCTCGAGCATCTCGGCGACGATCACCTGGATCCGGTCCGCGATCTTCCGCACCCGCGGGTTGCTCATTGCCTATGCCCTCCTGAGAGCCATGCGCGCGAACGCGCCCTGGTACTGGGTGCCGCTTCGGGTCGGTGCCCCCCACCGCCGGTCCCACGCCCGCGCCCCCGCGCCCGACCGCCGGAGGCGGAGGGGCTGGAGGAGCGTGGATGGGACTGGCCCCCCTCGGCGCGAGGAACGAGCGCCGAGGGGCGGATGCGACGGAAGCCCCTCCGCCGCAGGCGGGCGGGCCCCGAAGCCGAGCGCGCCCGGACCGGCCCCGAGGGAACCGGCCCGACCACTGAGCTCAGTCCCTCGGGATCTCGCGCATCTCGAAGAACTCCACGACGTCGTCGATCTTGATGTCCTGGTAGTTCTTCAGCACGAGGCCGCACTCGAAGCCCTCGCGGACCTCGGTGACGTCGTCCTTCTCCCGGCGCAGCGACGCCAGGTCGAGGTTGTCCGCCACGACGGAGCCGTCGCGGAGCAGCCGGGCCTTGGCGTTGCGCCGGATGGTGCCGCCGATGACCATGCAGCCCGCGATGTTGCCGATCTTCGAGGACCGGAAGATCTCGCGGATCTCCGCCTGCCCCAGGGTGTGCTCCTCGTACTCGGGCTTGAGCATGCCCTTGAGCGCGGCGCCGATCTCCTCGATCGCCTGGTAGATCACCGAGTAGTAGCGGATCTCGACGCCCTCGCGGTCGGCCAGCTCGCCGGCCTTGCCCTGCGGGCGCACGTTGAAGCCGATGATCACCGCGTCGGAGGCGGCCGCCAGGTCGACGTTGGTCTCGGTGATGGCGCCGACACCGCGGTCGATGACGCGGATGCCGACCTCCTCGCCGACGTCGATCTTCGACAGCGCGTCCTCGAGCGCCTCGACCGAACCGGACACGTCGCCCTTGAGGATGAGGTTGAGCTCCTGGCTCTCACCCTTCTCCATGGACTCCATGAAGTCCTCGAGCGTGCGACGCACGCGGCGGCGCGCCTGCTGCGCGGCCCGCTCGCGGGCCTCGCGCTTCTCGGCGATCTGCCGCGCGGTGCGGTCGTCCTCGACCACGATGAAGTTCTGGCCCGCGCCGGGCACGGCCGTCAGGCCCAGCACCATCGCCGGACGCGACGGGTCCGCGACCTCGATGTTCTGGCCGTGCTCGTCGAGCATGGCCCGGACGCGGCCGTGGGCCGGGCCCGCCACCAGCGAGTCGCCGACCCGCAGCGTGCCGCGCTGCACCAGCACGGTGGCCACGGGACCGCGGCCCTTGTCCAGGTGCGCCTCGACCACGAGGCCCTGCGCGTCCTGGGTCGGGTTGGCCCGCAGGTCGAGCTCGGCGTCAGCGGTGAGCACGATCGCCTCGAGCAGCGCGTCGAGGTTGAGCTCGGACTTGGCCGAGACCTCGACGAACATCGTCTCGCCGCCGTACTCCTCGGGCACGAGGCCGTACTCGGTGAGCTGG
Organism: uncultured Actinomycetota bacterium; assembly: GCA_963832415.1. Taxonomy (GTDB): domain Bacteria; phylum Actinomycetota; class Actinomycetes; order Propionibacteriales; family Nocardioidaceae; genus Nocardioides. The sequence continues at coordinate 89,025 of CAWHTZ010000003.1, read as the reverse complement.
CCGCGCACCTTCGTCGGGTCCGCCTCGGGCTTGTCGATCTTGTTCACCGCGACCACGATCGGCACCTCGGCGGCCTTGGCGTGGTTGAGCGCCTCGACCGTCTGCGGCATCACGCCGTCGTCGGCGGCGACCACCAGCACGGCGATGTCGGTGGCCTGCGCGCCGCGGGCACGCATGGCCGTGAAGGCCTCGTGACCCGGGGTGTCGATGAAGGTGATCTGACGCTCGACGTCCTCGACCTCGGTGGTGACCTGGTAGGCACCGATGTGCTGGGTGATGCCGCCGGCCTCGCGGTCGACGACGTCGGCCTGGCGCAGGGCGTCGAGGAGCTTGGTCTTGCCGTGGTCGACGTGACCCATGACGGTGACGACCGGCGGGCGGACGACGAGGTCCTCGTCGTCACCCTCGTCGCTGCCGAACTCGAGGTCGAACGACTCGAGCAGCTCGCGGTCCTCGTCCTCGGGCGAGACGACCTGGACGTCGTAGTTCAGCTCGTCGCCGATCAGCTGGAGCGTCTCGTCGTTGACCGACTCGGTGGCGGTCACCATCTCGCCGAGGTGGAACAGCATCTGCACGAGCTGGGCCGCGTCGACGCCGATCTTCTCCGCGAAGTCGGTCAGCGAGGCGCCGCGGGGCAGCCGGACGGTCTCGCCGTTGCCCTTGCGGACGCGGACGCCGCCGATGGTCGGGGCCTCCATGGCCTCGAACTCCTGGCGACGCGCCCGCTTGGACTTGCGCCCGCGCCGGGACGGCCCGCCGGGGCGTCCGAACGCACCCTGCGTCTGGCCGCGACCCCCGGGACGGCCGCGACCGCGGCCACCGGGGCCACCGGGACCGCCGCCGGGGGGGCCACCGGGGCCACCCGGACCACCGCGGCCGGCGCCGGGGCCACCGCGGCCACCGCCGGGGCCACCGCGGCCGCCGGGGCCACCGGGGCCACCGGGGCCACCGCGACCCTGGGCTGGCTTGGCACCCGGGCCCGAGCCGAAGGCAGCCGGGTTCTTGGGCATCATCGCGGGGTTCGGACGCGGCCCGCCGCCGCTGTCACGACCGCCCTCACGACCGGCCGGCGGGCGGGGCGGGCGCGTCTGGTCACCGGCCCCCGCGCCGGTGCCGGCTCCGGTGCCGTCGCCCGTGCCGCGGTCGGGCGGCCCGGACCGACGGCCCATGCCCTGGCTGGAGGAGAAGGGGTTGTTGCCCGGTCGCGGGGTGCCGGGCCGGCCGACCGGCTTCGGCGCCGGCTTGGGCGACGGCTTCGGCGCCGACCGCGGGTCGCCCGGCTTCGGGCCACCCTCGCGGGCGGCCGGGGCCTCGTCCGAAGCTCCCCCGGCGTCCCGCGGCTGCGGGCGGGGGCCCGGCTTCGGGCCCGGCTTCGGCGCTGCGCTGCCGGCGCGCGCGGCCGGTGCCTCGGGCGCCGCTCGAGGGCCCTCGGCGGGCTCCTGCGTCGCCGGGGCCTCGGTCGCCGGGGTCTCGGTCGCCGGCTCCGCGGTCATCGGCTGCTCGGTCGCCGGCTGCTCGGTCGCCGGCTGCTCGGTCGCCGGCTGCTCGGTCGCCGGCGCAGAGCCGCGCGCGGCGGCCGACTTCTTCGCCGGCGCCTTCTTGGCGCTCGACCTCGCGGACGGCGCCGCGGCGGCGTCGCCACCGTCGGACGAGCCGGAGCTCAGCTGGTCGCCGTACTGCTTCTTGAACCGCATCTCGACGGGCGGTTCGACGGTGGAGGACGCCGACTTGACGAACTCCCCCATCTCCTTGAGCTTCTCGAGAACGAACTTGCTCTCGACTCCGAACTCTTTGGCGAGCTCGTGGACTCGGGTCTTAGCCACGCTTCTCCTTCTGAGCCCGAGCCCAGGTGCCGGGGATCCCCGGCGGAGGTGGCTCGGACGCTAGTGGTCGTGTTGCATGCTCATCGCGCAGTACTCATCGAGTGCTCATGAGCCGATGCTCCAGTTCCTTGTCGGTCCGTCAGGGGGTGGAGCTGGGGTGCGGGGACCCCGGGGCCACGTGCTCGACCACCGCTCCGGCGTCCAGCCCCGGGCCGGCCCGGAGGGCCCGGCCGAAGGCTCGGCGTCGGAGGGCGAGGTCGAGACACGCGGTCGCGGGGTGCAGGTGCGCCCCGCGGCCGGCCGCGGCACCCGAGGGATCCGGGACCGCGGCGGGACGACCGTCGGGACCCGAGCCCACGACCACGCGCAGCAGCTCGCTCCGTGCAGCCCGCTGCCGGCACCCGACGCACGTCCTGACCGGGCCCGGCTGACCGGGCAGGACAGGGCGACGCGAGCGGGGACGTTCGCGGACCACTGTCGTCACTCTAGCGCGCCCGGCCCCCCGGAGACGAACCGGGACGCGCGGGCTCAGGCCGGCGGCTCGGCGTTCGGGTGGGCCTGCTCCTCGGGAACCTCGGGCGCCTCGTCCGAGCGGATGTCGATCCGCCAACCCGTCAACCGGGCCGCCAGTCGCGCGTTCTGGCCCTCCTTGCCGATCGCGAGGGAGAGCTGGAAGTCCGGCACGATCACGCGGGCCGAGCGGGCCTCGGCGGAGACCACCTCCACGGAGCTCGCCTGCGCCGGCGAGAGGGCGTTCGCCACCATGCGGGCCGGGTCGTCGGAGTGGTCGACGATGTCGATCTTCTCGCCGTTCAGCTCCGCCATCACGTTGCGCACCCGCTGGCCCATCGGGCCGATGCACGAGCCCTTGGCGTTCACGCCGGAGACCGTCGAGCGCACCGCCAGCTTGGTGCGGTGGCCGGCCTCGCGCGCGATCGCTGCGATCTCGACAGTGCCGTCGGCGATCTCGGGCACCTCGAGCGCGAAGAGCTTGCGGACCAGGTTCGGGTGGGAGCGCGACAGCGTGATCTGCGGCCCGCGGGTGCCCTTGCGCACCGAGACGACCAGGCACTTGATCCGGTCGCCGTGCACGTAGGACTCCCCCGGCACCCGCTCCCCGGTCGGCAGCAGCCCCTCGAGCTTGCCGAGGTTGACCAGCACGTCCTCGGGGTTGCGGCCCTGCTGGACCACCCCCGAGACGATGTCTCCCTCCCTGCCGGAGAACTCCCCGAAGCGCACGTCGTCCTCCGCGTCGCGCAGGCGCTGCAGCATGATCTGCTTGGCCGTCGTGGCGGCGATCCGGCCGAAGCCGGCGGGGGTGTCGTCGTACTCGCCGATCATGTTGCCCTCGGCGTCCAGCTCGGCGGCGAACACGGTCACGTGGCCGCTCGAGCGGTCCAGCTCGACGCGGGCGCGCGGCTGGGCGCCGGGTGACCGGGCGTAGGCCGTGAGCAGCGACTGCTCGATGGCCTCCACCAGCACGTCGAGGGAGATCTCCTTCTCCCGCTCGAGCATGCGCAGGATGCTCATGTCGATGTCCATCAGGCCTCCCCGTCCGCCTTGCGGTTGAACTCGACCTGCACGAGGGCCTTCGCGATCTCGGCGTAGGCCAGGCGTCGCTCGGCACCCCCGCCCTGGGGGGCCACCACCACTCCGTCGTCGTCGCTCGCGCCGACGCGGCCGGTGAGCGCGCCGCCGTCGCGCAGCGTCACCTTGACCAGGCGGCCCGCGTTGCGGCGCCAGTGTCGTGGCAGCGTCAGGGGTCGGTCGACGCCGCGCGAGGTGACCTCCAGGGTGTAGGGCTGCTCGCCCATGAGGTCCTCCTCGTCGAGGATCCGCGACACCTCGCGGGTCGCCTCGGCGATGTGGTCCAGCGTCACACCGCCGTCGGAGTCGACGGCGACGCGGAGCAGCCGGCGCTTGCCGGCCGGAGTGACCTCGACGGCCTCCACGTCGAGGGACAACGCGGCCAGGGGATCGACCAGGGCCGCCTCGACGCGGTCCCGAGCGGTGTCCCGGTGGGTGCTGCTCACGGGCGACGACCTCCCTGTGTGCTGTTGTGGCTTCCCACCCTAGCGGCTCCCCGGCCGGGCTTCGGCCGGGCTCCGTCGCCGTCGTCCGCTCGCGCGGATAGCCTCGGCGCGTGCCCCGTCGCTCCCCCGCCGCGCTGCTGCTGGTCGCCTCGCTGACGCTCGGGGCGGCCGCCTGCGCCGCCCACGAGGGCGACCCCGGCCCGGCGGTCGGCACCACCCCGGCCGCGGCCTCCCTGGCGGACGACGCCGCGACCCCGGGCCCGGCCGAGGGGCTGACCGGCGACGTCGCCCTGGTCGCGCGGGCCGTCGCGACGAGCGAGGGCCTGGCGCGTGCCCTCGACACCGCGCGTCGCCGGTACCCCCGGCTCCGCCGGCGCCTCGCCCCCCTCGCGCGCGTCCACGCCGAGCACCGGCGCGTGCTCGTCACGGCGCTCCCGGAGGGAGCGGCGGAGTCCCCGGACGCCGCGGGCCGGGGCCTGCCCCCCACCCCCCGGCCGGCACGTGCCCTGGCCCTGCTGCGGCAGCGCGAGCAGCAGGCCGGCCGCCAGCTGACCGGGCTCGCCGTCGAGGCCCGGTCGGGCCGGTTCGCCCGGCTCCTGGCCTCGATGGCCGCGGCCACCGCGCAGGTGCGCATCCGGCTGGGCGCGTCGCCGGCCGAGGGAGGTGGCGCGGCTCGCAGCCCCGGCGGGCCCGGGACCCCCGGCTCCCGGACGGATCCCCGCCGGCGCAGCGCCGAGGGGGCTGCCACGGCGCTGCGCGACGCCCTCGCCGCCGAGCACGCGGCCGTGTGGCTCTACGGGGTGCTGGGGGCGCGGACCTCCGCCTCCGGGGCGCCGGCGACATTCGTCGCCGTGGAGGGCGCGTACGACGCCCACCGCGCCCGTCGCAACGGGCTGGTGGCCGAGCTGCGCGGGCTGGGCGCGGACCCGGTGGCGGCCAGCCCGACCTACCGACTGCCGGAGCGCGTGGAGTCGCTGGGCACGGTGCGTCGGCTCGCCCGTCGCGTCGAGGCGACGACGGCCGGCTGGTGGTCGGCGCTGGTCGTGCGGTCGGTGGGACCCCTGCGCCGCGACGCCGCGGTGGCACTCGCCGACGCGGCCGTCCGGCGGCTCGGCTTCGGGGCGCCGGCGCAGGCCTTCCCGGGGGCGCCGGAGCTCGCCGGCGACTGAGCCCGGGATGGCCGACCCCGCACGACGACCACGAACGAGCTGATCCACGCGGGGAGCCGCGCGCGGTCCTCCCCTCGGCCCGGGAGCGCTGCCGCCCCGAGAGGCGTGCGGCAGCGGTCCCGATTCCGTCGTTCCGGCCCAGTCGACCCCCCGCCCGAGCGGGGGGACGGCCGACCCGTGTTGCACAATCTTGCAGAGACAGGGCAGGTGCCGGAACAGTCCGGCGAGTGCAGGTTCTTGCGTTGCAGGAACCTGCAAAAGTTGCCCGGCCGGCTCAGCTCCGCAGGAGCCCGACGAGGTGGTCGACGGCCGACTCGACGGCCACGTGCTCGCGCTCGCCGCTCGCGCGGTCCCTGACCTCGACGGTGCCGTCGGCCAGGCCCTTGCCGACCACGACGATGGTCGGGACACCGAGCAGCTCCGCGTCCTTGAACTTCACGCCCGGACTCACCTTGCGCCGGTCGTCGTAGACGAGCTCGACCCCCTCGTCGGCGAGCTCGACGCTCAGCCGGTCGGCCGCGGCGAAGACGGTCTCGTCCTTGCCGGTCGCGACCAGGTGGATGTCCGCGGGCGCCACGTCGCGGGGCCAGCACAGCCCCAGCTCGTCGTGGGTGCCCTCGGCGACGGCGGCCACGGCTCGGGTCACGCCCACCCCGTAGGACCCCATCGTCACCGTGACGAGCTTGCCGTGCTCGTCGAGGACCCGGAGGTCGAGGGCCTCGGCGTACTTCGTGCCGAGCTGGAAGATGTGCCCCATCTCGATCCCCCGGGCCGACTCCAGGGTGCCGTCGTCGCACACGGGGCAGGGGTCGCCGTCGCGCACCTCGGCCGCCTCGACGGTGCCGTCGGGCACGAAGTCGCGGCCGGCGACCAGGTCGAGCACGTGCTGTCCGTCGACGTTGGCGCCGGTCACCCAGCGGGTGCCGGTGACGACCCGGGGGTCGACGAGATAGCGGATGCCGGACTCGGAGTCCTCGCCGAGCACCCGGCGGCCGTCGTGGCCGGGGCCGATGTAGCCCTTCACCAGCGCCGGGTGCCGCTTCATCTCGACCTCGTCCATCGCCTCGACCTCGATCGGCTCGAGCTGGCCCTCGAGGCGCCTCTGGTCCACCTCGCGGTCGCCCGGGAGGCCGATCGCGACGGGCTCGCGCGTGCCGTCGGGGTGCTTGAGCACCACCATGACGTTCTTCAGCGTGTCCCCCGCGTGCCACGGGCGGTCCCCGCGCGGGTGCTCGGCGTTGAGGTGGGCGACCAGGGTCTCGATGGTCGGCGTGGCCGGGGTGTCCTCCGCGTGCGCCGCCGGCGCGTCGTCGGGGGGCAGCGGCTCGGGCGGCCGCACCTGCACGGCCTCCACGTTGGCGGCGTAGTCGCAGGTCGTGCAGCGGACGTAGGTGTCCTCGCCGACGTCGGCCCGCGCGAGGAACTCCTCGGAGCGTGACCCGCCCATCGCGCCCGAGGTCGCCCGCACCACGACGTAGGAGAAGCCGAGCCGGTCGAAGATGCGGACGTACGCCTCGCGGTGCGCCTGGTAGCTCGCGTCGAGCCCGGCCTGGTCGATGTCGAAGGAGTAGGAGTCCTTCATGATGAACTCGCGCCCGCGCAGCAGCCCGGCCCGGGGCCGCGCCTCGTCGCGGTACTTCGTCTGCACCTGGTAGATCGACAGGGGCAGGTCCTTGTAGGAGGAGTACAGGTCTTTCACCAGGAGGGTGAACATCTCCTCGTGCGTGGGGCCGAGCAGGTAGTCGGCGCCCTTGCGGTCCTTGAGGCGGAAGATGCCCTCGCCGTACTCCGCCCAGCGGCCGGAGGCCTCGTACGGCTCCTTCGGCAGCAGCGCCGGGAACGTCAGCTCCTGGGCGCCGATCGCGTCCATCTCCTCGCGCACGATCGCCTCGACCCGGCGCAGCACCCGCAGCCCGAGCGGCAGCCAGGAGTAGATGCCCGGCGCCGCGCGGCGGATGTAGCCCGCCCGCACCAGCAGCCGGTGGCTCGGCACCTCCGCGTCCGCCGGGTCGTCGCGCAGGGTGCGCAGGAACAGCTGGCTCATGCGCAGGACCCGGGAGGAGCGTGCGGGCCCGGTGGAGGCGGTCATCCCCGCAGGCTAGTCGGCGCGGCGCTCAGCCCCTGCCAGCGCCCCAGGGCTAGAACATGATCGTGGCGAAGCGAGCGGTCTCGGCGAAGCCGACGCGCTCGTACGCGCGCAGGGCGGGGACGTTCCACTCGTTGACGTAGAGGGAGACGGTCGGCGCGATGCGGGAGCGGACGAGCTCGACCACGGCGGCCATCCCCGCCGCCGCCAGCCCCCGGCCCCGCAGGTCCGGCGGGACGTAGACCCCCTGCACCTGGGCGGCCCGCGGCGTCGCCCAGGCGACCTCGGCCTTGAAGACCAGCTGGTCGTCGTCGTAGCGGGCGAAGGACCAGCCGCGCGCCACCAGCTGCTGGACCCGCGCCCGGTAGAGGTCCGCACCGCCGCCCACCTCGGGGGACACCCCGACCTCCTCGGAGTACATGGCGACGCACGCCGGGTAGAGCGCGTCCATGTCCGACTTCTCGCTGGCACGGACCAGCGGGTCGGGCCGCACCGACGGATCCGCCGCGATCTCCAGGTGCGGCTGGTGCCAGCGCAGCTCGCGCGGCTCACCCCAGGCGCCGTCGACGGCGTCCCAGAACGCCCGCACGGAGGCGTGGGGGCCGACCACGGTCGACGCCGTGCGGCCCCGGCGGACGGCGCGCTCGGCGAAGGCGGCGGACGCCGCGCGGTCGGCCTGCACGGGCACCAGGTTGGCGCCGACGTGGCAGGCGGCCCGCAACCGGCCGTCCTCGAAGCACCCCCAGACCTCGCCGCCCAACCAGCGGGGGTCCAGGTTCGTCGTGCGCGCCCGGTAGCCCGCGAAGACGTTCACCACCGGGTCCTGGTCCACGAGGCCGAGAAAGGCCGCGAGGTCCTCTCCCGTGAGCACGTGGAGGCCGTGGCGGATGTCCAGCACGCGCTCGAGCCTACGGCGCGGGCCGGCCCCGGTGCAGCCTGCCTGGCCGGCTCGCCGGTCAGCCGACCGTGATCTCGGCGGCGCCCCCGTCGACGGACTCCATGCCGTCGGCGATGCGCATCGCCTCCTCGAGCAGCGTCTCCACGATCTGCGACTCGGGCACGGTCTTGATCACCTCGCCCTTGACGAAGATCTGGCCCTTCCCGTTGCCCGAGGCCACGCCGAGGTCGGCCTCCCGGGCCTCGCCGGGGCCGTTGACCACGCAGCCCATCACGGCGACGCGCAACGGGACCTCGAGCCCGTCGAGGCCGGCCGTCACCTCGTCGGCGAGCCTGTAGACGTCGACCTGGGCGCGGCCGCAGGAGGGGCAGGAGACGATCTCGAGCCGGCGCGGGCGCAGGTTCAGCGACTCCAGGATCTGCTGCCCGACCTTGACCTCCTCGACCGGAGGGGCCGACAGCGAGACACGGATGGTGTCGCCGATGCCCTGGGCGAGCAGGTGGCCGAAGGCGACCGAGGACTTGATCGTGCCCTGGAAGGCGGGCCCGGCCTCGGTGACGCCGAGGTGCAGCGGCCAGTCCCCCTCCTCCGCGAGCAGCTCGTAGGCCCGCACCATCACGACGGGGTCGTTGTGCTTGACCGAGATCTTGAAGTCGCGGAAGCCGTGCTCCTCGAAGAGGCTCGCCTCCCACTTGGCCGACTCGACCAGCGCCTCGGGGGTGGCCTTGCCGTACTTCTCCATCAGGCGCTTGTCGAGCGAGCCGGCGTTGACGCCGATCCGGATCGACGTGCCCGCGTCGGTCGCCGCCTGCGCGATCTCCTTGACCTGGTCGTCGAACTTGCGGATGTTGCCCGGGTTGACCCGGACGGCGGCGCAGCCCGCGTCGATGGCGGCGTAGACGTACTTCGGCTGGAAGTGGATGTCGGCGATCACGGGGATCTGGGACTTCTGGGCGATCGCCGGCAGGGCCGCCGCGTCGTCCGTGCTCGGGCACGCCACCCGGACGATGTCGCAGCCCGCCGCGGTCAGCTCGGCGATCTGCTGGAGGGTCGCGTCGACGTCCGCGGTCACCGTGGTCGTCATCGACTGCACGGAGACCGGGTGGTCGCTGCCCACCCCGACCGCCCCGACCCGGATCTGGCGCGTCTCGCGCCGCGGCGCGAGGACCGGCGGCGGGGCGGAGGGCATGCCGAGGCTCACGGTTCCTGGGTCGGTGGACATGCCCCGAGCGTACCGGCCGCCGCGCGCCGCCCGCCCGGCCGAGGGGAGGGCTCAGCCGTAGACGCTGATCGGCACCACCAGGTCGCCGACGATGAGCACGACGCCCATCACCAGCAGGCTGACCCCGACGACGTAGGCCACGGGCAGCAGCCGGGCGACGTCGACGTACCCGGGGTCGGGTCGCCCGCGCAGCCGCGCCGCGCGGCGGCGCACGGCCTCCCAGAACGCCCCGGCGATGTGGCCGCCGTCCAGGGGCAGCAGGGGCACGAAGTTGAACATGCCGATGAAGAAGTTGAAGCCGGCGATCAGCATCAGCAGGAAGATCGCCTTGTCGTCGCCGGGGATCTCCTCGTGGGCAGTCGTCTCCCCCGCGATCCGCCCGCCGCCCACGATGCTCACCGGGCTGTCCGCCGCGCGCTCCTCGACCCCGACGATCGCCTTGGCCACGCCCCAGACCTTGACGGGCAGCGTGCCGATCGCCTGCACGGTCGTGACGGTCATCCCGCCCATCTCGCCGAGGGTGTACAGCGGCCCGCCGCTGACGATCTGCACGGTCGGCGTGACGCCGAGGAAGCCGACCTCGCGCAGCGTCTCGTCGTCGGCGGAGACCGGCCTCGCCTCCACCGTGGTGTTGGCGCGGCCCGAGAGGGCGACCCCGTCGCGCTCGTAGCCGATGGTGGCGTCGCCGTCGTCGTTCGCGCGGATCAGGCCGCGCAGCTGGTCCCAGTCGGTCACCGCGGTGCCGTTGAAGGTGGTGATCACGTCACCGGGCTGCAGGCCGGCCTCGGCGGCCGGGGCGGGCGGGTCCGTGGGCGTGCACTCGGTGCGCTGCTCGGCGTAGGGGATCACGCACTCCGAGACCTGGGCCAGCACCGGCTGGCCGGACTCGGGCTCGACGTCCCCCGGGTTGCCGTAGGTGGCGAAGACGGACGCGAAGATGACGAAGGCGATCAGCAGGTTCACGCTGGGCCCGCCGGCCATCACGATGATCTTCTTCCACGGTGGCAGCCGGTAGAACAGCCGGTCCTCGTCGTCGGGCCCGACCAGCTCGCGCTCGGCCGAGCGCGCGTCCGAGATCAGCTGCGTGAACAACCCGGTGTTCGACTGCCGGATCCGGTGCACCTCGCGGCCCTGCTCGTCGACGCCGACCGGCTCGGCGAGGTCCTCCGCGTCCGGCGGGAGCATCCCCACGATCTTCACGTAGCCGCCGAGGGGGATGGCCTTGATGCCGTACTCCGTCTCGCCGACCCGCTTGCTCCACACGGTCGGGCCGAAGCCGATGAAGTACTGCGGGACCTTGGCGCCGAACGCCTTCGCCGGGATCATGTGGCCCAGCTCGTGCAGACCGATCGACACGAGGATGGCCACGACGAAGACCACCACGCCGAGGGTGTAGAGCAGCGGCGTCATCCGGCTCCTTCCATCGCACGCGCGGCCTCGCCGCGTGCCCAGGCATCCGCGCCGAGCACGTCGTCCACGGACAGGTCGTCCTCCCCCGAGCCTACGTCGTGGCGGGCGAGCACACCGGCGACCGTGGGAACGATCTCGGCGAAGGCGAGGCGGCCCTCGGTGAAGGCGTCGACACAGACCTCGTTGGCCGCGTTGTAGACCGCGGGGGCCGTGCCGCCTCGCGCGCCGGCCGCGCGGGCGAGGGCGACGGCCGGAAAGGCCGCGTCGTCCAGGGGCTCGAAGTCCCAGCGCGAGGCGTGCGCCCAGTCGCAGCCCGGGCCCGCCGCCGGCACCCGGTGGGGCCAGCCCAGGCCCAGCGCGATCGGGATCAGCATGGACGGCGGCGAGGCCTGCGCCATGGTCGAGCCGTCCACGAACTCGACCATCGAGTGCACGACCTGCTGGGGGTGCACGACCACGTCGATCGCCTCCAGCGGCAGGCCGAACAGCAGGTGGGCCTCGATCACCTCGAGGCCCTTGTTCACCAGCGTGGCCGAGTTGATCGTGATCACCCGGCCCATCGCGAAGTTCGGGTGCGCCAGCGCCTGCTCCAGGGTCACCCCGTCCAGCTCGGCCCGGGAACGGCCCCGGAAGGGGCCCCCGCTCGCGGTGAGCACGAGGCGTCGCACCTCGGCGGCCGATCCGCCGCGCAGGGCCTGCGCGATCGCCGAGTGCTCCGAGTCGACCGGCACCACCTGGCCCGGCGCGGCGCGCCGGGTGACGACGGGCCCGCCGATGATGAGGGACTCCTTGTTGGCCAGCGCCAGCGTGCTGCCGGCGTCGAGCGCGGCGAGGGTCGGCCGCAGGCCGACCGCGCCCGTGATGCCGTTCAGCACCACGTCGGCGCCCATCCCGGCCGCCTCGACCGACGCCTCCTCGCCCAGCCCGGAGCGCGCCGGCGCGAACTCCCGCACCTGCGCGGCGAAGGTCTCCTCGTTCGACCCGCCCGCCGTCAGGCCCACGACGCGGAACCGGCCCGGGTGGCGGCGCACGAGGTCGAGCGCCTGGACGCCGATCGACCCGGTGGAGCCGAGCACGACCACGTCGCGGGGGGCGGGGTCGCCCACCGGAGCGGGGACCGAGACGTCGACGAGCACGGGTCCATCGTGGCAGGACGGGCCGGGACCCGGCTCGCCGACGCCTCGAGCGGCAGCGGGGCCGGCGCCCATCACGGTCGGAAGCCCGTGCTCGCGCGCGATGATCGCGGTGTCGCTCAGCGCCCCGCCGCCGTCGCAGACCACGGCGCCGACCAGACCGAAGAGCGCCGCCCACCCCGGCGTCGCGATCGGACAGACGAGGACGTCGCCCAGGCAAGCTCATCGACGCCACCGGGGCCGGCGATCGCCGTTCCGCACGACCTGAGCAGGTCAGCCCCGCAACGTCGGGCGCAGCGTGTCGAGCACGCCGGCGTCCTCGATGGTCGAGGGCACCCGCGCGTCCTTGCCGTCGGCGATCTCGCGCATGGTCTTGCGCAGGATCTTGCCGGACCGCGTCTTGGGCAGCGCGGTGACCACCGCGACGTGCCGGAACGCGGCGACGGCGCCGATCTGGTCGCGCACCATCGCGACGAGCTCGTCGCGCAGGATGTCCGCGTCGGTCTCGACCCCCGACTTCAGGACCACGAAGCCGCGCGGCAGCTGGCCCTTCATCTGGTCGGCCACGCCGATCACGGCCGCCTCCGCCACGGCCGGGTGCTGGCCCAGCACCGCCTCGATCGAGCCCGTCGAGAGCCGGTGGCCGGCCACGTTGATCACGTCGTCGGTGCGCCCCATCACGAAGACGTAGCCGTCCTCGTCGAGGTAGCCGCCGTCCCCGGAGAGGTAGTAGCCGTCGAAGGCAGCGAGGTAGGAGGAGACGAAGCGCTCGTCGTCGCCCCAGAGCGTCGGCAGGGTGCCGGGCGGCATCGGGAGCTTGAGGCAGATCGCGCCTTCGGTGCCGGCCGCCACGGGCTGCCCCTCGGCGTCGAGGATCCGGACGTCGTACCCCGGCGCCGGCACCGACGGCGAGCCCGCCTTGAGCTCCATGGGCTCGAGGCCGCGCATGTTCGAGGCGATCGGCCAGCCCGTCTCGGTCTGCCACCAGTTGTCGACCACCGGCACCCCGAGCATCTGCGACGCCCACTCCCAGGTGTCGGGGTCGAGCCGCTCGCCGGCCAGGAAGAGGGTCCGCAGGCTCGAGGTGTCGTGCTCGGCCAGCCGCTCGCCGTCGGGGTCCTCCTTCTTGATCGCCCGGATGGCCGTCGGCGCCGTGAACATCACCGACACCCCGTGCTGGGCCACGACCCGCCAGAAGGCGCCCGCGTCCGGGGTGCCCACCGGCTTGCCCTCGTAGAGCACGGTGGTCGCCCCGCAGATCAGCGGGGCGTAGACGATGTAGGAGTGGCCCACCACCCAGCCCACGTCGGACGCGGTGAACATCACCTCGCCGGCGCCCACGCCGTAGATGTTCGGCAGCGACCAGGCCATCGCGACCGCGTGCCCGCCGTTGTCGCGCACGATCCCCTTGGGCTTGCCGGTCGTGCCGGAGGTGTAGAGCACGTAGAGCGGGTCGGTGGCCCGGACGACGACGCACTCGGCCGGGTCGCTGCGCCCGACCTTCATGGCGACGTCCCAGTCGACGTCGCGCCCCTCCTGCATCCCCGCGGTCGCCTGCGGGCGCTGCTTGACCACGACGGAGCCGACCTCGTGCTCCGCGAGCTCGAGCGCCCGGTCGATCAGCGGCTTGTACTCCACGACGCGGGTCGGCTCGAGGCCGCACGAGGCGGTCACCAGGGCGGTCGGCTTGGCGTCGTCGATGCGGGTGGCCAGCTCCTGGGCCGCGAAGCCACCGAAGACCACGGAGTGCACCGCCCCCAGCCGTGCGCACGCGAGCATCGCGACCACGGCCTCGGGGATCATCGGCAGGTAGAGCACCACCCGGTCTCCCTGGCCGACCCCCAGCTGGCGCAGTGCGCCTGCGAAGGCTGCCACGTCCTCGAGCAACCGGCCGTAGGTGACCTCCGTGACCGTGCCCGTGATGCCGGAGTCGTGGATCAGCGCGGTCCGGTCGGAGTGCCCGGCGATCACGTGCCGGTCCAGCGCGTTGTAGCAGGTGTTCAGGGTGGCGTCGGGGAACCACCGGTAGAAGGGCGGGTTCGAGTCGTCGAGCACCTTCTCGGGCTTGCGCCACCAGCTCACCAGGTCGGCGGCCTCACCCCAGAAGCCCTCCGGGTCGGTGATGGATCGGTCATAGGTCTCGCGGTATCCGGTCACGCGGTCCATCGTGGTCGCGGTCACACCCGCGGTCCAGCCCCCGGACGGCGCGGATGCGGGACGCGTCGGCGCAACCGCACGTGCCGGAGGACCGGGCCGGACGCAGACCGTGGTCCGCCGTCCCGGTGGGGGCCGCGACACCGGCCCCGGGCGGGCTCACCACTCCGACGGCTCCCCCGGCCCGTAGCTCCCCGAGCGCTCCTCCAGGTCGCGGAGCTGCCGCTTCTCGCGCGCCGCCTCCCGCTGCTCGCGTTCCAGCTGCTCGGCGTCCGCGCGCTGCTCCGGCGTCTGCCGTGGCAGTCCGGCGTCGCGCTCGCGTTGTTGCTCGCGCGCCCGCCTCAGCTTGGCCGCCAGGCGCCGGTCGACGGCCACCGTCCGCCGGGCCCGTGAGGCGTCCGCCGCGCCCGCCACGCTCTCCTGCTCGGCCTGCCGGTCCTGCTCGGCCTGCCGGTCCTGCTCGGCCTGCCGGTCCTGCTGGTCCTGCCGGTCCTGCCGGTCCTGCCGGTCCTGCTGGTCCTGCTGGTCCTGCCGGTCCTGCCGGTCCTGCTGGTCCTGCCGGTCCTGCTCGGCGTCCGCCCCGCCGGCCGCGGCGGGGTCCTCGAGCCGGTCGAGCAGCACCTGCCGCGGCGTGCGGCAGGCGCCCGCGGCCAGCTCCTCGCGCGCCGACCGGAAGGCCGCCTGCGCGGCGGCCCCCGCTCCCGGCCGGCCGCCGACCAGGGCGCGGTCGCCCGCGGCCTCGTCGACCAGCGCGAGGTTGAATCGCACGAGGCACTCGTGCTCGGGCGGCACGACCGCCAGGGCGTCCTCGAGCGCCTCGCGGGCCGGGCCGAGGTCCCCCGCGCCCGCCAGCGCCGTGCCCTCGCCAAAGGGGGCGACCCACGGCTCGACGACGTTGAGGACCCGGTTCCACCCGAAGAGCGTGGACGCGCGTCCCGGGTCGCCGGCGTACGCGTCCCGGGCCACGTCGCTGATGACCGCCAACGCTCCGAGCCGGGCCGCGACCAGGAGGAGCAGCAGGACCGGCAGGAGGCTGCGCCGCAGCAGCCGGTCGCGCGCGCCCCGCCGAGGATGGGGCGGCCGGAGCTCGTTCCCCGGCTCGCCCCCGGCTTCGTCCGGGGAGCCGGCGGCCCCCGTCGGCCGGCGGCGCCGGGTCGGCGCCCCCGCGCTCATGCCGCCGTCCTGTCGCCGGCCGCGGCGGCCGGCGCGCGCCGCGCCCGCGAGCGGCTCCGCGGGGAACCGGCCCGACGGACCGCGTGCAGGTCGCGCCACCAGCGCCGCAGCTCGAGAAGGGCGAGCGCGAGCACCACGGCCGCGAGCAACCAGGTCGGGTCGTACGGCGCGGGGGCGGAGCGCTCGACCTCGGCCTCGGGCTCGGGCAGGGTCGCGGCCCACGCCGCCAGGCCACCCGGCTCCGTGCGCGCGAGGACGGGGAGGTCGAGGTCGTCGGCCACGCGGCGCAGGTTGTCGGGTTCCAGGCGGCTCACGGCGGGGAGGCCCGTCTCCTGGTCGATCACCAGCGGCCCCCCGTCGGAGGAGGCGGAGGAGGAGGAGGGGGAGCGGGGCATCGTCGCCCCCTCGCGGGTCCCGTAGCCGAGCACGGCGCCCCCGTCGACCAGGTCCCCGAGGTCCCCCCAGGACACGGGGGCCTCGCCCGAGGTGTCCTCGCCGTCCGAGAGCAGGAGCAGCACCGCCCCGCGCTCCGGGAACTGCTCCTCCGCCCGCTCGAGCACCTCGCGCACCACGGGCAGCGGGCGGTCCAGCGAGGAGCCCGTGCCGGCGCTCGGCGACTCGGGCTCGGTCAGCTCCACGGCCTGGGTGAAGGCGGCCGCGTCGCTCGTGAACGGGAGGACCTCGGCCGCCGCCCGCCCCCAGGTCACCAGGCCGAGGCGCGACCCGGGCAGCGCCGCCGCGAGGGCGGCGAGGTCCGACCTGGCCCCCGCGATGCGCTCGCGCTCGCCGCCCCAGTCGCGGGCCGCCATGCTGGTGGTGCGGTCGAGCACCACGAGGACCTGCCTGGCGGGGATGTCGCCGGCGGTCGTGGTCGCCCGTCCCTCGATGAGCGGGTGCGCCAGGATCGCGGCGATGCCGAGGACCAGGAGAGTCCGCACCACCCCACCGCCCCGCTCGACGGCCGGACCGGGGCGCCGCCGCCCGCGCCACGACGCGGCAGCCACCAGCAGCAGACCCACGGCCGACGCGACCGCCAGCCAGGGCAGGGGCACGACCGGGTCGAGGCGCAGGCTCTGCGCGTCGCCGATCACGCCGCACCGTCCGCGGTGCGGCGACCTGGGCGCCGTCCCGGCCCCGGCGCGAGCGTCAGCAGCACGAGGCCGGCCCCGGCCGCGCACGCCAGCCCCCCCGGACCCGGGTCGTCGAGCTCGCGCGTGCGCGGCGGCGCGTCCAGGCGGCGCGCCTCCTGGGCCGCGATGCCGTCGATGGCCGCACGGGCGTCCCCGTCGCCCGACAGCTCGGAGAGGCTGCCCCCGGTGCGGTCGGCCAACCCCTCGATCTCGGTCCGGGCCTGCGGCCGCACGTCCCCGGGGCTCAGGACGTGCACGGAGACGTCGCGTCGCTCGGCGTACTCCCCCGCCTCGGAGAGGGTGTAGCGCGGCGGGCCCACGGGGCCGTTGTCGGTGGACAGGAGCACGGTCCGCCCCCGCTCCTGGTCGAGGGCGTCGAAGCGCTGGATGCAGCTGACCAGCCCGTCGCCCACCTGCGCGGCGCGGAGCTCGAAGGACTGCACGGCGAACAACAGCGTCGCGTCCTCGAGGGCAAAGGCCTCGGCGACGTCGTCGAGCCCCGCCTCGACGGCGCCGTAGTCGTCGGAGAGCGGGAGCACGGTCAGCGGTCGTCCGTTGAAGACGACCACCCCGACCCGGTCCCCGCGCCGCTCGTCGACGAGGTCCTCGGCCGCCCGGAGGACCGCCGCGTTGACGTCGTCCAGCACGCCGGAGGCATCGAGGCACAAGATCACGTCGCGGCTCGGGCTGACCTCGTCGTCGGCGACCTCCGTGGTGGGGCGCGCGAGCAGCCAGCCGGCGCCGACGACCACGAGCAGCGCCCCCAGGGCGCGCGTGCCCACGAGCAGCAGCCGGCGCCGGCGCAGCCGCCGGTAGGAGGGCAGCGCCTCGAGGCGCGCGCTGTGCGCCACCGGGACGGCGTCCCGGCCGATCCTGCGGCGCAGCGGCGGGAGCGCCCACCAGGCGAGCGCCAGGAGGACGACGACGCCCACGACGGGCAGCACCCAGGGCCAGCGCAGGGACTCCCAGGCGCCGACGAGGCGCGCGGTCGGATCGGTCAGGTCCACGTGCGCACCACCTCGCGCGCCCGCTCCACCGCGTCGGCGAACCGCTCGCGGGTCACGCGGTCGGCGTCGACGCCGAACTCGGGCGGGTAGAGCAGGGCGACCACGGCGGCCACGTCGGAGGCACCCGCGGCGCGCAGGTCGGCCAGCGCCATCGATCGGGCCGGCAGCTCGCCGACCTCTTCGACGAAGCCGCGCAGCACCTCGCTGGTGCGCTGGTGCGCCTCGCGGAGCGGGAGACGCCCGGCGTCCACCTCGCGCTCGAGCGCGTCGAGCGCCCGCAGGGCCCGCCGCCGGGGCCCCCGGTCCGCCGCGCGCCCCCCGACCCCGGCGCCGGGCCGGCCCCACCAGAGCACCGCCGCGTACCAGGCGGCCACCAGCAGGACGAGGCCCACCGCCACCCAGCCCCACGGCAGCTCGTAGTCCACCGGCGGCGCCAGCTGGTCCAGCGGCTCACCGGCGGCGCGCACGTCGTTGCCTCTCCAGCAGCCGGAGGACCGCCCCGACCGCCCCGTCCTCGTCGTGCACCCGCTCGTGCACGACCCCCAACCGGTCGAGCGCCCGGCGCATCGTCGTCGTCTCCTCGGCCACGAGTGCCGCGTGCTCGCCGGCCAGCACCGGGTGGGCGGCGACCCAGTCGGGGACGTCGCGGCCGGTGTCCACGTCGTGCAGCGTGCGGCCGACGGGCGGCTGGGTCGGGTCGAGGTCGCCCACGGTCACGACCAGGAGCTCGTGCTGGACCGAGAGGCGACGCAGCAGGCGCTCCTCCTCGCCGCCGAGGGCCCGCTCGTCGCAGACGAGGAGGGCGATCGTGCGGCGCCGCACGGAGCGGGAGGTGTGCTCGAGCAGGCCGCGCAGGTCTCCCCGGGGGCCGTGGGGCAGGGTCGCGTCGTACGCCGCGGCCAGGCAGCGCTCGAGGTGCAGCTCGCCGCTGGCGACGGGCAGACCGTGACAGCCGGAGGCGTCGCCGCGGACCAGCCCCACGCGGTCGCCGTGCCGCACCGCGAGGTGGCCGACCATGCCGGCCACGGTGGCCGCCAGCCGCCGCTTCGGCACGTCGAGATCGTTCATCGCGGCCATGCTGCGCCCGGTGGAGATCAGCAGGAGGACGGTGTGCTTGCGCACCCCCGCGTAGCGCCGCACCAGGAGCTCACCCGTGCGCGCCGTGGCCTTCCAGTCCAGGTCCTTCACGTCGTCGCCGCGGACGTAGGCGCGCAGGTCGTTGAAGTCCATGCTGCGCCCCGTCTGGACGGAGGCGTACTCGCCCTCCAGCAGCCCGCGCACCCGGCGGTGCGCGTGCAGGGCCAGCCGGGTCCGGACCCGGACCAGGTGGGCGGTCACGGGCTGGGAACCGCCCCGAACACGGCATCGATGATGGTCTCGGGACGCACCCGCTCCGCCTCGGCCTCGAAGCTCAGGCGGATGCGGTGCCGCAGGACGGCGTGCCGCAGCGCCCGCACGTCCTCCGGCACCACGTGGTCACGACCCTCGAGCAGCGCCAGCGCCCGCGCCACCTGGAAGAAGGCGATGCTGCCGCGCGGGCTGGCCCCCAGGTCGACCATCGCCCCGGTCTCGGCCCCCAGCAGGGAGCCGACGTCGCGCGTGGCCTGCACCAGGTCGACGACGTAGCGCTTGATCGCGGGATCCACATAGATGCGGCGGACGACGTCCTGGAGGAAGACCACGTCGGCCGGGGTGGCGACCGGGTCGGGCGGCGCGGCGTGCGTGCCGAGCGTGCCCGCGTCCAGCCGGTCGAGGACCTCGACCTCCTCGCCGCGGGCCGGGTAGTCCACGACCTCCTTGAGCAGGAAGCGGTCCATCTGCGCCTGCGGGAGCACGTAGGTGCCCTCGTCGTCGATGGGGTTCTGCGTGGCCAGCACCATGAAGGGGGTGGGCAGCCGGTGCACCTCCCCGGCGATGGAGGTCTGCCGCTCCTGCATGGCCTCGAGCATCGCGGACTGCGTCTTGGCGCTGGCGCGGTTGATCTCGTCGAGGAGCACCAGGTGCGCGTGCACGGGCCCCAGCTGGGTGTCGAAGGTGTGCGAGCGCGGGTCGTAGACCTGCGTGCCGACGATGTCGCTCGGCAGCAGGTCGGGGGTGCACTGGATGCGCGCGAAGTCCGCGGCCAGGGACCGTGCCAGCGTCGACGCCGCGAGCGTCTTCGCCAGCCCGGGGACGCTCTCCAGCAGCACGTGCCCCTCGGCGAGGAGCGCGGCCAGCAGGGCCGTGCGCACGCGCTCCTGCCCGACGATCCTGGAGCGGAACGCGGCAGAGAGGCCGCCCAGCAGGTCGGCGGCGCGCGCCATCTCCTCGGCCTCGACACGCTCCACGTGCTGTGCAGTGGTCGTCATGGCACGCGTCTCCCCCATGTGCTCACCCGGCTGGAGGCAGCAGACTAGCCCTGCGACGCCGCGAGCTGGCCGCAGGCCCCGTCGATGTCGCGGCCCCGGGTGTCGCGGACGGTCGTCGGGATGCCCCGGGCCTCGAGGCGGCGGACGAACTCGCGCTCGTCGGCGGGGTCGGAGGCCGTCCACCTCGAGCCGGGCGTCGGGTTGAGCGGGATCAGGTTCACGTGCACCCAGCCGCGCTCGCCGTGGTCGTGGAGCACGTCGGCGAGCAGGTCGGCGCGCCACGCCTGGTCGTTGATGCCACGCATCATGGCGTACTCGATCGAGACGCGGCGGTGGGTCGTGGCGGCGTACGCCGCGGCGGCCCCGACCGTCTCGGCGACCGAGAAGCGCGTGTTGATCGGGACCAGCTCGTTGCGCAGCTCGTCGTCGGGGGCGTGCAGGCTGAGCGCGAGGGTGACGGGCACGCCCTCCTCGGCGAGCTGCCGCATGCGCGGCACGAGCCCCACGGTGGAGACCGTGACGCCCCGGGCGGACATGCCGAGCCCGGCGGGCGCGGGCTCGGTCAACCGGCGCACCGCGCCGATCACGGCCCGGTAGTTGGCCAGCGGCTCGCCCATGCCCATGAAGACCACGTTGCTCACCCGGCCGGGCCCGCCCGGGACCTCGTCGCGCGCCAGGGCCCGGGCGCCGGCGACGACCTGCTCGACGATCTCGGCGGCCGACATGTTGCGCTGCAGCCCACCCTGGCCGGTGGCGCAGAAGGGACAGGCCATCCCGCAGCCCGCCTGGCTGGACACGCACAGGGTGACCCGGCCCGGGTAGCGCATGAGCACCGACTCGACCAGCGCTCCGTCGAAGAGCCGCCACAGCGTCTTGCGGGTCGCACCGGCGTCCGCCTCGGTGGTGCGCAGCGGCGTCATCAGCGTCGGCAGCAGGGTGCGGACCAGCTCCTCGCGCTGGGCGGCGGGCAGGTCGGTCATCTGGGCCGGGTCGTCGGCGAGGCGGGCGAAGTAGTGCGTGGACAGCTGCCGCGCGCGGTAGCCGGGCAGGCCGTGCTCGACGAGGAGGTCCCTGCGCTCCGCCTCGGAGAGGTCGGCGAGGTGCCGGGGTGGCCGCTTGCGACCGCGCGGCTCCTCGAAGACGAGCGGCAGCATCCGCCCCTCCTCGGCGGCGGCGACCGCCTCCGGGCTGACGGGCTCGGGGACCTCGGTGGTCGGGTGGGGGGACTCGCTCATGGCAGGACGAGTCTCCCACCGCCGCGGGCCGCCTCCCAATCTCCGCTCCCCCGGTCCTCGCGGGAGGACCGCCGCGGGCGGCCGCCTGTCGCGGCCTCAGCCGTCGACGAGGATCATCAGCCAGAGGACCAGCGAGGCGACCCCGAGGACGACGAGGGCCGTGACGGCCATCCCGAGCAGCATGTAGAGGCCGAAGCGGCGCGTGCGCCGGGCGGCGACCAACCCGAGCGGCAGCACCAGCGCGACCAGGACCAGCGGAAAGAGCTGCTCGGCGCGGTCGTAGTCCAGGACCAGGCGCAGCAGGCCGATCCACCCTCCGGGCACCACCGTGACGAAGACCAGCCCCGCGAAGAAGCCGACGAGCGGCGTGAAGACCGGGTGGTCCCGGTGCCACCAGTCGACGGTCGACGCCGGGGAGGGGGGCGTGCCGGTCATGGGCTCAGCATGGCACCCGGCGCCGGGGGCTAGAACACGGCGTAGTGCAGCAGCAGCCAGGTGGGCGCGGCCGTGGCGAGCAACGAGTCGAGCCGGTCCATCAGGCCGCCGTGGCCAGGGATCACCTGGGACATGTCCTTGATCCCGAGGTCGCGCTTGATCACGGACTCGCAGAGGTCTCCCAGCGTGGCCATCACCACGGTGATCAGGCCGAGGACGACCCCGACCCACCACCGTCCGTCGAGCAGCAGGACCACGAGCAGCACCCCCGCGGCGACGCAGGTCAGCGCGGAGCCGCTGAAGCCCTCCCAGGACTTCTTGGGCGAGATCACGGGCGCCATCGGGTGCTTCCCGAAGAGCACGCCGGCGGTGTACCCGCCGATGTCGGAGGCGATGGTGACCACGATGAAGGTCACGATGGCCTCGACGCCCCGGTCCTCGGCGAGGAGGAGCGCGACGAAGCTGCCGAGGAACGGGACGTAGACCAGCGTGAACACGGACGCGGTCGCGGTCTGCACGTAGCCGTCCACGCCGCGGCGCAGCAACCACAGCATCGTGATGAGCGCGGTCACGGCCGTGGCGGTCACCAGCGCCGGCGCCCCCCAGACGTAGGCGACGACGACCATGACCACGCCACCGAGCATGAGCGGCTGCTCGGGCAGGTCGATGTCCATGGCCAGCATGCCCTGGCGCAGCTCCCAGACCGCGACCACGACGGCCGCCGTCACGATCAGCATGAACGCCGGCTTCCAGAAGACCAGCGAGAGGATGATCGCCGCACCGAGCACGAGGCCGGAGGCGATCGCGACGGGGAGGTCTCGGCCCGCCCGGCCGTGGCTGCCCGTCGGGGGCGGGTCGGCCGGCGGCTCCGGGCCGGGCCGCGCCGGGGGCGGGGACTCGGTCATGTCGTCTGAGTGGCTGCGGGGGTCAGACCTCCAGCAGCTCCGCTTCCTTGTTCTTGAGCATCTCGTCGATGGCGTCCGTGTGCTTCTTGGTCGCCCCGTCGAGCCGCTTCTCACCGCCGGTGACGTCGTCCTCGCTGACCTCGCCGTCCTTCTCCAGCTTCTCCAGCGACTGCTTGGCGGTGCGCCGGATGTTGCGCACGGAGACCCGGCCCTCCTCGGCCTTGGCCTTGGCGAGCTTGATGAACTCCTTGCGGCGCTCCTCGGTCAGCTCGGGAAAGACGCAGCGGATCACCTTGCCGTCGTTGGCCGGGTTCACTCCGAGGTCGGAGTCGCGGATGGCCTTCTCGATGCTGGACGCCGCCCCCTGGTCGTAGGGCGAGACGAGCACGATCCGGGGCTCGGGCGAGGTGAAGGAGGCGAGCTGCTGGAGCGGCGTGGGGGCCCCGTAGTAGTCGACGGTGATCTTGTTGAACATGTTCGGGTGCGCGCGGCCGGCGCGGATCGCCGCGAACTCCTCGCGGGTCGCCTCGACGGACTTGTCCATCTTGCCGTCTGCCTCGTTGAGGACCTGCTTGATCACGGCTGCTCCTGTTCCTCCTCGTCGAGCGGGCGGCTCCCCGCCACGCTGCCGCGCGCCGGCGTCTCAGGCGTCGGCGGCTACCCGCGTACCGATCCTCTCACCCCGCACGACCCGGGGGATGGTCCCCTCGGGCTCCATGCCGAAGACGACCATCGGCATGGCGTTCTCCGCGCACAGGGTGAACGCGGTCTGGTCGACCACGCGGAGGCCTTGCGCGATCGCCTCGCCGTAGGTCAGCTCGTCGATCTTGCGGGCCTCGGCATCCTGGTGCGGGTCCGCGGTGTACACGCCGTCCACGCCCTTCTTCGCGAAGAGGACGGCGTCGCACTTGGACTCCAGGGCCCGCTGCACCGCCACGGTGTCGGTGGAGAAGAAGGGCATGCCCATCCCGGCCCCGAAGATCACGACGCGGCCCTTCTCCATGTGCCGGATCGCCCGACGCGGGACGTACGGCTCGGCGACCTGACCCATGGTGATGGCGGTCTGGACCCGGGTCTCCACGCCGGTGCGCTCGAGGAAGTCCTGCAGCGCGAGGCAGTTCATCACGATGCCGAGCATGCCCATGTAGTCCGCGCGGACCCGGTCCATCCCGCGTTGCTGCAGCTCGGCGCCGCGGAAGAAGTTGCCACCGCCGGTGACGACCGCGATCTGGATCCCCTGGTCGACGACAGCCTTCACGTCGCGGGCCACGGTCTGGACCACATCCGGGTCGACCCCGACCTTGCCGCCGCCGAAGACCTCGCCGGAGAGCTTGAGCAGCACGCGGTGGTACGCGGCGGTCACGGTCGGCCTCCTGGTGCTGCGCGGGATCGGTCGCGGGCGCCGGCGCAGGAAGAGGCCGGTCCGACCTGCAGGCTGAGCAGCATCGGACCGGCCTCCCTGGACGACTCGCGAGAAACCTAGCGGATCAGGCGCCGACCTCGAAACGAGCAAAGCGGGTGAGCCGCACGCCGGCCTCGGAGAGCACCTTCTCCACCGTCTTCTTGTTCTCGGTGACCGAGGGCTGCTCGAGGAGCACGACGTCCTTGTAGAAGCCGTTGACGCGCCCCTCGGCGATCTTCTCGACCACGTGGTCGGGCTTGCCCTCGTCCCGGGCGTTCGCCTCGGCGATCTCCTTCTCCTTGGCGACGACCTCGGCGGGCACCTCGTCGCGCGTGAGGTACTGCGGACGCATCGCGGCGATCTGCATCGCCGCGCCGCGGGCCGCCTCCTCGGAGTCACCCTCGTACTGCACCAGGACACCGACGGCCGGCGGGAGGTCCGCCGCCCGACGGTGCAGGTAGGCCGTGCGGGAACCGTCGAACCAGGCCACCTGGCCCAGCTCGATCTTCTCGCCGATCGTGATCGCGAGGTCCTGGACCACCTCGCCCACGGTCTTGCCGTCGAGCGGCACGCTGCGGAGCGCGTCGGCGTCCGCGGCCTGCGCCTCGTCGGCGGCACCGGCGATGCGCTGCGCGGCGGCGACGAACTCGTCGCCCTTCGCCACGAAGTCGGTCTCGCACCTCAGCTCGACCAGCGCGCCACCCGCGTGGGCGACGAGGCCAGCCGCCGCCTCGCGCTCGGCACCGCGCTTGGCCGCCTTGGCGGCTCCTTTGACGCGGAGCAGCTCCACGGCCTTGTCGAAGTCGCCCTCGGCCTCCTCGAGCGCCTTCTTGCAGTCCATCATGCCGGCGGCCGTCAGCTCGCGGAGCTTCTTGACGTCGGCTGCGGAGAACTGGCTCATCTGGGGTTTCCTCGCCTCTTCCTCGTTCAGTGGGGGACGCTCAGGCGTCCTGGTCGTCGGACGCGCCCGCGCCCGCGTCGGCGGTCGGCTCGGCGGGGGCCTCCGACGTCGCGGCGACGGTCGACTCGGTCGCGGCGACCGGGGTGTCCTGGGCCGGCGGGACCTCTCCCGCAGCGGCCGCGGCCTGGTCTGCGTCCGCCTGCTCGCTCGAGGCGCCGGTCGCCTCGGCGGCCGGGGTGTCCTGCGTCGCCGCATCGCCACCGGTGGCCTCGACGGCGGCCTTGTCGGCCTCACCGGAGAGCAGCTCACGCTCCCACTCGGCCAGCGGCTCCTCGCTCGCGTCGCCGGAGCCACCCTCGGCGCCGTCCTGGGCGCCCGAGCGGGCCATCAGGCCGTCGGCCACGGCGTCGGCGACGACCCGCGTGAGCAGGTTGACGGCGCGGATGGCGTCGTCGTTGCCCGGGATCGGGTAGTCGACCTCGTCGGGGTCGCAGTTGGTGTCGAGGATGCCGACGATCGGGATCCGCAGCTTGCGGGCCTCCTCGACGGCGAGGTGCTCCTTCTTCGTGTCCACGACCCACACCGCGGCGGGGGTGCGGCCCATCTCGCGGATGCCGCCGAGGGTCCGCTCGAGCTTGTCGCGCTCGCGCCGGAGCTGGAGCAGCTCCTTCTTGGTGCGACCCGACCCGGCGACGTCGTCGAAGTCGATGTCGTCGAGCTCCTTGAGGCGGTTGATCCGCTGGTGCACCGTCGCGAAGTTGGTCAGCATGCCGCCGAGCCAGCGCTGGTTGACGTAGGGCATCCCCACGCGCAGCGCCTGCTCCGCGATCGCCTCCTGGGCCTGCTTCTTCGTGCCCACGAACATCACGGAGCCGCCCCTGGCGACGGTCTCCTTGATGAAGGCGTAGCTGCGGTCGATGTAGGCCAGCGACTGCTGCAGGTCGATGATGTAGATGCCGTTGCGCTCCGTCATGATGAAGCGCTTCATCTTCGGGTTCCAGCGACGCGTCTGGTGACCGAAGTGGACGCCGCTCTCGAGGAGCTGGCGCATGGTGACGACTGCCATGGTGATGATCTCCTGCGGGCCGACCGCCGTCCGCGCGCCCTTGAGGCAGGGCGTGCCGGCGGGTGACCCCTCGTGTGGTGTCCAGTTTGCTGCGAGCCGGCGGGTGCCGGACGCTCCTGACGCCCACGCGCGACCCCACCCGGCGGCACGGCGGCCGGCTGGCCGTCGCTCCCCCGGGACCGGAGGTCGTCGCCCACGGGTGGCCGGGGCCGGAGCGACCCCGTCGCGGTCTGCGGACGTGCGAAGTCAGTCCCCTGCGGGACTGCTGGGCCCAGCGTAGTCGACGCACCCGAGGCGGGCGAATCCGCCGGTGGGCCGGCCCGGCGTGCACAGGCGCGGCACCGGGGCCGTCGTCCCCAGGTCGCCGCGGGCGGGCCGCGACCGGGCGCCCCCGGCGCCAGCATGGCGCCATGCCGCGCCGATCCGCCGCCCTGGCCGCCCTCCTGCTCGCCCTCGCCCTCTGCTGCGCCGGCGGCGCCGCGGCCCGGCCGGGGAGCAGCGGCGGGGCGACCCCCGCCGCGGGCGCCTGGCCGCTGACTCCTCCGGTGCGCGTGGGCCGAGCCTTCGACCCACCGGCCGAGCGCTGGGACGCCGGCCACCGCGGCGTCGACCTCGTGGGCCGCCCCGGGATGGTGGTCCGGTCCTCCCTCGGGGGCGTGGTCCGGCACGCGGCCCCCATCGCCGGGCGGGGGGTGGTGGTCGTGGGGCACGGGGCGACCCGCACGACCTACGAGCCGGTCGCGGCGTCGGTCTCCCGCGGCGACCGGGTGGCCGCCGGGCAGGCGCTCGGCCGGCTCGAGCTGGCGGCGTCGCACTGCCTGCCCGGGGCGTGCTTGCACTGGGGCTGGCGTCGCGGCGAGGAGTACCTCGACCCGTTGACGCTCGTGACGGCCGCGCGGGTGCGCCTGCTGCCGGTGGGCTGAGCCGTCTCAGCTCAGGCGCGGGGGTGAGCCTGCCGGTAGGCGCGACGCAGCCGATCGGTGGTCACGTGCGTGTAGCGCTGGGTGGTGGCGAGCGAGGCGTGACCGAGCAGCTCCTGCACCGAGCGCAGGTCGGCGCCGCCCTCGAGCAGGTGCGTGGCAGCCGTGTGCCGCAGGCCGTGCGGTGCGATGTCGGGGGCGCCCGGCACGTCCGCGACCAGCCGGTGCACGGTGCGACGGACCGCTCGCTGGTCGAGACGGCCACCACGGGCGCCGAGGAGGAGCGCCGGGCCCGACCCCGGGCGGGCGAGGGCGGGGCGACCCGCCTGGAGCCAGCGGTCGATGGCCTGCGCCGCCGGCGCGCCGAAGGGGACGGTGCGCTCGCTGCGCCCCTTGCCGAGGACGCGGACGACGTTGCGCCCCCGGTCGACGTCGTCGACGTCGAGCCCGACCAGCTCGCCGACACGGATCCCGGTGGCGTAGAGCAGCTCGAGGGCCGCGACGTCCCGCAGGCCGCCCGGGCTGCCGTCGTCCGCGGCGGCGACCACCCGGTCGATGAGCGCGGCTGCCTCGTCGACGCGGAGCACCTCGGGCAGGACGCTTCGCGCGCGCGGCGAGCCGAGGGTCGACCCGACGTCCCCCGAGGTGCGGCCCGAGCGGTGCAGCCACGCCGTGAACACCCGCACCGCCGTCGCCCGGCGGGCGATCGTGCTGCGGGAGCGGCCCAGGCTCTGCTGGAGCGCCAGCCAGCTGCGCAACGTCCGCAGGTCCAGGTCCCTCACGTGCGTCGCGCCCGCCCGGTGGGCGTGCCCGAGCATCGCGGCGACATCGCCGACGTAGGCGCGCACCGTGTGCGCCGCGAGGTCCCGCTCCAGGGCGAGGTGGCGCTCCCAGGCTCCCAGCACCTCGACCAGGCCCTCGGGCAGCCCCTCAGGCAGCCGGGCCTGCCCGGCCGGCTCGGTGGCCGGTCCCGGGACTGCGGCGTCTGCGGTGCCCACGGGTCGAGCGTAGGCGCCGGCGCGATCGCGGCGCGGGACGCGCGCGGACGCGGCCGCTACCCGCCGGGCCGGGCCGCGCCGCCCAGGCGCCACCGCGGCCCGACCCGCTCCACCAGCCCCGCCGTGCGCAGGCGCTCGAGCTCCCCGGCGACCTCGACGACGCGCACCCCGGCCGTCCGGGCGATGGCGTCGGCGGCCGCGGGGCGCGAGAGCGGGACCGCGTCGAGCACCACCTGCTGGCGCGTGCTCAGCCGATCGCGCGGGCGCTCCTCGCCCCGGGTCTCCGTGAGCACGCCCTGACCGGCGGGCGAGACGAGCTCGCGGACCTCGTCCCCGGTCGTGACCAGGGTGGCGCTCCCGCGCCGCATCAGCTGGTGGACGCCCTGCGAGGCCGCGCTGGTGACGGGGCCGGGAACGCCGGCGACGTGGCGGTGCAACCGCTCCGCCCACCCGGCCGTGTTCAGCGCGCCGCTGCGCACGGCGGCCTCCACGACCACGGTGGCCCGGGTCAGGGCTGCGATCAACCGGTTGCGCGCGAGGAACCGAACGCGGGTCGGGGCGCCGCCCGGCGGCGTCTCGGAGACCACCGCCCCGGTGCCCAGGACGTGCTCGAGCAAGTGCCGGTGTGCCTCGGGGTAGACCCGGTCGGCGCCGCAGGCGAGCACCGCGACGGTGGGCCGCCCGGCGGCGAGCGCCCCCCGGTGCGCCGCCTGGTCGATCCCGAACGCCGCCCCGGAGACCACGGGGTGGCCCGCGTGCGTCAGGTCCGCACCCAGGGTGCGGGCCACGCCTTCGCCGTAGGAGGTGGCCGAGCGCGACCCCACGACGGCCACCGCTCCGGCGAGGGGGTCGTCCAGGCCGTCGAGCGTCCAGGGCCCGCGGACCCAGAGGCCCACCGGGACGCCGCCCCGCTGCTGCAGCGCCTCGACGTGGGCGAGGTCGCCGAGCGCCGGCGGCCACTCGGCGTCGCCCGGCACCACGAACCGGACCCCGACCCGGGCCGCGCGCTCGAGCTCAGCGGCCGGGTCGCAGGCGACGAGCCGCGCGGCCAGGTCGGCGGCGAGTCCGCCCCGCTCCCCCTCGTCCCGGAGCCGGTCGATCACGGGCGCCGCCCCCACGTCGGCGACCAGGGAGGTCATCCGCACGTCCCCCGGCTCGGCCACCCGCGAGAGCACCACCCGGGCGAGCCGCTCCGGCTCGGACGCTGCCGCGCCGGTCATCGCCCGGCCCCCACCCGGCCCGGCGGCCGGGTCGACAGCGCCGGTCGCTCCCCCGGCTCGCAGCCCGCCGCCGGGCCGGTGTCGAGGACCGCCGCGGGCAGCGCCTGACCCTGGCGCAGCGCGATCGCGACCTCCACCTCCGCGAGGCCGGGCTGGGCACTCCCGTGCAGGTCCGAGACCGTCCAGGCGAGGCGGTGCACCCGCGCGCCGCCGCGCCGGGTGAGGCGGCCCGTGACCACCTCCTCCTCGACCAGCCGGCGGGCGGGCACCGGAAGCGGCCAGCGCTCGGCCAGCGCGGCGGCCGGCGCGTGGGCGTTGACCCGCCAGTGACACCCGGCGTACCGCTCGCCCTGACGTGCGCGCGCCTCGGCGACGCGGGCGGCGACGACCGCCGACGCCTCCGGCGGGCAGAGGGGGTCGGCGTCGCCGCGGCCCGCCGGCTCGAGGTGGCGCACGACGTCGATGCGGTCGGTCAGGGGCGCGGAGATCTTGCGTCTGTACTCCCGCCTGGCCACCTCGCTGCACGTGCAGTCGTTGCGGCCGGCGCGCGCGTGCCACTCCCCGCACGGACAGGGATTCGCGGCGAGCACGACCATGGCGCGCGCCGGGAAGGTCGCGACCTCCTCGCCCCGCGCCAACGTGATCTCGCCGCTCTCCAGCGGCTCGCGGAGGGCCTCGATCACGTCCGCTCGGAAGAGGGGGAACTCGTCGAGGAGCAGGACGCCGCCGTGCGCGCGGCTGACCTGGCCGGGCCGCACCACGCCGGTGCCGCCGCCGAGCACGCTGGTGCGGCTCGCGCTGTGGTGCGGAGCGGCCAGCGGTGGCCGGCGCACCAGGCCGTCGCCGGGCCGGAGGACGCCGGCGAGCGAGTGCACGGCGGTGAGCTCGAGCGCCTCCTCCGTGGTGAGGTCGGGCAGGAGACCCGGGATCCGCTCGGCCAGGCTCGTCTTGCCCGAGCCACGCGGGCCGCTGAGCATCAGGTGGTGGCCGCCCGCGGCGGCGACCTCGGCGGCGTACCGGGCCTCGCGGACACCGACCAGGTCCGCCAGGTCGACCTCCTCGACCCGGTCCTGACCCCGCCAGGAGAGCAGCGGCCGGGCCGGTTCTCCCGCCACCGGCGGCGCCTCCGGCAGCGGATCGCCCCGCAGCTCGGCCACCACCTGACCGAGCGAGCGGAGGCCGAGCACGTCGAGACCGGGCACCATGGCGGCCTCGGCCGCCTGCGGCTCGGGCAGGATCACGCGCCGCAGGCCGCGGTCGGCCGCCGCCATCACCATCGGCAGCACCCCTGCCGCCGGGCGCAGGCTCCCGCCCAGCGTCAGCTCCCCGATCAGCACGGTGCCCTCCAGCGCCGCCGCGGGCAGCTCGCGGGCGGCGGCGAGGACGGCGCACGCGATCGCGAGGTCGAAGCCGGTTCCGGCCTTGGGAAGGTCGGCGGGCGAGAGGAGGACCGTCACCCGCCGGGTGGCCGGCCAGTCCACTCCCTCGGTGTTGGCGACCGCCATCCGCACCCGGTCCCGGGCCTCCTGCAGCGACGAGTCCGCCCGCCCGACCAGTGTCGTGCCGACGAGGCCCGGCGAGACGTCGGCCTGCACGTCCACCAAGTGGCCCATGGAGCCGCGAAGGGCGACGGTGCGCGCCGCGGCGACGGGCATCAGCCGATCCCCCGCACGTGCTCGATCGTGCTCGCGTCCGCGCGGCGGCCGCAGCACCGCCACGAGGTCGACGCGCACGCCGCGCGGCCGGGCGTCGTGCTCGGCGAGCCAGCGGGCCGCCAGCCGGCGCAGCCGGTCCAGCTTCTCGGCCCCGACCGCCTCGTGCGGCGTCCCGCAGGCGTCGCTGGAGCGCGTCTTCACCTCGGCGACCACGAGGTCGTCACCGTCGCGCAGGACCAGGTCGAGCTCGCCGGCGTCGCAGCGCCAGTTGCGGTCGAGCACCTGCATCCCCCGCGCGGCGAGGAGCCGCGCGGCGAGCTCCTCGCCGTAGCGCCCCACGGCCGCCCGCGAATGGTCGCCGGTGACGGACAGGCCCTCACCCGGTTCCGGCGTTCTCGATGTCGTCATCAGCAGACCTCCTGGCAGCAGCGTCCGTCGCCCCGAACGGCGGCAGGTCGACCAGCGCCCGGCTTGTGGAGGGAGCGGGGCGAGGTGCCCGATGTGGACGACATGCGACCGGCCTAGTCCAGCGACCCCCGTGGGACCCGAAGGCGACCCTCGTGAGCACGGCGTCCGGGAGCATGGAGAAGCCTTGGCCAGAAGGGAGGGCTCAGTGACTGCGACGAACGGCTTCGCGCGCCCGCGAAAGCAGCGCGGTGCAGCGGCGGTGGAGTTCGCGCTGGTGGTCCCGGTGCTGCTGCTCCTCGTCTTCGGCGCGATCCAGTACGGCCTCTACTTCTGGGCCACACAGGGCGGTGCCTCGGCCGCCCGAGGTGCCGCCCGCGCGGCGGCGGTGGGTCGGCCCGTGCCGTGCGCCGACTTCCGCGACCTCGTCTCGTCCGAGATCGACGGCCTCGGCGCCTCCAACGTGTCCATCCTGCGGGACTTCGACAGCGACGCGACCGTCACGGCCGGCGACCAGGTGACGGTGACGGTCTCCTTCGACAGCATCGACCTGGGCCTGCCGATCGTGCCCTTCATCGACGACGGGCAGGTCTCCTCCGCGGCGACCGCCCGGGTCGAGAACGTTCCCGACTCCTCGATCAGCGACTGCACATGAGAGCCGGTCCGCCCCCCCGGCCGGCCCGCTGCCGTCGTCAGGAGTCCGGGGCGGTGGCCATCATGGTCGCCGTCCTGGCCACGATCCTCTTCGGCACCGCCGCGCTCGTCGTGGACCTCGGCACCAACTGGGTGCGGCAGCGCCAGCTGCAGACGCAGGCGGACGTGAGCGCGCTCTCGGTCGGGGACCTGATGCCCGCCCCCGATCCGGTCGACCAGGCCGCCGTCGCCGCGCGCGTCGCGTCCTACCTGGCCGAGCCCGCCAACCAGGTGCCCGGTCAGCCGGCGACCTCGGCGGGTCAGCTGCTCGACGGCAACCAGACGAACGGTGAGATCACCTTCACCGCCGACGGCGAGCAGTTCGAGCTCCGCGTGCCGCAGACCACGGTCCAGTTCACCTTCGCCCGGATGCTCGGCGTCGACAAGGCGCTGGTCTCGGCGCGCGCCGTGGTGCGGCTCGGGTCCGAGACCCCCAGCTCGGTCCTGCCCTTCTGGCTGCCCAATGGCTGCCCCTACGGTCCGCTCCAGCCCGACACCACGGGCGGTGGGGGCGGCGGGGGCAGCAAGGGCGGCGGGGGTGGCGGGGGCAGCAAGGGCGGCGGCGGCCTGTCCGGCAGCGGCGTCGACCCGAGCCAGGGTCCCGACTTCAGCTCGACCGCCGCACCGGACACGGCGGAGGAGGGCGAGGAGTTCGTTCCGCTCGTGTTCACCGTCAACAACACCTCGGACCTGCAGTCGAACAAGCAGCCCGACGTCCGTTTCGAGGGGCCGGGCGGCGAGCAGCACGACGCGTCGGGGTCCTGGGTCTCGCAGGAGGGCGGCAGCTGGACCTTCACGGCCACCATCGGCTCCGCCGACGTCACGAGCGTCGCCGGCCAGTGGCAATACCAGACCGTCGTCGGCAACGGGTCGAAGCAACGCTTCAGCGGCGTCGAGAACTTCAACGTCCAACCCGGCGACGCCGGCGACGCCGGCGACGACGGGACGTCGGTCAGCTGCGTGGGCTCGAGCCGGGGCAACTTCGGCCAGCTCGAGAGCCCGCGCGACCCCCCGACGACCAAGAAGAACCGCCTGGCCCTCAACATCGCCCTGGGCCTCGACCACCGCGTCGACGCCCTGCTGGACCACGGCTACGACGAGTGCACCGGCGGCCGGGCCGGCGAACAGCTGGACGACGCCTCCCGCGACGGCAACACCTGCATCATGCCCGACCCCGGCAACGACGGCCCAGGGCTCTACGAGGGCTTCGTCGGCGGCGTCGCCGGGCACCCCGGCCGTGTCGCCGCCGCGAACGGGGACACGCGGCCCGGCTGCAACGGCGGCAACACGGCGATCGGCTCGGTCACGATCAACAACGACCTCCTGTCGTGCTACCTCACCAATGACGACCTGACCCTCTCCGACCTGATGCAGGACGACGGGGTGACGACCGAGATGCTGGACCCGGCGGTCATCAACTCGCCGCGTTTCGTGTGGCTGCCCGTGGTCTACCGCAACGACCGGAGCAGCAAGACCTGGCAGCCCATCAAGCGGTTCGTGCCCGGCTTCATCACCGACGAGACCGGTCCGTCGACGCGGACCTCGTCGAACAGGACCGATGACAACGGCATCTACTGCAACGGCGGCGGCACCTGCAAGAGCCTCAGCTCGGTGCAGGTCTTCAGCTTCAACGCCGACGCCCTCCCGATCGACGAGCGCAATGCCGTCTCGGACTACGACGAGGAGCTGGGACGCGAGACCCTGCGCCTCATCGACTGACGGGTCCGCCGGGAGGCCGGGCGATCCGCGCTCGGGCGTCAGTCGCAGGGCAACGGGTCGATCGGCACATTCTCCACGCGGTTGCTGGCCACCTCGACGATCTCCCCGTCCGCGCCGGGCAGGGGCAGGAACGAGAGGTCCAGGGTGGTCATCCGGACCGTGACCGTCACGAGGTCGCCGCGCTCGGGGTCCCGGGTCGGGTCCGGGGGCGTGCCGTAGGCGATCTCCACCGTCGGCGGCGCGTCGCCGACGTGGGGGAAGCTGAGCTTGTCCACCGCCTCCGCGCGCGTGCAGACGGGGTCGGTGCCCACGACGAGCTGGCGGGCCGCCTCGCGGGCCGTGGCCGCCGCCGTCGACAGGGACCAGTAGTGATAGCCGTACTGGATGATGCCGAAGACCAGCATCATCACCAGCGGGAACACCAGGGCGAACTCGACGATGGCGGCGCCCCGTTGGTCGCGCCGGTGGCGCAGGCGCCGTCTCACTCGACCAGCCTGATGATGCGCGGCCCCACACCGACGTACTCCGACTCGGCACCGTCGTAGTCGCTGGGCACCGCCGGGAGCGCGTCGGGCGCGATCGTCATGAAGCGGACAGCGCTGAGCTCGCCGTCGGAGTCGACGAACAGCCCCTCCTGCTCGGAGAGGCCCGGCTGGAGCAGGTCGGTCAAGGACGCGTCGATGGTGTCGACCAGGTTGAGCAGGGAGCCGAACGGTCCGGCGGCCAGGCCGTCGTCCTCCAGCAGCGGCAGCTCGTCCAGCGCCGAGGCCTGGGTGATGAAGATCGGCCGGAAGGTGAGAACCGGGTAGTCCCCGGCCTGCACGGCCGACACCGCCCCGGCAGTCGAGACCACGGCGACCCACATGAAGCGGTGCGAGCTGTAGATGTCCCGGGAGAGGTTGCTGTCCGGGGTGACGACGGGAAGGCCGGAGTCGAGGTAGGTGTCGGTGTTGAAGAACGTCCGCCACGTGAGCAGGGACGGGTTGAGCACGAAGTCCCCGAACTCGTCGTCGTTGAGGCGCACGCCGTTGAGCAGGAACGTGTCGCCGGAGCACGGGTGGTCGTCGGTGCAGGCCAGGCGACCGGCCGGTCCGATCATGCCCTCGGTGAAGCCCCGCTCGTAGGCGTTGCTCATGTTGGTGACCACGCAGTTGGGGGTCTGCCCGGTCTGGGCGGAGCCGTTGGTGTCGGAGACCCCGGAGCCGTTGCAGTCGCTGAGCCCCGTCTCGGTGAGCAGCAGGTTGCGCAGGGCGTCGAGGTCGGCCGGGTCGGTGGAGAACAGGTAGGGGTACTGCACGACGAGGTGGTCGATCCCCTCCTGCAGGTTGTGCACGAAGTTGACGTTGGCCTGCGTGCCCCCCCGGGGGCTCTTCAGGAGGCGCCCGCAGGAGACGTCGTCCGCGCCCCCGAGGAGCTCCTCGACCACGATGGTGGAGTAGTCCTTCGAGTAGCTCTCGGTGCTCCAGGTCCCCGCGTTGCCCGCCTGCTTGAGCACCTTCAGCTCCCACTCGCCGGCCGTCGCCGCCACCAGCGCCGGCACCTGCACCTGGATGTAGCCCAGGCGGCGGGGGTGGTCCTCGTTGACGACGTAGGTGCCCCCGACCGGGGATGTGGCCAGCTCGCCCCGGCGGAACTGCACCGCGAAGCGCCGGCCGGGCTCCAGCTCCGGCCACTTGCTGCCGCTGACCTCGATCGTCGGCGTGCTGCCCGTCAGCTGCTGCTCGATGCGTCCCGGGACGACGCCGTTGAGCTTCGGGTCCGAGTGGGAGTCCGGCCAGGTGGTGCTGACGCTGCCGGAGGACGCGGGGGCCTGGTGGGTCGTGGAGATGTAGCCGAAGGACAGGCCGCCGCCCGTGAGGTCGTACGCCGGGTCCACCAGGCAGTCGAGCGCGAGCGCCATCGGGGTCAGCGGACCCGGCGAGTTGACCTGGGCGACCGCGTCCTTCTGCTGGTCGGTGCTGTCGGCTCCGGAGGCGGCCCCGAGCCCGAACTCGATCCGCGCCGTCGGCGTGAGCACCGCGACCCGGTTCTCGCGGGGCACCGTCACCGATCCCCCCGGGCCCGCCGGCGCGTCCAGGAGGGCGGCGGCATAGGCGTCGAGCGTCGAGGACGACGGGTCGGCCGGGCAGGCCGGGATCTCCGGGTGCAGCGGGCGCTGCCCGGGAAGCGTGTTGCAGGCCAGGTAGTAGGCGACGCCCTTCGCGACCCGCTGCTCCGAGTCCGCCGAGGCGGCGGGCAGGAACTGTGCGGCGTACACGGCCGCGCGGTCGGCCTGGACCTGGAGCTGGCCCCGCCGAGCCCAGGTGTTGCCGAGATCGACGGCGAGGCCGGCGACCACCATCAGCGAGAGGGACACGATCGCGGTGAAGACGGCCGCCGATCCCCGCTCCCCCCGGCCGCGGAGGCGCCGGCGCCACATCAGTGGCACCCCGCCGTCGTGACCACCACGTCGTTCAGTCGCTGGGTGAAGTCCGTGACGAGGCTGCCGCCGCTGGGCAGCGGGATCAGCGAGGCCAGGCCACCCCGCGTGTCCAGCTCGATGTGGATCTGCACGGTCGCCCCGACGTCGGGAAGCACCTCGACCACCGAGACGGCGACGTCGTCGACCTCGACCGGGTCGAGGTCCAGGTCGAGCCCCTCGATCGTGGAGACCACGCTCGCCGCCACGGCGTCCTTCAGCTCGTCGCAGGTGAACTCGCCGGCCACGCCTCCCGTCGGCACCCCCGGCGTGACGGCATCCACGCGCTGGGCGTCCCAGAAGTAGTCCCCCAGCTGGAGCATGCCGAGCAGCAGCGGCATGAGGATGAACGTCATCGCCAGGGCAGCCTCGACCGCCACGGCGCCCGCGTCCGTGGTGCGTCTGCGAGTGTGTGTGCCCGGCACGGTCTCTTGCCCCTCCCGGCTGGACGAGTCCTGCCCCCACGAGGAGATTAGGCGCGGGCCATGCCCGCAGGCACCTCCTTCGCCAAGCCGGGAGCGACACCCGACCTGACCTGCGCTTTCTCAAGACGAGGGGCCTAGACCGCCCCTTTTCTGCAAGACTTCCTCAAGCACCTGCGGAGGAGTCCCACCTGTGCCACGAGGGCGGGGTTGCCGCGAAAACGCCCTCGGTCACCCCTCCGGCGGGTCGATCTCCGCGGGGCTCAGCTCCTCGACGTTCACGTCCTTGAAGGTCAGCACCTTGACGTTCTTCGCGAACCGCGCCGGCCGGTACATGTCCCACACCCAGGCGTCGCTCATCGAGACCTCGAAGAAGACGTCGCCCTGCTCGGTGCGGGCCTTCACGTCGACCTGGTTGCACAGGTAGAAGCGGCGGTCCGTCTCGACGACGTACTTGAAGATGCCGACGACGTCGCGGTACTCGCGGTAGAGGGTGAGCTCCATCTCGGTCTCGTACTTCTCGAGGTCCTCGGCGCTCATGGTCTCTCCCGTCCTCTGGGACCCGTCGCCGGCCGGCGCCGGCGCGGGGCTCGGGCTCATTGTGCACGCCCGGAGGGGCGGGAGCGCGCGGGCGCGCCTGTCAGGGTGGGGGTGTGGCGGAGTCGACGGCGGTCGTGGTCGTGGGGGCGGGCCTGGCAGGCGTGGGCTGCGCCGTGGAGCTGCAGAGGCGCGGCGTGGACTGCGTGGTCCTGGAGGCCTCCGACGGCGTCGGGGGCCGAGTCCGCACCGACCGGGTGGACGGCTTCCTCTGCGACCGCGGCTTCCAGCTGCTCAACCCGTCCTACCCCGCGGTGCGGGCGCTGGTCGACCTCCCGGGGCTGGACCTGCACCCCTTCGGCCGCGGTGTCGACGTGCTGCGTCCCGACGGGTCGGTGACCGGGCTGGTCGACCCGCTGACCCGCCCGCGGCAGCTCGGCCGGACCCTGCGCGCGGCACGGTCGCTGGTCCGCCCCGGCGAGGCCGTGCGGCTCGCACGGTGGGCGGCGCCGGCGCTGGGGTCGGTCGACCGCATGCTGCGTCGCCCCGACGCCCCGCTCGGGGAGGCGCTCGACGCGGCCGGGGTCACCGGCAGCCTGCGCACCTGCGTGCTGGAGCCTTTCCTGACCGGCACGCTCGCCACCGACCCGGGCACGGTGTCGCAGCGCTTCGTGCGCCTCATGCTGCGCAGCTTCGCGAGGGCGACGCCCGGCCTGCCGGGGCGCGGGATGCAGGCGCTGCCCGATCAGCTGGCGAGCCTGTTGCTCACCCCGCCCCGCACGGGGGTCACGGCGCGCGCCGTGGGCCGCGACGGCGACGGGGTCCGCGTGGACACCGACGCGGGGACGTGGCGGGCGGGAGCCGTCGTCGTGGCCGCCGACCCCGCCGCGGCGTCCGGCCTGCTCGACCTCCCGGAGCCGGCGACGTACGGCCTCGCCACGTGGTGGCTGGACGCCCCCGGTGCTCCCGACACGGACCTGCTCCGCATCGACGGCACCCGCGGCGGACCGGTCGTCAACTCCGCCGTCGTCTCGGCGGCGGCCCCCTCCTACGCCCCGGCGGGCCGGAGCCTGGTGCAGGCGACGACGCTGCACCCGGGGCCCGGCGGCCGCGCGCCCGACGAGCCGGCGGTGCGGGAGCACCTGCGGCGCCTGTGGGGCGGCATGGTCGACGACTGGGGTGTCGTGCACCGGCACGAGGTCCCACGGGCCCTCCCCCGTCTGCCGGTGCCCCTGGACCCCCGCCGCCCGGTCGACCTCGGCGGCGGCCTGCTGGTCGCGGGCGACCACCGGGACACCGCTTCGATCCAGGGCGCCCTGGTCTCGGGCCGGCGAGCGGCCGCGGCGGCCCTCGCCCACCTGGGGGCGTGAGTCAGCCGGCCCGCTCGGGTTCGACGAGGTCGGGCCGTCCGAGCTCGAGACCCGCCGCCCGGCGCACGTTGACGAAGCGCATCCGGTGCACCGGCGAGGGCCCGTGCTCCGTGAGCGCCGCCGCGTGCAGGTCGGTCACGTAGCCCTTGTGCGTCGCGAAGTCGTAGGCGGGCCAGGCCCGGTGCAGGTCGACCATGATCCGGTCGCGGGTGACCTTGGCGATCACGGAGGCGGCACTGACGCAGGCCGCCACCCGGTCGCCCTTCCACACCGCCAGTCCCGGCGAGCCCAGGCCGTCGACCGGGAAGCCGTCGCTGAGCACGAACGACGGCCGCACCTCGAGCAGCGCCACGGCCCTGCGCAGCGCCTCGACGTTGGCGACGTGCATGCCGAGGCGGTCGCACTCCTCCGGGGAGACCACGACCACCGACCACGCCAGCGCCCGCCGGACGACCTGGTGGTAGCAGCGCTCGCGGGCCTTCGGGGTGAGCAGCTTGGAGTCTGCCAGCCCCGGCACGGCGCCGGGCCTGCCCTCCGGCAGCACGGCCGCGGCCGCGACCAGCGGTCCGGCACAGGCGCCCCGCCCGGCCTCGTCGACGCCCGCCACGTGCTCGGCGCCGGCCCGCCGCAGCGCGCGCTCGTAGCCGTAGAGACCGGCGTCCCGGCGAACCGTGGTGCCCCGAGGAAGCGTGCTCACGCCGGCCTTCCCGCGTCACCCGGCGGGCGACGCGGCCGGCTCGGGGACGTCGTCGAACCCGTCGGGATGGTCGATCTTGTCGAGGTGCGAGAGCGGCCACGCCAACAAGAAGACCTTGCCGACGACGAGGTCGGTGGGCACGAACTCCCGGCCGGGCACGCAGTCGGTCGCGTCCTCCCGGCACATGTGCACGGTCGAGTCGGCCGAGTTGTTGCGGTTGTCGCCCATCACGAAGACGTGGCCCTCGGGCACCGGTCCCGCCGTCCAGGAGCAGTCCGGCAGCATCGGACCGTTGCAGGGCGAGGCCGGGTCGTCCTTGACGTAGGCGCCCTCGTCGAGGGGCTCCCCGTTGACGGCGATCCGGCCCTGCTTGTCGCAGCACGAGATCGTGTCACCACCGACGCCGATCACGCGCTTCACGAGGTGGCCGCCCGTCGGGTAGAGCCCGATCCTGGCCAGCACGGAGCCCAGCGCGTTGCCGGGCCCCCGTTCCTGGTCACCGCGCAGCCAGGAACCGGGGTCCTCGAACACGACCACGTCGCCCCGCTCGGGCCCGCCGTCGCCCCAGTAGGAGACCTTCTGCACGAGGATCCGGTCGTCGATGACCAGCCCGGGCTCCATCGACTCCGAGGGGATGTAGAAGGCCTGCAGGAACACGGCCTTGATCACGACCGCGAGCACGACCGCCACGCCCAGGAGCAGGATGCTCTCCTGCCACAGGGGCAGCTGCTGGCGCTTGCCCGTGTGCTTCCGCCCGGCCTGCTGGTCGCCGCGCCGGGTGCCGGATCCGGCTCCGGTCTTCGTGACGACACCATCACTCGTCGGGTCGTGGTCGCGATCCGAGGAGGTCACGCGCCGAGCCTACGCGCCGCCGCGCACGCGCACCGGGGGAACCCCGGCGCGCCCGGTGACCCGCTCAGGAGTCCCGGCGCTCCTTGATCTTGGCCGCCTTGCCGCGCAGGTTGCGCAGGTAGTACAGCTTCGCGCGACGCACGTCGCCCCGGGTGACGACCTCGATCGTCTCGAAGATCGGGGAGTGCAGCGGGAAGGTGCGCTCGACGCCCACGCCGAAGGAGACCTTGCGGACCGTGAAGGTGCGGCCCACCCCGGAGCCGTGCACGCGGATGACGACGCCCTGGAAGACCTGGAGGCGCGAGCGGGAGCCCTCGACCACCTTGACGTGGACCTTGACCGTGTCGCCGGCGCGGAAGTCCGGGAGGTCGTCGCGCCTCGTGGCGCCCTCGAGCTCGCTGATGACGTTGCTCATCGTGTCTCCTCGCGGGTGCCACAGGTCAGCCGCTGTGCGGGACGGGGATGTCGGGTGTGGAGATGTGGCCAGCGCTTGCGGGCCGGCGGCGTCCGCTTCCCCCTGCGGCAGGAGCGGGACGCAGATCCTCCTGCTGGGACGAAGCCCCTCGGAAGGATCCGGGTTTGGCCGGCTGGACCGAGGGTCCAGTTTGCCACAACGGCCGGGCGGGCTCCGAATCGCGGCCCGTCGCTCGGGCCGTCGCCCCCGTCAGTGCCGGCGCGGGCGGGTCAGCACCACCGGACCAGCTGGGCCGTCCTCGCGGACCTCGCGCACGGAGAAGCCCGCGCGCCGGTAGCGCCGCAGGTTGGCCTCGCTGTGCCGTCCGGTGACCAGCAGGTACGACGTCGCCGCCTCCGGCGCGGCCGCCATGGCGTGCTCGAGCAGGAGCGTGCCGAGGCCGTGTCGGCGCAGGTCGGGGGCCACCATGAGCCGGCCGATCTCCCAGACGCCCGTCGGGTCGTCCGGGGCCAGCCGCCCGCGGACCGAGCCGACGAGGCGACCGCCCGACCGCACCACCCAGGTGCGCCACTGGCCGAGGGAGGCCGCCGTGTCGGACAGCGACTCGTGCAGCGCCGGGATCCCGAGGTCGTCGTTGACGAGTGCCTCGGTGACCCAGCAGGCGAGCTGGAGCACGTGCAGCTCCGCGGCGTCGCCCGGGACCGCGGGGACGATCGCCCACGCCTCGTCGAGCGCGCTGGCGTGCAGCAGGTCGGGCCGGCGCTCGGCGGTGCGGCGGCGGGCCTCGGCGGCGCGCCACCGCGCGATCTCGCCGTGGTTGCCGCCGAGCAGCACCGCCGGCACGTCGTGCCCGCGCCAGGAGGCGGGCTTGGTGTAGACGGGGTACTCCAGCAGCCCGGCGACGTGCGACTCCTCCTCCAGCGAGGCGGCGTTGCCCAGGAAGCCCGGCAGCAGCCGGACGACGGCCTCGGTGATCGCCAGGGCCGCCACCTCCCCGCCGTTGAGGACGACGTCGCCGAGGGAGATCTCGCGGACCTCGGAGCGCTCGCGCGCATGGTCGAGCACGCGCTCGTCGATGCCCTCGTAGCGCCCGCAGGCGAAGACCAGCCTCGCGCGGAGCGCGAGGTCGGCGGCGAGCGCCTGTGTCAGCGGCTCGCCGGACGGCGTGGGCACCACCACGGTGGCGTCCTCGATCCCCAGCGCGTCGAAGGCCTCACCCCACGGCTCGGGGCGCATGACCATCCCGGCGCCGCCGCCGGCGGGCGTGTCGTCGACGGTGCGGTGGCGGTCGTGCGTCCACTTGCGCAGATCGTGCACGCCGACCGAGATCAGGCCGTCGCGGGCGGCCCGCCCCGGCAGCGAGAGCGCGAGCGGCGCGAAGTAGTCCGGGAAGATCGAGACGTAGTCCAGCCGCACCCCTCACGCACCTCCCCCGTCGGCGTCGCCGTCCGGGAAGGGAGAGACCAGGCCCGGCCGGTCCGCGACCACGACCCTCCCGCCGACCAGGTCCACCTCGGGCACCAGCGCGGCCACGAACGGCACGAGCGCGTCCCGGCCCCCCGGCGTGCGCACGACGAGCAGGTCCTGCGCACCGTGCACGAGGCCGGTCACCTCGCCGAGGAGCCGGCCGTCGACGTCGTGGGCGGCCAGACCGACGAGCTGGTGGTCGTAGAACTCCTCCGGGTCGTCCGGGCTCGCGTCGGCGGGGACGTCCACGTGCAGGACCAGGCCCCGGGCGGCCTCGGCGGCGTCGCGTCCGTCCAGCTCCGCGAACGACACGAGCAGCCGGCCCTGGTGCCAGCGCGTCCTGCAGACCGTGAGCCCACGCTCGCCCCCCTGGGGCTCGCGGGCCCGCAGCACGCTGCCCTCGGCGAAGCGCCGGTCCGGCTCGTCGGTCCGCACCTCGACGGTGACCTCGCCCCGGACGCCGTGGGGCCGACCCACCCGCCCGACGACGACCTCGATCGTCTGTCCGCCGGGCTGGGCGTCGGACCCCGGGTCGCTCAGCGTCGCCCGCTCAGCGCTGGTCGGTGTCGACGAAGTCGATCCGGGCGCCGCCGCGCCCGGCCAGCGCCGACAGCACCGTGCGGAAGGCGGTGGCCGTGCGGCCGCCGCGCCCGATCACCTTGCCGAGGTCGTCGGGGTGCACGCGCACCTCGAGCAGCGAGCCGCGCTTCAGCTGCTTGTCGCGCACCGCCACGTCGTCGGGGTGATCGACGACGCCGCGCACCAGGTGCTCGAGCGCATCGGCGAGCATGCTCAGGACTCGCCGCCCTTGGCCGGGTTGCCCGCGGGCTTGTCCGCGGCCTCCTCGGCGGACGGGGCGTCGGCCGGGGTGCCGCCGGCCTCGGCGGCGTCGACCGCGCCCTCGGGCTTCTCGGCGTCGGGCGTGGCCTCGGGCGCCGGGGTCTCGGCCGGCTGGTCCTTCTTCGTGGACGAGCGCTTGCTCGTGACGGCCTCGCCGCGCGGCTCGCTCGAGGCCTCCTTGAGCGCCTCGTTGAAGATCTCCAGCTTGTCGCGGCGGACCGGGCGGTGCTTCAGCGTGCCCTCGGCGCCGGGCTCGCCCCGGAACTTCTGCCAGTCACCGGTGACCTTCAGGATCGCGGCGACGGCCTCGCTCGGCTGCGCGCCGACGCCGAGCCAGTACTGCGCGCGGTCGGAGACCACGTCGATGTAGGACGGGTCCTCCTTGGGCTGATAGGTCCCGATCTCCTCGATGACCTTGCCGTCGCGCTTCTTGCGCGAGTCGACGACGACGATGCGGTATTGCGGCACCCGGATCTTGCCGAGGCGCTTCAGGCGGATCTTCACGGACACGTGTGGGTGTCTCCTCTGGAGCTCGTGGTCTGGGGGGCGGCTGCGCCGGGTGGGGTGTCCGGGCGCCTGTCCCGATGGGCCGGGCGTGGCCGGTGAGAGGGGCCGACCACGCTGGACTCAGCG
Source organism: uncultured Actinomycetota bacterium (assembly GCA_963832415.1). Classification (GTDB taxonomy): domain Bacteria; phylum Actinomycetota; class Actinomycetes; order Propionibacteriales; family Nocardioidaceae; genus Nocardioides. Next base: position 46,194 of record CAWHTZ010000003.1, on the reverse strand, counting down.
GGCCATTGTGCCACGTGCGCCCGGCGGCTCCGAATCGGCCGGCCTCAGGCGACGACGCGGCCGCGGAGCACCACCCGTGCCGGCTCCCAGAGCACCGAGAGGTCGTCGAGCGGGTTCCGCGGGTAGACCACCAGGTCTGCGGGGTCGCCCTCCCCCAGTCCGGCGCTCCGACCCAGCCAGGCGCGGGCCCTCCAGGAGGCCGCCCCGAGGACGTAGTCGGACGGCAACCCCATCGCCGCCATCGCGAGCACCTCGTCGGCGAGGTAGCCGTGGCGCTGCGCACCCCCGCCGTCGCTGCCGACATAGAGCGACACGCCCGCCTCGTAGGCCGACATCAGCACCTCGCGCCGGGACGCGTGCAGCCGCTCCATCGTGGCCGCGTACGCCGGGAACTTCTCCCGGCCGGCGGCGGCGAACTCAGGGAACTTGTCGGTCTGCAGCACCGTCGGCACCAGTGCCACGTCGGCCGCGGCCATCTGCTCGACCTGGCCGAGGGTGAGGCCGGTGCCGTGCTCGAGACAGTCGATGCCCGCGTCGAGGAGGCCCTGGAGCACGTCGTGGCCGAAGCAGTGGGCGGTCACTCTCGCGTCGTGCTCGTGGGCGACCCGGATCGCCTCGGCGAAGGCGTCCACCGGGAATGACGGCGTCAGGTCGCCCGCATCGCGGTCGACCCAGTCGCCGACGAGCTTCACCCAGCCGTCGGCGCCCCGGGCCTCGCGGGCGGTGTACGCCGCCAGCTCCTCCGGCTCGACCTCGTGCGCGTAGTTGCGGATGTAGCGCTTGGTGCGCGCGAGGTGCCGCCCGTGCCGGATCAGCCGCGGCAGGTCCTCGCGGCCGTGCACCCAGCGCGTGTCGGCCGGCGAGCCGGCGTCGCGCAGCAGCAGGGCACCGGTGTCGCGGTCGGCGAGCGCCTGCGACTCGGTCTCGGCGTCGTCGACGGCGCCGTGGTCCTCCATGCCGAGGTGGTTGTGGGCGTCCACGAGCCCGGGGACCACCCACCCCTCGGCCACCGTCTCGGCACCGGCCTGGGGCTCGAGGGTGATCCGGTCACCGAGGAGGTAGAGGTCTCGGGTCTCCCCGTCGGGGAGCACGGGGCCACGGATTCGCGCTGCGCTCATGCCCGCACCGTAGACGGTGTGGCCCGGCACCGGGAGCGCTCACTCGATGCGGTCGAGGAGCCAGCCGGGGCCCACCACCTCCGCGACCGACGAGGCCGTGGCCGCGAGCGCGCGGTCGGCCGTGACGACCGTGACGTGACCCTGCGTCGCGGCCTGCCGGGCCTCGCTCACGATGGTGCTGTCCCCGTCCCTGGCCGCGTGCACGACGCGGACGTGGGCGTCCCACCCGGCCGCGACGCCGGCCTTGGCCGCGCCCTCCAGCACCAGCACGACCTGGTCGTGCGGCAGGTCGGCGACCAGCAGCTTCTCGTGCAGCCGGCGCGCGGCGCCGGCCCGGTCCTTCCACCAGCCGTCCGGCCGGCTCCCCACCACGTTGGCCGCGTCGACCACCAGCACCGTGCCCATGGCTCCAGCCTCCCAGACGCGGGGCGCCCGCGGCCTGCCGGCTACCGCAGGTACTGGGAGAAGTCCTTGGGCAGGTCCAGCGCGGCGGCGGCCTGCTCGTAGTCGACGTCCTCCCCGGGGGCGCCGAACGGGTTCTCGGCACCCTCCTTCTTGCGCTCCTCGACCGCCTTGGCCTCCTGCGCCGCCTTGGCCGGGTTGCCGGAGACGCGCTTGCCGCCCTTGCCCTTCTTCTTCGGGGGCTGCTTGGACTTGGCCCGCTTGGGGGCGCCGCCGCCCGGCATCCCCGGCATCCCCGGCATCCCCGGCATGCCGCCGCCCTTGGCCATCTGCGACATCATCTTGCGGGCCTCGAAGAACCGGTCCACCAGCTGGTTCACGTCGGAGACCTGGCGGCCGCAGCCCCGCGCGATGCGGGAGCGCCGCGAGCCGTCGATGATCTTGGGGTTGGCCCGCTCGGCCGGCGTCATGGACTGGATGATCGCCTCGACCCGGTCGATCTCGCGGTCGTCGAAGTTCTCGATCTGGTCGCGGAACTGGCCCATCCCGGGCAGCATCCCCATGATCTTCGAGATCGAGCCGAGCTTGCGGACCTGCTGCATCTGCTCGAGGAAGTCGTCGAGCGTGAAGTCGCCGCCGCCCCCCTGCAGCTTCTGCGCCGCCTTGAGCGCCTGCTCCTGGTCGAAGGTCTTCTCGGCCTGCTCGATCAGGGTGAGCATGTCGCCCATGTCGAGGATGCGCGAGGCCATCCGGTCGGGGTGGAAGAGGTCGAAGTCGGTCATCTTCTCGCCGGCCGAGGCAAACATGACCGGCTTGCCCGTGACCGACGCGATCGAGAGCGCGGCGCCGCCGCGGGCGTCGCCGTCGAGCTTGGTGAGGACGACGCCGTCGTAGCCCACGCCGTCGAGGAAGGCCTGCGCGGTCGTGACGGCGTCCTGGCCGATCATCGCGTCGACGACGAAGAGCACCTCGTCGGGCCGCACGGCGTCGCGGATGTCCGCGGCCTGCTGCATCAGCTCGGCGTCCACGCCCAGCCGGCCGGCGGTGTCGATGATGACCACGTCGTGCAGGCGGCGCTTCGCCTCCTCGATCGCGTCCCGGGCCACCGCCACCGGGTCGCCCACGCCGTTGCCGGGCTCGGGGGCGAAGACGGGGACGCCGACGCGCTCGCCGTTGACCTGGAGCTGGTTGACGGCGTTGGGCCGCTGCAGGTCGCAGGCCGCGAGCACCGGCGACTTGTCCTGGTCCTTGAGCCAGCGGGCCAGCTTGGCGGCCAGCGTCGTCTTGCCGGCGCCCTGGAGGCCGGCCAGCATGATCACGGTCGGTCCGCTCTTGGCGTAGCGCAGCCGCCGGGTCTCGCCGCCGAGGATCTCGACGAGCTCCTCGTTGACGATCTTGACGACCTGCTGCGCCGGGTTCAGGGCGCCGCTGACCTCCTCGCCGCGCGCCCGCTCCTTGATCGACCGCACGAACTCCTTGACCACGGGCAGGGCGACGTCGGCCTCGAGCAGCGCGATGCGGATCTCGCGCGCCGTGGCGTCGATGTCGGCCTCGGAGAGCCGTCCCTTCCCGCGGAGGTTCTTGAAGGTGTCGGCGAGCCGATCGGAGAGAGTGGCGAACACGGGCTCCAGCCTAACGGCGGCTACTCGCCGGACAGCACCGCCCGGATCGCGTGGGCCGCCGCGGCCGCCCGGTCGTCGGCCAGCGCCCCCGCGCCGAGCTCCTGGAGGTAGAACACGTCCACGGCCTGTGGCCCCAGCGTGTCGATGTGCGCGGAGCGCACCGTGATCTGCAGGTCCGCCAGCGCGTGGCAGACGAGGAAGAGCACCCCGGGCCGGTCGGCGGCGCGCACCTCGAGCACCGTGGACTGTCGCGACGCCTCGGCGCGCACCGCGACGGACGGTGCGAGGGCAGCCACGTCGGGCGGCCTCAGCCGGGCCGCCGGGTCGACCCGTCGCTCGGCGATCGCGGAGAAGCGGTCGCGCAGCAGGGCCACGTCCACCGCGGGGTCGGCGACCTCCCACACGCTGACGGCGTACCGGTCCTGGTTCCACGCCCGCGCGGCGCGGACCGGGACGCGCTGCAGGGCGAGCATCGCGGCGGCGTCCGCCAGCATCCCCACCCGGTCACCGGAGACCACCGTGACGCGGCCGCCGTCGTCCAGCGGCTCCACGGTGATGGAGACCTGCGCCGGGTCGCGCCGCACCTCGGGCGGCACCGGGATCTCGGACTCGGCGATCCGCGGCGCCCGGCCGCCGGCAGCCCGGGCCACGAGCGCGGCGAGCACGCGGCTGGCCAGCTGGCGCACCAGGCCGGCCCGCCAGCTCGACCAGGCCTGCGGCGAGGCGGCCCGCGCGTCGGCCTCGGTGAGCGACACCAGCAGCGAGAGCGCCTCCGGGGAGCCCACGCGGGCGGCGACGTGGTCGACGGTGGCGGGATCGTCCGGGTCCCGGGTGGTCGCCGTCTCGGCGAGCAGCAGGTGCCGGCGCACCAGGGTGCCGACGAGGGCCACCGCGTCGTCGTCGAAGCCCATCCGCGTCGCGACGACCCGGGCCACGGGCTCCCCCGCGACGCTGTGGTCGCCGAGGTCGGCCTTGCCGATGTCGTGCAGCAGCGCCGCGACCATCAGGACGTCGGGCCGCGCGACGTTGCGGATCAGGGACGCCGCCTCGATGCAGGTCTCGACGACGTGGCGGTCGACCGTGAACCGGTGGATCGCCGAGGCGTGCGGCAGCAGGCGCACCGACTCCCACTCGGGCAGGAAGAGGTCGATCGCCCCGGTCTCCTCGAGGGTCTCCCAGACCCCGAGCAGCGGGCGGCCCGAGGCCAGGAGTCGCACCAGCAGGCGCCGGGCCTCCGCGGGCCAGGGCTCGGGGATCGGCGCGCCCTCGCGCGCCAGCCGCGCAGCCGTGGTGGGCGAGAGCACGGCCTCGCGCTCGGCTGCCTCGGCGGCCGCACGCAGCACGAGGAGCGGGTCCTCGGCCGGTCGCACCCGGCCGTCGAGGACCACCTCTCCGCGGGAGAGGGCGACCCCGGGGGCCAGCGGGGCGAGGTCGGGCCGGCGGGCACCGCGCAGCGACCCCCGGCGGGCGATCACCGCCTCGGTGCGCTGCCAGGTGATCCGCGACAGGTGCGTGATCCGGCGACCCTGCTCCCGCACGAGCACCTGCGCGGCGAACTCGTCCGCGAGACCCAGGTCCTCGGCCAGGCCGGCCCAGGCCTCCGGGTTGATCCGGTCCACCGCTCGTCCCGCGCGGTCCTGCAGGACGTCGCGCACGTCGAGCAGCACGCGGCGGCTGCGCTCGAGGTCGGCGTGCGGGACGTCGACCAGCCACGTCGCCACCAGTGCGTGCAGGACGGTCGCGTCGCGCAGCCCCCCGGCCGCCTCCTTCACGTCGGGCACCGCGGCGTGCGCCAGCTCGCCGTGCGCCTCGTGGCGCCGCCGCACCATCTCGAGGAGCTGCGGCAACCGGTCGCGGGCGTCGCGCCGCCACTGCGAGAGCAGCGTGGCGCGCAGCGTGAGCGTCAGGTTCGGGTCGCCGGCGAGATGGCGCGCGTCGAGCAGTCCGAGCGCCACCCGGAGGTCGGCCTCGGCCGCCGAGAGCGCCTCCGGGACCGAGCGGACCGCGTGGTCGATCTTCGTGCCGGAGTCCCACAGGGGGTACCAGACGTCGGCCGCCAGGCGGCCGGGCTCGACGTCGTCGGCGTGCACCAGCACGACGTCGAGGTCGGAGTAGCCGGCCAGCTCGCCGCGGCCGTAGCCGCCGACCGCGACGAGCGCCGCCCCGGCGTCGGGGCCGCCACACCCGGACCACGCATCCCGGCACCTCGCGTCGGCGGCGGCGGTACGCCCCGCGCGCTCTGCGCCGGTCATGAGGAGGCGGTCACGGGGACGCCGGGCGCGTCAGAGCGCTGCGCCGTCGCGGTCGCCGGTGCGCACGCGCACCACCGACTCGACGGGCGACACCCACACCTTGCCGTCGCCGATCTTGCCGGTCTGGCCGGCGCCCACGATCGCGTCCACGACCGCGACCGCGTCGGCCTCGTCGACGACGATCTCGAGCCGGATCTTCGGCACCAGGGCGATGTCGTACTCCGCGCCCCGGTAGACCTCCGTGTGGCCCTTCTGCCGGCCGTAGCCGCTGACCTCGCTGACGGTCATGCCGGTCACGCCCATCGACTCCAGCGCCGAGCGGACGTCCTCCCACTTGTGCGGCTTGACCACCGCGGTGACGAGCTTCATGCCAACTCCTCCTCAGTCGTCTGCGCTGCACCCTGCCGGCATCATGCCGGACCACAGGGTTGCCGGGACGGCCGAACCGCCCGCGCGCACGAGGCGCGCGGGCGGTCCGGGACGGCGCGCTCCGCTCAGAGCGCGGACCCGTCGCGGTCGCCGGTCCGGACCCGGACGACCGTGTCGACCGGGCTCACCCAGACCTTGCCGTCGCCGATCCGTCCGGTCTGCGCGGTCTTGACCACGATACCGACGATGTCCTCGGCGTCGCCGTCCTCGACCACCACCTCCAGGCGGAGCTTCGGCACCAGGGCGATGTCGTACTCGGCGCCCCGGTAGACCTCGGTGTGGCCCTTCTGCCGGCCGTAGCCGCTGACCTCGCTGACGGTCATGCCCGTCACGCCGTAGGTCTCGAGGGCCTCGCGGACCTCTTCCCACTTGTGCGGCTTGATCACCGCGGTCACGAGCCTCATGCGTCGGCCCCTTCCTTGGCGACCCGGCTGCCCGGGGTGGCGGCGTGGCTGCCGGTGAGGCTTCTGCCACCGCGCCCGGTGCTGGACGAGAAGTCGTACGCCGACTCCGCGTGCTCGAGGTTGTCGATGCCCTCCAGCTCGTCGTCCTCACCGATCCGCAGGCCCATGACCGCCTTGATGCCCAGGGCGATCACCGCGGTGATCACGCCCGACCAGACCATGGCGTAGAGAGCGATCGCGATCTGCACGACCAGCTGCTGGACGCCGCCGCCGTAGAGCAGGCCGGTGGCCTCCAGCCCGTTGACGTCCGCCGCGAGGAGGCCGACACCGATGGTCCCGATGAGGCCGCCGACCAGGTGCACGCCGACCACGTCGAGCGAGTCGTCGTACTTGAACCTGTACTTCAGGCCCACGGCGAGGGCGCAGCCCACGCCGGAGGCGAAGCCGAGCACGATCGCGCCGACCGGGGTCACCGCGCCGCAGGCCGGGGTGATGGCCACCAGGCCGGCGACGACGCCGGAGGCGGCGCCCAGCGAGGTGGCGTGCCCGTCGCGGATCTTCTCGACCAGGAGCCAGCCGAGGATGGCGGCACAGGTGGCGAAGGTGGTCGCGAGCCAGACCAGGCCGGTCTCGGTGGAGAACGCCGCCAGGTCGGCCGCGGCCGCGTCGGCGCCACCCTCGGTGGAGCCGTTGGGCAGGATGATCGAGCCGACGTTGAAGCCGAACCAGCCGAACCACAGCAGACCGGCGCCGAGCATGGTCAGCGTCAGGTTGTGCGGTCGCATCGGCTCCTTGCCGAAGCCGAGGCGGGCGCCGAGGATCAGGGCCAGGACCAGGCCCGCGGTGCCGGCGTTGATGTGCACCAGGGTGCCGCCGGCGTAGTCGATCGGCGCGGTCTCGGCCGCGCCGTCCCCGCTGAAGATCAGGTCGGCGAGGCCGTTCTTGGCCCCCGAGAGGAAGCCGCCACCGAAGACCTGGTGCGAGAGCGGGAAGTAGTTCAGCGTCACCCAGATCGGCACGAACACCATCCAGGCCGAGAACTTCATCCGGTCGGCGATCGCACCGCTGATCAGGGCCACCGTGATCACCGCGAAGGTCATCTGGAAGCCCACGAAGATGTACGAGAACGGGTCCGTCCCGTTCAGGCCGAACTCGTCGAAGGGGTTCGACAGCAGCAGGGCGATGTCGTTCGGCCCGTAGGACATGGACCAGCCCCACAGCGCGTACACGACACCCACCACGGCGAGCGCCGAGAACGACATCATCAGCATGTTCAGGACGGACTTCGACCGGCTCATGCCGCCGTAGAACAGGGCCAGTCCGGGCGCGGTCATCAAGAGGACGAACGACGTCGCCACAATCATCCACGCGTAATAGCCGTCATACGCGAAATTCACGGAACCTCCAGGGGACTCTTCCTCGAGGGCGGCCCGGCACAGACCCCACTGTCGTGCCGCGGTCCGCCTCTGTTGGGACACGACCCTCACGGCCCGAGGTTTCGAGGTCTCCCGCGTCCCGTTTCGGGGAGGAAACGAACTCGGCGCTGGTGTTACGTCCCGGTGAAGTCGCCCCGGCGGGTGGTCGGCGTCACCCAGCCGAGCGGCACCGGGCCCCGCTCACCCGAGCAGGGCGTCGACGAAGGCCTCGGCGTCGAAGGGCGCGAGGTCGTCCGGGCCCTCGCCGAGGCCGACCAGCTTCACCGGGACCCCGAGCTCGCGCTGGACCGCGACGACGATGCCGCCCTTGGCGGAGCCGTCCAGCTTCGTCAGCACGATGCCGGTGACGTCGACGACCTCGCCGAACACGCGCGCCTGGATGAGCCCGTTCTGTCCGGTCGTCGCGTCCAGCACCAGCAGCACCTCGGTGACCGGAGCCTGCTTCTCGATGACGCGCTTGACCTTGCCCAGCTCGTCCATCAGCCCGGCCTTGTTCTGCAACCGACCGGCGGTGTCGACCAGCACGGTGCCGAGCTCCTCGTCGACGCCGCGGCGCACGGCCTCGAAGGCCACGCTCGCGGGATCTCCGCCCTCGGGGCCCCGGACGACCGGGACACCGACGCGCGCCCCCCAGGTCGCGAGCTGGTCGACGGCCGCGGCCCGGAAGGTGTCCGCGGCGCCGAGCACGGCGGAGCGGTCCTCGGCCGCCAGGATCCGGCCGATCTTGCCCACGGTCGTGGTCTTGCCCGAGCCGTTCACGCCCACCACCAGCACGATGCCGGGCCGCCCCTCCGTCCCGCTGACCTGGAGGCGCCGGTCCATCCCGGCGTCGACCAGCGACACCAGCTCCTCGCGCAGGACCGCGCGGACGTCGGCGTCCCGCTCGCCCTCGACGCGCAGGCGGGTGCGGAGGCGCTCGACGAGATCCTGGGTCGGCTGCACGCCGACGTCGGCGGCCAGGAGGGTGTCCTCGATGTCCTCCCAGGTGTCCTCGTCGAGGCGGTCGCGGGAGAGCAGGGCAAGCAGGCCGCGGCCCAGGGTGCTCTGCGAGCCGGCGAGCCGCTGGCGCAACCGCTGCATGCGGCTGGCGGTCCCCTCGGGACGCTCCAGCGGCGGCGCCTCGGCCGGCGGTGCGGCCGGGACGTCGGTGGGCGCCTCGGGCGCCTGCGGGCCGGCGGGTTCCTCGGCGGGGGGCGCCTCGCGCGGCGGGGCGATCACGGCGTCCGCGTCGCCGCCGCGCGGGGGCTTGCGTCGACGGGTGCTCGTGACCAGTCCGGCGACCGCCAGCAGGCCGACGACGGCGATGCCGATGATCAGCAGGATGAGATCCATGAGCCTCATCCAACCAGAGGGACCGGCACGGCCCGGGGGCCCGGGCGGGCCCCGCCCCGGTGCTAGAGGGACCCCTCGCGCGGCTCGTCGCCACGCCCGCGCGCATCGCGCCGCTCGTCGGCGCGGGCCTGCTCCTCGCGGGACCTGGTCACGTAGAGCACGCCGCCCGCGACGGCCAGCGCGACGACCATGAAGAGCACGACGGGTAGCACGGCAGCAGCCTCCAGCGGTCGACGACGAGCGCCAGCATGGCACGACCGGGCCAATCGGGGTGGCCCTGCGCCGGGTCCGGACAGCTCAGGGGCCGGTCGCCGGGGCGGCCCGGACCAGCGGCTCGACGGCGGCACGGATCTCCTCGGGCACCGGCGCGACGGGGCGGCCCGGATCCGTGTTGTCGACGTAGACGTGCACGAAGCGACCCTCGGCCGCCGCCTCCGCGAACGCCCCCTGGAACAGGCCGATCCGGTAGACCACCGACGAGCGGCCCACGCGATCGACCACGAGGCCGGTGTCGATCGGCTCCGGGAAGCCGAGCTGGCGGAAGTAGCGGCACGAGGTCTCGGCGACGATGCCGATGCGCGGCAGGGCGCGCACGTCGACCCCGGTGGCGTCGTAGAGGTGGGCGTTGACGGCGGTGTCGAACAGCTCGTAGTAGGTCGCGTTGTTGAGGTGGCCGTAGGCGTCGTCGTCGCGCCAGCGCGTCGTGACGGTGCGCCAGGCGACGTAGTCGGCGCGGGTGGGTCGCTCGATCACGCCGGCTCGGCCTCCCGGAGGCGTTGGCTGATCACCGCGGAGACGCCGTCACCGCGCATCGTCACGCCGTACAGGGCGTCGCCGACCTCCATGGTCCGCTTCTGGTGCGTGATCACCAGCAGCTGGGAGCTCTCGCGCAGCTCCTCGTAGATCTCGAGCAGCCGCCCCAGGTTGGTGTCGTCGAGCGCCGCCTCGACCTCGTCGAGGATGTAGAACGGCGAGGGTCGGGCCTTGAAGAGCGAGACCAGGAAGGCCACCGCCACCAGCGAGCGCTCGCCGCCCGAGAGCAGCGAGAGGCGCTTCACCTTCTTGCCCGCGGGACGGGCCTCGACCTCGACGCCGGTCGCCAGCATGTCGGAGGGGTCGGTCAGGACCAGGCGTCCCTCGCCGCCGGGAAAGAGCCGCGCGAAGACGTGCTCGAAGGCGTCGCGCACGTCCTCCCAGGCCTGCGTGAAGACCGCCTCGACGCGGGCGTCGACCTCGGTGACGATGTCGAGCAGGTCCTTGCGCGTCGCCCTGAGGTCCTCGAGCTGCTCGGTCAGGAACTTGTGCCGCTCCTCCATCGCCGAGTACTCCTCGAGCGCGAGCGGGTTGACCTTGCCGAGCTGCGCCAGCGCCCGCTCCGCCGACCGCAGGCGCTTGCGCTGCTCCTCGCGCACGTAGCGAACCGGCTCGGGCGGCTGCTCGCCGTCGGCGACCGGCTCCGTGGAGGGCACGAGCGCCTCGGGACCGTAGTCGGCGGCCAGACCGTCCGGGTCCATGCCGAGGTCGGCGAGGGCGCGCTCCTCGAGCTGCGCGACGCGCATGCGCTGCTCGGCGCGCGCCATCTCGTCCTGGTGCGCCGCGCTCACCAGCTCGTCGTGCTCGCGGCCGAGGTCGCGCAGCCGGGCGCGGACGTCGAGCAGCTCCTGCTCGCGCGCGCGCCGGGCCTCCTCGACCCCCGTCCGGGCCGCGGCCGCCTCCTCCAGCGTGCGCTCGAGCCGAAGCAGCACGTGGCCGGTGGCCGTCTCGACCGCCCGCGCCACGATCCCCTGACGCGCCAGCCGCTCGCGGCGCTCCGCGGCGCGGGCGCGCGCCTCGCGCTCCTCCCGGGCGGCGCGGCGCAGGGCGTCCGCGCGCCCGTGCAACGCCCGCGCCCGCTCCTCCGCGGTCCGCAGCGCGAGCCGGGCGTCGGTCTCGGCCTGCCGCGCCGTCCGCGCGGCGCCGGCCAGCTCCTCGCGTCGCGCCGTGTCGGGCTCCTCGTCGGGTTGCTCCTCCGCCGTCGCGAGCCGGTGCTCCAGCTCGGCCAGCCCGGCGACATCGGCCGCGCGCGCCTCCTCGGCCCGCTCGATCGCGGCGGCCAGCCGCTCCGCCTCGCCGCGGGCCCCGCGGGCCTGCGAGCCGTGCTGGCCCAGCTCCTCCGAGACGGCGGCCAGCGTGGCGTCGGACTCGTGCAGCCGCGCCAGCGCGACGTCGACCCGACGCTGAGCCTCCTGCCGCTCGGCCTCCAGCCGGGAGATCTCAAACGCGAGCCGCTCCCCCGCGGCGGTCGCCTCGGCCAGGCGGGCGCCGGCCTCGTCGACGGCGGCCTGGATCTCCAGCAGCGACTGCTGGCCACCCGCGCCGCCGGCGGCCAGGTGCGCCCCGAGCGCGTCCCCGTCGCGGGTGACCGCGACCAGGTCCCCGTCCCCGGCGACCAGCGCCCGGGCCGCCGCCAGGTCGTCGACCACGACGACACCGCGCAGCAGGCGCTCCAGGGACCCCGCCAGCGCGGCCGGCCCCTCGACCGCGTCCGCGGCCCACGCGGCGCCGGGCGGCGGGGCCGGCGGGTCGGCGGCGGTGGCCGCCGGGCCGGCGACCAGCAGCTCGGCGCGCCCGAGGCCCTCCTCGCGCAGGTGTGCGATGGCGGTCACGGCGGCGTCCGCGTCGTGCACGACGACGGCGTCGGCGGCGGAGCCCAGCGCGGCAGCGATGGCCGCCTCGTAGCCCGGCCGCACGGTCAGCAAGGCGGCGGCGGAGCCGAGCAGGCCGCTGACCCGCGCGTCGGCCGCGAGCAGCGCGCCGGCGCCGTCCCGGCGGTCCAGGCCCACCTCGAGGGCCTCGCGGCGGGCCGCCAGCGCGCCGCGGTCGCGGTCGGCCTGCGCGGACTCCTCGCGCAGCTTGGCAAGCCGCTCGGTGAGGTCGTCGAGGGCGCCGGTCGCCGCCTCGTGCTCGGCGTCCAGCCCCTCCTCTCCCGCGTCCAGGCCGGCCACCCTCGTCTCCAGCGCGGTGAAGTCGTGCTGCGCGCGCTCGGCGCGGGCGAGCGCCTCCTCGCGGGCGCTGCGGAGCCGGCCGAGCTCGTCGTCCGCCGCGGCGGCGCGGGAGCGCTTGGCGTTGACCTGGCCGTGCAGTCGCGCCAGTCCCTCGCGGCGGTCGGCGGCGGCGCGCTGCAGCGAGGCGACGCGCTTCTCCTCCTCGGCTGCGGCCTCCTCGGCCGTCAACCGCTCGGCGACCGCGGCGTCGAGGCCGCTGCGGCGCTGCTCGACGTCGGCGGTGATCTCCGCCTCCTGCGCGGCGACCCGCTCCGCCTCGGCGTCCATCTCGCCGGGATCGCGGCCGCTGCCGCCGGCTTCCTCCCCCGCGGCGTCAGCCGCGTGTCGCTGGCGCTCGGCGGCCAGCGACCGCGTCGAGTGCAGCCGCTCGCGGAGGCCGGAGAGCGCGAACCACGTCTCCTGGGCCCGCGCCAGCGCCGGGAGGTCGTCGCGCAGCGCGGCCTCGAGCGTCGCCTCGGCGGCCCGGGCCTCCGCGAGGCTCGCCTCGACGGCCTCCCGGCGCTCGGCGATCGCCGACTCGTCCGCCATCTCCTGCTCCAGCGCCGCGCGGGCGGCGACCAGGTCGTCGGCGAGCAGCCGGGCCCGGGCGTCGCGCACGTCGGCCTGGACCGCCTGGGCGCGCCTCGCCACCTCGGCCTGCCGCCCCAGCGGCTTGAGCTGGCGCCGGATCTCCGCGAGCAGGTCCTGCAGGCGGTGCAGGTTGCCCTCGGTCGCGTCGAGCTTGCGCAGCGCCTTCTCCTTGCGCTTGCGGTGCTTGAGGACCCCGGCCGCCTCCTCGATGAAGCCGCGCCGGTCCTCGGGGGTCGCGTGCAGGATGGAGTCGAGCTGCCCCTGGCCGACGATCACGTGCATCTCGCGGCCGATGCCGGAGTCCGAGAGCAGCTCCTGCACGTCGAGCAACCGGCAGTGCTGCCCGTTGATCGCGTACTCCGAGCCGCCGTTGCGAAACATCGTGCGGCTGATCGTGACCTCGGCGTAGTCGATCGGCAGGGCGCCGTCGGCGTTGTCGATGGTCAGCTGGACCTCGGCGCGGCCGAGCGGGGGGCGGCCCGCGGTGCCGGCGAAGATGACGTCCTCCATCTTGCCGCCGCGCAGCGACTTGACGCCCTGCTCGCCCATCACCCAGGCGAGCGCGTCGACGACGTTGGACTTGCCGGACCCGTTGGGGCCCACGACGCACGTGATGCCGGGCTCGAGCTGGAGCGTCGTGGCGGACGCGAAGGACTTGAACCCCTTGAGGGTCAGGCTCTTCAGGTGCACGGGGCCTCCTCACCCTCTGGCCCGACCTCTGGACTGCTGACGGGCTCGACCGGCACAGCGCCGGGGGCACGCCCGCGCCGGGCGCGCCGAGGGGAAGCCCAGCGCCGGTCAGCCTAGCCGGGCCGGCGCCGGGCGCGGCGGAGGACGGCGGGCGCGTCGCCCGCACCCGACAGGCCCCGCACCCGGCGGGCCCGGCGCCCGGCGGGCTCGGCAGCGAACGGGCTCAGGCCCGCGCCAACGCGTCGCGCAGCGCGGCGAGCACGGTCAACGCCGCGTCGGGCCGGGCGTTGTGACCCATCAGCCCGATCCGCCACAGGCTGGTGGCGTACGGGCCGGCGCCGGGGCCGATCTCGATGCCGTGCCGTTCGAGCAGCACGCGACGCACCGCGGCCCCGTCGACGCCCTCGGGGACCCGCACGGTGGTCAGCTCCGGCAGCCGGTGTCCCTCGGCGGCGAAGAGCTCGAGGCCCATCTCCTCCAGGCCGTCCTGCAGGAGCCGCCCGGCCTCGGCGTGCCGCGCCCAGACGGCCGGCAGCCCCTCGTCGAGGATCCGGCGGAGGGCTGCGTGCAGGCTCACGACCATCGCGGTGGGCGCCGTGTGGTGATAGGTGCGCCCGCCGCCGCTCGCGGAGGCCTCGCCGACGTACCCACCGAGCAGGCCGAGGTCGAGATACCACGAGCGGGGCTTCTCGACCCGTCGACCGAAGGCGCGGTCGTTGATCGTGAACGGCGCGAGGCCCGGGGCCACCCCGAGGCACTTCTGGGTGCCCGCATAGCCGAGGTCGACGCCCCACTCGTCGGCCCGCAGCTCGATTCCGGCGATGCTGGTCACGGCGTCGACCAGCAGCAAGGCCTCACCCTTGCCGGCGCCGAGCGCGGCGATGTCCGAGCGGACGCCGGTCGAGGTCTCGGCGTGCACGGCGGCGATGATCGCCGGCGAGGGGTGCGCCGAGAGCACCCGGTCGGCGTCCACCGGCTGGCCCCACTCGTGCTCGACCGGCACCACGTCGGCGCCGCAGCGTTCGGCCACCTCGCACATCCGCTGACCGAAGAGCCCGTTGACCGCGACCACGACGACGTCGCCGGGGTGCACGGTGTTGACGAAGGCCGCCTCCATGCCCGCCGAACCGGTGGCCGAGAGCGGGAGGGTGCGCGCATTGTCGGTGCCCCAGACCTCGCGCAGCATCGCGCAGGTGTCGTCCATCAGCTCGATGAACGCGGGGTCCAGGTGGCCGAGCAGCGGCAGCGCCAGGGCGGCGGTCGCCTCGGGGTAGGGGTTGGACGGCCCCGGCCCGAAGAGCCGTCGGTCGAGGAGGGCGTGCGGGGTGCGGTCGGCCATGGGCGGGACGCTACCGGTTCACCACAGGGCGCCGGGGTTGAGCAGCCCGTCGGGGTCGAGGGCCTCCTTGACCCGGCGGTTCAGGTCCATCACGTCGGGGCCGAGCTGGTCGGGCAGGGCCGCCTTCTTGGTGCGGCCGACGCCGTGCTCGCCGGTGATCGTGCCGTCGAGCGCGATCGCGGCGGCCATCACGTCGGCGAAGGCGCCGCGCGCCCGCGCGGTGGAGTCGGCGTCGTCCTCGTCGAAGACGATGATGGGGTGCGTGTTGCCGTCGCCGGCGTGGGCGACGACGGGGATCTCGACGCCGTGCCGCCGCGCGACGTCACCGATCGCCGCGAGGAGCTCGGGGAGCCGCGGCACCGGGACGCCGACGTCCTCGAGCATCAGCGAGCCCCGCTCCCCGATCGCGGGGAAGGCCGCGCGGCGCGCCTCGACGAACATCGACCCCTCCTCGGGGTCGTCGGTGACGAAGACCTCGGAGGCACCCGTCTCGGAGCACGCCTCCTCCATGGCCGCCACCTCCGCCTCGCGGGCGGCGCCGGGGGCGTCCGACTGGGCGACGAGCAGGGCTCCCGCCTCCCGGTCGAGGCCCATCTGCCGCAGGTCCTCGACCGCGTTCACCGAGGCCCGGTCCATGAGCTCGAGCATCGAGGGGCGCATCGTACGGCGCACCCCGACCACGGCCCGGGCGGCCGCGTCG
The DNA here is from genome assembly GCA_963832415.1 of uncultured Actinomycetota bacterium. Lineage (GTDB taxonomy): Bacteria > Actinomycetota > Actinomycetes > Propionibacteriales > Nocardioidaceae > Nocardioides. The sequence goes on along the minus strand of CAWHTZ010000003.1, from coordinate 30,856 downwards.
ACGTCCGGAAAGGTGGCCACCAGGGTGGACGCCGCCTGCTGGGCGGGCACGAGCCGCAGCACGGCGCGCACCACGACGCCGAGCGTCCCCTCGCTGCCCACGAAGAGCTTGAGCAGGCTCAGCCCGGCCACGTCCTTGATCCGGTGGCCGCCGAGGCGGACGAGCCGGCCGTCCGCCAGGACCACGTCGAGGCCGAGGACGTAGTCGGTCGTGACGCCGTATTTCACGCAGCACAGCCCACCCGCGTTGGTGGCGACGTTGCCGCCGATCGAGCAGATCTCGAACGACGAGGGGTCCGGCGGGTACCAGAGCCCGTGCTCCGCGCAGGCGGCCTTGACCTCCTGGTTCATCGCGCCCGGCTCGACCACCGCGACCTGGCAGTCCGGGTCGACCTCGACGGCACGCATCTTCTCCAGGCTCAGCACCAGGGCCCCGTCCACGGCGCTCGACCCCCCGGAGAGGCCGCTCCCCGCGCCCCGGGGGACGACCCCGACGTGGTGTCGCGTGGCCCAGCGCATGACCTCCTGGACCTGGAGCGCGTCGGTGGGCCGCACGACCCCCGCAGGCGTCCCCGCGCCCGGGTCCCGCGACCAGTCCCAGCGGTAGGCCTGGGCGACGTCGGGGTCCGTGGTGAGCACCCCCGCCGGCAGGCGCCCGCCCAGCTCGTCGAGCGCCTCCGGGGACGCCGGCGGGAGCGGGTCGCGGCTCCCGCCGGGGGGAGTGAGTCCCGCCGGGACCGACCCGGCAGCGTCGGCGTCGCTCGTCGTGGTCACGCGGCCCATGCAACCACGCGTGTGGTGGGCCCACACAGGCCCTCACAGACCGGCGTCAGGCCGTCCGGCGGCGGCGCCGCGCGCCCGCGGCGGTCAGCGCGGCTGCGCCGACGAGGCCCAGGGGCAGCACGACGGAGGCTGCGGTGCGGCCCGACTCGCGCGGGTAGACGGCGGGGTCCGGCTCGGCGCCGCGCCCGTCGCCCGGCACGTCGACGGCGTACACGTCGAGGCCGCGCACGAGGTCGATCGCGTAGACGACGTTGCTCTTGCGTCCGGTGCGCTTGCCATGCTTGTCGTAGACCGGCAGCCACATCGCGTCCCAGACCTCGGAGGCGCCCTCGACGGCGTGGCCGTAGGCCTTGATGTGCCGCGCGTCCCTGACGTCGAGGACGTGCATGCCGCCGCCGTAGTAGCCGATGGACACGAGGCCGTCGTCGCGCTGGTCGAACCAGTGCGCGGAGCAGAAGGCGCCCCGGGGCAGCGGATAGGAGCCCAGGTCGCTGAGCTCCACCTTGTCCAGGGGGACGATCGCGTCCGGGCTGCCGTCGAGCCGCTTGACCCACCAGGTCTGGAAGGAGCCGGCCTTGCTGCAGTCGGTCTCCTCGTAGTCCTCCTCGGTGATCAGCAGGACGTTCCCGTGCTCGATCGAGGGCTCGGTCCCCGGCTCGAACCGCCGCGCGTGCGGGCGGTAGGAGTTGTGGTGGATGAAGTCGTTGTAGCCCTCGGCGGCGGGGTCCTCACCGCGGCCCGCCGCGCCGGTCGTCGTGATCAGCTCGGGTCGACGGGGGTCGTCGATGCTCCACATCGACGTGCCGCCGAACCCGGTGTGCGCCCCGAAGCCGGCCTCGTCGAAGTTCCACTTGTGCCCCGCCGTCGGCGACGAGAAGGCCTGGAGGCCCGGCTCGCCGGGCTTCGCGTCGATCTCCAGCGGGTCGTCGAGGTCCCGGAGGTCGAAGATGGAGAACGCGCCGCCGCTGCCGGCCGAGTAGGCGTAGCGGCAGTCGGTCTCGTCGACGCAGGCCACGGTGTGGGTCGACGTGCTGCCGGGTGTGCGGGAGACGATCTCGGGGTGCTCGGGGTCGGTCACCTCGACCACGACCAGCTCGCCGCCACCGGCGTTCACGTGCTCGATGTCCCCGGCCGACGCCTGGTAGAGGTCGACGCCGATCAGGGCGAACCGGCGGATGCCGTCCCTGGTGTGCCGCTCGCCGCAGCTCATCGCCTCGTTCTCGAACTGGGCGCTCGGCAGCGCGCCGACCAGCTCGGGCCGGGTGCCGTCGCTGACGTCCATGACCCGGACCGACTCGAGGCCGCTGGTCACGAAGAGGGGCGCCGTGGCAAGGAAGCAGCCCGAGATGCCCAGCTGCGACGGGTTGCTCGACTGCGGTTCCACGGTGTCGGACGTCAGCAGCGAGGCGCCGCCGTCGGTGCCGTGCTCGCGGACGATCGACTCCAGCCGGTCGCGGTCGCCGTGGGCGGTCGCGGAGCCGGCGCCGGTGAGCAGCAGGCCGATCGATGCGGCCAGGGTCAGGGCGAGCAGACGGGCGGAGCGGGCCGCCGAGACCGGGTGCATGCCCCGTCCAACGAGCGGGGCCGCCGCCGGTCACGGCCGGATCGCGACCGGGCCGCCGTCAGGCGGGCTGCAGCTCCTCGCGCTGCTGCTGGACCACGGCCAGCGACTCGGCGACCTCCGCCGCGAGGCGGTCGTTCTCGGCGGTCAGGCGCACCAAGAGCGCTTCGAGGTCGGAGACGCGACGGCGCAGCCGTGCGTTTTCCGAGGCGAGGGCGGCGGGGGTCCGCTGGTCGGCGTAGATGTGCCCGAGCAGGGCCTTGGCCATGGGGAGGTCCTCCGTGACTAGAGCGTCGGCCCAGATCGTGAGCCGTCGTCAAGCGTCCCACTCCCGCGCTGCCGGGGTCAATTCCGAGCGGGGGCCCGGCCGACCCGCGGGGCCGGCTGGCAGCCGGGGCACCAGTAGGACGAGCGGTTCATGAAGGGGCTGCGCCGGATGGGGCGCGCGCAGCGCTCACAGGGTCGGCCCTCCTGGCCGTAGGCCCGCAGCGAGCGGTCGAAGTACCCGGACTCCCCGTTGACGTTGACGTAGAGGGCGTCGAAGGACGTGCCTCCCTGGGCGAGGGCGTCGCCGATCACGTCGCGGACGTGGCCGAGCAGCTCGCGCACCTGGCCGGCGCGCAGGCGGTTGCCCGGTCGCTCGCCGTGGATCCGCGCGCGCCAGAGCGCCTCGTCGGCATAGATGTTGCCGATGCCGGAGACGAGCCCCTGGTCGAGCAGCAGGCGCTTCACCCCCGAGGCGCGGCGCCGCACCGCGGCGACGAACGCCGCGTCGTCGAACTCCTCGTCCAGCGGGTCGCGGGCGATGTGCGCGATCTCGGGGGGAAGCGCGGCCCCGCCGTCGCTGACCAGCACGCCCCCGAACATCCGCTGGTCGACGAAGCGCAGCTCCCGCGCCGGGGTGCCCGTGAGCGCGAACCGCACGCGCAGGTGGCGCTCCTCGGGCGCCTCGGCGGGCTGCACGAGCATCTGTCCGCTCATCCCGAGGTGAGCCAGCAGCGCGTCTCCCGAGTCCAGGGGAAGCCACAGGTACTTGCCGCGGCGGCGGGCGGCCGTGATCCGGCGGCCGGTCAGGGCGGCCTCGAAACCGGCGGGTCCCCGCGGGTCCCGGCGGACGGGGCGCGGGTGGAGCACCTCCACCCGGCGCAGGGTGCGCCCGACGACGTGGCGCTCCAGGCCGCGGCGCACGACCTCGACCTCGGGGAGCTCCGGCACGGCTCAGGTCGGCTGGCCGGCGGGGCGGCCGCCGACGCCGCTGAGGATCTCGCCGTGCGCCGTCTCGGCCGCCTGCTGCTCGGCCTCCTTCTTCGACCGGCCGTCGCCGTGACCGTAGAGGGTCTCGCCGAGGCGCACCTGGGCGCTGAAGGTCTTCATGTGGTCGGGCCCGTCGTCCTCGATCACGTACTCCGGCACGCCGAGCGCGTGCTCGGCGGCGAGCTCCTGGAGCGAGGTCTTCCAGTCGAGACCGGCGCCCATCGCGGCGGCCGCGTCCATCAGCGGGTCGAAGAGGCGGTGCACGAGCGGCCCCGAGACGGCGAAGCCGCCGGAGAGGTGCACGGCGCCGATCAGGGCCTCGACCGTGTCGGAGAGGATGGACGCCTTCTCGCGGCCCCCGGTCGACTCCTCGCCGCGACCGAGCTTGATGTGCACGCCCAGCTCGATGTCGTCGGCCACCTGCGCGAGGGCGCGCGCGTTGACCACAGCCGCGCGGAGCTTTGCCAGCCGTCCCTCGGAGAGGTCCGGGTGGGTCCGGTAGAGCGCCTCGGTGACGATCACACCGAGCACGGAGTCGCCGAGGAACTCAAGGCGCTCGTTGGTCGGCAGCCCGCCGTTCTCGTAGGCGTACGAGCGGTGCGTCAGGGCGCGGTCGAGCAGCTCGGGATCCAGCTGTGGATCCCCGAGCGCCCTCCGGAGGTCGGCCTCGCTGCTCAGCGGACGGTTCCCGGCGAAGGTTCGCGGTCGCTCAGAGGACCTGGCGACGGTCCGCGCGCGGGCCGTACTGGCCGCACTCCCCGCACGCGCGGTGCGGCAGGTGCTTCGCGCCGCAGGCCGGGTTCGCGCAGGTCACCAGGGTGGGCGCCGTGGCCTTCCACTGCGACCGACGGTGCCGGGTGTTGCTGCGCGACATCTTCCGCTTCGGGACTGCCACTGTTCGCTCCTGTCGTACGGGCCGGGTCCGGCCGTGTGGTCCGGCGCCTCGCGTCCGGTTCAGTCGTCCTGCTGGTCGTCCAGCGTCGGTGCCTGGGTGAGCTGAGCCAGCGCCGCCCACCGCGGGTCCGTCTGTGCCTCGTGGTCGTGGTCCGGGTCGTCGGCCAGACGCGCTCCGCACTCGGGGCACAGGCCGGGACAGTCCTCGTCGCACAAGGGCTGGAACGGCAGCGCGAGCACCACCGCGTCCCGCAGCAGTGGCTCCAGGTCGACCAGGTCGCCCTGGAGCCGGCTGACCTCGTCGTCCTCCTCGCCCAGGTCATCGGCCGCGGGCCGGTCGCCGTCGTCGTAGAGGAACAGCTCCTGGAACGTCGGGGACATCTCGTCCTCGATCGCGTCCAGGCACCGCACGCACTCGCCGCGCAGCCCGACCGTGGCCGAGCCCGTGACCAGCACCCCGTCCATGACCGCCTCGAGGCGCAGGTCGAGCTCGACCGGCGACCCCTCGGCGACTCCGAGGACTTCGATGCCCAGATCCGCCGGGGCCGGCACCGTCCGCGACACCTCACGCTGGGACCCGGGGCGGCGGCCGAGCTCGCGGGTGTCGAGCACGAGCGGCGCTCTCGGGTCCAGGCTGGTCAGGAGGTCACTTCCGGGTCCGGGCACGTCAGATCCCGGACAGGGTATCCCCCGGGCGAGGACGCGGGCAAAACGCAGGTCAGGAGCCGTCGGCACCCGCGAGGCGAGCGGTGAGCCGCTCGAGCACGAAGGGGGGCACCAGACCGGCGACGTCGCCGCCGAAGGCGGCCACCTCCTTGACGAGGCTGGAGGCCAGGAACGAGTACTCGGGCGTGGTCGGCACGAAGACCGTCTCGACGCCGGACAGGCTGCGGTTCATCTGCCCCATCTGCAGCTCGTAGTCGAAGTCGCTGACCGCCCGCAGGCCCTTCACGATCGCGCTCACCCCGTGCGCGTCGCAGAAGTCGGTGAGCAGCCCGCTGAACGTGTCCACCCGCACGTTGGGGTGCCCCTCCACGGCCCGGCTGATCATGTCGACCCGCTCGTCGGCGGTGAACAGCCGGTTCTTGGACTTGTTCACGCCCACGGCGACGACGACCTCGTCGAAGAGGGCCGCGGCGCGCGCGACGATGTCGACGTGACCGTTGGTCACGGGGTCGAAGGAACCGGGGCACACCGCTCGACGCACGGACGTCACTCCTCGGTCTCCGGCGGCCAGAGGGCGCGACCGTACCAGAGCGTGGTCTCGCCGTAGCGGCGTCGGCCGTCGGCCTCGAGGCCGTCCGGCCAGCCAGGCCCCGGGCTGCGGGAGGACCTCTCGACGGCGACCACGGCGCCCGGCGCCAGCCAGCCGCCCACGACCAGGGCCGCCAGCTCCTCGTCGACGCGTGCCGGCGCCCGGTCGTAGGGGGGATCGCTGAAGACGACGTCGTACGCCGTGGCGACCTGCCCGGCCGGGGCCGTCCCCCCCAGCGCCGTCCCCGCCAGCGGCGTCCCCGCCAGCGCCGTCGAGACCGAGGCGGTGCGCACCTCGGCGACGTCGCAGCCGATCGCACGGGCGTTGCGTGCGATCAGCCCGGCGGTGCGCTTGTCGCGCTCGACCAGGGTGACGCTCCGTGCCCCCCGCGACCACGCCTCGAGGCCCACGGCGCCGGAGCCGGCGTACAGGTCGAGGAACCGGGCGCCCCGCAGGCTGCCCAGCCGCGCCTCGAGCGCCGAGAAGAGCGCCTCCCGCACGCGGTCGGCCGTGGGCCGCGTGGCCGATCCGCGCGGCGTCTCCAGCCGCCGACCGCCGGCGACCCCCGCGATGATCCGGGTCACGACCGGTCCACGAAGTCGGCCTTGGTGTCCGTCTCCAGCGCGGCGACCGCGGCCGCCAGACCGGGCGCGTGCCTCAGGTCGGGGTCGTGGTCCAGCAGCTCCGCGGCCACGCTGCGGGCGCGCACGATCGTCTCCTCGTCACGCAGCACGCGCAGGTTCTCCAGGCTGGAGCGGTAGCCCGACTGCGAGCGGCCGAGCACGTCGCCCTCGCGCCGCTGGTCGAGGTCGACCCGGCTCAGCTCGAACCCGTCCGTGGTGGCCGCGACGGCGTCGAGCCGCTCGCGGGCGGGGCTGCCCGGCTCGGCGTGGGAGACGAGCAGGCACAGGCCGGGATGGCCGCCACGACCGATCCGGCCGCGCAGCTGGTGCAGCTGGGAGACCCCGAAGCGGTCGGCGTCGAGGAGCACCATGGTCGTCGCGTTGGCGACGTCGACGCCGACCTCGATCACGGTCGTGGAGACGAGCACGTCCACCTCGCCGTCGGCGAAGGCCCGCATGGTGCGCTCCTTGTCCTCCGGGGTCATCCGGCCGTGCAGCCGGGCGACCCGCAGCCCCGAGAGGGGCCCGCCGGCCAGACGCTCGGTCACCTCCTCCACCGCCGCGAGGGCGTCGGGAGTGGAGAGGGGGTCGCCCTCGGGCCCGCCGCGCACGTCGGCCGGGTCGGGTGCCGGGTCCTCCTCCCCCTCCTCCGGCTCGTCGCCGCTGATCCTCGGACAGACGACGTACGCCTGGTGCCCCGCGGCGACCTCCTCGCGCACGCGCTGCCACACGCGCTCCATCCACGCCGGGGCCTCGGCCATCGGCACCACGGTGGTCTGCACCGCGGCGCGGCCGGCGGGGAGCTCGCGCAGCGTCGACGTCTCCAGGTCGCCGAAGACGGTCATCGCCACGGTGCGCGGGATCGGCGTCGCCGTCATCACCAGCACGTGCGGCGGCGTGCCGGCCTTGTCCGTCAGCGCGGCGCGCTGCTCCACGCCGAACCGGTGCTGCTCGTCGACCACCACGAGGCCGAGATCGGCGAAGGAGACCCGGTCCTCGAGCAGGGCGTGGGTCCCGATCACGATCCCCGCCTCCCCGGACGCGATGCGCAGCAGGGGCTCGGTGCGCTGCGCCCTGCCCATCGACCCGGTGAGCAGCTCCACGCGGGTCGCCTCGGGGTGTCCGCCGAGCATCCCGCCCGCGGCGAGGTCGCCGAGCATCGCGGTGATCGACCGGTGGTGCTGCTGCGCGAGCACCTCCGTGGGGGCGAGCAGCGCGGCCTGCCCCCCGGAGTCGACGACCCGCAGCATCGCCCGGAGCGCGACGAGTGTCTTGCCAGACCCGACCTCGCCCTGGAGCAGCCGGTTCATGGGGTGCTCGCCGGCGAGCTCGGCCTCGAGCTCGGCCCCGACGGCGCGCTGGCCGTCGGTCAGCGCGAAGGGCAGCGCCGCGTCGAAGGCCGCCAGCAGCCCGCCCCCGCCCGCGCGCGACCGCGCCGGCTGGGCCCGCAGCGCGCGGCGGCGACGGGCCAGCACGAGCTGGGTCACCAGGGCCTCCTCGAACCGGAAGCGGCGCTGCGCGCGGGTGACCTGGCCCGCGTCCTCCGGGTGGTGCACCCAGCCGTAGGCCTGGCGCAGGTCGGGCAGCCCCTCGGCCTCGCGCAGGTCGGCCGGCAGCGGGTCGGGCACGTCGTCGAGCACGGTGAGGGCGAAGGCGACTGCGCGTTGCAGGTCCCACGAGTCCACACCCCGGGTGAGCCGATAGACCGGGTAGAGGTCACGCAGCGTCTCGAGAGAGAGCTGCGCTCCCCTCTCGTCGGCCGTCTCCTCGCTCGTGCCGAAGAGCACCATCTGCGGGTTGGTGAGCTGCCAGTCGCCGCGGAACCGCGAGACCTTGCCCTGGAAGATGCCCCGGCGCCCCGCCGGCAGCCGCTTCGCGTGCCAGGAGGCGATGCCCTGGTTCTTGGCGAAGAAGGACATCCGAAGCGACGGCCCGTCGGTGCGGAGGACCGTGTCCAGGCGGTAGGCCGTCCGGCCCGTGCGGCGGTCCCGGTAGGTCGCCTGCTGCGCCGAGGCGATCTCGCCGACCACGACGAGCACCTCGCCCTCCCGGAGCCCGGCGAGGTGCGTCAGCTCGCCGGTACGCAGGTAGCGGCGGGGGAAGTGGCGCAGCAGGTCCTCGACCGTGTGCAGGTCCAGGCCCTCGACGATCTTCTTCCGCTTCGAGCGCGAGTCGCCCAGCACGGCCTCGATCGGAGACGCCAGCGAGATCACGCGAGCCTCCTTCCTCACTCCACCGACATCAGCAACGGGTAGCGCTCCTGGCCACCGTCGTAGACCACCACGTCCACGTGGGGATGGCGCTCCTCGACCCACGCCGCGAGCCGCCGGGCCCGCTCGCCGCCGGCGTCCTCCGCCCCGCTGACCAGCGTGACGAGCTCGCCGCCGCCGCCGAGCAGTCGGTCGACCACGTCGAAGGCGACCTCGTCCAGGGTGCTGCCGACCACGGCGAAGTCCCCGGCCACCACCCCGAGCACGTCGCCGGGCTCGCAGGGCCCGCCCATCGTCATCGCCTGCCGCGCCGCGATCGTCACGGCGCCGTGCCGGGCATGCCGCGCGGTGGCGGTCATCTCGAGCACGTCGGCGTCGAAGGTGCGACCGGGCTCGTGCACGGCGAGGGCGGCCAGTCCCTGGACCTGCGCCTGGGTGGGGATCACCGCGACGCGGATCGCCTCGTCCTGCTCGGCCATCGAGGCCGCGACCTGGGCCACGCGAACGGAGTCCGCGTCGTTGGGCAGCATGATGACCTCGTCCGCCCCGCTGCCGGTGATCGCGGTGAGCACCTCGCCGGTGGACGGCCGACGCCCCGGGCCCCCGGCGACCACCACCGCCCCCTCGCGCTCGTACAGCGCGCGGAGCCCCGGGCCCGCCGCGACCGCGACCACGCGCCGGCCCTGCCTCGGCTGCCGCTCGGCCCGCCGCTGCTCCGCGACCTGCTCGGCGAAGTGCGTGACGCGGATCCGGTGCGGGCGTCCCGCCTCGATGCCGGCCTCGATGGCCGCCCCCACGTCGTCCACGTGCACGTGCACGTTCCAGAGACCCTCGTCGCCGACGAGCACCAGCGAGTCGCCGAGGTCACCCAGGACCTCGCGCAGCGCCGGCACCCGTTCCGGCTCGGCGTCGAGCAGGTACATCACCTCGTACGCCGGGCCTTCCTCGGTCAGGTCGTCGCTCGCGCCGGCCCCGCGCGCGCCGGGCGTCTGGCGCGGCACCGGGATCTGGTGCTCGCCGATCCGCGTCTTGGCCGAGCCGGGGCGCCGCCCGGTCAGGGCGCTCTCGAGGGCGTCGAGCAGGACGCTGAGCCCGCGGCCACCGGCATCGACGACCCCCGCCTCCGCCAGCGCCGGGAGCTGCGTCGGGGTCGCCTCGAGCGCCTCGCGGGCCGCGACGGCGGCCGCGACCACGATGTCGGTGGTGCGCGCCTCGTCGTCCCCGGCCCGCGCGACCGCCGCGTCGGCGGCGGCGCGGGCCACGGTCAGCATGGTTCCCTCGACCGGCGTGCCCACGGCCGCGTATGCGGCGTCGGCCGCCAGGCGCATGCTCTCGGCGACCACCAGTGCGCTGCGCTCGGGGGCGGTGGCGCGCCCGAGCCGGCGCGCGGCGGCGCGCAGCATCTCGCTGAGGATCACGCCGGAGTTGCCCCGGGCGCCGAGCAGCGCGCCGCGCCCCAGCGCCGCCAGACCGGCCCCCGCGCCGGAGGCGCCACGCAGGGCGTCGCGCGCAGCGGCGACCGTGAGATACATGTTCGTCCCGGTGTCGCCGTCCGGCACCGGATAGACGTTGAGCGCGTCGATCTCCTCCCGGGCCCGCTCCAGGGTGTCGGCCGCGAGGTCCATGAAGCGCACGAGCACCTCGAGGCTGATCCCCCGCTGCGCCGCGCTCGCGTCGGCCCCGCGCGGCTCCTCGGGGTCGTTCTCGGGTCGCTCCACGGGGTGAGAGGCTAGTGGGCACGAGAGCCGGGCCGGTCGATTGGCCCGGGGCGTCGGCCGTCGGATACGCTGGGTCGGTTGCCCATCAGCGGGCCCACCCCGTCCGCGTGCCCGGCACGCGCGGGGCTGCACAGGTTCAACCCTCGATCATCAGGAGTTCACGGTGGCTGCCGTCTGTGACATCTGCGCCAAGAAGCCGGGCTTCGGTCACAACCGGCCGTGGTCGCGCAAGATCACCAACCGTCGCTTCAACCCCAACATCCAGCGGGTGCGCGCCCAGGTGAACGGGACGCCCAAGCGGCTGAACGTCTGCACCGCCTGCATCAAGGCCGGCAAGGTCACCCGCTGACCCGCTGACGCTGACGACGGCCCCCGCCCCTGTGGCGGGGGCCGTCGTGCGTCGGGGGCCGCGTCGGGAGCCGTGCGTCAGAAGTGGGACCAGCCGGCCGGGCCCTCCCACGCGGCGCCGTCGACGGTGACCGTCCCGGCCGGGGCGTCGTCGGTGGGCTCGCGGACCTCCCCGACCACCGTCCACCCCGGGGGCAGGGACTCCTTGTCGGGGAACGCCGCCAGCAGGGCGTGGTCGTCGCCGCCGCCGAGCGCGAACTGCATCGGGTCGGCCCCCAGGGCCTGGCCGACGGCGAGCAGCGGCTCGGCGACCTCGAGGGACGCGGCGTGCAGGTCCAGGTGCACCCGCGAGGCGGAGGCGACGTGGCCGGCGTCGGCGACCAGGCCGTCGGAGACGTCGATCATCGCCGTGGCGCCGGCCTCGGCAGCGGCGGCCCCCGCGTCGTACGGGGGCTCCGGGCGCCGATAGGCCTCCACCAGCGCCCGCGGTGACCGGAACCCGCGGCCGAGCACGGCGAGACCGCCGGCCGCCCAGCCCTGGCGACCGGCGAGCGCCAGCACCTCGCCGGGCTGGGCGCCCGCGCGCAGCACCGGGGCCTGGGTGCACGCGCCGAGCACGGTGACCGCCACGACGATCTCCTCGCTGCGGGTCAGGTCGCCGCCGACGACGCTGGCGCCCACGAGGGCCGCCTCCTCGGCAAACCCGCGCGCGAAGTCCAGGGCCCACGCCACCGGCAGGTCGCCGGGGGCCGCCAGCCCGATCGTCAGGGAGTGAGCCCGGCCGCCCATCGCGTTGATGTCGGACAGGTTCTGCGCGGCGGCGCGGTGCCCGACGTCCGCGGCCGACACCCACTCCCGCCGGAAGTGCCGGCCCTCGACCATCAGGTCGGTGGAGACCACGACGTGGCCGGTGCGCACGCGGAGCACCGCGGCGTCGTCCCCGGGCCCGACGAGCACGTGGTCGCCCGACTCGAAGACCTCCTGGAGGGCCCGGATCAGGCCGAACTCGCCGGCGTCCGCGAGCGTCGCGTGCGGGTCGGTGACGGGGTCGGTGAGGTGGCGCTCCTCCATGGGCCCATCCCAGCAGACCGGGTCGCCGGGACCGCCGCTGGTCCAGGAGTGGACACCGGGCGGGCCCGCGATAGGTTGTGCCGGAACCCGCCCCCCGTAGCCCGAGTGAGGAGTCACCGTGGTCGTCCAGGCGTACATCCTGATCCAGACCGACGTCGGCAAGGCCGCGGAGGTGGCCGAGGAGATCCGTGGGGTCAAGGGCGTCACGCTCGCCGAGGACGTCACCGGCCCCTACGACGTGATCGTGCGCGCCGAGGCGCGCAACGTCGACGAGCTGGGCAAGCTGGTCGTCTCCCGCGTGCAGAACCTCGAGGGCATCACGCGCACGCTGACGTGCCCGGTCGTGCACATCTGAGCACGGCCCGCCGCGCCCGCCCCGGCGCGGCCCTCCTTCCGGCGGCCCTGGCCATGGCCCTGACGATCACCGGCTGCTCGTCGACGCCGAGGGTGGACGTGACACCCCCGGCCGGGCAGCGCGCGGCCTGCGCGACGCTCGTCGAGGCGCTGCCGCCGACGGTCGATGCGCTCGAGCGGCGCGAGGTCGAGCCGGCCGGCGCCCCCGGGGCGGCCTGGGGCGACCCGGCCGTCGTCCTCTCCTGTGGCGTCCCCTCGCCCCCGGGCCTGACCCGCAGCTCTCCGTGCCTGGAGGTCGACGGCGTCGGCTGGTTCCTCCCTGACGACGCGGTCCAGGACCTCGGCGACGGCGGCGAGCAGCCCGGCCGGGCCGGGGACGTCACGCTGACCACCATCGGGACCGAGCCGCGGGTGGCCGTCACCGTCCCCTCCGACTACCGCCCGCCCGCGGGAGTGCTCGCCGATCTCTCGCCCGCCCTGCGCGGCGCGCTCACGACCGTGGCGCCCTGCCGATGACCGGGCCCGGCGGCCGGGAGACCCGCCCGGGCGGCCGCAGAGCGGGTCGCACCCGGGCTACTTGAGCTCCTCGTGCCGCCGCAGGGCCACCGTGATCAGCCGATCGATCAGGCTGGGGTAGTCCAGGCCGCTGGCAGCCCACATCTGCGGGAACATCGACGTGGGTGTGAACCCCGGCATCGTGTTGATCTCGTTGACCACGATCCCGCCGTCGGTGCCCACGAAGAAGTCCACGCGCGCGAGGCCCGAGCAGCCGACGGCGGTGAAGGCCGCGGCCGCCAGCCGCTGCAGCTCGGCCGTGACGTCGTCCGGCAGGTCGGCAGGGACGTCGATCTCGGTGCCCTGCTCGCCGAGGTACTTCGCGTCGAAGTCGTAGAAGTCGTGCTCGCCGCCGACGCGGATCTCGGCCGGGACGCTCGCCCGGGCCGACCCGTCCTCCGCCTCGAGCACCCCGCACTCGACCTCGCGGGCGCCGTCCGGCGCGCACGCCTCGACCAGCGCCTTCGTGTCGTGGCGCAGCGCCTCGTCGACCGCGGCGTCGAGCTCGTGGGCGCTCCGCACGCGGCTGATGCCGATGCTCGAGCCGCCCCGCACGGGCTTCACGAAGACGGGTAGGCCGAGCTCCTCGGCGGCGGCGCGGCAGGCGGCGGGGTCCCGCGCCCAGTCGCGGCGGGCGATCGTCCGCGACGGCAGCAGCGGAAGCCCGGCGCCGGCCAGCACGACCTTCATCATCGCCTTGTCCATGCTCACCGCGGAGGCCAGCACCCCGGCCCCGACGTAGGGCACCGCCATCATCTCCAGCAAGCCCTGGATCGTGCCGTCCTCGCCCCAGGGGCCGTGCAGCAGCGGCAGCACGACGTCGACGTCGCCCAGGGCGCGGGGGCCCCCGTTCGGGTCCATGGCCACCAGCCCGGCGCCCGACGCCACCGGCTCCAGCGCCACGGTCGTGCGGGTCTCGTCGACCGCGGGGAGGGCGCCCGTCTCGTCGATGGTGAGCCGCTCCGGGTCGTCCGACTCGAGCACCCATCGACCGTCCGGGGCGATGCCGATCGGGACGACGTCGTAGGCCGACCCCGCCAGGGCGCCGAGGACGCTGCCCGCCGTGATGCACGAGATGGCGTGCTCGCTCGACCGTCCCCCGAAGACCACCGCGACCCGCGGGCGGGATGCTCCTGACGACGCCGGATCGGGGCGGGAGGGCTGGTTCATCGCGCTGAGGCTACCCGCCTAGGGTGGCGGCATGCCCGACGACGCACGGCCCGCTCCCTCCTCCCCGGGGCCCGCTCAGGCGCCCGCGCACCGGCGCTCGACGCTGGCCGTGCACGCGGGTCGGCCGCCGCACCAGAGCGACGAACCGCTGAGCACCCCGGTCACCTTCGCGTCGACCTATGTCGCGGGCGGCGAGCGGGAGTACGGGCGCTACACCAACCCCACGTGGACCGCCTTCGAGTCGGCGCTGGGCGAGCTCGAGGGTGGTCGCTGCCTGTCCTTCGCCTCGGGTCTCGCCGCCGTGGCCACGGTGCTGGACCTGGTCGGCTCCGATGCCACCGTCGTCGCCCCCCAGCACGCCTACACCGGCACCGTCATGCAGCTCGCCGACCTCGAGGCCCGGGGCCGCGTGCGCGCGCTGCTGGTCGACATGACCGACACCCAGGCGGTGGTCGACGCCTGCGACGGCGCCGCGCTCGTCTGGATGGAGTCGCCGAGCAACCCGGCGCTGGAGGTGGTCGACATCGCGACCATCACGCGGGCCGCCCACGAGGCGGGCGCCTCCGTGGTCGTGGACAACACGTTCGCGACGCCCCTCCTGCAGCGGCCGCTGGAGGACGGCGTCGACCTGGTCGTGCACTCGGTCACCAAGTACCTCGCCGGGCACAGCGACGTGCTCATGGGGGCGGTCGTGACCCGTGACGACGAGCTGTACGGCGTCCTGAAGGGTCGCCGCGACCTCCTCGGTGCGGTGCCGGGTCCCATGGAGGCCTACCTCGCGACCCGCGGCCTGCGCACGCTGCACCTGCGCGTCGAGCGGTCACAGGCAAACGCCACCGACCTCGCCCGGCGGCTCGGCGAGCACCCGGCCGTCGACGAGGTGCGCTACCCCGGCTGGGGCGGGATCATCTCGATCGTCCCGGGCGGTGGCGCGCTGGCGGCCGACCTGCTCGTGCAGAAGACCTCGCTGTGGGTGCACTCCACGAGCCTCGGCGGGGTCGAGTCGACCTTCGAGCGCCGCCGCCGCTGGAAGGCGGAGGCGCCGACGATCCCCGAGGGGCTGGTCCGGCTCTCGGTCGGCGTCGAGGACGTCGAGGACCTGTGGGAGGACCTCCGCGGGGCGCTCGACGACCTGGTCACCTGAGCGTCCCGGCACCGGGGGCCGCTCCAGCCGGGTCACTCCAGCTCGGACTTCGTGTCGCGCGAGACCATCGCCTGCATCATCTCCGCCACGCTCTGCGTGCCGTTGACGACGCCGTCGACGTGCTTGGCGATCGGCGCGTCGACGCCCATGCGCTCCGCCAGCTCGACCAACGAGGAGCACGACTTCGCCCCCTCGGCGACCTGACGCGTGGAGGCGTAGATCTCCTCGGTGCTCATGCCCAGGCCCAGCTTCTCGCCGAAGGTGCGGTTGCGCGAGAGCGGCGAGGAGCACGTGGCCACCAGGTCCCCCAGGCCCGCGAGACCCATCAGCGTCATCGGGTTGGCCCCGAGCGCCTGGCCCAGCCTCGCCGTCTCGGCCAGCCCGCGCGTGATCAGGGACGCGGTCGTGTTGTCGCCGAAGCCGAGCCCGATCGCCATCCCGACGCTGAGCGCGACCACGTTCTTGTAGGCGCCGCCCACCTCGCAGCCGACGACGTCGGGCGAGGTGTAGGGGCGGAAGGCCGGCGCGTGCACCAGCCGCTGGAGCCGGCGCGCCACGGCCTCGTCCTCGCAGGCGACCACGGATGCGGCGGGCTCCCGGCGGGCGATCTCCTTCGCGAGGTTCGGCCCCGAGACGACGGCGATCCGATCCGCGGCAGCGCCGGTCTCCTCGGCGATCACCTCGCTCATCCGCTTGAGGGACCCGAGCTCGACGCCCTTCATCAGCGAGACCATCACGGCGTCGTCGGGGATCAGCTCGGCCCAGCCGTGCAGGTTGTCGCGCAGGTTCTGCGACGGCACGGCCAGCACCACGACCTCCGCACCCGCCAGCGCCTTCTCCGGGTCCGGCGTGGCGCTCACCGCGGGCGGCAGCTGGATGCCGTGCAGGTAGTCGGCGTTCTCGCGCGACTCGTTGATCTGGTCGCAGACCTCCGCACGGCGGCCCCACAGCGTCACGTCGTTGCCGGCGTCGGCGAGGATGATGCAGAAGGCGGTCCCCCAGGAGCCTGCCCCCATCACGGTCACCTTGCTCATCTCGGGTCCTCCTCGGGTCCGGGCTCTGGACGGGCCGGGTTGCCCGTCCGTCGCACGCCCGCCTTGCGTGGGTCGAAGCGCTCGGCGGGGGGCTCCCCGCCGCGCAGGTCCGCGACCAGCGCCGTCACGGCGTCCATGATGCGGGTGGTCGCCTGCCTCAGCCCCTCGGCGGTGATGGGCCCCTCGGCCAGGTCGTCGAGGGCGACGGGGTCGCCCACCTTCATCCGGATCGTCTTGCGGGGCAGCGGGTGCGGCCTGAGCGAGTAGGGCGGGAGGAGCTCGTGCGCGCCCCACTGCCCGACGGGAACGACCGGGCAGCCCGTCTCGAGCGCGATCCGTGCGGCCCCCGTCTTGCCGGTCATCGGCCACATCCCCGGGTCGCGGGTGATGGTGCCCTCCGGGTAGACCACGACACACTCACCGGCGCGCACGGCGGCGACCGCGGCCTCGTAGGCGCCGAGCGCCGACGCCGACTGGCGCTGCACGGGGATCTGCCCCGCGGCCCGCAGGAAGCCGCCCAGGGCCCGGTTGCGGAAGAGCCCGGACTTCGCGAGGTAGCGCGGCAACCGGCCGTGGTCGTAGAGGAAGTGCGCGATCAGCAACGGGTCGAGGTGCGAGATGTGGTTGAGCACGACGACGCAGCCCTGGGTCTCGGGCAGCTTGTGCCCGTCGATCCAGTCACGGCGCGTGCCGGGCACGAGGACGGGCTTGAGGATCCCCACCCCGACGACGAACGCCCAGCCACGCCGCTCATGCAGCTTGCGGACCGTCATGCTCGCCGTCCTCCTGAGACTCCGTCGTCGTCAGCGTCGTGGGCAGGCTACCGGTCCCGGCCGGGCATGACCCCAGACCGCCCCGCGGTCCCGCGGGTGCGCTTGAAAGGATCGGGGCGTGGCCACCTCTGCCCAGCCGCGCCGCCATGTCGTCCTGGTGCCCGTGAAACCCCCCGCCGCCGGAAAGTCCCGTCTCGCGGGGCTGCCTGACGACGTGCGCCGGGCCCTGGCGGCGGCGTTCGCCGAGGACACCGTCGCCGCGGCGCTGGCCACCGACGTGGTGGAGCGCGTGCTGGTCGTGACTGACGACGCCCACTTCGCGGGCCAGCTCGGCGCCGCGCCGCGATGCGACGTGCTGCCGGACGGGGTCGGCGGCGATCTCAACGCGAGCCTGGTGCAGGCCGCGATCGAGGGGGCGCGACGGTGGCCGTGGCTCGTGCCCGTGGCCCTGTGCGCCGACCTTCCGGCGCTGAGTCCGGACGACCTCGGCGCCGCGCTGGGTGCGTGGGAGCCCGAGCACCCCGGCTTCGTGGTGGACGAGCCGGGCACCGGGACGACGCTCTATGCGGCGCGGCTCGAGGCGTTCGCGCCGCGGTTCGGCCCGGGCTCACGCGCGGCGCACGCCGCGGCGGGGGCACGCGAGATACCGGGCGCCCTGCCCAGCCTGCGCCAGGACGTCGACGACGTCGGCGACCTGGGCCGCGCCCTGGTCCTGGGCGTGGGCCGGCGCACCGCCGCGGCGTGGGGACGCGACGAGGGCGGGCCCCCGGCGCCCGGGTGACCCGCCCTCGTCGTGCGGTGCCTCAGCGTCGGGGCGCCGACTTCTTGGCCGGTGACGACTTCTTGCTCGCCGACTTCTTGGCCGGTGACGACTTCTTGCTCGCCGACTTCTTCGCCGGCGACGACTTCTTGCTCGCCGACTTCTTGGCCGGCGACGACTTCTTGCTCGCCGACTTCTTGGCCGGCGACGACTTCTTGCTCGCCGACTTCTTGGCCGGCGCCGACTTCTTGCTCGCCGACTTCTTCGCCGGCGCCGACTTCTTGCTCGCCGCGGACTTCTTGCTCGCCGCGGACTTCTTGCTCGCCGCGGACTTCTTGCTCGCCGCGGACTTCTTGCTCGCCGCGGACTTCTTGCTCGCCGCCGACTTCTTGCTCGCCGCCGACTTCTTGCTCGCCGCGGACTTCTTGCTCGCCGCGGACTTCTTGCTCGCCGCGGACTTCTTGCTCGCCGCGGACTTCTTGCTCGCCGCCGACTTCTTGCTCGCCGCCGACTTCTTGCTCGCCGCCGACTTCTTGGTCCCCGCCGACTTCTTCCCCGTGCCCACGGCCTGCGCCGAGGCGGCAGCCTTCTTGACGGCGCTGTCGGCCGTCGCGACGGTGGCCTTCGGCAGCTTCTTGGCCCCGGAGATCACCGCCTTGAGGTCGGCCCCGGCGGTGAACTTCGGCACCGCCGTCTTCTTCGCCTTGACCCGCTGGCCGGTCTGGGGATTTCGCACCCACCGGGCCTCACGGACCCTCTTCTCGAACGAGCCGAAGCCTGTGATCGCCACCTTCTCGCCCTTGGCGACCTCGCGGGTGATCGTGTCCAGCACGGACTCGAGCGCGTGGGCCGCGGCCTTCTTGTTCCCCTCGTAACGCGCCGACAGCGCGTCGATGAGCTGGGTCTTGTTCACTGTATTCCCTTCCAATGAACGTCAGGTCGAGCCACGTGCTCGACGGCCTACCACGGCACGCTAGGGACTTGTGAGGCGAGCCACAATCATCTTGGCCGCGTGGTCGGCACATTTTTCTCCTCCCCGACGCGACGAAAACCCGCGTGGTTGTGCGGTTTCCGGGGTTTGCGGCGGTGTCGGCGAGGGTCGTTCGTGCGGCCCGCGGCGAGTGCGGACCGAACACCCCCCGCAACGCGTCGGGCGTGGGTTTCCCGCTCTGCTGCGGGCGAAACTGCCCGTGGCACAGCCGGGCGAGCGCGCGGCCGGGCAGGCGTCGGGCCGGCGTCAGGAAGGGACGGCGACGCGCGGCTTCGTGCTCGGTCGCGCGGCCTCGAAGGCCGCGATGTCGTGCTCGTGGCCGAGGGTGACGCCGATGTCGTCGAGTCCCTCCAACAGACGCCAGCGCGTGTAGTCGTCGATGTCGAAGGAGTCCTCGACGGCGTCCTCACCCTCACCGGCACGCACCGTGCGGGCCCCGAGATCGACGGTGACCTCGGTGCCGGGACGCTCCTCGAGCAACGACCACAGGGCCTGCGCGACCTTGTCGTCGACCCTCGCCGCGAGGAGCCCGGCCTTGCCGGCGTTGCCGCGGAAGATGTCTCCGAAGCGCGGCGAGATCACGACCCGGAACCCGTAGTTCTGCAGCGCCCAGACGGCGTGCTCGCGCGAGGAGCCGGTGCCGAAGTCGGGTCCGGCGACGAGGACGCTGCCCGCTCGATACACGTCGTGGTTGAGGACGAAGTCCGGGTCGTCGCGCCACGCGGCGAACAGCCCGTCCTCGAAGCCCGTGCGCGTCACGCGCTTGAGGTAGACGGCCGGGATGATCTGGTCGGTGTCGACGTTGCTGCGCCGCAGCGGGACGCCGATGCCGGTGTGGGTCGTGAAGGGTTCCATGGCAGCCATGTCGGTCCTCGTCTTGTCTCTGGCGCTGTTGGTTCGAGCTCTTCCGTCGCGCTTCTCTGGCGGCGGGTCAGTCCAGGTCGGTCGGTGCGGCCAGCCGACCGACGACCGCCGTGGCCGCCGCCACCGGCACGGAGACCAGGTGGGTGCGCCCACCCTTGCCCTGCCGACCCTCGAAGTTGCGGTTCGAGGTGGAGGCGGAGCGCTCACCGATCGCGAGCTGGTCGGGGTTCATGCCGAGGCACATCGAGCAGCCGGCCCCGCGCCACTCGCCGCCGGCCTCCTTGAAGACCACGTCGAGGCCTTCTTCCTCGGCCTGCAGGCGCACGCGCACGGATCCGGGCACCACCAGCAACCGCGTGTCGGGCGCGACCGTGCGGCCCCGGATGATCGACGCCGCGAGGCGGAGGTCCTCGATCCGGCCGTTGGTGCACGAGCCGACGAAGACCGTGTCGACGGAGATGTCGCGCATCGGCGTCCCGGCCTCGAGGCCCATGTAGGTCAGCGCCTTCTCGGCCGCGAACCGCTCGTCGTCGTCGTCGAGCTCGTCCGGCTGTGGCACCCGGTCACCCAGCGGCACGCCCTGCCCGGGATTCGTGCCCCAGGTGACGAACGGGGTCATCTCGCTCGCGTCCAGCACGATCTCGCGGTCGTACTCGGCATCGGGATCGGTGCGCAGGCTCGTCCAGTGCGCGACAGCCTCGTCCCAGGCCTCGCCCCGCGGCGCGTACGTGCGGTCGCGGATGTAGGCGAACGTCGTCTCGTCCGGGGCGACCATGCCGGCCTTGGCGCCCCACTCGATCGACATGTTGCACACGGTCATCCGGCTCTCCATCGAGAGCTCCTCGATCGCCTGGCCGCGGTACTCCACGATGTGCCCGGCCCCACCGCCGGTGCCCGTGTGCGCGATCAGCGTGAGGACCATGTCCTTGGCGGTGACGCCCTCGGGGAGGCTGCCGTTGACGGTGACGGCCATGGTCCGCGGCTTCGCCTGCTGCAGCGTCTGGGTCGCCAGCACGTGCTCGACCTCGGAGGTGCCGATGCCGAACGCCAGGGCGCCGAAGGCGCCGTGCGTCGACGTGTGCGAGTCGCCGCAGACGATCGTCATTCCGGGTTGGGTCAGGCCCAGCTGCGGGCCGACGACGTGGACGATGCCCTGCTCGAGGTCTCCGAGCGGGTGCAGCCGCACGCCGAACTCCTCGGCGTTGCGCCGCAGCGTCTCGACCTGGGTGCGGGAGACCGGGTCCTTGATCGGCTGGTCCAGGTCGAGGGTCGGCACGTTGTGGTCCTCGGTCGCCAGCGTCAGGTCGGGGCGGCGGACCGGGCGGCCCGCGAGGCGCAACCCGTCGAAGGCCTGCGGGGAGGTCACCTCGTGGATCAGGTGAAGATCGATGTAGAGGAGGTCCGGTTCTCCCGCCGCACTGCGCACGACGTGCTCGTCCCACACCTTCTCGGCCATGGTCCTGCCCATGCTGGTCCTCCTCCGCTGTGCCTCGGCTGGCGTCGTCGAGCGACGACCCGACCACCGTACCCCTTGCATCCCATGATCTGAGACGTCAGTATTGCTATATGGACAACGGAAGCGGAGTCGGCGTCCTGGACAAGGCCGCGCTCGTGCTCGCCGCCCTCGAGGCCGGCCCGGCCACGCTGGCCGGCCTCGTGGCGGGCACCGGGCTCGCGCGCCCCACCGCGCACCGCCTGGCGGTCGCGCTGGAGCACCACCGCCTGGTGTCGCGGGACCTGCAGGGACGGTTCGTCCTGGGCCCCCGGCTGTCCGAGCTCTCCGCGGCCGCCGGCGAGGACCGCCTCCTGGCCGCCGCCGGCCCGGTGCTCGCGCGCCTCCGGGACATCACCGGCGAGTCCGCCCAGCTGTGGCGCCGGCAGGGCGATCACCGCGTGTGCGTCGCCGCCGCCGAGCGGCCCAGCGGCCTGCGCGACACCATCCCGGTCGGCTCCCAGCTCACGATGCGGGCCGGTTCGGCGGCCCAGGTGCTGCTGGCGTGGGAGGACCCCGAGCGGATGCACCGCGGGCTGCAGAACGCCGCCTACTCGGCGACCGCCCTCTCGGGCATCCGCCGCCGCGGCTGGGCCCAGTCGGTCGGGGAGCGTGAGCAGGGCGTCGCCTCGGTCTCCGCCCCCGTGCGCTCCCCCAGCGGCAAGATCATCGCGGCTGTGTCGGTGTCCGGCCCGCTGGAGCGGCTCTCCCGGCAGCCCGGGCGGATGCACGCGCCCGCGGTGATGGCCGCGGCGGAGCGCCTCTCGGAGTCCCTGCGCCGCGCGGCGAGCGACTGACCGCCGGGACCGGCTCGGTCAGAAGAGCGCCTCCTGCTCCAGGTCCAGCAGCGCGCGCTTGCGGTCGGTCCCCCCGGCGTACCCCGTCAGGGCCCCGTCGGCACCGATCACGCGATGGCAGGGGACGATGATCGGGATCGGGTTGCGGCCGTTGGCCAGGCCGACGGCGCGGGACGCCGCGCGCGTCTGACCGATCCGGCGCGCGACGTCGGCATAGGAGGCCGTCTGCCCGTATCCGATCCCGCGCAGCGCCCCCCAGACCCGGTGCTGGTACGCCGTCCCGGTCGGTGCCAGGGGCACGTCGAAGCCCCTGCGCTCGCCCGCGAAGTACGCCGCCAGCTGGAGCGCCGTCTCGACCAGGACCGGGTGGTCGTCGTCGCGCTCCCCGAGGACCCGACCGTCGGCGGGCGGCCCGAAGGGCTCGAAGTCGATCGCGACGAGGGCGCCGCCGTCCGCGACGAGGCGCAGCTCCCCCACGGGCGAGGCGATGATCGTCCACATCTCAGGTCTCCTTCTGCTGCTGGGGGTCGGGCCCGGGGGCGGGCTGGGCCGGCACGACGGTGTGCCACAGGTGCACCAGCGCGTAGGAGCGCCAGGGACGCCACCGCTCAGCGCGCACGCCGGCCGCGCGATCGGGCCGCTCCCCGCTCCGCGGGGCATGGCCCAACCCCGCGAGGGCCGCGCGCACGCCGAGGTCGGTGGGCAGGAAGACGTCGGGGTCACCGAGCGCCCGCATCGCCACGTAGTCGGCGGTCCACGGCCCGATGCCGGGGAGCTCGAGCAGCCGGCGGCGCGCGTCGGCGCGGTCCGGTCCCCGGTCGGCGACCACGTCGCCCGCCGCCAGCGCCGCGGCCAGGTCGACGAGAGCGCGACCCCGGGCCCGGGGCATCGGCAGGCTCGCGGGGTCGGCCGCTGCGAGGTCCGCGGGCCGCGGAAAGAGGCGGGTCAGCCCGGCCTCGCCCGTCTCGACCCGACGCCCGTGCGCCGCCACCAGGCGCGCGGTGACGGTGCGCGCGCCGCGCACGCTCACCTGCTGGCCGATCACCGTGCGGATGGCCGTCTCCGCACCGTCGACCTGCCCGGGCACGCGCACCCCGGGGCGCGCACGCACCAGCGGCGCGAGCAACCCGTCCCGGGCGAGGGCGGCGTCGACGGCCACGGGGTCGCAGTCGGCGTCGAGCAGCCGGCGGAGCCGCTCGGTGGCGGCGGTGAGGTCGCGCAGGTCGGTCAGCCGCAGGGTCGCCGCCACGAAGGCGGTGCCGCCGGCCTCGGGCTCGTCGTCGGCCTCGATCCGCACGGTTCCGTGGCCGCACGGCAGATCGAGGGTCCGCGCGTACCACCCGGGTCCGGCGGCCTCCAGGCCCGGCACGACGTGGTGGGCGAGGAAGTCGATCAGCGCACGTCCGGCGAAGGGGGTGCGGACGCCGAGGCGCAGGCGCACCGTGCCCGCGGCCACTCCGGTCTCGCGCGGATGACGGCCGCGCAGCTCCCGCGGAGTCGCCGCGTACACCTCGCGGATCGTCTGGTTGAACTGCCGCACGCTCGAGAACCCCGCCGCGAAGGCGACGTCGGCGAACCGCAGGTGCGTGCCCTCGATCAGCGTGCGCGCGGTCTGGGCGCGCCGCGTGCGCGCCAGGGCCAGCGGCCCCGCGCCGAGCTCGGCGGCGAGCAGCCGGCCGAGGTGGCGGGGGGTGTAGCCGACCCGCGCGGCCAGGCCCTCGACTCCCTCGCGATCGACCACGCCGTCGGCGATCAGGCGCATCGCCCGGCCGGTCACGTCGGCGGCCACGTCCCACTCCGGGCTGCCGGGCACGGCGTCGGGCAGGCAGCGGCGGCAGGCGCGGTAGCCGGCCACCTGGGCGGCCGCCGCCGTGGGAAAGAACTCCACGTTGCGGCGTGCCGGCCGGGCCGGGCACGAGGGGCGGCAGTAGATGCCCGTGGTGAGCACGGCCGTGCAGAAGATGCCGTCGAAGCGCCGGTCCCGGCTCGACACGGCGGCCCAGCGGGCCGCGTCGTCGAGCGCGGGGAGCGGTGTCATGCCCCCATCGTGCCGGACCCCGCGACGTCGCCCTCGCGGGAATCGGACATCACCGCGAGCGGCGTCCGCTCACTCCGGCGCGGGCCTCAGGGGCGAGGGCTTCACCGCGGGCCGGTCGTCCTCCGCCAGCTCGAAGTCCTCGAAGTCGAAGCCCGGCGAGACCATGCAGCTGACCAGCGCGTCGGCCGCTCCGGGGAGGGTGCGCTGCCACACGCCGGCGGGGACGACGGCCTGCAGCTGCTCGCCCTGGCCCGCGTCCACCCCGAGCCGCAGCGTCAGGCCGGTGGAGGGCTGCGCGCCCTCGCCGCCGTACTCGAGAGTCACCGTGCCGGCGTGTGCCAGCCAGATCTCATCGGAGGCCACCCGGTGCCAAGCGGACGAGTCCCCCGCCGGCAGCAGGAAGTAGATCAGCGTCGCCGTCGGTCGCTCGCGGCCGTCCGGCAGCGTGACGCGCTCCTGGGCGGCCCAGGTCTGCCTGTACCAGCCGCCCTCGGGGTGCGGCTCCAGCGAGAGATGCTCCGCGAGCGGGGGCCGGCCGATCACGGGGCCACCCGCCCGTTCGGGGAAACGGCGGTCATGGCTCGACACTCTTCCGCACCGCATGCCCCGGCACAATGCGAAGCGGCTGGAGGGCCCGGCCGGATGCCGGCAGGTCGGGGCCGACCGCCGACCAGCAGCCCGGCGCCACGCCGGCGCAGATCGAGTTCGCCCGGCTCAAGACCGAGGACGGCGGCTCCGGGATCAGGCTGCGCCTCGACGCCCAGCCGATCTGGTGCACCCTAGGTGGCCGCCGCGGGCTCCCCCGGGCTCGCGAGCTCCAGCAAGCGCTTCCCGACCAGGACGGCGAACACCGAGAACGGCACCAACGACGCGATCGCGAAGCCCATGCCGACCGTACCGAAGTTCGTGGGGACGGTCATGAGGGCGGCGCTCACCAGGCCCCACACGGCCGCGGCCCGGCTGAAGATCGAGGATCGCAGCATGAGAACGGCCAGGACCGCCAAGGTCACGAAAGTGAAGTAGTAGTAGATGTCGTAGCCCGTGCCGGCCCACGTCGCGAGCATGCCGTCCCCCGTCGCCAGCAAGGCGGTGCGGGTCTCGGCGTCCGCATCGGCGTAGGCCTGGGCGAGGGACAGCATCTCGACCGGGCGCGGGCTGCTCATGTAGGCGGCTATTCCGATGATGCAGAACGCGAGCGCGATCACGACGGCCGACTGGCTGACCCTCCACAGCACGACGGCCAGCGCGAGATAGACCAGGAACATCAGGGCGTTCGAGACGACGTAGAGCACGTCCAGCGAGACCAGGCCCAGCGCCGGGTTGTCCAGCAGCAGCTCGAAGAACCCCTCCGTCGACTCAGGCGGTGGCCAGACGACGTAGACGGGGACCTGCACGACGATCATGACGACGCTCGCGAAGGCGCACCACGCCCCCGTGATGAGGAGCCCGCGCCACGGCCGTGCGTCACTCCGCCCGGTGGCCTCGTCGATGTCGGCCATGGCGCTTCCCCCGTCCACTGATGAACGATGAGCCTCAACCGGAACTGACCGGACTCAACGTGCTCGACGCTAGCGCTGTGTCGTCCCGGCCGGCCAGGCTGGTGGGGTCCATCAACGCTCCCACCGGCGCTTCGCTGCCAGGACCGCGAGTCCTGCGCAACCCCAGGTGACGGCGGCAAAGGACCCCGCGACGGCGGCTTGGTAGCCGGGGCTGTCCTTCCAGTCCGGCCTGAAGGCGAGGACGCCGAAGGCGTTTGCATTGGTCCAGGCGCCTGCTGTGAGCGGCCAGGCGACTCGTCGTGGCAGATCGGGCACCGCGGAGCCGACCAGGACACTCAGGCCGCCGAGCGCGATCAGGTCCAGGTGCCACTGGCGAAGCCGGGGCACCGACCGGATCCCGAGGGCGCCGATGCGATCTGGACTGTTCACGGCGAGTGCGTACGGCCAGCCGGTGAGGGCCCCGGCCGCCAGCTCAAAGATGCCGGACAGGACGAGCGTCTGGTTCGTCTGGGCGCTCGACGTCGTGTTCATGGGGATTCCTTCGGTGCGATCGTCGTGGGGGGTGGGGGCAGCGCCGCGGCGAACGACAAGAGCTCGGCGTTGAATGCTTGTGGACGTTCGAGCATGAGCATGTGACCGCAGCCTTCGAGGACGATGGTGCGAGCGTCGGGGAGCTCGCGCTGCAACCTGTAGGTGTCCCGCAGCGGGGCGATGCGGTCGCGCTCGGCGGCCAGGGAGAGGATCGGGCAGTCCGCTCCTGGCATGCCAGCGCTGAGGTTGCTGCGCGCGACGGCTCGCGTGGTCGGGTAGACGCCAGAGGCACCTGCTCCGTCGACGATCAAGGCGGCCGCGTCGGCAGTCAAGGCCGCGGGGTGCAGGACGTACGGGGCAAGGATCACGCGTCGCAGCAGCGATGAGGCTGCGACGCAGCGGCGCAGCCAGCCTGGCGACGGAAGGCCGGCGGTGAGGATCTCGGCGACGATCGCCGCGGTCTCCCGTGGCCGGGTGAGGGTCAGACGCAGCACGCCGCGCATGGCCAGCAGGTCGCCGAACTGATAGATCGCGCCACCGACCGACACGACCGCCTCGGCCAGGTGGGGATGCCGACTGCCGACGCGCAGTGCGACCTGGCCCCCCAGGGAGTGCCCGACGAAGACCGCGCTGCCTATCCCCAGGCTGCGGACGAGCTCGGCTGCGGTGTCGGCGAAGCCCTCGAGGGTCACTCGGCCCTCGGGCGGCTGGGAATGGCCGAAGCCCGGGAGGTCCAGAGCGATCACGCGGCCGTGCGCGGCCAGGGCGGGGATGTTCTCCAGCCAGTTCTGCCATCGTCCGCCCATGCCGTGGACGAGGACGAAGACCCGGTCTCCGGTGCCGACGTCGAGGTAGTGCAGGCGCCGCCCCGCGATGGTCGAGTCGTGCTCATGCCGGGACCAGTCGCGATCACGCCAACCCGGCGCCGCGGTCTTCCCATAGTCACCGTCGGCGGGAACCCAGCCGATCACGTCGCGCCGCCGTCGCTGGTGGCGAGCAGTGCCAGGGCGAGCACGTCTCCGCCGGCGGCGAGCGCCGGCTCGGGCGTGGGGTCGCGGTCGGTCAGCGAGCGTCGCATCAAGATCACCTGAGGTGCGCGGTCATGTGGCGGGGATCAGGTCCTCGAACAGCCGCTCCGCGCTCAGCGCCTCCACCGCGGTGCGCGGGCGGGTGAGGAAGACCTCGGCGAGGTACCAGCCGTCGTCCTCGGCGCCGGTGGTGTCGAACCCTCGGTCCCGAACGGCCTTCACCGCGGCGTCGGCCTCCGACCGGTCGGCGAACCGGCGCTGACGCAGCAGCACTCCGGGCAGCTTCTCCGTCAGCAGTTCGTGCTCGGCGCACGCCTCGGCGATCGAGTCGAAGGAGTACATCCGCAGCACGCAGCTGAGCAGCCACACGTCGTCGGGCCGGTCGAGCGCCCCGAGGATGCGCCGGTAGGTCCGGTCAGTGACGTAGCCGACGGCCCCGGTCGAGAGCACCAGTCCGGTGTCCCTGATCCCCTCCACGAGCCCTGGTGAGGGGTCGTGCTGCTCAAGGTCCTCGGCCCAGCCGTCCGAGAGCAGTCCGGCGGCGGTGGCATAGTCGATCGCGGGCTCGGAGATGTCCAGGCCGCGGACCGTGCGTCCGGAGCTCGCCCGGCCGCCGAAGCCCTGCTGGTCGTGGCGCAACACCCCCTGGGGTTCGAGGTTGTCCAGGCCTGGGTCCAGGTAGTTCTCGATGAGCTCCTCGTGAGTGCTTCCCCGCAACAGCGCGGCGTTCACGCCATAGGAACAGCACACGTCCAGCACGGTGCGCTCGACACCGTCGCGGGGGGCGGCCTTCAGCACCCGCTCGGCATACGGCGCTGCGTTCGCGGTGATCTGGTAGTCCAGCGCGGCGAGGGTGCGGTAGTAGGACCGGGGGTCGGATTCGGTGTAGATGTCGGTGAAGTCGGCCTTGGTCGGGTCCAGGTCAGGCACAGGCATTACCCCTCGTCGTGGAGAACACAGTGTCCCACCACGCCCGGCGCGCCCGCGCAGGGCCATGGGCACGCGCAGCCTGCCGCAACGGAATCGTCGGGCGGGTCGACCCGCGGCGGGCGAAACAGCCCGCGCGCGACTCGTACGGGGGTGGTGTCGCGGGAGCGGACCACCGGCCGGAAGTATCCATCCTGTGAGCACCACCCCCGACCGGCCCGACTGGCCCCACCCGCCCGACCGGCGGGTGCCGGCCGAGCCCGCGCGCTGGTTCCTCACCGCCGCGGAGCGGGGCAACCCCCACACGCGGGTCGACGACCGGTTCGTCGACGACGTGGCATGGGCGACGGGGAACCGGGTGGAGCCGCTGGTCGACGGGGCGGCCTACTTCGCGGCGCTGCTCGAGGAGCTGGCCAGCGTGGGTGAGGGCGACCTCGTGCTGTTCACCGACTGGCAGGGCGATGCTCACCAGCGCCTCGGCGAGGGCCCCGAGACCGAGGTGGTCGAGGTGCTCGGCGCCGCCGAGAGCCGGGGCGCGACGGTGCGCGGCCTGGTCTGGCGCTCACACCACGACCAGGCCGGCTTCTTCCACGCGGCCAACCGCCACCTCGGCGAGCAGCTGCGCCACCGGGGTGTGCCGGTGGTGCTCGACATGCGGGTCCGGATCGGGGGGTCGCACCACCAGAAGTTCGTCGTCATCCGGCGGGCGGGGGACCCGGTGAACGACGTCGCCTTCGTCGGCGGCATCGATCTCGCGCACAACCGGCGCGACGACCACCGCCACGAGGGCGACCCGCAGGGCCGCGGCACCGTGCCCGAGTACGGCGAGCGGGCGTCGTGGCACGACGTGCAGCTGCGGTTGCACGGACCGGTCGTCCACGACATCGAGACGGTCTTCCGCGAGCGGTGGGAGGACCCCTCGCCGCCGTCGCGGCTGCCGTGGCGCCGGTTGCTCGACAAGTGGCGCGCGGTGCGCAGCGGACCCGGCCACCTGCCCGACCAGCTGCCGGTCCCCGCCCCGGCCGGGCCGAGCCCCGTGCAGCTGCTACGCACCTATCCCGCGCTCGGTGCCGGCAGGTCGTATCCCTTCGCACCGCTGGGCGAGCGCAGCGTCGCCCGCGGCTACCTCAAGGCGTTCGCAAACGCGCGCGAGCTCATCTGCGTCGAGGACCAGTACTTCTGGCACAGCGAGGGCACCCTGGCCCTCGTCGATGCGCTCCGCGCCCACCCCCGGCTTCGCCTGGTGGTCGTCGTCCCGCTCGTGCCCGACGTCGAGGGGCTCAGCCGCACCGCGCAGCTGCTCGCCCGTGGTCGCGCCCTCGAGGCCCTCACCCGCGCCGCACCGGGCCGCGTGGCGGCGTACGGGCTGGAGAACCACCACGGCGTGCCGGTCTACGTGCACGCCAAGGCGACGGTGGTCGACGACCGGTGGTCGGCGGTCGGCTCGGACAACATCAACCGGCGCTCGTGGACCCACGACGGCGAGCTGACCGCCGCGGTCCTCGACGACGACCGCGCGAGGGCGCTGCGGCTGCAGCTGGCCGCCGAGCACCTCGACCGCCTCGACGACGTCGACCGGCAGGGGTGGGAGGTGGCGATGGCCGACTGCCTCGAACCGCACGCGATGGCCCAGCGGTACGCCGAGTCCGCCGCCCGCCTGGAGTCCTGGCACCGCGAGGGTGGTGGGACGCCACGCCCTCCGGGACGGCTTCGTCCCCTGCCCGCGCCCGGCGTGCCGCGAGGGCGGCGACTGCTCGCCCGGGGGATGCTCGATCTGGTCCACGACCCCGACGGTCGCCCGAGCGACCTGCGCCGCAGCGGCGCGCACTGAAGACGGGACAGCTCGGCGCGCAGCTGCTCCGCCCGCTGGTGACCGGGGTCGTGCGGCGCCGCCTCTCGACCGCCGCGCCTACCAGTCGAGGCCGTGCCGAAACCAGCTCGTCCCACCGAGGAGCTCGCTGCGGGTGCTCGGGTCACCCAGCTCCTGCACGATGATGCGGGTCCAGCTGTCCTCGTAGCCACGGACCCACGCGAGCCAGGTGCCGTCGGGCGAGAACGCGGGCGAGTCGTCGCTGATCCCGTCCCCGTAGACGCCCGCCGAGTCGTCGGTGACGAGGGTGACCGCGGAGGGGTCGAACGGGTCCATCAGCGCGATCTCCGGCTGCCGCAGCGGGGTGCCCCCCGTGGACAAGGTGGCACACGGCCGCAACGTCGAGAAGGCAAGCGTCGACCCGTCCGGCGACCAGTCCGGGCTCGAGTCCCAGTCGTCCCCGCTCGTCAGGGCGGTGAGGGCGCCGGCGGCAACCGGCGGGCCGCCGGCGAGAGCCGCCGCCACCGCGACCGCGTCGAGGTGGACGAGCCCGGCGAAGGCCGGGGCCGAGGTGACCGGATCCTCACGGGTCAGGTGGACCGCGAGGCCACTGGTCGGATGCCACGCCGGTGCGGCGAGCCACTCGCCGGCCGCAACCGCCGTGATCGGCGTCTGGGCCCCGCTCGCGGCGTCGACCGCGACGAGGTCGGAACGATCGAAGGTGGCGCCCGGCCCGAGCTGGTGCACGACCCCAAGGACAGTGGCGTCGTCGACCCACACCGGCTGCCGGGCCGGCACCGGGTGCGTGGCCACCGTGGCGCCGGCAGCGGTGCTGATCACCAGGTCGTCGTTGCGAGCGTGCACGATCCGGGTGCGGTCGGGCGACCAGGAGGGATCGCGGTCGGAGATGAACGGCGTGCCCGACGACTCGTCGGTGAGCCGCCGCTCGGACGCCGTGGCGCTGTCCACCCCGAAGATGTCTTCCTGCGAGGTCGGCTCGGTCCCGTCGGTGGTGTAGGCGAAGAACAGGATCTCGCCCTCCAGCCCCTCACCGGGCTGCTCGGGTCTGCAGAGCCTTGCTTGCAGGGCCTGCAACAGCCTGCAGAGCAGGGCTCGCAGGAGCTCGACGGGCCCGCCCGTCCTGCCCGGAGATCGAGACCCCCCGTGCCCGGCTCCGTCGTGGCGCCCCGTCCCGGCCGACTTCCCGTCCATCGCCCCTCCGTTCACCCGTGTGCGCCACGATGCCACACCTGCGCCGGTCCGGAACGGGACCACACGGCGGGGCCCCACGGCGAGATCTCAAGCCCTGAGCAGGGCGCCGGTCTGCAGCAAGACGCCGAGCCGGTCGGGCATCCCCCAGTGCTCGACCATGC
>CAWHTZ010000002.1:0-58976 GCA_963832415.1 uncultured Actinomycetota bacterium | reverse complement strand
CTGGTACTACTGAATCGGCCTATTTGTGCAGGTCAGCGGCTTCTAGGGGTCCGTCAGTCCGCGCACAGTCCGCAAGAGATCCAGCAACTGCCCGCTGGAACGGCCCGAATGGTCGACCGTGTGGGCGGTCTGACGAGCCTCACGGTCACATGTCGCCCCGACGATTCTGGGACTACGGCAACGCCCGGCGGATCTCGCCCATGAGACTCGGGTAGGGGTCCTCGAGGGGCTCCCGTGCGGCGCGCAGCTGGTCCCGCATCTGCCGCAGCGGCTCGCCGGCGACGTAGTGGCGCCCGCGCCGCTCGCCTCTGGCCTCGAGGAGGCCCAGGTCCGCCGCCTTCACCAGGTCGCGGGTCGCCGTGCGTTCGTCGAGGCCGGTGAGCTTCACGTACGACGGTCGCGTCACCCTCAAGCCGAGGAGGGCGTCGAAGAGCGCGGCGCCGATCCGCTCGTTCATGTGGTGGCCCGCGAGCAACTCGTCGATGCCGCGCCACTGGGTCTCGGCCT
Source organism: uncultured Actinomycetota bacterium (assembly GCA_963832415.1). Taxonomy (GTDB): domain Bacteria; phylum Actinomycetota; class Actinomycetes; order Propionibacteriales; family Nocardioidaceae; genus Nocardioides. The sequence goes on along the minus strand of CAWHTZ010000002.1, from coordinate 58,469 downwards.
CGTCGAAGCGGCGCCGCATCGTCTGCGCCTGCATGTGATGGGCCCGGAGGTTGAACTTCACCCAGAGCGTGGCGTCGTTGCCCGGCTGCCACGATCCTTGTCCGGTGGCGGCGAGGACGTCGTAGTAGGCCTGCGTGTTGTTGCCCAGCCACTCCTCGATGCTGGAGAAGGTCGGCTCCACGACCTGGTCCTGCGCGAGCACCATGGTCTGCAGCGCCCGGGCCATCCGTCCGTTGCCGTCGCGGAAGGGGTGGATCATGACGAGGTTGAGGTGGGCCATCGCGCCGCGGACAAGCGGGTCGTCGGGACCCGGCGCGGCGAGCTCCTCCGAGAGAGCCGCCATGAGTCCCGGGACCAGGTCGTCGTCGGGTCCCGCGTAGACGTTGACACCCCGGCGGTCGTCGCGGACGAAGATCTCTCCCGTGCGGTAGCGCCCGGGCGCCTTCGACAGGTCGTGGTCGAGCAGCATGAAGTGCATGGACCGGAGCACCGCTGCGTCGATCACGAACCCAGGCTCGGTCGCGACGTTGAGGACGTAGGTCAGCACCCGACGGTAGGCGGTGATCTCTGCCCAGGTGGCCTCGTCGGCGGTCAGCGGCGGTTCCTCGTCGACCGCGGCCACGGCATCTTCCTCGCTGACGGTGTAGCCCTCGATGGTGTTGGAGCCCTGGATCGCTCGCGCCGTCGAGGTCCGCCGCAGCAGGCCGCTCCACCGCTGGGGCGCGCGAAGGAAGTCCGCGAGCGAGGCGCGGACGTGGTGGATCTCGCCGATGGCCTGTTGGTCCTCGAGATCCGGGTCCGGGGTGGTGAAGAACGTGGGCATGTCACTTTGTCCTTTAATAAAGGACAAGTATGCGCTGGCCGGTGACGTTTTGTCACTTAATAAGAGACAAACTGACACCCACGTGTAGCTGCCCGCGCGGCGACGAGCCGGCCGACGTCCGCCACCGACGGGATGTGCATCGACGCAGGCGAGCGCGAGGCAAGGGCTCCGTGCGGCGCCGCGGTCGGAGCTTCACTGCGCCGTGTCACCGGGGCTGAGGCCCCCGCCGTGCGCTCTACGCTGACCGCGACTGCCGGGGCACGGCCCCGCCCGGCCAGCCGCTCGGAGGACTGATGACCGCCGCACTCCTGCTGCTGGGTGGCATCGTGCTGCTGGTTGCCGGCGGCGAGATCCTGGTGCGCGGCGCCAGCACGATTGCCCGCTCCTTCGGGCTGTCCCCGCTGGTGGTCGGCCTGACGGTGGTCTCGTTCGCGACGTCGGCGCCGGAGCTGGCCGTCACGGTGAGGGCCAGCCTGTCCGGCAACCCGGGGCTCGCGGTCGGCAACGTCGTCGGCTCCAACGTCGCGAACATCCTGCTGGTGCTCGGCGTGGCCGGCACGATCACGTCGCTGGCGGTGCAGAGCCCCGTGGTGCGCCGGGACGTGCCGGTGCTGATCGCGCTGTCCCTGATCTTCTGGGTGATGGCCGCCGACGGGACGGTCTCCACCCTGGATGGCCTCGGGCTTGCCGGGCTGCTGCTCGCCTACACGACGGTGACCCTGGTCCGCAGCCGCCGCGACGACGACCCGGGGCCCTCGGAGGAGCCGCCGTCCGCGCCCGGCGGGCCACCGGTCGCGGTGCTCCTGGTGGCGGGCGGCGTCGGGCTGCTGGTCTGGGGCGCGAGCTGGCTGGTCAGCGGCGCGGCGACCATCGCGACCGCGCTGGGTCTGAGCCAGACGGTGGTCGGACTGACGATCGTGGCGGTCGGCACCTCCCTGCCCGAGCTGACCACCTCGCTGACGGCGGCGATCCGCGGCACCGTCGGGATGGCGGTGGGCAACGCGGTCGGCAGCTGCCTCTTCAACCTGGGCGCGGTGATGGGCCTGACCGCGGTGATCAGCCCGGGCGGGGTGCCGGTGACCGACGGCGCGTCGGTCTTCGACATCCCGGTGATGGTGGCGGTGGTGCTGTTGCTGCTGCCGATCGCGTTCACGGGTCGGCGGGTGGCCAGGCGGGAGGCGTGGCTCCTCCTCGGCTACTACCTCGCCTACACCGCCTACCTGCTGCTGGACTCGGCCGGCCACGATGCGCTCCAGCAGTTCAGCTCCGTGATGCTGGCGTTCGTCATCCCGGTCACGGTGCTGACGCTGGGTCTGCTGGTCGTCCAGGAGGCCCGGGCACGTCGGTCGCGCGGACCGTGACCATCTGCCGCTCCCGCCGTTGAGCAGGGTGGACGGAGCGGCGATCCCGCACCCCGGGAACGAAGAAGGGCCTGGGCCGAGCATGCGGCAGGACACCAGCACCATCGAACGGCAGCCACACGCTGGCCGACCTGGCTGATCCTGGCTTGCAGCAGTCACACGCCCTCAGCAAGGCCGCCGACCTCCTCGAGACCACGCTCGACGCGCTCGACCGGCTCCGCGGCGGGGCCGACGACCGCCTCGCCCTGGTCGCCGCGCGCGTCACGGCGGCCGCGGGGGGCCACGGCTGGTGGGTCCGCGAGCGCAGCGGCGACCGCCTGCCCACCCGCCGCTCGGGCTGGGTCGGGCCCCCCGAGCGCCTCGAGGAGTGGCAGCGCCTGGTCACCCACCCCGGGGACCTCGCCCCGGACGACCAGCCCCCGCGCGGGGGCCGCCGGGACCGCGTCGCCGCCGCCCTCGAGGGCGGCTCGCTGGCCGGCGCCGCCGGCGCCGGCCTCGGTGCCTGGCTGCCCGAGCTCGAGCCCTCCGGCCTGGCCGCGGCCGGCGGCTACGACCCCGACGCCCGCCAATGGCTGGCGGGTGTGGTCCTCCCGCCCGGGGGGCTGTCGCCGGAGCTGGCGCGCCTCGTGCTGACCGCGACCGTCCAGGCGGCGCTGGGGTTCCCGCGGCAGCGCTTCTGAGCGAGCACCCGGAGCAGGCCCGATTCCTCCATGCCCGGGCTCACGCCAGGCCGCGGAAGCCCATGGATGTCAGCACCGAGCGGGCGTGCCGGTCGTACGACTCGTGCATGTCCTCGTAGAACCAGGCCAGCGGCCCGAAGAGCTCGAGGGCGACGAAGCCGTGCAGGGAGGCCCACCCGGAGAGCAGCACGCCGCTCTCGCGCGCCGACAGGCCGTCGTCCCGGGACCGGCGCAGCGACTCCACCGACGCGGAGAGCCGGGGCTCGCCCGGCAGCGTCGCGGACGGGAGGTCCACGGCGCCGGCACGGATGGCCGCCACGAACTGCGCGACCGGGGCGCCGAAGAACGGGTGCAGCTGGTCCCCGCCGATCACCTCGCCGGCCTCCTCCAGGCTCTCGGTGGCGAAGAGCAAGGAGAACTCGGCGCGGTGCTCCAGGCACCAGCGGCGGTAGGCGTGGGCCAGGGCGAGCGCCTGCTCGCCCGCGGAGCTGGAGGCCGCGTCGTCCATGGCCCGGTCGAGCGCGCGGCGCGCCGACGCGTAGGCGTCGTGGGCCACGGCGGCGACCAGCTGCTGCCGGGAGTCGAAGTAGCGGTAGATCCCGGACGGCGCGATCCCGACGTCGCGGGCCACGGCGCGCAGGCTCAGCTCGCCGCTGTGGTGGGGCGCCAGCAGCGCCCGCGCCGACTCCTTGATCTGCTCGATCGTCTCCCGCCGCAGGCGTGCCCGGCGGGTGGGGTGGCCGGCGTCGGGATCCTCGCGCCCCGGGGCGTGCGGCTCCGGGTCGCGGACCCCCCGGGAGGACTGGTCGGGGACGTGCGCGTCCGCGCTGCGCAGGTCGACCACGTCGGCCGACGCCTCGTCGCGACGCTGCCCCGCGCGCTCCTCGCTGTCGTCGACGGCGGGCGGGTTCACGCTGCCACCTCCCCACCGGCGATCCGCTCGTAGAGCCCGTCGAGCCGGCGTGCGACAGAGCCGAGGAGGAAGGGTCGCACGTCTTGACGGGCCCCCGACGCGATCCGGTCCCGCGTCTCCCCGTCGCCGAGCACCCGGTCGAGCGCCGCCGTCAGGTCGGCGACGTCGCCGGGGCGGGTCACCAGGGCGGATCGACCATCGGTGACCATGTCGCGGATGCCGCCCTGGTGCGTGGTGACCAGCGGAGCGCCCAGCGCCATCGCCTCGAGCACCGTCGTGGGGCAGGGGTCGTGCCACTCGCTGGGCAGCACCGCTGCCGTGGCGTGCTGGAATCCCGCGACCACGCGGTCGTGGGACCAGCCGTGCCGGACGTCGACCCCCTCCGGCAGGACGCCGGGCAGGTCGGCGGTCGGGCGCCCGACGAGCACGAGGCGGTGCTCGCCCGCCGAGCGGTCCCGGCGGCGCCAGGCGTCGAGCAGGGTGGTGAGGCCCTTCTCCGCGGAGAGGTCGCCGGCGAAGAAGGCGTAGGGCTGCGCGGGCAGGCCGTCGTGCCGAGGCTCGGTGGGCCGCTCGAGCAGGTCGTCGGGCACGAAGTTGGGCACGAGCTCCCAGGGCAGCCCCGCGGCGTCGAGCCCGTTGCCCTCCGCGACGGCGCGGCTCACCGGGGTGAACAGGTCGACACGGGCCCGACGCGCCGGCCGGCCGGCGGTCACCGCGCCGTAGATCGCCCCACCGCGCAGGAGCCCGCCGTAGTGCTTGCCGGCGCACGGCAGGCACCGCGCCGGGGAGGGGCCCTCGCACGGCGCCCCGGCGCGCATCAGCCGCTTGGTGGCGCAGAGGTGGCTGTAGTCGTGCAGGGAGTGCACCAGGGGAAGCCGGCCCGCGGCCCGGAGCGGCAGCCAGGAGTTCACGATCCAGTTGTGGGTGTGCACGACGTCGGGGTGCAGCCGCGCGGCGAGCGCGCGCAGGTCCCGGGTCGTCAGGGGGTCGGGCACCGGCAGGGCCAGCGGGCGGTCGGAGGTGGGGTAGATCCCGGGCGCGCGGTGGCCGACGTTGTCGAGCAGGTGCACGGTGACCCCGGGGTCGTCGGGCGGCCGCGCGCCGGCGAGCCCGTGCACCTCGTCGCCGACGCGCAGGGTGCCCACGTGCACGTCGTGGCCGCGCGCCGCCAGCGCCACCGCGAGGTTGCGGACGTGCCGCTCCTCCCCGCCGATGACCGGGGGATAGAACTGGGCGAGCAGCAGGACCCTCACGCGGTCCTCCGCCCCGGGTGCTCCCGCTCGGCCTCCGCGAGGGCGTCGCCGGCGGGCACGACCTCGACCGGACGGCGCGAGAGGAGGCCGCGCGCGAGCCCCGCGAGGACGGCGGCGGACGCGGCCACCAGGGCGCCCGCGGCCCCGCGCCGACCGGGGGTGACCAGATAGCGGAGCATCGCCAGCGGCAGCCCCAGCGCGAACCGCCGCTCGGGTCCCAGGGGCCCCCGCGTGCCGGCGAGCATCCGCGAGATGTCGCCCTTCATCACGCCCTCGTCGTAGCAGCGCCGCACCAGGTAGGCCCAGGTCATCCGCTCCACCGGCACGTGGTGGTCGATGCGGGCCTCGGGGGCGTACCAGAACTCGCCCTCGGGGTGCGCGGCGCCCACGCGCAGGCAGAACTCGGCCTCCTCGCCCCCGCCGACGCGGCCGTCGCCGTGGCCGATGCCGTCGGTGAAACCGCCGACCTCGAGGAAGAGCCGGCGGCGCATCCCGGCGCAGCCTCCGAAGAAGTTGCGCACCGGCGCCGGGGAGGTCGGCATGCCGCGGTAGCTGCAGCCGAGGGTCCAGAGGTACTCGTCCGGGAACCACCGCGGCTCCCGCCCCGCCCAGGCGCCCACCGAGCGCGAGCTCACGCCGAGGACGGCCGGGTCCTCGAGGTACGGCGCCAGCAGTGCGACCCAGCTCGGCTCCGCGACCGCGTCGTCGTCGAGGAAGAAGACCAGGTCGGTGTCCAGGAGCCGGACCCCGGTGTTGCGGGCGACCGACACCCCCTGGTTGCTGCCGAGGGCGACGACGCGTTCGCGGGGCAGCCGCGCGCGGACGGCGTCCGCGAGCTCCTCGGTGCCGTCGACCACCACCACGAGGTCGTCGACGCGGCGCTCCTGGGCCCGCGCGGAGTCCACGGCCGCGACGACCTGCTCGATGCGGTCCAGCGTGTAGGTGCACACGACGACCCCGACGGTGCTGGTCGTGCCGGGCGTCGAGCGGGCCCCGCTCATGTCCACGTCCTACCGCGCCAGCGGGCCGCCCGTCGCGCGGCGCGCCACCCGGGAGCTGCGGCTCGCTTCATCGCGGGCACCCAGGGCGGGGGGCCGGCGGCGACCTCGTCGAGCAGGCGCCGACCGCGGTGCCCCGGACCGATGGCGAGCCGGGAGACCGCGAGCGGGTGCTCGTCCGCGGGGTGCAACCGGTGCCCGATGCGGCACGCGTGCGTGTACCCCGCCGCCGCGACGTCTCGGCGCAGGCGCCGAGACTCGTAACCGTGCGGGTAGGCCAGCGTGGAGACGGGCCGGTCGGTCAGGTCCTGCAGCTGCGCGCGGCTGTCGCGCAGGGAGGCCGCGACCTCGACCCGGGGCAGCACGTCGAGCGGCACGTGCCGCGCTGCGTGGCTACCGATCTCCACGCCCGCGCGGGCCACCTCGGCCACGGCCGCCCGGTCCATCAGCGGCTGGTCGGCCCCGCCGCCGGGGAGCCAGTCCGCCGGCCCCCCGAGGTGACCGGTGGGCACATAGAGGGTGGCGCCGGCGCGGTGCTCGCCCAGCACGGTCATCGCCGACTCGGCGAAATCGGTGTAGGCGTCGTCGAAGGTCAGGGCGACGACGCGGCGGTCGGGGCCGGCGGCCAGCGCCGCCTCGAGGCCGAGCAGCGCGTAACCCGCGTCGGCCAGCGTCGCGAGCTGCTCGGCCAGCACCGCGGGTGGGACGCTGAGCCACTCCTGCCCGGGCGGCATCGGCGTCCCGATGGCGTGGTACATCAGGACCGGCAAGGGGCGCCGCGCGGCGGTCGCCGCCGGGGTTCCCGGGGGTGCGGTGGTCATGCCGCGGCCCCCTGCCGGGACGCCGGCGGCCTGGCGCCCGCGCGGAACGCGTTTCCGCGCACGCGCCCGCGGAGGTAGCCGGCGACGGTGGCACCCAGGCCAAGCACGATGCCGGCGGCGCCGGCCAGCCCGGAGCGCTCGCCGCGGACCCCGGCGCCGAGCTCGCGGCTCAGCGCCGCGGGCAGCGTGCGACGGACGTAGTCGCGCTCGGTGCGGGTGGCGTCCGCGGTGCCGACGGTCCGGGCCACGGCGGCCTTGGAGACCCCCTCGGCGTAGGAGCGCCGCACGAGATAGCCCCACGTCGTGCGCTCGCGGCCGACGTGGTGCCGCACGACCGCCCGGGGGTCGAGCACGATGCGCCCGCCCGGGACCCGCTGGCGCAGCCGGATGCACAGCTCGGTCTCCTCGCAGCCGAGGGGCAGCGTGCCCACCCGGCCCGCGAGCTCGTCGAAGTCACCCGCGGTCTCGAGGGCCGAGCGGCGAAACGACATCCCGGCTCCGAGCAGGTTGCGCACCTCGCTGCGATGCTCCGGCAGGCCGACATAGGAACAGCCGACCACCCAGTCGAGCTCTCCCACGAGGTGGGGGGGCCGCCCCTGCGGCCACACCGGCGTGGCCATCCCCCCGACGGCGAGGACGTCGTCGGCGTCGTACCCGCCGAGCAGGCGCGCGGTCCAGTCGGGCTCGGGCACGGCGTCGTCGTCGAGGAACGCCACGACGTCCCCGGTGGCGACCTCCACGCCGCTGTTCCTCGCGCCGCTGAGGCCGCGGGTGCGCCGGTTCGGCAGCACGCGCAACCGGGGCCGGTCACGGTCGCCGTCCGCGAGGCCGAGCAGGCCCGGGAGCTCGCGGCGGCACCGCGCCAACAGCTCGGGGTGGTGGTCGATGACGAGAAGCACCTCCTCGGGGGCTCGCTCCTGGTCCCGGAGGGAGCCCAGGCCGTCGACGATGCTCTCCCAGCGGTCGTGGGTCCAGGCACAGACGACCACGCTCAGCGTGCGCGGGCGCGTGGTCGGTCGCGCCCGTGCGGGTTCAGCCGTCGTCGCGCTCCGGCTCGTCGACGCGGCGGCGCTGGTCGGGGACTCGGGCCGGGCCGTCACGCCCGCCGTCGCCTCCGCCGTCGCCTCCGCCGTCGCCTCCGCCGCCCCGTCCGCCGCCCCGTCCGCCGCCGAGGACGCTGAGCACGGCGGCCGCGGGATGCGCGGCTCCGTGGAGGACGCTCCCGACGGTGCCGCGGAGCTGGCCCCGGACGGCCACGAAGTGGTCGCACTTCTCGGGGCCGCAGGTCGCGCAGTCGGTGCCGGGCCGGTAGTGCTCATGCGCTCGCCGCGTGTGCCCACAGCGGCAGCGGCGTCGTTCCCGATCCGCCATGCGGCGTCCTCCCTCCCGATGGCCGAGTCGGTCAGGGGTTGGGCCCCCCGGCCCGGTCCCCCCGACGTTACGCCACCCGAGTGGCGGGGAGGGCCGATCGCTGAGGACCGGTCTGGTCGTGCCGTCATTCGGTGGCACCCACGCGCTCTGCCCAGCGGACCAGGGCCTCGTAGGTCCGGTTCGGGTCGCCCCCACGGTCCAGCAGGGTCCACGACGGCTCGTTGAAGGGTGTGGGGTGGAAGTAGTACCACGACAGCGAGCTCACGTAGCCGAAACAGGTCGCCGCTTCGAAGGCCTCCTTCAGGTAGTCGGCGCGCTTCTCGTCGGAGATGCCGTCGAATTCGCGCCACGGCTGGGTGCTGTAGCCGAACTCCCCGATGTAGAGCGGCTTGGTGCCGTCGCCGTTGCGCTGCATCACCTCGTGCAGGGTGCGGAAGCCCAGGAAGTTCTGGTCGAAGTCGCCGAAGGGCGACCGGTCGTAGATCCACTCCGAGCGCACCACCTCCGGCGCCCGGTCACCGCTGAAGGGGTGGACGCCGAGCTGGTCGAAGAGCTCGGTGTCGTCACCGAACACCGCGTCCCGGGCCTCGTACACCGCCTTGAGGTAGCCGATGTCGTTGTTGCTCAGACCGCCGCTGACCACCGTGATCGAGGGGTCGACCTTCTTGATCGGCTCGTAGGAGGCCTCGAGCAGCCGGGCGAACGCCTCGGGGTCGGGGCCGGTGGTCCAGAAGTCGGGCTCGTTCGGCTCGTTCCAGATCTCGATGTAGTCCACCCGGCCCTCCACGTGCCGGGTCAGGGTGGTCAGGAAGCGGGCCCACCGGCCCAGCTCCTTGTCGGTGAGCGGCGGACGCCAGCGGGCGGGCTGGCCCGACTCCTTCGCCAGCGACGACGGGTCGAAGGCGAAGGGAGGCAGCGAGGCGGCCTGCACCCGGACCTTCATGCCCTGGGACCGCGCCTCGTCGATCACCATGTCGAGCGAGGTCCAGCCGAAGGCCCCGTCACCCGGCTTCGACTGAAGCGACCGCCACGAGGCGGAGGTCGAGATGATCGACGCGCCGGCCCGCTTCGCCTTGCGGATCAGTTGGCGGACCTTCGCGCGGTCGAGGTCCGGGTAGGTGGCGGTGGATCCGTCGGTCGCCCCCTCACCCTTGCCACCAGCGGGCTGGATGCCGAGGTCGATCTCGGGCCCCCGCTGGGTGGGCGAGGGGTTGCAGCCGTACGGCTCGGAGACCGAGGGGGTCTCGTCCCCGACGGCGTTGATCATCGCCAGGCCAGCGACCCCCAGCGCGATGCAGGCGAGACCGGGGATCAGCAGCAGCATGACCCGGCGGCCCAGGGACGACCGGCCGGAGCCGCGCGAGCCGCCGGAGCCGCCGGAGCCGCCCGAGCCGCCGGAGCCGCCGGAGCCGCCGAAGCCGCCGGAGCCGCCCGAGGCGAAGGCGGCCGCGCCGCCGCCGGCCGGGCCGCTCTGCTCGCTCTTGCCGCCCTTCGCGCCCGGCGTGCCCGGGCGCGACGGTCCGGCAGCCGGGGTCGTGCCCCGGCCGGGCCAGTTCTGCTGCTTCTCAGTCATGGTCGTGGTCCCCCCTGGTGCTCCTCGCGCCGGCCGTGGCCGGCGCGCTCGTCAGAAAAGGGTGTCGCCCACCACCGCCCGGCGGCGTCGTGGTCGACATCGCGGCCCCCGGCACCCGGTCCTTCAACCGGAGGAACGGGGTCTCGATCGCGTAGAAGGAGAGGGCCGAGACGCCGACCGCCAACCCGAGCGCCACGGGGGCGACGAGCAGTCGCGCCTGGAGTGAGTCGAGCACCAGCTGGTCGTTGAGGATCTCGAAGACGACGCGGTGCCAGAGATAGAGCGAGTAGGAGATCACGCCCAGCCAGACGACGGGGCGACGCGTGAACAGGCGCATCAGCGCGGCGTGTGCGCGGCCCGTGCCCCGCTGGGGGTCGGCCGGCAGGACCAGCCGCGTGATGATCACCGCCGAGGCCAGGGAGACCAGCGTGTAGTTGCTGTCGCCGGGGAGCAGGTGGTGGCTGGAGACGACCGCCGTCTCGGCCAGCAGCAGCCCGATCGAGGCGATCGCCCCCAGGGTGACGATCGCCTGGTGGCGGACCAGCCAGTCCCGCGCCTGAGGCAGCAGGAGGGCGAGCGCGCTGCCGATCAACAGGCCGTCGGTCTGGGTGTCGAGCGACATCCCGACGTGCGCGGCCAGGCCGTCGCTGCTGACGTGCATCCGCCAGAGGACGACCAGAGCCGCCAGCGAGAGCACGGCGGCCACCCGGGCGCGCGCGCCGCGCAGCACCGTGGTCGTCGCGAGCAGGAGCAGCGGCCAGACCAGGTAGTACTGCTCCTCGACCGCCAACGACCAGGTCTGGCCCAGGAGGCCGAAGTCCGCGGTGTCCGCGCCCCGGCCCATGAAGAAGTCGTTGGTGTAGGTGATGCTGGCGAGCGACTGGAGCAGCTGGAAGCGGCGCTCCTCGCCCTCCAGCGCCACGAGCGCGTACACCGTCACCACCGCGACCACCGCGGCGAGCGCCGGGAACAGGCGCAGGAAGCGCCGCCAGTAGAAGCGGCCGATGCTCCCGCGGCTCAGGGCGCGGGGCCGCATCAGCAGCGACGTGATCAGGTAGCCGGAGAGCACGAAGAAGACCGTGACCCCGATGCTGCCGCCGGCCATGCCGGGAACTCCGGCGTGCAGGCCCACCACGAGCACGATCGCCAGCGCCCGCAGTCCGTCCAGGGCGGGCAGGCGGTGACCGCGCATGGGCGTGCTGCGCCGATCGGCCGACGACCGGTCGTCGCCGGAGGACCCGGTCCGGGGGTGGGGCGGCTGGCCCGGTCCCCGGTCGGGTCGGGCGCGCCCCGCCGCGCGGGGCTGGCTGCCGAAGGCGGTGTCGGTCATCGCGGGGTCTCCATGCGTCCTGCGTCGCTGATGTCGGACGTCTCGTCCTGGCCGTCCCCGATCGGGGCGCGGAGGATTCCGAGGGCGAGTGGTGCTGCACCGTAGGCCTGGACAGCGAGGGCGCTGAGCCAGCCCACGCACAACCCCGTGGCCCCCGCCACCTGGGCGCCGGTCACGGCGCCCAGGACCTCCAGCAGGGTGCCCCCCGCGGCGAGACCGGCGGCGGACGTGACCTGCCGCTGGACCCGCCAGAGAGCGATGATGTGGTCCTTCACGACCATCCAGAGCCCGGCCGGCACCAGCAGCGCGAGCAGCAGGGCGGACTCCTCCGCGTAGCCCTCGCCGAAGACCCGGAGGAACGTGCCCCCGAGGAGCCAGGCGCCCGCGCAGAGCGCGAGGCTCAGCACGAGGCCACCGGGGATGGTCCGCCTGGCCCGCCGCAGGTAGTCGTCGAGGGGAGCGTTGACGCTGGCCGAGAACAGGGCGGTGGCCAGCATGTACGGCGGGATGAAGACGAAGGTGGCGACCAGCCAGGCGATGGCGAAGCGCGCGTTCACCTCCGGGGCGAGCGTGGCCCCGGCCACGACGGGCATGAGCAGCGGACCGGCGGCCAGGGAGAGGTCGAGGGCGTGCTGGCGGAGTGCCGGGAGCCCGTGCTCCCGCGCCTGCGCGACGACGCCGGTCTCGTGCGGGCCCTCCGCCCGCCCCGGGAAGAGCCGGCGGTAGACGAGGAAGCCGCTGAACGCCAGGGGGAGCGCCCAGCAGACGAGCAGCGCGCCGGTGGTGGTCATGCCCAGCGCGATGAGGGCGACCGCGAGCGGGAACCGGAGCCCGGCGGCGACCAGGTTGCGCAGCACCTGCAGCGAGGAGCGGCGGGCGCCGAGCACGGCCTTGTCGAGCATCTCGCCGACGCCGCTGGCCGCCACGCCGGCCATGAAGACGACGAGGGCGAGCGGCTGGTCGAAGGCCTGGCCGAGCGTGGCGTGGCCGAGGCTGGCGACCGAGGCGAACCCGGCGCCGAGGACCAGGCCGACGCTCGAGACGACCAGGACGGCCGCCCGCAGCAGGCTCCGCTGGTCGCGGGTCGAGCGCCGCGGCAGCTCGCCGATCAGGTGGGTGCCGACACCGACGTCGGCTACCTTGCCGAGCAGCATCTGCGCGGTGACGGCCGCGGTCACGATGCCCACCGTTGCGGCCGGGACGCCCCGGGCGGCGACGACCCAGAAGAGGAAGCCCAGGCCGGAGCCGATCACCTGGGCCCCCACCAGGGAGCCGAAGGGGCGCAGGACGGCGGACAGGTCGGTCGAGGTCCGGAGTGCGCGGTGCCGCCGCACCGGGGCGGGGCCGGCGACGCGGGTGAGGACGCTCATCGCTGCACCTCCGCCGGCGCGATGTCCGCGGCGGATCCGCCCGGTCGGGGCATGTCGGGCGTGGCGCCGACGAGGCCCTGCCACGCACCGGCGACCGCGAACAGGCTGGCGGCGGCGAGCATGCAGGTGGTCGCCACGGGCAGGACCCACTGCTCGAGGACCGGCTGCCGCCGGGGCGGGGCCGTGGGACCGCGCCGGAGGGCGCGGACCGCGAGCGCGGTGAGGCCGACGAGACAGGCGGAACCCAGCCACGGCGAGAAGCCGGTCAGCGTGGCGACGACGCCCAGGGCCACGAACGCGGGGAGCAGCACGGCCCACTGGAGCTCCGCCTTCCGCTCCAGCGCGAAACCGCGCACGCCGGGGAGCCGCCGGCGCCGCAGCGCCAGGCCGAGGGCCCCGAGGGCGCCGAGGAGGACGACGATGCCGCCGACGTGCACCGGGCCGGGCAGGGTGGGTTCCGCTCGGTCGGCCCACGTCCGCTCCGCGCCGCGCACGGCGCGGACGTCGTACACGCTCACGGGCCCGGAGAGCACGACCGTGGCGCCGGGGATGTCCCTGAACTTCGCGAGCGCGCCGCGCGAGACCGTGGCGACCCCGTAGTCGTTCGAGCCCTCGAAGAGCTGCCCCGACCGCGCCGGCTCGCCGGCGAGCCGGTTGTCCGCGACGATGAAGTCGATCTCCTCCGAGCGGATCTGCGCGATGGTGCGCGCGTCGATGTCGCTGTTGGCGAACATCGGGGTGACGTTGACGCTGCCCGCGATGTCGGTAGTGGCCTCGAGGTCCAGGAAGTCGGGCAGGAACCGGTTCATCGTCGTGTCGCCGGCGAAGCGGGCGCCCTCGGGCGCGTAGCGGCCCATCCACCGGGCGACCGCGAGGGTGTTGGCGTCGATCGAGCGCTGCTCCGCGGAGGCGAGGTAGGGGCCCGGCACGCGCGACCAGTCCGGGCCGCCGCCCAGGATCGTGCCGCCGAGGACGAGGACGACGCCGATCGTGGCCACGACGGGCCGCCCGACGCGATCGAGCCGCGGCGCCAGCCAGGCGGCGACCACGACGGCCACGGCGAGGAGCACGAACGACGAGGCGCGCTCGGCGATGTCGGCCGCGGTCGGCGAGACGCGGGCGAGCAGCAGGGCCGGGTAGACCGCGGCGGCCGTGAGCGGGATGAACCGACCCCAGGTCAGGCCCAGGGTGCGTCCGCGCAGGCCCGCCCAGCCCGAGGGCACGAGAAGGAGGCACCAGGAGAGCATCGAGCCGAACATCACGGCGCGCTCCCACAGCGGGGTGGGGGCCTGGCCGGCCTCGTCCGAGAAGAGCTCGCGGCGGCCCTCGTCCTCGCCGCCGAGGACGTTGTTGACCTCGCCGAGGGCGCTCTGGAAGACGGGGCCGAGGTAGTCCCACAGCATGGGCCCGACCACCGCCGCCCAGGCCGCGGCCAGCAGGGTGGCGCCCGTCGCGACGGTCCACACCAGGCGCGCCGCGCGCCGGTCGTGGGCATAGAAGTGGACGAGGCCCCAGGTCCACAGCACCCCGACGGCGATCCAGCTCGTCAGGTGGTGGGTGATCGTCAGGGCGCCCAGCGCCGCGGCGGCGCCGGCGAGCGGGGCCACCGGCCAGCGCGGCACGGCGTCGACTGCCCGCACCGTCATGAGGACGGCGACGAGCAGCAGCGGGAGCGCCAGGGTCTGGTAGGAGAACTGGGCGTTGAAGAACCAGAACTGCGAGCTCGCGCCGTAGAGGAAGACCGACACGGTCGCGACGCGCGTGGACCGCGTCAGCCGCTCCGCCAGCCAGAACAGGGCCAGCAGCAGCAGGCACCGCGCCAGCACCACGATGACGACCTGGCTCGCCATGAGCGGCAGGCCGGTCAGCCAGTGCACGGATCCGGCGGCGAGCTCGAGGCCCGGGTAGTAGGGGCTCACGGGGAGCATCGGGTTCGCCTCGAAGAAGCCACCGCCCTCGGCCAGGCGGGAGAGCGTCGCCACGTGCAGCGTCTCGTCGAACCGGGAGGCGATCAGCGGGTTCGAGAGGAACCAGGAGAGGTACAGCGCCAGCCCCCACGCCAGCGAGGCGAGGACGGCGTACCGGCGCTCGAGGTCGCGCGCCATCAGCAGCGCGAACGGCACGGTCAGGACGACGTGGCCCACGTAGAACAGCGCGAGGGCGGGGCCGCCGCCGGTCCAGCCGGACCAGTAGGCCAGGCCCTGCAGGAGGAGCCCCACGGAGGCGACGAGCAGCGCCCAGCGCAGCGCCGTCGACGCGGCGTCGCCGCGCAGGGTCGGCCGCACCGGCGCGGCAGTGCCGGCGGCCGCCCGGGTGTCTGCGGGCACACCGGCCTGGCCCGCCGGGGTCGTGCTCCCCGGGCGGGGCGAGGTCGTCGGCGTCCGCATCAGCTGGGTCACCTTCAGACGGCCAGACGCCTCGGGTGCCGGGAGTCCGTGGAGGTCGTCGTGGCGGTCGCGAGGATCGGGGGACGCGCGCCGAGGACGTCGGCGTAGACGTCGGCCAGCTCTGCGGTGCTGCTCTCCCAGTCGGGGAGCTCGGCGACGTCGGGCACCAGGGGGTCGGCGAGCTGGGCCAGGACGGCGTCCGCGACGGTCGCGGCGTCCGCGTCGGCGTCGACGCCGCGCACCCACCCGTCGTCGGCCAGCTCGGTCAGGCCCGACGTGCGCAGCACGACCGCCGGGCGGCCCACCGCGAGGGCCTCCATCACGGCGACGGGGTGTGCCTCGTAGTCGCTGAGCAGGGTCACCACGCCGGCGCCGGCGAGGGCGCGGGCCATGGCGTCGCGCTGCACCGGCGGCACGAAGCGGATCTCCACCCGGTCCTCGACGCCGAGGTTGCGCGCGAGCGCGCGCAGCTCCTCCTCGTAGGGGCCGGAGCCGAGGACGAGCAGGCGGGCGCCCGGGCGCTGCGTCAGGATGCGCGGCAGCGCCTCGACGGCACGGTGGTGGCCCTTGTAGCGCTCGAGGCGGCCGATGCTCACCACCAGGTCGGGGTCGACCACGACGTCCGCGGGCGGCGTGGGGAGGGTCCCGCCGTTGCGCACGACGCGCACGGTGCCCGCCGGGAGGCCGGTGGCGTCCTCGAAGCGGCGGGCCTCGAACCGCGAGACGCCCACGAGGGCGGCGGCCCGGCGCAGCAGCGGGGAGAGCAGGCGGAACTGGAGTCCGCGCATCCGGGTGCGGAAGGCGCTGGAGCTGCCGCCGGTGTGAAAGGTGACGACGTAGGGGATGCGGCGCAGCCACGCGACGAGCATGGCCAGCGGCGGCACGAGCGTGTGGATCCCCTGCACGTGGACGAGGTCGACGTCGGAGCGGAGCAGGGCCCAGCCGAGGCCCGGGGAGGCATACCAGTCGCGGTCGGCCGGCAGGGCGCGGAAGCGGCGCACGGGAATGCCCGAGCGCGTCTCACGCCGGGGCAGCTCGCCCGATCGGTCGGTGGTGAGCACCTCGAGGTCCCAGCCGTCGCGCACGAGCCGGCGGCTCACTTCCTCGACGTGCGTCTCGATCCCGCCGATCTCGGGCACGCAGCGCGCCGTCGCGACCGCGACGCGGGTGCGGCGCGACTCTGCGGCCACGGGCGCGCGGCGGCGGCGGCCCCGAAGGCGGGGCGGGCGGGGGGACACGGTCAGGCCTTCCAGTCGGCGGCGCGGAGGGCCCCCACGGCGCGCGCGCCGACGGGATCCGCGGCCCGGGCCTGCTCCGGGACGGGGCGGGCGGTGGCCGGCACCGCGCGCGAGCGCTCGAGGCGGCGGGCCCGCCGGCGCTCCGAGTACATGGTCCGCAGCACGCGGAACCCGTCGGAGATCGCGCGCAGGTTGCTCGTGCCGTGGATGCGCGCCCGCTCGAGGCTGGGCACCTCGGTGATCGCGAGCCCGGCGGCCGCCGTGCGGCAGTTGATCAGCGTCTCGATCTCGAAGCCGTCCCCCCACAGCAGGCCCCTCTCGGGGGAGGGTCGCGAGGTGTCGGGGAGGGCGAACACCTCGAGGACGTCGACCCAGAAGGCGTTGTAGCCATAGCAGAGGTCCGTGAAGGAGGTGTCGAAGAGCGCGTTGGCGCGCCGGTTCAGGAAGAGGTTGCCGGCGTCGCGCACGCGGGTGATGTCGGCGCTACCGCCGCCGGGAAGGAAGCGGGACCCCTTCGCGAAGTCGGCTCCGGCCAGGAGCGCGTCGACGAAGTGCTCGATCTCGCCGGGGTCCGCCGACCCGTCGGCGTCGAACATGACGACGATGTCGCCGGTCACGGCCTCGAAGCCGCAGGCCAGGGCGTTGCCCTTGCCGCGCCGGGTCTGCTCGACGACGGTGATGTGCGGCATCACCGACCTGGCCGCCTCGATGGTGCCGTCGACGGAGCCCCCGTCCACGAGGATCACCTGCTCGACGGCAGGCAGCTCCGGGAGCACCTCGATCAGGTTCCGCGCCTCGTTGAGCGCCGGCACGACGACGGAGACGCGTGGTCGCGCTCCCCCGAGGTCCGACCCTGCGGTGGCATCGGCCTGCCCCGTGCGGCCCTGCCCCTGAGAGACGATCGTCATGTCGTTCCTTCCATGTCTTTGCCCCGAGACATGCGGCCAACTGGCTCTGTGTGTGCTTCTACCCAGTGTTCGCAGCGCGAACACTGTTCTCAGGCCCGAATTTGTCGGGACCCGGAACCCGGATGCGCCGGTTCAGAACCCACGAAGCCCTGCGGTGTGCCCGATCCTGTCGCCCGAGCGACAGGGGGCTTCTTCCCGCGGGCGGGCCGGGTCATGCGCCCCCGGGGGTGTGACGTGTGCAAACCGTCGAGTGGTCTGGGCCACCTACTCGACGTCGAGCCAGCCGAGGTGCACCGCCCGCGCGGCGAGCTCGAAGCGGCTGCCGGCGCCCGCCTTGCGCTGCAGCTCGGTCAGCATCCGCCGGATGGTGCGGGCAGAGACCTGGAGGTGGCGGGCCGAGCTGTCGTCCGTGTGGCCGGCCATCAGGAGCTGGAGCAGCTCGACCTCGGCGGGCCGGGGCTTGTCGGAGGTGTGGCGCTGGCGGGAGAACGTGGACTCGCCCTCGCGCCACTGCGTCTCGAAGAGCGCCACCAGGGCCGCCACCGAGCCGGGGCTCGTGAGGACGACGGCCCCCTTCGAGGGTTCGAACGGGTCGACGGCGACGAGCGCGCACTCGCGGTCGTGCACCGTCATCGCCACCGGGAGCGTGGGGGTGGTGCGCACGCCGCCGCCGGCGCCGACGTACCACGTGAGGTACTCCTGCACGAGCGGCTCGTTCAGCGCGGAGGCGAGGTAGACCGACCGGATGCTGACGCCGCGCTCGAGGAGGCTGCTGTCCACCTCGCGGTAGCGCGCCAGGGACTCCTGGTCGGGGCGGTGGGAGACGAAGCAGAGCAGCTCCTCGCGGGTGTCGGAGACGAGCTCGGCGAGCCGGGTGGTGATCTGGCCCGGGCCGTCGAGGTGCTCCATCCGGGTCGCCGAGCGCCGCTCCCGGCGGCGCCGGTAGTCGTCGGTGAAGGCAGAGATCTCGCTGCGCAGTCGCTGCAGCCCGACCTCCTGGCGGCGCAGCTCGTCCTCCTCGAGCGAGATCAGGAGCTCCAGGCCGATCTCGGGGCTCACCGGGCGCACGGCGCCCTGGCCGGGCATCGGCACCGCGAGCCCGCGGGAGACGAGCCGCTGGGTGGAGGACTCGACCTGGCGCGCGGACATCTGGAGGCGCTCCGCGAGCTCCGCGGTCGTCACGTCCGGGTCGAGCAGGCGCGCCCGGTAGACCGCCGTGGTGGCGGCGTCCAGGCCGATGCGCTCGAGCATGGATCCTCCAGGCAGGAGGGCGACGTCGGTCGCCGGCTCCTGCGCCTAGGGGCATTGTGCCTCACATGGGACCATAGTCGCGCCCCCTGAGGGTGCTGGTATGGGGCGACTCGAGGAAGGAGCGGGACGGTGCGGGTCGTGGTGCTGACCGGGGCGGGGATCTCGGCCGAGAGCGGCCTGCCGACCTTCCGCGACGCGGACGGGCTCTGGCACGGGCACCGGGTCGAGGAGGTCGCCACGCCGGAGGCCTTCGAGGCCGACCCGGACCTGGTCCACCGCTTCTACGACGCGCGTCGTGCCTCGCTCGACGCGGTGGAGCCGAACGACGCCCACCGCGCCCTCGCTCGGCTGGGGGAGCGGCTCGGCGACGACCTGGCCATCGTGACCCAGAACGTCGACGACCTGCACGAGCGCGCAGGGTCCGCGCGGGTCCTGCACATGCACGGTGAGCTGCGCTCCGCCCTCTGCGCCGACTGCGGTCGGCGCGGCCACTGGGCTGGCCCCCTGGGGCACCGGCCCGCGTGTGCCGCCTGCGGGGCGGAGGCGCTGCGTCCGGACGTCGTGTGGTTCGGCGAGGTCCCCTATCGCATGCCGGAGATCGAGGACCGTGTCCTCACCGCCGACCTGTTCGTCTCGGTCGGCACCTCCGGCGCCGTCTATCCGGCGGCCGGTCTCGTGCAGGTGGCCGCTGCCTGCGGGGCCCGCACCATGGAGCTCAACCTCGTGCCCAGCGAGGGGACCGCGTTCTTCCACGAGGCGCGCCACGGCCGCGCCACCGAGCTGGTGCCCGCCTGGGTCGACGAGGTGCTCGCGGGACGGTGAGCCGGCCGGGTCAGGCGCGCAGCAGCTCCGCGTCGAGGAGGGCGGCGTAGCGCTCGGCCTCGGCGTCGAGGCCGAGCCGGGCCAGCCAGTCGACCACCATCTCGCGGAACATCGCCCCGCTCGCGATCACCCGCGGGTCGAGGTGGCCGAACACCTCGAGGGTCACGACGCCGTAGAGCGCCGCCCACGCGGACATGAAGACCCACAGCAGGCCCGGCCGGTCGCTCGGCAGCCGGTCGGGGTCCACCGGCATCAGGGGGTCGCGCAGCGCCGCGACGACGGCGGGGTCGAGGTCCGCCTCGGCGGGGTGGTCGAAGGGGTGCCGCTCCCAGATGTCGAGGAGCAGCCCGTTCATGTAGTGCCCCGAGGTGTTCGACGTGAGCATCTCGCGGCGCACGCACGGCCCGTCCGCGACCGGGTTGGCGAAGACCAGCGAGAACTCCCGAGGCTGGGCCAGCGCCCACGCGCGAAAGGCCACCGACGCGGCGATCAGCCGGGCCCCGGGGTCCTCGGCCGGGTGCCGCTCGGCCGCGGCGCGGAACTGCTCGGTGACCGCCCTGTCGATCTCGAACGCCACGAGGTCGACGAGGTCCTGGTAGCTGGCGACGTAGCGGTAGAGCGCTGGCGCGGTCATCCCCATCCGACCCGCCACGGCCCGCAGGGACAGCTCCTCACCCTCGGTCAGCAGCGCGCGCGAGCTCGTCACGATCTCGGCGAGGGTGGCCTCGCGCTGACGTTCGCGTCGGGTGGGGGCGACTGCCTGGGTCACGCGGTCTCCGGGGGGTCTCGGGGAGGGCGGCGGGTGCCGGCCCGGGTCTGGGTCCGGCGCCCGCGTCGGGCCGCGCCGGGGCTTGACGGGCTCAGTTTACACCGTTTACGTTAATGCTGTAAACCAACATGATGGGGCGTCACGAGGAGTCGTCATGATCGAACGCTGGGCCGACGTGGTCGCGCGTCGCTCGCTCGCCGTGCTGCTGGTGTCGGTGGCGCTCCTGGCCGGCGCCGGCTTCTACGGCGCGTCCGTCTTCGACTCCGTCGCCCGCGGCGGCTTCGACACCCCGGGCAGCGAGGCCTACGCGCAGGCGGAGGCCGAGCGCGAGGCCTTCGGCAACCGCGCCGCCGACGTGGTCATCATCTATTCCGACGACGAGCTGTCGGCGTCCGACCCCGAGTTCCGCGAGGCCCTGCTGGGTGCGGTCGAGGGCTACCCGGAGGATGCGATCGCGGGCGTGAGCACGCCGTACGACGTGCCCGAGGGGGCGCCGGCGGGGACCGTCGCGCCAGACCTGGTCAGCGCCGACGGCCGGTCGGCCCGGGTCGTCGTCTCGCTGGCCGGCGCCTCGCAGGACGACCGGCTCGAGGCCTACGACGCGCTCGAGCCCGCGCTGGGCGACGCCGGCCCGCTGACGAGCGACGTGGCCGGGGTGTCGTCGGTCTACTCCGACGTCAATGACATCACCGGCGAGGACCTCCGTCGCGCCGAGGAGCTCTCCCTGCCGATCGTGGCCGTGCTCGCGCTGCTGATCTTCGGCAGCGTGGTGGCCGCGTCGATGCCCGTCGTGGTCGGGGCCGTCGCGGTGGTGGGCGCACTGGCGATGGTGCAGCTCTTCACGGAGTTCACCGACGTCTCCGTCTTCGCGATCAACGTCATCACCCTGCTCGGGATGGGCCTCGCGATCGACTACGCGCTCTTCATCGTCAGCCGGTTCCGCGAGGAGCTGGCGGAGCTGCCCGCGGACGACCCCGACGCGGCGTCGACCGCGATCCGCCGCACGCTCGCGACCGCCGGGCGCACGGTGCTCTTCTCCGGGCTCACGGTCGCCGCCGCGATGGCCACCCTGATGGTCTTCCCGCAGAACTTCCTGCGCAGCATGGCCTACGGCGGGGTCGCGGCCGTCCTGATCGCGATGCTGGCCGCCCTGACGCTGCTCCCGGCGGTGCTGCGCCTGCTGGGCCGCCGGATCGACGGCGGCCGGCTGCCCTGGCGCCGCGGCCGCCCCGTGGTGCCCTCCTCGGACCGCGGCGCCTGGGCGCGCCTGGCCACCGGCGTGATGCGCCGCCCCGTCCTCATCGCGGTCGGGGTGACCGTCGGCCTGGGCGCCCTGGCCATCCCGTTCTTCGGCGCCTCGTTCGCCAGCGTGGACTACCGCACGCTGCCCGAGGAGGCGCCCTCGCGGGTCGCCGCGGAGCGCATCAACGACGACTTCGGCGAGGTCTCGGAGGCGCGACTGCTGCTCAGCGGCGCCGACGCGGCCGACCGGTCGGCGTACGCCGACGAGGTGGGCGCCATCGACGGCGTCACGCAGGTGCAGACGCTCGCGGAGAACGGGGACGAGGCGCTCTTCCGCGCCACCTGGACCGGCAACACGCAGACCGACGCCTCGCAGGACCTGCTGCGCGAGATCCGCGACGTCGAGCCCGCCTCGGGCGAGGTGCTCGTCGGTGGCATGACCGCGGAGACCATCGACCTCGTGGGCTCGATCACCGATCGCGTGCCCCTCATGGTCGGGATCATCGTCGTGGTGATGGCGTTGCTGCTCTTCGTGGCGTTCGGCTCGGTCGTCCTGCCGCTCAAGGCCATCGTGATGAACGTGCTCTCGATCGGCGCCGCCTTCGGCGTCGTGACCTGGATCTTCGCCGACGGGCACCTCTCGGGGCTGTTGGGCTTCACCGAGCTCGGCTACCTCGAGGTGACCGACATGATCCTGATCTTCGCGGTCCTCTTCGGGCTGTCCATGGACTACGAGGTCTTCCTGCTCTCGCGGGTGCGCGAGCAGTGGGACGCCAGCGGTGACAACGACCTGGCGGTGCGCACCGGGGTGCAGAAGACCGGGCGGATCATCACGAGCGCCGCGCTCCTGCTCGGCGTGGTGATCGGCGCCTTCGGCACCAGCGGCATCGTCTTCATGAAGATGATCGGTGTCGGCATGCTGGTGGCCCTGTTCCTCGACGCGACGGTGGTGCGCGCCCTGCTGGTCCCCGCGACCATGAAGCTGCTCGGTCGCTGGAACTGGTGGGCGCCCGGGCCGCTCGCGCGGTGGTGGGGGCGCCACGGCTTCCGGGAGGAGCCGGCCGCGGCCGGTCCCGGGGCGGTCGCTCCCCCGCAGCCCCACGGGCCGAAGCACCGCGCGGAGCCCCGACAGCCGGTCTGAGGGACCGCGGGCGGTGAGGCTGCTCACAGGGCCCCGCTCGTCGCGGCGGGCGAGGGTCCCGCGGGTGCGGTTCGCCGTGCACCCGACTGTCAGACTCGGGCGCGATGAAGCGCGAGCTCACCCGCCGGGACCTGAACCGCCAACAGCTGATCACCGCCGTGTTCGCGGTGATCGGGGCGACGGTGCTGGGGGCCTCGCTGCGCGTGGATCCCGGGTCGACCCAGTTCTACCTGCTGACCTTCACGATCGCCGCGGTGTGGGCGGTGGGCGCCTTCGCCGCCGGGCCCCTGCACCTCGGCCGGGTGGGCCAGGGGTTCTTCCTCAAGCGGCTCTTCGGGGACGCCGTGTGGAACTTCGCCCAGGGCCGACGGCCGGTCATCATCGGCGTGGGCGGCGGAGCCGCGCTGGCGGCGCTCTTCGTCGTCGGCGGCCTCGTGGTCCGCGAGATCGGGCCGCTGGCCGACGCCATCATCGCGGTCCTGCAGTACGCCTACCAGGGCAACGCCTGGCTGCTCCTGCTGGTCACGGTGCTCAACGGCCTCGC
Source organism: uncultured Actinomycetota bacterium (assembly GCA_963832415.1). Classification (GTDB taxonomy): domain Bacteria; phylum Actinomycetota; class Actinomycetes; order Propionibacteriales; family Nocardioidaceae; genus Nocardioides. The sequence continues at coordinate 35,674 of CAWHTZ010000002.1, read as the reverse complement.
CGAGGAGGTCTTCTTCCGGGGTGCCGTCTTCGACGCCGTCCCGAAGCACAAGATCGCCTGGAGCACCGCGCTCTACGTCGTGGCGACGGCCCTGACGGGCAACGTGATGCTGGCCTTCGCGGCGATCCTGCTGGGCGCGCTGACCGGCTACCAGCGGCTGGTGACCGGCGGCATCCTCGCCCCGATGCTCACCCACATCACCTGGTCGGTGACCATGCTCTACGCCCTGCCCGCGATCTTCCCCGAGGTCTGATCCCCGCGATCTGCGAGCGCGCGGCGCACGGCCTCCTCGTAGTCGAGCGGCTCGCCCGGCACCAGGTCGCGGATGCGCCAGTCGCGCACGACGCACTCGACGTCCATCGAGTCGATCAGGTTGCGGCCCGTGGTGAGGTCCACGTCGGTGACGAGGGCGAGCCAGAGGGAGGACAGCCGGGGCGTCAGCAGCGGCACCCGGAGGATCGGGACCCGCCGGCCGTGCACGATGCGGGCCGCCTGCTGCAGCATGTCGACGTAGGTCATCTGGTCGGGGCCGCCGAGCTCGAAGCACTCGCCGAGGGCCTCCTCCACTCCGAGCACCCCGGCGAGGTAGCGGACGACGTCGTCCAGCGCGATCGGCTGCGTGATGGTCGAGGCCCACTTGGGCGCCACCATCGCGGGCAGGTTCTTGACCAGCTGACGGGTGATCTCCCACGAGATGCCGCCGTGGCCGACGACCACGGCGGCCCGCAGCACCGTCACCGGCACGCCGGCCTCGCCCAGCAGGCCCTCGACCTGCCGCCGCGACCGCAGGTGCGCCGACAGGTCCTCGGCCTCGTCGCCGAGGCCGCCCAGGTAGACGATCTGGCGGACGCCCTGCTCGGCCGCGATGCGGCCGAAGGCGCGGGCCGCCGCGGCGTCCCGCGCCTCGAAGTCGGGCTGGTCGAGCGAGTGCACGAGGTAGTAGGCGACGTCGACCCCGGCCAGCGGCTCCCGCAGGGTCTCGGGATCGTGGACGTCGCCGCGCACGGGCGTCCCCGCGCCGTCGTACGACTCGGGGCGGCGGGTCATCGCGCGCACGTCGTGGCCGCGCTCGGTGAGCAGCGGGACCAGCCGGCGTCCGATGAAGCCGGAGGCCCCGGTGACCAGGACGGTGCTCGTGGCGGCGTGCGCGTTCATGCCCCGAGCATGCCCGGTCGATGCGCACGGGCCCACCTGATCCGGGGTGGCGCGCGTGTCGCTCAGCGGCCGCTCGCGCTGAAGTGCTGCCAGTCCTTGAGCGTGCGGTAGTCGCCGCCCCACGCCCAGCCGATCCGGCCGAAGGCGCGCACGACGACGCCGTCGTCGTGGATCATCCCCGGCGCCCGCCGGGACCGGTCGAGGTAGGCCGAGGCGAGCTCGGGCAGCACGACGCGGTCGGGCCCGCGGCCGCGCAGGTAGGGGTTCTGGAAGGGGTTGACGTCGACGGCGAGTCCGTAGGCGTGCTGCGAGAAGGAGCTGCCGCCCGTGACGGGGCGGCAGACGAACGAGCCCGTGCCGTTGCCGTCGCCCGTCGGGGGCGCGTCCAGGGCCTCGGCGGGCGTGATCGCCATCTGCTCGAGCGGGAAGCGCGCCCGCCACAGGTCGCGGAAGACGCGGCGCAGGTCGGCGGCGACCGCGCCGTTGACCAGCAGCTCGCCGGTGTGCCGGGCGCCGCCGAAGCCCCGGAAGGTCACGCGCAGCCAGGCCAGCTCCTCGCGCCCCACGGGGCACCCCGGCCGCCACGTCGAGCGGGCGAGGACGGCGTCGGGGGCGGGGTCGGTGATCCGGGCGGCGTAGCCCCGACCCGGCAGGGCCGGCAGCGTGTCCGGGAGCGTGAAGCGGCGGGTGCGCAGCGCCGGGGGGGTCGGGCGGACCTCGCCGAAGCCGTTCTCGGCCTCGGGCAGCACCCGGGTGCCGAGCCACGGCGGCGGCGTGGTGCCGGGCGCCGGGTCGCCCCCGGGCGGCCCGCCGGGCGCCGAGGACCGCGCCGTCGAGCTCGCGGCGACCCCGGGGCCCTCCTCAGGGTCTCGCTCCTCGCTCGCTCCGCAGGCCGCCAGCAGCAGCGCCGCGGCCCCGATCGCCGCGGGAGCCCAGCGCGGTCGCTCCCAGCGGGTCATCGGCCGACGGTACGCCGGGCGACCACGGCGTAGGAGGTTCGCTCGATCGCCACCGGTCCCGCCGCGGGGGCCGCCGCCACCACGTGCGACCGTCCTTCGTCATGGTCGCCCGGTCGGCGCGGGCGGCGCTATCCTGAGCCGTCGCCGGCTCTCATCGTGAAGGACGCCCGCCATGCTGGTCACTCTGCCTGTTCGCACCCGCTCGTTCGCGGTGGCCGGCGTCCTCGCCGCCGCGCTGGCGGCCTGCTCGACCGGAACGGTGGCGGCCGACGACGTCGCCTCCCAGGTCAGCGACCAGCTCGGGAAGAAGGTCGGTCGCGCGCCCGAGTCGGTCGACTGCCCCGAGGACCTCGACGCCGAGGTGGGCGCCACGACGGAGTGCACCCTGACCGACGGTGACACGCAGCTCGGCGTGACGGTCGAGGTCACCGAGGTGGACGGGAGCAACGTCTCGTTCGACATCCAGGTGGACGACCAGCCCCAGTGATGCGGCGGGGTCCGCGGCGGGCCTAGCCTCGGGGCGTGCGACTCTTCGCCGCGGTGCTGCCGCCCGGTGAGGCGGTTGCGGATCTCGACGCGTTCCTCGAGGTGCGCCGCGAGGCCGCGGCGTTCCGGTGGACCGACGCCGAGCACCTCCACGTCACGCTCGCCTTCGCCGGTGAGGTCGCCGAGCACCGCGTCGACGACTTGGTCGAGGGGCTGGCGGCGGCGGCCTCGCGCCGCGCGGCGATCGCGACGCGGATCGCCGGCGGCGGCGCCTTCCCGCACGCCGCGGGCGCCAGGGTGCTGTGGGCCGGGCTGGAGCTCGACGCCGCCGGCCGCGCGGAGGTGGACGCCCTCGCCGCCGGCGCGCGTACCGCGATGGCGCGGGTCGGCGCGCCCGTGGGCGGCATGCGGTTCCACCCGCACGTCACCGTGGCGCGCCTGGGTCGCCCACAGGAGGTGACCCGCTGGGTGCGGCTCCTCGACGCGTACGCCGGCCCGTCGTGGTCCGTCGGCGAGCTGGCGCTCGTGGCGTCCCACCTCGGCGAGGGCCGGCGTCGCCGGCCGCGCTACGAGGTCCTCACCACCGTGCCGGTCGGCGTCGAGCCGGCGTGAGCTTCCGGGAAGGGCTCAGCGCGCGCCGGCGTGGTGGTCGGCGGGAAGGTGGCTGACGATCGCGTTGACCTGCTCCTTGGCGTCGCCGAAGAGCATCCGCGAGTTCTCCTTGAAGAACAGGGGGTTCTGCACGCCGGCGTACCCGGTCGCCATCGACCGCTTGAAGACGATCACGTCGCGGGCGTTCCAGACCTCGAGCACCGGCATCCCGGCGATGGGGCTGCCCGGCTCCTCGTTGGCGGCCGGGTTCACGGTGTCGTTGGCGCCGATCACCAGGACCACGTCGGTGCTCTCGAAGTCGTCGTTGATCTCGTCGAGCTCGAGCACGATGTCGTAGGGCACCTTCGCCTCGGCCAGGAGCACGTTCATGTGGCCGGGCAGGCGGCCCGCGACCGGGTGGATCCCGAACCGGACGTCGACACCCCGGGCCCGCAGCTGCGAGGTCAGCTCGGCCACGGGGTACTGCGCCTGCGCCACCGCCATGCCGTAGCCCGGCGTGATGATCACCGAGGAGGCGTCGGCCAGGAGCTCGGCGGCCTCGTCGGCCATCACCTCGCGGTGCTCGCCGTAGTCGCGGGCCTCGCCGGAGATCGCGCCGTCGGAGCCGAAGCCGCCGGCGATGACCGAGACGAAGGAGCGGTTCATCGCCTGGCACATGATGTAGGAGAGGATCGCGCCCGAGGCGCCGACCAGCGAGCCGGTGATGATGAGCAGGTCGTTCTCGAGCGTGAAGCCGGCGGCGGCCGCGGCCCAGCCGGAATAGCTGTTCAGCATCGAGACGACCACGGGCATGTCGCCGCCGCCGATTGCGGCGACCAGGTGGAAGCCCAGGAACAGCGAGAGCGCGAGCATCAGCAGGAGCGGCAGCAGCGCCCAGCCCACCCCTCCTCTTTCGTGGCCCATCGCCATGAAGACGACGAGCAGCACGAACGAGGCGATGAGGATGGCGAGGTTGAGCAGGTGTCGGTGCGGCAGCACCAGCGGGGTCGACTTCAGTCGCCCGCTGAGCTTGCCGAAGGCGACGAGCGAGCCCGTGAACGTCACCGCGCCGATGAAGACGCCGAGGAAGACCTCGACGCTGTGGATCCGCTCCATGGCGACCGTCGCGAGGTTGCCCGGCTCGAGGTAGGAGTTGATCCCGACCAGCACGGCGGCGGCGCCGACGAAGCTGTGCAGCTGCGCCACGAGCTGGGGCATGCCGGTCATCTCGACGGTGCGCGCCCGCCACGCGCCGATGACCAGGCCGCCGGCCATGGCCAGCACGATCAGCAGGAGCGTGATGCCCAGGCCCCGGTAGTCGGGCAGCGTCGAGCGACGACCGGCCTCGAAGAGCGTCGCCACCAGCGCGACGCCCATGCCGATCATGCCGGCCACGTTGCCGCGCTTGGCGGTCTCGTGCTTGCTGAGCCCGGCGAGGGCGGCGATGAAGAGCACGCCGGCGATGATGTACGCCGCACTGATCAGGCCGCGAAGCTCGGGGGAGCGGAGGAAGTCGTCCATGCCGTTCACTCAGTCCTTCCGGAACATCTCGAGCATGCGCAGCGTCACCAGGAAGCCACCGAAGATGTTGATGCTGGCGATGAAGACAGCGAGCAGGGCGAGGAGCGAGACAGCCAGGTTCTCGTTGCCGACCTGGAGGATCCCGCCGACGAGGATGATCCCGGAGATCGCGTTCGTCTCGCTCATCAGCGGGGTGTGCAACGCGTGCGCCACGTTGGAGATGACGTAGTAGCCCACGAAGACCGCGAGCGCGAAGACCGTGAAGTGGCCGAGGAACGCCGCCGGCGAGAACATCGCGACCAGCGCGAAGGCAACGGCGCCCCCCGCCGCCGCGACGAGCTTCCGACGCGGGTCCGGCGGGGGCTTGGGGGGCGCCTCCATCTGCTGCGTGTCCCCGCCCGAGGCCTGGGGCTGCGGGGCCGCGGAGACCTCCGCCGGTGGGGGCGGCCACATGGTCTCCCCCTCCTTGGTGACCGTCATGCCGCGCTGCACCGCGTCCTCCATGTCGAGCACGAGCTGCCCGTCCTTGCCGGGCGTGAGCAGCTTGAAGAGGTTGACCACGTTGGTGCCGTAGAGCTGCGAGGTCTGCGCGGCGAGGCGTCCCGCGAGGTCCGTGTACCCGATCACCGTCACCAGGTTGTCGGTGACGACCTGCTCGTCGGCCCTGGTGGCCTCGCAGTTGCCACCGTTGGCGGCGGCCATGTCGACGATCACGCTGCCCGAGCGCATCTGCGCCACGGTCTCCGCCGTGATCAGTCGCGGCGCGGGCTTGCCCGGGATCAGCGCGGTGGTGATCACGATGTCGGCCGCGCGGGCCTCCTCGTCGTACATCGACGCGGTGGCCTGCTTCTGCTCCTCGGTCATCTCCTTGGCGTACCCGTCGGCCGTCTTCTCCTGCTCCATCTCGACGGTGACGAACTCCGCGCCCATCGACTCGACCTGCTCGGCGACCTCGGGCCGCACGTCGAAGGCCCGCACCACCGCACCCATCGCGCTGGCCGTCCCGATGGCCGCCAGGCCCGCGACGCCCGCGCCGACGACGAAGATCCGCGCCGGCGGCACCTTGCCGGCCGCCGTCACCTGCCCGGTGAACTGGCGCCCGAAGGCGTGCGCGGCCTCGATCACGGCGCGGTAGCCCGCCACGTTGGCCATCGAGGACAACACGTCCATCGACTGCGCCCGCGAGATCCGCGGGACGGCGTCCATGGCCATCGCGGTCACCCCGGCGGCCGCCAGCCGCTCGACGAGCTCGGGGCTGCGGGCGGGCGCCATCAGCGAGACCACGGTGGCCCCGGGGGCCAGCCGATCGATCTCGTCCTCGGTCGGGGCCTGCACCTTGACGACGACGTCGCTGCCCCACGCCTCGTCGGCCTCGACGACGCCGATGCCCGCGTCGGCGTACGCCTGGTCCTTCTGGTCCGCCGCGAGACCCGCGTCGCGCTCGACGACCACCTCGTAGCCGAGCTTCGCCAGCTTGGACGCCGTGTCGGCGGTCGCGGCGACGAGTGTCTCGCCGGATCGCGACTCGCGGGGGACGCCGATACGCATCTGACCTCCTGGGGCTTCTCGCCCGACCGTCGACAGAAGAGCGGGGGTCGGGCTCAACCTACAGCCCGCGGCGCCGCGGGCGCGGAGCGGTCCACCGTCCTCAGCCGGCCTCAGCCGGCCGCGATGCCGTAGAGCCGGTCGCCGGCGTCGCCGAGCCCGGGGACGATGTAGCCCTTCTCGTTGAGCCCCTTGTCCATCGCCGCGGTGACGATCGTGACCGGGACGTCGACGCCGGCCAGGTCCCGCTCGAGCCGGGAGCACCCCTCCGGCGAGCTGAGCAGGCACAGCGCAGTGACGTGGTCGGCGCCGCGGTCGGCCAGGAAGCGGATCGCGGCCGCGAGCGTCCCGCCCGTGGCGAGCATGGGGTCGAGCACGAAGCACTGCCGGCCCGTGAGGTCGTCGGGCAGCCGCTCGGCGTAGGTCGACGCCTCCAGCGTCTCCTCGTCGCGCACCATGCCGAGGAACCCGACGTCGGCCGTGGGCAGCAGCCGCAGCATCCCCTCGAGCATCCCGAGCCCGGCCCGCAGGATGGGCACGACGAGCGGCTTGGGCGAGTCCAGGTGCACCCCGCTCGCGGTGGCCACGGGGGTCTCCACCACCGCCTCGCTGACGCTCACGTGACGGGTCGCCTCGTAGGCCAGCAGTATCACCAGCTCCTCGGTGAGGCGGCGGAAGGTGGGCGACTCGGTCTCGGCGTCGCGCAGGGTGGTCAGCTTGTGGGCCACGAGCGGGTGGTCGATGACCTGGGTGCGCATGGGCGGCACCCTAGACCAGCAGCCCGCCGTCCCCGGCCCTGTGATCCCCGTCGTATTGCCCTTGGCGGTGCTGTCCCGACCTGCCACTCTGGTCGTGGCGCAGGTCGCGCCGCAGCCAGTGGAGGCAGGGAGGTGGCCATGACCGAGCAGATCGACGCCATCGACTTCGCCCTGGCCGCCTACCGCGAGGACGGCAGCTGGCGGGTCGCCGAGATCTCGGACCGCTTCCTCGACGACGTGGACACGCTCGCCAGCGGGTTGCGCCGCTTCCCCGGCGACAGCGGGGCGGTCGGCCTGGTGGCCGTTGACGAGGACTTCTTCATCGTCGTGCGGGTGACCGGCGCCCGCGCCCGTGTGCTGCTCTCCGACATCACCGCCGCCGACGAGTGGGAGCTGGCGGCCTCGGCCGTGGAGCACCTCGGCCTGCCGATGCCCGAGGAGGACGACGACCAGGTGCCGGCGGGGGACCTCGAGATCGTCTCCGACCTCGGGATGACGCCCGCCGACCTCGCGGCGCTGCTCGACGACGAGGAGCTCTATCCCGACGAGGTCCTCTCGGCGGTCGCGCGGCGGCTGGGCTTCGGCGCGCTCTTCGACGACGCCGTCGGTCTCACCAGCGCGTGACCCGGGCGGACGCCCCTGCGCGCGACGAGGAGTGGATGCGTCTCGCCCTCGGTGAGGCCCGAGCGGCCCTGGCGACCGACGACGTCCCGATCGGCGCCGTGGTCGTCGACGCCCAGGGGGCGGTCCTGGGTCGCGGCCACAACGTGCGCGAGGCCGAGGCCGACCCGACGGGTCACGCCGAGGTGGTGGCCCTGCGCGCGGCGGCGCGGGCCCGGGGGGAGTGGCGCCTGGGGGGCTGCACGCTCGTCGTGACGCTCGAGCCGTGCACGATGTGTGCCGGCGCAGCGGTGCTCTCCCGCGTGGACCGCGTGGTCTTCGGCGCGTGGGACGACCAGGCCGGGGCCGTGGGGTCTCTCTGGGACGTCGTCCGCGACCGCCGGCTCAACCACCGCCCCGAGGTGCGTGCGGAGGTGCTGGCCGACGAGTCGACCGCCCTGCTGAGGGAGTTCTTCGACCGGCACCGCTGAGGCAGGATGAGCGCACGGCTCAGGAAGGGGAGGGGTCACGTGAGGGTCGCGCTGCAGGTCACCTGCCTGGGCGACGGGCTGTTCCCCGACGTCGGCAAGGCGACGCTCCGGTTGCTGCGCCGGCTCGGCGTCGAGGTCGACGTGCCGCCCGCGCAGACGTGCTGCGGGCAGCCCATGGTCAACACCGGCTACCTCGACGAGGCGGTGCCGGCCCTCCGCGCCTTCGTGGACGCGTTCGCCGGCTACGACGCGATCGTCACCCCGTCCGGCTCCTGCGCCGGCTCGGCCCGGCACCAGCACCACCTGGTCGCGCGGCGGTCCGGGGACACGGGCCTGGCGGCGGCTGTCGCCGAGACGGCCCCGCGCACCTGGGAGCTCAGCGAGTTCCTCGTCGACGCCCTCGGGGTGACGGACGTCGGGGCGTCCTACCCCCACGTCGTGGCCTACCACCCGACGTGCCACTCGCTGCGGATGCTCGGCGTCGGCGACCGGCCGCGCCGCCTGCTCGAGCAGGTCCGCGGCCTGCGGCTCGTGGACCTCCCCGGCGCCGAGGAGTGCTGCGGCTTCGGTGGGACGTTCGCGGTGAAGAACGCCGACACGTCGGTCGCGATGGGCGCCGACAAGGCCCGCCAGGTCGTGGCGTCGGGCGCGGAGGTGCTGGTGGCCGGCGACAGCTCGTGCCTGATGCACGTGGGCGGGCTGCTCTCGCGGCAGCGGGCCGGCGTCCGCACGGCGCACCTCGCCGAGGTGCTGGCCGCGACCGGCGAGTCGACCGGGGAGTCGACCGGGGAGTCGACCGGGGAGTCGACCGGGGAGGTGGGCGCGTGAGCCGCACGTTCGTCGGGATGCCGCCCTTCCCCGAGGCCGCGCGTGACGCGCTGGGCGACACCCAGCTCCGGCACAACCTGGCGCACGCCACGCGCACGATCCGGGACAAGCGGGCGCAGGTCGTCGCCGAGGTCGACGACGCCCTGGGTGCGGGCTGGGAGGAGCTGCGGCTCGCGGGAGCCGCCGTCAAGGAGTCCGCGCTGCGCGACCTCGAACGCCAGCTGGTGAGGCTGGAGGAACGGCTGCAGGCCGTCGGAGCGACCGTGCACTGGGCCCGCGACGCCGCCGAGGCGAACGCCGTCGTGGCGCGCGTGGCCCGCGCGCACGGGGCCGAGGAGGTGGTCAAGGTCAAGTCGATGGCCACGCAGGAGATCGAGCTCAACGAGGCGCTGGCCGCGGAGGGCATCGCCGCCTGGGAGACCGATCTCGCCGAGCTGATCGTGCAGCTGGGCGACGACCTGCCGAGCCACATCCTGGTGCCGGCGATCCACCGCAACCGCGCGGAGATCCGCTCGATCTTCGCGCGCCGGATGGCCGGCGCCGGCCGTCCCGCGCCGGCGGACCTGACCGACGAGCCCACCGTCCTGGCGGCCGCGGCGCGCGAGCACCTGCGGGAGAAGTTCCTGCGGGCCACGGTCGGGGTCTCCGGCGCCAACTTCGCCGTCGCCGAGACCGGGTCGCTGGTCGTGGTGGAGTCCGAGGGCAACGGCCGCATGTGCCTGACCCTGCCCGAGGTGCTGGTCAGCGTCGTCGGCATCGACAAGGTCGTGCCGACCTGGGCCGACCTCGACCCGATGCTGCGCCTGCTGCCGCGCTCCTCCACCGGCGAGCGGATGAACCCCTACACCTCGACGTGGTCCGGGGTCACGCCGGGCGACGGGCCGCAGGAGGTGCACGTCGTGCTGCTGGACAACGGGCGCACCCGCGCCCTGGCCGACGAGACCGGACGCCAGGCGCTGCGCTGCATCCGCTGCTCGGCCTGCCTGAACGTGTGCCCCGTCTACGAGCGCACCGGCGGGCATGCCTACGGCTCCGTCTACCCCGGGCCGATCGGCGCGATCCTGAACCCCCTGCTGCGCGGCACCGGCCGGCCCGGCCCGGAGGGCGCGCAGGTGGACTCCCTGCCCTACGCGTCCTCGCTGTGCGGCGCCTGCTTCGAGGTCTGTCCGGTGCGCATCGACATCCCCTCCGTGCTGGTGCACCTGCGCGCGCAGGTGGTCGACGGGCACCGCGGCGACCGGGTCCCGAAGCCCGAGGCGGTGGCCATGCGCGCGACGGGATGGCTCTTCGCCGACGCCCGCCGGCTCGGGCTCGTCGAGCGGGCGGCCGGGCTCTCGGTCCGCGCGCTCGGTCGGTTGTCGCGCTCGCGGCTGCCCGGCGGGCGCCCGGCGGCCGGCCGCCTGCCCGGGCCCGGCGCGGCGTGGACCGACGCCCGCGACGCGCCGCTGCCCGCACCCGAGTCGTTCCGCGCCTGGTATGCGCGCACCGGCGGCGCGGACGACCCGCGCCAGGGTGACGGGACGGCGTCGTGAGCGCGCGCGAGGAGATCCTCGGCCGGGTGCGGGCGGCGCTGTCGGGCGTGGAGCCCGTCGACGACCTCCCCGCCGCTCCGCAGCTGCCGGAACGGCCGCGGGCCGAGCTGCTGGACCGGTTCGGCGAGCGCGTGGCCGACTACCGCGCGACCGTGGTCCGCTGCGCTCCCGACGGGGTCGTCGCCGCGATCGCCGACGGGCTGCCGGAAGGTGCCCGCGTCCTCGTGCCCGAGGGGTTCTCGGTCGACCTCGACGGGCGGGGGCCCGAGCTCGTGCGTGACGTGGGGCGTCGTGCGGACCCGTCGTCATCCGCCGTGCCCCGCATGACTCCCGCGGAGCTGGACGCCCTCGACGCGGTCGTCACGGACGCCGCGGTCGGGATCGCGGAGACCGGCACGATCGTGCTCGACCACGGGCCCGGCCAGGGTCGGCGCGCCACGACGCTGGTGCCGGACCGGCACGTGTGCGTGGTCCGCGCCGAGCAGGTCGTGCCCGACGTGGCCGACGCGCTGCGCCGCCTCGACCCGGCGCGCCCGACGACCTGGATCAGCGGGCCCAGCGCCACCAGCGACATCGAGCTGAGCCGCGTCGAGGGCGTGCACGGACCGCGCACCCTGCACGTGGTGCTCGTCGTGGACTGACCGGGCGGGACCCCACCCGAGCTCGTCGGTTCATGAGTAGTCGGCCCACACCCGCTGCTGCTCGCCGTCCACCGTGAGCGAGCCGCCGTAGGGCAGGATCCACTGGGGACGCGTGTGGCCGAACGGCACGCCGGCGACGACGACGGCGTCCGCGTTGTAGCGATGCACGGTCTCGATGACCACGTCGCGCTGCTCGGCCCGGCGGGCGGCCCGCTGCTCCGCGGAAGGCCGCACCTCGAAGCCGGAGGTGGGCGGACGGCCGACGACGACGGCGTCGACGGCGGCCAGGAGTCCGCGCTCACCGAGCGAGCGGACGATCCACCCCAGCTCCCGCGCCGGGATGAGCTCCTCGGACGTCTCGAGCAGCAGCACCCCGCCGTCGAGCACCGACGGGTCCTCGGGAAAGCGGCCGGCGGTGAGGATCCACTGCACCACCTCGGCGCACCCGCCCCAGGTGCGTCCGCTGACCGCCCGGGGCGGTCCGGCCCAGGTCCACGGCTCGGTGGGCTCGCGGTCGCCGTGCTCGGTGAGCGCGGCGGGGTCCTGCCAGTCCTTGCCGACGTCCTCGGACTCACCGGGCTCGGTGATCTCGAGCCGCTCGCCGGTCAGCAGCGCCGCGCGCAGCGAACGAGCGTGCACGTCGTCCACGGCCGGACCGGGACCCAGGTGGACCTGGGTGGATCCGCCGTAGAAGCCGCAGACCCCGTGGCCCCACAGCCAGCTGAGCAGGTTGGTGTTGTCGCTGTAGCCGAGGAACGGCTTGGGGTCGGCACGCACGCGACGGGGGTCGAGGTGCGGGATCACGGTGATCTGGTCCTCGCCGCCGATCGTGGCGAGCACCGCGCGCACGTCGGGGTCGCCGAACGCCGCATCGAGGTCGGCGGCCCGGTCCTCCGGGGAGGCGTCGAGGCGCCGGGTGGTCGGGTACTCGACCGGCACGAGGCCGGTGATCTCGGCCAGCCGCTCCATCGCCTGCTCGTGCACCGCGGGAGCCACCCCGGGCGCGGCGAACGACGGTGACAGCACGGCGACGGCGTCCCCTGGGCGAGCCTTCGGCGGGGGGGCCGGTGCGGCCGCGGTCATCCCTGGCGGTCGGGCCCGGCCTTGGCGGCCGAGATCCGCAGCAGGACGCGCCGCTCCTTCTCCATCGAGGCGCGGTAGGCGTCCTCGTCCTCGAGCTCGCCGGCCGCCCGCTCGTAGTAGTCGACGAGCGGGTCCATCGCCTCGGGCAGCGAGAGCACCTCGGCCTCGCCCTCGACGTAGTACCAGGTGCCGAAGAACGCGTCGGTGAAGATGCACAGCTGTGCCCACGGGTCGCGGCGCAGGTTCCGGGTCTTGTACGCCGTCTCCCGGCTCGAGACGACGAAGCGGCCCTCCGCATCGACGGCGGCCAGCACCGGCGACTGCTGGATGCCGGAGGGGGTGCGCGTGGCCATCACCGCCCGGTGGTGGTGGCGGGCGAACTCGCGGGCGCGGTCGAGGTCCATGTCGTCAGCGTGCCGCGTCCATGGGCGCGCCACCAGAGACCGGCGGCGGATTTTCGGCGGCGACGGGCGCTCTAGTACCGTCTCCGCCGGTGGCGTGTCCGAGCGGCCTAAGGAGAACGCCTCGAAAGCGTTTGTGGGTGCAAGCCCACCGAGGGTTCGAATCCCTCCGCCACCGCCAGCAGCGAGTCGTCGGCGCCTTCGCGGCCCCGGGGCCGGCACGGGGCCGCCCACGCGGCGGCCCCGACATCCCCCGGTTGCCGCGATGGGGAGTAGAACAGTCTCATGACGGACGCCCCCATCCGCGTGTTCCTGCTCGACGACCACGAAGTGGTCCGGCAGGGCCTGCGCTTCCTCCTCGAGAACAGCGGGGAGATCGAGGTGGTGGGCGAGGCCGGGCTCGCGCAGGAGGCGATCGCGCGGATCCCCGCGCTGCGCCCCGACGTGACCATCCTCGACGCGCGCCTGCCCGATGGCAGCGGCATCGACGTGTGCCGTGAGGTGCGCTCGACCGACCCGGGCATCAAGGCGCTCGTGCTCACCTCCTACGACGACGACGGCGCGCTGTTCGCGGCGATCGTCGCCGGAGCGGCCGGATACGTCCTCAAGCAGGTCAGCGCCCAGGACCTGGTGGGCGCGGTGCGCCGCGTCGCCGCCGGCGAGTCGCTCATCGACCCGTCGCTGATGGCTCGCGTGCTGGAGCGTGTGCGCAACGGCGACCGGGCCCGCGACGAGCTCTCCGACCTGACCGAGCGCGAGCGCGAGATCCTCGGCCTGATCGCCGAGGGGATGACGAACCGGCAGATCGGCGAGCAGCTCTTCCTCGCCGAGAAGACGGTCAAGAACTACGTCTCCAGCATGCTCGGCAAGCTCGGGCTCGAGCGCCGCACGCAGGCAGCCGTGCTCGCGAGCAAGCTGCTCGGCTGATGTCCGTCGAGGCGCACAGCGCCTAGAGCGGCACGCTCCAGCGCACCACGGTGCCGCCAGCGGCGGGCGAGGCGACCTCGCAGGTCCCGCCCATCCGCTCGGCACGCACCCGCATGTTGGCCAGCCCCCCCTCGCTCCGCTCGTTCGGCAGGCCCCCGCCGTCGTCACCGGCGACGACGGTCAGCGATTCGGGGCCCGCCAACAGCTCCAACCAGGCGGAGGCGGCGTTCGCGTGTCGGGCGACGTTGGTGAGGGCCTCGCGCAGGACCGCCATCACCTCGTCGGTCAGCCGCCCGCCCGCAATCGTGTCGACGGCGCCGTGCGAGCGCACCGAGACGGTGAAGCCGAGGACGCTCGCGTACTCCCGGGCCAGCGCGAGCACCTGGCTGCGCAGGCTGGCGCTCCCGGTCGACTGCAGCTCGAAGATCGTGGTGCGGATGTCCGCGATGGTCTGGTCGAGGTCGTCGCCCACGCGTGCCAGGACCTCCCGGGGGTCGATGCCGGCCCCGGTGGGCGACGACATGGCGCTCTGCACGAGCAGCCCGGCCGCGAACAGCCGCTGGATCACCGAGTCGTGCAGGTCGCGGGCGATGCGCTCGCGGTCGGAGATGACCGCCATGGACGCGCGGTCACGCACGCCCTGGGCGCGGTCGAGCGTCAGCGCCACCTGGTCGGCGAAGCTGCGGATCAGCTCGAGGTCGGGTGGCAGCCCGGGCGACCCCCCGTCCAGCAGGACGGCGAGCACGGTCGCCCGGGCGAGCCGCGCCGGGAGGGGCAGGAGCAGCACCGTGCGGTCCTCGCTGAGCCGGAGGTGCCGCTCGGCGCCGCCGAGTGCCTGGCTCACGGCCCCGCTTCGCTCGTCGACGAGGCCCTCGATGGCCGCGGCCTCGGGGCCGTCGGCCACCAGGAGCGTGGACTCGCCCGCCTCGGCGGCCAGGACGATCGCGACGGCGGGGGCACCCGTCATGGTGCGGGCGTTCCCGGCGATCTCGTGCAGGGCCTCCGCGGTGGGGGTCTCCGGCAACACCGACTCCGCGATGCGCGAGGCGGCCTCGAGCCAACGCCGCTGGCGCTCGCTGACGGCGTAGGCGCGAGCGTTCTCGATGACGAAGCCCGCCGAGGCCGCCAGCCCGACCACCAGCTCCTCGTCGCGGGCCGTGAACGGCAGGCCCCCCGCCTTCTCGGTGAGGTAGAGGTTGCCGAAGATCGTGCCGCGCACGCGGACGGGGACCCCCAGGAAGCTGCGCATCGGGGGGTGCCCGGCCGGGAAGCCGGCTGACGACGGGTGGTCCTGGAGCCGCTCCAGGCGCAGCGGCACCGGTTCGCGGATCAGCTCGCCCAGCAGGCCGCGGCCGCGGGGCAGCGCCCCGATCCGCTCGCGGGTCCGGTCGTCGATCCCGTGGGTGACGAAGGCGTCGATGCGATCGTCCGGGCCGACGACCGCGAGGGCCCCGTACTGCGCGTCCGCGAGCTGGCACGCCGACTCCACGATGCGGTCGAGCACGCGATCCACGTGCAGGTCCGAGCCCAGGGCGACGACCGCGTCGAGCAAGGCGTTGGCGACCGGCGAGAGGGCGCTCGGGGCGGTCCGGGTTGCTCCGGGCGCGTCCTCGGAGGCCCCTTCCGGGGCCGCGCCGTGCTTCATGGCTCGATCCTGCCCTACGCCGGAGGTGCGGTCGACGGACCAGTCCGCCAGGCTCAGGTCGTCGCCTCGGCGGCCGGCGGCGCGCTGCCGACCTCGCGCCCGCTCATCTCCTCCAAGCGGAGGCGGAGGTAGACGAAGCGGCCGGGGACCGACCAGGGCCTGGGGTGCCACGCATCGAGCACCTTCTCGATGACGTCGGGGTCGTCGACGGCGACCGCTTGGCCGCGGACCTGCACCGTCCAGCCGGCCGGTTCCTCCTCGTCGAGGCGGTCGACCTGCAGCGCCACCACGGCCCGCGACCCGATCTGCGTCGCCACGCTGCCGTGGGCCGCCAGCCGGAACCAGATCGCGTCCGGCAGGAGCGTGTAGTTCACCGGGTAGATCTGCGGCCCGTCGGGTCCGGCGACCGCCACGTGGGCGACCCCGCGCGAGCCGAGCAGCTCGAGGCAGCGGGTCCAGGGAAGCTCGCGACGCTTCAGCACCCGAAGCACTCCTCGCTCGTCGTCCAGCATCGCCGAGAGTGCGACGACTCTATGGCCGGGGGCCCCAGCCCGGCGTAGAGGCTTTGGTCCCGTCGCGCCGCGGGACGGCGTCTGCGGCCGTCGACCGAGGGGTCCCCGCCCGGTGCACGCCGAGGGCACGGCCGGTCAGCTCCGTCCAGCGGACCCGGAGGTAGAGCCGTCGTCCGCGCTCCGCCCAGGGTTCGGGGTCCGGCGACGAGAGCTCAGCGAGCTCCGCCGTGAGCTCCGGGTCGTCGAGCCGGTCCGCCCGGCCGCGCGCCTGCACGCACCAGCTCTGCCGGTCGATCGGGTCCACGTGGTCGACCTCGAAGGCCACGACGGTCCCCGGGGCACAACGGGCGAGGATGCTGAAGGGCGAGGTCCAGAGGACGACGGCATCGCCGAGGACGACGTAGCTGACCGGGATGACCTGGGGGCCGAGCGGCGTGCTGACCCCGATGCGCCCCGTGCCCCCCGACGCGAGCAGCTCCCGGCACGTGGCCGCCTCGAGCTCGACCGGCCCCCGCGGGTTCCCCATCGTCCATGGCCCTTCCGTGCGCGGCACGTCCGCTTGCACGGCAGGCTAGGAGCACGCGGTGGGCCGCCGGCAGAGTCCGAGGTCCCCTGTTGGCCCTTCCTAGGGCCCGCTCGGCCCGCCGGCACTAGGGTCGCGTTCCATGAGCGTGCTCGTGGAACGCGACGGCCCCGTGACGACGGTGCTGCTGGACCGCGTGGACGTGCGCAACGCCGTCGACGGCCCCACCGCTGCGCGGCTGTCCCGCGCCCTGCGCGAGTTCGACGAGGACCCCGCCGCCGCCGTGGCCGTCCTCTCGGGGGCGGGGGGCACCTTCTGCGCGGGCGCCGACCTCACGGCCCTGGGCTCCGACCGCGGCAACCGGGTCGACCCCGACGGCGACGGGCCGATGGGCCCGACGCGGATGCGCCTGACCAAGCCGGTGATCGCCGCCGTCGAGGGTTACGCCGTCGCCGGTGGCCTCGAGCTCGCGATCTGGTGCGACCTCCGGGTGGCGGCCGCGGACGCGCGGTTCGGCGTCCTCTGCCGTCGCTGGGGCGTGCCGCTCATCGACGGCGGGACCGTGCGGCTGCCGCGCCTGATCGGTCGCGGTCGCGCGCTCGACCTCGTGCTCACCGGTCGAGAGGTCGACGCCGGGGAGGCGCACGAGATGGGACTGGTGGACCGCGTCGTCGCTCCCGGCGCGGCGCTGACCCAGGCGCAACAGCTGGCCCGGTCCCTGGCCGCGCTGCCGCAGACCTGCCTGCGGGGCGACCGTCTGGCGCTGCTCGAGGCCGAGGGCCTCCCCGAGGAGGAGGCCCTGGCCGTCGAGCTGCGCCACGGGCTGGCCTCGCTCGAGGGCGGCGCCCTCGACGGCGCGCGGCGCTTCGCCGCAGGCGCGGGGCGGCACGGGGCGGCCGCCGACCCGCCCCCGCCGTGACCCGTTGCTCGGGCAGGATGGGTCCATGACGGACGACGACCCGCCCCCGGCCGCGGCGACCGGCGCGGTGTGGTTCGCCTCTCCCGAGGCCGTGGGGGCGGCGCTGGGCGAGGTCGGCTACCTCGCCGACGCGGACACCGCGACGTCCGTCTATCTCGCCGGCGCGCTGGAGAAGCCGCTGCTGGTCGAGGGCCCGGCCGGGGTCGGCAAGACCGAGCTGGCGAAGGCCGTCGCCGCGGCGACCGGCGCGGGCCTCGTCCGGCTCCAGTGCTACGAGGGGCTCGACGAGGCCAGGGCGCTCTACGAGTGGAACTACAAGAAGCAGCTGCTCCGGATCCAGGCCAGCCGCGGGGACGAGGGGTGGGACGAGACCCACGACGACATCTTCACCGAGGAGTTCCTGCTCACCCGCCCGCTGCTGTCGGCGATCCGGCGCGACGACCCGACGGTGCTCCTCGTCGACGAGGTCGACAAGACCGACGTCGAGGTGGAGGGGCTGCTGCTCGAGGTCCTCTCCGACTTCCAGGTCACGGTGCCGGAGCTGGGCACGGTCACCGCCACGCGCCGGCCCTTCGTCGTGCTGACCTCGAACGCCACCCGCGAGCTGTCCGAGGCCGTCAAGCGCCGCTGCCTGTTCCTGCACATCGACTACCCCGACGCCGAGCGGGAGCGGGCGATCGTCACCTCGCGGGTGCCCGGCCTGGAGGACCGGATCGCCGGGCGGCTCGTCGAGACCGTCGCGCGGCTCCGGGAGCTGGACCTGAAGAAGGCCCCGTCGATCGCCGAGTCGGTGGACTGGGCGCGCACGCTGGTCGCCCTCGAGGTCGGCGAGCTCGACGAGGCCGTCGTGGACCGGACCCTCGGCGTCCTGCTCAAGCACGCCTCCGACCACGACCGCGCGCGGCGCGAGCTCTCCCACCGCTGAGGCTCGCCGGTGACTGGGCTGCTCGACCGGCACCTCGGCTTCGTCGAGGCGCTCCGCCGCGCCGGTGTCGCGGTCTCGCTCGCCGAGGACATCGACGCGCTCGACGCGCTCGCGGCCCTCTCGTGGGAGCACCGCGAGACCGTCCGGGCGGCGTACGCCGCGACGCTGCTCAAGCGGCACAACCAGCGGATCACCTTCGACACGCTCTTCGACCTGTGGTACCCGCCGCGGATCGGCCACGGCTGGCGGGGGGGCTCGCCGGAGGACGACCCCGAGGAGACCGCGCTGGCGCCCGCGGCCGCGGACGACGGGCCCGCGCTGGCGGACCTGCGCCGGCGCCTGGGGGATGCGCTTGCGGCCGAGACGGACGCCGAGGCCGACGCGGGGAGCGACACGCTGGCGACGGAGGCGATGGAGCGCTTCGGCTCGATGCCGGGGCGCGGGCCGAGCCTCTCGTCGTGGTCGGCCTACACCGCGCTGCGGCGCGTCGACCCCGGCGACCTGGTCGACGACCTGGTCGCGGCGCTGCAGGCGGGCGGGCTCGGCGCCGACACCGCCCGCCGCGTCGCGGACCGGCGCGTCGCGGCGTTCTCGGCGGCGGTGGAGGCCGACGCCCGACGTCGGATCGCCGAGGAGCGGGGGCCGCGCCACGTCGCGGACACAGCGGTCCGGCCGGCCCTGGACCGTCTCGACTTCCTGTCCGCGCGGCGCGACGAGCTGGATCGCATGCGGCGCGAGATCCACCCCCTGGCGCGTCGCCTGGCCGCCCGGCTGACCAAGGAGCAGCACGCGCGGCGCCGCGGGCCGCTGGACGTGCGGCGCACGGTGCGCGCCTCGATCTCGACCGGGGGCGTGCCCCTGACCACCTACCACCGGCCCCGGCGACCGCACCGCACCGACCTGGTCGTGCTCTGCGACGTGAGCGGGTCGGTGGCGCACTTCGCCCAGTTCACCCTGCTGCTCGTCTTCGCGCTGCGGGACCAGTTCAGCGGGGTGCGCGCCTTCACGTTCGTGGACGACGTCGTCGAGGTGACCGAGCACTTCCGCCCCGGGGCCGACGCGGCGGAGGTGCTCGACCGGCTCACGGCCAGCGCCGCGCACGCCGCGCGCTTCGGGCGCACCAACTACGGGCGCGCGCTCGAGGCCTTCGAGGAGCGGCACGGCGACGCGCTCGGTCCGCGGTCCTCGCTGCTGGTGCTGGGTGACGCCCGCTCCAACTACAGCGACCTGCACCTGGCCCGGCTGCGGGAGATGGTCGCCGGCATCCGGCACGCCTGGTGGCTCAACCCGGAGCACCGCAGGCACTGGGACACCGGCGACTCGGCGGCCGGCGCCTACGGAGCGATCGTGCCGATGGTCGAGTGCCGCAACCTCGTGCAGCTCGGCGAGTTCGTGCACGACCTGGTCTGAGCCGGGCTGAGCTGAGCCGGGCGGGGGCTACCCGCGCGTAACCCGGTGCTCCGGGCCTCGTTGGTCGGGGCAGACAGGACCGGACCGGCGGCCCACCAGCGGAGGACACCCGTGAGCATCGCACCCACCCGACGCCCCGTCGGCGCCCGTCGGCGCCTCGAGGCCCTCGTGCTCTGTCTCGCCGTCGGCCTGGGCGTCGCCGTCGCCCCCGCCGCGCCGGCCTCGGCGACCGCGCCGGGGATCTCCGACGACGTCACGCGCATGGTCTTCGTCGGCAACAACTGGGACGGCACGGTCGACGTGCTGCGCCCGGGGACCCTGCGCCGCGTGGCGCGGCTCGACGCGATCCCCGACTACGAGAAGCGCATGCAGGAGATCGCGACCAACCCGCAGCGGCTGGCGTACTTCCTGGCCATCCGCGAGGCGGTCGGCGAGGGCAACGACCAGTTCGTCGACGACATGTATGCCTCGAACGACGGCCGCACACTGGTCGTCTCGCGCCCCTCCTTCGCCGACGTCGTCTCGATCTCGCTGCGCACGGGCAAGATCCGCTGGCGCTTCGCGGTCGACGGCGAGCGCTCGGACCACATGGCGCTCTCCCCGGACGGCCGACGGGTCGCCGTCAGCGCCTCGACCGGCAACGTGATCCACATCCTGCGCGTCAGTGACGGCACCCAGGTGGCCAAGATCCCCTCGGGGTCCTCGCCGCACGAGAACGTCTACTTCGACGGCGGGCGCAAGATCCTGCACGCGAGCATCGGCATGGTCTACAGCCCGCTCGACCGGCCCCAGGCCGACGCCACGAAGATGGAGCGCGTCTTCCAGGTCATCGACACGCGCACCAACAAGGTCATCCGCCGGATCAACCTCCGCCGCCTGCTCGACGAGCGGGGCCTGGAGAACTTCAGCCATGCGGTGCGCCCGCTGACGATGTCGCCGAACGAGCGGTTCGTCTACTTCCAGGTCTCCTTCTTCCACGGCTTCCTCGAGCTCGACCTGTGGAAGGGCAAGATCAAGCGGGTGCGCCGGCTCCCCAACCTGGTCAAGGACACGCCGCGCGAGCAGTACGTGCTGGACTCCGCCCACCACGGGATCGCCATGAACCCCCGCGGCAACAAGATCTGCGTCGCCGGGACCATGTCGGACTACGCGACCGTGGTGAACCGCAGGACCATGTATCGCGGGCCGCTCCTCAAGGGTGGCAAGAAGCCGTACTGGGTGACGCCGAGCGCCGACGGCAAGTTCTGCTACATCTCGTGGTCGGGCACCGACGCGATCTCGCAGATCTCCTACCGGACGGGGCGGATCGCCAAGACGGTCAAGGTCGGCGACCACCCGCAGCGGGTCCGCAACGGTGTCGTCCGCAAGGGGTTGGTGCCGGGCCTGCGCTCCCTGCGCTGAAGCCCCCCGGTGCTGCGCCCCCCGAGGGGCGTCGCCGGTAGGATGAGCTCCTGCCGGCCACGCCCTCAGGGGGAACAGTGACCTTCGACGTCGAGCAGCTCGACAGCGTGCTGCTGATCGGCGCGGCCGTCACTCTGCTCGCCATCCTCGCGGTGCGGCTCTCGGCCCGCGCCGGCCTGCCGAGCCTGCTCCTCTACCTGATGATGGGCGTCGTCCTCGGCGAGGCCGGCGTCGGCATCGACTTCGACGACGCCCAGGTCGCCCACGCGCTCGGCTTCGCCGCGCTCACGCTGATCCTGGCCGAGGGTGGCCTCACGACTCAGTGGAGCGAGATCCGCAGCTCCTTTGCGCTCGGCGTCCTGCTCTCCACCCTCGGCATGGGCATCTCCGTCGGGGTGGTCGCCGTCGGTGGTCACTACCTGCTCGGCCTGCCCTGGCAGCTCGCCGTCCTGCTCGGGGCCGTCACCTCGGCCACGGACGCCGCGGCCGTGTTCTCCGTGCTGCGCACGGTGCCGCTGCCGCGGCGACTGACCGGGGCCCTGGAGGCCGAGTCCGGTCTGAACGACGCGCCGACGGTCGTGCTGGTGGTGCTGGTCTCCGGGGGAGACGCCCTCGCGAACGGCTTCCACGGGATGGTCGCGGTCATCCTCTTCGAGCTCGTCGCCGGCGTGGTCGTCGGGCTCGCCGTCGGCTTCGGCGGCGCCTGGGTGATGCGCCGCGCCGCCCTGCCCTCCTCGGGTCTCTACCCCATCGCGGTCCTGACCATGGCCGTGCTGGCCTACGCCTCCGGCTCGGCCCTGCACGCCTCCGGCTTCGCCGCCGTCTATGTCGCTGCGCTGGTGCTGGGCAACGCCGATCTCCCGCACCGCGGCACGACCCGGTCCTTCTCCGAGGGGGTCGCGTGGCTGGCGCAGATCGGGCTCTTCGTGATGCTGGGGATGCTGCTCTCGCCGGCGCGCATCGACCTCGGGACGGTCGGGATGGCCCTCGTGGCCGGCGCGGTGCTCACCTTCGTGGCTCGGCCGCTGTCCGTGTTCGCCTGCGCGGTGGGGCAGCGAATGCCGCTGCGCGAGAAGCTCTTCCTGTCGTGGGCGGGGCTGCGGGGCGCCGTGCCCATCGTCTTCACGACCATCCCGCTCTCGGAGGGGATCGGGGGCGGGGAGCAGCTCTTCGACCTCGTCTTCGTGCTGGTCGTGATCTACACGCTGCTCACCGGCCCGACACTGCCGTGGGCGGCCAAGGTGCTGCGGGTGGCGCGTCGTTCGGAGCCGCGCGGGCTGGAGATGGAGGCCGCGCCGCTGGAGCGCGTGGCGGCGGACCTGCTCCAGGTCAGCATCTCGCCGCGATCCAGGATGCACGGCGTCGAGGTGGGGGAGCTGCGGCTGCCGGCGGGGTCGTCGGTGGCGCTGGTGATCCGCGACACCGAGACCCTCGTGCCCGAGCACCGCACGGTGCTCCGGCACGGGGACGACCTGCTGGTCGTCACCCCCCGGCGGCAGCGGGAGGCGACGGAGCGGCGGCTGCGGCAGGTCTCCGCGGGCGGTCGGCTGGCGCAGTGGCTGGGGACGGGACCCGAGAAGGACTGACCCCCGGCGAGGCACCGCTCAGGGGGCCGTCTCCTCCTCCGGAGGGCTGCAGACCTCGACGTCCTGCTTCACGGGCACCTTGCGCCGCCCGGGCTTGAGGCCGTCCCAGCCGTCGCCGACGACCACGGTCACGCCGGCCCCGAGACCCTCGCGCCTCACGACTCGCACGTCCTTGGCCCTGTTGCCGAGGTGCGTCCGCACCAGCCACACGGCGGGGCTGGGCTCCTCGGCCCAGACCTGGATCTGCGGCACGCGCTCCTGGGCGTTGCCGCTGTCACCGATCCCGAAACCGCGGTTGGCGAGCTGCTCGAGCGTGCGGCCCGCCAGGCCCGCCCTGGTCCCGCCGTTGTAGACCGAGACCGTCACGTCGCCGGGCCCGACCTGGCCGCCGGCCTCGACGACCCGGTCGACGCACACGGGGGGCTCCTCGGCGGAGAGGTCGGGCGGGCGAACCGGCGCGGTGAGCTGGCTCCAGCCCACCCGCAGGCCGAGGCCCAGGAGGACGACGAGGACCAGGAGCGTCAGCGTCGTGCGGGCGCGAGGGTCCATCAGGCGTCGATCTCCAGGATGCGCGCGTGCAGCAGCGCGCGCTGCTGCAGGGCGGCGCGCACGGCGCGGTGCAGGCCGTCCTCGAGGTACAGCTCGTCGCGCCAGCGGACGACGTGCGCGAACAGGTCGCCGAAGAAGGTGGAGTCCTCGTCGAGCAGGGAGCCCAGCTGGAGGGTGTCCTTCGTCGTCACCAGCTCGTCGAGGCGCACCTCCTGGGGTGCGATGTCAGCCCAGCCGCGGCCGTCGAGGCCGTGGTCCGGGTACGGACGGTCCGCCCCCACCCGCTTGAAGATCACCCGGCGATGCTAACGGGCGGGGTGTGGGCGGCTCCCCCGGACCGGGGCGTCCGCTCAGGTGGACCAGCGGATGGCGTCGTCGAGGTAGTCCGCCATCGCGTACACGCCGCGGAGGTCCTCCCGCTGCTCCAGCAGCGCCACGAGACCGCTGGCGTGGCGGCTGCGCAGCGCACTGCGCTGGGCGACGGTGCGGTCCAGGACGAGGTCGTCGCGCTCCTGCTCGGTCATGTCGTGCCCCCTCCGGGCTCCGGGGTCCGGCGCCGTGGCTCGTCGGCGCCTGCTGCCATGGTGCAAGGGTCGCGTGCCCCGCCCGTTGACGTCTGGTTACGGGGAGATTTCCTCTCAACGCCGGGACTTTCGTCCCGCGCGGGCGCGTCCGCGCGGGCTGCGCGCGCGAACCCCGGGGGCCCCTGGCCGGCTGTCTCGTCGGCGGTCCCGCACCAGGCGAGCTGGACGACCTGCACACCCCGGTCGCGCGTGAGCAGCCGCGCCCTCCCCGGCGGGGCCGGCTGCGGGCGCAGGTCTCCGAGCAGCGGCCCCTCGTCCGCGCTGCCCGAGAGCAGCAGGCCCGGCGCCGCCAGGTCGCGCAGGGCGCGCGTCACCGGCTCGTGCAGCGACCGGGAGGCGCCGCCCGAGCGGCGGGCCGCGACGACGTGCAGGCCGACGTCGCGCGCCTGGGCCAGCAGCGGCTCCAGCGCCAGGAGCGGCGAGTCCGGCCCCGCCGCCACGAGGTCCAGGTCGTCGACCAGCACGAACACCTCCGGGCCCGACCACCGGCGGCCCTCGCGCCGCTGCGACGCCGCCGTACCGGACCCCGGCAGCCGGGTGGCCAGGTGCCCGGCGAGGTCGCGCAGCGCGGGGGCCGCCGCGGGCGCGCTCGGGAGGTGGTCGAGCAGGTGCTCCTCCGGCACCTCCCCGGCGAGCGAGCGGCGGTAGTCCACGACCACGAGCTGCGCCTCGGCGGGCGTGCGGGTCCGCACCACCTCCCGCGCGTAGGAGCGCAGCAGCGCGGTCTTGCCCGACCCGGCCTCCCCGAGCACCAGGAGGTGCCGCTCCCGCGTCGGGTCGACGCCGACCGGGGCCAGGTCGCGCTCGTCCACGCCGAGCAGCAGGCGACCCCCGGCGGCGCCCTCGGGGACTCCCGCGCGCACCTCCGCCAGGTCGACCCGCGCGGGCAGCATCCGGACCCGCGGGCCGGCCGGTCCGTGCCAGGCGGCGGCGCACCGGGCGGCCAGGTCCGCTGCCCCGGCCGCCAGCGACCCCGGGTCCGCCGAGGCATCGACCCGGGGCAGCGCGCCCAGGAAGTGCAGCGGCGCGGGCGTGAGGCCGCGCCCGGGCCGCGCCGCCGGGACCGCGGCGGCCACCCGTCGGTCGGCCTCGGAGTCGAGCGGGTCGCCGAGCCGCAGCTCGAGGCGCGTGCCGCAGGCATCGCGCACCGGGGCCCGCAGGTCGGCCCACCGGTGGGCGGAGACGAGCAGGTGGACGCCGTGAGCGAGGCCCCGCGTCGCGATCCGCTGCAGCGGCGCCTCGAGGTCGTCGAGCTCGTCGCGCACCGTCGACCACCCGTCCACCACGACGAGCACCTCACCCCAGCCGTCGTCGCCCTCGCCGCGGGCGCCCCGTTCCCGCCGGTCGAGCAGCGCGGCCGCCTCGGCGACGATCCGGCGGGCGACCTCGGGCTCGGCCGGCGAGGCCATCCCGGCGAGGTGCGGCAGGTCCGCGAGCGCGCCGAGGGCGCCGCCGCCGAGGTCGAGGACGAGCACCCGGACCTCGAGCGGCGAGGCGGTGAGCGCCAGGCCGGCGACCGTCGTCAGCAGGAGCGTCGACTTCCCGCTGCGGGGCCCGCCCACCACCGCCAGGTGCCCGGTCGCGCCGCGCAGGTCGACCGTGAGGGTGTCGCGCACCTGTTCACGCGGGCGGTCGAGGGCGCCGACCGGCGCGACCAGCGGTCCGCGGGCGCGCCAGCGCGCGGAGACGAGCCCCAGCCCGGGGTCCTCGGCGAGGTCCGGCATCAGGGTGCCCAGCGTCTCCGGCCGGTCCAGCGGGGGCAGCCAGATCCGGCGCGACCGCGGGGCGGCGCCGCTCATGCGGCGCACGCCCAGCTCGAGCAGGCTGGGCGACGGGGCCCGCTGGTCCCGACCGCACCGGGGAGCCGGGTCGGGGCCCGGGGGCGAGACGGGCGCGACCGAGAACGGCAGGATGGCCGGCCGTGGCCCCGCTGCCGCGGGCGCGGTGCGCCGGCGCGGGGCCGCGGACACGTACGCCGCCCGGAAGCGCACCAGCGACGTCGGGTCGGGCCGGAGGAGCCCGACCCCGGGGGTGCTCGGCAGGTCCGCCGCGTCCGGGAGGCCGAGGACGGCGCGGGACTCGCCCGGCGAGAAGGTGCGCAGGCCGATCCGGTAGGAGAGGTGGGCGTCCAGCCCCCGCAGCCGCCCCTCGTCGAGTCGCTGCGAGGCGAGCAGCAGGTGGATGCCCAGGGAGCGACCGAGGCGGCCGAGGGCGACGAACAGGTCGAGGAACTCGGGCCGCGCTGCCAGCAGCTCGGAGAACTCGTCGACCACGATGAGCAGGCTGGGGAGCGGCTCGAGGTCCTCCCCGCGCGCCCGGGCCCGCTCGTGGTCGCGCACCGACGCGTGGCCGGAGCGGCGCAGCAGCTCCTGCCGCCGGACCATCTCCCCGGCCAGGGCGTCCTGCATCCGGTCGACCAGCGCGAGCTCCTCCTCGAGGTTGGTGATCATCGCCGACACGTGCGGCAGGTCGCCGAGCCCGGCGAAGGTGGCGCCGCCCTTGAAGTCGACCAGCACGAGCGCCAGCCGGTCGGGCCCGTGCGTGAGCGTGAGCCCGAGCACCAGCGTGCGCAGCAGCTCGGACTTCCCCGACCCCGTCGCGCCCACGACCAGGCCGTGGGGACCCATGCCCTGCGCGGCGGACTCCTTGAGGTCGAGGTGCACCGGCGCGCCGTCGTCGTCGACGCCGAACGGGACCCGCAGGTGCTCGCGCCCGGCCCCCGGGCGCCACTGCCGCGCCGGGTCCAGGGAGCCGAGGTCGCCGAGCCCCAACAGCTCGGCCACGTCGCACGGCCTCCCGCCCCGCCCTCCCGGGCGTCCGTCCGGCGCGGCCGGCAGGGGTGCGAGCCGGCGCGCGAACGCCTCCGCGGTGGCGAGGCCGCAGTGGTCGGCCAGCGCCCCCGCCTCGGCCGCGCCCGGCACCAGCACGCGCACCGGAGGCCGTGCGGCGTGCGTGTCGGTCGCGGCGGGGCCCGCGATCTCGAGGCGGAGCGGCGCCCGGGAGCACGCAGCCCTGCCGCGCCCGGCCAGGTCCAGCGCCGTCACCCCCGGGCGGCCCCGGAGCCACCCGGGCGCCGGGCCGCAACCGTCCAGGACGAGCAGGAGGTGCCGGCGTCCCGGTCCCCCGGCGGCCGGGCGGGGCAGCATCCGCTCGAGCGCGTCGCCGTCGCTCGTGACCATCCGGGCCGGTCCCACCGCGTCGTGCACGTGCTCGCTGCGCGCGTGGGGGAGCCACTTGACCCAGTCCCAGTGGGGCAGGGCGGCGCGCGAGCACAGCACGGCCACCGCCAGGCGGTCGGGTGCGTGCCCGCTCGCCGCGGAGCAGACGACGGCGCGTGCGAGGGCGCGGACGTGCTCCGCGGTGCCGCACAGCTCGATCCGGTCGAAGCGCCCGAGGTCGACGGTGGCGGGGAGACCGGGCAGCAGGCCGTGGACCGCCAGCAGCCGCGTCGCCGCGGCAGCGGCGACGGGGTCCACCGAGCCCGGCGCCGGGCCCGGGGCGGCTTCGCCGTCCACGGCCAGGCCGTCGGGGGGCACCAGCTCGCACGCGAGCGGCTGTGGGCACACGCCGTAGCGCACGGCCAGCGTGCCCTCCCCGCCCGCCTCCCACCGCTGCGGCCACGCCGGCGGGCCCGGCTTGGCGGACGAGGCGGTCAGCGCCGCCAGGGCGGGCAGGGTGCCCGGCTCCGGGTGGCGGTGCGCGAGGGCCGCCCGCTGCCGGTGGGCGGCGCCCCGCGCGCTCCGGCGCACCCCCGCGAGGTGGCGCAGGTAGGCCGACCGCGCCCCGGCGGTCCGCCGGGTGCGCTGCCTCCGCTGGCGATCCACCTGGACCAGCACGAAGCCGACGCTGGCGAGCAGCATCAGGCCCGCCGCGACGAGGGCGCGCGCGCGGGCCTCGCCGCCCAGGCTCGAGACCAGGACGATGGACCCCAGGCTCCCGAGCATCGGCACGGCGTTGAGGAGCACCCCGGCCGCGCCCTCGGCCTCCGGGCGCTCCGGCAGCGGGCCCAGCACCAGGCGGCCGCTCGGCGGCTGCGGCGGCCCCGGGTGCGCGGTGCCGGTCACGTGGCACCTCCTCTCCGTCTCGGCGGCGAGCGTAGGGAGGTCGCGCGGCCCAGCGCGCCGCCGGAGAGCGGGCCTGTGGAGAGCGCCGGCTTCTCCACAGGTGCGCCGCAGGCCCTGTCGCCGGCGGCGGCGGCGCGGGTACTCAGGGCGGATGCACGGCGTTCCTCGCCACTCCCGGCGAGGACGCGGAACCGGCCCGCGGGGCGGGCCCGAGCAGGAGGACACGATGACCGAGCTCAGGCAGCAGGAGGGCGCCCTGCGCCGGGCGGCCGACCTGACCGCCGACGCGCGGACGGGGTTCGAGGCCCGCCAGCGCCAGCTGGCGGGACAGATCGAGGGGATGCGAGCCCGGTGGCAGGGCCAGGGCGGCCTGGCCTTCCAGCGCGTGCACCAGGCCTGGCAGGAGAAGCAGACCCGGGTCACGCGGGCGCTGGACGACCTCGAGACCGCGCTGCGCGAGACGGAGCGGGACACGACGGCCACGGACCAGTCCCAGGCCGACCACCTCACGCGCTACGCCCACCGGCTGTGAGCCCGAGGCAGAGGAGCGGGGGATGACCGGGATGCTGCGCGTCGACCACGGGGGTCTGGCCGCCGCCGCGACGGAGCTCGTCTCCACCGCCCGCAGGATCGAGGCCGACCTCGACCGGCTCGAGCAGGACCTCGCCGGGCTGCGCGCCGACTGGAGCGGCTCGGCGAAGGCCGCCTACGACCAGGCCCGCGCGCGGTGGAACGCCGCCATGCAGGAGATGTTCGTGATGCTGGGGGGCCTCGGGTCGGCGGTCCAGGAGTCCGACGCGGCGTACCGGGCGGCGGACCAGCGCGGGGCGGGGCGGTTCGGTGGCTGAGCCGGCGGGACCCGTGCGCGTGCGGGTCGCCTCGCGGACGCGCAGCGCGGATCTCGCCCTGCATCCGACCCTGCCGCTGGTCGAGCTCGTCCCCGAGCTCGCCCGCAGCGTCGGGCTGCTGGACGAGTCGCGCGCTCCCGCCGGGTACGCCGTCCTCGCCGAGGACGGCCACCCGCTGAGCGACGAGGCGGGCCTGGTCGCCCAGGGAGTGCGGGACGGCGCCCTGCTCGCGGTCGTCGCCCTCGCGGACGAGGAGCTCGCGCGGCGCTACGACGACCCCGCCGAGGCGATGGCGGACGTCGTCGAGCGCGAGGTGTCGGCGTGGCCGCCCGCGGCGGGGCGGCTCGCGGGCCACGGCGCGGCGACCGCGCTGCTGGCGCTGGCCGCGGTGGCGCTGTGGCTCCCGCGGGGGGATCCCGGCGCCGCCCGCGCGGCGGCGGCCTTCGCGGCGACGCTGCTCGCGGCGGCGGTCGCGTTGTCGCGGGGGCTGGGCGCCGCGGACGGCCCGCCTGTGCTGGCGTGGGCGGCCGCGGGGCACGCGGCGGTGGCGGGTGGGCAGTGGGCGTCCGCGGGCGCCGGCGGCGCGGCCGACGTGCTCGCGGCCGCGAGCACGGGCGCCCTGGGCGCGTCACTCGCGGCGATGGTCGGCCTGGCGAGCGGTCGGGTCTCGCTGCTTCCTGCGGCGCTGCTGAGCCTGTCCGCCCTGGCCGCGGGCTCGCTGCTCGCGCGGACGCCGGCCGGCGCCGGCTCGGTGGCGGCGGGCCTGCTCGTGGGCGGCGTCCTGCTTGGCGGCCTGACCCCTCGGCTGGCGCTGAGCGTCGCGGGCCTCGGCGGTCCGGGGGCCCCTGCCGCGGTCGCTCCGGCGGCGGAGGTGGACCCCGCAGCGGCCGAGGCGGACGCCCTGCTGGCCCACCGGGTCGTCGTGGCCCTCGAGGTCACCCTGGGCGTGCTCGTGGTCCTCGCCGCGCCTGTGGTCGCCGGCCAGGGCCCTGCGGGCGGCGCCCTCGCCATGTGCTGCTGCGGCGCGACGCTGCTGCGGGCGCGGCACGTCCGGGCCGCGTCCCTGGTGCTGACGACCCTCGCGTGCGGGGCGCTCGCCACCGTCGCGACCCTCGGCACGCTGCTGGTGCTCCACCCCCACGCGCGCGGGGCCCTCTCCCTCGCCCTGGTCGTCGCCGCGCTGGTGCTGGTCGCGGCGCCGGCGGCGCGCGCGGGCGGCGGGTGGCACCGGGTCGCCGACGCGGTCGGGTCGTGCTGCCACGTCGCCCTGCTCCCGCTGCTCCTGGTCGTCGCGGGGGTCCCCGACCGGGTGGCGGCCACGCTCGCCGCCATCGCCGGCTGAGGGGGCGCAATGCCTGACCGACGGGACCGGGCCGAGGCGCTCGCCGTGGACCGGCGGCGTCGGGAGGGGGCGTTGCTGCGGGGCGTCCGCGACGAGGACGACCCCGCACCATCGACGGTGCGGGCGCTCGTCGGCGGGGCCGTGCTCGCGCTGCTCCTCCTGGCCGGCGCCGCCGTCGTGGGGGTCCTCGGGGCGGCCGGCGAGGGGGACCGGTCCTCCGCCCCGGGTCAGCGGCCCTTGGGCTTCTCGCGCACGCGGATCGTCGTGGTGCGGCCCTTCTCGTCGCCCTGCCGCTCCAGCTCGAAGAGCCCGATCGCCGAGATCAGGTCGACGAGCTTGGGGTAGCGCCAGTTGCGGGAGTCGAAGTCCGGCGCCTGGTTGGCGATGTGCGAGCCCACCGAGCCGAGGTGTGCCCAGCCCTCGTCGTCCGAGGAGGCCTCGATGCCGCGGCGCAGCAGGTTGACGAGCTTGGCGTCCTGTCGGAGCTCCTTGGCCTGCGGGCGGCCCTTCCGCTTCTCGGGGGTGTCGTCCTCGCTGTCGTCGTTGCGGCCCCGCAGCACGTCGAGGTAGACGAACCGGTCGCAGGCCCCGACGAACGACTGCGGGGTCTTGCGCTCGCCGAAGCCGTAGACCGTGATGCCCTGCTCCCTCAGCCGGCTGGCCAGGCGCGTGAAGTCGCTGTCGGAGGAGACCAGGCAGAACCCGTCGAAGCGGTCGGCGTAGAGCAGGTCCATCGCGTCGATGATCATCGCGCTGTCGGTGGCGTTCTTGCCGGTGGTGTAGGCGAACTGCTGGATCGGGTGGATCGCGTGCACGTTGGCGGCGTCCTTCCAGCCGCGCAGCCGGGGCGTCGTCCAGTCGCCGTAGACCCGCTTGACCGAGGCGACGCCGTAGGTCGCGATCTCCGCCAGCAGCGCGTCGGCGATGCCGGGCTGCGCGTTGTCGGCGTCGATCAGGACGGCGAGCTTGGCCTCCCGGCGCTGGTCGAAGGGGCTCGAGTCGCTCGTGCGCTGTGCGGGCATCGGGCCACGCTATCGGGCCCACCCGCGATTCACCGACGGCGCCGAGTCCGGGGGCCCAACGACGCCGTCGCGACCGGCGGAGGAGGGGGGATTCGAACCCTTGAGGGCTGTTGACCCAATCCGCTGTCCAGCTCTGGGATGGGGATTCCGTGGTGTTCCGCAGCCTCGCCGTTCGGCCACAGCGTTGCGGAGAGCCTCGACCTTCACCTTCGACCGGCCGAGCGCGGGCGCTCCCCAGCCGAAACGCGGATCGATGATGACGTCGGCGGTCGCCGGGCAGTGGGCAGCCGACGTGCGCGCCTCTCGTTCGGCTCTTTCCCGCCTAGGGTGGGGTCATGGGCTTGATTCGAGCAGTGCCGATCCTGACGGTGAGCGATGTCGAGGCCGCGGTGCGGGAGTACTCCGAGCTGCTCGCTCTCGACGTGCTCATGAATCTGGGCTGGGTGGCAACCCTCGGGACGCACAGCGGTGCCCAGTTCAGCGTTATGGACAACGATCAGTCCGCGCCGTGCAACCCGGAGATGTCGGTTGAGGTGCCGGATGTCGACGAGGCCTATCGGCGGGCTCAGGACAGCGGCGCCGAGATCGTTCATCCTCTGCAGGACGAGGTCTGGGGCGTCCGTCGCTTCTTCGTGCGCACCAGCGCCGGCCACGTGGTGAACGTGCTCAGCCATCGCGGCTGAACCGCCCTCTTCTGGCCGCGTTCAGTACGGCATGGCGTTCCATGGGCGTGCCGGCGAGACCTCGGTGATGCGATCGATGATGCGGAAGTCTCCTCGGCGCGCCGAGTGCATGCCCTCGAGCTCAAAGCGCAGTTGCTCGCCGATGCGTTGGGGATTCTCAGCCGACCGTGTCCCGGCGGCGCACGGCCGACGTTGTCGCAGGTCAGGCCTGCATCGGAGTGGCGGAGGATAGGGGATTCGAACCCCTGAGGGCTGTTAACCCAACCCGCTTTCCAACTCTGGGATCGGGGATTCCGGGGCTTTCGCCCACCTTCGCTGAGCGTGCAGCCAGCGGTTATGACTCGCCCCGGACGGGGTCGGACGAGGACAACTGGGACTAGAACTGAGACTAGGTCGGCTCAGGCGCCTCGCCACTTCTGATGCGTTGCAGCCTCCGCGAACTGCGGAACGCCGCACCGCGCGAGGTGGTCGACGAGAGCGTCGAAGGTGATGGCGGGGCGGCGGGTCGCCTCGGCCTGTTCGTGGAGCGTGCGGATGACGACGTCCGGATCGAGGTCGAGCTGGTTGAGCAGGAAGTCGTCGGGGCTCTGCGCCTCGAGCCCCAAGGGCTCCAGCGAGCTGGTGGGGAAGTCGTCCAAGTCCGCCGTCACGATGAGATCGGCCTGACCGCGCACTGCAGCGGCAACGACATGCCTGTCGTCCTCGTCGGGCAATGCGATGCCCTGGACCAGTGGCTCCCATCCCCGCACGGAGGCATCGCCGAAGGCATGGTCCATGGTCGCGGCGCGCCTGAGGGCCGGGCCATCAGCCAGCTCAGGGTGGATCCCCTCGATCGCCGCGACCATTTCATCGAGGATGCGTTCGCTCCACAGCGGTCGGTAGAGATCGGCTTCTGCGAGGCGCAGCAGCGTGTCCGCCAGCGCGACGGGGACGAGTACACAGGCATCCAGCATCGCGCTGAACCTGGCCACGGGTGACGTTCACTTCTTCCGCGTGCGGGCGCGCTGAAGGGCTTCGGCGTAGTCCGTTTCGGTCTCGTAGAGCCCGGCCTCGGCGGCCTCACGAGTCAGCTCGTCGAGGTCGGACCGGCGCTCGGCGCGCTTGCGTTGCTGGTAGTCGAGCACGTCATCGAGACGAACGCGCCGGTGCCGACCGGCTCCCGGACGTTCGAAGTCGATCTCCCCGGCCTCGAGCAGCTTGATCACAGTGGGACGACTGATGCCCAGGAAGGCGGCGGCCTCTTGCGTGGTCAGGAGCTGGTCAATGGGAGCGACGGTGATCGCCTTGCCCACACGCATTGCCTGCGCGACCTGGCGAAGGACCCTGAACGCCTCTAACGGGAGCGGGACGGTTTGTCCGTCCGGTCCGACTAGGGCGGCAGGTGCCGTCATCTGATCGAGGAACTTGGACAGGTCGAGCATGGCCTCCAGGTCTTGAGGAGGCAGAACGGTGTTGCCCTCACCGGTGTGCGTGCTCATGTGATCAGTCTAGTGAAATTCGCAAAAATCGAAACCTTCGCCACGCTTGGCTCCTCGCTCGAGGTCAACCCGCAGGTCACAGCGGGCCTGAGGCTAGTCCTGGCCGCCGACTTCCGCGGCCCGGATCAGTTGACGGGCCTGGTGGTAGCCGACGCCAACCCGTTCGGCGGCAGCGCGGATGCTCAGGTCTTCGGCGATGAGTCGCCTCAGCGCATCAAGGATCCGCTGCTCGGCCGCGGCGCGGGCCCGCAGGGCAGCTTTGCCGGTGCGTGTGGCCGCGCGGATTCGGGCCCGCCGCTGCGCCGCCTCCGGCGACCGGCGCTCGGCTTCGCGGAACAGGCGGTCGACGCGCCGCCGATCCTCGCGATACCGAGCAGCGATCTGAGCCCCCTGCCGCGACAGTTCTCGATCTCCACTGAGCTCGTCCATGACCTCTCAAGCGCGCCGCCACGCCAGAGTGGACACGCTCACGTGCCGAGGAACACCCGACGACACACCCTTTG
This sequence comes from uncultured Actinomycetota bacterium, assembly GCA_963832415.1. GTDB lineage: Bacteria > Actinomycetota > Actinomycetes > Propionibacteriales > Nocardioidaceae > Nocardioides. The sequence goes on along the minus strand of CAWHTZ010000002.1, from coordinate 2,162 downwards.
CACCCAGTGACCGGGTTTCGTCCGTGCGAAACCAGCTAGGCTGCCGAGGTGGATGATCGGGCGTGCCCCCGCTGCGGTGGACCCATGCCGCGCCCACGGCCAACCGGCCGCCCTGCCGTCTGGTGCTCGGACCGCTGCAAGCGGGCGGCGTACGAGGAGCGGCGCGCAGCCGCGAACGGCGCCATCGCCGTGAAGCTGGTCGAGAAGGTCGTCGTGCAGGACGCCCACGATCTTCACGAGTGCGCCAGCCGGGTGATGGAGTCGCCCGCGGGCTGCCGGCGGGTGCTCGACCACCTGGCGAGCCTCGCAGGGGAGGGTCGGCTCACCGATCCCAAGTGGGACGCCACGATCCGATCGGTGCGAAAACTGGCCGCCGGGCTCGGGTCCCGGCGGTAGCCGGACGACAACGACCACAGCCCCCGACTTCGGCGCCTTGCTCCACAGGCACGGATTCCACGGCTCACCGAGCCGCTCACATCGCTTCTCATCTGCGGGGAACTCGGTCTGCCGGCAGTCCACTCGCGGCCCCACCGCGCTTGAGGGAGCAGACGAGCTCGCACCCGGACGGATCAGCATGGCTCGTCGGCGCCTGACGCCGATCGGTTGCCCAAGCGAACTCCCCGAGGAGAGACCGGTGAAGAGCATCCAACCCGACCAGGACGAGTTCACCCCGACCCTGCTGCTGCGAGTCGAGGAGGCCGCCCTCCGCCTCGGCATCGGCCGCACCTCCATGTACCGGCTGGTCATGACCGGCGAGGTCGAGTCGGTGCGCATCGGCGGTCTCCGACGGATCCCCGCACCCTGCCTGGAGGAGTACGTCGACCGACTCCGGCAGCGTGGCCCGGACCCGGGAGCGTGACCGTGGGGCGAACAGGAAATCGGCAGTCGAGCATCTACCTCGGCAAGGACGGGCACTGGCACGGCCGGGTCACCGTCGGCCGCAAGGAGGACGGAAGCGAGGACCGCCGACACGTGATGAGCAAGTCCAAGGCCACGGTCGTCACCAAGGTCCGCGCGCTCGAGAGACTCCGCGACGACGCCCGTGTGCCGAGACCCGGACGCGCTTGGACGGTCGAGAGGTGGCTCCTGCACTGGGTGGAGGAGATCGCCCGACCCAACATCCGCGTCTCCAGCTTCCAGGCCTACCGGACCGCCATCACCAAGCATCTGCTTCCCGTCATCGGGAGCCTGCGGCTGGACCGACTCGAGCCCGAGCACATCGAGGCCGTCTACCGGCGAATGACGGAGGCGGGAGCCAAGCCGGCCACCGTCCACCAGGTCCACCGAACCCTCCGGACAGCACTCGGTGAGGCCGAGCGTCGCGCCCGCATCGGGCGCAACCCTGCGCAGCTGGTCCGCCCTCCCCGGATCCAGCCCGACCCCGTCGAGCCGTTCACCCTGGAGGAGGTCCAGCGACTCCTCGCGGCCGCGCGCGAACGACGCAACGGCGCTCGGTGGGCGATCGCCCTCGCGCTCGGGCTGCGCCAGGGCGAGGCTCTCGCTCTGCGGTGGGAGGACGTCGACCTCGAGGCGCGGTCGCTCCGCGTGCGCGCGACCCGGCTACGACCCGTGTACGAGCACGGCTGTGACGGCGATTGCGGGAAGTCCGCCGGCTACTGCCCTCGGCGACGACAGGTCAACGGCATCACCGGCGCGACCAAGTCCGGGGCGGGTAACCGAGTGGTCGGATTACCCGACGAGCTGGTGACGCTGCTGAACGACCATCGACGTCAGCAGCTGGAAGAGCGGATCCGCGCCGGGTCGCTGTGGCAGGAGGCCGGATGGCTCTTCACCACTCTCCTTGGCCGGCCCATCGCTCCCAACAGCGACTACCACGAGTGGCGGGCACTCCTCGAACGCGCCGGGGTCCGCCACGCTCGCCTCCACGACGCCCGCCACACTGCCGCCACGGTTCTGCTCGTGCTCGGCGTCCCAGAGCGAACCGTCATGTCGATCATGGGCTGGTCGAGCACGTCGATGGCCGCCCGGTACCAGCACGTCACCGACCCGATCCGCCGCGAGGTGGCAAACCGCGTCGGCGGGCTTCTCTTCAGCGAGAGCGAACATCGGAGCAGTCCGCGTTGACGTTCGGCGCACTCGGCGCCTGCGCCTGGCAACTGAGAGGTGCTGCACTCCGCCCACTGTGGGGCAGCGTCACATCG
>CAWHTZ010000001.1:0-105324 GCA_963832415.1 uncultured Actinomycetota bacterium | reverse complement strand
GGGTAGGACGACCAGTCGGGCTCCCGCTTCTCCAGGAACTGGTCGCGGCCCTCCTGCGCCTCGTCGGTCATGTAGGCCAGCCGCGTGGTCTCACCTGCGAAGAGCTGCTGCCCGACGAGGCCGTCGTCGATGGCGTTGAAGGCGTATTTGAGCATCCGCTGCGCCGTCGGCGACTTGCCGTTCACGATCCGGCCCCACTCCAGGCCCGTGGCCTCAAGCTCGGCGTGCGGGACCGCGCGGTTCACGGTGCCCCACGCCGCACCGTCGGCGGCCGAGTACGCCTGGCCCAGGAAGAAGATCTCGCGGGCCTTCTTCTGGCCGACCTGGCGCGCGAGGTACGCCGACCCGAAACCGCCGTCGAAGGAGCCGACATCGGCGTCCGTCTGCTTGAAGCGGGCGTGCTCCTCACTGGCGAGCGTGAGGTCGCAGACCACGTGCAGGCTGTGCCCCCCGCCCGCGGCCCAGCCGTTGACGAGACAGACGACCACCTTCGGCATGAACCGGATCAGGCGCTGCACCTCGAGGATGTGCAGGCGCGCCATCTTCGCCCGGTCGACGGTGGCGGCCTCCTCGCCGTCGGCGTACTGGTAGCCCGCGCGGCCGCGGATCCGCTGGTCGCCGCCGGTGCAGAAGGCGCGCTTGCCGTTGCGCTCGCTCGGCCCGTTGCCCGTCAGCAGCACGCACCCCACGTCGCTGCTGGTGCGGGCGTGCTCGAGCACGCCGAGCAGCTCGTCGACGGTGTGCGGCCGGAAGGCGTTGAGCACGTCGGGACGGTCGAAGGCGACCCGGACCGTCCCGTGGCCGCGGGCCCGGTGGTAGGTCAGGTCGCTCAGCCCCTCGAAGCCGGGGACCTCCTCCCATGCCTCGGGATCGAAGGTCTCGGACACACCCGCGATGGCACTCATGGCGGCAACCTATCCCCCGGCCCGTCCTCCCGATCCGGGACGGAAACCGGTTCGTCACGCGGACGGGCTAGGGTCGGTGCGCGCCCGCCGGGGCGGCCCCGGGGGGTTCGCTCGTCCAGGCCGTGTCCACCCGCGAGGAGACCCCGATGCCGTTCCTGCTCCGCGTCGAGCTCCCCGACGTGCCGGGTTCGCTGGGACGCGTCGCGTCGGCGATCGGCGAGGCCGGGGGCGACATCGAGGCCATCGAGATCGTCGAGAAGCGGGGTGGCACGGCGGTCGACGACGTGCTGCTCGAGACCGCGCCCGGCTCGATGCCCGACTCGATCGTCTCGGCGTGCACGCGCGTCGAGGGCGTCCAGGTCCTCTGGATCAGCCGGTACGCCGCCGGCGGCGGGCTGGTGCTCGACCTGGAGGCGGTGGAGGACCTGACCGTCCACCGGGAGCAGGCCCTGACCCGGCTGATCGACCTCCTGCCGGTGACCTTCCGGGCCGACTGGGCGGCCCACGTCCGGCAGGCCGACGGGGGCGGGCACGGTGGCGAGAAGGTGTACGCCACCCGAGCGGCGCCGACCACGATGCCCTACACGCCGGTGAGCAGACCGGGTTCGGTCGAGCTGGACGACGTGAACGTCGCGGTCGCCGCGCCGTTGGGCGCCCACGAGATCGTGGTCGTCGGGCGCCGCGGCGGGCCCGACTTCCTCGACTCCGAGATCGCCCGGATCCGGCATCTCGTGGGGCTGGCGCAGACCATCGCCGGCACCTGACGCCGAGTCGGCGTGAGCTTCCGCCCCGCCGAGTCGGCGTGAGCTTCCCGCTCAGCCGCCGCAGCCGACGCCCGTGACGTCCCCGTCGCGGAGCACGCGGCCGCCCCGGCCGGTCAGCCGGTAGGCCGAGCAGAAGTAGAAGCTCAGGTTGCGGTTGCGCCGCAGGGTGCGCGGCTTCCACTGGCCCCCGCCGACCGGCTCGAGGTAGCGCAGCTGGCCGGCGAGCAGCGACCCCGCCGTCCCGCGGTGCTTGAGGTAGCGGCTGAGCCATCGCTGCACGTAGGCGCTGGTCAGCGCCTGCCCCCAGCGGCTGGCCGGGAGCACGAGCGGGATGTCGGTGTACTCGAGGTGGGTCGACCCGCGGGGGACCACGAGGAGGCTGTCCACGCCCGCGGCGTCCCAGCCGTCCCAGCCGGTGGCCCGCTCGCGGCGCGCGTCGGGGCCGTTCGGGCTCGGCTCAGGCCGCAGGGAGCTGCCGCCGGCGAGGGCGTACGGCGCCACGGTGAAGCCGTACTCCGACTGCACGGCCAGCGCGGGCACCTTCGGCTCCACGCCGGCGCCGCCGCCGGTGACCGAGGCGCCGAGCTTGTCGAGCGCGACCACCGTCTGGACGCGGTCGTCGAAGGCCTGGACCTGCGAGACGGCCGAGGCGCCGAGCGAGTGCCCGATGATCGCGGCCTTCGTCGTGCGGCCGGGTGTCTCGGTGCGCCGGTCGCGGCGGTGGTCGACGAGGCGCCAGAACGGGTTGTGCCCGTCGACCTCGGGCCCCTGGGCGCCGGGGTTGCGGTAGGGCCGCCGCGGCGTGGACAGCGCGAACGAGAGCGCGTTGCGCGTGCCGACGCGGAAGTTCCCGATCTGCTGCGAGGGGACGCCGGGGCAGCCCATCATCTCGCCGGTGGCGGGCTCGCTCGTGGGGTCGCAGAACGGGAAGCGGTCGCCGGTGGTGTGCGGGAAGGTCTCGCTCGTGCCCTGGCCCTGCACGTCATAGGTCAGGACGACATAGCCGCGCTCCGCGAGGTCCTGGGCCAGCCACTCGTACATGCCCTGCGAGCCCTGCACCGATCCCGGCGTGACGACGACGGTCGGGAAGGGCGCGCTCAGCCGGCGGCCGGTGTACGGGTCGCGCGCCCCGCGCTTCGGTGCCCAGACGCGGCCGCGCAGCAGCGCGCCGTAGCGGTTGGTGAAGGCGATGTCGCGCACCCGGCCGCGCGTGCCCTCCCACCCGGCGCGGAGCGGGTTGCCGACGTTCCAGCCCGGCAGGAGGTTGCCCGGGGTGAGCGCGGGCCGGTCCGGGTGGGCGGCCTGCGTCAGCAGCTGGTCGACGTGGCGCTGCGTGGACTCCCTGACCAGCGCGGGGAGGTATGCCGGGTTGCGTAGCTGCCCCCCGGGGCCGGTGATGCGGCCGTAGGCGTGGGCGATGTTGCGCGCGTCGCGCTCGGCATACGCCGGGCTGCCCGGCTCCGGGTCGCCCGCGGCCGCGGCCGGGGCCGCGAGGGCGGCGCCCAGGGCGAGGGCGAGCGCAGCCGGCAGGGCGCGACGGGCTCGGGAGCGGCGGGCTCGGGAGCGGACGGTGCGGCGCGGCGACATGGCTGGCGTGTCCTCCTGGCGTGGCGGGTCGTCACCCCGCACAACGAACCGGGACGCGAAAGGCGACGGCCGACCGCTGCGCCGCGGAAGCTCACGCCCACTCGGCGGAAGGGACTCCCGAGGCGGCGCGAACTTCCCGGTGGCCGCGGAAGCTCACGCCCGCTCGGCGGGCTCGAGCACCAGCAGCGGGATCCGGCGGTCGGTCTTCTCCCGGTAGGCGTCGTAGTCGGGCCAGGCCGCGACCGCGCGCCGCCACCAGGCGTCGTACTCCTCGCCCTCGACCTCGCGCGCGACGAAGTCGCGCCGGTCGGCGCCGTCCTGCAGCTCGACGAGGGGCTCCGCGCGCATGTTGCGGTACCACGCCGGGTGGTCGTCGGCGCCCCCCTTCGAGGCCACCGCGAGATAGGCGCCGCCGTGCTCGACGCGGATCACGGGGTTCTTCCGGAGCTTGCCGGACCGGGCCCCCCTCGAGGTGATCACCACGATCGGCGCACCGTTGACCGTGTTGCCCTCGGCTCCGCCGGTGCGCTCGAAGGTCTCGACCTGGTCGCGCACCCACTGGCTCGGGCTGGGCTCGTAGTCTCCGCTCAGGGGCATGCTGCGACAACGCGCCCGCCCCGGCGGTGATTCCTCACGCCCGGGCGATCCGCCTCTTCAGCCCGCTGTCGCGGTGCACCCGGCGCTCGACGGCCGCGCGGACCGCCGCCTCGTCGCCGACCACCCGCACCTTCTGCCTCGCCCGGGTCACCGCGGTGTAGAAGAGCTCGCGCGTCAGCAGGCGCGACTCGGGGTCCGGCAGCAGCACCGTCACCTCCTCGGCCTGGCTGCCCTGGCTCTTGTGGATGGTCATGGCGTGCATCGTCTCCACGTCGGGCAACCGCGCGAGCGCGAGGTCGCGCGGCTCGTCGCCCGTGCCGAGCGCCACGCGGGGGCCGTGCTCGCCGCGCACCACCACCCCGGTGTCGCCGTTGTAGACGTCGAGCCCGTAGTCGTTGGCGGTCACGAGCAGCGGCCGGCCGACGTACGCCGGCCCCCGCAGCGGGTCGCGGGTGACCTCGCTCAGCCACTGCTCCACCTGCGCGTTCCAGCGGCGCACGCCCCAGGGGCCCTCGCGGTGCGCGCAGAGCAGCCGGTGGTGGTCGAGGGCCTCGACCGCCGCCTGGACCTCACCCGCGGCGGCGGCCGCGTGGATCCGGCGCGCGGGCTCCTCCGCCGCCTCCCGGATGCGGGCGGTCGGGTCCGCGTCGCGGATCCACACCACGTCGTCGTGCCCCGCGCGCAGCACCTCGAGCACGGCGTCGGCGCCGCCGTCGCCCTCGCGCAGGGCCGCGGCCAGCTGCCCGATCCCGCCCGTGAACCGGTGGTTGTGCCTCAGGCGCACGACGGGGCTGTCGGCGCGCCCGTCGTAGCCCTCCACGAGGTCGGTCAGGACGGCCCCCGCCTCGACCGAGGCGAGCTGGTCCGGGTCGCCGAGGAGCACCAGGCGGGCCTCGGGCCGCACCGCCTCGAGCAGGCGCGCCATCATGGTCAGCGAGACCATCGACGCCTCGTCGATCACCACGACGTCGTGGGGGAGCCGGTTCTGGCGGTGGTGACGGAACCGCGTGTGCTGGTCGGGCAGGCGTCGCAGCAGCCGGTGCAGCGTCGTGGCCTGGAGGTCGCGCAGCCACGAGGCGTGCTCCGCGTCGAGCTTTTCCGCCTGGGCGTGCACGGACTGACGCAGCCGGGCCGCCGCCTTGCCGGTCGGCGCGGCGAGGGCGATCCGCAGCCGATGCCCGTCGGCCGGCAGCTGTTCCCGCAAGGCGACCAGGAGGGCCGCGACCGTGGTCGTCTTGCCGGTCCCCGGGCCGCCGGTGAGGATCGTCGTGGCCTGGGCCGCCGCCGTGCGCACCGCGCTCGCCTGGTCGGCGGACTCCTCGCCGGGCAGCACCGCCGCGAGGGTCTCGCCGAGGCTGGCCGCGAGGCGCGCCTCGTCGACGGGCGATCGGCGACGCGCCCGCTCGACCAGGTCGTCGACGAGCTGCTGCTCCTGCTCCCGGTAGCGGTCGAGGTAGACCAGGCCGTGCTCCCAGCGCACCAGCCCGGCGGCGACGGCCCGCGAGGCGGCCACGGCCTCCCCCCAGGCGCCGGGCTCCGGCCAGGCGGGCGGCTCCGGACCGTCCTCGGGTGCGGGCAGCGGGTCGGCCGCGACCGCCGTCAGGTCGACGCACACCGAGCCGCCGCGCACGGCGGCGCAGGCCAGCGCGACGGCCAGCAGGACCCGCTCGTCGGTCTCCCCCGCGGCCTCCCCGACGGCGGTGGCGACGTGCACGTCCGCGGCGGTGAGGGCGTCCGCCCGGTTGACCGCGGCGAGCAGACCGCTCGCGCGCAGGGCGAATCGGTGATCCCGGTCGTCCCTGGGTTCGAAGGTCTCGATCACGGGGCCTCCCCGTCGAGCAGATCGGACAGGTCGGTGACCAGCGCCACCGGCGGCCGCCAGGCGAAGACGCCGCACGGTCGGCCGTCCACGGCCGGGGTCCCGGGCCCGCACATGCCGCGCAGGTAGAGGTAGAGGACCCCGCCGAGGTGGCGCTCGGGGTCGTAGCCGGCCACGCGCCAGCGCAGGAAGCGGTGCAGCACCACCTGGTAGAGCAGCGCCTGCAACGGGTAGTCGCTGTGGCCCATCGCCGCGTCGAGCGCCGCGGGCCGGTAGTCGTGCGCGCTCAGGTCGCCCGGGGCCGCGTCGCCGAGCCAGTTGGTCTTGTAGTCCACCGTCAGGTACGACGCCCCGCTCGCGCCCGTCGAGGCAGCCGAGGCAGCCGCGGCAGCCGAGGCAGCCGAGGCAGCCGCGGCACCGTCGGGCACCCTGAGGACCACGTCGATGGAACCGGTGAGGTAGCCGCGCAGCAGCTGGTCGGCGAGCCCGGGGTCGGCGTCGAGCGTGTCGGCGTACCCCCGCAGCGGGTCGCCCCCCGGCAGGTGGCGGCGCAGCAGCGGCGCCAGGCTGCCGAGCCGGACGCGGGGCGCGCTCCCCGAGCCCGGCCGCGCGCCCTCGCCGCCGGCCAGCGGCAGCTCGAAGTCCAGCTCGCGCAACCGGTCGGCCAGGGGGAGCTCCCGCAGGGTGCGTCCCCCGGCGAGGGCGCCGAGCGGCGAGTCGCAGGCGGCGACGAGCGCCGCGACGAGCTCCTCCTCGTCGAGGTCGACGGGCCACCAGGCGCGCTGCTCGGTCACGTGCCGGCGCAGCTCGGCGGGCCAGTCGTCGGCCGCGGGGTCGGCGTGCTCGAGCACCGCGTGCACGAGGCTGCCGAAGCGGGCGCCCACCGGGAGCCCGGCCATCGGGGACGACACGGCGGCGAGGCCCCCGGGGTCGCCGGGGTCGTCGCCGACCGGCTCCCCGGCCTCGTCGCCCTCCCTCCCGGGGGCACCGGGCGCGCCCGGAACCGGCGGCGCGTCCGGGTCCGCCTCGGGCTCGTCGTCGCGCAGCCCGTCGTCCTCGGGCTCGCTCAGCACCACCTCGGCCGTCCGCTCCGGGGCGGCGGCGGAGGAGAGGCCGGAGTAGGACCGGCGGCCCCAGTCGCCGTCGATGCTCCGGGTGAACCGGCGCACCGCGAGCTCGGGCCGCTCCGCCTCGGCCTCCCCGGGGGCCACGTCCTGGTGCACGGCCAGCTCGGGGCTCAGCGCCCCGGCGTCCCGCCAGGTGCTGCCGAGGGCCACGAGCTCCTCCGGCGGCGGGACCGCGACCGTGTCGGGCACGGTGGCGCCGCCCGGCGGCCGGCCCGCGAGCATCCGGTGCAGGGGCGCGGGGCCGGTGTTGGTCTTCGTCGGCGCCCACCACGCGACCACCTGGCTCTGGGCGCGGGTGGCGGCGACGTAGAGCAGGCGCAGCGACTCGCCCGCGTCCTCGGTGCGGAAGCGCTTCTTCGCCCGCTGGTGGTGGGGGCCGCCGCCGCTCACGTCGATGCACCGCCGTCCCTCGTCGTCGTGGAAGACGGGATGCGGGTCGACGCCGCCGGTCCAGCGGTTCCACAGGGTCGGCAGGTAGACGATCGGGTACTGCAGGCCCTTGCTCGAGTGGATCGTGACCAGCTGCACGGCGGCGGAGTCGGACTCGAGACGGCGGGTGCGCTCCGGCCCGCCCTCGTTGCGCGGGTCGGCGATCTGCTCCCGCAACCAGGCCACCAGGCCCACGACGCCGATCCGCTCGGTGACCGAGACCCGGTGCAGGGCCTCCCCGACGTGGCGCAGGTCGGTGAGGAGCCGCTCGCCGCCGGCGCTCCCGAGCACCCGGCCCGTCAGCCCGTCGAGGACGCACGCCTCGAGCACCGCGGCGACGCCCCGGGCCGTCATCAGGTCGGCGAGCCCCCGCATGCGTTCGGCCAGCCCGTCGACCATCCGCTCGGGGCCGGCGTCCAGGTCGGCCACGGTCGTGCCGAGGAACGGCGTCAGCGCCGCCGCGCGGACGCGTGGGCCGCGGTGCGGCTGCTCCAGCGCCTCCAGCAGGGTCAGCCAGGCGGCGGCGGCCGGCGTGTGGAAGACGGACTCCCCGCCGCTGACGACGGCGCGCACGCCGACCTCCCTCAGGGCGTCGCGGACGAGGCCGAGGTCGCGCCGGCCGTAGGCGAGCACGGCCACGTCGCCGGCACCGACGGGCCGGTCGTCGAGCCGGGCGTCGCCGCCGAGCAGTCGCTGCACGTCGAGCGCGAGGTCTCGCACCACGTGCTGACGGCAGGCGTCGGCGGACAGCGCACGCTCCGGCGAGCCGACGACCTCCTCGCCGCGGGCGAACCGCAGGCGCAGCGGGTCCCCGGCGCCCGTGAGCCGGCTGTCCGGCACCCCGGGTCGGGCCTGCACGGGGCGCACGACGATCCGTTCGTCGCCCAGCGCGGCACCGCCGAAGAGGGCCGCGAGCCGGCGCACCAGCGCCGGGTCGGAGCGGTGGTTGGTGGTCAGGGTCTGGCGGCGCGTGGCCGCGGAGGCGGCCTCGAGGTAGGTCACCACGTCGCCCCCGCGGAAGGCGTAGATCGCCTGCTTGGGGTCGCCGATCAGCACGAGGGTGGACGCGCCGTGGAACGCCCGCGCGAAGACCTCCCACTGCACCGGGTCGGTGTCCTGGAACTCGTCGATCAGCGCGATCTTCCAGCGGCGGCGCATCCGGTCGCCCGCCGCCGTGCCGCTCGCGAGGGCGTCGGCGAGCTGGCCCAGCAGGTCGTCGTAGGACAGGACGCCGAGGCGCCGCTTGCGCCGGGCCACCTCCTCGCGGACCTTCTCGGCGAACCGCACCCGGGTGGCCGCCGGAGAGGTCGGGTCCTCGTCGAGGACCTGCCGCGGCGAGACCAGCGCCCGGGGGTCGCTCATCACGTCGCGGGCGAGGGCGAGGGCGGTGGCGCGGTCGAACGGCGGCGGCTCGGGGTCGCCGGCGAACCGCGCGGCGTAGAGGTCGTCGACGACCTCGACCGTGAGGTCGTCGAGGTCCTCCACGAGCGTGGCGTCGCCGTCGGTGTCACCCGCGACGCCGAGGGAGCGCAGGACCAGCTGGCAGAACTGGTGGATCGTCGCGATGGTCGCGCCGTCGAAGGCGGCGACCGCCGACCTCAGCCGCCCGTGCCGCTCGGCCAGGGCCGCGTCGTCGGCGTCGAGCAGGTGGGTGAGCAGCGCGTCGCGGTCGAGGTCCGGGCGCTGCCGGGCGGCGGCGGGGTCGCGGAGCGCGCGCTCGGCCGCGACCAGCTGGTCCCGGACCCGCTCCCGAAGCTCCTGGCTGGCGGCGCGCGTGAAGGTCACCACCAGCAGCTCCTCGAGCGTCGCGACCCCCTCGGCGACGTAGCGCGTGACCAGCGCCGCGATGGTCCAGGTCTTGCCCGTGCCGGCGCTCGCCTCGAGCAGGACCGTGCCCTCGGGCAGGTCGCCGCTCACGTCGAAGGGCTCGGTGGGCACCGGCCCCGGATCCGTCGGGCTCACGGCGACATCACCCGCTCCACGCTCAGCACGGGCCCCCAGAGCGCCCACGCGAAGCGCCCCAACCGGTGCGGTGGTGGCGGCGCGGCGGCGTCGTCGTGCGCGGGTCGGCCGGGGTCGTCGCCGCGGGGATCCTCGGTGAGCAGCTCGTACGCCGCGTCGGCGCCGAGGGCGAGCGCCTGCCACGCGTCGGAGCGCTCGCCGGGGATGACCCGGCCGTCGCGGGTGCGGAAGCCCTCCCAGGCCTCCCGGGCCGCGCCGTCGGGGTCCAGGCCGTGACCGTAACGGGCGGCGGCCCACGCCTCGGCCCACTTCATGGCCGTCTTGGGGGGCAGGGGCAGCGGCTCGCACAGCGCCCGGTCGTGCAGCGCGACGAGCTCGGCCAGCCAGTCCCCGGCCCGGTGGTCGAGCGGCGGCAGCTGGGCCATCTGCGGGCCCGAGCCGCGGCCGACCGTGTGCACGGTGAAGCTCTCGTCGGGTCGCCCGGCGGCCAGGGCGAGGGCGTCGAGCCAGCCGGCGAGCCGGTGCTTGGCCGAGAGGCGGGAGTACTGCACGCGCACCAGCCGGTGGCCCCACAGGTCCGCCACGCTGCCGGTGACCCGGCGCCCGTCGGGGAGCGGGACGTCGACGTCGACCGTCCGGGCCGCCCGGCCCTCGCGCAGCTCGAGCCCGGAGCTCACCTGGGCACCGGCCTCCTTGCCGATGTCGGTGAGCAGCCGGTTGCCGAGCGCGCCGGGCGGGAGCGTGCCCCGCACCCGCTCGGCGAGCAGCGCCTGCGCGGGCGCCAGGCCGTCGAGGCCGGCGCGGACGAGCCGGTCGCCCACGCCCCATTGCTCGAGGGCGTCCAGCTCGAGCGGCAGGGCGGCGCCGGGCTCCTCGTGCTCGCGGGAGGTCCCGAGGCCGAGGCGGTCGCGCAGGCAGGTGCGCACCGGGTTGGCCAGGAAGTCGTGCAGGTCGGCGAGCTCGACATCGCCCGGGGCGCCGGGGTGCAGCGGCACCGGGACCAGGCGCGGCTCCGCGCGGGCGGGGGCGCGCGCGGCGCGGGCGCCGGCGAGGGCGGCGGCGTCGAAGGTGAACGGGAGGCCGGGGACCAGGCGGCCCGGGACGAACCCGGCCTCGTCGTAGGGCTGCAGCGGGTGCGCGGTGAGGACGCCGGGACGCACCGGCTCCGCGGTCGCGAGGTCGAGCGCGTCGAGCAGCTCGCCGACGGGGACGGCCGGAGGCCGCGGCTGGCCGGTGTGCACCCCGCGGCCGGTGTAGGTGACCACCAGCGCGTCGGTCGCGGCGCCGACGGCGTCGAGCAGCAGCTGCCGGTCCTCCGACCGCGGGTCGTGCTCGCCGGTGCGCGGCCGCCGGGCGAGCACGTCGTCGCCCTGCGGCACCGGGTTGCGGGGGAACGCCTCGTCGTCGAGGCCGAGCAGGCAGACGACGCGGTGCGGCACCGACCGCATCGGCACCATCGTGCACACGGTCAGGGTGCCCGTGCGGAAGCTGGCCCGGGTGGGCCGGCCGGTCAGCCGCTGCCGGAGCAGGGAGCGGACGTCGGCGTGCCGCATCACCGAGGGCCGGGCGCCGGTCCCCCCACCGGGGTCCTCGTCGACGGCGCCGCCGGCGGGAGCACCGAGCCGACGCAGCTCGCGCTCGAGCTGGGCCTGTTGCCACGCCTCCTCCGGCGGCGTCGAGGTCAGGGCGGCCATCGCCCTGCCCAGCGTCGCGGCCCAGGCCGGCGCGTCCGTGGCGCCGGCGGCCTCCTGCACGAAGGCGGCGACCCTGTCCAGCAGCTCGACGGCGCGACCGACCAGGGGCAGGTCGCCGTCGCCCACGTCGTCGAAGGGCAGCACGTCGGCGACCACCCGGTGACCGTCGGTGGCGGCCGCCGCGCCGAGCCGGAGACGGCGCAGCCCGTCGGCCCACGTGTTCGCCGGCAGTGCCAGGCCCCAGGGCCGCCGATGGTCGCCGTCGAGGCCCCAGCGCACGCCCGTCCGCTCGACCCACGTCGCGAGGCGGTCGAGGGCGTCGTCGTCGAGGTCGAAGCGGTGCCGCACCGGCGGGGTCGCCGCGAGATCGAGCACCTGCGCCGCGGTGACGCGGCCGGCGGCGAGCTCGACGAGCGTCGCGGCGACCTCGAGCAGCGGATTGGTCGCGCCCGGCGACCGGTCCGCCAGCCGCACCCGCAACCGGTGGCCCGGGTGCCCGTCGGCGGCCGGCGCCACCTCGGCCACGTCGGCGAGCCCGAAGGCGGCGGACACGAGCGGGGCGTAGGCCTCGACGTCCGGGCACATCACCAGCACGTCGCGCGGCTCCAGCGTCGGGTCGTCCTCGAGCAGCCCGACGAGCACCTCGCGCAGCACGTCGACCTGCCGGGCCGGGCCGTGGCAGGCGTGCACCTGCACCGACCGGTCGTCGGGACGCCGCACCCGGGCGGCCCGGGTGGCCGCGTCCGGCTCCCGGTTGGCCCGCAGGTCGGCCTGGAGCCAGCCGAGCAGCGAGTCGGGTGGCTCCGGGGCCCCGAGCAGCTCGTCGGCGTCGGGCGGGCCCAGGCTGCGGCGCAGCTCGCGCGCGTCGCGGCCCAGGGAGGCGAGCAGCGGGTGGCCGACGAGCTCGGCGGAGCGGTCCGCGGCGCGCAGCACCCGGCCGGCGGCGGCGGTCTCGGCGAGGTCTTCCCAGAGGGCCCCCGAGACCTGGGGCAGCCACAGGTGGACGTCGCGCCGCCGCGCCAGCGCGCGCAGCAGGTCGACCTCGGTCTCGGGCAGGCGGGTGTGCCCGAAGAGGCTCAGCCGCGGCGGCAGGTCGAGCCCGGCGCCGCCCGCCTCGATCCCGGCCACCGCGGCCGCGTGGCGCTCGTGCGGCGAGGCCACCCCGGTGGCGTGCTGCGCCGCCACCAGCCGGCGCCACAGCTCGGGCTGCCAGGCCAGGTCCCCGTCGAGCTCGCCGCCGCAACCGTCGGTGGCCCGGCCAGCCAGCCAGTCCGCGACCAGCCGCGGCCTCTGCGCGGCGTACGACGCGAACAGCCGCGCGAGCCGGTGGGTCACCGACCAGCGGCGAGAGCGGCGCAGGTCGTCCCCCGGCGGGTCGTCGTGCCCGAGGTGCGCCGACAACGTCTCGAAGCCGGGCTCGCCGAGGGCCTCGTCGACGACCCCGAGCAGCGGCCAGACGAGCTGGTCGGGGTGCCACGGGTCGTCCCGGTCGCGGTCGAGCAGCAGCGAGACCAGCGAGTGCGGCGTGAGGAAGCGGACGCCGGCGCACACGCCGTCGCCGCCGCGGGGGCCGACACCGAGCCGGTGCGAGAGCCGCTGGGTCAGCCAGCGCTCCACGCCGCGCGCCGGGACGACGACGACCTCCTCGGCGAAGGGGTCCGCCAGCGGCTCGGCCAGCAGGTCGCCCAGGGCGTCGGCCAGGCGGTCGGTGCGCTCGGCGCGGTGGACGGACAGGGACACGGGCTCACCCTAGGAGCCGGTGCCGACACCTCGTCGCGGCCTCCGCCGACCTCGGCGCGGCACGGGCGACCGACCGCGGCGCCCAGCCTCAGATGGCGCCCTGGGAGAGGTCGTTGGGCGTGCCGAACCGGTGCGCGGTGATGCTGACGGCCTGCTCCTGCAGGAAGGGCAGGAGCTCCACGCGGCCGCTCTCGGTGACCGGCTGGGCGTAGATCGCGATCTCCGGTCGACCGTCCACGGCGTCGATGGTGGACCGGTACGCCGCGGGCAGCGCGTCGTCCGGGCCGACCAGCCTGATCCGCGC
Organism: uncultured Actinomycetota bacterium; assembly: GCA_963832415.1. Taxonomy (GTDB): domain Bacteria; phylum Actinomycetota; class Actinomycetes; order Propionibacteriales; family Nocardioidaceae; genus Nocardioides. Next base: position 92,396 of record CAWHTZ010000001.1, on the reverse strand, counting down.
GCCCGCGGGTCCCTGGCCGAGGCCGGCGGCCCGGCGCTCCCACTCCGGGTCCGACTCCGCCGCGACCTCCACGCCGCGCGTCGCCAGCTCGTCGCGCAGCCGCGGCGACAGCCCGTCGTGGGCCGCCGGCGGCATCGAGACCGCGATCTCGGCGCCGGCGACCAGGCCGGCCGCGAGGACGCGCGCCAGCGGGGCCACCGAGCCGCCGACGTGGCGCACCGTGACCGGCACGGGCACGTAACGGAAGAGGTTCCGCTCGGACTCCAGGCCGGTGACGTCCTTGGTGGCGCCGAACTCGTCGGCCCACCAGGCGGCGTCGGAGCGGAGGCCGCGCTCGACGGCGTCGAACTCGTCGGCGCCCACGAGGCTGTCCAGGGCGGCGAGCAGCGCCGCGGCGGGCTCGGCCGGCGAGGTGCCGGCCGTCGCCGGCCGGGAGGTCCAGGACCCGAGGCCCACGAGGTAGTTCGGCCCGCCGGCCTTGGTGCCGGCGCCGACCGCGGACTTCTTCCAGCCGCCGAAGGGCTGCCGGCGCACGATCGCCCCGGTGATGCCGCGGTTCACGTAGAGGTTCCCCGCCTCGACGTGCTCGACCCAGTAGGAGAGCTCCTCCCGGTCCAGGGAGTGCAGGCCGGCGGTCAGGCCGTAGTCGACGTCGTTCTGCATCGCCACGGCCTCCTCGAGGGTGTCGGCGGTCATCACGCCGAGCACCGGGCCGAAGTACTCCGTCAGGTGGTAGGCCGAGCCCCGGGTCACGCCCTCCTTCACGCCGGGCGACCAGAGCCGCCCCTCGTCGTCGAGCTGCTCCGGCTCGACCATCCAGGTCTCACCCTTGTCGAGCGTGGTCAGCGCCCGCAGCAGCTTGCCCTGCGCCGGCTCCACGACGGGGCCCATCCGCGGGGTCGCCGCCTCGGGCATCCCCACCGGCAGCGAGCGCACGGCGTCCAGCAGCTGGTTGCGGAAGCGCTTCGACTTCGCCACCGAGCCGACGAGGATCACCGTCGACGCCGCGGAGCACTTCTGGCCCGCGTGCCCGAACGCCGAGGCGACGAGGTCCTTCACGGCGAGGTCGAGGTCGGCGCTCGGGGTGACGATGAGCGCGTTCTTCCCGGAGGTCTCGGCCAGCAGCGGCAGGTCCCGGCGGAACGAGCGGAACAGCTGCGCCGTCTCGAAGCCGCCCGTGAGGATCAGCCGGTCCACGCGCGGGTCGGAGACGAGCTGCTTGCCGAGGTCCCCCTCCTCCACGTGCACGAGCTGGAGCGCGTCGCGCGGGATGCCCGCGGCCCACAGCGCCTCCACGATCGCCGAGCCGCAGCGCTGCGCCTGCGGGGCCGGCTTGGCGATCACGGCCGAGCCGGCGGCGAGCGCCGAGACCATCGAGCCGGTCGGGATCGCCAGCGGGAAGTTCCACGGCGGCGTGACGACGGTCAGGCCCACCGGGTGGTACTCCGCGCCGTCGACGTCGTCGAGCTCTTCGGCGAGGTGCGCATACCAGTTCGCGAAGTCGATCGCCTCGGAGACCTCGGGGTCCGACTGGTCGAGGGTCTTGCCGCACTCGGCGGCGGCGACCTCCAGCAGTGTGGCGCGGCGGCGCTCCAGCTCCACGGCGGCGGCGCGCAGGTACGACGCGCGCTCGGCGCCGCTGAGCCGGCCCCACGCCGCGCCGTCGGTGGTGGCCCGCGTGAGCACCTGCTCGACCTCGTCGGCCGACTCCAGGGTGGTGGCGGCCACGAGGTCCACCGCGACCCGGCTGTGCGGCACCCGGGCGAGGATCTCCCGGCCCCAGGCCAGGTTGGCCCGGATCGCCGGGTCGCTGTCGGGCACGTTCTCGAAGCCCGCCGCCATCGGGTCCGGGTCCTCGCGGCGCCGGTCCTGGTCGCGGTTCGGCGCGGGCACGGTGTCGTCGACGTCGCGCAGCGAGGCCAGGAAGCGGTTCTTCTCGCGCTCGAAGAGCTCCTCGCTCTCGTGCAGGTCGAACACCGCGGACATGAAGTTCTCGCGGCTCGCGCCCTCCTCGAGGCGGCGGATCAGGTAGGCGATCGCGACGTCGAACTCGGCGGGCTTCACGACCGGGGTGTAGAGCAGCAGGCCGCCCACGTCGCGGTGCACGGCCGCGGCCTGGCCCTGCGCCATGCCGAGCAGCATCTCGAGCTCGACCGCGTCGCGGACGCCGCGCCGCCCGGCCAGCAGCCAGGCGAAGGCGATGTCGAAGAGGTTGTGGCCCGCCAGGCCGATCCGCACGTTCTCGACGTGCTCCGGGCGCAGGGCGTAGTCGAGGACGCGCTTGTAGTTGGTGTCGGATGCCTGCTTGCTGTGCCAGGTGGCCAGCGGCCAGTCGTGCACGTCGGCCTCGACGCGCTCCATCGGCAGGTTGGCGCCCTTGACCACGCGCACCTTCACCGGGGCGCCGCCGCGCGCGACGCGCTCGGCGGACCACGCCTGGACCCGCTGCATCGCGGACAGCGAGTCGGGCAGGTAGGCCTGCAGCACGATGCCGGCCTCCAGGTCGAGGAACTCCGGCCGGTCGAGCACCGTCATGAAGACCGCCATCGTCAGCTCGAGGTCGCGGTACTCCTCCATGTCGAGGTTGATGAACTTGCGGTGCTTCGAGGTCGACGCGAGCCGGAAGAGCGGGGTGAGCCGCTCGACCATGTGGGCCACCGCCTCGTCGAAGGCCCAGGGGTTGTGCGGCGCGACGACCGAGGAGACCTTGATCGAGACGTAGTCGACGTCGTCGCGGGCCAGCAGCTTCTTGGTCCCCTCCAGCCGACGCGCGGCCTCGCGCTCGCCGAGGACCGCCTCGCCGAGCAGGTTGAGGTTGAGCCGGGCGTCGTCCTTGCGCAGCGCCGCCATGGCCTTGCCGAGCTTGCGGGGGCGGGCATCGATGATCAGGTGCCCGACCATGCCGCGCAGCACGCGGCGCACGATCGGGATGACGAGCCAGGGCAGCAGCAGGCCGACGAGGCCGCCCAGCCTCACGGCGGCCCGCAGGTGCAGCGGGAGGAACCTCGGGACGTCCCTGGCCAGGGCCGCGAAGTTGCGCGCCGCGACCCGCGGGTCCTCGGGCCGGATCACGCCGTCGACGAAGCCGACGGTGAAGTCGAGGCCCTGGGGGTCCTTCAGGACCCCGGCCAGCCGCTCGGCGGAGACGTCCGCGGGGATGTCCGCCGACTCCGTCAGCCAGCGGCGGACGGTCGCGATCGTCTCGTCGGCGAGGCCCATCAGCTCCGGGTCGGCCGCCGGGGCACCTCCCGCGGGCGACCCGAAGGTCCCCGTCGACGCGCTGGTCGAGGTGCTGGTCGAGGTGCTGGTCGACGTGCTGGGCGTGGGGTTCATGGGTGCGGGTCCTCCTCGCAGGACGCTGCCAACCCGCGGGACACGGGCCTTGACTCCAGTGTGCCCTCGGCGCGCGAAGGCCGCTCATCCCAGTGTGGTGGCCGATTCCATCAAGGTGAAGTGCAGCAAGCTCCGGTCACGTCGCGCCGTGGCACGCCGGTCTGGGTCGGGAACCCCTCCTCGGTGACGCCGGCCGCCGGTCGGAACCTCCGCGCGTGCCCGTCGTTGAGACCCCCGACGGCAACCGGCGCCCCGCTCGTCCGGGCCACCGCAGCCGAGACCCCGAGCCCCCGACGACGCCCCGAGGAGAACGATGTCGACGGCGACCATCATTCGAGCGGGAGTCACTGGCGCCCTCCGCACCTCGCGGCAGCGCGCGACGTCGCTCTCGGGCCTGGGCGCCCGCGAGGGACTGGCGCGCGCGGCTCGGACCGCCCTGCTGCGCAGCCTGGCCTGCTACGTCGCCCTCACCGCCGCCCTGGCGGTCGTGCTCGTCGCCGGTCGGGCGCCCCTGCCCGCCGAGCAGGCGCCGGCCGGCGGCCCCGCCCCCTCGGGCGAGGCGGCAGTGGAGGCGCGCGGGGACGCCGCGCCCGGGAGGGGCGCCGGCCACCTGCCCGGTCTGCACGAGCTGCTCGCCCGGTACGGCTGCTCCAGCACCGGGCTCGGCGCGGGCGTCATCCCCGCGGCCGGGGTCGTCCGCGGCCGCGCCGGTGACGTGCGGGTGATCTCCTTCGACCGCGCGTGGGAGATCCACACCCGCGGCGGCCCGGGCGACCTCGTGGCGGTGTGCCGCAGCGCGCCCTGACGGCGGGCCGGTGCGCCGGACCGCGCCACCCGCCCGATCAGCGGCCGAGCAACCCCCGGACGTACGCCGCCTGGCCCATGTGCTGGGCGCAGTCGTCGGCCACCGAGACCAGCCGCACGCCGAGCGTGACCGGCGGGTCCCACCGCTCGTCCACGACCCGGTCGAGCTCCCGCGGGGTGACGCCCGGCAGCCAGGCGAGCGTGGTCTCGTGCACCTCGCGCACGTAGTCGAGCAGGGGCTCCGGCTGCGGCCGCACCAGCGCCACCTGCTCCGACGAGTGCCCGAACCCGGTGTCGGCGTCGTCCAGCGGCAGGCCGAACCGCTCGGCGTGCCCGCCGGAGGTCCACACCTGCGGGCGGCCCGCCACCTCGGCGACGTGGTCGTCCTGCACGCGGGCCAGGTGCCACAGCAGCCAGCCGATGGGGTTGGCCGTCGGGCCGGGCCGCCAGGCGAGATCGCCCGCGGACAGGCCGGCGAGGACCCACGCCGCCTGGTCGGCGGTCCTCGACAGCGCGTCGGCGAGCAGGTCTGCGGGCGTCATGGGACACCACGGTAGGAGGCACCGCCCCCGCTCGCCATCCGGCGGGAACTTCAAGATCCCCTCAATGACCTGAGGAATGGCATCCGCCCCCCGATGCTGGGCCTCATCGCCTTGGCACCCCGTGCACCGAGCGAAGGAGACCGACGTGATGACGCGAGCTGGGATAGCCGTCTCGTCGATCGGCTGGGCGGTCGGCTACGGCCTGGCGATGGAGGTCGGGCGCGTGCTCACCTTGCCCGGTGAGAGCCTCGCGATCATCTGGCCGGCGTGCGGCGTCGCTGCGCTGTGGTTGCTGGGCCGGCGCGGGCCATGCCTGGCGATCGACCTGACGTTGCTCGCTGGCGTCTCGATGCTCGTGAACACCACGACGGGGGTCTCCCTCCCGGTGGCGTCCTGGTTCGTGCTGGTCGGCGTGGCGCAGGGCCTGGTCGGCGCGCGCCTGCTGGAACGGTTGTGCCCCGAGCTGTGGGGCTGTGGCGGCACCGCCACCTTCGACAGTGTCGGCCGGCTCTACCGGCTGCTCCTCGCGGCGGTCGTCTCCTCGCTCGCGGCCGCCCTCCTGACGGCCGCCGGGCTGTGGTGGTTCGTCGCCGAGCCGACGCCGATGGGGATGGCGATCTACCTGAGCCGCAACGTCTGCGGGTTCCTGGTGGTCGTGGCCCTGGTGCACCTGCTCGCCCACGCGTGGCGCTTCCGCGGCGCGCAGGCGCCGGTGCTGCCGCCGGAACGGGTGGCCGAAGCGCTGCTGCTGGGCGCGGTCACGGTGGTCGTCTTCGGGGTCGCGTTCCTGCAGTCCTCCCTCCCGCTGGCCTTCGTCCCCGCGGCCGCGACGATCTGGGCGGGCCTGCGGTTCACCCCCGTGGTCGTCGCCGTCCACGTGGCCCTGGTGGGTGCGTTCGCCCTGGGCGCGACCCTCGCCGGCCTGGGTCCCTTCGCCGTCGTGGGCGACCTGCCGGTGCGCGGCCTGTTGGTGCAGCTGCTCATCGTCATCCTGGTTCTCAAGGGCCTGAGCCTGGCCGCCGTCCGCAGCCAGCAGGCGAGCCTGCTGGCGGCCGTCGCGGAGAGCGGTCGGCAGGCGAGCGCCCAGGCCGCGCTGCTCAGCACGATCATGGACACGATCCACCCGGGGTTGGTGGTCCTCGACGTGGCGGGTCGCCCGACCCGCGTGAACGAGGCCGCAACCGTCCTCCTGGGACGCCGGCCGGTGAGCGCGGCGGGCGTCTACGCGGAGCCGGGTCGGAGCCAGGGGCCGGCCGAGGCCTGGACTGCGGTGTGGACCCACCTGGCCGAGCGCGAGGCCCCCGCCCCCTTCGACCTGCGGCTCGAGGGCCCTCGAGGAGCCACCGTCCTCGAGGTGCGGCCGGCGCTGATGACCGAGGGGGGTGAGCGGACGGGCACCGTCGTCCTCCTCAGCGACGTCACGGAGGAGCGGACCGCCCGCGAGGGGCTGACGGGCTTCGCCGGCACCGTCGCCCACGACCTGCGAGGTCCGCTCACCGGGGTCAAGGGGTGGTCACACGCGCTCGCCGACGAGCTCGAGGCGGACGACGCCGACCTCGGCCTGGCCTCGACCATGGTCCGCCGCGTGGTCACGGCCGCCTCGCGCATGGACGACCTCATCGGCGACCTGCTCGCGCACGCGGTCTCGCGCGACAGCGCGCTCCACCCCAGCACCGTCGCCCTGGACCGGATCACGCTCGAGGTCGCCGAGACCCTGACCGCCGAGGGGCAGGTGGTCGTGCACGACCTCGTGGAGGTGCTCGCGGACGAAAGCCTCGTGCGACACCTCGTCACGAACCTCGTGAGCAATGCCCTGAAGTACGTCGCACCGGGCACCACCCCGCGGCTCGACCTGCGGGCCCGCACGATCGGCGACATGGTCGAGGTGCGTGTCTCCGACAACGGCATCGGCATCCCGGTGGACCAGCGCGAGCGCGTCTTCGAGCAGTTCCACCGCGTGCACGCGGACCTCCCGGGCACCGGTCTGGGGCTGGCGATCTGCCGCACCATCGTGGAGCGCCACGGCGGCACCATCCGGGCCGAGGACGGCGAGGACGGCGGCAGCTGCATCGTCTTCACACTGCCGGCGCCGGCGCGCGCGGTCGTCCAGCCGGCGCCCCCCACCGAGGTCGTCCCGCGGCCCGGTGTGGGCGGCGCCCCGCTCGCCCCCCGCGCGTCCACCGACTCCTCGGCCCCTGCCATCGCCTAGGACGCCGCCCCGGGACCCACGCCCGGACCGGCGCCGCGCCCGGTCAGACGTCGGTGACGCGGATGCCCGCGTGCGCCCGGTAGCGCTTGTTGACGCTGATCAGGTTCGCCGTCAGCGCCTCGACCTGGTGCGCGTTGCGCAGCCGCCCCCCGTAGATGCCCCGCATCCCGGGGACGACCCCCACGAGATCCTGCACGAGGTCGGTGGCCTCGCGCGTCTCCCGCTCGCCGAGCACCAGCACGTCCGTCTCGATGCGCTCGGTGCCCGGGTCGTCGAGCAGGGCGGCGGAGACGTTGTGGAAGGCGCCGACGACGGTGGCGTCCGGGAGCAGGGCCTGGGCCTGCTGGGCCGCCGAGCCCTCCTCGACCGGCAGCGCGTAGGCACCCTGCTTGTCGAAGCCCAGGGGGTTCACGCAGTCGACCACCACCTTGCCCGCGAGAGCGCCGGCGAGCCCCGCGAGCAGCTCGCGGTGGCCGTCCCAGGGCACCGCCACGACGACCAGGTCCCCCGCCCGGGCCGCGCCCGCGTTGTCGTGCCCCGCCACGTCGCCGCCGGTGGCCTCCGCCAGCTCCGCCGCCGCACCCTCGCCCTTCTCGCGCGTGCGCGAGCCGATCACCACGCGCAGGCCGGCCGCCGCGAAGCGGCGGGCCAGGCCGCGCCCCAGCGGGCCGGTGCCTCCCAGCACGGCGACGGTCTGGTCCTGCAACGACGTGGGCAGCTCGGGCACCGGGGGCCTCCTCGGGTTCGCTGGGCCCGACCGTAGCCGGGCCGTCCGAGTGCTGGGCGGTAGGGCCGCGGGAAACCCGCGCGTCACCTGCAGCGGCCAGACTGGGGTCATGACTCCCCCGAGCCGCCCCCGGTCGACCCAGGAGCTCATCGAGGCCGACCGCCGCGAGCCCGACGTCGCCCGCTTCGCCTCCGGCGTGGCGTCGGACAGCCAGCACGCGGCGCTCCGCTCGTCGGTCCGCGAGCTGGGCCGCCTCCTCGGCGAGGCGGTGACCAGGCACGAGGGCGCCGACGTGCTCCGCCTGGTCGAGGAGGTGCGGCAGCTCGCGCGCGACGACCAGCACGAGCGGCTGCACGACCTCCTCGCCGGGGTCGACGCGGAGACGGCCGTGGTGCTCGCCCGGGCGTTCACGAACTACTTCCAGCTGGTCAACGTCACCGAGCAGCTGCACCGCTGGCAGGAGCTCACCGACGGCGTCGAGGGGCCGGTGGCGGCGATGGCCCGACGCCTCGGAGAGGCGCTGGAGGAGGGGGAGGTCGACCGCGAGCTGGTGGACGAGGTCCTGGCCCGGGTGGAGTACCGCCCGGTCTTCACAGCCCACCCGACCGAGGCGAGCCGCCGGTCGGTGCTCGAGCTGCTGCGCCGCATCGCCGCGGGGGTGCACGCGGCGGAGGACCCACGCCGGCGCGCGGCCGACGTCCCGCGCCAGGAGCGCCGCCTCGCCGAGCTGGTCGACCTGGTGTGGCAGACCGACGAGCTGCGCGTGGAGAAGCCCGAGCCCCGCGACGAGGCGCGCACCGCGATCTACTACCTCACCCAGCTCGCCGCCCACGTGCTGCCGGACCTGCTGGACGACCTGGACCGGCGCCTCGGCGAGGTCGGCGTGACGCTCCCCGACGGGGCGCGGCCGCTCCGCTTCGGCGCCTGGGCGGGCGGCGACCGCGACGGCAACCCGAACGTCACCCCCGAGGTGACCCTGGACGTCCTCGGGCTCCAGCACGACTTCGGGCTGCGCGAGCTGATCCGCCAGGTCGAGGAGCTGCTGACGGACCTCTCCTCCTCGCGCCGCGTCGTCGGCACCTACGAGCCCCTGGCCGCGAGCATCCGCGAGGACGCCGCCGCACTGCCGGTCACCTACGGCACCGTCGAGCGGATCAACGCCGAGGAGCCCTACCGGCTCAAGCTGTCGTTCGTCCGCGTGCGGCTCCAGCGCACCCGCGACCGCCTCGGGCAGGGCACCCCGCACGAGCCCGGGCGTGACTACCTGGGCTTCGACGAGCTGATCGCCGACCTCGCGCTGGTGCGCGAGGCGATGCTCGCCGCCGGGGACCGGATGACCGGGGACGGCGCGATCCTGCGCGTGATGCGGGCCGCGACCGCGATCGGCATGGGCCTGGCCACCCTCGACATCCGCGAGCACAGCGACCAGCACCACGCCGCGCTCGGCCAGCTGATCGACCGGCTCGGCGAGCTCGACCACCCGTACGCCGACCTCCACCGCGACGGCCGCAAGGCGCTGCTGTCCCGGGAGCTCGGCGGGCGGCGCCCGCTGGTCGGGCGCACGGTCCCCGACGGCCCCGCGCAGCAGTCGCTCGCGCTGATGGAGACGCTGCGGCGGGCGCTGGACACCTACGGCCCCGACGTCGTGGAGACCTACATCGTCTCCATGACGCACGACGTGGACGACCTCTACGCGGTGGTCCTCCTCGCCCGCGAGGCGGGGCTGGTGGACCTCGCGGCCGACCCCGCCGAGGACGTCGCGCGCATCGGCTTCGCGCCGCTCTTCGAGACCGTCGCCGAGCTCGAGCTGGCCGGTCCGCTGCTGCAGGCGCTGCTGGAGGACCCGTCGTACCGCCGCGTGGTCGCCGCGCGCGGCGACGTGCAGGAGATCATGCTCGGCTACTCCGACTCCTCCAAGGACGCCGGCATCGCCGCGTCGCAGTGGCAGATCCACCGGGCGCAGCGGGCCCTGCGCGACATCGCGCGCGAGCACGGCGTGGTGCTGCGGCTCTTCCACGGCCGCGGCGGCTCGGTCGGCCGCGGGGGCGGGCCGACCGGCGAGGCGATCCTGGCGCAGCCCAACGGCAGCCTCGACGGGCCGATCAAGATCACCGAGCAGGGCGAGGTCATCTCCGACAAGTACACGCTGCCCGAGCTGGGCCGCTGGAACCTGGAGGTCGCGCTCGCCTCCGTCATCGAGGCGTCGGTGCTGCACCGGCAGTCGCTGCTGCCCCGCGAGGTGCTCGACGGCTGGAACGAGACCATGGACCTGGTCGCGGGCGCCGGCAAGGACGCCTACCGGGCCCTGGTCGGCGACGAGCGCCTCGTGCCGTTCTTCGTCTCCGCGACCCCGGTGGACGAGCTCGGCAAGATGAACATCGGCTCCCGCCCCGCCAAGCGCCCCGGCGGCGAGGGCGGGCTGGAGGACCTCCGCGCGATCCCGTGGGTCTTCGGCTGGACGCAGTCGCGGATCATCCTGCCCGGCTGGTACGGCGTCGGCAGCGGGCTCGCGGCCGCCCGCGAGGCCGGCGGCGAGGAGCGCCTGCGCGAGATGTACGGCTCCTGGCCCTTCTTCCGCACCTTCTGCTCCAACGTGCAGATGACGCTGGCCAAGACCGACCTCGACATCGCGGCGCGCTACGTGCGGGCGCTCGTGCCCGAGGGCTCCGCGGGGCTCTTCGACGCGATCCGCGAGGAGCACGAGCGCACGATGGCCGAGGTGCTCCGCGTGACCGAGCAGGCCGAGCTGCTCGAGGCCGCGCCCGTGCTGCGCCAGACCCTCGCGCTGCGCGACGCCTACCTCGCCCCGCTGCACGCGCTCCAGGTGTCGCTGCTCGCGCGCACGCGTCGGGAGGATGATGGCGAGACCGACCCGCAGCTGGAGCGGGCGCTGCTGCTGACGATCAACGGGATCTCCGCCGGGCTGCGCAACACCGGCTGAGCCGCAGCGACGCCGGGGCGCTGGTGGTCTCGCGGGAGCCGGTCGTGTCCTCACGTGCGTCGGGGCGGGTCCGGCGGCGGCTGGTGGGGTGGCTTCCCGGCCTTCTCCATGGCTTGGTGGGCCAGGGCTTGGTGGGCGAGGGTGTGGTGGCGCGGGCACAGCCACTGGAGGTCGTCCTTGTTCGTGGTGCCGCCGCAGGCCCAGGGGGTGCGGTGGTGGGCGTGGCAGAACGCGGCGGGGACGTCGCAGGTGCCGTGTTCGCAGGTGGCTTGTTCGATGATCCGGGCGATGCGCTGGGGGTCGGTGAAGAACCGGGTGCGGAATCCCTGGTCGAGGACCTGGCTGCGGGTGCCGAGGACCGCGGGGACCAGGCCGGCCTCGCACGCCATCCGGCGGGCCTGCCCGGCGGTGATCCGCTCGCCGGTGTCGAGCTGGGCGGCCTTGAGCCCGCCGAGCAGGCTCTCGAGGGTCATGGTGACCACCACGGTGGCGGTGACGCCGCCGGCGTGGGGGAGCTTGTCGGCGGGGTAGCGGGCCAGGTACTCACAGAACGCCTCCCCGAGCCGCTGGGGGCCGGGCTTCTCCAACCGCCAGGTGCCCGCGCCACCCACGGCGTTCTGGTGTTGGGGGGCTGCGGTGGCCAGCAGGGCCTTGCGGAGCATCGCGGCGTGGGTGGTGGGGATCGCGAACCGGCCGTGGCTCAGGCCGTGGCCGTCATCGGCCATCGAGAACCGGGTCTTCGCCGCGGCCCGCTTCTCCTCCCGCTCCAGCGCCCTTGCTTCGTGGGCGTCGGCGCGGGCGGGGTCGGCGACCTCCAGGATCCGCTTGCCCAGGATCCGCAGCACCTTCGCGTCGTGGTGCTCCGCGGCGGCGAGCAGGTGCTTCTCCGCCCGCTCCGGCAGGTCGGGATCCGCGGCCAGGGCCCGCACCTCGGGGTCCTCGCTGGCGGCGTCGGTCTCCAGGTCCCGGGTGAGCTCATCCACGGCCCGGCAGATCACCTGCGCCTGCTCGACCCGGACCTCGCCTCGGGCCAGCGCCTCCCGGGTCAGCGGGTGCTGCTCCAGGGCGGCGGCCAGCCGGGTCTTGCCGTGCGCCTCGCGGCGGGTGACCCGCGTGGTGTGGCCCAGCCAGGCCGCCGTGGACGTCGCGCCGGGCTCGGCGTACGCCTCGACCGTGTCCGCATGACGCAGGAGCTGTGCTTCGAGCTCGGCCACCACCGAGCCGACCCGTGCGATGGAACCCAGGACCTCGCGCGTCTCGGCCGCGGTCATCGACCACATCGGCCGATCCGAGACCCCGCCCAGGTCGGCCAGAACAGCCGCGACGGCCCGGCTCACCGGGTGAGCGCCCGAGCCGCCACCGGGTCCGCTGGTTGCCTCCATGACGACACTCTTCCACCGCCCACCGACAGCGCGGCGGCCTCGGAACCCGCCTGTGCACAGGGATCCACGCGACACCGGTGCCGGGCATGCACCTGGCAATGCACCGTGGGATGCGCCGTGGGATCGACCGTGGCGATGCGCCGACAACCGTCAGACCCTCACCCGCCGTCCCCGACCCCACGGACGCGTCCCGAGAGCCGGTGCTGAAGCCGCTCGGGCCGACGTCCGTAGGGTGGGAGCCCGCCAACACGAGGGAGCACCATGAGCGAGCTGCACGTCGTCGCGACCATCCCCGCCAAGCCCGAGACCGAGGACGCGATCCGGGCCGCGCTCCAGGCCCTGGCCGCCGAGTCGCGCAAGGAGGAGGGCTGCCTGGCCTACGACCTCTACGAGTCCACCTCGGCGCCCGACACCTTCGTCACCGTCGAGCGGTGGACCGACCAGGAGGCGCTCGACACGCACATGGCCTCGCCGCACGTGGCCGAGGCCTTCGGGGCGGCCGAGGGCGCGCTGGCCGGCGAGGTCGCGATCCACCCGCTGACGCCCATCGAGATCTGACCGGCCGCCGGTCCCCGGCGACCCCCGGAGAACCTCTGGTCTTGCCCGGGCCTTCGTCGTAGTGTGCTGTGCGTCACACCCAGCACGACCGAGCGGTCCCCCGCCTGGGGCACCCGGAACCACCGGGACACGACGGAGCACCGCCCACGAAATGGGGGGACGTGTCCGGGCAGCAGGCCGGTGGGGACAGGCGACGACGCGCACGCGGGACGGTCCGCGGCGTGGTCCAGGGTGTCGGCTTCCGGCCGTGGGTCTACGCCCGGGCCGCCGAGCTCGGGCTGACGGGATGGGTCGGCAACACCGCCGAGGGGGTGCGCCTCGAGGTCGAGGGGTCCGGCGGCGCGGTCGCCGCCTTCGCCGACCGGTTGGCGCGCGACGCCCCGCCGCTCGCCCGCGTCGACCACGTCGCCTGGGAGGACGTCACCCCGACCGGGGGCACCGGTTTCACCATCGAGGCCTCCGGCGGCGGCCCGGGGCGCACGCTCGTCTCCCCCGACGTCGCGATGTGCGCCGACTGCGAGCGCGAGCTCACGGACCCGCGCGACCGACGGCACCGGCACCCGTTCGTCACCTGCACGAACTGCGGGCCGCGGTTCACCATCGTCACGGGGCTGCCCTACGACCGGGACACCTGCACGATGGCCGGCTTCCCGATGTGCCCGGCCTGCGCCGCCGAGTACGCCGACCCCGCCGACCGCCGCTTCCACGCGCAGACGGTCTGCTGCCCCGACTGCGGGCCGGTGCTGACGCTGACCCGACCCGGCGCCCCGCCGGAGACCGGGGACGCCGCGCTCGACGCCGCCCGTCGCCTGGTCGCCGACGGCGGCGTGGTCGCCGTGAAGGGCCTGGGCGGCTTCCACCTCGCCTGCGACGCCACCGACGAGCAGGCCGTCGCCCTGCTGCGCAAGCGCAAGCAGCGCGGCGACAAGCCCTTCGCCGTGCTGGTCCCCGACGTGACGGCCGCCCGGGGGCTCGCCCACTTCGACGCCGCCGAGGCGGCGCTGCTGACCGGCCACCACCGCCCGATCGTGCTGCTGCGCCGCCGCGCGGGGTCCCCGCTCGCGCCGTCGGTGGCGCCCGGTCTCGACGACGTCGGCCTGATGGTCGCCTACACCCCGCTGCACCGGCTGCTCCTCGGGCTGCCCGGCGACCGGCCCGGGCCCGGCGCCCTCGTGCTGACCAGCGGCAACCTGGCGGGCGAGCCGATCGTGACCGACGACGCCGAGGCGCGGGAGCGGCTGGCCGGCCTCGCGGACGCCTGGCTGGGTCACGACCGGCCCATCCACGTGCCGTGCGACGACTCCGTGGCGCGGGTGGTCGACGGCGTCGAGCTGCCGCTGCGCCGCTCCCGCGGCTACGCGCCGCTGCCCGTGGACCTCCCCTTCGACGCGCCCGCCGCGCTCGCGGTCGGCGGCGACGTCAAGAACACCTTCTGCCTCGCCGAGGGCCGCCAGGCCTGGTTGTCGGCCCACGTCGGCGACATGGACGACCTCGCCACGCAGCGGGCCTTCGGCGACGCCGAGCGACACCTCGAGACGATCACCGGCGTCCGCCCCACCGCCCTGGCGGCCGACGCCCACCCCGGCTACCGCTCCGGGCGCTGGGCCCGGGAGCACGCGGCCGGCCGCCCGGTGTGGCTCGTGCAGCACCACCACGCCCACGTCACCTCGACGATGGCCGAGCACGGTCACGACGGCCGCTCCCGGGTCATCGGCGTCGCCTTCGACGGCACCGGCTACGGCGACGACGGAGCCGCCTGGGGCGGCGAGTTCCTGCTCGCCGACTACGCCGGCTTCGACCGCGCCGCCCACCTGGGCGCCGTCCCGCTGCCCGGGGGGGACGCCGGCGTGCGCAACCCCTGCCGGATGGCGCTCTCACACCTGCGCGCGGCCGGGGTCGCGTGGGACGCCGGGCTCCCCAGCGTCCGGGCCTGCGCGCCCGAGGAGCTGCGGCTGCTCGAGACCCAGCTGGAGCGCGGCCTGGCCTGCGTGGCGACGACCAGCATGGGCCGGCTGTTCGACGCCGTCGCCTCGGTCGCCGGCGTCTGCCAGCGGATCGGCTACGAGGCGCAGGCGGCCGTCGAGCTCGAGGCGGTCACGCGCCGCGCCGAGGCCGACGGTTCCTACGCGTTCGCGCTGCCGGAGGGCCCCGGCCCGCTGCGGCTCGACCCGGGGCCCGTGGTCTCGGCCGCCGCGCGGGACGCCCTGGCGGGGGAGCCCGCGGGCGTCATCGGGCTGCGCTTCCACCGCGCCGTCGTCGACGGCGTGGCCGCCGTCGCGAGCCGCCTGCGCCGGCGCACCGGCCTCGAGGTGGTCACGCTCTCCGGCGGCGTCTTCGCGAACGTCCTGCTGACCTCGTGGTGCGCCGCCGCGCTCGAGCGCGACGGCTTCCGCGTGCTGCGGCACCGCCGCGTCCCCCCGACCGACGCCGGCCTCGCCCTGGGCCAGGTCGCCGTCCTCGCGCACCGCGCCACCGAGGCGCCGCGCAGCAAAGCCCCCGAGCAAGAGCCCGAGCAGGCGGGCCGCCCGCCGAGAAAGGAGCAGCCATGTGCCTAGCGGTGCCGGGCAAGGTCGTCGAGATCAGCGAGCGGGACGGGACCCCGATGGCGCAGGTCGACTTCGGCGGCGTCACCAAGGAGGTCTGCCTCGCCTATGTCCCCGAGACGCAGGTCGGCGACTACGCCATCGTGCACGTGGGCTTCGCGCTGCAGCGGCTCGACGAGCAGTCCGCGCTCGAGACCCTCGCGCTCTTCCGCCAGATGGGGGAGCTGGAGCAGGAGTTCGGCGACCACTGGGGTCGGGCGGCCGACGAGGCCGGGATGCCGCGCCCGGCGGACACGGCCGACACGGAGCCGATGATCGGAGGCGAGCCGCGATGAAGTACCTCGACGAGTTCAGCGACCCGGCCCTGGCCCAGCGGCTGCTGGAGGACATCCACGCGCGGGTGACGCGGCCCTGGGCGATGATGGAGGTCTGCGGCGGCCAGACGCACTCGATCATCCGGCACGGCCTCGACCAGCTGCTGCCCGACGGGGTGGAGCTGATCCACGGCCCCGGCTGCCCGGTCTGCGTGACGCCGCTGGAGGTCATCGACAAGGCGCTCGACATCGCCGCGCGCCCCGGCGTGATCTTCTGCTCCTTCGGCGACATGCTCCGGGTCCCGGGCAGCGAGAAGGACCTGTTCCGGGTCAAGAGCGACGGCGGCGACGTGCGCGTCGTCTACTCCCCGATGGACGCGCTCGAGATCGCCCGGGCCAACCCCGATCGCCAGGTCGTCTTCTTCGGGATCGGCTTCGAGACCACGGCGCCGCCCAACGCGATGACGGTCTACCAGGCCAAGCGGCTCGGCATCGAGAACTTCAGCCTGCTCGTCAGCCACGTGCGGGTGCCACCGGCGATCGAGGCGATCATGACCTCGCCCGAGTGCCGCGTGCAGGCGTTCCTGGCGGCGGGCCACGTGTGCACCGTGATGGGCACCGGCGAGTATCCGCCGCTCGCCGAGCGGCACCGGGTGCCGATCGTCGTCACGGGGTTCGAGCCGCTGGACCTGCTCGAGGGCATCCGGCGCACGGTCGCGCAGCTCGAGGAGGGGCGGCACGAGGTGGAGAACGCCTACCCGCGGGCCGTCCAGGACGGGGGCAACCCCGCGGCCCGGGCGATGCTCGAGGACGTCTTCGAGGTCGTCGACCGCAGCTGGCGGGGCATCGGGATGATTCCCGCGAGCGGCTGGCGGCTCTCGGAGCGCTACCGCGCGTGGGACGCCGAGGAGCGGTTCGCCGTCGGCGACATCGACACCGCGGAGTCCTCGGTCTGCCGCAGCGGCGAGGTGCTCCAGGGGCTGATCAAGCCGCACGAGTGCGAGGCCTTCGGCACGACGTGCACCCCGCGCCGGCCGCTCGGGGCCACGATGGTCTCCAGCGAGGGGGCCTGCGCGGCGTACTACCTCTACCGGCGGCTGGGCGGGCCGGCCCCGGCGCCGCGCGGGGAGGTGTCCTCCGTTGGCTGAGCTGACGCAGGCCGAGGCGGCCGGCACCCTGGACGCCGAGGGGTGGACCTGCCCGCTGCCGCTGCGGGACTCCCCGACGATCCTGATGGGCCACGGGGGCGGCGGCCAGATGTCGGCCGAGCTGGTGGAGCACCTGTTCCTGCCGGCGTTCGGGGACGGCCAGGACCCGCCGGGCACCGGCCCGCTGGCCGACCTGGGCGACTCCGCCGTCGTGGACGTCGGGCCGGGGCGGCTGGCGTTCTCCACCGACTCGTTCGTGGTGCGGCCGCTGTTCTTCCCGGGGGGCAGCATCGGGGACCTCGCGGTGAACGGCACCGTGAACGACCTCGCGATGAGCGGCGCGCAGCCGGCGTACCTCTCGGTGGGCTTCATCCTCGAGGAGGGCACGCCGGTCGAGGTCGTCGGCAGCGTCGCCGAGCGCCTCGGGGCGGCCGCCCGGCGCGCCGGCGTCCGCATCGCCACCGGCGACACCAAGGTCGTCGAGTCGGGCCACGGCGACGGCATCTATGTGAACACCGCCGGCATCGGCGTGATCCCCGGCGGCGTCGACGTGCGGCCGGCGCGCGCCCGGCCCGGCGACGTCGTCCTGGTCTCGGGCGAGCTCGGCGTGCACGGCGTCGCCGTGATGAGCCTGCGCGAGGGCCTCGAGTTCGGCGCGGAGGTCGAGAGCGACTGCGCGCCGCTGAACGGCCTGGTCCGCGACATGCTCGCGGCCGGCGACGTGCATGCCCTGCGCGACCCGACCCGCGGGGGGCTCGCCACCTCGCTCAACGAGATCGCACGCGCCGCCGGCGTGGGGGTGTCGCTGACCGAGCGGGACCTGCCGGTGCCGCCGGTGGTCGCCAACGCGTGCGCCTTCCTCGGGCTCGACCCGCTCTTCGTCGCCAACGAGGGCAAGCTCGTCGCCTTCGTGCCACCCGACGAGGCGGACGCCGTGCTCGAGGCGATGCGCGCTCACCCGAGCGGCGCCGGCGCGGTGGCCGTCGGCACCTGCGTCGAGGAGCACCCGGGCATGGTGGTCTCCCGCACCGGGCTGGGCGGGACCCGCGTGGTCGACGTCCCGCTCGGCGAGCAGCTCCCGCGGATCTGCTGAGCGGGGCGGCGATGAAGTTCCTGGTGCTCTGGCGGATCGAGCTGGCGCTCGTCTCGGACGCGGTGGTGCGCGCGATCGCCCGGATGCCCGACTACGGACGCGACCTCGAGGAGCGCGGCAAGGTGCTGCACCGCTACCACGTCGTCGGCGCCCACGGCGGGGCGTGGATCTATGACGTGGAGTCGCACGAGGAGTTCGAGCGGCTCCTCGCCGTGGCGCCGGTGTTCAACTTCGCGACCTACACCGTGCACCCGCTCGCCGAGATGCCGGCCCCACCGACCGGGGTCGCCGGCGCCGGCGCGGAGGCGGGGGGCGCCCGATGACCGAGGAGCTGGTGCGCGCCGCCGAGCTCGGGGTGCAGCGCCACCACGTGCTCAGCCGGCGGCTGCGCGAACGGCGGCGGTCGCTCGGGCTGACGCAGAAGGAAGTGGTCGCCCGGTTGCGCCGGCTCGGCGTCACGACGACGAACAAGGCGCTCTCCAGCCTCGAGCACGGCGCCGGGCTCGACGTGGCCAAGCTCCCCGAGCTCGCCGGCGCGCTCGAGTGCACGCTGACCTATCTGGTCGGGCTGACCGAGGACCCGCACAGCTGGTGCCCGGACCCGGGCCGGTGGCCCGACCCCCCGGCGGGGCCCGCCGGCCAGAACGGGGCGCAGCGCAACGGCGCTCAGAACGGGACGGGCCAGAACGGAACGGGCCAGAACGGGACGGGCCGGGCCGGCCGACCGCGCGGCGCCCCGGCCCCACCGATCCTGGGGCCGCTGCATCCGCACTGAGCCGGCTACATGCGGGTCATCTTGAGGTAGCGCTTCACGTCCGGCAGGACGGCATAGCCGACCGCGCCGACCGCGCCGAGCGCGACCAGCACCAGCAGGGGCTTCATGGTCTTCCTCCTCCCTCGCTCCGGTGGGGGCCCGGGGACCCGGCAGCGCTCGCGGCCGGGCTCGCGGCCGGGCTCGCGGCCGGGCTCGCGGCGGGCCCCAGGGCGGCGGCCTCGCGGCGGGCGACGTCGAGCACGGTGCGCGCGGCCGGGGTCACCGCGTCGGCGACGGCGTCGGTCAGCCCGATGCCGTCCTCCAGGGAACCGGGCTGGACGCCGACGACGAGGATCCGGTCGACGTAGCCGCCGAGCGTCGGGACCAGCTCGAGCGCGCTCGCCGGCGGCAGGTCGTGGGGATCCATCAGCACCGGCGGTGGGTCCGGCTGGGCGGGAGACGCCTCCCCGGGCGGGTCGTCGCCCACCCGGCCCGCCCCGAGGTCCGGCTCGATCACGTAGACCGTGCCCGGCGGGCCCTCCTGGCGCGCCACCGTGTCGACGAGGACCAGCACGTCGTAGCCGTCGAGCAGCTCATAGACCAGGTGCACGCTGCGGATGCCGAAGTCGACCACGCGGACGCCCGCGGGCACGACGCCGCCGCCCGCCTCCGGGTCGTCGGCCCGCCACCGGCGCAGGCGGTCCGCGACGGCCGAGCCGAAGCCGTCGTCGGTGCGGAAGATGTTGCCGACGCAGGCGACCAGCACCCGGTCGCCGGCGGGGCTCACGGCGGGCCCCCGGGGCCGGCCAGCGGCTCCAGCTCGTCCGGGGCGAAGTAGAGGTAGCGGCCGTGGGAGCTCTTCAGGTCCGAGCCGGGATCGTCGTCGACGGTCACCGCCAGGTGCCGGTGGCCGTCGACGTCGTGGAAGACGGCGGCGACGTGGGCCTCCCGCCCGGCCAGGAACATGTCGTAGGCGTCGGCCCGGCGCGCGCCCGGCCGCAGCACGACGCGGGTGCCGCGGGCGACGGGGACCCCTCCGACCAGGACGCTGTCGGTCTCCGGGTCCACCGAGGCATCGGAGCCGGGGTCGAACCAGGGCACGTCGTCGGCGACCGGCGGCGGGCCCGGCGCGCGGCGCTCCTGCTGTCCGGTCATCGTGTCGAGGTAGCGGATCGTGCCGTGCAGGCGGTCCCACAGGTCCGCGGGCATGGAGTCCACCTGGGTCAAGCAGCGCCGCGGTGCGCGGGTCGGTGCCGCGCATCTCCTGCTTCTCCTCCTCCGAGAGCGTCATCGTGCGCAGGCTCAGCAGCTCGTCGACCTCGAGCCCGTCGAAGAACGACGCCTCGCTCTCCGGGGCCAGCGACGGGTGGTCGTAGAGGATGATCGGCGACGCCAGCGTCATCCGCCGGCCCTCGGGCTCCCCCGCGTCGCCGAGCAGCACCGGGAAGACGCCCTCCTGCGTGCAGGCCGACACGAAGCCGCGCGCCCACTCCGGCGGGTCGAGCTGGGAGACGAACGCACCGTCGTCGACCTCGGCGAGCACGTGTGCGGCCACCAGCGCGCGACGCAGCCCCACCGCCCGCGCCGCGGCCGTCGGCGCCGAACCCGCCCCCGCGGCCGCGGGGTCGGCGGCCGCGCCGGTGCGGTTGGTCGTGGTCGCGGCCACCAGCGCGACGCCGTACGGCGACGGGGGCCGGCGCACCTCGACGCGCACCTCGACGCGCAGCGGCTCGCGGCGCCTCACGAGGCGCCCCGCGAGGCCGCCGGCGGCGTCGGGCAGGTCCTCGACGTCCTCGCCCCCGGGGACGGCGACGAGGTGCTCGCGGGTGCCCTCGTCGGCGAGCGGGACGTCGACCTCGACCTCCCGCTCGACCGCCTCGTCCCACGGCACGTGCACGGTGTCGCCGACGGCGAGCCGGGCGACCGGTCCCGAGTCGTCGGCGGCGTGCACCTCGCGGCGCTGGATCTGCAGGAAGCGCACGACCAGCCGCAGGCCGGCGCGGCGGCCCTCCACGACCAGCTCGGCGCGATGGTGGTCCCGCTCGGAGGGGTCGGCCTCGACGACGTCGGCCGGCATCAGGACCCCCCACTGGAAGCGCACCTGGTTCTTCGCCGAGGACGCCCGGTAGGGGTAGAGGGCGTAGCCCTCGAAGAGCACCGCGTCGGCGACGGCGCGCGCGGCGGCCAGGCCCGTCCTGCCGGCGTCGGCGGCCTGGCTGGTCACTCCTCCCCCGCCTCCTTCAGCAGCCGCTCGACCGCGTCGTCCCAGCCGACGAGCTGGTGCCTCGAGCGGTAGGCCGCGAGCCGCCGCCACAGGTCGCGGTCGAGGCGGAGCCAGGCCTGGCCCGGGAAGTGGAGATCCATCGTGTCCTGCCAGACCCGGACCGGCATCCGCAGGCCGGCCTCGCTGTGCCAGGGCACCGGCGAGACGCTGATCGAGCCGGGTGCGCCGGAGAACACCGTGCCGCTGAAGAGCAGCACGAGCGGGACCTCACCCTCGTCGAGCGCGGCGAGGTACTTGTGGGCGGCGACCTCCACGTCGTAGCTGCACGGCAGCTCCAGCTCGAACTCCCGCTCGCCGGCGAATCCCGGCAGGACCTGCCCCAGGAACGCCAGCTGCAGCTGGCCCAGCGTGCGGCCCCAGCGGCTGCGGTCGCCGAACAGGTCGGCGAGCCCCGCGGCCTCGGCGTCCGAGTAGCGCCGGCGCGTCGCGTCGATGCGCACCTGGCAGCGCAGCGCGAGCGCGTGCACCGGCTCGTCGCCCCCGGCCGTCGCTCGCATCCTCAGCCGGATGGTGGGGCCAGCGGCGTAGGGGGCCGGCTCGGCCCCCAGGCACGCGAACGAGATCTCGTCCACCTCAGGCCTCCCGGGAGAGCGGCGGGGCCGGGGAGCCGCCGACGACCCGGGCGCCGGTGACCACCTCGTCGAACCAGGCCTCGATCCGCTCCCAGACCTCGCGGCCGCCGGCCAGGCCGACCCAGTGCGTGCGCACGACGCCGACGAGCTCGTAGCACCGGTCCACGGGGACGATCAGGCAGCTCACCCCGGTGTCGTCGCGTCGGAGGAGCACGGCCTCGACGTCGGTCTCGACCGTGTCGAGCGCGGGGTTCGCCTCCACCAGCCGCCCCCACCAGTCGAGACCCAGGAGCGACTCGGTCGCCCCGCCGGGGCCGGGGTAGAACGCCTGCGGCACGGCGCCGGGCCCGGCCTGCGTCGGGTCGGTGTCGGCGTCCGGGTCGTCGGCCGGGGTCGGCGTCTGTGTCAGCACGAAGACGAGGTCCACCGGGACCTGCAGCTCGTCCCAGGCGCCCGGGTCGAGCGCCGCGTCCGCGAGGACCCGGACGTCGGTGCCGACGCCGCGGTACCGCCCGCCCCCCGCGCCCGGACGGTCGAAGAGCAGGTGACAGGGCCGGCACACGCAGAGCAGCCGGCGGCCGTGCGTGTCCGCGACGTGCCCGTGGCGCTCGTCGATGCCGACCCCGCACATCTCGCAGGGCTGCGTCGGGCCACCCGAGGGTGCCGCCGGGGTCGGCCCGGGCGCCGGTGCAGCAAGCCGGCGCAGCGAGCCGAGGCCCCCGGCGACACCTCCGGGTCCCCCCGTCCGAGACGGAGGTCGGTCGGGGCTCATGCGCTCGCCCCGAGCGGAAGGGAGGCCTTCCAGTCCGCGCCCTCGGGCAGCAGCGGCACCGGTGTCAGCACCGCCGCGCTGTCGAGGCCGCGCCCGGCGTGCCGCAGGTCCCAGCGGTGCCGACAGCCCGGGCAGGCGAGGACCTCGTCGTCGAGGGCGCCCCCGGCCAGTCTCGCGCCGCAGTCGGGGCACCGCTCCGCATAGGCGAGCCGGTCGCCCCGGAGGTTCGCCACCAGGATCGGACCCCCCGGGGTGTCCACCGCGGCGCACGACCCCACCGCCACTGCCGCGTCGACGACCACCCAGTCGCGCTGGGGCTGCTCCCCGTGCGGCCGGAAGGGCGGGATCTGCAGCAGCGCCGGGCCCGGCTCCTCGGCGACCATGCCCTCCACCTCGACCCCGACCACGTCGGGGCCGGCGCCCAGCACGGCCGCCTCGATGGCGGAGGCCACGGTGACCGCCGACGACGGGCACCCGTCGCAGCTGCCCTCGAGCCGGAGGTGCACGACGCCGTCGGGGTCGATGCCGAGCAGCTCGACGCCGCCGGCGTGCGACCCGAGATAGGGACGGACCCGGTCGAGCGCGGCCTGCACGCGGGTGAGCACGTCGTCCGGGTGCAGGTCGTGGAGCACCAGCAGGGAGCCGACCAGCTCGTCGCCGGCGAGCTCGGCCACGGTCTCGGGCCCGGCGACCTCCACGACGCGCTCGAGGCCGGCGCCGTAGAGCGAGACGAGCGCGCGGACGAGCTCCTCGACCCGCGCCTGCACCGGCGGCAGGGCGCTCTCCTCGATCTCGGCCAGCAGCTGCTCCACGCGCTCGGAGAGCGCCTGGGCCTCACGCGAGCTCATGGGCCGCCTCCCGGTGGCTGTGCGGGTGCTCGTGCGCGGGGGCGGGTGCGGGGGCGGGGGCCGTGCGCGCGGCGAGCCAGCGGTACCAGCCGTCCATGCCGTCGCCGCCCCGCACCGAGAGGGCGAGCACCTCGACGCCGGGGTTGACCCGGCGCGCGTCGGCGACGAACCCGTCGTGGTCCCAGTCCACGTGCGGCGCGAGGTCGGTCTTGTTGACGACGACCAGGTCGGCGGCGGCGAACATGTGCGGATACTTCAGCGGCTTGTCGTGGCCCTCGGTGACCGAGATGACGACGACCTTCGCCGCCTCGCCGACGTCGAAGAGCGCGGGGCACACGAGGTTGCCGACGTTCTCCACGAACACCAGCGAGCCCGGGCCCGGATCCAGCGCCCGCAGGGCGCGGCCGACCATGTCCGCGTCCAGGTGGCAGCCGGCGCCGGTGTTGACCTGCACCGCCCGCGCGCCCGCGCGGCGGATCCGGTCGGCGTCGTACGCCGTCTCCTGGTCACCCTCGACCACGCAGACCCCCGCGCCGACGGGCCCCTCGGCGATCGTGCGCTCCAGGAGCGAGGTCTTGCCCGCGCCGGGCGAGCTCATCACGTTGAGCACGGTGACGCCGCGCGCCCGCGCCCACGCGCGCAGCAGGCCGGCGGCGTCGTCGTTCTTGGCCAGGACGCGCTCCTCGAGCTCCAGCGTCTCGGTCTCGGGCCGGAGCGCGGCCCCACCGGCCACGCGGACGCCCGTCGGGTCGCCGCAGCCGCAGGTCACACACATGCGTCCTCCTTGAGCAGCTCCACCGCGACCACCCGCAGCTCCTCGCCCGCGACGACCTCCACGTCCCCGCTGCCGCAGGGGCACAGCCGGACGGCGTCGGCGACGCCGCTGGCCTGGCCGCAGGTGCGGCACGACAGCCGGCCCGGCACCTCCTCGATCTCCAGCGACGCCCCCTCGAGGGGCGTGCCGGCGGCGGCCACGTCGAAGCAGAAGCGCAGGGCGTCGGGCACCACGCAGGTGAGCGCGCCGACGCGCATCCGGACCGCGACGACGCGGCGGCCGGGGGTGCGCTCGGCCACCATGTCCACCACGCCGCGCGTGATCGCCAGCTCGTGCACTCGGGATCCCCGCCCGGCCTAGTAGGGCTTCACCGGCACCTGCGGCGTGTGCGCGTGCTCCACGACGTTGCCGCCCCCGGTGTACATGTGCACGCCGCACGGCAGGCAGGGGTCGAAGCTGCGGACGGCGCGCATGATGTCGATGCCCTTGAAGCTCTCGGGCGGGTTCTCCTCGAAGATCGGCGTGTTCTGCACCGCGTCCTCGTATGGCCCCGGGGTGCCGTAGCTGTCGCGGACGCTGCCGTTCCACGGCGTCGGCGGGTAGGGGTGGTAGTTCGCGATCTTGCCGTCCCGGATCACCATGTGGTGGCTGAGCACCCCGCGCACGGCCTCGGTGAAGCCGACGCTGATCGCCTCGTCGGGCACCTCGAAGGGGGTCCACGTGTCCGTGCGGCCGGCGCGGATCTCCTCCAGCGCCTTGTCCACGAAGTGCAGCGCAGCCGCGGCGGCATACAGCTGGAAGTAGGTCCGCGCCCGGTTGCGCTCCAGCGCGTTGCTCCGCTGCGGGATCCTCCACTCGTAGGTGGCCGCGGGCTTGAGGGCCGACCGGGGCAGGTTGAAGACGACGCTGTTGCCGGTGGCCTTGACGTAGCCGCCGATGTCGACCATCCCGGAGAGCGCCGTCGACCACAGCCGCGCGAGCGGCCCGCCGCCGGTGTCCAGGGCGAGGTGGTCCTGCCCGTCGAACCACCGCGGCGACATGGTCCAGCTGTACTGGGTGTCGAAGTCGCGCTTCGCAGGCCGCGGGATCGTGTGCTGGTTCCACGGGTGTCGCACGTCGACCGGGTTGCCCAGCGGGTCGCGCTCGACGAACACCTCGTGGCCGGCGTCCGCCCAGTCGTCGTAGTAGGAGCTCCCGAGCAGGATTCGCATGCCGAGGTTGATGTCGACCAGGTCGTTCGTGACGATCCGGCCGTCCACCACGACGCCGGGGGTCACGAACATCTTCTTGCCCCAGGCGCTCATGTTCGCATACGTGAAGTCGCAGTGCGCCGGGTCGTTGAGGCTGCCCCAGCAGCCGAGCAGGATGCGCCGCTCGCCCACGTGCTCGTAGCCCGGCAGCGCCTCGTAGAAGAAGTCGAAGAGGTCGTCGTGCAGCGGCACGACCTTCTTGAGGAACTCGACGTAGCGCATCAGGCGGGTCAGGTAGTCGGTGATCAGCTGGATCGAGGGCACGGTGCCGACGCCGCCCGGGTAGAGCGTCGAGGGGTGCACGTGCCGCCCCTCCATCAGGCAGAACATCTCGCGTGTGTAGCGGCTGACCTGCAGGGCCTCGCGGTAGAACTCGCCCTCGATCGGGTTCAGCGAGCGCATGATGTCGCCGATCGTGCGGTAGCCGTGGTCGCCGGCGTGCGGGGCCTCGGTGTGGTTGGCCGCCTCGAGCACGCCGGGGTTGGTCTCCTTGACCATCCGCTCGCAGTAGTCCACCCCCACCAGGTTCTCCTGGTAGATGTTGTGGTCGAACATGTATTCCGCGGCCTCGCCGAGGTTGATGATCCACTCGGCCAGGTGCGGCGGCGTGATCCCGTAGGCCATGTTCTGGTTGTAGACCGAGCACGTCGCGTGGTTGTCGCCGCAGATCCCGCAGATGCGGCTGGTGATGAAGTGCGCGTCGCGGGGGTCCTTGCCCTTCATGAAGAGGCTGTAGCCGCGGAAGATCGACGACGTGGCGTGGCACTGCTGCACCTCGCGCTGCTTGAAGTCGATCGTCGCGTAGATGCCGAGGCTGCCCACGATCCTGGTGATCGGGTCCCACGACATGTCCACGACGTCGGTGGACCCGCTCTTGCTGCCCTTCGACGGACGGGCCTGGGTGGCGGTCATGTCTCTCCCCTGCGCGGTCGGTGGTGCGGGTGGCGGGCGGTCACCAGGTCTTGGTGAAGCCGGTCTTGAGCTCGCGGCCCGGGGTGCGCCACTTCGGTTCCTTGTCCAGCGTCTTCTCGGTGATCTTGCGCAGCCGGCGGATCGCGCCGCCGTAGATGCCGCTGGCGGCCGTCGAGACCTTCCCGCCCGGGGGCTCGTCCATGAACGGCATGAACTTGTCGGGGAAGCCGGGCATCGTGCACCCGATGCAGATCCCGCCCACGTTGGGGCAGCCGCCGATGCCGTTGATCCAGCCGCGCTTCGGCACGTTGCACTTGACCACCGGGCCCCAGCAGCCGAGCTTCACGATGCACTTCTCGGAGCCGTACTCGGTGGCGAAGTCGCCCTGCTCGTAGTAGCCGGCCCGGTCACAGCCCTCGTGCACCGTGGCGCCGAAGAGCCAGCGCGGGCGCAGCGCCTCGTCGAGCGGGATCATCGGCGCCTGGCCGGCCACCTGGTAGAGCAGGTAGACGAGCGTCTCCGACATGTTGTCCGGGAGGATCGGGCAGCCGGGCACGCACACGACCGGGAGCCCCGCCTTCGACTTCCAGTCCCAGCCGAGGTAGTCGGGCACCCCCATCGCGCCGGTCGGGTTGCCCTCCATCGCGTGGATGCCGCCGTAGGTCGCGCAGGTGCCGGCCGCGACGATCGCGGTGGCCTTGGGCGCGAGCCGGTCGAGCCACTCGGAGGTCGTGATCGGCTGGTTGGTCACGGGGTCGTTGCCGAAGCCGGACCAGTAGCCCTCGGACTTGATGTTCTCGTTGGGGATGGACCCCTCCACCACGAGGACGAACGGCTCCAGCTCGCCGCGGTCGGCCTTGTGCCACCACTCGATGAAGGTGTCGGCACCCTGCTCGGGCCCCGACTCGAAGTCGATCAGCGGCCAGTGGACCGCGATTCTCGGCAGCCCCGGCAGCGCGCCGAGCACGATCTCCTCGATGCTCGGCTGGGTGGCCGCCGTCAGCGCCACGGAGTCCCCGTCGCAGCTGAGCCCGGCGTTGATCCAGAGGATGTGGACGACGCCCTCGTCCGTCTCCGCCCCCGGGTCCTCCGTGTCCGTCGCCGTCATCGCGCACCCCTTGCCGATCGACCACCCAGGGGGCCCACGCAAGCACGTGCGCGCCCCCGGGGACACGGCTGAGCGGGAGTCCTTTTCGACGCAATCGGGGAGTCGGGGAAGCCCGGACTCCTCAGGGGCCGGCGCGCTCGCGCACCCGGGCCGCCAGCCGGGCGATGCCGTTCCTCGTCCGCTGCCGGATCCGCCAGGGATGGTCCTCGTGCGGCCACATCTTCTCGATCTCCGCGTTCAGCTCCGCGCCGAGCAGCACGGCGAAGGCCGTCACGTAGAGCCAGAGCACGACAGCGATCGGCGTTCCGAGCTGGCTGTAGACCGCGTCGTCGCGCGCACTGAGCGCCAGGTAGGCGCGGAGCGCTGCGGCAGCGAGCACCCACAGCACCATCGCCAGCAGGGCACCGGGCAGGTCCCGGCGCCACGGCGTCCTCCACGGCACCCCCACGTGGAACAGCGTCGCCAGCGCGCAGACGACCACCAGCCCGAGGAAGGGCCAGTAGAGCCGCCCCAGGAGCTGGAGCGTGACCTCCTCGATCTGGGCCGGCGCCAGGGCCTGGACCAGGTCGGGACCGAGGACGAGCAGCGGCAGCACGGCGATGGCCGACAGGATGCCGGCGAAGGTGAGCCCGAAGGCGAGCAGCCGGCGCCGCCAGCCCACGCGGGCGGGGACGCCGTAGGCGATGGTGACCGTCTCGAGGTAGCGGTTGGCGGCTCGCGACCCCGTCCACACCGCCACGATCGCGCCCACGGACACCACGTCCGCCCGGCCGTCCTGCAGCACCCGGATCGCGAGGTCGGCGTACGCGCTGTAGGTCTGCTCGGAGAGCACCGACCGCGGCAGCTCGAAGACGATCCGCTGCAGCTCCGCCTCCGCCTCGGGCCCCAGGGCGTCCGCGAGGAAGCCGAGCGAGCCGAGGACCATCAGCAGCAGGGCCGGCAGGGAGATGACCGTGAACAGCGCGACCTCCGCGGCCAGGCCGAGCACCCGGTCGTCGATGACCTCGCGCGTGGTGCGCTCGACGAGCGTCCATGCCTGGCGGATCTTGTGCGGCGACCGCTCGCGCAGCGCCTCGGCCCGCCGCAGCGCCCGTCTACGGGCCCGTTCGGCGGAGCGCTGCGCGCGCCGGGCTCGCCGGGTCAGGCGCGCGTAGCCACCCTCGTCGCCGTCCCCGCTCTCCTCGCTCGCTCCCACGGCCTGACCCTAGGCCAGCCCGGGTCTGCCGCGCCCCGCCGGCGACGGTCGCGGTCAGTCGGGGCGCCCCAGGTGGAACAACGACTCCACGACGGCGTACTCGTCCAGGTAGCCGCAGCGCGCGATCGGCCGCGCCGCCGCGGTGTCGAAGCGGCCGTCGCCGGTGACGAAGCGCTCGTCGACGTGCACGCCGACGACCTCGCCCACCACCAGGTGCCGGTCCAGCGGCGTGCCGTGGCGGTCGACGAGCTCTGTGTGCGAGACGACGACGCACTCCATGGCCACCGGGGCGTCCGCCACCCGGGGCGCCTCCACGATCCTCGAGGGAGCGGTGGCGATGCCCGCGTGCTCGAGCTCGGACTCGCCGCGCGGGAGGCCGCGGGAGCTCTCGTTCATCGCCTCGCGCAGGTCCCAGGTCGGCATGTTCCAGACGAACTCGCGCGCCTCGCGCGCGAAGGCGGCCGAGTCCTTGAGGCCCGCCGAGCTGAACATCAGCATGGGTGGGGTGTCGGCCACCGCGTTGAAGAAGCTGTACGGCGCGAGGTTGGTCGCACCGTCGGCGGCCCGGGTGGAGACCCAGCCGATCGGCCGAGGGGCGATGATCGCCTTGAAGGGGTCGTGCGGCAGCAGGTCGCGGGGCCGGTCGGCCGGTTCGTAGAACACCACCCCACGACTGTGACACGCAGGTGACCAGCCCGGCTGCGGGCGCCCGTGCGTCGGCCCCCGGGACCGCGCTCCGTGCGCGACAATCAGCCGACGGCGACCACCGCCGCGAGGAGGCGGCATGACGGTCGGCGGCACGGCCCGCTGGTGCCCCAACGCCCACTGCCGCGCCGCGCTGCCGCCGGGGGTCGAGACCTGCCCCGTCTGCGGTCTCGTCCTCACCGGCCCGGACGCCGAGCGGCTGGTCGAGGTCGACCGCGAGCTCGGCGCGCTCTGGGCCGAGGCCCAACAGCTCACGCGCCGGTTGCTGCCGACGGCCGGAGCGGCACCGACGGGTGCGGCACCGCGGGCGACGGCCCCGGTCCGTCGCCGCTCCCTCTCGGGCCAGCAGCTGCTGCTCGGCCTCGGCGCTGTGCTGACCCTCTCGGCGGCGAGCTTCTTCCTCTTCGTCGTCTGGGACCTGATCGGGCCCGCCGGGCAGCTGCTCGCGGTGTCGGCCCTCATCGCCGCGGCGGTCTGGTCGTCGTACGCGGCGTGCCGCCGCCGCCTGTCCGCGGCTGCGGAGACGGCGGGGGTGCTCGTCGCCGGGCTGACCGTGCTCGTGCTCGCCGCGGCCTACGGGCTGGGCTGGCTGGGCCTCGACGACCTCGACGCGGGGACGTACGGGGGCCTGGCGGCGCTCGCGACGGCGGCGCTGCTGCTGCTGGCCGACCGCGGGGTGCCCGCGGGGGAGGTGATCCGCACCTACCGTCCCGCCGCCGCGCTGGCCTTCGGGTTCGCACCCTGGCTCGCGTTCCCGAGCCTCGTCCCGGACGACCCGGTCCCGGTCGTGCTGGGCCTGCTGGGGGTCGCGCTCGTCGACGCCGCCGGCGCCGCTGTCGCGCTGCGCGTCGACGGCCGCCGCACGCGCGTCGGCCCGCCCGTGACCGCGATGCTGCTCGGGGCCGGCGCCGCCGCGGGCTACGCCCTGCACGTGCTCACCGGGTGGGCGGTCGGCTACGACGCGGACGTCGCCGTGCCGTCGCGGCTCGCCGTCGCGTGCGTCCTGCTGCTCGGTCCGGTGGCCGTGGGCCTGGCCATGCTGCTGCCCGGGCGCGGGCACCGCGCGGCGCCGTCCGCCACGCTCGCCCTGGCCGCACCGTCGCTGGGCATCGTGCTGACCGACCTGCCCCACCAGGCGCTGGTCGCCGTGACCGCGGTCCTCGCTCTCGTCCTCCTCGGCGCGGCCCTCGACCACCGTCCGCTGGCCCCCGGGTGGCGGCGAGCGGGGACGGCGTTCCTGGCGCTGGCCGTCCCCGTCCTCGCGCTGCTGGTGCTCGGGCTCGACGCGGTCGACGAGAACACCCTCTTCCAGGACCCGGGGGAGGCCAGCGACGGCCCCGGCCTGCTGGCCTCCGCCTCGGTGACGCTCTTGTGGGCCGTGGCGGCAACCGCGGGGGCGGTCCGGGCGCACCGGCTCGTGATGGCGGCGCCCCACGAACCGGCGGGCACCGCCGCGGCCCGGGCCGCACAGCTCGTCCTGCAGGTCGCCGCCGCCGAGCTCGCGTGGGCACTCGCCACGACCCGGGTGCTGGTCGAGGTCGGCTCCGCGGAGGGCTGGCTGGCCGGCGGCCTGCTCGTCCTCGCGGCCAACCTCCTGATCGCGGCCGCGCTCGTCCGCCGCGCCCATGCCGCCCCGGGCCGGGCGCTGGTCCCCGTCGAGGCCGAGCTGTTGCTGGCCGCCGCCGCCGGGGCGCTGGTCGCCCTCTCGGCGGCAGACACGCGGGGTGACGGGTCCCTGGCCGCGACCCTCATCGGCGTGGGCGCGGCCGTCCTCGCCTACGCCGCGCTGCCCGGCCGCCTGCCCGTCGCCTATCTGGGTGCCGCGTCGGTCTCGCTGGGGACGAACGTCCTCGTCGAGGACGCGGGGCTCACCGCGGTGGAGGCGACCTCGCTCCCGCTGGCCGCGTTGCTCGCCGGCATCGGCGTGGTGCAGGCTCGACGCCGCGCGGCGCACCCGCCCGAGGCCCGCACGATGCTCGTCGCCGGGCCGGCGCTCTCGGTCGCGCTCGGCCCCACGCTCGCGGTGGCGGTGGACCGCGGCGACGAGGTCCGCCTGGTCCTCGTCACGGTGGCGGCGCTCGGGGTGCTCGGCGTGGGGCTGTGGCGACGGTGGAAGGCCCCGGTGACCGCGGGCGCCGCCGTCCTGGTGGTCGTCGCGGTGACCCAGGGAGGGCCGTTGGTCAGCCAGCTCCCGACCGTCCTCGTGCTCGGCACCGCGGGCGCGGCGCTCCTGGCCGTCGGGGTGGCGTGGGAGCGCGCCGTGCTCGCGGGCCGGCTGGTGAACGCCTGGTACTCCGCGCTGCGGTGACGGCGTGCTCCTGGCGCCCCTAGGACCCGGCGGGGTTCCCGGTGGGGTTCAGGGCCGCGTCGGCGGCGACCTCGTGCATCGCGGCGAGCACCGCGTCCTGCTCCGGGGTCGTGCGGCGGCCGGCCGCGGGCGCGATCCCGTCCGTGTGCGCGATCAGCGGCACGTCGGCCTCGCCGTCGTCCGCCACGCGCGCCATCGACCACCGCGCGAAGACCCGGGCCGGCACGGGGCCGGCCTCCGTGAGCGTGACCGAGTCGTGCCGGTCGTCCTGCCGGATCCGCTCGTAGACCCTGCGCACGGTCTCCTCGTCGCCCTCCAGGGTCTGGACGAAAACCGTGCCCGAGAGGAGCAGCGCCCCGGTGATGCCCTTCGCCTTGTTGTTGCTGCGCGCCTGGGAGAACAGGTCCCCCAGGGCGCGCTTGCGGGTGGAGGGGTCGAGCCGGTCGTGGCTGACGTACATCAGCCGGAAGATCCCGCCCTCGGCGGTGCCGGTCTCCACGATCATGTCCTCCCTCGGCCGGCGGGCCGCTCCGGGCCGGCGACACGCTGCCCCCGACGCTAGGCGAGCCCTCCCGAGGCGACTGTCTCACTTTGCGAACCCGCCCGCCGGCGGCGAAGAGGACGGGCCGCAGCGGCCGACCGCGGGACCGGATCGCCCGGGCGGGGGCGCATGTCGAACAATGGGCGGCATGAGCGACGTGAGCCTGATCCTGATGGTCACGCTCGTCGCCGGCATGGCGTCGGTCGCCGTCCGGCTCCCGCCGCTGGTCGGCTTCCTGGCGGCCGGGTTCATCCTCAGCGGTCTCGACGTCCCCCACTACGAGGCGATCGACACCCTGGCCGACCTCGGGGTCTCGCTGCTGCTCTTCAGCATCGGGCTCAAGCTCGACGTGCGCGTCCTGGTCCGCCGCGAGGTGTGGCTCACCACGGTCCTGCACATGGGCCTCTCGACGGCGCTCGCCACGGCCTACCTGGGGGTGATCGCCGTGCTCGGCCTCGGCGTGCTGGCAGACCAGGACTGGCGCGGGCTGCTCGTCGTCGGCTTCGCCCTCTCCTTCTCCAGCACCGTGCTCGTGGTCAAGGTGCTCGACGCCCAGAACTCGGCGCAGGCCCGCTACGGCCGCACCGCGGTCGGCATCCTGATCTTCCAGGACCTCGCCGCGGTCGCGTTCCTCACCGCGGCGGAGGGGTCTCCGCCCAGCCCGTGGGCGCTGCTGCTGGTCCTGCTCGTCCCGCTCGCCCGGCTGCTGCGCCACATGATGGGGCGGCTCGGTCACCGTGAGCTCCTGCCGCTCTTCGGCGTGGTGGTCGCGCTCGTCCCCGGCTACGCGCTCTTCGACGCCGTGGGCCTCAAGGGGGACCTCGGCGCCCTCGTGCTGGGCCTCCTCCTGGCCCGCGACCCCCGCTCCGAGGAGCTGTCGAAGGCCCTGTTCTCGGTCAAGGAGCTGCTGCTGGTCGGCTTCTTCCTCTCGATCGGGTTCACCGGCCTGCCCTCGGCCCAGGACCTGTTCCTGGCCGGGCTGCTGCTCCTGCTGCTCCCGCTGAAGTCCGTCGGGTTCTTCGCGCTGCTGTGGTGGCAGGGCATGCGCTACCGCACCTGCGCGCTGGCGGGGACCGCGCTGGGCAACTTCTCGGAGTTCGGTCTCATCGTGGTCGTCGTCGGCGCCTCGGCCGGGCTCGTCGACGAGGACTGGCTGCTCGTCCTCGCGACCGCCGTCGCGGCCGGCTTCGTCCTGTCGGCGATCCTGAACAGCGGGACCGAGCGCATCGTGGCGTTCGCGGAGCGCCGCCTGCCCGCCCAGGAACCCGCCCGGCTGCACGCCGACGACCGGCCCATCGACGTCGGGCACGCCGACGCCGTGGTGCTCGGCATGGGCCGGGTGGGCCGCGCGGCCTACCACCAGCTCACCGACGTCTACGGCCTGCGCGTCGTGGGCGTCGAGAACCAGGAGGACCGCGTCGCCTCGATGCGAGCGGACGGCCTGGACGTCGTCGAGGGGGACGCGACCGACCCCGACTTCTGGCACCGGCTCACCCAGGCGGGCACCGTCGACATAGCGGTGCTCGCGATGCCCTTCCACGGCGCCAACGTCGCCGCCATGGGGCGCCTCGGCGCGCGCGACTTCGCCGGCACGATCGCCGCGGTCGCGCGGTACGACGACGAGGCGACCGAGCTGCGGGAGCGCGTCCACTCCGTCTTCGGGCTCTACGACGGCGCCGGCACGGCCCTGGCCGACGGTGCGGCCGAGGAGGCGGGCCTCGCCCGCCGCGACGACCAGTCCTGAGGGCGGGTTCGCCGCGGGCGGTCGGGCCCCGGCCTCCGCCGCGGGCGCGTGGCGGTGCGTCAGCGGCGCGGACGGTCGCGCCAGGCCGCGGTGCCCCAGAGCGCCCAGAGGATCAGCAGCGGCTGGAAGAACAACCGGACCAGCCGCTTGCGGTCGGTGTCCAGGCCGAAGGCATCGGTGCCCTCGAGGTACTGGGCGATGTTGCCGGGGAAGATCGCCACGAAGAACGCGGCGACGACGAGGCCCACCGTCACCCGGCCACGGGCCCAGGCCACCAGGGCGGCACCGAGACTGATCTCGACCAGGCCGGAGGCCAGGACCACCGGGTCCTCGTCGACCGGGAACCAGCTCGGCACCTGGGCGCGGAACTCGGCACGGGCGAAGGTCAGGTGACTGATCCCCGCACCGGCGAGGAGCGTGCCCAGCACCCAGCGGGCCAGGGTGCGCGGCAGGGAGGTCGGCGGGGCGTCGGTGAGGGCCATGGGCCCAGCATGCCCGACGCCGTCGGCGCCGTGCGGCCTCACAGCTCGGCGGCCATGGCCGCGATCACCGCCTGGAGGCCCTTCATCGGGCGGACCATCACGGTGAAGTCGCGGATCAGCCCCGCGTCGTCCCAGGTGATCATGTCGACGCCGTGCACCGTCATGCCGGCGACCTCGGTGCTGAACTCCAGGACGGCGGAGTCCTCGCCCAGCCACTCGCGGTGGTAGCGCAGCCGGGGGCCGAGCACGGCGAACGCCGCCGAGAGATAGGCGACGACCACGTCCCGCCCCTCCTGCGGTGTGTGCACGGCGGGCGAGCGGAAGACGCCGTCCTCGGCGACGAGGTCCGGCAGGGCCTGGGCGTCCTCGGAGCGGGCGACGGCATACCAGCGAGCGAGTGCGGCGGAGACGTCCATGACGCCATCCCACCACTCCGCGGCGCCCGTAGGGTCGGTTGGCATGGCTCCCGATCACCCCACGTCCGACCCGATGCCGGGCGCCGGCCCCTCGACGCGCTCGGTGCACCTGACCGAGCAGGCCGACCCGGACACCGGCGCGGTGGTGCCGCCGACCACCACCAGCTCGGCCTTCGCCTACCCCGACGTCGCGACCTGGCGGGCCGTGGCGCTGGGCGAGGCGTCCGGCCACATCTACGCGCGCAACTCCAACCCCACGACCGACCGCTTCGAGGCCAAGGTCGCCGCGCTCGAGCACGCCGACCGGGGCACCAGCTTCGGCACGGGCATGGCGGCGATCACCACGACGCTGCTCGCGCTCCTCGGCCCGGGCCGCCGGATGGTCACCGTGCAGGACACGTACGGCGCGACCAACCTGCTCGCCACGCAGCTGCTGCCGGCCTGGGGTGTGGAGTGCGACGTCCGGGAGACCGACGACCACGACGGGCTCGTCGCCTCGATCCGGCGGGGCTGCGACGTCGTCTACCTCGAGACGCCGACCAACCCGACCTGCAAGGTGCTCGACATCGAGGCCCTCTGCGAGGTGGCGCACGAGGTGGGGGCGGTCGTCGTCGTCGA
Organism: uncultured Actinomycetota bacterium; assembly: GCA_963832415.1. GTDB lineage: Bacteria > Actinomycetota > Actinomycetes > Propionibacteriales > Nocardioidaceae > Nocardioides. Next base: position 57,518 of record CAWHTZ010000001.1, on the reverse strand, counting down.
CAACACCTTCGCTTCCCCGATCAACACCCGGCCCCTCGACCACGGCGCCGACCTGGTGCTGCACTCGGCGTCGAAGTACCTCGGCGGCCATGGCGACGTCCTCGGCGGCGTGGTCGTCGGCTCCGATGCGCTGGTGGAGAAGGTCTACGGCCTGCGCGAGATCATCGGCACCGGCATGGACCCCACGGTCGCGGCGCGGATGCTGCGCAGCCTGAAGACCCTGGGGCTGCGGGTCGAGCGCCAGAACGCCAACGCGCAGGCCGTCGCCGAGTTCCTCCAGGGCCGGCCCGAGGTGGACGCGGTGCTCTACCCCGGCCTGCCGAGCCACCCGGGCCACGCGGTCGCCGCGCGCCAGATGGACGGCTTCGGCGGCGTGCTCAGCTTCTCGCTGGCCGGCGGGATGCCGGCCGTCGAGACCGTGTGCGCCGCGCTGGGGCACGCCTACCTCGCGGCCAACCTCGGCCAGGTCGAGACGATCGCCGGGCCACCGGCCACCACGAGCCACGTCGAGCTGACCGCCGAGGAGCGCGCCGCCGCGGGCATCCCCGAGGGCCTGATCCGCTACGCCGTCGGCATCGAGGACACCGACGACCTGATCGCCGACCTCGCCCAGGCGCTCGACCGGCTGTGACGGACCCGGCCTGGCTCGCCCGCGCCCTCCGGCGGCTGGACGCCGAGGCCATCGCCGAGACGACCGGCGAGCTGGTCGCGATCCCCAGCGTCGGGGGCTCCCCCGCCGAGCGCGGGTGCCTCGACCGCGTCGCCGCCTGGCTCGCCGACCGCGGGGTCGACGTGGACCGGTGGGCGGTCCCCGCGGCGGACGTGCCCGCCCTGGCGGGGTGGTCGTGCGAGCTGGCGCGCGGCGAGGTCGCCGGGCTCACCGCGACCGCCGGGCGCGACGGCCCCGGGCTGCTGGTCAACGCCCACGTGGACGTCGTCGACGCCGACCAGCCGGGCTGGGGCGGCGACCCCTTCGTCGCGCGCCGCGACGGGTCCTGGCTGGTCGGGCGCGGGGTGACGGACACCAAGGGTGGCCTCGCCGCCGCGATGCACGTCGCGGCCGCGCTGGCCGCCGAGGGCGGCGGCCTGCCCGGCCGGCTGGTGCTCTCCCCGGTGGTCGGCGAGGAGGACGGCGGCGTCGGGACGCTCGCCTCGATCGCCACCGGCCTCCCCGTGACCGGCGCCGTCGTGGTCGAGCCGACCGACCTGCGCCCGGCCCGCGCCACCGCCGGCGCCCTGCGGTTCCGGGTGAGGGTCGACGGGCTGGCGGCGCACGGCAGCGTGCGCCACCGGGGCGTCTCCGCGATCGAGAAGGGCTGGCTCGTGCACCGGGCCCTGGCCGAGCTCGAGCGGGCGCGCGCCTCGCGGCTCGCGCACCCGCTCGCCCCGCCCGCGGACGGCGTCCCGACGCCGTGGCCCGTGTGCATCGGCCGGATCGAGGGCGGCTCGCAGCCCTGCGACGTCGCCGACTCCCTGGTGCTGGACGGCCGCCTCGGCGTCGCGCCGCACGAGAGCCCGGCCGCGGCGCGGGCGGAGCTGGAGGACGCCGTCGCCCGGGTGGCCGCGGGCGACGACTGGCTGGCCGCGCACCCGCCGCGGGTCGACTGGGTCGGCGCGCAGTGGCTGCCCGCCGAGACGCCGGCCGAGGATCCGCTGGTCGCCGCCTTCGCCGACGCAGCCGGCGCGGCGCCGTCGGCGACGCCGTACGGCTGCGACGCCGGGCTGCTCCGGCACGTGGCCGGGCTACCCGTCGTGACCGTCGGGCCGGGCAGCGTCGAGCAGGCCCACGCGGGCGATGAACGGGTCGCCGTCGCGGACCTGGGTCGCTTCGCCGAGCTGCTCCTGCGCGGCGCCGCCCGCTGGTGGGCCGGGGCCTGAGCCCGGGCCCCGCCACCGGGGCGGCGCCGGGACTCAGACGTTGACGGTGATGTCGGCGTCCTTGCGCAGCTGGTCGATCAGGTCGCGCGCCGTCTGCGACTCCTTCTGGGACTCGACCTGGTCCTCGAGCTGGGGACGCACCTGCTTCAGCGGCGGCAGCTGCTGGGCGGGCTGACCCTCGCCGCCCTGAGCGGCGGCGGCCTGCTGGGCCTTGATCTGCTGGTAGAGGGCCCGGATCTCCTTCTCGGAGGCCTTCACCGGGCCGCCCTCGTCGGCCACCAGCAGGTCGAACCGCGCCTGCTGGGCCGCCTGGGAGTCGATCTCCTCGCGGTCCATGCCCTGGTCCTCGAGCGCCTTCACGAGAGCGTCCGCGGAGGGCAGCCCGTTCTGCTCGGCGAGCCCCGCCAGGGTCTCCTCCACCTGCTTGTCGGAGGGCGAGATCTCCCGCCGCTCCGCCTCCTGCTTGAGCAGCTCCTCGTTGACGAGGCTCTGGACGACCTCGTCGGTCAGCTGCTTCTCGTCGGGCTGCTCACCGCCCTGGGCCTGCTGCGCGGCGGCCTGCTGCGCGCGCGCCTGGTAGGCCTCGGCGAAGGACTCCTGGGAGATCTCCTCGCCGTTCACCTCGGCCACGACGTCCGGGACGTCGGGCACGTCGACCTCGGCGTCCGCGGACTCGCCCGCCGACGGGCTCGCGTCGCCCTCGGACGAGCTGGCGTCCTTCTCGTCGTCGGAGCCACTGCAGGCCGTGGTCACGGCCAGAAGCAGCGCCACGACCACGCCCAGCCACCGGTTCTTGAGCACAGCACCCACCCTTCGGGAGGAAGACAACCCGGCCGACGCTACGGGGCGCCCCCAAACGGTCCGGCCCCGGGCGGCCCGGCGCCTCCACGGACCTTCGTCCTCGGCCATCGGGGACCCGAGGCACTGGCCGCCCCGGCGCCCCACCTGTCGCAATGGGGGCACCCCTACCGAGGAGCCTCCGTGCCGGTCGTCCCCCTCCCCCCGCCCGGAGCTCGGCACCACCGCCGGGAGGCGGCATGAGCCCGAGCGACCGGCAGCTGGTCTTCGGGGACGACGGCTCGGCCGCCGCCGACGTCGCGTGGCTCTGGGTCAACAACCACGCGTGGCCGGGGTGGCGCATCTCGGTCGTCACCGCACAGGTGCCGCCTGCGGGGCCCGCCGTCGGGTCGGCCCGCGGGACGCCGCATGCGTGGACTCCGTCGGCGCCCCGGCGCTTCCTCCGCGCAGAGGACGCGACCGAGGTCGAGCACCTGACGGCCGAGGCAGATCCGCGGCTCGTGCTGGACTCGTTCGAGGAGGCGGCGCTGATGGTGATCGGCCCGCGGGGCACCGGGGCGTTGAAGCGCCTCCACCTCGGCAGCACCGCGGAGTGGCTCGTCTCGGCGCACCGCCCCCTCACCCCGCTCGTCGTGGTGCGGTCGGCCCGCCCGACGCAGCATGTGCTGCTGTGCGTCGACGGGTCGCCGCACGCCCGGGAGGCCGCGCGGACGCTGGCCGGGCTTCCGTGGGCGAGCGGCACCCACGTCACGATCCTGGGCGTGCTCGACCGCCGGGCCGACGCCGAGGGCGGGGTGGAGGCCGCCGGGCAGCTGCTCGCCTCCCGGGGCACCGGGAGCACGACCCCACGCCTGGTGTCGGCGGTCAGCCAGACCGCCACCTTCGACGTGCGGGCCACGATCCTGGAGACCATCGCTGAGGAGAAGCCGGATCTGGTCGTGCTGGGCACGCGTGGAGCCGGAGGCATCCGGCGAGCGGTCCTCGGTTCGACGGCCAGCACCGTCCTCCACCACGCTCCCTGCTCGGTCCTGGTCGCCCGGGCGGGCGACGAGGCCGGCGTCCGACCTGCCGTGGATCCATCCGGAGAGGAGTGACCATGACCGAGCCCATCCCCGCGGGCGCTGTCGCCGTCGGTGTGGACGGCTCCACCTGGAGCGACCTCGCCCTCGACTGGGCGGCCCACGAAGCCTCACTGGAGGGCCGGCCGCTGGTGCTGGTCCACGCGGCCCACGTGCCCGAGTCCGGCATCGAGGCCTACCTGTACCGCGAGGTGACCACCGCCCTTCGGGGCGAGGCACGGGCCTTTCTCACCCGGCAGGAGCAGCGCGTCAGGGCGGTGGACGACCGCCTCGAGGTCCACCAGGTCCTGGCCCAGACGGACCCCCGGACGGCCCTCCTCGAGGTCTCGGCCGACGCCTCGATGCTGGTCCTCGGCACCCGCGGGCTCGGCACCGTCTCCCAGCTCCTGCTCGGATCGGTCAGCCACGCCATGGTCACCCATGCCCACGCGCCGGTCGTGGTCCTTCGGCACGGTGACCAGGACGTGCGCCAGGCCGGGGTCCTGGTCGGCGTCGCGGGCGACTCCCTGGACGCCCCGGTCCTCGACCTTGCCTTCCGGGTCGCGGAGGCGCGCGACCTTCCGGTCACGCTCCTGCACAGCTTCGTCGAGGGGGTCGGCGTCCCGGACGACAGGCGTGACGTCCCCGACGACGCGCCCGGGTTCGAGGAGCAGCGCGCCGTGCTCGCCGAGGCCGCCGGCGGCCCCTCGGCCGCCCATCCCTCCGTGCAGGTGCGCCAGGTCCTGACGCGCGGATTCGCGGACGTGCAGCTGATCGCGGCCTCGCACGGCGCGGAGCTGCTCGTGCTGGGCCACCGGCGCAAGCCGTGGCTGCGGGAGTTCTTCTACGGCTCGGTCGCGCCGCGCGTCGCCGAGCACGCCCACTGCCCCGTGGCGGTCGTCCCGGTCGGCCGGGAGGGCGAGCCGGGCAGCGACAGCCCCGACCCCGGCTAGCGTCGCGGGACCCGGGCGGGCCCGGGCCCACGGGTGCGCCGCCGCGCGCCGCTCACTGAGCCATGTCGACGAACCGGCTGTAGTGGCCCTGGAAGGCCACGACGATGTCGCGGGTCGGGCCGTTGCGGTGCTTGGCCACGATCAGGTCGGCCTCCCCGGGCCGCGTCGACTCCTTCTCGTAGACGTCGTCGCGGTGCAGCAGGATCACCATGTCGGCGTCCTGCTCCAGCGATCCCGACTCGCGCAGGTCGCTCATCATCGGACGCCGGTCGCTGCGCTGCTCGGAGCCGCGGTTGAGCTGGCTCAGCGCGATCACGGGGACCTCGAGCTCCTTGGCCAGCAGCTTGATGTTGCGGGAGAACTCGGAGACCTCGAGCTGGCGGGACTCGACCTTCTTGCCGGAGGTCATCAGCTGCATGTAGTCGATGACGATCAGCTTGAGGTCGTGCCGCTGCTTCAGCCGCCGCGCCTTCGCGCGGATCTCCATCATCGTCATGTTCGGGCTGTCGTCGATGAAGATCGGGGCGGAGGAGACCTCGGCCATCTTGCGCGCCAGCTTGGCCCAGTCGTCGTCGGTCATCTGGCCGGTGCGGATGTGGTTCAGCGGCACCTTCGCCTCGGCCGAGAGCAGGCGCATCGTGATCTCGGAGCGGTTCATCTCCAGGGAGAAGAACACGCTGGTCATGTTGTGCGCGATCGACGCCGCGCGGCAGAGGTCCAGGGCCAGCGTCGAGTTGTGCGTGGGGACCCCCGACGGGCCGGCGAGGTAGAGGTGCTCGGGGTTGTCGACCTGCACGCAGCGCACCGGGACCGACGCCGCGGCCCGCACGTCGGCCACCTTGATCCCCGAGCCGTCGGGCATCTCGATCACGTGGTCGAGACCGACCGTGCGCGCGAGCTCCTGGGTGGTGCGCACCCGGCGGGCCACGGAGACCCGGCAGCCCAGGGGCTGGGTCAGCCACAGGTGCTGCGCGTCGGCGACCACCACCGACCCGTCCGAGAACTCGACCTCGTAGCAGGGCCGGTCCGCGAGCACCTCGGTCGCCGCCACGACGCGGGTGGGCAGCCCGCGACCGTCGAGGAGCTCGTCGCCGACGGCGACCTCGCCCATGGTCGTCCAGCCGGCCGGCGTGGGCAGCGGGGTCGCCAGGGCGAGCGCCTTGCCCATCGCCGGCCGCGCGGCGACGATCACCATCTGGCCGGCGTGCAGCCCGTTGGTCAGCTCGTCGAGGTCGGCGAAGCCGGTCGGGACGCCGTACAGCCCCGCCTCGCGGTTGCCGATCGCCTCGATCTCGTCGAGCACGCCCTCCATGATGTCGCTGAGGGGCGCGTAGTCCTCGCTGCTGCGCTTCTCGGTGATCTTGTAGACCTCGGCCTGGGCCTCGTCGACGACGTCGTCGACCTCTCCCTCGCCCGCGTAGCCCATCTGCACGATCCGGGTGCCGGCCTCGACGAGCCGCCGCAGCACCGCCTTCTCGCGGACGATGTCGGCGTAGTAGCCGGCGTTCGCCGCGATCGGCACGTTGGCCGACAGGGTGTGCAGGTAGGGAGCCCCGCCGACGCGCTGCAGCTCGCCCCGCCGCTGCAGCTCGGCCGTCACCGTGATCGGGTCGGCCGGCTCGCTGCGCCCGTAGAGATCGAGGATCGCCTCGTGGATCGCCTCGTGCGCCGGGCGGTAGAAGTCGCCGCCCCGCACGATCTGCGTGACCTCGGCGATGGCGTCCTTGCTCAGGAGCATCGAACCGAGCACGGACTGCTCGGCCGCGTTGTCCTGGGGCGGGGTCCGGTCGCCGGGGCCGCGCGACGGGGCCTGGCCCGGCTCGTACGGCGCCGGTCCGTCGGACCAGTCCTCGGGGGGCTCGTCGACGACATGGATGTCGTACCCCGTGCTGCTCATCGACGGCCCCCATATCAGCGGTTCCCGGACTCGCCAGCTGCGCCGCCGGCGACTCTCGTCTCCGACGCTAGAACTGGCCGCCGACACCCGTACGCACCGACCTGTTCAGGGACCGTACGCGTGTTTGCGGACCGCGGGACAGGAGGTTCTCCACAGGGGCCTGGGGATAACCGGGGCCAGGTCGTGGAGGGATGGCGCGTCGCTGTGCAGGGGCTGGGGAGCAGCCTGTGGACAGGATCGCGCGGCGGACCGCAAAAGCCTCTCTGACCTGCGCAAACAGTCCCACGAGCCTGTGCATGAAGAATTGCCGACCAAAGAACTCTGCGAGACCTGGGTCACATTCAGTTCATGCGGGCGACACGCCCGCGTCACCGGCACCGAGGCCCCGCCACGCCCGCCATGCACAGCTTGGGGCCTGTTACTCACAGGCCGCCCGCCTTGTCCAGAGACCTGCGGCAAGTCGGAGGAAAATCGGGGCCTAGGTCCCGGTCGCCTCGACTCGAACGGGCGATGCCGCGGGCCCCCGCAGCCGATAGGCCCGGTCCCTCGGCCGTGCTCGGGGACCCGGCGCCTAGTCTCGGCGGCTGTGACCCCCCTGCAGCAGGTGGCGATGGGCCTCGTGCTCGTCGTGCTCGACACGGCGACCGCGTGGGACGCCCTCCCGGACCCCGTCGGCTGGGCCCTGGTCCTGCCCGCGGTCGCGTGGCTGCCGGCGGACCTCCGGCGGCTCCCCCTGGCCGCCGGGATCGCGGCCGGGCTGCTCTCGCTGCTCGTCTGGCCGCCCGCCGGCCGGGACCTCGTGGCCGGGCTGGACCCCTCGGTCGACTGGCTGCTGCTCGTCGTCCCCGACCTCGCGTTCGGGGCGGCGTTGTGCTGGTCGCTCGGACGCGCCGCCCGGGCCGGCGTCGGCGACCGCGCCGCCCGGCGGGCGGCGGGGGTCTGGCCGAGCCTCGGGTTCCTCTTCGCCGTCGCAGCGCTGGGGCCGGCGCCGTTCCTGGCCACCGACCGGGCGGTGCCGGGCGACCTGGCCTTCCTGGCGCAGGTCTGCTGGCTCGTGCTCATCGCGCTGCTCTTCGCGTGGAACAAGGCCTCGTGGGCGCCGACGCGGCGACCGGCCGAGCCGGCCGCGGAGTGACCCCGGCCGGACAAGCACGGAGGGCCGCCCCCGCGCCGGGAGCGGCCCTCCGTGTCAGGTCAGGGTCAGACCGGGACGACGTTGAGCGTCACCGACGCCGACACGTCGTCGTGCAGCCGCACGTCGACCGAGTGCGAGCCCAGCGACTTGATCGGGTTGCCGAGCACCAGCGTCCGCTTGTCGACCGGCTCACCCGTGGTCGCCGACAGGGCCGAGGCGATCTCGGCGGGCGTCACGGCGCCGAAGAGGCGACCGCTCTCGCCGGCCTTGACCGACACGTTGACCGGCGTGGACTCGAGCTTCGCCTTGACCTCCTCGGCGTGCTCCTGGTCGCGGACGGCGCGCGCGGACCGCGCCGCCTTGATCGAGTCGACCGTCTTCTGGCCACCCCGGGTCCAGCGCACGCCGAAGCCGCGCGGGACGAGGTAGTTGCGGGCGTACCCGTCCTTGACGTCGACCACGTCGCCGGCGGAACCGAGGCCGGAGACCTCCTGGGTCAGGATCAGCTTCATGCTCGCCTCCTCAGCGTCCGGTCGAGGTGTACGGGAGCAGCGCCACTTCGCGCGCGTTCTTGACGGCGGTCGCCACGTCGCGCTGGTGCTGGACGCAGTTGCCGGTCACGCGACGCGCGCGGATCTTGCCGCGGTCGGAGATGAACTTGCGGAGCAGCGTGGTGTCCTTGTAGTCGACACCGGTCGCCTTCTCCTTGCAGAACTGGCAAACCTTCTTCTTCGGCTTGCGGATGACTGCCTTGGCCATTGTGGTGCTTCCTCTCTCGAAGCCCGGCCGGAGCCGGAATGGTGCTGGCTTGCGTGGATGGGTGGTGCTGGATCAGAAGGGGGGCTCGTCGTTGCCCACCCCGGGCGCGCCCCAGGGGTCGTTCCCCCCGGACTGGCCCCCGCCGGACGGGGCCGGGCTGGCCCACGGGTCCTCCTGGGGAGCCGAGCCGCCCGAGCCGCCGGACTGCCCGCCGGACCAACCGCCGCCGCCTCCTCCGCCGGAGTACCCCCCGCCGGAGCCGGAGCGCGAGGTCTTCGTGACCTTGGCGGTGGCGTACTTCAGCGCCGGGCCGACCTCGTCGGCGTCGATCTCGAAGACCGTGCGCTTCTCGCCCTCGCGGGTCTCGAAGCTGCGGGACTTCAACCGGCCCTGGACGATCACCCGCATGCCCCGCTGCAGCGACTCGGCGACGTTCTCCGCCGCCTGGCGCCACACGGAGCACGTCAGGAACAGCGCCTCGCCGTCCTTCCACTCGTTCGACTGCTTGTCGAACGTGCGGGGCGTCGAGGCGATCCGGAAGTTCGCCACGGCCGCCCCGGACGGGGTGAAGCGCAGCTCGGGGTCGTCCACGAGGTTGCCGACGACGGTGATGACGGTCTCGCCTGCCATGTCAGGACTCCTTGGTGTTCGCGGTCCGTTGGCCCCGGTCGGGGCCGCGCGCCCTCATCGTCGCCGGAAGCGCCGACAGGGCAAAGCGCCTGTCCACCGGAGCCGGCCACGGGCCGGGTCGGTGGACGCGCTCAGTGGAGCTCGGGCCGCAGCACCTTGGTGCGCAGGATGGACTCGTTGAGCCCCAGCTGGCGGTCGAACTCCTGGACGGTGGCCGGCTCGGCGTGGAGCGAGACGACGGCGTAGACCGCCTCCTCGTTCTTGCGGATCTCGTAGGCGAGGCGGCGGCGACCCCACACGTCCACGGCGTCGACGGTTCCCCCGTCGGTGCGGATGACGTTGAGGTACTTGTCGAGGGACGGCTCGATCGTCCGCTCGTCGAGGCTCGGGTCGAGCAGGACCATGACTTCGTAGGCGCGCAAGGCGGTCTCCACCTCCTGTGGGCTCGGCGGCCACGGTCTCTCCGTGGCAGGAGGGCTGTGCGTCAGCCCCCGGCGGGGCCGGGGTGTCGCCCCGGACGCCCGACGGCGGGCGGGAGGCAACCGCGAAACGGTATCAGTGGTGCGGCCCGGCGCCCCAATCCGTGCCCGGCGCTCGCGGCGCCGTCCACAGGCAACCCCGAGGCCGGGCGCGCCGGGGGCGTGGTCCGCGGTAGGAACGCGGGATGGTCGCCGCTGCCCCCCGCCGCGTCGTCGCGGGTCGCTACCGGGTGCTCGACCGGGTCGGCACCGGCGCGATGGGCGACGTGTGGCGCGCGCGGGACCTCGACGGCGGCCAGGTCGTGGCGCTCAAGCTGCTGTCGCGCCCGCCGGGGGCCGACGGGCTCCTCGGCTGCGCCGACGGCGCCGGCGCCCGCGTCGCGCACCCGCACGTGCTCGCGCCCCTCGCCTGGTTCGCCGACGACCGGGGCGCCACGATCGCGATGCCGGCGGTGCGCGGCGGCTCGGCGGCCGACCTGCTGGCCGAGCACGGCCCGCTGCCGGCGGCCTGGGTGCTCGTCGTCCTCGACCAGCTGCTGCGCGCGCTCGCCGCGGTGCATGCCGCGGGCCTCGTGCACCGGGACGTGAAGCCCGCCAACGTCCTGCTCGCCCCGACCGGCGCCGGCCGGCCGCACGCGCTGCTGGCCGACTTCGGCGTCGCGGCACACGCATCCGGCGCCCACCCGGCCCGGCCCGCCGTCGTGGTCGGCACCGACGGCTACCTCGCGCCCGAGCAGGAGGCCGGCGCGCCCCCCGACCCCCGCCAGGACCTGTACGCGGCCGGCGCCACGGCGGTCGAGCTCCTGACCGGCGTCAGTGCGCACCGGCGCACCGAGGCCTCGGCGGCCCCGCCGGGCCCGCTGGCGCCGTTCCTCGACGCGCTGATGGACCCGGACCCGGCCCGCCGCCCGCGCTCGGCGGTCGACGCCCTCGACCGGCTGCGCCGGGTGGCGGTGCCGCGCGGGACACCGGGGGACGGGGGGCCCGGCCCGCCGTACGTCCGCGACCGCTGGGGTCCCGACCCGGGCGCCGGCCCGGCGCGGGCGGTCTCCGTCGCCGCCCTGCTCTGCCTGGCGGGCGCCGCCGCGCTCGCCCTGCTCACGCTCGGGCTCCTGGCGGCGGGTCGGGACTCCGGCGCGGTGCCTAGGGTGGGCGCCATGTCCACGCTCGCGATGGGTGCCCACGTCGACCAGACCGACCCCGTGGGGGAGGCGCGCGCCCGGGAGGCGGCGCACGTCCAGTTCTTCCTCGGCGACCCGCAGGGCTACCAGGGGCCCGAGATCCGCTACCCCGGCGGCGCGGAGGCGCTGCGGGCGGCGGGAGAGGCGGCCGGTGTCGGCTTCTACGTGCACGCGCCCTACATCGTGAACGTGGCGACCACGAACAACCGGATCCGGATCCCGAGCCGCAAGCTGCTGCAGCAGCACGTCGACGCGGCGGCCGAGATCGGCGCGCTCGGACTGGTCGTGCACGGCGGCCACGTGAACAAGGCCGACGACCCGGAGACCGGCTTCGACAACTGGCGCAAGGCGGTCGACCGCACCGACCTCAAGCTCCCCCTGCTGCTGGAGAACACCGCCGGCGGCGACCACGCCATGGCCCGCCGTCTCGACCGGATCGGCCGGGTCTGGGACGCCGTGCAGGACGCCGACCAGGCCGACATGGTGGGCTTCTGCCTCGACACCTGTCACGCCCACGCGGGCGGCATCGAGCTCGACACCGTCGTCGACAAGATCCTGGGGATCACCGGCCGGATCGACCTGCTGCACTGCAACGACTCGCGGGACGCCTTCGACTCGGGGGCCGACCGGCACGCCAACCTGGGCGCCGGCGAGATCGGGGCCGACGTGGTCGCCGACGTCGTCCGCGCCGCCGGCGCCCCGCTCGTGCTCGAGACCCCGGGCGGCGCCGAGGAGCACCGCGCGGACCTGGCCGCGCTGCGCGACCGCCTCTGAGGTTTGCCGAGCCCCGGCTCGCGTGGGGTCCGGGTGGGCGTCGGGCGCGGCGACCCGCCGGTAGCCTCGGGCGCGTGTCCGCCCCCACCGCGTCCCCGCACGCCGACCCTCCCGCCAGCCTGCGCGTCCGCCCCGTCTCCGAGGAGCAGCACCTGGCGCTGATCCGCAGCCGGCGCTCGGCGAGCTTCCTGCAGACGCCGGCCTGGGGCCCGGTGAAGTCCGAGTGGCGCCGCCAGTCGGTCGGCTGGTTCCGCCCCGCCGGTGACGGCGACGCCGAGGAGCTGGTCGGGGCCGCGCTCGTGCTCTACCGCCAGCTGCCCAAGGTGAAGCGCTTCCTCGCCTACGTCCCCGAGGGCCCCGTCATCGACTGGACCGACGGCGACCCGGTCGCCTGGCTCGATCCGCTCGCCGCCCACGTCAAGGCCGAGGGCGCGTTCGGGCTCCGGATCGGGCCGCCCGTGGCGCTGCGCCGCTGGGACGCCGCCGCGATCAAGGACGGCATCAAGGACGAGGCCGTCACCACCCTCGGGCAGCTCGCCCCCCGCGAGCGGTCGGCCGAGGGCGCCCGCCTGGTCGCCCGGCTGCGCGAGCGGGGCTGGCGCCCCCAGGCCACCGAGGGCGGGTTCGCCGCCGGCCAGCCCCAGTACGTCTTCCAGCTGCCGCTGCGCGACCCGGGGGGCGAGCCGCGAAGCGAGGAGGACGTCCTCGCGGGCATGAACCAGCAGTGGCGGCGCAACATCCGCAAGGCCGACAAGGCCGGCGTCGAGACCTCGCTCGGGGACGGGAGCGACCTCGAGAGCTTCCACGAGCTCTACCTGCACACCGCCGAGCGCGACGGCTTCACCCCGCGGCCGCTCTCCTACTTCCGCACCATGTATGACGCCCTGTCGGCCGAGGAGCCCGACCGGATCCGGCTGCACCTGGCCCGGCACGAGGGCGACCTGGTGGCGGCCACGCTGGCGATCCGGGTCGGCGCGCACACCTGGTACTCCTACGGGGCGTCCTCCAGCGAGAAGCGCGAGGTGCAGGCCTCGAACGCCGTGCAGTGGGCGATGATCACCGACGCCCTCGAGGCGGGGTCCGACGTCTACGACCTCCGCGGGATCACCGACACGCTGCACGAGGACGACCCGCACCTCGGGCTGATCCGCTTCAAGGTCGGCACCGGCGGCGAGGCGGTGGAGTACGCCGGCGAGTGGGACCTCCCGCTGAACCGCGCCCTCTATGCAGCCTTCTCGGCCTACATGGCGCGCCGGGCTCGCGGATGAGCACGGCCCCGTGAGCCTCGTCCTCTCCGTCGACGGTCCCCGCTGGCGGGCCCACCTCGAGGCCGTCGCGGCGCGGCACCCCGGGCTGGCCCCGGTGTGCAAGGGCAACGGCTACGGCCTCGGGCTGCACCGCCTCGCGCGCAAGGCGCAGTGGCTCGACGAGCGCGGCCGGGCCGCGGGCCGCGGCGGCGTCGACACCGTCGCGGTCGGCACCTACGCCGAGATCGGCGCGATCCGGCCGCGCTTCGACGGGGACCTGCTGATCCTCACGCCCTGGCGCCCCTTCGGCCCCGCGGTCGAGGTGGCCCGCGCCGCCGACCACCGCGTCGTGCACACGGTCTCGCGGCCCGACGACCTCGACGGGCTGCTGGCGCTCGACCCGAAGGCCCGTTACGTGCTGGAGCGGCGCACCAGCATGCTGCGGCACGGGATGACCGCCGAGGAGCTGTGGCAGGTGGGCGACGCGCTCACCGGCCGGCGCGGCCCCGAGGGCGTCGCCCTGCACCTGCCGCTGCAGCAGGGCTCGCACCTGCCCGAGGCCCGCCGGCTGATGGACGACGTCATCGGGGCCGGCCTCGACACGCGCACCGTGTGGCTCAGCCACATGACGCCCGAGGAGCTCGACGAGCTGGGGGGAGACTTCCCGGACCACACGCTGCGCCCCCGGATCGGCACGGCCCTGTGGCTCGGCGACCGCGGCGCGCTGCGGGTCACCGCCGACGTCCTCGACGTGCACCGGGTGCGCCGCGGCCAGCGCTACGGCTACCGGCGCCGGGCGTCCCCGCGCGCCGGCCACGTCGTCGTCGTCTCGGGCGGCACCGCGCACGGCATCGGGCTCGAGTCCCCCACCGGCGAGGGCTCGCTGCGCTCCCGCGCCGCGACGCTGGCCCGCGGCGGCCTCGACGCGGCCGGGCTGGTGCGCTCCCCCTTCACGGTCACCGGGCGGCAACGGCTCTTCGCCGAGCCGCCGCACATGCAGGCCTCGATGCTCTTCCTGCCCGCTGACGCGCGGGTCCCCGCCGTCGGGGACCGCGTCGACGTCCGGGTCCGCTTCACCACGACGGTCGTCGACCGGGTCGAGATCAGCTGATCCGCCGGCCCGACCGCACGAGCGGGCCGTCGTCGCCGACGGCCCGGCCCTCCCGCACCGGGTCGTGCGCGGGCCGCAGCACGTCGCGCGCGACCACGCCGACGAGCCAGAGCTGGCCGGCGACGCGCACGGTGATCGCCAGCCAGTAGAACCCGGCGTCGCCGCCGCCGGCCGGGGCGAGGTCGTCGCCGAGGTACCACCACACCGAGGCGAAGTAGAAGACCTCGGCGGACTGCCACACGATCAGGTCGCGCCAGCGCGGGCGGGCGAGGACGGCGAGGGGGAGCAGCCACAGCACGTACTGCGGCGAGTAGACCTTGTTGACCAGCAGGAAGCCGGCGACGACCAGGAGCCCGAGCTGGGCGAGCCGCGGCGTCTCCGGCGCCCTCAGCCCGAGCACGAGCACCCCGGCGCACCAGACCCCGAGGACCACCCACGAGGTCACGTTGACCGTGCCGGGGGCGATCGTCACGTCCCCCGCCTGCGACGCCACCAGCCACAGCGAGCCCAGGTCGGGGCCGCGCTCGGCGTTGAACCTCCAGAAGGCGCCCCAGGCGCCGGCGTTCAACACGTACGCCGGCAGGTTGAGGGCGGCCCAGGCGAGGGCGGCCGCCACGGAGGCCAGGGCCAGGTCACCCCAGCGGCGCCGGCGCCAGCAGATCACGACCACCCCGCCCAGCAGCAGGAGCGGGTAGAGCTTGGTGGCCGCGCCGACGCCGATCAGCAGGCCGGTGAGCCCGGGCCGGTCGCGGCTCCAGGCCCACAGCGCCGCGGCGACGAGCACGACGGCGAGCAGGTCCCAGTTCACCAGCGCGGTCAGGGCGAGGACCGGCGCGGCCGCGAACCCCATCGCGTCCCAGGGCCGGCGCCGGTGCGTGCGCGCCAGCAACCAGGCCGCGGCCAGCGCGCACAGCGCGAAGAGCAGCGCGTGCAGGATGACGAACGCCCGGACCTCCCGCTGCACGGCGGCCTCGCCGGGGAGCGCGTCGGCCGGGCGGGCGGCGCGTTGCTCGGTGTCCGGCCAGCCGGTGACGGCGTGGGTCAGCCCGGCCACGCCCCACGCGGCGTAGGCGATGCCGACCGGGTACTCCATGACCGGGTAGCGCTCCCGCGTCCGCGCATCGTCGGAGTAGGGCCAGGCCAGCTCCGCGAAGCCGCGTCCGGTGTAGAGGTAGGGCAGGTCCGAGTAGCACATGGCGGCGTAGCGCCGGTCGGGGTCGCCCCAGGTGTCGACGTAGCAGGGCGCCTTCTGCACCATGCCCAGCGCGAAGCAGACCGCCGTCACGGCGAGCACCACGCGAGTGGGCGTCCACCAGCGGTGCTGGCCCGCGTGGTCGCCGAGCGGGCCGCCTACGACGCCGCTGAGCCCGGCGACGACCCGGTCGTCCCGGGTGGGCGCCGCGGCCGGCCCACCCGGTGTGGGCACGGTCAGCCGCGTCGGCCGGAGGCCGACGGCCGCGCCCCGTTGCTGCCCGAGGAGCTCGGCGACGACGAGCCTCCGCCGCCTCCCGGCAGCACGCCGCCCTCGCGGCCGGAGCCGCCACCGGACCCGCCACCGGAGCCACCCCCACCCCCGGAGCCGCCCCCGGAGCCACCACCGGAGCCACCCCCGGACCCGCCACCGGAGCCGCCGTTCGAGGGGCTCTTGCAGTTGCCGTTGCTCAGCAGGGGCAGGCCGTTGGAACAGGTCGCGCCCGGCGAGGACTGGGTCTGCGCGGGGCTCTGCGTGTTGCTGGGGCTCTTGCTCTGGGTGTTGCTCTTGCTGGGCGACTTGCTGGGCGACTTGCTCGTGCTCTGCGTCGGCGACGACTGCGTCGGCGTCGGCTCCTCGGTCGGCGTGGGCTCGTAGCCGGAGCTCGGCGCCTCGCCGTCGACATACGCCGGGTCGGCCAGGTCGAGGACCTCCTTGCCCTCCAGGGCCTTCTGCATGACGGCCACCCAGGTCTGGGCGGGGTAGGTGCCGCCGAAGAACGAGGGGAGCCAGCCGTCGAGCTTGCCCGTGCCGTCGCCGCGGACATACATCACGGCGGTCGAGAGCTGCGGCGTGAAGCCGACGAACCAGGCCGACGAGACGTCGCCGGCGCCGTCGGTCGCGGTGCCGGTCTTCGCGCCGGCGGGCCGGCCGAGCGCCTGGGCCGCCGTGCCCGTGCCCCCCTGGACGACCTGCTCGAGCGCATAGGAGACGTCCGCCATGATGTCCTCGTCGGCGGCCCGCTCCCCCTTCTTCTCGTGCTGGTAGCGCACCTCGCCGCTGGGGTCGACGACCTTCTCGATGATGTACGGCTCGTGGGCGGTGCCGCCGTTGGCGATGGTGGCGTAGCCGTTGGCCATGTTGATCGGGCTGACCGTCTGCGATCCGAGGGCGACCCCGATGTTCGGCTCGAGGCCCGGGGTCGAGTTCGGGAAGCCCGGCGCGTTCGGCGAGGCCGGCTCGGCGGGCGGGATCCCCATGTCGTTCGCCATCGACACGATCTTGTCCGGCCCGTCGTCCATGCCGAGGGTCATGTCGATGAAGGCGGTGTTGATGGACTCCTCGGCCGCTTGGAGCATGCTCACGCGCCCGTAGGAGTTGTTCCCCTGGTTCTCCACGTCGCTGCCGTCCGGCAGCTCGTAGGGGGAGTTGCCGTCGAAGGTGTCCTTGAGCGAGAAGCCGTCCTTGATGGCGGCGGGCAGCGCGAAGGCCTTGAAGGTCGACCCCGCCTGGCCGCCGCGGACGGCCCAGTTGAGCTGCGAGTCCAGGTAGTCCTGGCCGGCGTACATGCCGCGGACGGCGCCCGAGCCCGGCGAGACGCTCGCGACCGCCGTGTGCAGGGCCTTGTCGCCGAAGCCCTCGGGCCGCTCCTCGATCGCTCCCTGCTCGGCGGCGTTCATGGCGTTGCGGGTGAAGGTGGTGGTGACCTGCAGCCCACCACCGTCGATGTCCTCCTCGGAGAAGCCGAGCTTGAGCAGCTCCTGGCGCACCAGGGTCAGGACGTGGCCGCGTTGGCCGCCGTAGCGGCTCTCCGACTTGACCTTGGGGAACTTGGGGAGGCGCTGCGACGCCTGCTCGGAGCGCGACGCCTCGATCGCCCCGGTCTCGGCCATGGAGTCCAGCGTGTACTCGTAGCGCTGGGTGAGGTTGGCGCGCGCCTCCTCGCCGTTCGCTGGGTCCATGGAGCCGGGGTTGTTGATGATGCTCGCCAGGACGGCGGACTGCCGCAGGTTCAGGTTGCTCGCGTCCTTGTTGAAGTACGCCTGCGAGGCCGCCTGGATGCCGTACGCGCCGCGGCCGTAGTAGATGGTGTTCAGATAGCCCTCGAGGATCGCGTCCTTGCTCAGCTGGCGGTGGATCTTCAGGGAGAGGAAGGCCTCCTTGATCTTGCGCGTGATGGCCTGCTCCTGCGTCAGGTAGAGCACCTTCACGTACTGCTGCGTGATCGTCGAGGCGCCCTGCGTCGTGTTGCCCTGCGCGTTGCTGAAGGCGGCGCGGATGATGCCCTTGAAGTCGAGGCCCTGGTCGTCGTAGAAGTCGCGGTTCTCGGCGGCGATGACCGCGTCCTTGATGTTCTGCGACATCTCCGAGAGCGGGATGCTGTCGCGGTTCTGGATCGCGAACTGCCCCAGCTCCTTCTTGCCGCCGGCGTAGTAGACGAAGCTCGCCTCCTTCTCGAACTCCTCGTTCGGGTCCGGGATGTCGATGGCCTGGTAGAGCACGACGAAGGTCGCGGCACCCAGCAGCACCATCACCAGCAAGCCGATCGCGCTGAGCTTGGCGAACCGGGCGGCCCTCTGCTTGCCGGTGCGCTTCTTGCCGGTGGGCTTCTTGCCGGCGCCCGACCCGCCGCTGCCGCGCTTGTCGCCAGACCCGCGGGTCCTTCCGGTTCCACTCACGTCGCGCGCTCTCCGTCGTCTCGCTGGTCCGGGGCGCAGCGCCCCGGGACCGGTGCGGCGACCCCGGAGGGGCCCGACAAGCCTACGGGGGCGCGCGCCGGCGCGGGGTGTGATGTTCGCCCGGCGTGACCCACGTCATCCCGGGGTGTCAGCGACGACACACCCGACACGGCCTTCTCAGCATGGTGCACGACCCCGATGTATCGCTACGATAGGTCGCATGGCACGTCGTGCAGAGACCATCGAGCTGGCAGTCCTCGGGCTGCTGCACGAGGGGCCTATGCACGGGTACGAGCTGCGCAAGCGCCTCAACCTGATGCTCGGCTGGGGGCGCCTGCTCTCCTACGGCTCGCTGTATCCCGCGCTGAAGCGGATGCTGCGCAACGAGCTGATCGCCGAGACCACGGCGGCGACCCCCGCGGGACGCCGTCCCAAGATCGTCTACGACCTGACCGAGGCGGGCTCGGCCGAGTTCGAGCGCCTGATGTCCGAGGTCGGGCCCGCGGCGTGGGAGGACGACGACTTCGACATCCGATTCGCGTTCTTCTCCCGCACCGACATGGAGATCCGGCTGCGGGTGCTCGAGGGCCGGCGGAGCCGGCTCCAGGAGCGCCTGGACCGGGTGCAGTCCGACCTGGCCCGCACCCAGAAGGAAGTCGACCGCTACGCAGCCGAGCTGCAGCGGCACGGCGTGGAATCCGTGGAGCGGGAGGTGCGTTGGCTCTCGGAGCTCATCCAGGCCGAGCGCAGCGGGCACGCCTCTCCCGAGGGCCGCGACAGCACCGGCAGCAGCACCTGACGCACCAGCAACCGACGCACCAGCAACTGACGCACCAGCAACTGACGGCGGTTCGGGCCGCCGCGAGATCCGAAGGAGTCCCAATGGGTTCGGTACGAGTGGCAATCGTGGGAGTGGGCAACTGCGCCACCTCCCTGGTCCAAGGGGTGGAGTACTACAAGGACGCCGACCCGGCGGGAACCATCCCAGGCCTGATGCACGTCACCTTCGGCGACTACCACGTCTCCGACGTGGAGTTCGTCGCCGCTTTCGACGTCGACGCGAAGAAGGTCGGCTTCGACCTCTCCGAGGCCACGCAGGCCTCGGAGAACAACACGATCAAGATCGCTGACGTCCCGCCCACCGGCGTGACGGTGCAGCGCGGTCCGACGCTGGACGGTCTCGGCAAGTACTACCGCGCGACGATCGACGAGGCCGACAGCGAGCCGGTCGACGTGACGCAGGAGCTGCGCGACGCCGAGGTCGACGTCCTCGTCTCCTACCTCCCGGTGGGCTCCGAGGACGCGGACAAGTTCTACGCGCAGTGCGCCATCGACGCGGGCGTCGCCTTCGTCAACGCGCTGCCCGTCTTCATCGCCTCCGACCCGGTCTGGGCGAAGAAGTTCGAGGACGCCGGCGTCCCGATCGTCGGCGACGACATCAAGAGCCAGGTCGGCGCGACCATCACGCACCGCGTGATGGCCAAGCTGTTCGAGGACCGCGGTGTCGTGCTGGACCGCACCTACCAGCTCAACGTCGGCGGCAACATGGACTTCAAGAACATGCTCGAGCGAGAGCGCCTGGAGTCCAAGAAGCTCTCGAAGACCCAGGCCGTCACCTCCAACGTGCAGCACAAGTTCGAGGACCGCGACGTGCACATCGGCCCGTCGGACTACATCCAGTGGCTCGACGACCGCAAGTGGGCCTACGTGCGCCTCGAGGGCCGCGCCTTCGGCGACGCCCCGATCAACATGGAGTACAAGCTCGAGGTGTGGGACTCCCCCAACTCCGCGGGCATCATCATCGACGCCATCCGCGCCGCCAAGATCGCCAAGGACCGCGGCCACGGGGGGCCCCTGCTCTCGGCGTCGTCCTACCTGATGAAGTCGCCGCCGGTGCAGATGGCCGACGACCTCGGCCGCGCCGAGGTGGAGAAGTTCATCCGCGGCGAGTGAGCCGGGCCGCTAGGCCGACTCGGCCTCGGCCTTGAGGCGCATGAGGGTCTGCTGCATCCCCTCGCGCAGCTCGGAGGTGAACTGCTCGGTGCCACCGAGCACCGCCTTCACGAGCCGGGTGGAGATCGGCGCGATCCCGTCCGGCACCTCGCGCCGGTGGCGGACCTCGGTGCCCCGCTCCGTCTCGCTCAGCCGGAAGGACCAGATGGCGCGGTTGTCCTTGATCCGGAAGGCGAACTCGCGGTGCGGCTCGAAGCGCACGACCTCCGAGCGCGTGGGCCAGAACAGCGCGCCCCGGCGGTTGATGTTGACCGTGCGGGTGCCCAGCTGCACCGGCCCGCCGCGCACGAACGTGCGCCAGACCTGCGGGCTTCGCTGCGACATCTGCGCCAGGTCGGTGACGAGGGCCCAGACCTGTGCCGGTGGGGCTGAGATCTCGATCGACTCGACCAGCTCGGCGGGGGCGGTGCGGGATTCAGTCATCCGGGCAAGGTAGCCCACCGGGCCCGGGGATCAGGATTCGTCGCGGGCTGCCCACCAGGCGCGGAGCGCGGCGGCGGCGGCCTCCTCACCCTGCGGCCCCTCTTCCGTGCGCAGCTCGAGCAGGAAGCGGTAGGCCTCCCCGACCACCGGGCCCGGCGCCAGGTCCAGGATCTCCATGATCTGCCGCCCGTCGAGCTCGGGCCGCAGCGCGGCCAGCTCCTCCTCCTCCGAGAGCCGCTCGATGCGCGCCTCGAGGTCGTCGTAGGTGCGCCGCAACCGCTCGGCCTTGCGGCGGTTGCGCGTCGTGCAGTCGGCGCGCGTCAGCACGTGCAACCGCTCCAGCTGGTCGCCGGCGTCGCGCACATAGCGCCGGACGGCCGCGTCGGTCCACTCGCCCGAGCCGTAGCCGTGGAAGCGCAGGTGCAGCTCGACCAGCGTGGTCACGGCATCGATGTCGTCGTTGGAGAAGCGCAGTGCCCTCATCCGCTTGCGCGTCATCTTGGCGCCGACCACGTCGTGGTGGTGGAAGGTCACGGACCCGTCGTCGAGGAAGCGGCGGGTCCGCGGCTTGCCGACGTCGTGCATCAGCGCGGCGAAGCGGGCCACGAAGTCGGGCCGCGGCTCCTCTTCCCCCGCGCCGGACAGCCGCCCCTCGAGGTCCATGGACTGCTCCAGCACCGTCAGCGTGTGCTCGTAGACGTCCTTGTGGCGGTGGTGCTCGTCCCGCTCCAGGGCCAGCGCCGGCAGCTCGGGCAGGACCCGCTCCGCCAGGCCGGTCTCCACCAGCAGGGTCAGCCCGAGCCGGGGGTACGGCGCGCAGACCAGCTTCACGAGCTCGTCGCGGACCCGCTCGGCGGAGATGATCGTGATCCGGTCCGCCATCGCCGTCATCGCCTCGACCACCGGCGGATCGACCGCGAAGCCGAGCTGGGCGGCGAAGCGCGCGGCGCGCATCATCCGCAGCGGGTCGTCGCCGAAGGACGACTCCGGCAGGCCCGGGGTCCGCAGCACCCGGTGGGCGAGGTCGACCACGCCGCCGAAGGGATCTTCGAAGGTCCGGTCGGGCACCGAGACCGCCATGGCGTTGACCGTGAAGTCGCGACGCCCCAGGTCGCCCGTCAGCGAGTCGCCGAAGTCGACCTCCGGCTTGCGGGAGGCCGGGTCGTAGGACTCGGAGCGGTAGGTCGTGATCTCCACCTGCCAGCCGCCGCGCCGGCAGCCGATGGTGCCGAAGCTGCGCCCGATGTCCCAGACCGCGTCGGCCCAGCCGCGGAGAAGGCGCTCGGTCGTCTCGGGCCGCGCCGACGTGGTGAGGTCGAGGTCGTTGTGGGAGCGGCCGAGCATGGCATCGCGCACGGGGCCGCCGACCAGCGCGAGGCTCTCGCCCGCGTCGGCGAACCGGGCCCCGAGCGCGTCGGTGACCTCGGCGATCCGGTCCAGCTCGCGCTCCACGGCCCGCTGCGCCTCGGCGATCTGCAGCGGCGGCAGCGGCGGCTCACCGCTCCCGCCACCACCGGTGCCGGAGGCGGGGGTGCGGGCGGCGTCGGACACGAGGCACCACTCTAGTGCCGCCCACCGCGGACCCCGGCCGCGGCGTCGCGGGCCCGGCGCCCGGGGGCGAAGGCCGCCGGCGGCTACCCTCGGCGGGTGCCTCCCCGTCGTCGTCCACGCACGCCCGGGCACCCCGGTCGATCCGCGACGGCGACGCTCCGGGTCACCTCACTGGCGCTGCTCGGGGGCCTCCTCCTGTCCCTCGCGACGCCCGCGGTCGGGGCGTCCCCGGGCGCGGAAGCACCGGCGATGCCGTCGGCGGCGGCGGCGTCGCCCGCCGACAAGGACGAGGCGCTGCCGATCGAGCTGGACACCCTCTCGCCGGCGGTGGTCCCGCGACAGGGAGCGGTGCAGGTCACCGGCTCGGTGCGGAACGCGAGCGACGAGACGTGGACCAACGTGAACCTCTACGCCTTCTCCTCGGACCGGCCGATCACGGAGCCGACCGAGCTCGCCGAGGCGGTGCGCACCGACCCCACCGCGGCGGTGGGGGCACGGGTGCTCGCCCCCGGCAGCTTCGACACGGTCGGGGACCTCGAGCCCGGCGACTCGGCGGGCTTCACGCTCCGCGTCCCCCGCTCCGCCCTGGACATCCCCCTCGGGCGGCCGGGCGTCTACTGGTTCGGCGTGCACGCGCTCGGCACGAACGACTCCGGGCGCGACGGCGTCGCGGACGGGCGGGCGCGCACCTTCCTCAGCCAGGTCGGCCCCGGGAGCCCGCAGCTGCCCGTGAGCCTCGTCCTCCCCCTGCGCCGACCGGTCGTGCACGACGACGACGGGAGCATCGACCTCGTGGCCGGGTGGGCCCGCCAGCTCGAGCCCGGCGGGCGCCTGCGCGCCCTGATGGAGTTCGCCTCCGCGGGCCCCGACCGTGCGCTGACCTGGTTGGTCGACCCGGCGGTGCTGGCGGCGGCGGAGCGGCTCGCCCAGGGGAACCCGCCGCGCTCGATGGCCCCCACGCAGCCCGAACCCGGCGCCACGCCCGAGGACGGAGCATCTCCCGGCGACAGCACCGGCGATGCGGCCGACGAAGGGGCCGGGGGCTCCCCGGGACCAGGTGGGTCCGAGGGATCCGGCCAGGGCTCCGACGGTGGCGCGGGCGACGGCTCGGGCGGGTCCGCGGGTGGCTCGTCGTCGCCCCTGGAGCAGCGCGCCAGCGAGGTGGCGGACGTGTGGGTCAAGCGGGCGCGCGAGCAGCTGCGCGAGCGCCAGGTGCTCGTGCTGCCCTACGCCGACCTCGACGTGGCCGCCGCGCTGGTGCACGAACCCAGCGCCTATGCGCGCGCCGTCTCCTACTCGGCCGCGGAGCTCGACCGCAACGGCATCGGCGCGGCGCCGGTCTTCGCGCCCCCGGAGGGTCTGGCCGACGCCGAGACCCTTTCCGACCTGGCGCAGGGCACGACCGCGCTGCTGGCGCAGCGGGCCGTCGAGGACGGCGATCGCCCGGGCCCGCCGGTGCGCGAGATCGTGGGCCGGGAGGTGGTGCTCGTCGACACGGCCGCCACCGGCGGCGGGCCCGGACCGGATCCCCGGCTCAGCGCGCTGCAGGTGCGCCAGCGGCTGCTCGCGGAGACGGCGCTGCGCAGCGCCGGCGGGGACGACTCCCCGATGGCTGCCGTGCTGCCCGCCACCTGGGTGCCGGAGGACGGACGCACCTTCTTCCTCGGCCTCGACGAGGCGCCCTGGATCCGGCTGGCGACCCTGGACGCCGCGACGGCCGGGCAGGCGGCGGCGACCGGCCCCGAGGCCCTGGACTACCCCGAGAGCGCGGACCAGGCCCTGATCGGCAGGCGCAACTTCGCGGCCGTCCGCGGCCTCACCGACGCGGGGGCGCTGCTGGACCAGGTGCTCAGCCGCAACGACGCGGTCGGCGACGACGTCGCACGGGAGGCCCTGGCCCCGGCCTCGTACAACGCCCGTGACCACCGCCTGGCGTGGCGCCGGGTCAACCAGCGGTCGCACGCCTGGATCGATGACCAGCTCGGCCGGATCCGCGTCGAGGCGCCGCCGTCGGTGACGCTCTCCAGCGAGCAGGGCAAGTTCGCGGCGAGCCTGGTCAACGAGCTCGGCCAGCCCGTCACGGTCCGGATCGAGGCCCGCACGGACAGCCCGGTCGAGGTGCGGGCCCCGGACTCGGTGCAGCTGGCGCCCGGCGAGCGCACCTCGGTCCTGCTCACGGCGCGCACGCGCCGCATCGGCCTGCACGACGTCGAGCTGGTGGTCACCGCTCCGAACGGCGTCGCCCTGGGGTCGCGGGCCGACCTGCCCATCCGCTCGGCCCAGGTCAGCTGGATCATCTGGGTCGTGATCGCCGCCGGCGGCACGATCCTCTTCGGGGCGATCGCCGTCCGCCTGACCCGGAGGATCCGCTCGGCCCGGGAGGCGCGCCGGGACGCCCCAGCACCCGAGGGAGCCGCGTGAACGACGGCGAGGCGTCGAGCAGCGGTCAGGACGGCCGCCCGCTCGCGGTCGAGAGCACGAGCGTGCTCGGGTCGTCCGCGGTGATGGCGACGGGCACGGTGGTCTCCAGGCTCAGCGGCTACCTGCGCACCACGCTGCTCGCCGCCGCGCTCGGCGCCCAGCTGCACGCCGACCTGTTCACGATCGGCAACACCATCCCCAACATGCTCTACATCCTGCTCGCGGGCGGGATCTTCAACGCCGTGCTGGTCCCGCAGCTGGTGCGCGCCATGAAGAACGACGCGGACGGCGGCGACGCCTACACCAACCGGATCGTCACCCTCGCGGCCCTCTTCCTGGGCGTCGTGACCGTCCTGCTGGTCGCGGGCGCGCCCCTGGTGATGCAGCTCTACCTCGACTCCTCCTTCAACGACCCCTCGCTGGCCGAGCAGCGGGAGTCGGTCATCGACTTCGCCCGCTACTGCCTGCCGCAGGTGTTCTTCTACGGCATGTTCGTGCTCGTCGGGCAGGTGCTCAACGCCCGCGGACGCTTCGGCCCGATGATGTGGGCGCCGATCGCCAACAACGTCATCGCGGTCCTCGTCCTGGTGATCTACCTGTTCGTGTTCGGGCCGGCGGCCGGCTCCCAGCTGACCGGGGGGTACCAGCCCAGCCAGGAGGCCCTGCTCGGCATCGGCTCCACCCTGGGCATCGCCGTGCAGTTCGCCATCCTGCTGCCCTTCCTGCGCGCCGCGGGCTTCCGCTACCGCCCCCGCTTCGACTTCCGCGGCACCGGCCTCGGGCGCACCCTGCGGCTGGGCGGCTGGACGCTCGGCTACGTCATCGTCAACCAGGTGGCCTACACGGTCGTGGTCCGGCTCGCCTCCGGCGGCACCGCCGCCGCGGCCGAGTCCGGGACCGATGCCGCGGGCTACACCGTCTACTCCGCGACCTTCCTGATCATGATGGTGCCGCACTCGGTGATCACGGTGTCGCTGGCGACCGCCGTGCTGCCGCGGCTCTCGGCGCGGGCCGCCGAGGCAGACCTCCGCGGCCTGGCCGCGGGCATCGCCTCGACGCTGCGCACGGCGCTGGCCTTCATCCTGCCCTTCGCGATGCTCCTGCCGGTGCTCGCCCCCGACCTGGCCAACGTGATCCTGGGGTACGGCGCCGCCCGCGACGACGTGGACCTCTACGTCCCCGCGCTCTCGCTCTTCGCGCCCGGGCTGGTCTTCTTCACGGTGCACTACCTGATGCTGCGCGGGCTCTACGCTCTGGAGCGCACCCGCACGGCGTTCTGGATCCAGTGCTGCATCGCCGCCACCAACATCGGCGTCGCGGTCACCCTCACCTCCCTGGCCGATCCCCGCCGGACCGTCCCGGCCCTGGTGATCGCCTACGGCACGGCCTATCTCGTGGGGTCCGCGATCTCCTTCACGGTGCTGCGCCACCACCTGGGTGGACTCGAGGTCCGTCGATTGGTGCGCTTCGTCGTGCGCGTCGGGATCGCGGGTGTGCTGTCGACCGCCGTCGGGCTGGGTGCCTCCCGGTTGCTGCACCTGCCTCTGGAGCCCCAGCCCCACCAGGCGATCGCCGGCCTGGCGGCGGTGGCAGTGACCCTGGTGGACGTGGCGGCCTTCGTCCTGCTCTCCCGGGCGCTCCGGATCGACGAGGTCGGGGAGGTCGTCGCGCTCGTCACACGCCGCCTCCCCGGGGCGCGGCGGCTCGGCGCGAAGCGCTGACGGCGGCCTACCATGGCCGGGACAGGCCGAAACAGTCGCTCCGGAGGGAGGCCGTGCCGCACGGGAACCGACCGGGCGACGAGCTCGGTGGTCGCTACACGCTGGTCGACCTGCTCAGCGAGAGCAGGGGCGGGCGGTTCTGGCGCGCCCGAGACCGCGTGCTCGCGCGGCACGTCGCGCTGCACGTCATCTCGGCGGACGACGAGCGTGCCCGCGAGCTGCTCGACGCGGCCCGGCGCTCCGCCACCGTGCAGGACCGGCGCATGCTTCGCGTGCTCGACGCGGACGAGCGCGACGGGCTCGTGTACGTCGTCAACGAATGGGGCGTCGGCACCTCGCTCGACATCCTGCTCTCCGAGTCGCCCCTGACCCCCCGCCGTGCCGCCTGGATCGTCTCCGAGGTCGCCGACGCCATGGCGGCCGCGCACGCCTCCGACGTGCCCCACGGCCACCTGATCCCGGAGAACGTGCTCGTCGACCACGTCGGCTCCGTCCGACTGATCGGCCTGGCCGTCGACGCGGCGCTGCGGGGCGTCGGTCCCGGGCGCAAGGAGGACGACCTCGTCGACATGGCGGGGTTGCTCTACTCCGGCCTCACCGGGCGCTGGGCCGGCCGCGCCTACTCCGAGGTCGAGCCGGCCCCCACCGAGAACGGGGGTCTGCTGCGCCCCCGCCAGGTGCGGGCGGGCATCCCCCGCGCCCTCGACCAGCTGTGCGACGAGGCGCTCGACCTGGCGAACCGCGGCCAGCACAACGGTCGCCGCGGCACCGGTCCCCGGGACGCCGCGGCCATGGCCGCCCTGCTCCGCGAGTTCGTGGGCGACCCGCTGGAGATGGCCGCGGCGGAGGCGGCGCTCGGGCACGGCACTCCGCCCTCGGTCGACCTCACCCCCGATCCCGGCCCCGCGGCCGCCGGGCCGCGGGGGGCGGACGCCGACGAGACCGGGGACGAGACCGGGGAGGACACGGAGCCCGACGGGCTGGAGGCCGACGAGCAGGAGGCCGACGGGCCGACGCAGCGCGACGTGCCGGCGGCCGAGGCCGACGCCACGCGCGAGGTCCCGCTGCCCCAGGAACCGGACGCTCCCCCGGCCGACTCCGAGCCGACCATGGCGGTGCCCGCCGCGCCCGAGGACCCCCCCGAGGACCCTCCCGAGGACGCCGGGGACCCCGAGGACACCCAGGACAGCGAACCGGGCGGCGACGACGAGCAGGACCCGGCCGACGAGCAGGACCCGGCCGACGAGCAAGACCTGGAGGAGACGTCGATGTCGCACGCGCACGACGCCCCCACCCAGGCCGGTGTCCCCATCTTCCGCGACGACACCGACGAGGTGGACTGGATCGGCAAGCAGCAGCAGAAGCCGCCCCCGCCCCCACCCTTCGAGGAGCCGCCCGAGCGACCCCTCTTCGCGCCGGACCCGCCCGAGGGCCAGCCGATGCGCCGCTCCCGGCCCGGCGCCTCCCAGGCCGACGAGGAGCCCTTCCCCTGGGGCACGGGAAGCAGCCCCGCCGTGCCGGGCACCGGAGGGGGCCTCGTCTTCGAGGAGCCGGGGGACGACCGCGGGCCCGTCCCGGGCCGCCGGTGGTTGCGGCTCGCGGTCCTGATCGGCGTCGCCAGCCTGGCGCTGGTGCTGGTCGTCTTCCTGACCGACCTGCTGCGGGGCGGCCAGCCGCTCGGCGTCGGCCCGGCGCCCGACGACTCCTCCGCCTCCGCCGGGGACTCCGACTCCGCCCCGCGACCGGTCACCGGCCTCGACGTGCGCAGCCTGGACCCCCAGGGCGACGACGCGGAGAGCGAGGCGGACGCGCCCCTCGTCGTGGACGGCGACCCGGAGACGACGTGGCGGACGTCGACTTACTACCAACAGCTCGGCCCGCAGGGGCTCAAGACCGGCGTGGGCCTCGTCCTCGACCTGGGCGAGACCCGGGCGCCCCGGGAGGTCGACCTGACGCTGGTGGGCTCGCCGACGACGGTGCAGCTCTACCTCAGCGACGAGGACCCCTCGGGCATCGCCGGACTCGACCCCGTCGGCGAGATCAGCGCCGACGGGGAGCAGGCCACCGCCGAGCTCTCCGGCGACGACGAGGGCCGCTACCTGATCCTCTGGCTCACCGAGCTGCCCCCGGTGGACGGCGGCTTCCGTGGCGAGATCGGGGAGGTCGTGGTGCGGGCGTGAGCCGGTCGTCCCCGCCCGGGGCGGACCCGGAGCCGTCGGACGCGGCGCTGCTGTCTGCTCACGTCGCCGGGGACCCCGACGCCTTCGGCATCCTCTTCCGCCGCCACCGGGACCGGCTGTGGGCCGTGGCCCTGCGGACGACGGGACACCCGGAGGACGCCGCCGACGGGCTGCAGGACGGCATGGTCGCGGCCTACCGCCGGGCCGACTCGTTCCGCGGCGACGCGGCGGTGACGACGTGGCTGCACCGCGTGGTCGTGAACGCGTGCCTCGACCGCCTCCGCGCCCAGCGGGTGCGGGCGGCCGACCCCCTGCCCGAGGACCCGGAACCCGGCGCCGGGGCCCGGGCCGAGGACCGCGCCGCCGTGCGCGAGGTCGAGGACCCCGGCGCGGCCGCCGTGCGTCGCGAGGACCGCGACCGCGTGCTCGCCGCCCTCGCGACGCTGCCCCCCGAGCAGCGCGCGGCCCTCGTCCTGGTCGACATGGAGGGGTGGCCCGTCGCCGAGGCCGCAGCGGTCCTCGACTGCGCAACCGGCACGGTGAAGTCGCGCTGCGCCCGCGGTCGTGCCCGCCTCGCCGGCCTCCTGGCCGACCTCGTCGCCGCGGGGCCGACCACCGCGGGCAGCGACGCCCCGGGGAACCCGTCGACCGGACGCGACGTCTCATCCCTGGCGAGGCCCCGTGGTCCGCCGGACCAGACGGGGCGCCCCACCTGACCCACCCGACCCACTTGACCCGCCTGACCCCCCGGAAGGACCACCGTGACCGACGATCGCCCCGGCGAGCCGGGCAGCCAGCGCGGCGACGAGCCGGAGCCGGTCGCGCCGCTGGACGCCGGCACCGAGGCCGCCGTCCGGCGGCTGCTGGGCGACGCCCGCGCGACCGGCCCGCCGCCGCCCGAGGTGGCCGCCCGCCTCGATGCCGCCCTCGCGGCCCTCGAGCGCGGCGAGGACCCCGGCGACGCCGGGCTGCCCGGGGCGGGGACGACCGGGGGGCCGGGCCGGGTGGTCCCCCTGCGGCGCCGCCGGGTGCGCCAGGCGCTGATCGCGGCCGGGGCCGTCGCGGCGGCCGCCACGATCGCCGTGCCGATCGGGCTGGCGATCACCGGACCACACGGCGAGTCGGCCCTGTCGACGGCCGACGAGGCCTCCCAGGACGCCTCCGCCGACACCTCCACCGGGGCCTCCACCGAGGACGCCGCCCCGGAAGCCGGGGCCGCGTCGAGGCCCCCCGCGTCGGGCGAGGAGCCGAAGGGGCTCTCGCGCGACGAGGGCTCCGCCCCGCTGGCCGATCCCGAGTCCGGCGCCGAGCCCGGCGCCGCGGCACAGCCCGGCCGCGAGCTGCTGCTCAGTCGCCAGGACTTCGACGACCAGGTCGCCGCGCTGGTCGAGCGCGGCGGGCGGGGCCCCGCCCCGGCGCGTCGCTGCGGGGCGCCGGGCGCCGGCCGACAGATCGCGGTCCGCTACGACGGAGCGCTCGGGACCCTGCTGCTCAGCCGCGGGACCGACGTCGTGCGGGCCCGGCTCTACGTCTGCGGGCAGGCGGGCGTGGCCCGCGACCTCGAGATCCCCGCGGGCTGAGCGGCCGCCCGGTCCCGGGCGGCCCGCGCCGCCCCGGCGGGAACAACGCTCGCCTACGATCGGTTGGGACGGCGTGCCCCACGACGGGCGCCACCGCACACCCGCGACCCGGTCCGCGAGGCCGGCAGAGGAGTCCGCGCGCATGACCGCTTCGAGCGAGAAGTCCAGCGACGTCCGCGACGTCATCATCGTCGGCTCGGGCCCGGCGGGCTACACCGCCGCCGTGTATGCCGCCCGCGCCAGCCTGCACCCCCTGGTCCTCGAGGGGTCGGTGACCGCGGGTGGCGCCCTGATGAACACCACCGACGTCGAGAACTTCCCCGGCTTCCGCGACGGCATCATGGGCCCGCAGCTGATGGACGAGATGCGGGCGCAGGCCGAGCGCTTCGGCGCCGAGCTGATGGCGGACGACGCGGTCGAGCTGGACCTGACGGGCGAGGTCAAGGAGGTCCGCACGGCCACCGAGACCTACCGCGCCCGCACGGTGATCCTGGCCACGGGCTCGGGCTACCGGAAGATCGGGCTCGAGAACGAGGAGCGGCTCTCGGGCCGCGGCGTCTCCTGGTGCGCGACCTGCGACGGGTTCTTCTTCCGCGACCAGCCGATCGCTGTCGTCGGCGGCGGCGACTCGGCGGTCGAGGAGGCGACCTTCCTGACCCGCTTCGGGAAGAGGGTCTACCTGATCCACCGCCGCGACGAGCTGCGCGCCTCCAAGATCATGCAGGAGCGGGCCTTCGCGGACCCCAAGCTCGAGATCGTGTGGAACGCCGAGGTCGCCGAGATCCGCGGCGAGGAGAAGCTCGAGGGCGTCACGCTCCGGGACACGGTGTCCGGCGAGACCCGGCCGCTCGACGTGACCGGCCTCTTCATCGCCATCGGTCACGACCCCCGCTCGGAGCTCCTGCACGGCCAGGTGGACCTCGACGACGAGGGCTACGTCATCGCGGAGCACCCGACGACCGGAACGAACCTGCCGGGCGTCTTCGCCTGCGGCGACCTGGTGGACCACCAGTACCGCCAGGCCGTCACCGCCGCCGGCACCGGGTGCGCGGCCGCGCTGGACGCCGAGCGCTACCTCGGGGAGCTGGAGCACCTCGCGGCGACCAGCGGCGAGGCCCAGGAGCGCGCCGACGCCGAGGTGCTCGAGACCTCGTCCGCGACCGCCCGCGCCTGAGGTTCCAGACCCTGGGCGGGCGGAAGAATTGTCGCCGCAGGGGTGTTGGATCTCCTGACAGCCCTTGCACCGTTCCCGGTGCCTGATCCGTGGCCTTGCAGCCCAGAGAGGAAGTATCCATGGCGCACATCGATGCCGTGACCGACGCCGAGTTCGAGGCGCAGGTCCTCAAGTCCGACAAGCCCGTCCTGGTCGACTTCTGGGCGGAGTGGTGCGGCCCCTGCCGCCAGGTGACCCCGATCGTCGAGGAGATCGCCGGGAGCCACGGCGACAAGATGGACTTCTACAAGATGAACGTCGACGAGAACCCGGTGACGCCGTCGTCCTACCGGGTCACCGGCATCCCGACGCTGAACGTCTACCAGGACGGCAAGGTCGTGAAGTCGA
Source organism: uncultured Actinomycetota bacterium (assembly GCA_963832415.1). Taxonomy (GTDB): domain Bacteria; phylum Actinomycetota; class Actinomycetes; order Propionibacteriales; family Nocardioidaceae; genus Nocardioides. The sequence goes on along the minus strand of CAWHTZ010000001.1, from coordinate 26,298 downwards.
TCGTGGGCGCGAAGCCGAAGGCCGCCCTGCTCAACGAGCTCTCCAGCTTCATCGGCTGAGGCCCCCCGGCCTCGCCGTCGAGCGCGAAGCGCTCGGCGTGGTCGGGACGGACGACGGGCGCACGGCCCCCACCAGGCGCTCCACGGCGGCCTCCACCTCGGACTTCCAGGTGAGGGCCGTCCTGAGCTCCATCCGCATCCGCGGGGTGCTGCCGTGCGCTCGCTGCGTCTTGAAGCCCACCCCGCCGAGGAAGTCCGCCGGGAGGACGCACGGGCGCTCGCCGTGGGCACCGAACGCCTCCACGGCCTGCACGCCCCGGCTGAGCAGGTCCCTCGCCATCGCCTGCACCAGCACGCGGCCGAGCCCTCCCCGCGCCCCCGGGGCGACGTGCGCCGAGACGAGCAGCACGGCGTCCGGGCTGACGGGCGCCGTCGCGAAGGCGTCCGCCCCCGGCACGTGCGCCGGCGGGGCGTAGAGCACGAAGCCGACGACCACGTCGTCGACCAGCACCACCCGTCCGCACGACCCCCACTCGCGCAGGATCCCGGAGACCCAGGCCTCCTTCTCGGCGAGCCGGTCGGCCTCGCAGACGCGGTCGCGCCGCACGGGGTCGAGCTCCCAGGCGAGGCACGAGCCGCACCCGCCGGGCAGCAGCGGCAGGTGATCGACGGTCAACCGCGTCACCTTGCGCCCCACGGTTCGTCCCACGGTGCGTCCCACAACTGCCTCCTCGCGTCCCGGCGGGCACGCCGCAACCCGCCGGGCACCCCCGATGGTAGGCGGTCCCGGCGTGCACGGGCGACCAGCGAGCGGGCAGGATGGCGGCTCCGGGACCCGCCTGCCAAGGAGCGCCGTGCTCGACCTCACCTACCCGCCGATCATCGTCCTCGCGAAGACGACCTTCCGGGCGCTCGGCCAGCGCATCCAGATGACGGGCACCGAGCACGTCCCCCGCTCCGGCGGGGTGCTGCTCGCCTACAACCACATCGGCTACGTCGACTTCGTCTACGGCGGTCTGGCGGCCAACCCTTCCGGTCGCAAGGTGCGGTTCATGGCCAAGCGCGAGCTGTTCGACCACCGGTGGACCGGGCCGCTGATGCGGTCGCTGCACCACATCGAGGTGGACCGCGGCGAGGGGTTGCAGTCCTTCCGCACCGCGGTGGACTACCTGCGCCGGGGCGAGGCCGTCGGGATCTTCCCGGAGGCGACGATCTCCCGCTCCTTCGAGCTCAAGGAGTTCAAGTCCGGGGCCGTCCGCATCGCCGCCGAGGCCGGCGTACCCCTGGTCCCCGTCGTGCTCTGGGGGACGCACCGCATGATGACCAAGGACCACCCACGCGACTTCTCCCGGGGCAAGACGATCGGGCTGCACGTGGGCAAGCCCCTGCACCCCGTGGGGGCGGACCCCGTCGCGGAGACGGCCCAGCTGCGCCAGGCGATGATCGGGATGCTCGACGAGGCCATCGCGGACTATCCCGCGGAGGAGCAGCCGGCCGGCTCGTGGTGGGTCCCCGCCCGCCTCGGGGGCACCGCCCCGACCCTCGAGGAAGCCGAGCTTCTCGACGTGGAGGAGAAGCGGGTCCGCGCCGCCAAGCGGGCGGCCAAGGCCCAGGACCGCGACCGCCGCCGGGGGTGACCGGCGCGCCGGCGCGTCGCTGCGTCGCCTCGTCGGCCGATCGACCTGCGGGCCAATCGACGTGGCGTCTCATCGATGTGGCGACTCATCGATGTGGCGATATGGCGCTGTGTGGCCACATCGGTACGTCGGCCTGTCGACGCATCGCTTCGCCTGCAAGGCGTTTGATCGGCCTGCCTACTTGTCGACTTGTCGACATCGCGCCGCGAAGTGCTCGCGTGGCCGCTTCCGCCGGCGCGGGCGAGCGGGCGCCGGTGCCCCGGCGGCCTCAGATCGGGCGGTCGCTGCGGTTGCGGGGATCGATGATGTCGACGATCCGGCGCAGGTCGTCCAGGGAGGCGTACTCGACCGTGATCTTGCCCTTCTTGGCGCCGAGGCCGACCTTCACGCGGGTCTCCAGGCGCTCCGAGAGCCGCTCGGCGAGCTCCTCGAGGCCCGGGGCCGTCGGCCGGGTGCGCCGCTGCCGCGAGGTGCTGCCGCCGCCGTCCCCGACGGCCACCAGCTCCTCCAGCCCGCGCACGGAGATGCCCTCCGACACCGCGCGCTGAGCCAGCGAGTCCTGCTGCTGGGCGTCATCCACGCTCAGCAGCGCCCGGGCATGGCCCGCCGAGAGGACGCCGGCCGCCACGCGCCGCTGCACCCCGGGGGAGAGCTTCAGGAGACGCAGCGTGTTGGAGATCTGCGGGCGCGAGCGGCCGATGCGCTGGGCGAGCTCGTCGTGCGTGCAGGCGAAGTCCTCGAGCAGCTGCCCGTAGGCCGCCGCCTCCTCGAGCGGGTTCAGCTCACTGCGGTGCAGGTTCTCGAGCAGCGCGTCTCGCAGCATGTCGTCGTCGCCGGTGGAGCGCACGATCGCCGGGATCGCCTCCTGGCCCGCCTGCTGACAGGCGCGCCAGCGACGTTCGCCCATGACGAGCTCGTACGCGCCCGGGCCCACGGGGCGCACGACCACGGGCTGCAGCAACCCGATCTCGCGGATCGAGTGCACCAGCTCCGCCATCGCCTCCTCGTCGAAGACCTGACGCGGTTGGCGGGGGTTGGGCACGACCTGGCCCAGCGGGATCTCGGCGAAGTACGCGTTCGCCGGCATCGGCTCGTCGGTGTCTCCCGTGAAACCGTCCGCGCCGACCGTGGTCTGGCCACCGGGCGCGTCCGGCCCCGCGGGGCCCGGAGTGCCCTCCCCCTCCGTGGCACGCACGCCCTCCGCGTCGGAGGGCGGTCCCTCGAGGTGCCGCTGCCCGGGAACGTCGACGAGCCGAGCGCGCTCGGGCGCCGCAGGCGCCGCCGCGGCATCCCGCGCCCACCCGGTCGGGAGGGGGGACGCCGCCGAGCGGCCGGCATCACCGGAGCGCTCCGGGGCGGTCTGCAGGTCCTCCTCGGGAGGTCCGGTCGGGATCAACGCCCCGAGACCCCGCCCGAGACCCCGCCGGGGCACCTTCTGGTTCATTCCACACTCCCCTGTCTGGCCATCTCTCGCGCCGCCTCGAGGTAGCTCAGCGCACCCGGCGATCCGGGATCGTAGGTCATCACACTCTGTCCGTAGGACGGCGCTTCCGACACGCGCACCGAGCGCGGAATCGAGGTGCGCAGCACCTGGGTCCCGAAGTGGTCCCGCACCTCCTGGGCCACCCCGGCCGCCAGGCGCGTCCTGCCGTCGAACATCGTCACGAGGATCGTTGACACGACCAGCTGGGGATTGAGGTGCGCCCTGACCATCTCGACCGTGTCGAGCAGCTGCCCGAGCCCCTCCAGCGCGTAGTACTCGGCCTGGATCGGGATCATCATCTCCGCGCCGGCGACGAGGGCGTTCAGCGTGAGGAGCCCGAGGCTGGGCGGGCAGTCCACGAAGACGTAGTCGAATCGCTCCTCACCCGCCTCCTCTGCGGTGCCCACCCGCGGATGTTGCGTGATCGCCTGCCGGAGGCGGCCCTCGCGCGCCACCGCGGACACGAGCTCGATCTCGGCGCCCGCGAGGTCGATCGTCGAGGGCACGACCCAGAGGTTCGGCTGGTCCGGGCAGGCCTGGATGACCTCCTCCATGGGCGTCCGGTCGACCAGCAGCTCATACGTGGAGGGGGTCCCGCGATGATGGTCGATGTTCAGCGCCGTCGAGGCGTTGCCCTGGGGATCCAGATCGACCACCAGCACGCGCTGATCGAGCTGCGCCAGGCCGGCGGCCAGGTTCACCGCTGACGTGGTCTTGCCGACGCCGCCCTTCTGGTTGGCCACGACCACGACACGGGTCGCCGCGGGTCGCGCGGCCGGATCGCCGACCCGGACGCCTCGACGAGCCAGGACGGACTGCTCCACCGCACGCGCGAGCGGCGTGGACTCGTCGTACCGCGTCGTGACGGCGGCGGCCAGGTCGCCCGCTGTGCGCACCGGTCGCCGCGGGGGCTGCGGGGGGACCACCGTCTCGGTCATGGGCGTTTCACGTGAAACCACGGCAACCTCAGGGTGTGGATAACTCGGTCGAATTGTGGATAACTCAGCCGCGCGAGCGTGAGGGGGCGGTGGAAAACCTGGTGAGGCCTCGCGTCACCGCTTCCCCCTTCGGCCCCTGGACGAGCGCCGCCGCGACGGGCCGACCGCGGTGGGGTCCTGCTGAGATCGCCAACGTACGGCGTCGGGGTCGGCCCAATCCACTCGCACCACCGTGGTCGGTGGATCAATCAGTTCTTTTCCGACGCTGTGCACGGTCGGGGGCGAACAACCCCACTCACGGACCACCTCGGCCGCCTCGCGGACCTCCTCCGCAGCCCTGGCCCCCTTCATTGCGAGCAGCTCTCCGTGGGGGGCGACCAGCGGCATCGACGAGCCGAGGAGCCGAGGCAGGGGAGCCACCGCCCGCCCGGTGACCACGTCGAACGTGCGCGTCCCGTGCAGCTCCTCAGCCCGGCACCGCACGACCTCGACGGTGTCGAACCCCAGATCGGAGACGACCTCCTCGAGGAAGCGGGTGCGGCGGAGAAGCGGCTCCACCAGCGTCACCCGCAGCTCCGGGCGGCGGATCGCCAGCACGAGGCCGGGCAGGCCGGCGCCCGAGCCGATGTCGGCCACCGAGCGCGGTCCGGCCGGCACGGCGTCCGCCAGGGCCGCGCAGTTCGCGAGGTGCCTCGTCCACAGGCGGGGGACCTCGCGCGGGCCGATCAATCCGCGAGTCACGCCCTCGGTCACCAAGAGGTGGGCGTACCTCTCGATCAGCGGCCACCGATCGGCAGAGAAAGCCCCCCGCACCAACGAGGGTGCGGGGGGCGTTTCACGTGAAACAGCGTTGCTGTCTCCGTCGCCAGGCCGTGCGGCACGGCCGGTCACGACGAGAGGACCACCACGTAGCGCCGCGGCTCGACACCCTCGGACTCGGAGGTGAGGCCGGCGTCGGCCACCGCGTCATGCACGACCTTGCGCTCGAACGGCGACATCGGGTCGAGCGAGACCCGCTCACCCGACCGCTGCACCTCGGCCACCGCCTCCGCGGCGCGCTTCTCGAGCTCCTTGCGTCGCTGTGCCCGGTACTCCGAGATGTCGAGCATGAGGCGGCAGCGCTCGCGGGTCTCGCGGTAGACCGCCAGGCGCGTGAGCTCCTGGAGCGCCTCGAGCACCTCCCCCTCGGCGCCGACCAGGTGCGAGAGGTCTGCCCCGACGATCGAGACGGCCGCCCGGTCGCCCTCGACGTCCATGTCCAGATCTCCGTCGAGATCCGCAATGTCCAGCAGCTCCTCGAGGTAGTCAGCGGCAATGTCGCCCTCCCGCTCCAGGATCTCGACCCGGGACGGGCCGGTCTCGGCCCCGTTCTCCCCCCCGTCCGTGCCCGGATCGCGGGTCTCGCTACTCACCTCGTGCGTCTGGTCCGAATCGGTCGCCTCGTTGGCGGCGTCACTCACTGGGTCCCCTCTCTGTGGGCGTTTTCGCGCCGTGGCGCGGAGCTCGTGGGTTCGTGGCGGGGCGCCGCCGGGCCGGGGCGCGGTCCCGGCACGCTCAGCGCTTCTTCTTCTTCTTCTTGCTCTTGCTCTTGGTGGAGCCGCCACCGCCGCCACCGCCACCGCCGCCGCCACCGCGCTGGGCACGGGTCTGTCGCTGCGGCTGCGGGCGCTGCGCCGGGCGCCGGTCTGTCTGAGCGCCCGACGCCGCGGTCTTGGTGGCCGTCGAGCCCGGCTTCGCGTCCGTCGCGGCCTCGGGACCCCCCGCCGGGTCGAGGCCCTTGTGCCGGGCCTTCGCGGCGTCGCGGTCGGCCTTGGCCTGGAAGGCGGGGGTCCCCGGGGCGGGATTGCGGCGGATCACGTAGAACTGCTGGCCCATCGTCCACAGGTTCGACGTCGTCCAGTAGAAGAGCACACCGATCGGGAAGAAGATGCCGCCGAACCCGAAGGCCAGCGGAAGGATGTAGAGCAGCATCTTCTGCTGCTGGGCGTACTGGCCGGACATGGCGTTGGCCGGCATGTTCTTGCTCATCAGCTGGCGCTGCGTCAGGAAGGTGGTCGCGGTCATCAGCAGCACCAGGACGGCCGCCGTCAGCATGACGCCGATGGCGCCGTCCGCGGCGATGAACGTCTCCGAGATCCGGACGTGCCCGAACAGCTCCGCGTCGGCGAACTGCTGGGCCTGCTGGTCGGTCAGCACCCCGCGGCCCTCGCCGTTCTTCGCGGCCTGGTCGATCAGCCGGAAGAGCGAGATGAAGATCGGCATCTGCAGCAGCAGCGGCAGGCACGACGACAGGGGGTTGGTGCCGTTGTCCTTGTAGAGCTTCATCGTCTCCTGGGCGAGACGCTCCCGGTCGTGGCCGTACTTCTTCTTCACCTCGGCCATCTGCGGCTGGATCAGCTGCATGTTCCGGCTGGACTTGATCTGCTTCACGAACAGCGGGATCAGCGCCGCGCGGATCACCAGCGTCAGACCGATGATCGAGAGCACCCACGAGATCCCCGACTCCTCGCCGAAGATCCGTCCCCAGAGGTTGTGCCAGGCGATCAGCAGGGCCGAGACGGCGTAGTACAGCGGCGTGATGATGAAGCTGCCGAGCTGGACGAAGAAGTCGATCAAGTCAGGCTCCTAGGAGGCGGTGCCGTGCGGCTGCGTCGCACCGCGTCGGGGAGGAACGGGATCGTAGCCGCCGTCGGACCACGGGTGGCATCGAGCCAGGCGGCGCAGCGCGAGCCAGCTGCCGCGCAGGCTGCCGTGCTCCTGCACGGCGCCCAGGGCATAGGCCGAGCAGGAGGGGTAGTAGCGGCACACGTCCCCGTAGAGCGGGCTGATGACCAAGCGGTAGACGCGCAGCAGGAGGATCAGGACGTGCTTCACGGCCGGCTCCCCGCGAGCGCGCGGACGAGCGCCCGGTCGAGGTCTCGAGCGAGGTCCGCGGACGGCGCTTCGGCCGCAGCCGGCAGCGCCCGGATGACCAGCACCGATCCGCGGGGGAGCTGGTCGAGTCGCGCGGCGGCCACGTGCCGCAGCCGACGCTTGACGCGGTTGCGCACGACGGCGTTGCCGACGGCCCGACTGACCACGAGTCCCACCCGCGGCGCCATGACCTGAGCACCGTCGGCCTGGGCACCCTCGCGCGAACCCGGGTCGCGCCGATCCAGATGGGCGACGAGCGTGCGGGCACGAGCCTTCCGGCCACCGCGCACGGTGCGCTGGAAGTCCTCTCCGGTCCGCAACCGGTGTGCCGGGGGCAGCACGGCGTCGCCGCGGGCGCGCCGGTCGTCAGACCGAGACGCTCTTGCGGCCCTTGCGCCGGCGCGAGGAGATGACGGCGCGACCGGCACGGGTACGCATCCGCAGTCGGAAGCCGTGCACCTTGTGGCGGCGACGGTTGTTCGGCTGGTAGGTGCGCTTGCTCACTGGTCGACTCTCCGTTGTCCTGGCCGGTCTCGGCCGTCGTCTGGCAGGTGTGGCGGCGGGTGCGCCTCGTGCGTGTCCTCCCGCGCGGGCAGGGCACAGCAGCGCGGACACGCGAGTCATGCCGACGCGCGCTCTTCGGCTGGCACCGCCCACCCACGGGCGGGCACCCGGGGGCGCCCCCGTGGACATGCGGCGCCGGTCGATTGACCGGGAGGACCGATTCACGGTACGCGCACCGCTCCGACGGGGTCAAACCGCGCCCGCGCGCCCGCGAGACCCCGGGCGCTCGGGGTTCCGCGCGGAACGGACGCCGAAGCGGACGCCGCCGGGCCCCAGGTCCCGGGGCTCCGGGCCGTCCCTGTGGATGAAGCCTTGCCGCGCCCGCGCGAGCCTTGTTAGGTTCCTGCCTTCGGAACCGTCCCTCCCGCCCGCCACCGACCCGCTCCAGGTCCTGTCGCGGACCGCGCATCGGCCCCGCGACACCTCCCCTGACCTGCACAAACGTCGCGGCGTGCCACGTCGGGCGGTGGGACACTCGATCGCCGCGACACGCGTGACGCCGATGCACAGCCTGTGGATAACTCTGTGGACCAGAAGTCCCTGTTGCCACCAGGGGTGTCGGGGAGTATGGCGAGGCGGCTCGGAGGACTTGCATGGACAGCGGCACGCAGCTGGATCACGACGCGGCACCCGATCTCGGCGAGGTCTGGCGACGACTCGTCGCCGACCTCCAGCCGCACCAGCGAGCCTGGCTGCAGGCGAGCGAACCGGTGACCCTGCATCACGACAGCGCGATCATCGCCGTCGCCAACGACTTCACCCGCACCCAGCTCGAGGGGCGCCTGCGGGCCCACCTCGAGGACGCGCTGAGCGAGTCCTTCGGGCGGGACATCCGGATCGCCGTCACCATCCACCCCCCGGACGGGGCCGACGACGACCGCGTGCCGCGTCAGCCGCAACAACGCGACATGTCGACATATCCACAGATCGATGAAGCGCCGTCCCACGACGACGGCGGGCCCGGCGGGGCCGCCACGGGCGCCCCGGTCGAGCGCGCCCCCGATCACCGCAGCGCCGCGACCCCCGACGCCCCCTCCGAGCCCGCGAGCCGCGCCGTGACGCCGCCGCACCCGAGCGCTCCGGCCTCCCCGCCGACCGAGGCCCGGCATCCCTCCTCCGCAGCCGGCGCGGCCACCGCGGGAGTGCCGGGGGTCCCCGGGGTGCCCCAGGGCCCCACCCCGCCGGACGACCCGCGGACGTCCGGCGACGGCCGCGACCACCTCGCCAAGCCCACGGTCGCCACCCAGCAGGACGCCCAGCGACCCAACGCGCTCGAGACGCGGCTGAACCCGAAGTACGCCTTCGAGACCTTCGTCATCGGCTCCTCGAACCGCTTCCCGCACGCGGCCGCCGTCGCCGTCGCGGAGGCTCCGGGCAAGGCCTACAACCCCCTGCTCGTCTACGGCGACTCCGGCCTCGGCAAGACGCACCTGCTGCACGCCATCGGGCACTACGTGCGCTCGCTCTACACCGGTGCCAAGGTGCGCTACGTCTCGAGCGAGGAGTTCACCAACGAGTTCATCAACGCCATCCGCGACGACCGGCAGGACCGGTTCAAGCGGCGCTACCGCGACGTCGACGTGCTCCTGATCGACGACATCCAGTTCCTGGAGGGGAAGACCCAGACGCAGGAGGAGTTCTTCCACACCTTCAACACGCTGCACAACGCGAACAAGCAGATCGTGCTCACCTCCGACCGCGCCCCGAAACGGCTCGAGGCGCTCGAGGACCGGCTGCGGAACCGGTTCGAGTGGGGGCTGATCACCGACGTCCAGCCACCCGACCTCGAGACACGCATCGCGATCCTGCGCAAGAAGGCGGCCATGGACCGCCTGACGGCGCCGCCCGACGTGCTGGAGTTCATCGCCTCGAGGATCCAGACCAACATCCGCGAGCTCGAGGGTGCGCTGATCCGCGTCACGGCCTTCGCCAACCTGAACCGCCAGGGCGTCGACCTCTCCCTGGCCGAGATCGTGCTGAAGGACCTGATCCCCGAGGGTGGCGAGCCGGAGATCACGGCGGCCGCGATCATCGCCCAGACCGCGTCGTACTTCGGGGTGTCCGTCGAGGACCTCACCGGTCCGAGCCGCGGACGGCACCTGGTGCAGGGACGCCAGATCGCGATGTATCTGTGTCGAGAGCTCACCGAGCACTCCCTGCCGAAGATCGGGGCCCAGTTCGGCAACCGCGACCACACGACGGTCATGTACGCCGACCGCAAGATCCGTCAGCTGCTCGCCGAGCGGCGCTCGGTCTTCAACCAGGTCAGCGAGCTCACGAACCGCATCAAGATCGCCGCCCGCGGCTGACCGCCGGGCCCCGAGCGGCGGCTGGAGGGCGCCGAGTCGTGTGGAGCACCTGTGCAGCGAGGGCGTCCGACCGGCGGAAGGGCTGTGGACGCCGTGCGTCCGGGCGCCGAGTCCTGTGATTCGTCAACACCGGTGCGCAGTGCATCCACCGTCGGTGCACACCCCCTGTGCACGACAATTGCGGAGGCCGACCTGCAGCGGGACGAGTTGTCCACAGTTTCCACCGACGCTGTGACCACTCACACCTGGAACACGTCACCACTCCCCCGGAATCTCCGAACACCCCCAGACCTGTGGATCGACCCGCCCCGACCCGGCCCGACCAGCCCGAGGCAGCACCCTCGCCGTCCGCGCCGACATCGGCCGCGACGACCGCGTGCCTCCCGGTCGCCGCAGCGGCATGGCAGGATGCGTGATCCCGCCCGCCTCTCCTGCTCTCGGAGGACCACCGAAGTGAAGTTCCGCGTCGAACGTGACGTGCTCGCCGACGCCGTCGCCTGGGCAGCCCGTGGTCTCCCCGTGCGTCCGAGCGTCCCCGTGCTCGCCGGGCTGTTGATCGAGGCCGGGGACGACGGCCTGGTGCTGTCGACCTTCGACTACGAGACCTCCGCGCGCGCCACCCTCGCGGCCGACGTCTCCTCCGAGGGGCGCGCGCTGGTCAGCGGTCGGCTGCTCGCCGACATCTGCCGCAGCCTGCCCGCCAAGCCGGTCGAGATGGTGCTCGACGGCTCGCGCGTGTCGCTCACCTGCGGGTCCGCCCGGTTCAGCCTGCAGACCATGCCGGTCGAGGACTACCCGACGCTGCCCGAGATGCCCGCGGCGACCGGCACCGTGCGCAGCGACCTCTTCGCCCACGCGGTCGCCCAGGCGGTGACGGCCGCCGGCCGCGACGACATGCTGCCGGTGCTGACCGGCGTCCGGATCGAGATCGAGGGCTCGACCATCGCGCTGCTCGCCACCGACCGGTTCCGGCTCTCCCACCGCGAGCTCCGGTGGGATCCGCACACCCCGGACGAGTCGCTGGCCGCGCTGGTGCCCGCCAAGGTGCTCGGCGACACCGCGAAGTCGTTGACGGCCGGCAGCGAGGTGACGATCGCGCTCGCCGCGACCGGCAGCGGCGAGGGTCTCATCGGCTTCGAGGGCGCCGCGCCGGGCGGCCTGCGGCGCACCACGACGCGCCTGCTCGACGGCGACTTCCCCAAGGTCCGCAGCCTCTTTCCCACCGAGCACCTCACCGTCGCGCGCGTCGACAAGGCCGCCCTGGTGGAGTCCGTGCGCCGCGTCGCGCTGGTCGCGGAGCGCAACACCGCCGTGCAGCTGGCCTTTGCCGACGGCGTCCTCACGCTCGACGCCGGCAGCGGCGACGAGGCCCAGGCCTCGGAGTCCGTCGAGGCCACCATCGAGGGTGACGACCTGACGACGGGGTTCAACCCCCAGTTCCTGCTCGACGGCCTGACGGTGATCGACGAGAACGTCGTGGAGCTCGGCTTCACCCAGGCGTCCAAGCCCGTGGTGATGCGCGGCGCACCCGGCGACGCCGGCGAGGACCCCGGCTTCCGCTACCTGCTGATGCCGCGCCGCCTGCTCTCCTGAGGCCCGGCTGACCGACCCGTCCAGAGGAGGATCCGCATGCATCTCGGCCTGATCGGGCTCGGCAAGATGGGCGGCAACATGCGCGAGCGCCTGCGCCGCGCGGGTCACGAGGTCACCGGCTACGACCGGGACCCCGAGCTGGCCGACGTGGACTCCCTCGAGGGCCTGGCCGCGGCGCTGCCGACGCCGCGGGTGGTCTGGGTGATGGTCCCCGCCGGCGAGCCCACGCGCCAGACCGTCGCGGCCCTGGTCGACCTGCTCGAGGAGGGCGACGTCGTGGTCGACGGCGGCAACTCGCGCTGGAGCGACGACGCGACGCACGCCGCGATGCTGGCCGAGCGGCACATCGGGTTCGTCGACTGCGGCGTCTCGGGGGGCGTCTGGGGCCTGGAGAACGGCTACGCCCTGATGTACGGCGGGTCGGCCGACGACGTCGCGAAGGCCCAGCCGGCGTTCGACGCGCTCAAGCCGCCGGGCGACTTCGGCGCCGTCCATGCCGGGAAGGTCGGCGCGGGGCACTTCTCCAAGATGGTGCACAACGGCATCGAGTACGCGGTGATGCAGGCCTACGCCGAGGGCTGGGAGCTGCTGGACGCCGTCGACCACGTCGAGAACGTCACGGAGGTCTTCGGCTCCTGGCGCGAGGGCACCGTGATCCGGTCCTGGCTGCTGGACCTGCTCGTCAACGCGCTCGAGGAGGACCCCGGCCTCGGCTCGATCGCGGGTTATGCCGACGACTCGGGGGAGGGCCGGTGGACCGTCGAGGCCGGCATCGAGAACGCCGTGCCCACGCCGGCCATCACCGCGGCGCTCTACGCCCGCTTCGTCTCGCGCCAGGACGACTCCCCGGCCATGAAGGCGGTCGCCGCGATGCGCAACCAGTTCGGCGGCCACGCGGTGCAGGGCAGCGAGGACGGCCGCGGCGCCGGCCCGGGCCCGGACCCCGACCCGGCCTGAGCGACCCGGCCTGAGCGACCCGGCCTGAGCGACGAGGACTGAGCGACCCGGACTCCATGGACACCACGTGCACGTCTCCCACCTGACGCTCCACGACTTCCGCTCCTACGCCGAGCTGGACCTGGCGCTGGGTCCGGGCGTCACCTCCTTCGTGGGGCGCAACGGGCAGGGCAAGACCAACCTGGTCGAGGCCGTCGACTACCTGTCGCGGCTCTCCTCGCACCGCTCGACCGCGGACGCCCCGCTGGTCCGCGCGGGCGCCGAGCGTGGGCTGATCCGGGCGGCGGTCGTCAAGGACGGGCGCACCGCGACCCTCGAGGTCGAGATCAACCCGGGGCGGTCCAACCGGGCGCGCGTGAACCGCTCCCCGCTGCCGCGGGCCCGGGAGCTGCTCGGCCTCGTGCGGACCGTGGTCTTCGCCCCCGACGACCTGGCGCTGGTCAAGGGCGACCCCGGCGAGCGTCGGCGGTTCCTCGACGACCTGCTGGTGCTGCGGGCGCCCCGCCTCGCGGGGGTGCGCAGCGACTACGAGCGGGTGCTGCGGCAGCGCAGCACGCTGCTCAAGACCGCGGGATCGGCCCGCCGTGGCTCGGGCGACGGCGCCCTCGCCACCCTGGACGTCTGGGACGAGCACCTCGTCGAGACCGGCGCGGAGCTGCTGGGGGCGCGGCTGCGCCTCGCGCACGAGCTGGGGCCCTACCTCGGCAAGGCCTACGAGACCGTCGCGCGGGGGGCCACCCGCGACGACGCCCAGCTCGAGTACCGGTCCTCCTTCGCGCTCCCCGGCCCCGCGGAGGCGGTTCCGGAGCGGGCGGAGGTCGCCGAGGCGATGCGGGCCGCCCTCGCGGAGCGGCGCGGCGACGAGCTCGACCGCGGGGTGTGCCTGGTGGGTCCCCATCGCGACGACCTGCTCTGCTCGCTGGGCAGCGACGAGCTGCGGCTGCCGGTGCGCGGCTATGCCTCCCACGGCGAGTCGTGGTCCTTCGCGCTGGCGCTCCGGCTGGCGTCCTACGACCTGCTCCGCGCCGACGGGGACGACCCGATCCTGGTGCTCGACGACGTCTTCGCCGAGCTGGACACCACCCGCCGCGACCAGCTGGCCGACCTCGTGGCCGGCGCCGAGCAGGTGCTGGTCACCGCCGCCGTCGAGGCCGACGTGCCCGCGGTCCTGGCCGGGGTGCGATACGCCGTCGCCGACGGCGCCGTGCGCCGCGTCGACGGGGAGCTGTCGTGACCGACCCCGGTCCCGACGAGGACCCGGAGGGGAACGACCAGGAGGAGACTGACCAGGAGGGGACTGGGCAGGAGGAGGCTGGGCAGGAGGAGGCTGGGCACGACGCGAGCGGCCTCGACCTGGCGCGCGCGCTGGCGCGGGCGACGGCGAGCGTCCGCCCGACGCCGGGGGCGCCCGCCGGGCCCGGCGGGGCGGGTCGCCCCCGGCGCAGGAGCGGAACTGCCGACGCAGCCGTCGCCGGTCTCGCCCGCCCGCGCAGCGACGTGGGGAGCCGGCGGCGCGGCGGGCTGTCGGGGTCCGGCGCCGACGAGCGCGACCCCCAGACGGTCGACGCGACGCTCGACCGGCTGGTGACCGACCACGGCTGGGCGCTCGACCTGCGCGTGGCCGCGGTGATCGGGCGCTGGGCCGAGCTGGTCGGCCCCGAGGTGGCGGGCCACTGCACGCCGGAGTCGTTCGCCGAGGCGCGGCTGGTGGTCCGCACCGACTCCACGGCGTGGGCCACGCAGCTGAAGCTGTTGGCCCCGACGATCGTGCGCCGGCTCAACGAGGAGCTCGGGCACGGCACGGTGCGCGTCATCGACGTCCTCGGCCCCCACCTGCCGACCTGGACCAAGGGCCGGCGCTCGGTGCGCGGGGGTCGCGGTCCCCGGGACACCTACGGCTGACGGGTGCCGGGTGGGCGCCGCGATCTGCCGATCTCGGGGCCCCGGGCGCGTGGGGGGACTCGCGCCGGTCCCCCCACACCGCTCACACCCGGCCTCACGGCACGCTGCCGGGGCGTTTCCGGTGCTCGCCCCCGTCCACAGAGCGCGCCAGACGTGGTGTCCGCAGCCGGGACGGGTAGACTGGCAGCGAGCCGTTCGAGGTGTGCCCCGGCGGCTCGTTGCATGCTCCCGGGCCCGACTCGCAGGCGAGAAGTGAAGAGGTACGCGTGGCCGATCAGACGTCGTCGGAGACCGGCGGGACGACCCCCCCGCCGCCCGCAGGTCAGGCGACCGCAGACGGCCCTCCGGCCCAGGAGGAGTCGGTGGGAGTGCCGCACGACGCGGCCGCCCGGGTGGAGGCCGCCGCGGCGGAGGCCGTGACCGCGTCGTACGACGCCTCGGCGATCCAGGTCCTCGAGGGCCTCGAGGCGGTCCGCAAGCGCCCGGGCATGTACATCGGCTCGACCGGCGAGCGCGGGCTGCACCACCTGATCTGGGAGATCATCGACAACGCGGTCGACGAGTCGCTCGCCGGCCACTGCGACCGGATCGTCGTCACGCTCACCGGGGACGGCGCGATCCGGGTGGAGGACAACGGCCGCGGCATCCCCACCGACGTGCACCCGACCGAGGGGATCCCCGCCGTCACGATGGCGCTGACCCTGCTGCACGCGGGCGGCAAGTTCGGCGGCGGCGGCTACAAGGTCTCGGGTGGCCTGCACGGCGTCGGCGTCTCGGTGGTCAACGCCCTCTCCCGCCGGCTGGTGGTCGAGGTGCGCAACCGCGGTCACCTGTGGCGGCAGGCGTTCCGCCTCGGGGTGCCCGACGCCGAGCTGGAGCAGGTGCGCCCGCTGGAGCCGGGCGAGGGCACCGGCACGACGGTGACCTACTGGGCCAGTCCCGACATCTTCGAGACCACCGACTACAGCCTGGAGACGATCACCAACCGGATCCGCGAGATGGCCTTCCTCAACAAGGGCCTCGCGATCGTGATCCGCGACGAGCGGCCGAGCTCCGAGTTCGTCGCCACCGCCACCGAGGGCGAGCCGGCCACCGAGGAGGGCGACGCCGCCGCCGCGATCCACCGCGCCCAGGGCGGCGGCATCGAGCGCACCTTCCGCTACGACCGCGGGCTGGTCGACTACGTCGAGCACCTGAACCGGCGCAAGGACAAGGCGAACCCGACCGTCATCTCCTTCGAGGCCGAGACCGCCGAGGACGTGGAGACCCACCAGAGCCTCGAGATCGCGATGCAGTGGAACACCTCGTTCACCGAGTCGGTGCACACCTTCGCGAACACCATCAACACCCACGAGGGCGGCACCCACGAGGAGGGCTTCCGCTCGGCGCTCACCTCCCTGGTCAACCACTGGGGCGAGGAGTGGGGGCTGATCAAGAAGCGCGAGGACCGCGTCTCGGGCGACGACATCCGCGAGGGCCTGACCGCGATCATCTCGGTGAAGCTCGCCGACCCGCAGTTCGAGGGCCAGACCAAGACCAAGCTCGGCAACACCGAGACCCGCTCCTTCGTGCAGCGGGTCGTGCACGAGCACCTCGGCGACTGGCTCGAGCGCAACCCGGCCGAGGGCCGTGACATCGTCCGCAAGTCGCAGGCGGCGGCGTCCGCCCGGATCGCCGCCCGCAAGGCGCGCGACCTCGCCCGCAGCCGCAAGGGCCTGTTGGGCGGCGGCGGCCTGCCCGGCAAGCTGGCGGACTGCCAGTCGACCAACCCGCTGGAGTGCGAGGTCTTCGTGGTCGAGGGCGACTCCGCCGGCGGCTCCGCCAAGTCGGGGCGCGACCCGCGGGTGCAGGCGATCCTGCCGATCCGCGGCAAGATCCTGAACGTCGAGAAGGCGCGGATCGACAGGGTGCTGGCCAACCAGGAGGTCCAGGCGATCATCTCGGCGCTCGGCACCGGGATCCACGAGGAGTTCGACCTCGACAAGCTGCGCTACCACAAGGTCGTGCTGATGGCGGACGCCGACGTGGACGGGCACCACATCAACACGCTGCTGCTCACGCTCCTGTTCCGCTTCATGCGGCCGCTGATCGAGCAGGGCTACGTCTACATGGCCCAGCCGCCGCTCTACCGGCTGCGCTGGAACAAGCCGGCCGAGCACGAGTACGTCTACTCCGACGCCGAGCGCGACGCGATGCTGCGCTCGGGTCGCGAGGAGGGCAAGAAGCTGCCCAAGGAGAACCCGGTGCAGCGCTACAAGGGCCTCGGCGAGATGAACGCCGACGAGCTCTGGGAGACCACGATGGACCCGGACAACCGCCTGATGCTCCAGGTGACCCTCGACGACGCCGCGCAGGCCGACGAGATCTTCTCGATCCTGATGGGGGAGGACGTCGAGCAGCGGCGCTCCTTCATCCAGCGCAACGCCAAGGACGTCCGCTTCCTTGACATCTAACGGAGACATCTAACGGAGACATCTAACGGAGACATCTGACAGCGACGTCCAGGGAGACCCCGCGCCCCGCCGACGCAAAGTCGTCGCCAGGAACCGCCAGAACCCGCTAGGACGCTCTAGGACCCTCTAGGACCCTCTAGGACCGTTGCTAGACATCAAGAGAATCCCCGATCGACACGCGAGCGAGAGAGAGCGATCGTGACCGACACCCCCAGCGAGGGACTCGCCCCGTCGCCCGGCCCGGGCGGCCGGATCGAGCCCATCGAGCTGCAGACCTCGATGCAGCGCTCCTACATCGACTACGCGATGGCGGTGATCGTCGGGCGCGCGCTGCCGGACGTGCGCGACGGCCTGAAGCCCGTGCACCGCCGGGTGCTCTACGCGATGTTCGACGGCGGCTACCGGCCCGACCGCGGCTACTCCAAGTGCTCGCGCGTCGTCGGCGACGTGATGGGTCAGTACCACCCGCACGGCGACTCGGCGATCTACGACACCCTGGTCCGCCTCGCGCAGCCGTGGGTGATGCGGGCGCCGCTGATCCAGGGGCAGGGCAACTTCGGCTCGCCGGGCAACGACCCCGCCGCGGCCATGCGCTACACGGAGTGCCGGCTGGCGCCGCTGGCCATGGAGATGGTCCGCGACATCGAAGAGGAGACCGTCGACTTCCAGCCGAACTACGACGGCCGCTCCTCGGAGCCGGTGATCCTGCCCGCCCGCTTCCCGAACCTGCTGGTCAACGGCTCGGCCGGGATCGCGGTCGGGATGGCGACGAACATCCCGCCGCACAACCTGCGCGAGGTCTCGGCCGCGTGCCGGTGGGCCCTGGAGCACCCCGACGCCAGCCGGGAGGAGCTGCAGGACGCGGTGATCGAGCGGGTCAAGGGCCCCGACTTCCCGAACGCCGCCACGGTCGTGGGCCGCCAGGGCATCGAGCAGACCTACCGCACCGGCCGCGGTTCCATCACCCAGCGCGCGGTGATCGAGGTCGACGAGGACTCGCGCGGCCGCACCTGCCTGGTGATCACCGAGCTGCCCTACATGGTCAATCCCGACAACCTCGCGCTGAAGATCGCCGAGCTCGCCGACAGCGGCAAGGTCCAGGGCATCTCCGACGTGCGCGACGACTCGTCCTCGCGCACCGGCCAGCGCCTGGTCGTCGTCCTCAAGCGCGACGCCGTGGCGCGCGTGGTGCTCAACAACCTGCTCAAGCACACCGAGCTGCAGACGAACTTCAGCGCCAACATGCTGGCCCTGGTGGACGGCGTCCCGCGCACGCTCACCATCGACCAGTTCATCTCGTGGTGGGTCGAGCACCAGGTCGACGTCATCCGGCGGCGCACGGAATACCGCCTGCGCCGGGCCGAGGACCGCGCCCACATCCTGCGGGGGCTGGTGAAGGCGCTCGACATGCTGGACGAGGTGATCGCGCTGATCCGGCGCTCGCCCGAGGTCGACGACGCCCGGCAGGGGCTGATCGCGCTGCTCGAGATCGACGAGCTGCAGGCCAACGCGATCCTCGACATGCAGCTGCGCAGGCTCGCGGCGCTGGAGCGGCAGCGGATCATCGACGAGCTGGCCGAGATCGAGCGCGTGATCGCGGACCTCGAGGACATTCTCGCGAACGTCTCGCGGCAGCGGCAGATCGTCTCCGACGAGCTGGGCGAGATCGTCGACAAGTACGGCGACGACCGCCGCACCCAGATCGTCGCGGCCGACGGGGACCTCTCGATGGAGGACCTGATCCCCGACGAGGAGCTGGTCGTCTCGATCACGCGCGGTGGTTACGCCAAGCGCACCCGGGCCGACCAGTACAGGCTGCAGAAGCGCGGCGGGCGCGGCGTCCGCGGCGCGCAGCTGCGCGGGGACGACGTCGTCCAGCACCTGATCGCCACGACGAACCACCACTGGCTGTTGTTCTTCACCACGGCCGGGCGGGTCTACCGCACGAAGGCATACAACCTGCCCGAGGCCGGCCGCGACGCCAAGGGCGGCCACGTGGCCGGGCTGCTCTCCTTCCAGCCCGACGAGGACATCGCCCAGGTGCTGGCGATCCGGGACTACGACCAGGCGCCCTACCTCGCGCTCGCCACCCGCACCGGGCTGGTCAAGAAGACCCGGCTCGGCGACTACAACTCGCCGCGGCAGGCCGGCGTCATCGCGATCAACTTCCGCGAGGACGACGACGAGCTGATCGGCGCCGAGCTGGTCGGGCCCGATGACGACGTCCTGCTGGTCTCCCGGCGCGGGCAGGCGATCCGGTTCAAGGCCGACGACGCCCAGCTGCGCCCGATGGGTCGGGCCACCTCCGGCGTCGCCGGGATGAAGTTCCGCGACAGCGACGCGCTGCTGTCCATGTCGGTGATCTCGGCCGAGCAGGTCGAGGCCGAGGAGGCGGCCGAGGCCCGGGCGCACGCCGAGGGCGCCTCGGCCGAGCCCGGCGCGCTCGACGTCGTGGAGAAGTACGTCTTCACGATCACCGACGGCGGCTTCGCCAAGCGCACCCGGATCTCGGAGTACCGCCTGCAGTCCCGCGGCGGGATCGGCGTCAAGGCGATGGCCCTGACCAACGAGGACCGCGGCGGGCTGGTCGGCGCCTTCATCGTGGAGGAGGGCGACGAGGTCCTCTCGATCACGCAGGCGGGCCAGGTCGTGCGCAGCCGGATCGACGAGAACTTCCGCTCCACCGGGCGCTCGACCCAGGGCGTGCGGTTCGTGAACCCCAAGGCCGGCGACGCCGTCGCGGTCGTGGCCCGCTCGGTCGAGGCCAAGGTCGACGACGAGCTCGAGGAGGCCGCCGTCCAGACAGGGGGGGAGGCGGCCACCGGGGGGGATGCAACAATCGCCGGTGAGTCGATCCCCGACGCGGGGGACGACGGACCCACGCAGGAGAGTGACGACTGATGGCCGAGCGCAGCCGGACGGGGAGCGCAAGCCGGTCGGGCAAGGCGGGATCCGGCACGTCGGGATCCGACACGTCCACCTCCGGCGGTGGGGGCGGCAGGCCGCAGAACCTGGGCGAGCGCCTCACGGCCGCCAGCGACGAGCACAAGGCCAACGCCAACCCGAGATCGAGCACCGCCTCCACGAAGGCGGCGACGAGCAGCGGACGGCGCCCCCCGCGGCGGGCCCGGCTCCGGCTGACGCGGCTGGACCCGTGGTCGGTGATGAAGACGGCGTTCCTGCTCTCCATCGCGATCGGCGTCGTCACCATCGTCGCCGTTCTGATCATCTGGTCGGTGCTCGGCGCCGCCGGCGTCTGGGAATCGATCAACGCCACGGTCGCCGACGTCGTCGGCACCGAGCAGACGAGCGACTTCGACGTCAAGAACTTCATCGGGCTCTCGCGCGTGCTCGGCTTCACCATCCTGGTCTCGGCCGTCGACGTGATCCTGCTGACCGCCATCGCGACCCTGATGGCGTTCCTCTACAACATGGCCGCCGCGCTGCTCGGCGGCGTCGAGGTCACGCTCGCGGAGGACGACCACTGAGCCACCTCGCCACCCCTGGCGCGGAGCGGCGGGCGGCCGAGACGCGTTTTGTTGGGGCCGCGAGCGGTGGGGTAGGGTCACGGCTCGGCGCACGCCGTGCGCCGGGGTCTGCGACCCAGCGACGGGCCTATAGCTCAGACGGTTAGAGCGCTTCCCTGATAAGGAAGAGGTCACTGGTTCAAGTCCAGTTAGGCCCACTCCCGACGTCCTCGACTCCGACGTCCCCAACGCCGGCCCGACCGCTCGGCTCACGTCCGCATCGGCGGTCGCGACTGCTGGGCGTGGGCGAGGCTGTGGTGGCGTGGGCAGAGCAGCTGGAGGTCGCGCAGGTCGGTCCGCCCGCCGCGGGACCAGGCGGTGCGGTGATGCGCCTGGCACCAGGCGGCGGGCACGTCACACGTCGGGTGCTCGCAGGTCGGGGTGCCGGTGGGATCGGCGAGGGTGAGCTCGACGATCCGCGCGGTCCGCTGGGGCTCGGTGTGCAGCCGCTTGCGGTGGCCGAGGGCGAGCACGTGGCCCTGGGTGTTCGTGATCGCGGGCAGGATCCCGGCCTCGCAGGCCCACCGCAGCGCCAGGCCCGGGGAGATCGCGGTGCCGTCGTCGAGCCGGGCGGCCTGCTCCGCCCCGAGCACCGCGCCGAGCGGGATCGTCACCACGACCGTGGCGGAGACGCCGCCCTGCGCGGGAAGACGGTCGCTGGGATAGCGCTCGAGGTATTCGCAGAACGCCTGCCCCAGCCGGTCCGGCCGCGGGATCCGGTGGTCGTAGGCCCCGGCCCCGTCGACCGCGCGTCGATGCTTGGGCGCGGCCAGCGCGTGCAGCGCCTTGCGCAGGATGGCCGCGTGCGCGGTCGGCAGCGCGAACCGGCCCCGGGTGGTGCCGTCGCCCATGTCGCTCAGCGTGAGCCGGGCCCCGCGCAGCGCCTCCGCCTCCTCCTTGGCCAGCCGGCGGGCCTCGTGCTCGTCCGCCTTGGCGGGGTCGGCGACCTCGAGCAGCCGGCGGCCCAGTTGTCGAAGCGCCTTGGCGTCGTGGTGCGCGGCCTCGGCGAGCAGGTGCTTCTCGGCACGCTCGCGCAGCTCGGGGTCGGGGCAGGGGCGGTCCAGGTCGTCGGGGTCGGGGAGCTCGTCGACCGCGGCACAGATCACCCGCGCCTGGTCGGAGCGGATGTCCCCGGCCGCCAGCGCCTCCCGGGTGAGCGGATGCGCGGCCAGCGCCGCCCCGAGCCGGGCGGTGGCGTGGGCGTCGCGCCGCGTCACCCGCGTCGCGTGCGCCAGCCACGCCGGCGTCGAGACGGCCCCGGAGGCGGCGTACGCCTCGACCGTGTCCGCGTGGCCCACCAGCCGGGCCTCCAGCTCGGCGACCTGCGAGGTCAGGGCCGCGAGCTCGGTCAGTGCCTGCCGGGTGCCGGCGGCGTCCAGCGACCACAGCGGCTGCTCGGCCAGCTCGCCCACCCGCTCCCGCGCTGCCGCGACCGTCTGGGTGACGGGGTGGCTGGCCTCTGACTGCATGGTTCGAACATACATTCGATCACCGACAGTGGTGCGGGAGTTGTGCCGGCTGTGTACAACGCGCTGACGGGGCGACCTGTGGACGACTGCCCCCGGAAATGGCCGCCCATCGCTCTCGTCCTGGCGCTGCCGGGCGGGCGGTGCTCTCGTTGACCGCCGGAAGGGACGCGGATGCACCCCGGTAGTCTGGGCGGGCACCAGACGCCCACTCCGGGGACCGGGTCCCCGACGAGGAGACAGCCGAATGAAGAAGGTTTTCCTGGTCCTGCTCGGCGTTCTCGGCGCCGCCTTCGCCAAGAAGAAGATGGACGAGGGGCGCGCCGAGCGCGCCCTCTGGGCCGAGGCCACGGACACCGTCAACCGGTCCTGACTGGCCGGCCCGGTCCCGGTGTTCTCCGGGCCCACCGGGGGCCTTGGCGCAATTGGTAGCGCACCTGCTTTGCAAGCAGGGGGTTAGGGGTTCGAGTCCCCTAGGCTCCACCCGAGAAACCGCAGGTCAGCCTGCGGTTTCTCCGTCATTTTCGGAGATGGCCCGGTCGCCTCGTGGCGTCCTGTGGGGGACTGGTGGGGGAAGCGAGCCACGCGGTCCGCGCCATCTGGCGGACGCGTACCCGGCGGGCGTTCGGGCAAGATGGCCCATTGTGTTGCCGATGACGCAGGGCCTCGTGAGCACCCTCGGCAACTTCGTCTGGTCGATCGCCGACCAGCTGCGTGGCGTCTACAAGCCCCACCAGTACGGCAACGTCATCCTGCCGATGACGATCCTGCGCCGCCTCGACTGCGTCCTCGAGCCCGACCGCGACGAGGTGCGCGCGCTGCGCCGAAGTCGACACCCGCGACCGGCTCGACGTCAAGGTCGACAGAAGGCCACCGGCTCGGACTTCTACAACACCTCGGACTACGACTTCGCCAACCTCTCGAAGACCCCGACGGGCTCGCGCGACAACCTGATCGACTACATCGCCCGGTTCTCGCCAACATCGACGTGTTCGAGCGGTTCGACTTCGAGAACGAGATCGCCACGCTGACGAGAAGAACCGGCTCCTGCTCGTGGTCGTGTCAAGTTCGCCGAGGCGTCGACCTGCACCCGGACACGGTCCCCAACGCCGAGATGGGCGACCTGTTCGAGGAACTCATCCGCAAGTTCGCCGAAGCCTCCAACGAGACCGCCGGTGAGCACTTCACGCCGCGCGACGCGATCCGCCTGCATGGTCGACCTGCTCTTCGCCGAGGACGACGACGCGCCTCACCGAGCCGGGCATCGTCCGCACGGTCTACGACCCGACCGCCGGCACCGGCGGCATGCTCTCGGTCGCCGAGGAGCACCTGCTCGAGCAGCAACCCCGACGCCCGGCTGACCCTGTACGGCCAAGAGATCAACGACCAGTCCTACGCCATCTGCAAGTCCGACATGATCGCCAAGGGCCAGGACGCCGCCAACATCCGCTCGGCGACACCCTCGCCGACGACCGGTTCGCCGGCACGCACCTTCGACTACTGCCTGTCCAACCCGCCCTACGGCGTGGACTGGAAGGCAGTCGCCAAGGCGGTCAAGGACGAGCGCGACGCAAGCGGGGCCGTACGGCCGCTTCGCGCCGCGGCCTGCCGCCATCGCGACGGCCAGATGCTGTTCCTGCAGCACCTCGCCACAAGATGCGCCCGCCCGACGACGGCGGCGGGCGGGCCGGGATCGTCCTGAACGGCTCCCCGCTGTTCAACGGCGGCGCCGAGTCCGGGCCGTGCAAGATCCGCCGCTGGCTGCTGGAGTACGACCTGGTCGACGCGATCGTCGCGCTGCCGACCAACATGTTCTACAACACCGGCATCGCCACCTACATCTGGATCCTCGACAACACCAAGCGCGCCCGAGCGCAAGGGCAAGGTCCAGCTCATCGACGGCACGCGTTCTGGACCAAGATGCGCAAGAACCTCGGCGCCAAGGGCCGCGAGATCAGCGACGCAGACCGCGAGAAGTCGTCGAGCTCTACGACGCCTTCGAGGACGCGACCCGACCACTCGAAGGTCCTCGCGAACGACGAGTTCGGCTACTGGACCATCACCGTCGAACGCCCGCTGCTCGACGACGACGGAAACCGGTCGTCGACTCGCAAGGGCACGCCCGAAGCCGGACACGAAGCAGCGCGACACCGAGAACGTGCCGTTCACCTACGGCGGCTACGACGCCGGTGCGGCGGCAAGATCGAGGTCATCCAGGCCTACTTCGACGCCGAGGTTCTGCCGCACGTCCCAGACGCCTGGATCGACTGGGAAGAAGACCAAGATGGGATACGAGATCCCGTTCACCCGGCACTTCTACAAGTACGTCCCGCCCCGCCCCTCGCCGAGATCGACGCCGACCTGGAGAAGCAGGTCGCCAAGATCCTCGATCTGCTGCGGGAGGTCGAAGGATGACCTCAGGGCGGACACTGAAACCAACGCGTATCGAATGGTTGCAAGGTCTCTCACTCCCTATCGAGTGGACCGAATCAAAGGTGAAGTACGTGGCACCAGGTATGCGGGCTGGCGAGGCGATCACTGCGGATTCGATCGAGGCCTCGGGCACGTATCCCGTTTACGGCGGCAACGGTCTTCGTGGCTACACAGAGGCGAAAACGCACCACGGTACGCGCATCCTGATCGGCCGTCAGGGTGCATTGTGCGGGAACGTGCACCTCGTTTCCGGTGAGTATTGGGCTTCTGAACACGCGATCGTGGCATGTGCAGCGGAATCCGCTGACGCACGTTGGCTCGCACGCGTCCTCCAAGTAATGAACCTGGGTCAGTACTCCCAGACGGCTGCGCAGCCTGGAATCGGCACGGCGCAGATCAACGCGCTTCCAGTGCCGGTCCCGCCGCTGGAGGAGCAGCGCGCAATCGCTGACTACCTCGACCGCGAAATCGCCCGATCGACACGCTCATCGAGGAGCAGCAGCGCTTGATTGAGATGCTCGCCGAGCGACACGACTCGGTATGGGCGAAACGCTTCGAAGAAGCTCGGCTTGTGGGTCGGATCGTTCCTCTTCGTCGTGTTATCGAATCAATCGTCGATGGGCCGTTCGGCTCGTCACTCACCTCGGCGCACTACTCTGATGAAGGCGCGCGTGTGATCCGCTTGGGCAACATCGGCGTCAACGAGTTCAAGAGCGGGGACGCGGCCATTCCGCTCGACTACGCAAACGAACTTGAGGCCCACGCAGCCGTGCAGGGCGATGTCGTCGTCGCAGGCCTCGGGGACGACAAGATGCCGCTCGGTCGGGCTGCAGTAGTGCCTGCCCTTGGACGAGCGATCGTGAAAGCTGACTGCTATCGCCTGCGCCCCAACCATCAGGTGACCGCGACGTATCTCGCTTGGGCGATGTCCTCTCCACAAACGCGTTCCCAGATCATGCTGCTTGCTCGCGGATCCACTCGAGCACGCCTCAACACGTCGGTCGTGCGGCAGGTTGAGATCCCCCTTCCACCACGCGGCACGCAGGAGACACTCGTGACGCAGTCCGATGCAGAGACTGTCAGGATCAGCGCGCTGGTATTGGAGGCGCAACAATTCATCCAACTCTCCAAGGAGCGGCGGGCGGCGTTGATCACGGCGGCGGTGACGGGGCAGATCGACGTGCGTGAGGCAGCCTGATGGCCGATCACAACGAGGTCGTGTTCGAGTCCGAGATCTGCACCCACCTTGAGGCACACGGCTGGCTGTACTCGCCCAACGACGCCGGCTACGACCGCGAGCGTGCACTGTTCCCCGAGGACCTTGTCGGGTGGCTGGAGGAGACCCAGCGCCCGGCGTACGAGAAGGCGTTACAGGCCGCTGGATCCCAGGCGAAGTTCCTCGACGTACTGACCGCCGCTCTCGACCGACCGCTGGAGCACGGCGGCGGCACGTTGAACATCCTGCGAAATGGGGTCCAGTACATCGGTGGTGGCCGACTGAAGATGGCGCAATTTCGCCCCGCGACCACGCTGAACGCCACCACCAATGCTGAGTACGCCGCGGTGCGGGCGCGCGTGATGCGGCAGGTGCATTTCCGACTGCTGACCAGCGCAGCATCGACCTGGTGTTCTTCGTAAACGGCATCCCGGTCGCCACTGTCGAGCTCAAGACCGACTTCACCCAGTCGCTCGATGAGGCGATCAATCAGTACAAGCGCGATCGCAACCCGGTCACGAACGGCCGCGCCGAACCGCTGCTCTCGTTCGGACACCGCGCGCTGGTCCACTTCGCCGTGTCCAACGACCTGGCCGCAATGACCACACGGCTCGAGGGAGAGAAGACCCACTTCCTGCCATTCAACGCCGGGCACGACGATGGCGCCGGCAACCCGCCCGCTTCCGGGGGCACGTCATCGACGGCCTACCTGTGGGAACGGGTGTGGGAGAAACACGCCTGGCTCACCATTATCGGCCGGCTGATGCTCGTCGAGACCAAGGAGGAGTGGGATGTCGCCACCGGCGCGTCGGTGCGCCGCACCAGCATGCTCTTTCCTCGGTTCCACCAGTGGGAGGCCGTCACCAACATCGTGACCGCCGTGGCCGAGGAGGGGGTCGGCCAGCGCT